>NZ_RQIS01000029.1 GCF_003837865.1 Paraburkholderia dinghuensis | reverse complement strand
TGCGGTACCTTGAACATCTCTGCTTTCCTTCCTTTGGGTCGAGTTTATACGCGACCTGCTGGAAGGCGAAATTTCAGGGGAAGCTCAGTAACGCGTGTTTTGAATAAGGACCAGCGGCAATTTTACGTCGACTACCATCCCTAGGTTGGTGTCCATTCCGGCTTGGGGATTTTGCTGGATGGTCTTGAGCTGATCCTGATAGCAAATCTGGTTTAGCTGGGCGTCTTCTCTATCCATTTCGTTCGTCGTGTCTTCTTGGGCGACTTTTTTGGAGTACCCATCTTGGTCGAAGTAATAGAAGGTTGCGTATCCCGCAGTCATTTGCCCCTGGTAACTATCGGTTTTCGTGATCTCGACTAGATACGCGCCGAGGGCTTTATCCCGGTTCAGCTTATCCATACAACTTCCGCTCCGATCTTCTTCGCCGGCCCGATAGATGCCACCATTGCTTTCGCACCACGCTTGAATTTTCTTTCGATAAAGCATGTAGTACCCGACACGATCAATGAACGTCCAAAGGTTCTTGTTCACCCGCTTGGCGCGGTAGGCGTGGTTGGGAAAATCGCCTTGATGTGTCACATCGCTACCGGGAGCGATGTCGACGAACTTGTCGAATGTTGTTGGTGCGGCATCGTCCGCGTAAGCGGCAAAGGGAGTTGTCACGCAGAAAGAAGCCAATAACAGTGCCTGTCGAACGCGTGAGTTGATTTTCATCGGTAGCGTGAGCGAGAATGGTTTGAACGTAATGGCTTGTCGGCATTGTTGGCGAAATCTTTAACGCCTGCTGCTTTAAACCGCACGTGCAGTACGGACGTGCGGAAGCTCAGCCGCCGCCGTCGAGAAATCGAGGTAACGAGTGGCATAGCGATAAGCGAGGTTAGTCAGCCCGGCGTCCGCTATGGGTGCCTAGCAGACCCGCCAATGTCTGAGGTGATGTCCGGCGCCTCGCGGTTGTACTTCGCTCCATGGTGTGACGGTGGCTGGCCGCAAGCTGGCGACACTATGAAAAGGTACTAAGCGACCAGCAGCCGGCGGTCGGAATGGCCGGGTGTCAATGGCCCTGCGCAAGATAGAGCAGTCACTCTGATGGATGGTGATCTAGCGCCCGCAAACTCATGGAAATGGAGTGCGTCATTGCGAAGGGAAGCGCCAAGCACGCATTTCCTCACAAGCGCCATCAATACCCGGGAAAAGTGACCCAGCCGTAACGCCCATTAGTCGCAAATCGGCCATGACCGCGTCTGCTTCCGATACGGGGATGTCGAACGCATCAAGGAATGACTCGCCCCGCATTTGCTCCTGGCTTTGCACGTAGTTCTCTATGTCGTCCATGCTGGTCACGGCTGACAATGCCTGCTGGGGAATGACACGAGGATTGTTTTGCGTCGGGAACTCAAGAAACGAGAAATTGCTTCGGGGCGTCGCGAGCATCAATATGGGCTCGAGCGATTTTACCCACGCCGTTAAATTGAATCTGAATATGCGAGCGCACTGCTCGTTGCCATTTGGCGAGCGCCGGTGGCTCCGAAATGCGAAGAACGCGGCGACGAAAGGTGAGAACGACCAGTCTAACAACGGGGTTGGGTAGCCGTGGTGCTGTAACAAGTGGACGAATCCACCTCTGTCGTCATTCAAATTGATGTTCATTGGCTGCTTCAGCTGGCCGCCGAGACGCTTGTGCATCATCGGCACGTCCTCCGCTGTGTAGCGGTACAGATTCGCTCGCCCCTCCCGATGGTACAGCGACCGCAGAGGCCAGTTCGCGTTCGACTGCCCCCGGAAGATGAATTGTCGGTATGAGGTGCCCAGGAATTCGGATTTCAGCTCTTTCCATGTCGTTCGTTTACCGACGACTCGACTTTGTTGGTCTGGCGCCATTCGACGAACTATCGCGTGCCCTGTGTCACCGAGGTCCGTAGAGTATGAAAGCCGCATTCTGTCGGAATTCCAGTCACCTTCGATGTACACCCGCCGAGCCACACTTTGTGGTGACCCAGTAATCTGTGATGCATATACACTGGCATCGACGAATGGAAACGGTACGTCCGTTTGCGTCGTATAAGCGAGAAGGATGCTTTCGGTCGCGAAAGGATTCTGGTTCACCGGCACGCGGAAGGGAATTGTCCCGCATATAAACGGCGGTTGCAGAGGCCAGTTGTAGGCGACGCCTTCATAACTGTCACCGATACGGTCCAGATTGACGATGAGATTGCCATCGCGAGTGTGTTCGGAAGTACTGTACTTAGTGCCCAACCACTGTCCGTTCATTATTTGGCCCCATCTTTTTTCCGAACCAATGGTAGCCGAGCGACCGATTTTTGAGCAAATTCGACACTCAAATGTCAACGTGGCGACGTGCACGAACGACGCTTGTTGGCCGTTCTGAGCCGCCGCAGCCCACAGAGTCCTTGTCACACCGCTATGTCGCACGATGACAAGACAACCGCGAAAGGCGGGTACCCCTCATTTTCTACAGGTGGTCAGTGAGTACAAAGGCACCCATCCGGCATCAGGAAAAGGACGGCGAACTTCCGGGCTGGCACCTCTACTCAGAGGTTTTCGAATTAGACGACGTGGTGTACCTCGAGCTGGAAGGCGTCGCGGTCGAGGTAACGATGATCGGGAACATGGAACGCGCACCGGGCACGGTGGTATTGCGCCTGCCCACCGCAACCGCGAAGCAACTGGGCTTGGTGCCGGCGACCTGGCAGAGGGAGTAGGTGGTGCTTGAATATCGGGAAAAGACAGTTCAGGAAGTCGCTGCGTGCATCTGCGATCGCTGCGGGCGACGCATGACCCAAGACGACCCAGACTCCGAGTGGCATGAGAGGGTGTCAATCATGTATCGCGGCGGCTTTGACTCTATTTTCGGCGACGGCTGCGAGATTGGCATCGATCTCTGCCAGCACTGTGTCCGGGACACCTTGGGTACCTGGTTGCGGGTGGCGCCACCAGACCACGGGCCGGTAGAGGAATCCCGTCCGCTGTCCTCCCCGAAAGGGGATAGTCCGGCATAACGGCGCACCGTACTCCCCTCCTACTGGGGTGCGTTCAGCCACTCCTTAGTTTCGTTGTCGTCGTTTTCCACAGTTTGCGTTCCTATCTAGCGCACGCGATTCGAGGTCAGGTACACCAATTCGGCGTAGTCTGGATCGGCGAGATCGTCGAGTGTCGCTTCACTGTGCTCGCCTTCCAGTCCGTCTTCGCGCGGAGAGTAGAGGGCGCCACCCCAAATCTCGTGCATTCGATAGCCGCCGTCGATAATTACCGGCCGGAGCTCTGCGCCGGTCACGTCATCAAAGCCGCCTTCGTACCCAGCGACGATCACGCGGGCGTCGGGCGGAAACGCCTGAAGCAGGTTGATCAGATCCCTGACCCGAAGTGGTTCAGGCCTGAATCGCGCATCGGAATACAGGGCTTCCGCACGGCCCTGTTCTCCACCTGGCCACATTACGTCACCTTCGTGAACGAAAGCCTGTGCAAAGTAGTCCGGGTCGGAGAGTCGCGCGTTTTTTCCGCGCATATCCTCTTCCAGTAGCGTGGCGATGCCGCGCCGGCCGTCAGAAAATTCGACGGCCAGGCGGAAGCGCTTGAGCGGCGTCAACTTGACTAGATGGGGGTTTGAATTGTTATTCATGGGTAACTCCTGTCCTTTTCCATGGCCCGCGTAGCGCCTGTGGGAAACCCGCCCGGCCCCTGACAGGGGCGCCAGAGGCGGGTTTTCCATCAGGTCGCGCCGCATGGCGCGAGGCGGTGGGAAAGATGATCATTCCCGGATACCCTCCTTACGATCGCCTCGTTCTTCATCCAGTTCGCCTGCCACGATTACGTTGCCGCCCTGGTCGGTAATGCCGCGTAGGCCAACACCGACCGCCTTGAATCTGTTTCTCCCGTTGGCCTCGCTGTAGTCCAGTCGGTCATGGTGATGGTCGTGAAATGCCGTCTTTGCGCCTAGCTGCTGCGCGAGCTCTGTGATCGCCGCGAATCCGTACGGGTGGCAGGCCGGCGCTTCGTGCGTCACGAGAACGTCTGCTCGTTGGCCCAGCAAGGCCTCGTAGTCGGCTGGAAAGATCGCGCTGCGATGAGTACGGGGCATGCCGCCACGCCAGCGCTTGCCACGCCCGCACTGCGCGATGAACTCGGCCTGCGCATGCACGCGTGGCGGCTCGGGCGGCCGCCAAACCTGTCCGCGGACGATCCCGCCGAGGCCCGCGATCCGCACGCCGGCCACGCTCACGACGCGTCCTTCAGGCTCCGGTCCGCGAGCTGCGAGCCGAAGTCATTATCGTGGTCGACGTCACTATCGGTATCGTGATTGCCGTGAGTCCACCACAGCTCGGTCAAGTTTTGCACCGCATGCAGCGCTTCGTGGAGCGGCACACGCGGCTGCAGGTCGCCGAGCAGGATCACGGCGTCTGGGCGATGCTCCTGCACGGGAGCCAGAATGTGGTCGAACTGGCCGTGTGTATCGCCGCAGAAAAAGATCCTCGCGTTCATCCCAGGAGCCTGGTCAACGGTAGGTCGCCGCGGCTGAGCCAGGCTGGAACATCGGCCAGGTCGAGAAGCGTGATTCGTCCGTTTGTGTAGCTTGCCCCCGTGTCGATATTGATCACATTGCCGCGCTGGGCAACGTTCCCGGTCGGCGTATGGCCGACGATCACGGCCGTTACGCCATCAACGTACGTGGACAATTCGCGCCCCTTCCAGCGGCGTCGATCCCATAGCATCTGCTCTCGCTCATACGTTGCGATCGAGCCGCTGGCCAGGCTCCAGGTGAGATCGTCCCATTCTTCGCGAACGGGTTCAGCGTGCACGATGCCAACCCTGCCGTACGCCGTCTCGATCTCGAGCGCATAGGGCAGCCCGGATAAATAGCTCAAGATGTGCTGCGTTCGCTCGCGTTCCTCGTTACGGCGCGAGCGGTACAGCTCAAGGAACCATTGCCCTCCGTTGTGGACCAGTTCGCTTGTGCTGCCGTCGTGAAAGACCCACTCGGCGATTGCCTGGTCGGGATTGGTGCACATCGCCTCCATACGTTCGGAGTCGTGGGCGCGCTCGGTGTGTGAACGCCAGTCGAGAATCCCTTGCTCATGGTTGCCGCGCACCGCCTGTACGCGGTGGCGACGCACGGCGTCGAGCACGGACGGCGATTCGGGGCCGCGATCGATCAGGTCACCTACGCTGAAAAGGCGATCACGCTCCAGATCGAAGCCCCGCCCAGCGAGTTCGGCGTCGAGCAGCGAGAAGCAGCCGTGTACGTCTCCGACCACGAAATCACGGCCATGGCTATTGAGTGCGTAACGACAGACTGCGGTAGCGTTTTCGTTTGACATAGACCGGCCTGCGTTTTTCCGCTCAACCCCAGTCGATCACGACGGCAACTTCGTCCGGAACAAAGGCGTCATCGCCAATCGACCGTTGGTCAGTATGGATTCCTCGGCCGAACGCCTTATCTGATGGCTTCCCGACGTGTATCGGCACTTCGCGAACGCCGATCACATCGTTAAAGCCTGCGTGAAGGTGCGGAATAACCACCCGCGCGTCTGGCGGGAACCGGCCCAGTGACGAAATTAGTTCAGCAATGGTCATGCGGCGGCCTCCGAATTAACGCTTGCGTTCGCGCAGGATGTAGGCTGGCTTGATGCCTTTCGCCTCGAACTCGTCGATCGCCTTGGCGATGGCAGCGTTGGCCATGTCCAAGAATTCCGGACTGTTGATGAGCTGGCCGAGACGGTCCGATTTTTCGGAGCGTAGCCGCCAATCGCGCGCCTCGACGCGCGACCCGATTTCGGCATTCCAGATCAGGCGCAGCATGGCATTGATGTTCGCCCGGTTGTCGGGCGATTCTATTAGTTCACGAGGCATCGAGACACGGCCTGGCTCGACCCTGGACACTGTCGGCCAGGCGGCTATCTCGTCACCGTCGGCGGCCTCGAATGTTTCACCGGTTGCCACGACGGTCGCAATGAAAACGTCGCGCGGCTCGTCGTAAATCACGCAGGCCCGAATCTTCTGTACGAACTCGTGCTCCATCCCGTGCTCCTTCAGTGAGGAAAGCGGCCGTCTAGCCAGTCCTGCCAATCCCGTACGTAGGCATATTCACCATCGCCGTCCATTACAGGACAGGCCGAGCCCCGCAAGGCGGCACGAAAGCGGTCCTGCCAGGGTTGCGGAATGTCGCGTAGACAGATGGCGAACGGACGACCGTTGCGCTGAATCACGGGCACCGCTGGCGGGGCGTTATTGGTCATGGCAGATCTCAGATAAACGCGAAGGCGTTGGCTCGGGCATCGACAAGAGCGTGGTGTCGGCCGCCGTGTTGGCGGAAATACGCTTCCAGCCGGCTGACGTCGATCCGGCCGCCGATGTGCTCGCGCTTCCAGCCGGCCGGCAATGGCCCGCAGATCAGGTCGCACAACAGGTCAAAATCGCCTTGGTAGTCGTAGCACAGCACTGGACGCGGCTTCATCGGAATTCGGTGGAGCCATGCCAGCAGCTCGCTACGAAGCTGCGCGAACGACATGGTGCGGCCGGCGAACTGGCCGAGTTGCGGTAACACGGTTTCGATAACAAAGGCTGAACAGGCGGTCCGGTCGTAGTCTGTGGGTTTCAACTCGCCGTAGAACTCGCGGCCGTCCTCGCCCACAATCGCCACGCTGATCAACTGACAGTCGATGAAGTCTGTGAACTCCGTGTCTAGAAAATACCGTGGCTTCCACGGATCGCGTGAATAAATCGTCTTTGCTTTCTGTACGGCGGCATTGTTGTCCGTCATGACCAACCCAGCGTGTTGTTCATGGTGTTCTCCGCAAGCGCGACCAATTCACCCTAGCTCAACGTATGCAGGTAGGCCCCTAAAATGGTACGCCTGTCACGGCTGCGAGTTCCATGCGCACGTCGATGAATGCGTGCACGTACGCCGCGGCCTCCCTGTTCGGAGCGCTATCCAGGAACTGCTCGAGAACGTTACGCGCTGCCGAAAGCGGGGAAACCAGATCGGTAAATTCCACATGCCAGTCGGTTCCAGCTACGCTTTCCAATGGATGGGGCGCTAAAATCAATTTAGCCATCAGGATACCTCGCTATCAGGTGGGTGGTGGTCAGGTCCGTCGGCCGGTTGCTGCCGGTCGGCGGACCGCTTTCAAACCGAGATATGAGTTGAGTTACTCGTCTCAGTGTTGAGTTGAGTCACTTCAATATGCTCTCGCGAAGGTCTTTCAGTACGAGCTCACGGATGTATTGCGCGCCGGTCAGTCGCAACTCGGCGGCACGTAGCTTCAAGCGCTCGTGAAAGCTCGGCGTCAAATCGAGATTCAGGCGCACGGGTTTCAAGGGGCGCTCGGCCTGTTGTGATCGAACCATGCCTGCAGCGTTGGCAAATTCTTCCGCAGTCGCCGGCTGGGGCTCCGCGTGTTGATTTGGGCTCAGTTTGAATTTGGTGTTCATAGGTTTGTCCGGCTAGCTGAGGTCGAAAAATTCTTGGGTCAATAGCTGGATCTCGGCGCGAGCCTGGCCGTTGTCGAGCTCGATCACCCCCTTGCCAGCGAGAAGCGCGTCACGATAGACCTTGCGTTCACGGATAACGGTATCGGCGAGACTGAGCTGGTCGAATCCGGCCAGGAGTTCTCGCGCATCTTCCACTTCTCGGATTACCGGGTTGGACGGAGCCATTGAGAGCACGGCCACTGCTTTCAGTTCATGATTGACACCACGCGCGAGGCCGATCAGCTCGTTGATCTTCGGGAATGTTTCCAGGTCCGCCTGGCTTGCGCGGGTGGGTACGAGCAGTAGGTTGGCAACGGCCATAGCAGAGCGCATCTCGCGCGAATCGCGTCCCCCGGCATCAACAATGACCACCTGATACCGTCGTTCGAGATCGCGCAAGGTTGGTGCGACGTCGCCGTTACGCTGGATGCACGGCACCGCAGGGGATAGGCGAGCCTCATCACGCCGCTCGGCAAATCGGGCAGCCGTGGCCTGCCCATCGCTATCGAGGAGAACAGCATCCACGCCGTTATGGCCTAGATGTACCGCCAGATTGACGGCAATCGTGGATTTTCCTACGCCCCCTTTTTCCGCTGCGATCAGCAGGATCATTGCCATGCCCCTAGATAAGGTGAGTGACTTACCGTTGAGCAGCTTGGAGTTACAACAAGCGGCTCTGAGTTGAGTTACGGTGAGCCAATCCTATGGGTGACGTGCCGCGGCGTACATGGCGCATAAAGAGTGGTTTCATTCCGGGCAGATCTACGAATTAGCCGAGTTTGCGCGCCAGATCGGAGGCGCGAGGGTGGTAGTACCTCTTGAGCATCTGGACAGTCTTGTGCCCGGTGACGGCGGACAGCTCCAGAATATTGTCGAGTCGCGTTGCGAGGCGCGACGTTGCCTCGTGTCTCAGGTCATGGAAGTGGAGATTCTCAATGCCCGCGCGCTCGCAGGCGCGAGTAAACGCCTTCTTGAGTGCTTCACCGGTGATCGGAAAAACGTGGCCGCTAGGGTCGCGCGGCAGCGCTGACAGCGTTGCCGCAGCCTTCGTTGATAGCGGTACATCGCGGGCCTCGCCATTTTTACTATCGAGCAGACGGACGTATCGGTCATCGAGGAACACGTCTACCCAGCGCAGCGCGAGTATTTCACTGCGACGCATAGCCGTTTCAATTGCGACGACGACCACGGGTAGTACCCATTCGTTTCGGCAGCCGCCGGGCCCGAAACGTCCGTTTTCATCGCGTGGACTAGGGGTTAGTTCAGCTAGCAACCATTTTTCTTCGTCGGAGGACAGCCGGCGCGTGCGTGCACGGTTTTCCTTGGGGCGGCGCATCCCCGAAACCGGATTGCCCTCAATTGGAATGCCCCAGTCCTTGACGGCAACGGTGAGCACATGGCGGATCAGCGTCAGTTCGCGGTTGACGGTTGAGCCAGTAACAGGCTTGTTCTCGGAGTCGCCGGCGAGCCGGCGATCGCGGTAGTCGGACATGACCTTGCTGGTCAGTTCCGCTACCTTGTATGCGGCAAGCTTGTCTTTGCGTAGCTTGAGGATGCGGATGATTTCACCGTCACCGCCTTTCTTCTTGGGCGAGACTTCTTTGGCGTAGCGCTTGAGCAGCTCATCGAAGCTGGTGATCTTCGCTTCTTTGCGATTGACGAAGACACCGCGATCCATTTCAGACTCGATCTGGCGTGCCCATGCCTCGGCTTCGGCCTTGGTGTTGAAGGTGCTTGTTTGTAGGGGATGAGGCGTGCGCCGGACCTCGGCACGCCAATATTTTCCCCGTCTCCAGATTCCAGCCATTTCTGTCCCAGACGATTGAGGGTTATCGCGTTGGGACTATTTTCAACTCCGCCACTTGTCCGCCAAATGGCGCATAAGCAGAGGTTTCGACGACGGCAGAAAAAGAAAAAGGCCCTGGGCTTTCGCCGCAGGGCCTTTGTTCTTCGGGCTTCCAACGTACCCATGAATCTGGTGGGTAGTACTGGGATCGAACCAGTGACCCCTGCCGTGTGAAGGCAGTGCTCTACCGCTGAGCTAACCACCCGAAGAGCTTTGAATTATCGCCGACTTTTCGAGGCTTGTAAAGCCCTTTTTAAGTGGTTTGCGTAGCAGCTGTTTCGACGACTGCTCACGCGCCTTCCGCTGTCGGCTGAGTGCGCCATACGCTCGTGCCCTTGACCGCCTTGTCGAGGCCATCGAGCACCGCGTCGTGCGCGGCGAGTTCTTCTGCCGTAGCGGCGATCACGGGCAGGGTGAGCGCTTCGATCTGCATGCGAGGCGTGGCGACGTTGCCCGTTGCGACGGTCTCGCCCAGCATGTCGATGACGAGGCTTTCCTGGCCGCGCGTCATGGCGAGGTACACCTCCGCGAGCAGTTCCGAGTCGAGCAGCGCGCCGTGCAGCGTGCGGTGCGCGTTGCTGATACCGAAGCGATCGCACAGCGCGTCGAGTGAGTTGCGCTTGCCAGGGAAGATCTGCTTGGCCTGCACCAGCGTGTCGATGACTTCGCCGCAGTGCTCCTTGAACGACGGCTTGCCGAGCAGCGCAAGCTCGGCGTCGAGGAAGCCGATGTCGAACGGTGCGTTGTGAATGATGATGTCCGCGCCTGTGACGAAGTCCAGGATCTCGTTGGCGACTTCAGCGAACTTCGGTTTGTCCGAGAGGAACTCGGTCGTCAGGCCGTGCACGGCAAGCGCGCCCGGATCGCTGTCGCGTTCCGGATTCACGTAGAAGTGCAGATTGTTGCCGGTGAGCCGGCGGTTCACTAGCTCGACGCAGCCGATTTCGATGATGCGGTCGCCGGTGCGGGCGTTCAGGCCGGTGGTTTCGGTATCGAGAATGATCTGGCGCATGTCGGATAAGTCAGGTTGCTACGAAAGAAGGCGCTGCGCGCTCAGAGTTCTGCGAGCGAGGCGACGCCACGGTTCGCGAGTGCGTCGGCGCGCTCGTTCTCCGGGTGTCCGGCGTGGCCTTTCACCCAGCGCCATTCGACGTCATGTTGCGCGACGAGCGCGTCAAGTCGCTTCCAGAGGTCATCATTCTTGACGGGCGTCTTCGCGGCCGTCATCCAGTTTTTCTTCTTCCAGCCGTGGATCCACTCGCTGATGCCTTTTTGGACGTATTGCGAATCGGTGTGGACGACTACGCGGCACGGGCGCTTGAGCGCCTCCAGCGCGGCGATCACGCCCATCAGTTCCATGCGGTTGTTGGTCGTGACGGCCTCGCCGCCGAACAGTTCTTTTTCCTGTGCGCCGAAGCGCAGCAGCGCGCCCCAGCCGCCGGGGCCCGGATTGCCCTTGCAGGCGCCGTCCGTAAAGATTTCGACGTAGTCGGGAGCGGTCATGTGTCCTTGTTGCGTGTAGGGGAGGGGGTGGTGGCGGCCGCCGTCAGGCTTGGCGCCAGCACGGGTTTTTTGACCTTCAGCGGGCCCACGAGGCGCATGCCCTGGACGCGCTTGATCGCCGTAACCATGTAGACGGCGCCGAAGATCGGCCACCAGCGGTCGCCGGCGGCCTCCATGAAAGCGTAGCGCGCGAGCCACTTGTCGGTGGCGAGCGGCGGACGATAGCAGCCGAAGCGTCCGCGTTCAAGCTCGAAGCCAAGCAGCTTGATCCAGTCCTTCAGTCGCGTGAACGCGATGAGGTCCTGCCGCGCGGGCAGGAACGGCTGTCCCGTGAGCTTGCTCGCTGACTGCCGCGCGCCCCAGAGCGACAGCGAATTGAAGCCGACGATCAGCAACTGTCCCTCGGGCATCAGCACGCGCTCGGCTTCACGCAGGAGCCGGTGCGGGTCACTCGTGAATTCGAGCGTGTGCGGCATCACGATCAGGTCGACGCTCTGTGCCTCGAACGGCAGGTCGAGCAGGTCGCACCACACTGTGCTGCGGCCCTCGGGTGCATGGCGCGCGGGCTTCGCCACACCGTTCGTCGTGGCGAAGCGGTGGACGTCATCTGCGTGGGCGGTCGGTACCGTGTACGGCGCGCTCGTGGCGCTGGCGGCGTCGAGCACGAGGCCGCGGCACGACATACGATTCTCACGCAGCGCGTCGAGCTGCGGCATGCCGAGCTGCAGCGCGTGGTAACCGAAAATATTCGACACCACGCGGTCGAGTTGCTCCTGTTCCCAGTCGAGGACGTACTTGCCGGTCGGCGAATCGGTCCAGGCGGGCCAGTCTATAATCGTTCGGTCAGACATGTCGAAGAATACGACGCCCCAATGAATAGTCCGCTTTCGTACGAATACGTACCCGTTCCGGCTTTTGACGACAACTACATCTGGGTCGTGTCGGACGGCCGTAATGCAATCGCCGTTGATCCGGGCGACGCCGCGCCGGTTCGAGCGTATCTGGCGAAGCGCGGCTGGCGGCTTGCCGCTATTTTACTCACCCATCACCACAACGACCACGTCGGCGGGGTGGCCAATCTGCTGAACGGCCAGGGCGTGCCGGTGTACGGCCCCGCCGCTGAGGCGCTCGGGCCACTCGACCCGTTCGTCACGCGCGTTGCGGGCGGGGAGCGTGTGCATCTGGACGCGCCCGCGCTCGACTTCACCGTCATCGATGTGCCCGGCCACACGCGCGGGCATATCGCGTACTTCCAGGCCGCCGATCCCGCCGGCACGCCACACATTTTCTGCGGCGACACGCTTTTCGCGTGCGGTTGCGGCCGCCTCTTCGAGGGCACGCCCGCGCAGATGCTGGCATCGCTCGACTCGCTCGCGGCGCTGCCCGGCAACACGCAAGTCCATTGCGCGCATGAGTACACGCTATCGAATATCCGCTTCGCGCTAGCCTGCGATCCGGGCAACGCCGCGTTGCGCGACTGGAGCCGCGACGCAGCAGCGCTTCGCGAGCGCGGTGTGCCGACGTTGCCGACCACGATCGCGCACGAACGCGCCGTGAATCCATTTTTGCGCGCGGGGGACCCGTCCGTCCAGGCGACGCTTGCTGAGCAGTTGCACGAAACAGTGCCGGACCGGCTTGCAGCCTTTACGCTAATGCGCGAATGGAAGAACAGGTTCCGCTAACCCACCCCCACCAAGGGGTAAGCTCATCTCAAAAGTATGGAACCGCACCCAACTTGCGGATTTTCATGACTTTTTCGAATTTTTTAGATTGACGGGAATACGCAGCTTCCGTACCATCGGCTGCAAATTCCAGCCTTGCGGAAGTAGACGTTCATGCGATTTATCTTTAGTGCGCTGCTGGTCCTGATGCTCGCCGCCTGTGCGGGCGGGGGACCATCTGCGAGTAATCCAGCCAGTTCTCTCGCCCCAGCAGATCCTCAGGCAGCAGCCGACCAACTCCGCAGGACTTCCGCCGCAAAGGAAACGATCGACGTCGACAACGGCTCGGTCAGTCAGCTCACCAGCCAGGACGCCGATCTGTGGGGTCGCATCCGCCGCGGCTTCCAGATGCCCGATCTGCAGAGCGACCTCGTCGACATGAACGCCAACTGGTACGCCCAGCGTCCCGACTACGTTGCGCGCATGACGGAGCGTTCGCAGAAGTACCTGTACCACATCGTCGAAGAACTCGAAGCGCGCCACATGCCGACCGAGCTGGCGCTGCTGCCGTTCATCGAATCCGCGTACAACCCGCAGGCGCTGTCCGTCGCGAAGGCGGCGGGCATGTGGCAGTTCGTGCCGGGCACGGGTCGCACCTACAAGCTCAAGCAGAACATGTGGCAGGACGAGCGTCGTGACGTGCTCGCCTCGACGAGCGCCGCGCTCGACTATCTCTCGCGTCTGCATGACATGTTCGGCGACTGGTATCTCGCGCTAGCCGCGTATAACTGGGGCGAGGGTAACGTGCAGCGCGCGATCGCGCGCAACCAGGCTGCTGGCCTGCCGACCGACTACCAGAGCCTGCGCATGCCCAACGAGACACGTAACTACGTGCCCAAGCTGCAGGCCGTCAAGAACATCGTGACGAATCCGACACAGTACGGTCTCACGTTGCCGACGATCCCGAATCACCCGTATTTCGTCACGGTCACCACCTCGCGCGATATCGACGTGGACGTCGCCGCAAAACTCGCGAACATGACCTCCGACGAGTTCCGTTCACTCAATCCGTCGTTCAAGAAGCCCGTGATTCTCGGCGCTACGCAGCCGCAGATCCTGCTGCCGTTCGACAACGCCAGCGCGTTCGAGCGCAACCTGAAGTCGTTCAACGGACAGCTGTCGTCGTGGACGGTTTACACCACTGACGCCCGTACGACGCCCGCGGCGATCGCCCAGAAGATCGGCGTGGACGCGGACACGCTGATGTCGGTGAACAAGATTCCGGCGGGCATGCGCCTGAAGGCTGGCTCGACGCTCGTGGTGCCGCGCACCGATGACGGTGACGACGAAGACATCAGCGCCAATGTCGCAGAAAGCGCGGTGCTCGCGATGGAGCCGGACGTGCCCGACACGCGCAAGATGCTGATCCGCGTGCGCCGCAAGCAGTCGATGGAAGTGGTGGCGAGCCGTTACGGCGTATCGGTTGCTCAGTTGAAGGCGTGGAACAAGACGCATCGCGATCTCGTCGCGCCGGGACAGGTCCTCGTGCTGCATGTACCCGTGGGCAGGGCGATGCCGAGCGAACCGGCGCCTGAACGACTCGCGGCAAACGCTTCGGGTGGCGCCGTCCAGCGCATTGGCACCCGCGTTGCAGACACGGGGTCAAAGTCGCGCTACGATAAGAAGCATGGTCGCGTGCGCGCCGAGTTGGTCAAGGTTTCCGATCCGGTCAAGGCAAAATCGCCGAACGCCGCGCCCACCAAGGCGTCGAAGGGGACGGCAAGCCGCCAGAAGGCCGTTACCCAAACGCAAAAGCAGAAAACAAAATAGCGGCTTGCGAAGGGTGACAACATGCGCTGCGGGGGCAGCGCGTGGCAGTTCGCTCCGATCACTCGTCGTTTTACTTCATGCGCCGTCACCCACCGGGTGGCGGCGTTTTCATTTGCGTTCGCCGAGCGGCAATAGAGGCGCCGGCCGGGCTCGCCAAGGGCAATAGTGACGATCTCCCGGGGGGCAATCCCAGCGCCTTGTGGTCTGATGGCTTGCGGCTATAGTGGAAAGGGCGTTTCGCCGGTTGGCCGAGGCGAACTGGCGGGCGCCTGCACGGATGGGCTGTCGTGAAATTTGAAGAATAGGGCACTTTCGGGCTATAATTTCAAGGTTTGAGCTTATCAACCCGCACCCTAGCGCCTACCTTCTCCCATCCGTTCATCCGCCGCCCGCGCATTGCGCTTCTGGACGCCGGCGCCGACTGAATCCCGCCCCACGCCTTGCGTGCGGTGCGCGAAACCAGTCCGGCAGCGCCGCAGAAAGAACTCGCCGCAAAATGCGACGACAGCGAGCGAGCCGCGCGCGCATCTTGCCTTGAAAGGCGCGATGCCGACGCCGCAGCCGCCGCAGGATACAGGTCGGATAAACAGGTCGGCACTGGGTGTTCCCCCAAGGAGTCTCCCGTGTTGCCGTCTTTCTCTCCCGCTCTGCTCGCGCTCGCCGACGGCACAGTCTTTCGTGGTTATTCCATCGGCGCGCCGGGTCATACGATTGGTGAAGTCGTGTTCAACACGGCCATCACCGGCTATCAGGAAATCCTGACCGACCCGAGCTACGCTCGCCAGATCGTCACCCTGACGTATCCGCACATCGGCAACGTCGGCGTCAATGCCGAAGACGTCGAAGCCACGAAAGTCCATGCCGCCGGGCTGATCATCCGCGACCTGCCGGTGCTCGCGTCGAATTTCCGCATGGAGCGCACGCTCGGCGACTATCTGCGCGACGAAGGCGTCGTGGCGATCGCCGGCATCGACACACGCAAGCTCACGCGTATCCTGCGCGACAAGGGTGCGCAGAACGGCGCGATTCTCGCAGGCTCCGATGACGAGACGAAGGCAATCGAACTCGCCCGTTCGTTCCCGGGTCTCGCGGGCATGGACCTCGCGAAGGTCGTTTCGACGGACAAGGCGTACCAGTGGACGACCACCGAATGGCGTCTGGGCGAAGGTTACGCACAGCAGACCGCACCGAAGTACAAGGTCGTCGCGTTCGACTACGGCGTGAAGCAGAACATCCTGCGCATGCTGGCCGAGCGCGGTTGCCACGTCACCGTGCTGCCCGCGCAGGCCACGGCCGCCGACGCGCTCGCGCTGAACCCGGACGGCGTGTTCCTCTCGAACGGCCCCGGCGACCCCGAGCCCTGTGACTACGCGATCAAGGCCGCGCAGGAATTCATCGCGCGCGGCATCCCGACGTTCGGCATCTGCCTTGGTCACCAGATCATGGGCCTCGCGGTCGGCGCGAAGACCATGAAGATGAAGACCGGCCATCACGGCGCGAACCATCCGGTGAAGGACCTCGGCGACGGCCGCGTGGTCATCACGTCGCAGAACCACGGTTTTGCAGTCGATGCCGGGACGCTGCCCGCCAATGCGCGCGTCACGCACGTCTCGCTCTTCGACGGCACGCTTCAGGGCTTCGAGTTGACCGACAAGCCCGCATTCTGCTTCCAGGGCCACCCGGAAGCATCACCGGGTCCGCACGACATCGGCTATCTGTTCGACCGCTTCACCGCGCTCATGGACAGCGCGAAGGGCGGCAAGCGCAGCGCGGCAGCGTAAGGGCGCGGCGCAGAACAGCAGGACGAGCAGGAAAGGGCGCGCAGCGAGCCGTGCGGGTGCAGTAACAGCGGCCCACGCGCGCGTCCGGCGGTGAGCAGTGAAGGGGTGAAGTGCGCAACTGGCGCGGTTAGTGATCACCCTGTCGCCCACCGGACACAAGACACAGGAATATTTAGCGAGAGCGTTATGCCCAAGCGGACAGACATCAAGAGCATTCTCATCATCGGCGCGGGTCCGATCATCATCGGCCAGGCGTGCGAGTTCGATTATTCGGGCGCGCAGGCGTGCAAGGCGCTGCGTGAAGAGGGCTACAAGGTCATCCTCGTCAACAGCAATCCGGCGACGATCATGACCGACCCGAACACGGCCGACGTCACCTACATCGAGCCGATCACGTGGGAAGTGGTGGAGCGCATCATCGCGAAGGAGCGCCCCGACGCGATCCTGCCGACGATGGGCGGCCAGACCGCGTTGAACTGCGCGCTCGACCTGCATCACCACGGCGTGCTGACGAAGTACAACGTCGAACTGATCGGTGCATCGCCGGAAGCAATCGACAAGGCTGAAGACCGCCAGAAGTTCAAGGACGCGATGACGAAGATCGGCCTGGGCTCGGCGAAGTCGGGTGTCGCGCACTCGATGGAAGAAGCGCTCAAGGTCCACGCCGAAATCGCGGTGGCGACCGGCACGGGCGGCTATCCGGTCGTGATCCGTCCGTCGTTCACGCTCGGCGGTTCGGGCGGCGGCATCGCGTACAACCGTGAGGAATTCGAAGAGATCTGCAAGCGCGGTCTCGACCTCTCGCCCACGCGCGAATTGCTGATCGAAGAGTCGCTGCTCGGCTGGAAGGAGTACGAGATGGAAGTGGTCCGCGACAAGGCGGACAACTGCATCATCGTGTGCTCGATCGAAAATCTTGACCCGATGGGCATCCACACCGGCGACTCGATCACCGTGGCGCCCGCGCAGACCCTGACCGACAAGGAATACCAGATCCTGCGTGACGCATCGCTCGCCGTGCTGCGCGAGATCGGCGTCGACACCGGCGGTTCGAACGTGCAGTTCTCGATCGATCCGCGCACGGGCCGCATGATCGTGATCGAGATGAACCCGCGCGTGTCGCGTTCGTCGGCGCTCGCATCGAAGGCCACTGGCTTCCCGATCGCGAAGGTCGCGGCGAAGCTGGCCGTCGGCTATACGCTCGACGAACTGAAGAACGAAATCACGGGCGGCCAGACCCCGGCGTCGTTCGAGCCGACGATCGACTACGTAGTCACGAAGATCCCGCGTTTCGCGTTCGAAAAGTTCCGCGAAGCCGACTCGCGCCTCACGACGCAGATGAAGTCGGTGGGCGAGGTCATGGCGATCGGCCGCACGTTCCAGGAGTCGTTCCAGAAGGCGCTGCGCGGTCTCGAAGTGGGCGTGGACGGTCTCGATGAAAAGACCACCAGCCGCGACGAGATCATCCGCGAGATCGGCGAAGCCGGTCCGGACCGCATCTGGTACGTGGGCGACGCGTTCCGCCTCGGCATGACGCGCGAAGAGATCTTCGAGGAAACGGCGATCGACCCGTGGTTCCTCGCGCAGATCGAAGAGATCATCAAGAAGGAAGCGGCCATGAAGGGCCGCACGCTCGCGAGCCTGTCGAAGGACGAGCTGCGCTATCTGAAGCAGAGCGGCTTCTCGGATCGTCGTCTCGCGAAGCTGCTCGGCAGCAACGCCACCGATGTCCGCAAGCGTCGTATCGAACTGAACGTTCGCCCGGTCTACAAGCGCGTGGACACCTGCGCGGCCGAGTTCGCGACGAAGACCGCCTACATGTACTCGACCTATGAGGACGAGTGCGAGGCGAACCCGACGAACAACAAAAAGATCATGGTGCTCGGCGGCGGCCCGAACCGGATCGGCCAGGGTATCGAGTTCGACTACTGCTGCGTGCACGCTGCCCTCGCGATGCGCGAAGACGGCTACGAAACGATCATGGTCAACTGCAACCCCGAGACCGTTTCGACCGACTACGACACGTCCGATCGTCTGTACTTCGAGCCGGTCACGCTCGAAGACGTGCTCGAAATCGTCGACCTCGAAAAGCCGGTGGGCGTGATCGTGCAGTACGGCGGCCAGACGCCGCTCAAGCTGGCACTCGATCTCGAAGCGAACGGTGTGCCGATCGTCGGCACGTCGCCGGACATGATCGACGCCGCCGAAGACCGCGAGCGCTTCCAGAAGCTGCTGCAGGGCCTCGGCCTGCGCCAGCCGCCGAACCGCACTGCGCGCGCCGAAGACGAAGCGCTCAAGCTCGCCGACGAAATCGGTTACCCGCTCGTCGTGCGTCCGTCGTACGTGCTGGGCGGTCGCGCCATGGAGATCGTCCATGAGCCGCGTGACCTCGAACGCTACATGCGCGAAGCCGTGAAGGTCAGCAACGATTCGCCGGTGCTGCTCGACCGCTTCCTGAACGACGCAATCGAATGCGACGTGGACTGCATTTCCGACGGTGACGCGGTGTTCATCGGCGGCGTGATGGAACACATCGAGCAGGCGGGCGTGCACTCGGGCGACTCTGCGTGCTCACTGCCTCCGTACTCGCTGTCGAAGGAAACCGTCGCCGAACTCAAGCTTCAGACCGCCGCCATGGCCAAGGCCCTGAACGTGGTTGGACTGATGAACGTGCAGTTCGCGATCCAGCAGGTTCCGCAGGATGACGGTTCGAAGAAGGACGTCATCTACGTGCTCGAAGTGAATCCGCGCGCTTCGCGTACGGTGCCGTACGTGTCAAAGGCCACGAGCCTGCCGCTCGCGAAGATCGCGGCGCGTGCAATGGTCGGGCAGAAGCTGGCGCAGCAGGGCGTGACGAAGGAAGTCGAGCCGCCGTACTTCAGCGTGAAGGAAGCGGTGTTCCCGTTCATCAAGTTCCCGACCGTCGATCCGGTGCTCGGACCCGAAATGCGCTCGACGGGCGAAGTGATGGGTGTGGGGCAGACGTTCGGCGAAGCGCTCTTCAAGTCGCAGCTTGCTGCCGGCTCGCGCCTCCCGGAATCGGGCACCGTGTTCATCACCGTGATGGACGCCGACAAGCCGAAGGCCGTTGAAGTCGCACGCATGCTGCACGAACTCGGTTACGGACTTGTCGCGACGCGCGGCACGGCCGCCGCGATCGAGGCGGCCGGCGTACCGGTGAAGGTCGTCAACAAGGTGAAGGACGGCCGTCCGCACGTGGTCGACATGATCAAGAACGGCGAAATTTCGCTCGTTTTCACGACCGTGGACGAGACACGCGCGGCGATCGCCGATTCGCGTTCGATCCGCATGAGCGCACAGGCCAACAAGGTCACCTACTACACGACGATGTCGGGTGCGCGGGCCGCCGTCGAGGGTCTGCGCTACCTGAAGAACCTGGAAGTCTATGATTTACAAGGACTCCACGCTCGCCTAAACTAAGGGTTCGACTAACTGTCTAATCCCTAACGAGGCGGGTATTCCCGCTAGCTGCCGCGGTTAAGCGGCGTCCCACAGGGTTCGAAGTCCGGCGCGTTTCATCGGCGCCGGCGCCCTCCCGGGATGCACTTAACCGCGGTGATTTTTTTTATGGCCTGCATGGCCATTTGGGCTAATTGAGTTGTCTATGAGCACGATTCCCCTGACCCGGCGCGGCGCAGATCAATTGCGTGAAGAACTGCAGCGGCTGAAATCCGTCGAGCGGCCGGCGGTCATCAATTCCATCTCTGAAGCGCGTGCGCAGGGTGACCTGTCGGAAAACGCGGAATACGACGCCGCGAAGGAAAAGCAGGGTTTTATCGAAGGCCGCATCGCAGAAATCGAGTCGAAGCTCGCAGCGGCGCAGGTTATCGACCCCGCCACGCTGGAAGCGGACGGCCGCATCGTGTTTGGCACGACAGTCGACCTCGAAGACCTCGAATCGGGCAAGACGGTCACTTATCAGATCGTCGGCGACGACGAGGCCGATCTCGAACACGGTCTGATTTCCGTCAGCTCGCCGATTGCGCGCGCGCTGATCGGCAAGTCGGAGGGCGACGTCGCCGCGGTGCAGGCACCGAGCGGCGTGCGCGAGTACGAGGTTATTGACGTTCGGTACGTTTAACGGGTCCGTCGAAGTGAATCCAGTCTCCCCGCTTGCGCACAGACTTTTCAGCCTGCTGGCCATGCTGTGGGTGGGTAGCCAGCTGACGGTCGGCTATGTGGTCGCGCCGGTGCTGTTTGCCTCGCTTGAGCGCACGACGGCCGGTTCGATTGCCGCGCGGCTCTTCCACATCGTTGGATGGGGCGGCCTCGCGTGTGGCGTGTTGATGCTCGTGCTGTCCAACGTGCTCGCGCGGAGTGGCGCCGGACAGTACCGACGTTTGCGCTGGCTCGTGCTGGGAATGGTGTTGTGTGTGCTGATCGGTTATTTCGCCCTGCAGCCGTCCATGAACGCACTTCGCATGCAGGCGATGAACGCCGGTATGGACATTGCGGCTTCGCCGTACGCGAGTCATTTCGGCATGCTGCACGGCGTGTCGAGCGTGTTTTATCTGATTGGGAGTTCGCTGGGCATCGCGCTCGTGTGGTTGCTGTCCACCGCATGGCCGCCGCGCGCGGCGTAGCGTCGCAGGGTGCACCGCGCTGAAGCGCGGGCCTATCTGCCGCAAATCCGCTTTTTTTCCAGTTGAAACGGGAGATGTGCGCCGCGGGCAGGGCCGGGCGGCGCACCATAGCGGCGCTTACTTCGAGCCTTGATGAGCGCGCTTGCTGCCCGTCTGGCGCTTTTTAGCGCGCTTGATGTTGCCGCCTTGCGTGACACGCTCGTTACCCTTGACGACCAGCGCTTGCGGCTTCGGACGGCGCATCGGGTTTTCGCTCGGCTTGACGACCTTGACGACGCGCGGTGCCGCGCCGCGCTTGCCGGCTTCGCCCGCGCTCGGCACGTCGCCTGCCGGACGCCTGACCGTGCCGCGAGCACCGGCGCGTGCAGTCGTGGTCTTCGGCGCGACTTCTTCGGGCTTCCAGATCACGAGCAATTTGCCGATGTGCTGAATCGGCGCGGCATTCAGGCGGTCGCAGATCTCTTCATAGATGGCGACCCGTTCCTCGCGCTCGTCACCGAACACGCGCACCTTGATGAGCTGGTGCGCGCCGAGGTGAACCTTGATTTCCTTGAGGACGGCGTCGGTCAAGCCCTCTGCGCCGATGAGCACAACCGGCTTGAGCGCATGAGCGGCGGAGCGCAGTTCGGAGCGCTGTTCGGCAGTAAGAGTAAGGGCGGGCATGGAGTATGAAGAGTCGACTAGAATGACGGCGCCCAGCGGGCCGGAATGAGCGTATTTGACAGCTCACCCGTCGCACAGCGCATCGGAACAACGGAAAAAACCGTGAGGAACGGCAAAACGCGAGGCGCGAGCCGGCGTAAATGAGCCGGACGGGCCCTGACGGCCGCACGAATAAAGCGCGTATTATCCGCTAAAAGCGCGCAATGACGCAGCAAGAGTTCACCTTTAATGGCAAAAAATCGCTTCAACCAGTCGTGGCTGCACGACCATATTAACGATCCGTACGTGAAAATGGCGCAGCGGGAGGGCTATCGCGCCCGCGCTGCGTACAAGCTTAAGGAAATCGACGAGCAGGACAAGCTGATCCGCCCTGGCATGGTGATCGTGGATCTTGGTGCGGCGCCGGGCAGCTGGAGCCAGTACGTGCGCAACAAGCTCACACAGGGCACGAAGCGCGACGCCGAGCGGCAGGGTGGCATCGACGGCACGATCATCGCCCTCGATCTGCTGCCCATGGAGCCGATCGCCGACGTTCAGTTCATCCAGGGCGACTTCCGCGAGGACGACGTGCTCGCGCAACTCGAAGAACGAGTGGGCGGCCGTCCGGTCGATCTTGTAATTTCGGACATGGCACCCAATCTGTCGGGCGTGTCGTCAGCGGACGCTGCGCGGATTGAACACGTGTGCGATCTCGCACTCGAGTTCTCGCAGAATCATCTGAAACCCGATGGCGCCCTTTTAGTAAAATGCTTTCACGGCAGTGGTTACAGCCAGATCGTCGAGAAATTCAAGCATCAGTTCAAAGTTGTGGCTGCCCGCAAGCCGAAGGCTTCGCGGGACAAATCGGCCGAAACGTTTATATTGGGTAAACAGCTGAAGCGGCCGCGTTGAGGCGGCGATCGGTTCCGGTGTACGCAGGGCAGGGTAAAGAATTGCAGGCAGAGGATGCCGAAAGGCCGCTGGAAGGGCCTTCTGATAAGGCCCCGAGGCTATTCCCGCGGTAGAGATTGATTATGGCGGGTGCCTGCGTACTGGATTAGAATGCTTTGGTGGTGTCGCAAGGCAAATGTAGGCGCCCGTCTATGAGTGAAGGAGTGGTGCTTTGAACAACAACATGTTTTCGAAGGCAGCAGTGTGGCTGGTTATCGCACTGGTGCTGTTTACGGTGTTCAAGCAGTTCGACAAGCCCCGTGTCCAGGAAGGCGTCTCGTATTCGCAGTTCATGGACGATGCGCGGAACGGCAAGGTCAAGAGCGTCGTGGTGCAGGGGCGGAACCTCACGGTCACTCCCGCGGATGGCCAGAAATACCAGATTGTGTCGCCCGGCGACATCTGGATGGTCGGCGACCTGATGAAATACGGCGTTCAGGTGAGCGGCAAGGCTGACGAAGAGCCGAACGCGCTTGTTTCCGCGCTGTACTACCTCGGGCCGACGATACTCATCATCGTGTTCTGGTTCTACATGATGAGACAGATGCAGGGGGGCGGCAAAGGCGGGGCGTTCTCCTTTGGTAAATCGCGCGCCCGCTTGATCGACGAGAATAACAACGCGGTCAACTTCTCCGACGTCGCGGGCTGCGACGAAGCCAAGGAAGAGGTCTCCGAACTCGTCGACTTCCTGCGCGATCCGCAAAAATTCCAGAAGCTCGGTGGGCGCATCCCGCGCGGCGTGCTGCTCGTCGGCCCTCCGGGTACCGGCAAGACGCTGCTTGCGCGCGCAATCGCCGGAGAGGCGAAGGTGCCTTTCTTCAGCATTTCGGGTTCGGACTTCGTTGAAATGTTCGTCGGCGTGGGCGCGGCCCGCGTGCGCGATATGTTCGAGCAGGCCAAGAAGCATGCGCCTTGCATCGTGTTCATCGACGAAATCGACGCGGTCGGCCGCCATCGCGGCGCCGGCATGGGCGGCGGCAACGACGAGCGCGAGCAGACGCTGAATCAGATGCTTGTTGAGATGGACGGCTTCGAGGCGAACTCGGGTGTGATCGTGATCGCGGCGACGAACCGTTCGGACGTGCTGGACAAGGCGCTTCTGCGTCCGGGCCGTTTCGACCGCCAGGTCTACGTGGGCTTGCCGGACATCCGCGGCCGCGAGCAGATCATGAAGGTGCACCTGCGCAAGGTGCCGATCGCCAACGACGTCGACGCAGCGGTGATCGCGCGTGGCACGCCTGGCTTCTCGGGCGCCGATCTGGCGAACCTCGTGAACGAAGCAGCGCTCTTTGCAGCGCGTCGCGGCAAGCGCATCGTCGAGATGCAGGATTTCGAGGACGCGAAGGACAAGATCTTCATGGGTCCGGAGCGCAAGTCGGCGGTCATTCGCGAAGAAGCGAAGCGCGCCACGGCGTACCACGAGTCGGGCCACGCCGTGATCGCGAAGCTGTTGCCGAAGGCCGATCCGGTCCACAAGGTTACGATCATTCCGCGCGGCCGCGCGCTGGGCGTGACCTGGCAGTTGCCGGAGCACGACAACGAAACGTACTCGAAGGATTATCTGCTCGACCGTCTGGCCATCCTGTTCGGCGGCCGTGTTGCAGAAGAACTGTTCCTGAACCTCATCAGTACTGGGGCATCTGACGACTTCAACAAGGCGACGCAGACGGCTCGCGCGATGGTGGCACGCTTCGGCATGACCGATGCGCTCGGGCCGATGGTCTACGTGGAAGACGACGATGGCAGCAGTCCGTTTGGCAAGGGCTTCACGCGCGCCATTTCGGAAGCGACGCAGCAGAAGGTCGATGCGGAAATCCGCCGCGTGCTCGATGAGCAGTACAACCTCGCGAAGCGCATGCTCGACGAGAATCGCGACAAGGTCGAGGCGATGACCGCCGCGCTGATGGAGTGGGAAACGATCGACGCCGACCAGATCAACGACATCATGGAAGGTCGTCCGCCTCGTACGCCCAAGAGCACGCCGCCGGCGGGTGACGCGTCATCGTCGGGGGGCAGCGCGGGCACTGAGGTGAAACCTGGCAGCGCGACTGCGCCGGCCTGAACGCCTTTGTCCTGAATCAAATCAAGTTGCGGGCCGGTGTGAGTTCACATCGGCCCGCCTCCATTTCTGGCGACGGTTTTTCGTTACACTTCTGACCTTGTTTCACGTGCCCAATTCGATCTCGCAGGGTAATCTGCTTTCACAGCCGCTACAGTGCGGTCGTTTCACGCTGACGTTCGAGCGCCCGCTGGTCATGGGCATCCTGAACATCACGCCCGATTCGTTTTCCGACGGCGGCCGCTATGCCGATTTTGGCGATGCGCTGCGGCGCGCCGAGCAGATGCTGCTCGACGGCGCGGACATCCTCGATATCGGCGGCGAGTCTACGCGGCCCGGCGCGCCGCCAGTGCCGGTCGACGAAGAACTGGAGCGCGTGCTGCCGCTTATCGAGCAGTTGCGCGAGGCGAACGTCCCGTTGTCGGTCGATACGTACAAACCGGAGGTCATGCGCCATTCGATCGCGGCCGGCGCGGACATGGTCAACGACATCTGGGGCTTCCGGATGCCCGGCGCGATCGACGCTGTGCGCTCGAGCCATTGCGGGTTGTGCGTGATGCATATGCTCGGCGAGCCGCAGACGATGCAGCTAGGCACACCGGATTACACCGACGTGGTGGGCGAGGTGCGGGCATTTCTCGCTGCGCGCGTCGCGGAGCTCGAAGCTGCAGGCGTGGCGCGTGCGCGTATTAGCGTCGATCCCGGTTTCGGCTTCGGCAAGGCCGTGATCGAGCATAACTACGCGCTGCTCGCCCATCTGGCCGAGACGGCGCCGCACGTACCGCAAGGCGTCGCGCCGTATCCGGTGCTGGCGGGCATGTCACGCAAGTCGATGCTCGGTGCGCTCGTGAACCGGCCCGCGCCGGAGCGTGTCGCCGCGAGCGTGGCCGCCGCTGTGTGCGCCGTGGAGCGGGGCGCCGCGATCATTCGCGTGCACGATGTTGCACAGACCGTGGATGCCCTGAAAATATGGGGCGCCGTGCGCGACGCTGCACGCAGTGAGGCGGCTTCAGCGCAAGACTGAACAGAATATTCCAGGAAAGGAATCGAAAGATGGGTCGTCGTTATTTCGGAACGGATGGGGTTCGCGGCAAGGTTGGCTCGGCGCCGATCACGCCGGATTTCGTGCTGCGCCTCGGTTACGCGGCCGGTAAGGTCCTTGCGGGCTCCGCAGCGGCTTCGGGCCCGCGCCCCGCGGTGCTCATCGGTAAGGACACGCGCATCTCCGGCTACATGCTGGAAGCGGCGCTGGAAGCCGGGCTTTCGGCGGCCGGTATCGACGTCATGCTGGCGGGCCCGATGACCACGCCCGGCATCGCCTACCTCACGCGCGCGTTGCGGCTTGCCGCGGGTGTCGTGATCAGTGCGTCGCACAACCCGTTTTACGACAACGGGATCAAGTTTTTTTCAGCCGACGGCAACAAGCTGCCCGACGAGGTCGAAACGCAGATCGAGGAACAACTGGAGCTGGCGCTCGACTGCGCGCCGTCCGAGCAACTCGGTCGTGCACGGCGTCTCGATGACGCGCGCGGCCGCTACATCGAGTTCTGCAAGAGCACGTTCCCGCAGCCGTACAATCTGCGCGGGCTGAAGCTCGTCGTCGATTGCGCCAATGGCGCTGCTTACGATATCGCGCCGCATGTGTTTCATGAACTGGGTGCGGATGTGGTTCCGATCGGCGTTTCGCCGAACGGTTTCAACATCAACGACGGCGTCGGCGCGACCGCGCCGGACGCGCTCGTGCGCGCCGTGCGGGCGAATCACGCCGATCTCGGCATCGCGCTCGACGGCGACGCCGACCGCCTGCAGGTCGTCGACGCGCAAGGCCGCCTCTTCAACGGCGATGAACTGCTTTACGTCCTCGTGAAGGACCGTATCGCGACCGAGGGGACGGTGGACGGCGCGGTCGGTACGCTGATGACGAACCTTGCGGTCGAGCAGGCCATCGAGCGTCTCGGCGTGAAGTTCACGCGCGCGGCCGTTGGCGACCGTTATGTGCTCGAACAGCTGCGCGAGCACGGCTGGGTGCTCGGCGCCGAGGGCTCCGGACACATCCTTTCGCTCGACCGGCACACCACCGGCGACGGCATCGTCTCGGCGCTGCTCGTGCTCGCGGCGATGAAGCGCAGCGGGCTCACGCTTGCCGAACTGCTCGACGGCGTGACGCTGTTCCCGCAGAAGTTGATCAACGTGCGCATCGCGCGGGGTGCCGACTGGAAGGGCCAACCGGCCATCCAGCAGGCGATCGCCAAAGCCGAGGCGGAACTCAAGGGCAAGGGCCGCGTGCTGATTCGCGCCTCGGGCACGGAGCCGGTGCTGCGCGTGATGGTCGAGGCCCGCGAAGAGCGCGATGCCGTTCACCACGCAGAAGCAATCGCCGAAACCGTCACACGATCGATCGCCTGAGTCGGCCCAGAGGCGAGCCCTGGCGTGCAGGTCTTGCCTGTGTTGAACTGAACCGCTCCAGCGTTTCGAGGGGTTCTTCAGTTCCCTTTCCGCATCCTTTCGAAGGTGTCAAGGCGCGGTCCCTCCGGACCGCGCTTTTCACGCCGTCTGAATCCTGTCGCGCCCTCCTGAACGTTTAGCAAACGCTTGCCACGCGAGCCGCAACGGCTATGAAGCAAGCGCATCGTTCATTCATTCTCGCCAGCCTTTCAGCTGTAATCGCACTGTCACGGCTGATTCATGAATGGTCACGGTACTGTCACAAAGAGCCCCTAAGCTTCGCGGTGTCGTTAAACGGCATACACCCTGGACCTGGAGGCCACATGAAATTGATGCACACCGTGCTCGCTGGCGTTGCTGGCACGCTCTTCGCGATCGCAGCGCAAGCCGCCGACATCACTGGAGCGGGCAGCACCTTCGCAGCACCGATCTACACGAAATGGGCAGATGCCTATCAAAAGTCGGGCGGCGGCAAGGTGAACTATCAAGGTATCGGCTCGTCGGGCGGTATCAAGCAGATCGTCGCCAAGACGGTTGACTTCGCGGGCTCCGATGCTCCGCTGAAGGACGACGAACTGGCAAAGCAAGGTCTCTTCCAGTTCCCGACGGTGGTCGGTGGCGTGGTGCCGGCAATCAACGTGCCGGGCGTGAAGGCGGGGGAACTCGTGCTGTCGGGCGAAGTGCTCGGCGACATCTATCTCGGCAAGATCAAGAAGTGGAATGATCCGGCCATCGTCGCCTTGAACCCGAAGGTCAAGCTGCCGGACCTCGACATCGCCGTGGTTCGCCGCGCCGATGGTTCCGGCACCAGCTTCATCTGGACGAACTATCTCTCGAAGGTCAACCCCGAGTGGAAGAGCAAGGTTGGCGAAGGCACGACCGTGAGCTGGCCGACCGGCACGGGTGGTAAGGGCAACGACGGTGTCGCAGCCTTCGTGCAGCGTCTGCCGGGCGCGATCGGCTACGTCGAGTGGGCATACGCCAAGCAAAACCACATGGTCTACACTGCCATGAAGAATGAGTCGGGCGCTGTTGTTCAGCCGGACACCGACACGTTCAAGGCCGCCGCTGCCGGCGCAGACTGGAAGAAGTCGTTCTACCAGATCCTGACGAACGAGCCGGGCAAGCAGGCATGGCCGGTCGTCGGTGCGACCTTCGTGTTGCTGCACACCGCGCAGGACAAGGCGGACGAGGGCAAGGAAACGCTGAAGTTCTTCGACTGGGCATTCAAGAATGGCAGCGCTGCAGCTGACAATCTCGACTACATCACGCTGCCGCCGGCAGTCGTGAGCGAAATCAAGACGCAGTGGAAAGAGAAGGTGAAGGACGCCGCTGGTAAGCCGATCGCAGAATAAGAAAGGCTGAAACGAGGAAAACGGGGCCGTCGCGCGTTCAGCGCACGGCCCGTTCGTTCGTTAGTTAGTGTGAGATCCGCCGCCCGTCGTTCGGTTGCAAGACCGGCAGGCGGGCGGTTTGCAGTCTCAGACTGCATGACCGCCGCGCGCCCCTGGGGCGAACGGCATCTGGAAACTGGTCACCATGTCCGACGCCCCGCTCGTATCGAATCCGCCCGGCAGCGAAGCGCAGCAGAAAGCGCCCAGCCCGGCAGGCGACGTCATTTTCGGCAGCCTCACGCGCCTTGCCGCCATCGTCACGTTGCTGCTGCTCGGCGGCATCATCGTGTCGCTGATCGTCGAATCGATGCCGTCGATCCAGAAGTTCGGCCTCGCATTCCTCTGGACTGCCGACTGGGATCCGCCCAGTGATCAGTTCGGCGCGCTCGTGCCCATCTATGGCACGGTCGCCACCTCGATCATCGCACTCATCATCGCTGTGCCTGTGAGCTTCGGCATTGCGCTCTTTCTCACCGAGCTTTCGCCGGCGTGGTTGCGTCGTCCGCTCGGCATCGCCATCGAATTGCTGGCTGCGATTCCATCGATCGTGTACGGCATGTGGGGCTTGCTCGTGTTCGCGCCGATCTTCGCGCAGTGGTTCCAGAAGCCGCTGCAGGCGGTGCTAGGCGGCATGCCGATCATCGGCGCGCTGGTGGCGGGGCCGCCGATCGGTATCGGCATCCTCTGCGCGGGCGTGATTCTCGCGATCATGATCATTCCATACATTGCGTCGGTCATGCGCGACGTGTTCGAAGTCACGCCCGTGCTGCTCAAGGAGTCGGCCTACGGCATCGGCTGCACGACGTGGGAAGTCATGTGGAAAATCGTTCTGCCGTTCACGAAGACCGGTGTGATCGGCGGCATCATGCTCGGCCTCGGTCGCGCGCTCGGTGAGACGATGGCCGTCACGTTCGTGATCGGCAATACGAACCTGCTCGACAACGTTTCGCTCTTCTCGCCCGGTAACAGCATTACCTCGGCGCTCGCCAACGAGTTCGCCGAAGCAAGCCCGGGCCTGCACACCGCCGCACTGATGGAACTCGGCCTTATCCTGTTCGTGATCACGTTCATCGTGCTTTCGATCTCGAAGCTGCTCCTCCTGCGCCTCGAAAAATCGGAGGGCGCACGATGAGCGAGCCGCTGATGAAAATTCCAGGCGCCATTTATGGCCCCGAACTGGAAAAGATGCGCGGCAGGCTGCAGCACCGCCGCCGCGTGACCAATGCGATTGCCCTGACGCTGTCGCTCGCCGCGATGGCGTTCGGTCTCCTCTGGCTCGTGTGGATTCTCTATACGACGCTTTCGCTCGGTCTCGGCGGTCTCTCGGTGGAACTGTTCACGCAGTCGACGCCGCCGCCCAATACCGACGGCGGCGGTCTCGCCAACGCGATCGTCGGCAGCCTGATGCTCGTCGGTGTTGCGACGTTCGTCGGGACGCCGATCGGCATCATGGCGGGCATCTATCTCGCGGAATACGGCCAGCGTTCCTGGCTCGCATCCGTGACGCGTTTTATCAACGACATCCTGCTGTCGGCGCCGTCGATCGTCGTGGGCTTGTTCGTCTACGCGCTCATCGTCGCCCATATGGGGCACTTCAGCGGCTGGGCGGGCGCAATTGCACTCGCGCTCCTGCAGATTCCGATCGTGATCCGTACGACCGAGAACATGCTGAAGCTCGTGCCGAACGCGCTGCGCGAAGCGGCCATTGCGCTCGGCACACCGAAATGGAGGATGATCCTGGCGATCACGCTGAAGGCATCGGTGGCGGGCATCGTGACGGGTGTGCTGCTCGCGATTGCCCGTATCGCAGGCGAGACGGCGCCGCTGCTTTTCACGGCGCTCTCGAATCAGTTTTTCACGGTGGACATGAATCAACCGATCGGGAACCTCCCGGTCACGATCTTCAAGTTTGCGATGAGCCCGTTTGCGCAGTGGCAGTCGCTTGCGTGGGCCGGTGTTTTCCTGATCACGCTGGGCGTGCTGGGGTTGAACATCCTCGCGCGCACGGTATTTTCGAATAAGTAAGGGCGGAGTCATTCGATGAACATGGCAGAAAGTCAAATCAACTCGGCCGGCCGCGCATCGTCTGCCCCGGGTTTTCAACCTGCGGATCCCGCCCTCGGTACTAACGCGCAAATGCTCGGTACGCCGAAGATTGAAGTGAAGGATCTGAACTTCTTCTACGGCAAGTACCACGCCCTGAAGAACATCAACCTGCACATTCCCGAAGGCAAGGTGACGGCCTTCATCGGCCCGTCGGGCTGTGGCAAGTCCACGCTGCTGCGTACGTTCAACAAGATGTACGCGCTCTATCCGGAGCAGCGCGCCGAAGGCCAGATTGTCATGGACGGCGAAAACCTGCTGACCTCGAAGCGCGACATTTCGCTTTTGCGCGCGCGCATCGGCATGGTGTTCCAGAAGCCGACCCCGTTCCCGATGTCGATTTATGACAACATCGCGTTCGGTGTGAAAATGTTCGAAAAGCTGTCGCGGCCGGAAATGGACGACCGCGTCGAGTGGGCGCTCACGAAGGCCGCGCTCTGGAACGAGGTGAAGGACAAGCTCGGCCAGAGTGGCTACGGGCTTTCTGGCGGCCAGCAGCAACGTCTGTGCATTGCGCGCGGCATTGCAATCCGTCCGGAAGTGCTGCTGCTCGACGAGCCGTGCTCGGCGCTCGACCCGATTTCGACGGGCCGCATCGAAGAGCTGATCGCGGAACTCAAGAGCGACTACACGGTGGTGATCGTTACCCACAACATGCAGCAGGCTGCGCGTTGCTCGGACTACACTGCGTATATGTATCTCGGCGAGCTGATCGAATTCGGCGACACCGAGAAGATCTTCATCAAGCCGGTCCGCAAGGAAACGGAAGACTACATCACCGGCCGCTTCGGCTGATTGTTGCAGGGAGCCCGACATGTCCGACAAGCATCTGTCCAGCCAGTTCGACGCCGATCTGAATCTCGTGTCGTCGAAGGTCCTCGAAATGGGTGGCGTCATCGAATCGCAGATCATCACGGCGATGCAGGCGTTGAACGATTTCGACGGCGCTGCCGCCGATCGCGTGATCGCCACCGAAGACCGCGTCAACACGATGGAAGTCGAGATCGATGAGGAGTGCAGCAACATCATTGCGCGTCGCCAGCCGGCCGCGCGCGATCTGCGCCTCCTGCTCGCGATTTCGAAGACCATTACGAACCTCGAGCGCGCCGGCGACGAAGCCGAAAAAATCGCCAAGCGCACGAAGCGCCTGATGGAGGACGGCGCGTCGCGCAGTGTAAACATCGCCGAGATCAAGGTCTCGGGCGAGATGGCCGTCTCGATCCTGCGCCGCGCGCTCGATGCCTTCGCGCGTCTCGACACCGTGGCCGCCGCGCAGATCGTGCGCGACGACAAGGCGATCGATGAAGAATTCCGCGCATTCGTTCGCAAGCTCGTGACGTACATGATGGAAGACCCGCGCACGATTTCGGTCGGGCTCGACTATCTGTTCATCGCGAAGGCGATCGAGCGGATCGGCGACCATGCGAAGAACATCGCCGAGTTCATCATTTACATCGTGAAGGGCACCGATGTACGCCACAAGTCGCGCGACGCGCTCGAACGCGAAGCGCTGAGCTAATTACCCGCTTATAAGATCAAGAGGTGCCGATGCCTAGCAGCATTCTCGTCATCGAAGACGAGCCCGCCATCTCCGAGCTGATTTCGGTGAATCTGCAGCACGCCGGCCATTGTCCGATCCGCGCGTACAACGCGGAGCAGGCGCAGAATCTCATCAGCGATGTGCTGCCCGATCTCATCCTGCTCGACTGGATGCTGCCGGGCAAGTCGGGTGTCTCGTTCGCGCGCGATCTGCGCAACAACGAGCGCACGAAGCATATTCCGATCATCATGCTGACCGCCCGCGGTGACGAGCAGGACAAGGTGCTCGGCCTCGAAATCGGCGCGGATGATTACGTGACGAAGCCGTTTTCGCCGAAGGAGCTGATGGCGCGCATCAAGGCGGTGCTGCGCCGCCGTGCGCCGCAGCTCACCGAGGACGTCGTCGCGATCAACGGTCTCAGGCTCGATCCCGCCACGCACCGCGTGGCCGCGCATGCGGAAGGAAACGAGATCAAGCTCGACCTCGGCCCGACCGAGTTCCGCCTGCTGCACTTCTTCATGACCCACCCGGAGCGCGTGCACAGCCGCACGCAACTGCTAGATCAGGTCTGGGGGGATCACGTGTTCGTCGAAGAGCGGACCGTGGATGTGCACATCAAGCGTCTGCGCGCCGCGCTTAAGCCGGCGGGGTGCGATGCTATGATCGAAACCGTGCGCGGTAGCGGCTATCGTCTCGCCAGGAGCGCCTGACGCACCGTTGCACTCAAGCGCGCCGCATGCCGCGGCGTGCCCCCGCGGATTCCGGGCCACCCGTGGGTCGCTAACAGGTCCATGTCGCGCCTGGTTCGGACGGGTTATCTTCGACAAGCAGGAACATGAACATCATCTGGGCGCGCTCCATTGTTTCGCTTGTTCTGCTCGGGCTCGCGTGCGCGGCAATCGGTGCGCTGTTCGGCGTGAAGTTTGCGCTGGCGGTGGCTGTCTGCATACTGCTCGTGCAGCTCTTCTTCAGTACGTTTCACAAGCAGCGCCTGTGGCATCTGCTCGATGCGCCGGTCTACGGCGAGGTACCGAGCGCTCCCGGCGTGTGGGGCGAAATCTACTATCGTCTGCATAAGCTTGCGAAGCGCTGGCACGCCCAGGTGCGCCAGGTCGAGCAGCAGCATTCGCGTTTCATCCAGGCGATCCAGGCGTCACCCAACGGCGTCGCGATGCTCGACGATCACGACCAGATCGAGTGGTGCAACGCGATTTCCGAACAGCACTTCGGGCTCGACGCGAAGCGCGATTTGCGCCAGCACATCACGCACCTCGTGCGCCAGCCGGACTTCGTGCGCTACCTGAATTCGAACCGTTACGAAGAGATGCTGATCATGCGTGGCATGGGCAGCAACCGGCAGAACGTCATTTCGGTTCAGGTGTTTCCGTACGGCGACAACCGCAAGCTCGTGCTGACGCAGGACATCACCGAACTCGAGCGAACCGACGCCATGCGCCGTGACTTCGTCGCGAACGTCTCGCACGAACTGAAGACACCGCTCACAGTGCTGTCGGGTTTTCTGGAGACGATGCGAGAACTGCCGCTGTCCGAAAGCGAGCGCGCACGCTACCTCGAACTGATGGAGCAGCAGGCCGCCCGCATGCGCCACATCGTGACGGACCTGCTGGTGCTCGCGCAGCTCGAAGGCGAGGCGCGAGTCCAGAGCAACCAGATGGTCGATATGCGCGCGGTGCTGTGTCACGTGCGCGAAGACGCGGAGAGTCTCTCCGGCGGACATCATCACATCACGGCGGATTTTGACGACAGCCTGAGCGTGACCGGCTCGGAAACCGAGGTGTTGAGCGCGCTCGGCAATCTTGCGACCAATGCAGTGCGCTACACGCCCGAGGGCGGGACGGTGCATCTGTCGTGGCGCGCTGAAAACAATTGCGCGGTGTTCTCGGTGACGGACAGCGGGCTCGGCATTCCGGCGGTCGATATACCGCGGCTCACGGAGCGCTTCTATCGCGTGGATCGCAGCCGTTCGCGCGACACGGGTGGCACCGGCCTCGGCCTCGCGATCGTCAAGCACGTGCTGCAGCGCCACGATGCGGTGCTCGAAGTGAAGAGCGAGGAAGGGCGGGGCAGCACGTTCACGGTGCGTTTCCCGGCCGCGCGAACGGCGCGCCGGCAGCCGGCGCCGGCGTAATCGCCGACGGCCTGCGAGGGCAAGAAAAAGGCCGCGTGAATCCTACGCGGCCTTTTTGTTTGCTTCGAGCTTCGAGCTTCGAGCTTCGAGCGCCGCGCGAAGCGGCGCAGCGCTTTCACGGACAGAACTTCGACAGCAGGCTCAACTGTGCGTTACGCACCGCCTTGCCCGCGCGGCGCCGACGATAGTGGCCGTCGCTCTGCATGAGCCACGCCGCCTGATTGTCGCCGAGGAAGGTCGAGAGGCCTTCGGCGATCACGCGACGCTTGAGGCGCCGGTCGTCGATCGGGAAGGCCACCTCGACGCGCCGGAACAGGTTGCGGTCCATCCAGTCGGCGCTCGACAGATAGACTTTTTCCTCGCCGCCCGCATAGAAGTAGTAGATCCGGTGATGCTCGAGGAAGCGGCCGACGATCGAGCGCACCGTGATGTTCTCGGAGAGCCCTGGCACGCCCGGCTGCAGCGAGCAGACGCCGCGCACGATCAGATCAATTTTCACGCCGGCCTGCGACGCCTCGTAAAGCTCGTCGATCACGGTGGGTTCGAGCAAAGCGTTCATCTTCACGACGATGCGCGCCTTCTTGCCGGCGCGCGCAGCTTCGGCTTCGGCCCGGATCGACTCGATGACCTTCGGGTGCAGCGTGAACGGCGACTGCCACAGTTCGTGCAGTTGCAGTTCGCCGCCGATACCGGTCAACTGCTGGAATACGTGATGCACGTCTTCGCAGATCCTCGGCTTGGACGTCATCAACCCGAAGTCGCTATAGAGACGCGCGGTGCGCGGGTGATAGTTGCCCGTGCCGAGGTGGACATAGCGGCGCAGCACTGTGCGACCGTTCATCGGCACGCGGCGCACGATCAGCATCATCTTCGCGTGGCACTTGTGGCCGACCACGCCGTAGACCACGTGCGCGCCCACCGCTTCGAGCTGCGCGGCCCAGTTGATGTTCGTTTCTTCGTCGAAGCGCGCGAGCAGTTCCACCACCACGGTGACTTCCTTGCCGTTGCGCGCGGCCTGCATGAGCGCGTCCATCAGCGGCGAATCGGTGCCCGTGCGGTAGATGGTCTGCTTGATTGCGACGACGCTCGGATCATTCGCGGCCTGCAGGAGCAGTTCCAGCACAGGCTGGAAGCTCTCGTAAGGGTGGTGCAGCAGTACGTCGCCCTGATCGATCACGTCGAACATATTGCTGCCCGCTGCGACGCGCGCCGGAATGGCCGGGACGTGCGGCACGAATTTCAGCTCGGGGCGGTCCACCATCTCGGGCAACTGCATGAGACGCACGAGATTCACGGGGCCGTCGACGTAATAGCAGTCCTTATCGCCGAGCGCGCTCTCGTCGAGCAGACGCTTCACGATATGCGCCGGCGTCTCGGCGGACACTTCGAGCCGCACCGCGTTGCCGAGGTGTCGCGCCGGCAACTCACCCTGCAGCGCAACACGCAGGTTCGTGATTTCGTCCTCGTCGACGAAGAGCTCGCTGTTTCGCGTGATACGGAACTGGTTGCAGCTGCGCACGACGAGGTTTGGAAACAGCTCGCCGACAAAGCGCTGCAACAGCGCCCCCAGCAGCACGAAGCCATGCTGGAAGCCTGACAACTCCTGCGGCATGCGAACGAGTCGCGGCAGCGCACGCGGGGCCTGGACGATACCCATGACGGCCTGCCGGCCGAAGGCATCCTTGCCCTCGAGTTCGACGACAAAATTCAGGCTCTTGTTGAGCACGCGCGGGAACGGGTGCGCGGGATCGAGTCCGATTGGCGTGAGGACCGGCAGCAGCTCGTCGAGGAAGTACTTGCGCGCCCAGGCGGTCTGGGCCTCGTTCCAGTCGTCGGTACCGTGGAAAAAGATGTCTTCCTGTTCGAGGGCGGGCAGCACGGTCTCGTGCAGCATGCTGTACTGGCGGTGCACGAGGCGCTGCGCGCGCTCGACCACGAGGTCGTAGACGTGCTGTAGCGACATGCCGTCGGGTGAGAGCGCACCAGGGTTATCACGCATCTGTTCCTGAAGCCCGGCCATGCGGATTTCAAAGAATTCGTCGAGATTGCTGCTGGTAATGCAAATGAAGCGCAGACGTTCGAGCAGCGGGACGGCGGGGTCAGCCGCCTGCGCGAGCACGCGCTCGTTGAATCCCAGAATGCCCAGCTCGCGATTGAGTAAAGGGTAGCGGATGGACATCGGCGATGAAAACTGAATGTCAGGGTGTGTTTCGAACGGACGCTCGGAAATTCGCACAGTATGATGAAATTATTGTGACATTCGGTGTGTCATTAATTCTACGCTCCATTATCACGAAAACGACAACTCTCGCCGCGATCATGCACAGTGGTTCAAGGTGACGCGCGTGAGGAGCGACATCGTGAAAGCGGGTGCGCTTAAAATGACACATTTCAACAGCGCGGCCGCCGCCCGGATGGCAGCGCTCGCCCGCATGGAGCCTGCTCCCTCGATGCTCACCAATCCGCACCTGATTGCCGCCGTCGATCTCGGATCGAACAGCTTTCGTCTTATCGTCGGCCGGGTCGAGGAGACCGAGGCCGGTAGCCAGATCTATCCGGTTGACGCGCTGCGCGAGCCGGTACGCCTTGCCGCGGGCCTTTCAAAAGACAAAATGCTCGACCGCGCCTCGCAGGTACGCGGCTGGGACGCACTCAGACGATTCGGCGAACGCCTTCGCGATTTCCATCCCGATCACGTGCGTGCGGTCGCGACGAACGCACTGCGCGTCGCGAAGAATGCGCGTGAATTTCTCGGCGAGGCCGAAGCCGCGCTCGGTTTCCCGATCGAAGTCATCGCCGGACGCGAAGAGGCGCGCCTCATTTACGCGGGCGCCGCCCACTCGGTGCCGGCGAGCGCGGGCAAGCGGCTCGTCGTCGATATCGGCGGCGGCTCGACGGAGTTCATTATTGGCGCGCATTACACGCCGATCCGTATGGAAAGCCTGTATATCGGCTGTGTGAGCCACAGCCGCCAGTTTTTTCCCGCAGGCAACGTCGACGAGTACACGATGCGCCAGGCGGAACTCGCGGCCACGCGCGAAATCCAGATTATTTCCTCCGACTATCACAAGACCGGCTGGGAACAGGTGATCGGTTCGTCGGGCACGGCGCGCGCGCTTGCGGAACTCGTCGAGGCGAACGGGTTCAACGATTCGGGCGTCACGCACGGCATCACGCGCGGCGGGCTCGAACGGCTCAAGCGGGCCCTGATCAAGGCTGAGAACGTGAATCGCCTGAAGCTCGTCGCGCTCAAGCCGGACCGTGTGCCGGTGCTCGCGGGCGGCCTCTCGATCATGATCGCGGTGTTCGACGAGCTGGGTATCGACTACGCCGACACCACCGACGCCGCGCTGCGCCTCGGCGTTCTGTACGACCTGCTCGGGCGTTCGCAGCACGAGGACATGCGCACGGTCACCGTCGAGGGCTTCATGCGCCGCTATGGCGTCGATCGTGCGCAGGCGGGGCGGATCGGCGAGCTGGCCATGGGGTTCTACGACCAACTCTGCGCATCCGGGGAAGAGCGCGACGAAGAACGCCGCGAGGAAAACCGCATGTTCCTCGGCTGGGCGGCGTCGCTGCACGAGATCGGGCTTTCGATCTCGCACAGCGCCTATCACAAGCATTCGGCCTATATCGCGAGCAACGCCGACATGCCGGGTTTCTCGCGCACCGACCAGTCGCGGCTCGCCGCGCTCGTGCTCGGTCACGTCGGCAAACTCGGGAAGCTCTCGCAGGCGCGCGACGTCGAATGGCCGCTACTGTTCTGCCTGCGCCTAGCAGGACTGCTTAGCCGCCGCCGCGCCGACATTGGCCTGCCCGCGATTTCAGTCGCGCACGAGAGTAGCGGCTACGAAGTGCGCCTGCCGAACGCGTGGGTCCAGAATAATCCGCTCACCGACTACAACCTCATTCAGGAGGCGGCGGAGTGGGGGAAAGTCGGCATTCCATATCGTGTGGTTTATTCGGATGACTGAATGATGGTGGAATTGCCACGGTAGCTCAAAACAAAACGCCCGGCTGTTCGCCGGGCGTTTTGTTTTGCGTGCTTCGTCGGGGGCTTAGCGCGCGACGGCGTCGCCGAGGAAGTGACGCGCGTAGCGCTCGTTGATCTCGGAGAGACGGAACAGCGTGAGGAAATCGGCGGTATTGAAATCGGGATCCCAGGCGGGCGCGCCGCAAATCTTCGCGCCGAGACGCAGATAGCCCTTGACGAGCGGCGGCGGCACGGCGGGAGCGCCGGTGCGCAGTTCTTCGACGGGCAGAGGCGTGTGCGGGAACGCGCGATATTCGGGCGCCGTGAGCGCATTCGCGCCGAGCGATGCATAGAGGTTCGCCGCGTAGTGGCCGCCATCGGCCATGGACACGCTCGCGCAGCCGAGCATCGTTTCGTAGCCGTTGTACGTCATGTACGAACCGAGCCCACCCCACAGCGACATGATCACCGAGCCACTGCGGAAATCGGGATGTACACACGAGCGGCCCACTTCGACCATCTTCGGACGCAGATGCGCGAGGCGCGAAACGTCAAATTCGCTCTCGGCGTAGAGGCGGCCGATGCGCAGTGCCTCGTGCGGCGGCAACACGCGATAGGTGCCGACGACCTTGAGCGTATCGAGGTCGCGCACGAGCAAGTGATCGCAGTAGCCGTCGAACGCATCGACATCGAGGCCCGCGGGGCCGGTGAGACGCGCGCCCATTTCTTCGGCGAACACGCGGTGGCGCAGGCGCTGCGCCTCGCGCAGCTCTTCGTCGCTGCGCGCCCAGGTCACCTGCAGGCGATGCTGCGCGGTGATCGTTTCTTCGGCACGCGGTAGACGCCGGTTCGACTCGAACGATTTCGAGGCGAGCGGCAGGGTGTGCGTCGGCAGATCTCGCATGGTGCGTCCTGGTCGGATAGTAATGAAACTTTTCCGGCCAATGTAGTAACGGCTCGTTACATTACCATGGCAACGCAATGACGATTCGGTGACGTGACGTAAGGTGTACGTAGGACAAGGTTGTGCGGATGAGCGCACTGGGGTGGCGTGATTTGCGCAGACGCCGGAGCGGAAGGTATCAGGCGAGATCGGGTGTGATCGCAGCGTGGAGTACGGCCTGCCCGTTACCGTTGCGATCGCGGCTGGCGATCCATACGAGCGCGCCTTTCTTCAGCGCCCAACTGCGCTGATCGTGGCCACTCGACAGGAGCTGCGCGGCGATTTCGCCGAGCACGGGCTGGTGGCCGACGACTACCACAGTCGGCGCGACGCCACCCGGCCAGCCGACGGCTTTGAGAACGTCGTCGACGCTCGCGTTGGGGGCGAGTTCGCGCACGACGCGGTACTGGTCGGTGAGTGTTTCGACGGTCTGGATTGTGCGGGTGGCCGGGCTTGCGAGAATGAGAGCGTCATCGGGCAGGCGCGCACGCAGCCACTTCGCGACGTTCTGCGCCTGCTTGCGCCCGCGTGTGGTGAGCTGGCGGGCGAGGTCGCTGGCGGCCATCTCTTCGGCTTCGGCGTGGCGCCAGAGGATGAGGTCCATCTATGTCTCCTTCAATGGGGGCGGCGGGTCCTCGCATGGTGCACGCGCGGGCTGTTCACAGCAAGGCGCGGTGGCCCGATTTGACGGAAGCGGGTGTCAACCGATATAATCATTGATTCGTCGGAGCGTAGCGCAGCCTGGTAGCGCATCTGATTTGGGATCAGAGGGTCGTAGGTTCGAATCCTATCGCTCCGACCAATGAAATCAAGGACTTACGGTGTCAAGCCGTAAGTCCTTTTTCTTTTTCTGCCCTCAGTTACCGTCGTGTTACCGGAAAAAGGTTGTAGCGTCGCGCGCAATTTGGCACCGTTTAGCGCATGATTTGGCACTTTGGACCGGCCAGAGTTTCATAGACACTCACGAGCCGTTCAGCGCATAGCGCCTTTCAAGCTCTACAGGCGAAAGATCGCCGGCGGAACCATGTCGG
>NZ_RQIS01000028.1:1777-44085 GCF_003837865.1 Paraburkholderia dinghuensis | reverse complement strand
ACGTATTGATAAAACCGCCGCCGTCAACCACAATCCCCGAACCGTTCGCGATGACAACAGCGGCTTTCTGGCCTGCGACCTCGACGTAGCCATTCAGGATCGACGGATTGTTGCTGTTGACCTGGTTGACAATGATCTTCGCCGCGTTATTCGCCGCGTAATTCGGATTACCGGATATCTGCCCTGCGAGTTGCGTACCCACATTGACGGGCGAATTGTTCAGAACCGCGCCGCTTTTGCTTACGTCGAATTGCGAATAAGTGTTAAGCGATACGCCAGCCCCCGACGGCCTGGTAACGTTCACTTGCGGCAGGCCGTTGGCCGTACTGATGACGTTCGGCGCATGCGCGCCCGAGGGCACAATCTGCGCATCCGCGAAAACAGGTGCGAGTCCGAAAAGCGCCAGCGCGGCAAATGCAGCGTGGCGCATGGCGAAAAGCGTGAAGGACCGAAGTGCGGGTGAAGGCCCGGTTTCACCATGACCTGTGCTGTGACCGATGGCTGTTTCTGCGACGGCGAGAAGCATTCCCCGCAGCTTGCTGAAGACAAGCCGGTAACAACGGTTATTCATTCTTATCCACCTTGTGATACCGGATGAAACCCCGCCTTTGCAGGGTGTTATCCAGCGGCTTCACACGACACCCGTCCGGCATCGACTTCTACGCGCGTTGCGCGCGCATGCGCTACGCGCGTTGCGCGCGCATGCGAAGGATCGTGCATCGATCCAGAATTTCGTTCTGTTAAATATCGTCAGAAACCTGTGCGAAAGGCACGTTTCGTCCGGATTTGATGCATCCGTTTGATGTAGTCGGGATTGACGGCCTGTTTTGTCATGACGAGTGCAGAGCAGACGCCGCGCTCTGACAGACCGGGCCAACAAAGTTAACGCGACCAGTCCGAAATCTGTTCTCGCTCACGGTCCTGAAGAATTGAATTCCATACGTTGCCGACCAACAACGGCCCGACGCAGCGGTATGGCTATAGTCGCCCTGCCTCGGCAAAAGAAGTGCTTCCCATATTTCAATCGGCGGATAGTTGGCCGATTCAGGCCGGGGAAAGGAATGAAGAACGTGAAGATCATTTTCAAGAAAGCCCTGGCCGCCATTGGCGTACTGGGCGTATTCAGCGCATCCGCGCATGCACAGAGCAGCGTCACCCTCTACGGTTCAATCGACGCCGGTATCCTGTACCTGAATAACGCGGGTGGCCACAGTCTGTGGCAACAGAGCGGCAGTGCACTGTCGAATACCTATTTCGGACTGCGCGGCGCAGAAGATCTGGGTGGCGGCACGAAGGCAATCTTCAGGCTGCAGTCGGCTTTCAACATCAACAATGGCGGATTCGCCAGGAACGAGTCCCTATTCAACCGGCTGGCGTACGTCGGACTTCAGAGCGACACCTACGGCACATTAACCCTTGGCCGTCAGTTCGACTCAGTGGTCGATTACCTTTCTCCGCTTTCCCTCTCTGGAAGCGGAGCGGGAGTCAACGTGGCGGGGCATCCGCTGAACAATGACAATCTGGGCACCCAGCGCTCCATCGCCAATGCTGTCAAGTTTGAGAGCGCGAACTACTCGGGCTTCCATTTTGGTGGCCTCTATGGGTTCAGCAATGACCCCGGCCAGTTCGCCAACGGACGCGCGTGGAGTGTCGGCGCAGGTTATTCGAACGGTCCGCTCAAGGTTGCCGCGGCCTACGACCAGTTAAACAATGATCCCGCTTCACTGAATTCCGCTGGTGCCGCGGCGGATGACGCACTGCCCGCAGGTGTGCATCGCGTCTTCGGTGTAGGCGCAAAGTATGCGTTTGGCCCGGCGACGGTCGGCGTGCTCTGGACGCACACGAAGCTCCAGCAAACGCATTTCGCAGGCGTGGCGCTTCCACTGGACGCCCGCTTCGACAATGTCGAGTTGAACGGCATCTATAACCTCACGCCTGCACTTGCCGTGCTGGGTGCCTATACGTACACCTTCGGCAAGACGTCGGGCTCCGGCACGACGTCGAGCGATCCGAAATGGCATTCGGTCACGCTGGCGCTGGACTACTCGCTCACCAAGCGCACCGATGTGTACCTCGCCGGGGTTTATCAGCACGCATCGGGCGACATGTACAACAACGATCAGGGCTCCGCGATCAGCAACACAACATCGATCGCGGGTATTCTGTCCCCGTCGACAACAGCCAATCAGGCTGGCGCTGCAGTCGGGCTGCGCCACCGCTTCTGAGCATAACCTCGCAGCCTGACGCCAGGCTGCAACCTTGAGACACACGCCGTCCTTCCTCACGGGAAACGGCGTGGATTCCCTCGAATTATTGGCACACGTGCGCCGACCATGAATCAAATTTTGCCGTAGCCGGTTACGGTATCAAGCTTTTTTATCCGTCTCCGGCAATTCCTGCACGATTTCCGCGCAGCCACGAAGCCCGATGAGATTGCTTGCCATCACGACGCTCATGCTCGTCTCAGTAACGAGCTTCCAGTCCACGTTACGCTGCGCCCAGAAGGCTTTTTCGAGTTCGAATTTTTCGAGTGTGCGGGAAAGCCTGTTACCGGGTGCCAGGCCGTCAGCATATTTGACGGTTCGCGCATATTCGCGAACCGAACCCTCGTCTGCCTTTACGGTAACAACGAAATCGGTCGTCATCACGATAGGCACGGTTGTCCCCGCATAAAGTGGATAGCGGATGCCGCGCAGGAGGGCAATATCCTGGACTGGCGCAAGAGGAAGTAGTGGGAACTGCTCGCGAATATCGACAACTTGCTCAGAAAATTCAAGCGCTACAAGATAGTGATACTTGAGATCGGAGAGCACGTGGGGATGCGCCGTGTCTTGACGCCATGGATCTTTCGCGAGCGGCCACGCGATGGAACGTCCTGCACCCGAAGCCACGGCTTGTAGTCGGGGCCGACGCCCTGCCCAAAGCCTTAAGCCACGTATCGATCGATGTCCGGCTGTGTCCTGAAACGTCGTGCCCGCATGCTTGCCCCATTGAATGAGAGGCAGGAGAATAGCGGCACGCAAACGGCTTGTGTCAGTCTCTATTGTTTTGTGTCTAACTATTTTGTCTTGTGTCGAACTCTATTGTTCGTTCACAGCAGCCGTGATCGAGGCATATCGAAGTCACATCGCGCCTCACACTTTTCCACAGAATTCGTGGAAAGGGCTGTGGGTAAGCTTGGGACATCGCGGCCAAGTGCTTGACGCGCAAGGAAAGACACGACGCAGCGGCGATCGAGGCACATCGGAGGCACATCGCGCCTCAAACTTTTCCACAGATTTCGTGGAAAGGGCTGTGGGCAAGCGTTGGACATCGCACCCAAGTCCTTGACGCGAAAGACATGACACCTCGACGCTGCGTCGCAGGCACGGCACCCCCGACGCCGAGCGCAGCGGCGTCTCTCCCGCTGAGCCGATCAGGCCGGTATCTCCAGTCTTGAGCTTTGCGATCGCGGACTTGATCGCGTCGATCTGCGCGCAGCGCAATATCGCTTCCACGATCGTTTGGCCTTGGCCGGTTCGGCCGGACGCCAGGTGATCCCAGGGGCGTCCCCCAGACCGCCTCAGCGCCGCTCGCGCCAGGTCCGCAGCAAGAGCGCATTGGTGACGACGCTCACGCTGGAGAACGCCATCGCAGCGCCGGCGAGCATCGGATTGAGCAGGCCGAACGCCGCGAGCGGAATCCCGATCAGGTTGTAGACGAACGCCCAGAAGAGGTTCTGCTGGATCTTGCGCCAGGTCCGCCGCGAGATGTCGATCGCGGCGGCGACGAGCGAAGGATCTCCGCGCATCAGCGTGACGCCGGCCGCATGCATGGCGACGTCGGTGCCCGTCGCCATGGCGATGCCGATATCGGCGGCGGCGAGTGCGGGCGCATCGTTGATGCCGTCGCCGGCCATCGCGACGATGCCGCCCGTGCGGATCTTGAGGTCGCGAATCGTGCGGGCTTTGTCGTCGGGCAGCACTTGCGCGTGGACTTCGTCGATACCCAGCTCCGACGCGACAGCCGCCGCGCTGCCTGCGTTGTCGCCGGTCACGAGCACGCTGCGGATGCCCATCGCTTTCAGGCGCGTGATGGCCTCGTGTGCGGCGGGCTTCACGGTGTCGCCAAAGGCGAGCAGGGCGAGCACCCCGTCGGCTTCTCCGGCGGCGCGTGGGCCGCTCAGCCAGGACACCGTATTGCCGGCTTCTTCGAGCGCCTTCGCGCGCGCCGCGAGCGCGGGCGGCACCGCGAACGCAAGCTCATCGAGCCAGCGGCCGCTACCGATGGCGAGGCGTCGTCCGCCGACTTGTGCCTCCACGCCGCGGCCCGGTACGGCACGCGCATGCGCGGCGGCGGGCAGGGCGCGGCCCGCCGCCTGCGCTTCGAACGCCTTCACGACCGCTTTCGCGAGCGGATGATCGCTTTGCAGCTGCACCGCTGCGGCGAGCGCGAGCGCATCGGCACGGTCGACGCCATCGGCCGTCTCGAACGCCGTGAGCGACGGCTGGCCGAGCGTGAGCGTGCCGGTCTTGTCGAACGCGACCACGCTCACGTTGTGCGCGGTTTCCAGTGCTTCGGCATCCTTGATGAGCACGCCGTGGCGCGCGGCGACGCCGGTTCCCGCCATGATCGCTGCGGGCGTCGCGAGACCGAGCGCACACGGGCACGCGATGACGAGCACGGCGACGGCGTTGAGGATCGCGGTTTCGGCATGCGCCCCCGCGAGGAGCCAGCCGGCGAGCGTGATCGCCGCGATGACGAGGATCGCGGGCACGAACACGGCGCTCACGCGATCGACGAGGCGCTGGATCGGTGCCTTCTCCGCCTGCGCGCTCTCGACGAGCCGGATGATGCGCGCGAGCGTCGTTTCCGCGCCGATGGCCATGGTGCGCACGGCCAGCGCGCCTTCGCCATTGATCGAGCCGGCCGTGACGGGGTTCCCAGGCTCTTTCGGCACGGGCAGGCTTTCGCCCGTGATCAGCGATTCGTCGATGTGGCTGCGGCCTTCGAGCACGACGCCGTCCACCGGCAGACGCTCGCCCGGACGCACGACGACCACCGTGCTCACGCGCACGGCGTTGAGCGGTACTTCGCGCTCGACGCCGTTCTCCCGGATGCGCGCGCGGTCGGGACGCAGGGCGTTGAGGGCGCGAATGGCGTCGGTGGTCTGGCGCTTCGCGCGCGCTTCGAGCCACTTGCCGAAGCGCACGAGCGTGATGACGACCGCCGACGCCTCGAAGTACAGATGCGCCATGTCGCCGGGATGCGCGAGCATCGCGTACACGCTCACGCCCCATGCGGCCGACGTGCCGAGCGCGACGAGCAGGTCCATGTTGCCGGCGCCTGCGCGCACGGCGCGCGAGGCGCTGCGGTAGAACCGCGCGCCGAATCCGAACTGCACGATCGACGCGAGCAAGAATTGCACGCTGGCGGGCAGCATCCAGTGGACGCCGAACCAGTCGCCGAACATGGGCAGCGCGAGCGGCGCGGTGAGCACGGCCGAGATCAGCACGGCATGCCATTCGCGACGGGTGGCGTCGCGGGCCGCGATGTTGCGTGCGGTTTCATCGTCGCCGGTTGCAGCGGTGGCTTCGTCGGCGAGTGGCGTCGCTTCGTAGCCCGCCTTCGTCACGGCGGCGACGAGCTGGTCGGCGATATCGCCGGTGAGTGGCGCACGCAGGTTGACCGTGGCCCGCTCGGTCGCGAGGTTCACGGTGACGCCCGCGACGCCGGGCACGCGCGAGAGCGCGCGCTCGACACGATTGGCGCACGACGCACAGGTCATGCCGCCGATGGTGAAGGTGGCCGTTTCGGTGGCGATGGGGGCCGCTTCGTAGCCGGCTTTTTCGACCGCGCCGGTCAGCGCTTCGGGCATGACGTCTTCGCGCACCTCGACGGTGGCCTTTTCGGTAGCGAGATTGACGGACGCGCGCGTCACGCCCGGCACTTTGGCGAGCGCCTTTTCGACACGGGTGGCGCACGACGCGCACGTCATGCCGCGGATTTCGAGTTCGGCGACGCGGGTGGGGGCGCGGTCTTCAACGACAGGATCGTTCATGCTTGGGGGCCGGGACGCTGTGAATGTTTCGACGTCAGGCAGTATCTACGTTCCCATGATGGGAAGGTCAAGGTCGTTTTCGACGCATCCCCGAGGATGATGCATCCTCGGGCGAAATTCGCACCGTAAAACGGGAAATGCGGCCCGGGCACCGGGTGCACACTGAATACGCGAGCGCCGTCGCGGGGCGCCAGCGCTCGCACGCGCCGCAGCCCCCCCGGCACTGCATCACTTGCTTGCTGGCGCCGATTCCCGCATGGCCTGTCCGACCGCGCGCTGCGCGTCACCCTCGCGAGCGAGGAGCGTGCTGGCGGCGCCCTCGATGTCGGCGGCCGTCTTGTTCTGGCTGAGCTTCCATTTGCCGACGAGCTTCGTCACCTCGATCTCGATGCCGACGATCGCACCGAGCATCTGCGTGAGGTAGTCCGCGGGCGCGTCGCCCATCTTCCAGGGCACGCTTTCGCCAGCTTCCATCTTGCGCGTGAGTCGCGCGACCACGCCGCGCACGTAGTTCTCGTCGTCGTGGACGACGATGCGGCCGTGCGCGTGGACGACCATGTAGTTCCAGGTGGGCACCTGACGATGCGTCTCGTGCTTGCTCGGATACCACGTCGGCGAAATGTAAGCCGTCGGGCCCTGGAAAATGACGAGCGCCTCGGGCGCGTCGGCGACCTCCCGCCATACCGGATTCGCGCGTGCAACGTGCGCGCGCAGCGTGCCGAACGGCCCGTTGGCCGGCTCGAATTCGAAGGGAATATGGTTCGCGTCCAGACCGGCGGGACCCCGCGTGACCAGCGAGCCGAAAGGCTGTGCGGCGATCAGCGCATCGATCACCTCGCGGCGGTTTTCTTCGAAATGGGCAGGAACATACATGTGAATGGTCTCCAGAAGGCGCGTGGCGCTCTGCGGCGAACGCGCGGCCAGTGTCGATTGACGACCCGGTGTGTGGTCTCGCTGTGTGGGCTCGCTTTGTGGTCTGTAACGCAGAATTCCGTTTAGACTGCTTTTCACGCCGAGGCGCGAGCGATACGATACCACCCGGCAGCATGGTCACAACGCAGCGCGAATTCCACGGCCCAGGGGGGCCTGTGCGCTTCGTCGGGGTTTGGTGACGTCAATTGCTGCATCGCCTGCATCGCACACAAGATCCACAAATGACAACAAAACGCCGAGAGTTTTCGTTTTACCGTACCTGCTTCGCGGTTGCAGGCGTCGTTCTCATGGCCGGATGTGCGTCCGCGCCGGGTGTTGCGCCGAGCGAAACCGGCTGGGTAAAAGACGAAGTGTCCGACTCCTATGTTTTCGGCTTTCCGCTCGTCCTGATGGACGTCGCGCGCGAAGCCGCGACCGGGAACGCGCCGGGCAGGTCCGAAACGAACACGCTGCGCCATACGCAGTCGCTGCCCCCGGTGGGCGCATCGAACCCGCCCGATCCCAATCTCGACACACTCGGCTCGACCGGCTGGCTCGATGTCGGCAGCGAACCGGTGCTCGTGAGCCTGCCCGATACGCATGGCCGCTACATGGACGTCCGCGCGCTCGACATGTGGACGAACGTCGTGTGGTCGACCGGCGCACAACTCGGTGACCGTGTAAGTGGCCTGAAAGCGCAAACGATTGCGTTCGTGCCCGCGGGCTGGAAAGGGACGCTTCCCGCGCGTGTCGAGCGCGTCGAAGTCGGCACGCGTTACGTGTGGTTCCTCGCGCGCATCCAGACGCGCGGCGGCAGTGACCTTGCGCCGGTGCACAAGCTGCAGCGCGCCATGCGTGTCGCGCCGCTTTCGGCGTGGGACGAGCATGGCGGGCGCGGTGTCGATGCGTCGGCCGCGGGAGCGAGCCAGAGCGGCGATCCGGTTGCGCCGGGCACGCCGGGCTCGCAGGTCGCCGCGCTCGACGCCAACGGATTTTTCGATCGCCTTTCGCGGGCGCTGGCAGACAACCCGCCCGCGCCGGAGGACCCGCATGCGCTCAAGATTCTCGCCGACATCGGCGTGCGCCCCGGCGACGCGGTGAAGTTTCCGCGCAGTGCGAAAAACGCCGTGGCGGCGGGCTATGCGGACGGCCGCACGCGCGTCGCAACGGCGCCGTCGAACGTGCTGGCGGGCAACGGCTGGCAGTGGGTCGGCGACGACGCGGGCAATTATGGGCCGGACTACTCGCTGCGTGCCTACACCGCGTATGCGCAGCCGGGTCTCGCGAAGAACGCGGACGAGGTGCGCGCGCGCGTGACGGTCGACAGCGAAGGCCATCAGCTCAACGGCGCAAACCGTTACGTGATTCATTTCACGGCGAAACAACTGCCGCCTGCGCGCGGTTTCTGGTCGATCACGGCGTACACGACGGACGGCGCACTCGATGCGGTCGCGCCCGTGCGCGTGGCATTCGGCGACCGCAACGGCGCGCGGCGCAATCGCGATGGTTCGCTCGACGTGCACGTTGCAGCGCAGCGTCCGCGCGGCAGCGCGAACTGGGTGCCCGTGCCGCGCGGGGACTTCCGCCTGGTGCTGCGCATTTACGCGGCGACGCACGCCGCCGTCGACGGCAACTGGCAGCCGCCCGCGGTCGAGCGTCAGTGAAGCGCGCGACGCGCGCCCGGTGCACGCCGGGTGCGCGGGCGAAGGCGTCGCCCGTAACAAGCCCGTCACAATCTAGTGGCGCGATGCGCATACAGCGGACGGGATGCATCGCGGCATTGCTTTGACACTGCAAGACATTGCGCCGTCATCAGTCAGTCAAATCCCGGCACGTCCACCGTGCCCGATCACGGCTTCCTTGCGTGGCATGCGTGTCTCACGTCGTACTTTTGCCGCGAGCGCCGCCATCGGGCCTATACTTTCCGCTGTCGACACAGTCGACCGTCACCCCAGTCCCACTACACGCGGCGGGCCTGCTGCCGCGTCACCGTCAAGTGAGCATGGCAAGCCTCGACAAAACGTCGCTGAACTCTTCGCTGCAATCGGTCCGCGCCGTCGCGCGCGCGCCCCGCACCCGGCACATCCTGACCGGCGTGCTGATCTTCCTCGTCGTCGTCGGGCTGCTCGGCTTTTTCGCCGCGCCGCCGATCATCCGTCACGTTGCCGCCCAGCAGCTCAGCAAGCAGCTGGATCGCCCGGTCAGCATCGGCAGCATCGCGCTCAATCCTTATACGCTGCGATTCGAAGCCGACCGCGTCCATATCGGCGAGCGCGGCGGCGAAGGCAATTTCTTCGATGTCGAGCGGCTCGTCGTGCGGCCATCGTGGATGTCGCTTTTCCGCCTCGCGCCCATCGTCGACGAGGTGCGTCTCGACTCGCCGCGCGTAACGATCGTGCGGCTCGATGCGCAGCGCTTCAACTTCACCGACCTGATCGAGAAGTTCTCGAAGCCCTCGCAACCGAACAGCAAGCCAACGCCGTTTTCGCTTTCCAATATCCGCATCGAAAATGGCCAGATCACATTCGACGATCGCCTGCTCAACGAAAAGCATTTTATCGATCGCATTACGGTCGGCGTTCCGTTCATCGCAACGCTGCCTTCGAAGACCGATATCTTCGTCGAGCCGCTCCTGCGCGCGCGCATCGACGGTAACAGCACGCTCGCGTTCGACGGCCGGACCAAGCCGTTTGCGACGTCGCGCGAGTCCGAGGTCTCGCTGCGGCTCGACTCGCTCGACGTGCCGCGCCTCCTGACCTACGCGCCGTCGAAACTGCCCGTGCAGGTCAAGAGCGGCAAGCTCTCGACCGACCTCAAGCTCACCTTCGTGATGTCCGGCGATAAACCCGAACTACGCGTCTCGGGCACCACCGACCTCAACGAAATAGACACCGCCGATACGGCCAACGCGCCGCTCTTCGCCGCGCGCAGCCTGCATGTCGCGGCGGCGTCGCTGGCGCCGTTCAGCAATGCGTTCCACTTCGACGAAATCCGCCTCGATGCACCTAACGTCTGGATCGCGCGCGACAAGAACGGGGTGCTGAGTATCGAAAAGCTGGCGGGTAGCCCGAACGCGGCGAGCGGTGCGGCGGCTTCGGCGGCCCCGGCGCAGTCCACCGCGGCAAAGGCAGGACCTCTCGACCTCTCGATTCGCCAGTTCGCGATCAATGGCGGCACGGTGCACGTACACGACGAAACCACGTCGCGCCCTGTCGACACCGTGCTCACGGACCTCAACACCACGCTGAGCGATTTCTCGAGCACGGCGAAGACGCCCGCGAAATACACGCTCGCCCTGGCGACGCAGGATGGCGGCACGGTGAAAGCCGCGGGCTCGTTCGGCATGGTCGCCAAGGCCGCCGACGCGAAGATCGAACTGGCAAACCTGCACCTCGTGCCGATGCAGCCGTACCTCGACAATCTGAGCGCCGCGCAGATTATCGACGGCAAGCTCGGCCTCGACTCCACGATTACCGCCGACTGGTCGAAGTCGCCTGCGGCGGTGCAGGTCGGTGACAGTACACTGAGCCTCGACTCGCTGAAAGCGGCGGCGCGCGGCGAAAAGACACCCGTCATCGCGCTCGGGCAGGGCGTCGTGAAGGTGACGCAGGTCGATCTCACGGCGCACACCGCGCAGATCGCTTCGGTGGACGCGACGGGCCTCGTCGTGAACGGCGAGCGCGCAAAGAACGGCAACATCAACCTCATGGATCTCGCGGGCCACCACGAGGTTGCACAGGAACGCACGGCGATCCATGCGGCAAAGAAATCGGCGACGGAAGGACCGGCCTGGCGCTACAAGATCGACGCGCTCAACCTGCACAACGGCACGATCAATTTCACCGACAGCACCACGCCGCAGCCCGTGAAGCTCGCGATCACGCCGCTCGACCTGAAGGTGCAGCAGATCAGCGACGACCTCGGTCACGCGCTGCCCATCGACCTGAAGGCGACGCTGAACCACAAAGGCACGCTCGCGCTCAACGGCAACGTGAACCCGACGCCGCTGAAAGCCACGCTCAAGATCGACGCGAACCGGCTCGACGCGGCCGCGTTCGAGCCGTACTTCGGCAGCGAGCTGAACGCCGTGATTGCGAGTGCGCTGCTCAACATGAAGGGCGACCTGGCGGTGGAGCAGGGCAAGGCGATGAAGGCGAACTATCGCGGCGACGCGGCGCTCATCGACGTGCGCATGCTCGACAAGGTCACGTCGGGCCCGTTCGCGGGCTGGCGCTCGCTCGCGCTTTCGAACCTGAAGGCGAACTACGACGAAGCGCGCGGCACCGACGTCGATGCAAGCCGCGTGACGTTCGCGGGCTTCTACGGCAGCGTCGTGCTGGACGCGCAGGGCCGCCTGAATCTCAAGGATGTGGTCGCACACCAGACGGGCCCGGCGCAGTCGCTCACGCGCGATACAGCTGCTGCCACGCGCGGCGGGCGCGAACCCGTGCCGCTTTCACCGCAGGCAGCGAGCGCGGTGGTTGCGCCAGCCGCGCCGCAGGTTGCGTCGGCGCCTGCCACGGTCACTGCCGCGCAGCCGTCGAAAAATCCGATGAAGCTGCACTTCGGCCGGCTGGTGCTGCAGGACGGCCGCGTGACCTACACCGACAATTTCATCAAGCCGAACTACACCGCCAACCTCGTGCAGATCCAGGGCACGGTGGGCGCGTTCGGCACGCAATCGACGACGCCCGCGCCCGTCGACATCTCCGCGAAGCTCGCCGCCAACGGACCGATCGCGATCAACGGCACGGTGAATCCGCTCATCGACAAACCGTCGCTCGACATCACCGCGAGCGCGCATGGCATCGAACTCACGAACCTCACGCCGTATTCGGCGAAGTACGCGGGCTATCCGATCACGAAGGGCAAGCTCAACGTCGATCTGCACTACAAGCTGGAGAACAGCGAACTGACGGCGAACAATCACCTGTTCATCGACCAGTTGACGTTCGGCGAGCACGTCGAGAACGACACCGCCACGAAGCTGCCCGTGCGCCTCGCGATTTCGCTGCTCAAGGACCGCAACGGTGTGATCGACGTGAACATTCCCGTGTCGGGCTCGCTCTCGAATCCGGAGTTCAGCCTCGGCAGCCTGATCTGGACGGCGGTGCTGCACCTGATCGAGAAGGCTGTGACGGCGCCGTTCACGTTGCTGGCGAACGCCTTCGGCGGTGGAGCCGAGGATCTCGGCTATGTCGAGTTCGCGCCCGGCAAGGCCACGCTATCCGATGAAAACAGGAAGAAGCTCGACACGTTGATCAAGGCGTTGACCGACAAGCCATCGGTCAAGATCGACCTGATCGGCCGCGTCGACCCGGCGGTCGATACGCCGGCGCTGCGCACCGCGTATGTCGATAACCTCGTGCGCCTGCAGAAGGTGAAGGATACGGTGGGCAAGGGCGAGAGCGTGGACACGTCGCAAGTGACGGTCGACGACAAGGAGTACGGCAAGTACCTGGAAAAGGCGTATAAGTCGGCGGATTTCAAGAAGCCGCGCAACATGATCGGCCTGACGAAGACGCTCCCCGACGACGACATGAAGCAGGCACTCGCCGATCACGCACCCGTCGACGATGCCGCCTTGCGCGACCTCGCGCAAAAGCGCGCGCAGGCGGTGCAGCAGTACTTCGAGAGCAAGGTCGATCCGGGTCGCGTGTTCATCGTCGCGCCGAAGCTCGACGCGAAGGGGATCGAGGACAAGGGCGCCACCACGCGCGTCGACTTCGGGCTCAAGTAACGCGCGTGGCGAGGCGCCGTGTCATGCGGCGCGCTGCTTCGCGTTCGGCGCGCGCGCGAACACCTGATCTTCGATCACGCGCGCGAGCGTCGCGAAGGCTGGCTCGATCTGTTCATGCGGCACGCAGGCATAGCCGGTCAACAAACCCTGGCGTTTCTGCTCGCCGTTGTAATACCCGGTGAGCGGACGCACGATCACGCCAGCGTCGAGAGCGGCGGCCGTCGTCGCACGGTCGTCGGCGTAGTCGGGCAGACCGAGCACGAAATGCAGACCGGCTTCTTCGCCCATCACGGGCAGCGCATCGCCGAAATGGCGCGTCACGGCGTCGATCAATAGCTGGCGGCGCTCACCATAGAGCGTGCGCATGCGGCGCACGTGCGAGGTGAGATAGCCGTCCATGATGAATTCCGCGAGCACGGCCTGCTGCATGAGCTGCCCTTCGCGGTAAAGCTCGGCGACGCCCGTGCGGAAAATCGGCGCGAGCCGCTCGGGCACGACCATGTAGCCGATGCGCAGCCCCGGAAACAACAGCTTGCCGAGGCTCCCCACGTAGATCACCTGGTTCGCATCGTCGAGGCCCTGCAGCGACGCGAGCGGGCGGCTGCCGTAGCGGAACTCGCTGTCGTAGTCGTCCTCGATGATCCACACGTTGTGCTGGCGTGCGTATTCGAGCAGCGTGCGCCGGCGCGCGAGGCTCATCACCATGCCGAGCGGATATTGATGCGATGGCGTGACGAGCGCGATACGCGGCGGATCGCGCAGGTCCGCTTCGCTGGGGTTCAGCCCTTCGTCGTCCACCGGGATCGGCGCAAGCTTGAGCCCCGACGATTGCAGCACGCTACGCGCGCCCCAGTAGCACGGCTCTTCGACCCACGCGCGTTCGCCCACGTCGGCGAGCAGGCGCACGGTGAGGTCGATCGACTGGTGGATGCCGGTCGTGATGATGATCTGGTCGGGCGTGCAGCGCACCGAACGCGCGACCCGCAGGTAGTCCGACAACGCCCGGCGCAGCGGCCGGTAGCCGCCTCCGGGCGCGTAGGTGAGCAGGCCGTGGCTCGCCGACCGCCACAGCCGCGATTGCAGGCGGCTCCACGTGCGCGCCGGAAATTCGGCGACGTCGGGCACGCCCGGCATGAACGCGCCCCATTGTTTCGCCGATACCCCGGCCTGGTCGATGAGCCGCTGGCCCCGCGACGATATGTCGCCGCGCGGCGAGGCGGTCGCCGTCGCTTCGTCGGCCGTCTCGCCGTCCAGCGGGGGCAGGCTCACGGCGGCGGAGTCGGGGCGCGTGTCTGCGACATAGGTGCCGCTGCCCGTGGTCGAGATCACGTATCCTTCGGCGCTCAACTGGTCGTAGACGTGCAGCACCGTGTTGCGCGCGACGTGAAGGTCGCCCGCGAGCGAGCGCGAACTGGGCAGCTTCGTCCCCGGCGCGAGCCGGCCGGTCAGGATCGCCTGCTGCATGAGGTGCAGCAACTGGCGGTAAACGGGTTCGGCGCTCTCCTGCTCGAGCTGCGCCGAAAGCCATTCAGACAGGATCTCCATGCCTAAGTGGTTCCATCAATAATTATGAAATGGCTCCATAGGATAGAGCCGGAAGCGTCTATAGTAATCGCGATGTCAGATCCGGTTAATGCCCCATAAAGCGTATTTAATCGCGCCGGATCGCCGAGGGTGGCCCGAACGGGGTTACCGACTCGTGAGAACAGAATTAAGGATGGAGACTGGGCGATGAAGAATTCCGACGTGATCGTCAGCTTTCGCGGCGTGCGCAAGACTTACGACGGCGAAACCCTGGTGGTGAAGCAGCTCGACCTCGATATTTATCAGGGAGAGTTTTTGACCCTGCTCGGGCCGTCCGGCTCGGGCAAGACCACCTGCCTGATGATGCTCGCGGGCTTCGAGTTTCCCACCGGCGGCGAGATCCGCCTCGATGGCAAACTGCTGAACAACGTGCCGCCGCACAAGCGCGACATCGGCATGGTGTTCCAGAACTATGCGCTCTTCCCGCATATGACCGTCGAGCAGAACGTCGCGTATCCGCTCGGCGTGCGCAAGGTGCCCACGGCCGAACGTGCACAGCGCGTGAACGACGCCCTCAAGATGGTCCGCATGGAAAGCTTCGCCAAGCGCTATCCGGCGCAGCTTTCGGGCGGCCAGCAGCAGCGCATCGCGCTCGCTCGCGCACTCGTGTTCCAGCCGAAACTCGTGCTCATGGACGAGCCGCTCGGCGCGCTCGACAAGCAGCTTCGCGAACATATGCAATACGAACTGAAGTCGCTGCACGAGAAGCTCGGCGTCACGTTCGTCTACGTCACGCACGATCAGGGCGAGGCGCTCACGATGTCCGACCGCGTCGCCGTGTTCGACAAGGGCATCGTCCAGCAGCTCGATACTGTCGACTGCCTCTACGAATCCCCGTGCAATGCGTTCGTCGCGAACTTTATCGGCGACAGCAACCGCCTGCGCGGCACCATCTCCGCCGTTGACGGCGAGTTCTGCGAGTTCGAGCTTGCCGACGGCACGCGTCTCACCGGCCGCAACGTCGCGGGTGCGAAGGCCGGCGCCGGGGCCGTTGCATGCATCCGGCCCGAGCGCATGAGGCTCGCCGCGAACGGCTCGGCGCGCGCAGGCGTGAACGCGATCGCCGGCGAGGCGCGCGGGCTCATCTATTTCGGCGACCACGTGCGCATGCGCTGCGGTCTGCCGCACCAGGACGAGTGTTTCGTGAAGGTGCCGCTCGGCACCGACGCGCTTGAAGGCTTTACGCCCGGCCAGCCGGTCGCGCTCGAATTCGCGCCGGAGCATCTGCGCGTGTTCGCCTGAGCGGGTAACCCGCTCGGGTCTGTCTGTAGTCGTTGGGAAGACCGGGCGCGAAGCCCGGGATAAAACACCACCTTGGAGAAGAGACTTAACCATGAAAAAGATCGGCAACACGCGCGTTGCAGCGGTCGCGGCCGCGCTCGCACTCTCGCTCGGCATGGCGCACGCCGCTGAACTGACCGTCGTGAACTTCGGCGGCGCAAACGGCGATGCACAAAAGGCAGCGTTCAACGGCCCGTTCCAGGCACAAACCGGCAACAAGATCACGGCCGTGGAGTACAACGGCGAGCAGGCCAAGGTGAAGGCCATGGTCGAAGCCAAGCACGTGAACTGGGACGTGGTTGAAGTCGAGACCGGCGACATCGCACGCGGCTGCGACGAAGGCACCTACGAGAAGCTCGACTGGTCGAAGCTCGGCAACAAGGCCGACATCATCAAGGCGGCACAGCAGCCCTGCGGCGCAGGCATTTTCGTGTGGTCGACGGCGCTGGCTTATAACGCCGACAAGCTCAAGACCGCGCCGACGGGCTGGGCCGATTTCTGGGACGTGAAGAAATTCCCGGGCAAGCGCGGCATGCGCAAGGGCGCTGAGTACAACCTGGAATTCGCGCTGATGGCTGACGGCGTCGCGCCGAAGGACGTCTACAAGGTGCTCGCGACGAAGGAAGGCCAGGACCGCGCGTTCAAGAAGCTCGACGAACTGAAGCCGAACATCCAGTGGTGGGAAGCAGGTGCACAGCCGCCGCAGTTCCTCGTTGCGGGTGACGTCGTGATGTCGACCGTGTACAACGGCCGCATCGACGCCGCACGTCGCGAAGGCAAGAACCTGAAGGTGGTCTGGAACGGCAGCATCTATGACCTCGACTACTGGGCGATTCCGAAGGGCTCGCCGAACAAGGCGCTGGCCGAGCAGTACATCGCGTACACGATCTCGTCGAAGCCGCAGCAGGCCTACTCGCAGCACATCGCCTACGGTCCGGTGAACCAGGGTGCGATCAAGGCGCTTGATGCGAAGACGCTCGAGGACCTGCCGAACTCGCCCGCGAACGCCAAGAACGCGGTTCAGCAGAATCTCGCATTCTGGACTGACCATGGCGACGAACTGGAGCAGCGCTTCGCTTCGTGGGCCGCGAAGTAAGCGAGCGCATTCACGCAGGCTCGTGCCTGCATGAATGAACGGAGGAGAGGCCGCGCGCGTGATGCTTGGCACCGTGCGCGGCCTGTTGTATGGGTAGGAGACAGGCTGTGACAACGATGACCACCGTGACCCCCGTTGCCGACACCGGCAGCGAATCGACGGCCCGGCTAAAGCGCGAATTGCGCGTGGCACAGGCGAAAAAACGCACGATGGCGCTGATGCTGATCGCGCCGCTGGCGATCTTTCTGCTGCTGATTTTCGTCGTGCCGATCGCCGCGCTGCTCACGCGCGCGGTGCAGAACCCCGAAGTGGCGACAGCGCTGCCTCACACCATCACGACGCTGCGCGGCTGGGACCGCAAGAGCGCGCCGCCCGATACGGCTTTCGTGGCGCTCACGCAGGATCTCGCGGCGATTCAGGATGGCGAAGCGATGGGTGCGCTCGCACGCCGCCTGAACGTCGAAATTCCCGGCTTCCGCTCGCTCGTTGCGAAGACCGCGCGCGCCATGCCGCTCGCCGACGACGACGGCCATCCGCTCACGCTTACGCCCGCGCAAACGCGCGCGAAGCTCGTCGAACTCGACGACCGCTGGGACGACGTGAGCTACTGGCAGGCCATCGCGAAGAATAGTTCGCGCATTTCGCCGTTCTATCTGCTGGCGGCGCTCGACCACCGTCAGGATGCGTTCGGCAACATCATTGCCGCCGATCCCGACCACCAGATCTACCTCGACGTATTCGGCCGCACGTTCACGATCAGCGTGTTCGTGACGATATTCGCGTTGTTGCTCGGCTACCCGCTCGCCTACTGGATCTCGACGCTCTCCGAGCGCCGCGCGAACCTCGTGATGATCCTCGTGCTGATTCCGTTCTGGACGTCCATCCTCGTGCGCGTCGCCGCGTGGATCGTGATTCTGCAAGGCGAGGGTCTCGTCAACAAGGCGCTGATGGGCACCGGATTGATTTCGCATCCGCTCATGCTGCTGTTCAATCGCGTGGGCGTTTATATCTCGATGACGCACATCCTGCTGCCGTTCATGGTGCTGCCGCTTTACAGCGTGATGAAGTCGATTCCGCAGACGTATCAGCGCGCAGCCGTCTCGCTCGGCAGCCATCCGTTCGCGGCGTTCTGGCGCGTGTACGTGCCGCAGACGTATCCGGGCGTGGGCGCAGGCGCGCTGCTCGTGTTCATTCTCTCGATCGGCTACTACATCACGCCCGCGCTGCTCGGCGGTCCTGGCGATCAGATGGTGAGTTATTACGTGGCGTACTTCACGAACATCTCGATCAACTGGGGCATGGCCTGCGCGCTCGGCGCGCTGCTGCTGGCGGCGACGACGGTGCTGTACTTCGTCTACGGGCGCTTCACGCGCACGCAACTGAGCCTCGGCTGACGCCGTCGCGGAGACACATTCGATGAAATTCGCCAAGCCCCTTTTCGCGCCGCACACCTCGGGTGTCGAGCGTGTGTGGTATTTCGTGCTGCGCGGCCTTGCCGTGCTGACGCTGCTTTATCTCGTGCTGCCGGTGCTCGCCATCGTGCCGCTGTCCTTCTCGTCGAGTACCTTTCTCGTCTATCCGATTCCGGGGTGGTCGCTGCGTTGGTACGAGAACCTCGTGATGTCCAGCGAGTGGCGCATGGCCGCGAAGAACAGCTTCATCGTCGGACCGGCGGCCACGGTCGTCGCGACGGTGCTCGGCACGTTGGCCGCAATCGGTATCACGAAGGCCGATTTCCGCGGCAAGTCGGTGCTCATGGCGATCCTCATTTCGCCGATGATCGTGCCTGTCGTCGTAGTCGGCGTCGGTATGTACCTGTTTTTCGCGCCGCTCGGCCTCGCGAATACGTACACCGGCCTGATTCTCGCGCACGCATCGCTCGGCGTGCCGTTTGTCGTGACCACCGTGTCGGCGACGCTGCAGGGCTTCAATTACAACCTCGTTCGCGCGAGTCTCTCGCTTGGCGCGAATCCGGTGAAGACGTTCTTCAGCATTACGCTGCCCGTAATCGCGCCGGGCGTGATTTCGGGCGCGCTGTTTGCGTTCGCGACGTCGTTCGATGAAGTGGTGGTGACGCTGTTCCTCGCGGGCGCCGATCAGACGACGCTGCCGCGCCAGATGTTCACGGGCATTCGCGAGAACATCAGCCCGACGATCGCCGCGCTCGCGACGATCCTTATCGTGTTCTCGACTTCCCTGTTGCTCGCGCTTGAATGGTTGCGCGGCAGGAATGCCGCACGGGCGGTGAAGGCATGATGTAAAAACGGCACCTGAGGGTGCCGTTTTTGTTTGTGCGCGTCGCGTGGCGCGAGACTACCTTGCCGCCTCGTCCGGCAGCGCAGCCCCGCCCAATGCCTGATAGAGCGCAGCTGTATCGGCGAGGCGGTCTGCCTGGGCGCGAGTCCGGTCGAGCGAAGTCTGCAGCGCCGTGCGTTGCGTGTCGATGAGAGCGAACTCGCTGACGCCGCCTGCCTTGTAGCGCGCAGACGCGATCGCCACATTCGCCTGTGCCTCGCGCGCGGCCACGTCACGTGACTGCAGTTCGAGCGCATCGTCTTCGAGCGTGTGCAGCGTATCGGCGACCTGCTGCAGCGCCTGCAGCACAGTCTGTCGATAGTCGGCAAACGCGGCATTCCAGGCCGCCTCCGACGCACGCTTCTTTGCCCGCAATTCGCCACCGTGAAAAACCGGCTGTGCGAGCCCGAGGCCGAAATTCCAGATGTTCAGCCCGCTGACGATGTCCGCGATACGCGTGCGCTCCGAGCCTGCCTGTGCGGAGAGCGAGAATTGCGGATACAGATTCGCCGTTGCGACACCGATGTTTGCACTCGCCTGATGCAACATCGCTTCGGCGGCACGAATATCGGGCCGTTCGCGGGCGAGTGTCGACGGCAGCGTGATCGCAACGGTGTCGGGCAGATGCAGCGCGTCGAGCGTGAGGGCATCGAGTTGTGCTTCGTACTGCGTGCTCGACGGTGTGACGCCCAACAGGATCGCAAGCTGGTGATCGGTCTGCGCAAGCTGCGTGGTGAGCGGCGGCAGCGTCGCGCGCGTTTGCGCAAGCAGTGTGCGCTGACTGCGCACGTCGATCTCAGCGGAACCGCCTATCGCGAGCCGCTTCTCCATGATCGAAAGCTGGCGCGACTGCGCGTCGATCAGTTGCTGTGTGACTTCGATCTGGCGACGCAGCGACGCGCGCCGCACTGCGGCTGACACCACGTTGCCCGCCACGGTAAGACGCGCCGCTTCCAGTTCGTAACCCTGATAGTCGACTTGGGCGCGCGTGGCTTCGAGCGCGCGGCGATTCGCACCGAAAATGTCAAAGACATACGACACGCTGACCGTCGCCTCGAAGAGCGTGAACGGTGGAGGATTCGGCGCGGACGTAATGCCGAACGCTGCGAGGTCGACTTTCTGGCGCGTGCCCGAGAGCTTCGCATCGACGGACGGAAACAGCGTTGCGCCAGCCTGCGCGTTGTAGTTTTCGCGCGCTTCCACGAGTTTTTCGCGTGCGGAATCGAGCGTAGGGCTGGCGTTCAGGGCAGCGTCGACTAGCTGTTCGAGCGCCGGGCTGCCGAACTGCGTCCACCATGCGCGCGGCGCGTTCGGTGCCGCGAGGAATGTCTGCGCGCCGCCGCCTGCCCCACTCGGGGCAGCGGTCGCGGTGGGCGTGCCGGCGCGCGTATAGGTAGTCGTATCGGGCGCGGCAGGCGTACGAAAGTCCGGGCCGACCGCGCAGCCCGCGAGCATCAGCGCACACGCGGTTGCGGACAACGAGAAAGCACGCATGGCCGAGCGCCTCCGCCTAGTCGAGTGTGCGCCGGTAAAAGCGCACTGCAATCGCCATCACGATGACCATGAACACGGCGAGCGGCCACACCGAGGGCCACAGGTCGGTCCAGCCGTTGCCTTTGAGCAGGATGCCGCGCACGAGCCGGTTGAAGTAGGTGAGCGGCAGCAGGTTGCCGATGACCTGCGCCCAGCCCGGCATGCCCGCGAACGGGAACATGAAGCCGGAGAGCAGCATGCTCGGCAGGAAATAGAACACGGTCAGCTGCATGGCCTGCAACTGGTTTTGCGCAACCGACGAAAGCGTGATGCCCACCGTGAGGTTCGCCGCGATGAAGAGCAGCGTCGAGAGATAAAGCGCCATGAGGCTGCCCTCGAACGGCACATCGAACACGACGCGCGCGGCGAGCACGATGATCGTCGCCTGTACGAGACCGATCGCCACATAGGGGACGATCTTGCCCGTCATGACTTCGATGGGGCGCACCGGCGTCGCGAGCAGGTTTTCCATCGTGCCGCGCTCACGCTCGCGCGTGATCGCGAGGCCGGTCATCATCACCATCGTGATCGTCAGAATCGTGCCCATCAGGCCCGGTACGACGTTGTACTGCGTGATGCCTTCGGGGTTGTAGAGGCGGTGGACCTGCACGTCGAACGCGGCGGGCGTGCCGTTCAGGTGCGCGAGCGGACCGGTGAGGTCCTTCGCGGCGACCGGAGCCACCAGACCCGGCAGCGCCGCGAGCGCGGTACTGATGGCGGTGGGATCGGTGGCGTCCGCCTCGACGAGCAGCGACGGCCTCTCGCCGCGCAATAGCCGCCGCGAGAAATCGACGGGAATGCTCAGCACGAACTGCACCGTGCCCCGCGCGAGCGCCTGACGGGCCGCGGCTTCGTTGGGCAGCGTCTCGACCACATTGAAGTAGGCGGAATTTTTCATGCCCGCGACGAAGCTGCGCGCGAATACGCTGTCTTCGCTGATCACGATCGCGGTGGGCAAGTGTTTGGGATCGGTGTTGATCGCGTAGCCGAATAGCGTGAGCTGGATGATCGGTAGTCCTACGATCATCGCGAATGTGATGCGGTCGCGCTTGAGCTGGAGAAACTCCTTGAGCACGATGCTCCACCAGCGCGCCATCGAGAACCCGAAACGAAGCTTCACTTTTTCGCCCCGCTTTTTGCACCGTAGTTGTCTTCGACGTGACTCATCAGATAGATGAATACGTCTTCGAGTCCGGTGTCGATGCGCTCCGCGCGCAGCGGCTTGCCTGCCGTAACACGTTCGACTGCGGCCGCGAGCGCCGCGTGATCGCTTCCGCTCGCGTGCAGCGCCGAACCGAACACCACGGTCTGGTCGACGCCGGGCATCGCGCGCAACTGCGCCGAAAGCGCGGTGAGCTGTTCGCCGTGTATCGACCAGGTCTCGAGATCCTGCGAGGCGATGATGTCCGCGGCGGTGCCCTGCGCGAGCAGCTTGCCGTAGGCGATGTACGCGAGCTTGTGGCAACGCTCCGCTTCGTCCATGTAGTGCGTGCTCACGAGCACCGATATGCCGCGCGCCGCGAGCCGGTGCAGTTCCTCCCAGAAGTCGCGGCGTGCTGTGGGATCGACGCCCGCGGTGGGTTCGTCGAGCAGCAGCAGCCGCGGTTCGTGCAGCATGCACGCGGCGAGCGCGAGGCGCTGCTTCCAGCCGCCCGAGAGCGCGCCGGTGAGCTGATTCGCGCGGCTCGCGAGGCCGAGCGATTCGAGCGCGTGGTCCACCGCTTCGCGCCGGTTCTGCATCTGATAGATGCGCGCGACGAAGTCCAGATTCTCGCGGATCGTGAGGTCTTCCCAGTAAGAAAAGCGCTGCGTCATGTAGCCGACGTTTCGCTTGATCTGCTCGCTCTCGCGCAGGATGTCGTAGCCGAGGCAGGTTCCGGAGCCGGAATCCGGCGTGAGGAGGCCGCACATCAGCCGGATCGACGTGGTCTTGCCACTGCCGTTGGGGCCGAGAAAACCGAAGATCTCGCCGTGCGCGACGCGCAGCGTGACATCGTTGACGACGTGCTTGTTGCCGAAGTGCTTGTTCAGCTTGTGGACGTCGATCGCGTAGCCGTGTTCTGCGGAACCGCCGCCGTCGCGCGTACCGGGTGTGGCGGGCGTATTCATCGCAGCCGCACCTCGACGGGTTGGCCCGGATGCAGCTTCATGGCGTCGTCGGCGGATGGATGCGCCTCGACCATGAAGATGAACTTCTGCCGGTTCTCGTTGCTGTAGATGACGGGCGGCGTGTATTCGACGGAGTTCGAGATCCAGGTGATCGTTGCGGGGATATCGGCGCGGCAGCCGTCGCAGTGGATCGTCACGCCCCGGCCCGGTGCGAGCGTGCCGACTACGGTTTGCGCCACGAAAAAGCGCACTTTCACGTTTTGCGGGGGCAACATCTGCACGACGGGGTTGCCCGCCTGTACCCACTCTCCGACGCGAAACAGCGTGTCGTACACGAGTCCCGCGTGCGGCGCGGCGACGCGCTTCTGGTCGAGCCTCCACTGGGCCTGCGCGAGCGCGGCGCGCGCCGCTTCGACCTGGGCCGCCTGCGCGGCGAGCTGTGCGGTGCGGCCGGGGAGCTTCGCGACCGTCACCTGGTTCTGCAATTCGCGGACCTGGGCCGCAGTCGAGGCCGCGTTGGCGCGCGAATCGTCGAGTTGCCCGCGCGGAATGCCGCCCGCACTGAATTGCGCCTCGTCGCGCGTGAGCTGCAGCGCGGCCTTGTGCGCGTTCGCGATGGCCTGCGCGAGCTGCGCCTCGGTCACGTGTACCTCGGGCGGGCGCTTGCCGGTCTGTATATCCGCAAGCTGCGATTGCGCGACGGCGAGCTGATGCTGCGCCTCGTCGCGCGCGGCCGTTTCGTTGACGGAGTCGAGTCCGAAGACGCTCGTCCCGGCGGCGATCGTCTGGCCGCGTTGCACGTCGAGCTGAGTCAGCGTGCCCGATTGCGATGACGAGAGATAGACGTATTCGCCTTCGACATAGCCCTGCCAGGCAGGCGCCTCGTGCCGTGAGCAGGCCGTCAGGGCGCTTGCGGCACAGAGGGCGAGGCCGGTCCACACGCGGTTCATGTCGCACTCCGTGGCTTGCGGCGCGTTGGCGCCTTCGTTTTTCCGGGCGGTACGCGCAGCGCCGCCGAGAGCAGCGCGCTAACGTGCCGATGCAATACGTCGCGATCGATCTTCGGCAAGCCGCTCGCGCTCTGCCACGTTGGTGCCGTGGCGAGCGGCAGCATGATGAGCGCGATGATCGACATGAACAGCAGCGGTGCCTCGAGTGCGGGATTGACCGTGCCGTTCAGCTGCGCCTCGCCGATGCGTGCCGCGAAACGCTGCAACTGTCCGAAGGGCAGGCGCCTGAACATCCGCTCGCGCAACAGGCCGCCCTCATTGACGATCTCGCGCAGCCAGAGCGGCGGCAGCCACGGCATGCGCGCGGTGACATCGAACAGGCGCGCGATGAGGCCCTCGACCAGCGCGTCCGGGTCCTGACTGCCTTCGCTCTCGACGCTGGACCAGACATACTCGATCGATCGCGCGATGCGCTCGTCGACGACGGCGTCCAGCAGCTTCTCGCGGTTGGTGAAGTAGTAGTGGACCATCGCCGACGTTACGCCCGCTGCGGTGGCGATCTGCGCCATGGTGGTGGCCGCGATGCCGTGCTCGGCGAAGAGTTGGGTGGCGCAGGCGAGCAGCCGTTCCCGCACGTCGAGTTCGGCGTCGGCGCGACGCCGGCCACGCGGCCGGGGCCGCGCTCGCTCGGACTCCGATGCAGGGGATCTGGTAGTCGTGACGGGGCGCTGGACCATGCGTTCCAGTCTAATTCACGCATTAGTTAATTTCAAAGCGTTGGTGCGGAAAGTTGATCTCGGTCCAATCGTTCCCCATTCGATTCAGACGTTTCCTATATCCAGGTGTTGCCCCATCGTTCACGCTGTAGGTTTCACGCCCACAGGCTTTCGAGTGCAAATCCCAGGAAATATGGATCAAATCATGAAGCGCATCGTCGTCATCGACGATCATCCCATCGTGCTCAAGATGCTCGTCAACGTGTTGCATACGGAATACGAACTCGTAGGCGAGAGTAGCGACGGCGAGGAAGGGCTACGGATGGTGCAGTCGCTGAAGCCGGATCTGGTGATTCTCGACCTGGAACTGCCGAAACTCGATGGCCTATCCGTGATCCGCGGCGTTCGCTCGACGCAGCCGGACACGCGAATTCTCGTCCTCTCCGCCAAGCCCGAGCTGGTGATGGCAAATCACACTCGCATGGCGGGCGCGAACGGTTATGTCAGCAAGAGCCGCGGCGTGGAGGAACTGTGTAGCGTCGTGAAGGCGGTGCTGCTGGGCTACGATTGCTTCCCGGCCGGCAGTTGCGGTGGCGGGCGCGACGTCGCACTCAACGGGCTTTCGCCGCGAGAGGTGGAAGTGCTGCAGTATCTTGCACGCGGCATGAGCAACAAGGGTATTGCGGCGCGCCTCGGGCTCTCCGACAAGACCATCAGCACGTACAAGACGCGCGTGCTCGACAAGCTCGGCGTGTCGTCGCTGGCGGCGCTCATCGAGTTCGCATCGCTCAACAAGCTCATCGAATAATTTTCGATACCACTGGGTTACAGCGCTGGGTTACAGAGTACGTGCTTCGTTCCCCCGAACGTTGCTTGCCCGTCGACATGGGTATCCGGTGCGAGGCGATTCATGCTGACGATACGAAAGGCGGATTGCGATGACGTCCTTGCCACCTGGGATATCCGCCGAACCTCCGTTCATGCCGCTTGCGCCGGGCATTATTCCAGGGCGTCTCTTTCAGTCGGCGACCAAAGCTCGGCCCTGCCGTAAGGCAGGGCGCGATTCCGCGCACGTTCACTTCTTGTGCTCTTTGCCCTGCGCGTAAATGTTGACGATCACGACGCCCCGCGTGTCTTCGTCCTTACATTCATCGTCCCCGCCATCGTCCTTGCCGCCTCCATGAAGTACGGGGATGTTACCGTCGGGCGTCGGCGGAACGGTGTGTGGATTACCGCCGAGCGCCAGGACCTTCAGGATCAGTAGCTCAAGATAGTAGACCATGGTCGGATACCATGGGCTCTTCGGATCGAGATGCTCGACGCGCCAGCTCATGATCGACAGCAGCTGCAGATGGTAGAGCAACATATCCTCTTGTGTGGATACGGGAATACCGATCTGAAACGCGCCGATGGGCTCGCGCCATTGCCTCGACTCCAGGCTCGCCGCTTCCAGCAGTTTGGGCGATGGCTGCGTGAGGATTATTGCGTGGTCGCCCGCCGAATCGAATACCGATAGATCGGTCACTAGCGTGCGTCCGTCGCCGAGGCCGAACACGCCGCGAGGCACGCCATCTGCTGAGCGCGCTATCCCGGTTTCCTTCGAGGCAGTCGATGAAATACCTGCAATCAGTTTCCGTGCTTCTTCCAGCGTGATCTGCTCGCCCTGCCTTGGCGGTGGTTCGGTAACGCGCTGCCGGTTGGTAATTTGTTGAACCGACACGTCGAACCTTTGGCCCTTGCGTATCCCGAGAGGGAACTGCACGGACAGGACGCCTGTCTGGCGGCTCAGGCTCTTCGGGATCGGGACGTAGCGGTCCCCACCGGAAGGAAGCTCGATCGTATGCGCATCGATCGCCCGGATATCGTGGCGCGCATAGAAGCGATTGGCGAGATCGACCACATCCTGGGCGTTCCAGCTCGGGATATGAAGGTTGAGCAGGGTGCCACCCGGGATTGTTCTGGACCACGCGAAAAGCAACTCGTCAGGCGGGAAGTCCGCCGAAATTGCACCCGGCGTAGCCTCGATCTCGAACGTGTGCATGGCGACGCGCGAGGCACTCAAGCCCGGGTTGGCGACACTACTGATCGCCAGATTGCGCTGGGAAATCTTGTCGGACTTGGACGGGGTGGCGCCGTTCACGATCGGTGCGCCCGTATAGATGACCTCGGTGACGACGCATTGATGCTCACCCATCAGTATGGTTGGTAAGGATTTCTGTGCGCCACCCGATACCGGCGTCGAGGTGAGATAGGGGTCGTTCAGGTTGTTGTCAATCAGCGCCCCATAAAACTGGTAGCCCACGCTCGCCTGAACGGGTTTGGAATTGTCGGAGTCGGTCTGCGCGCTGGGCGGTTGCACGCGTATCGCCGAAAAGTATGGGAACGATAACCATTGCGTCCCGCCATTCTGCGTTCCCGGAAGGTCGATGGGCGGCGTTCCCGATGTCTGGAGGTACCCCTCGGTCGGCATGCCGCTGCCGTCGAGCTGGTACGTCAGTGCAGCCGTGGTTTGAGAAATGAACGTTCGGAAGAAGACTTGTACCGGATTGGCGTCGCCGCCCGCAGGGCTCAGTCGAACGCGGGCTAGCGCGAAGTTGTAGACCGGCTTGGGCGGATTGCCCGTGGTCACGGCCGCTACGCTCAACACGGAGCCGGCTTCGGTCGAAGGCAATTGCGTGAACTGGCTTGGCGTGATACTGGACACGATGCTTCGCAAAAAATTTAGCGCATCAGCGCGCGTCGCATTGGCGGGAAGTGAAACGCCCTGAAACGTGTCGCCGGCGACGACATGAAATACTTTGATATCCGAACTGAGCCATGACGTCGAATTTCCGTCCGCGAGATCGAGCATATACGGGTTCGCATCTTTGATAAGTTCGAGTAACCCTGAGTCGGTGAGTGGCGAAGTTGCTGCGCTTGTCGTCAACGATGCGCTGACCGGTATCGTGGCGACGTTGCCGGTGAAGCCGAAAGCGTTTCCGGTGAAATTGACCTGATAGGTGAAGGTGAACCGCTGCAGACGATCCGCCAAAGTGGGATCGTCACTCGCCACCCCGGTCGGGACGATGGTGATGGGCGCGCTGCCGCTGATGGTGACCGCCGGTGCCCACTGTGTCAGCTGTGCCGCAGTCGGCGTAAGTGTGGTGATGCCGCCACCGGGAAACTGGGACGGCTTGAGGCCGTCAACCGTCACGTAAATCGCCGCAGGGAAGTTCGGCGTTGCGGTTACCTCGTTCTGGCTGAAGGTGCTTCGATCGAGAATGAGGCCAATGGCTGGCTGCGGGCGCGCGAGCCAATTGGTGATGTTGATGTAAACGGCCTGAATGTCGGCGAATGCCGCAGCATTGGCTGAGAGGCCCTGGCCTTGTTCAGCGTCGCCGCCAACCATGTTGTTGAGCGTCGTCGCAGTGGTGGCGAGGACGCCGGTCAGATTGATGTCCAGGTAATGATGAAACGTTGAGCCGGTGACGATTCGGCCAACACCCACATTGCGCCCGTCGTACACGCTAAGCGTGTTGACCGTCGATGTGCCGGCTGGGCTCGCATCGACTGCGACTGGGCCAGTGGCATTAACCGAGTAACTGGCCTGCTTATGGGATTGGCCGGTGGCGATGACCGTCGGCATCTCTGGGGGAGCAGAGGTGATTGTGCGGAATTCACGCTGGGAGGTATCGCCATAAGGCGATAGCTGTGTGTAGTCGAAGCTGGGGACGACGCCCAGCGCGTTGCCTTCGTGCATATGGTCCGGATAAACCGTGACATCGTGCCCGTTGTTTCGCAAGACCGGATGAGCCGGCGACGAAGCCGGTGTGATGGTTTGTGGCAATGCGTCCGACTGATTTTCAAAGTAGGCGTAGGGCTGGGTGATGGTATTGCCCATATAGTCGGTCGTGGGATATGTCCCGCTACTGTTCTTGACCGTGGTGTCCGCCCGGGTGGAGCCGAGAGCTGTGAAATTGGGCGGGGCGTTCGGTGGGACCGGTGGATTCGTGGGGTCGTTCAAGCCGTACCAACTCCGCATGATGCGGACTCGCGGGATCTGGCCGCACATGTCCGAGCCGAGGCTGTAGTGATCGCCCACCGCAAAGACGCCTCCACCCTGCTCCATGAAACTTGCTATAGCGTTAAGTTGATTCGCGTCGAGGGGGCCCTTTGTGCCCTCGGGTCCGGACGGCGGGGCATCGTTAAAACCTCCGTCTGCAATCATCCAGATCATGTCGAAGCCGAGCAGATTGATACTGGGATCGCCAAAAACGAAATTCTGATGATCGGCACCGGGGTCGGCTTCGCGATTGGCCGTCGTGACCTGAAAGCCCGCGCCCTTCAGCGTGCTCACCAATGCGTTAAAGGTGAAATCCGTGACTGAATTGGTTTGAAACTGGAATTCGCCGTCGATAACGATCAGGATATTGATGGCCATCTCATACCTCCTCGGACTCGCAAGGTAGGGGTCTTCAGGACGTGGGCGAAATCGTGCGTTGGCGGTAACGCGCAACCATAAGACGCAATGGACTCTCTTTCACCGGCAGCGGTAGTCGTTCCACACAAAAGCTGGAAGTGCACCGACGCAACGGCGAAAAATTACCTGGCCACCAGCGTAAGAAAGTTTCCGTATCGTGAGGACTCCAATATAACTACGCTTGATGTCGACGGACAAAGGAGTAGCGACGTCACGCTGCGTCGACAGCACGACGTTCCATTACGTACGGAATCGGAAAAGTGGTCCTTTAGGAATTCTTCAGGGTTTTGGATTTGTTATAGTCACGGCCCCGATGCAAGTCAATGCGCGTCGATAACGTATGCGTGGTGAATGTGTTTCGCCTTATCGCGTCGATTCAGAAAGACACCACACTGGTTTCGCGGAGCCAGCGCTTGCCCGATAGCATCGAGCAAGCCGCAAAAAAAGCCCGACTTACGTCGGGCTTCCAGATGTGACCCGCATCCGTTGCCAGATGCGGTATCCGTAGAGCGACTTGCTTAAGCCGCCAGCAGCGAGCGCAGCACGAACGGCAGAATACCGCCGTGCTTGTAGTAGTCGACTTCGATCGGCGTGTCGATACGCAGCAGCACCTGAACGCGTTGCTCCTTACCGTCCTTGCGATGGATCACGAGCGTCAGATCCTGCTGCGGCTTGAAGTCGTCGGTCAGGCCTTCGATATCGAACGTTTCATCGCCGGTCAGGCCGAGCGACGTCACGCTGTCCGAACCCTTGAACTGCAATGGCAGAACGCCCATGCCGACGAGATTCGAACGATGGATACGCTCGAAGCTGCGTGCGACCACAGCCTTCACGCCGAGGAGCTGCGTGCCCTTGGCTGCCCAGTCACGCGACGAGCCCGTGCCGTACTCCTCGCCGGCGAACACCATGGTCGGCGTGTCGGCGGCGATGTACTTCATCGCGGCGTCGTAAATCGACATCTGTTCGCCGCTCGGCTGATGGATCGTCAGGCCGCCTTCGATACGCGTGCCGTCGGCCTTCGCCGGGATCATCAGGTTCTTGATGCGCACGTTCGCGAAGGTGCCGCGCATCATGACGTCGTGGTTGCCGCGGCGCGAACCGTAGCTGTTGAAGTCGGCCTTCTGCACGCCGTTTTCCTTCAGCCACTTGCCTGCCGGCGAGTCTTCCTTGATCGAACCAGCCGGGCTGATGTGGTCGGTCGTGACCGAGTCACCGAAGATACCCAGTGCGCGCGCGCCCTTGACTGCGGCGACCGACGACGACGGCGTCATCGAGAAGTCCGAGCCGAAGAACGGCGGCTCGGCGATGTACGTCGACTTCGGCCAGTCGTAGACCTGACCTTCTTCGCCTTCGATCTTGCTCCACAGGTCGCCCTTCTTCGTGAGCTGGCTGTAGTTCTTCTGGTAGACGTCGGCGTCGAGCGCGTACTTGAGCAGCGCGTTGACTTCGTCGCTCGTCGGCCAGATGTCGCCGAGGTAGATATCGCGGCCACCCTTGCCCTTGCCGACCGGCTCGGTCATCAGGTCGCGCGTGATGTTGCCCGCGATCGCGTAGGCGACGACCAGCGGCGGCGAGGCCAGGAAATTCGCACGGATGTTCGGGTGAATACGCGCTTCGAAGTTACGGTTGCCGGACAGCACGGCCGCTGCAACGACATCGTTCTTCGTGATGGCTTCGTTGAGTTCCGGCGTGAGGTCGCCCGCGTTGCCGATACAGGTCGTGCAGCCGTAAGCGGCGAGCTCGAAGCCGAGCTTCGAGAGGTACGGCAGCAGGCCCGTCTTCGTCAGGTATTCCGTGACGATGCGCGATCCCGGTGCGAGCGAGGTCTTGATGTGCGGCGCGACCGTGAGGCCGGCTTCCACCGCCTTCTTCGCCAGCAGGCCGGCAGCGAGCAGGACGCTCGGATTCGACGTGTTCGTGCATGACGTGATCGCGGCGATCAGCACGTCGCCGTTGTGCAGCTTCACGCCGTCGGTCGTTTTGTACTCGGTCGTGAGGTCGGCAGCCTTCTTGTTGAAACCGTTGTCCGCGACCGGCTTCGAGAACAGATCGGTGAAGGTCGACTTCACGTTGCCGATTTCGATGCGGTCTTGCGGGCGCTTCGGACCTGCGAGCGACGGCGCGACCGTGCCGAGGTCGAGCGTGAGCGTCTTTGTGTAGTCGATTTCGCCGGCCTTCGGTATGCCGAAGAGGTCCTGCGCCTTGAAGTAGTTCTCGAAGGCGGAGATTTCGGCTTGCGTGCGGCCCGTGCCCTTGAAGTAATCGATGGTCTTTTCGTCGACCGGGAAGAAGCCCATCGTCGCGCCGTATTCGGGCGCCATGTTGCCGATCGTCGCGCGGTCCGGCAGCGACAGCGAGGCTGTGCCTTCACCGAAGAACTCGACGAACTTGCCGACGACCTTTTCCTTGCGCAGCATTTCGGTGATGGTCAGCACGAGGTCGGTTGCCGTGCAGCCTTCGCGCAGCTTGCCCTTCAACTCGACGCCGACGACGTCCGGCGTGAGGAAGTACACCGGCTGGCCGAGCATGCCCGCTTCCGCTTCGATGCCGCCCACGCCCCAGCCCACGACACCGATACCGTTGATCATCGTGGTGTGGCTGTCGGTGCCGACGAGCGTGTCCGGGTAGTAGACGGTGTCAGCCCCTTCGGTCTTCTTGTGCACGCCGCGTGCGAGGTACTCGAGGTTGACCTGGTGCACGATGCCGATGCCCGGCGGCACGACCTTGAACGTGTCGAACGCCTGCATGCCCCACTTCATGAACTGGTAGCGCTCGTTGTTGCGCTGGAATTCCAGCTTCATGTTGAGGTCGAGCGCGTCCTTCTGGCGGAAGTAGTCGATCTGGACCGAGTGGTCGACGACGAGATCGACCGGCACGAGCGGCTCGATGACCTTCGGGTCCTTGCCTGCCTGTTTGGCGACGCCGCGCATCGCGGCGATGTCAGCGAGCAGCGGCACGCCCGTGAAGTCCTGCAGCACGACGCGCGAGACGACGAACGGGATTTCGTCGACGCGCGATGCCGTCGGCTTCCAGTTCGCCAGCTGCTCGATGTGCTCGTCCGCGATCTTCTTGCCGTCATAGTTACGCAGCACGGACTCGAGCACGATACGGATCGAGACGGGCAGGCGATTGATCTTGACGCCCAACTGCTTGCCGAGCTGCGGCAGCGAGTAGAACTTGCCTTTGCCGGAGCCGCTGTCGAATTCCTTTAGCGTTTTGTGGAGATTGTGGGCCATGGTGTTTTCCTTCGTTTAATCGCGGAAATAACGCTTTGCTACACGGTTGCTACGGATACCTGATTATTGCCTGATTGTTTCCTGATTGCTCAGATCACGTACAAGTCGACGTATTCGTTGACCGGCATGGCGTGAAGCCGTGCCGCATCGAGCGAGACGTCGAGAATCGCCTGCTGCTGCTTCGCGGGGAAGCGGCGCGCGAGGTTGGTCCGGAACTTCTCGATCAGAAGCGGGATGCCTTCGTCGCGGCGTCGCTTGTGACCGATCGGGTACTCCACCACGACTTCGTCGAGCGCCGTGCCGTCGTTCAGCTCGACGATCAGCGCGTTCGCGATCGAGCGCTTGTCGGGGTCGTGGTAATCCTTCGTGAACTGCGGGTCTTCGACACAGACCATCTTTGCGCGCAACGTGTCGATGCGCGGGTCGCGCGCGATGTCGTCCTCGTAATCGGCGGCCGTGAGGCGACCGAACAGGAGCGGCACGGCCACCATGTACTGGATGCAGTGATCGCGGTCGGCGGGATTCGCGAGCGGACCGGTCTTGTCGATGATGCGTTTCGCCGCTTCGTGCGTGCGAATGGTGACCCGCTTGATGTCCTCCGCCGTTTTGCCGTTTTGCGCGAGCATGCTGTGCAGCGTCATCGCGGCTTCGGCCGCGGTCTGCGCGTGGAATTCGGCGGGGAACGAAATCTTGAACAGCACGTTTTCCATCACGTACGTGCCGTAGGGGCGCTGGAAGCGGAACGGTTGTCCCTTGAACGAGACGTCGTAGAAGCCCCACGTCTTCGCCGTGAGTGCCGACGGATAACCCATCTCGCCCGTTTTCGCGATCAGTGCGAGGCGCACCGCGCGCGCGGTCGCGTCGCCGGCGGCCCACGACTTGCGCGAGCCGGTATTGGGCGCGTGCCGGTAGGTGCGCAGCGACTGGCCATCGACCATCGCAAGTGAGACGGCGTTGATCAGTTCGTCGGGCGTGAGGCCGATCAACTGACCGACCACGGCGGTCGAGGCGAGCTTCACGAGCAGCACGTGGTCGAGACCGACCTTGTTGAACGAGTTCTCCAGCGCGATAGCGCCCTGGATTTCGTGCGCCTTCACCATGCCGACGAGCACGTCCTTCATGGTGAGCGGTGTCTTGCCCTCCGCCACTGCGGTGCGCGAGAGCCAGTCGGCGGTCGCGAGGATGCCGCCGAGGTTATCCGACGGATGGCCCCACTCGGCGGCGAGCCACGTGTCGTTGAAGTCGAGCCAGCGGATCATCGCGCCGATGTTGAACGCGGCGTGAACCGGGTCGAGCTGGAACTGCGTGCCCGGCACTTTGGCGCCGTGCGGGACGATCGTGCCAGGCACGATCGGTCCCAGCAACTTCGTGCAGGCAGGGTAGGAGAGCGCCTCGAGCCCGCAGCCGAGCGTGTCGATCAGGCAATGCCGCGCCGTCTCCAGTGCGAGCGCACTGTCGACTCGATAGCTCAGGACATAGTCGACGATATCGACCAGGACCTGATCCGGCTCAGGCCGGACATGGGCGATCGGAGCGGACATCGAGGCGTTCCAGGCGTTCCGTCAAGCGGAACGCGTTGTGGGCCGGTGCTTACTTACCCTGTGCCGGGCTTGCAGCCGCCGGAGCACGGTTTGCCGGGTTCAGCGCTTCGGCCTGGGTCGGCGCCAGTGCGCCTTGCTGCATGGCAACAGTCTTGCACTCGTCGGCGAGACGCGAGCTGTCCTTGTCCGAGAACAGCATCGCCTTCGTCGGGATCACGACGAGGTCGAGGCCGGTGGCGACGTCGTGGAAACGGTCGGCACCGGTCGTGGTGACCTGACGCGGCAGGTTGTAGTTCTTGTTCGCCCAGTGGACGACCACGATCTGGTCACGCGCCATGTCGCCCTTCAGGTCGAACGCCATGCCTTCAGCACAGTTCCAGTGTTCCGAGCCCGCGGGGATAGGATCGACCTTCGCTTCCTTGGCCGGGTTCACTTTGCGCTTGATGATGCGGTGCTTCGGGGCCGGCTTGGCCGGCGTCGCGGCAGGCTTGGTGGCCGTGGTCGACGTAGTCTGGGCAGCGGCGTCGGTAGCCGCGAGCATCATCGACGAGGACAGTGCGCCAACAACGGCGGCGATCAGCAGTTTTTTCATGGAGTCAAACCTTTATATCTAGATCGGTTGATCAGTGCGCGGCCGCTGTTGCGGCCGCTGGCTAGCACTGCGCGCGCCCCGAGAGCGCGCAGCGGACGCTATTTTCACCTATTTATCGATACAGACTGCAAATTGATACAGACTGCAATAACTTCGGACGGACGCCCTTCGCGCTGGCTCCGATGTTCTTGTTCTTGATGAATTACACCACGTCGTTCACGACATGGCTTCCTGCGCAAGCTCGCCCGGCGCGAACAGCGGCGCGGCCTCGGCGGGTACGGCTAGGCCCGTCGCGCGGGCGCGGCGCAACACGGACCAGTAGTAGCGGTAGCTCGCGCGGTCGTGCAGCGAGTCGGCGTGGCGCGTCGGGCCCCACTGCGCGGCCTGGGCCGCGAGCAGGATCTCGGTCGCAAGCGTCACTTCCTCTTCGCGCGGCGCGAACGCGGCCACGATGGCGCTCACCTGCGCGGGGTGGATGCTCCACATGCGCGTATAGCCGAACTCGTTGCGGGCACGGATCGCGTCGCCCGCGACCACGCTCATGTCGCGCACTTCGGTGCTCACGTTGTGGGAGGGCACTTTGCCGAAGGTGTGGCAGGCTGCCGCGATCTCCAGCTTCGCGCGGCGCACGAGCGGGTGGTCGAACTGACCGGGCGAGCGCATCGCGGAGTCGGGAATCGCGCCGTCGTGGGCCGAAACGAAGTCCATGAGGCCAAAGCTGAGCGCCTCGACACCGGAGAGCGCCGCGAGATCGAATACGCGCGCGAGCGCGCCGTGCGTTTCGACGAGCAGGTGAGCCGGGATCGGTTTGTCGATGCCCATCTCCACGCGCGTTGCCTCGATGAACGCGACCATTTCGGCGGCGTCGCCGACGGCGCGGATCTTGGGCAGCGTGATGTAAGCCGGCGCGCGCTTTGCAGCGCGCAGGATCAGGCGCACGTCGTCGCGCCAGTGCGGGTGATGGAAGTCGTGAATGCGAACCCCGACGCGTCCATGGCGGTCGTGCTCACTGCCGATGAGCGACGCGACGAGTTCAGCGTGCTCGGCCTCGCGGCCCACCTCCGCACCGTCCTCGCAATCGAGCGTGATGTCGAATACCGGCCCGAGCTGTTGCTGCAGCGCGAGCGATTTCAGCATCAGCTTCTCGCTGCCCGCGTAGTGGTCGCACGCGGGCAGGAGGGTCGGCGGCGCTTCGCCGTCAAATAGCACTTCGGCGGGAAGGATTGCGCGCATCGTCGGCGTCAGGGGTCGAGTGTTGGAGATGAAACCTGATTCGGATGCACCCTGCGCGTGCCGCAAGGCGCATCCGGATCAGCGGCAGCGCGCGAGGCGGGACATCCCGCCGCACGCGCACACATGCCGCTTTTTTTGCGCGCCGTCAGTGTTTCTGCACGCAAAAAAACCGGAACCCGTTACGCGAACGGAGTCCGGTTAGCCTGGCCGGGCTTAGCCGAGCAGGTGCGAGACGCCGTCGCGCTCTTCGAGCAGCTCGTTCAGCGTGCCGTCCATCTTCTCGCGCGAGAACGCGTCGATTTCCAGGCCTTCGATGCGCTTGTATTCGCCGTTTTCGCAGGTCACCGGCACGCCGTAGATGATGTCTTCGGGGATGCCGTACGAGCCGTCCGACGGGATACCCATCGTGACCCACTTGCCGTTCGTGCCGAGGACCCAGTCACGGACGTGGTCGATTGCCGCGTTAGCCGCCGATGCCGCCGACGACAGGCCGCGCGCTTCGATGATCGCCGCGCCGCGCTTGCCGACGGTCGGGATGAACGTGTTGCGGTTCCATTCGTCGTCGTTGATGAGCTTCGTCAGCGACTGGCCTTCGACCGTTGCGAAACGGAAGTCGGGGTACATCGTCGGCGAGTGGTTACCCCACACAGCGAGCTTCTCGATCGAAGCAACGGCCTTGCCCGACTTGGCGGCCAGTTGCGACAGCGCGCGGTTGTGATCCAGACGCAGCATGGCCGTGAAGTTCTTCTTCGGCAGATCCGGGGCCGACTTCATGGCGATGTAGGCATTCGTGTTGGCCGGGTTGCCGACGACCAGCACCTTCACGTCGCGGCTGGCGACGTCGTTCAGCGCCTTGCCCTGAACCGTGAAGATTTCGGCGTTGGCCGAGAGCAGGTCCTTGCGTTCCATGCCCTTCGAGCGCGGACGGGCGCCCACGAGCAGCGCGACGTCGGCGTCCTTGAATGCGACCTTGGGATCGTCGGTGACCACGACGCCCGCGAGCAGCGGGAATGCGCAGTCTTCCAGTTCCATCACGACGCCCTTGACGGCGGCTTGCGCCTGGGGCAGGTCGAGCAGTTGCAGGATGACGGGCTGATCCTTGCCGAGCAGGTCGCCGTTCGCGATGCGGAACAGCAGGGAGTAACCGATCTGACCTGCGGCGCCGGTGACGGCAACGCGCTTTGCGGGCTTAGCCATTGAAAATCTCCAGGAGGGTGCGTTAGACGCCAGGGTAAAACGCCATTCTATATGCGCGTTACGCGAGGCGTTCGTGAAACAGGCGGACGGACTGCCGGACTCGCGCCCCGCGACCTGCAAGGCTGCGGCAGCGCGTCGCGGCAGGCCCGGCGTGCCGGTAACCTGAGCGACAAAAAGCGAGGGATGGATGGGGTCGCCTCGGGTGAGGCCGCCCTCTGCGCCGCGACCTCGACAGGGGCGCCTGACGCTGGCCGCATCAAGTGTGCCGACTCCTGCTACAGCTCGCTTTGGCTGGTCCGCGAGGGTGCGGCGCGAAGGGCGCCGGCGGGGCGGAGAAGCCTCTACTGCGGTGAGGGAACAGCATGATGCGAAGGCGGCCTGCGGCGCGTTGCGCCACGAGGTGGATGCTGCCGGCGGTTCCCGCTCACGTTGACGCAAACCCACCCGCAAACCCTTGCTCGATCGGCAGTGTAGGAGTCGGAGGGGGCAAAGTCAACACTATCATATGTCTTATATAAGACATATCTATTGCCGGGAAATGCTGGACGTCGAGGGGGCCTTTATGTTGAAATGCGCGCCATGAGTGCGAACCCGGCCAGCAACGCGAATTCCCCCGCTCCCGAGAGCGGCACGGCCGCGTCTGCGTCCGCAGCGCCGTCCCCTACCTTCAGTCCTCTCTATCAGCAGATCAAGGGGCTCATTACACAGAGTCTCGAGTCCGGCGAATGGAAGCCCGGCGAGATCATCCCGAGCGAAGTAGAACTGGCCAGCCGCTACAAGGTCAGCCAGGGGACCGTGCGCAAGGCGATCGACGAACTCGCCGCCGAGAACCTCCTCGTGCGCCGCCAGGGCAAGGGCACGTTCGTCGCAACGCACAACGAGGAGCGCGCCCAGTTTCGCTTTCTCAGATTGCTGGCCGACGACGGCGCGGAACACCCCCACATCAGCAAACTGCTCGAATGCCGGCGCCTGCGCGCGACGGCCGACATCGCGCGTCAGCTCGACCTGAAGCCCGCCGACCCGGTGGTGCAGATCCGCCGTCTGCTGCAGTTCGACGGCGAAAACACCGTGCTCGACGAGATCTGGTTGCCGGGTGCGGTGTTCCGTGGTCTCACGATCGAGCGGCTCGCCGACTATAAAGGACCGCTTTACGCCATGTTCGAGGCGGAGTTCGGCACGCGCATGATTCGCGCGACCGAAAAGATCCGCGCCGTGGCCGCCGAGCCCGCGGTGGCTGACTTGCTCAGCGTGCCGACCGGCTTTCCATTGCTTTCCGTCGAGCGTGTGTCCTATACCTATGGAGACCGCCCTGTCGAAGTGCGCCGTGGCTGGTATGTCACAACGGGGTACTACTATCAGAATGATTTGAGCTGAAAGGGCGGCCGCGCGATGCATCGCAAAAATGCGGCTTCCCTCAAAGGCGCCTTCATTGCGCACGCAAGCAGCAGTCCCCGGACACCAATTTCGCTGCAGCGCGATATGAAAAGGCGTTAAAATTGTGAGTTAGTGTAATTACCAAGTAGGGGTCTAGCATGGCAGAAGCCGCAAAAAAACCGAGGCCGGAATACCGGAACATCGGGCTTGGGCAGATATTGTTCGCATACCGCCTGCCGCTCGCGGGTCGCGTATCGATCGGTCACCGCATCAGCGGCATACTGATGTTTATCTTCCTGCCCTTCCTGTTGTACCTGTTTGACCAGAGCCTCACCTCGGAACTCAGCTTCGAGGTCTTCAAGGGCTTCCTCTCCAGCGGTATTGTCAAGCTCATCGTGCTCGTGCTCGGCTGGGCCTTCTTCTTCCACTTCTGCGCCGGCGTGCGCCACCTCCTCATGGACTTCAACCATGATCTGGTCGGCAAGCAGCAGGGCAAGTCGACCTCTCTCGTTGTCGTGATCGTCTCCACGATCCTCACGATCGCCTTTGCGGCGAAACTCTTCGGAGCGTTCTAAAACATGTCTGCCAAAAACGGAATTGGTCCGAAGCGCCTCGTTGTCGGCGCTCACTATGGCCTGCGTGACTGGATCGCGCAACGCGCCACCGCAGTGATCATGGCCGTCTACACGGTCATCCTGCTCGCCTGGTTCTTCGGTGCGCACGACTTTTCGTACGACGGCTGGGCGTCGATCTTCGCCACGCAGTGGATGAAGCTCGCAACGTTCGTCACGCTGCTCGCGCTGTTCTATCACGCCTGGGTCGGCGTGCGCGACATCTGGATGGACTACATCAAGCCGGTCGGCCTGCGTATCACGCTGGACGTGCTGACGATCGTGTGGTTGCTCGCGAGCCTTGGCTACGCCGCGCAGATTCTCTGGAGAGTGTAAAGAATGGCTGCAATCAAGAATTCTCTGCCGCGTCGCAAGTTTGACGTGGTTATCGTCGGTGCGGGCGGCTCGGGTATGCGCGCATCGCTGCAACTCGCGCGCGCCGGCCTGTCGGTCTGCGTGCTCTCGAAAGTGTTCCCGACGCGTTCGCACACGGTCGCTGCTCAAGGCGGCATCGGCGCTTCGCTCGGCAACATGAGCGAAGACAACTGGCACTACCACTTCTACGACACGATCAAGGGTTCCGACTGGCTCGGCGACCAGGACGCGATCGAGTTCATGTGCCGCGAAGCCCCGAACGCCGTGTATGAGCTGGAACACTTCGGCATGCCGTTCGACCGTAACGCCGACGGCACGATCTACCAGCGCCCGTTCGGCGGCCACACGGCCAACTACGGCGAGAAGCCCGTCCAGCGCGCGTGCGCGGCGGCTGACCGTACCGGCCACGCACTGCTGCACACGCTGTATCAGCAGAACGTCGCGGCGAAGACGCAGTTCTACGTCGAATGGATGGCGCTCGACCTGATCCGCGACGCGGAAGGCGACGTCCTCGGCGTGACCGCGCTCGAAATGGAAACCGGCGACGTCTACATCCTCGAAGGCAAGACCACGCTGTTCGCCACGGGCGGCGCGGGCCGGATCTTCGCGGCATCGACGAACGCGTTCATCAACACCGGCGACGGCCTCGGCATGGCGGCCCGTTCGGGCATCGCGCTGCAGGACATGGAGTTCTGGCAATTCCATCCGACCGGTGTGGCCGGCGCAGGCGTGCTGATCACCGAAGGCGTGCGCGGCGAAGGCGGCATTCTGCGTAACTCGAACGGCGAGCGCTTCATGGAGCGCTACGCACCGACGCTGAAGGACCTCGCACCGCGTGACTTCGTCTCGCGTTCGATGGACCAGGAAATCAAGGAAGGCCGTGGCGTGGGTCCGCACAAGGACCACGTGCTGCTCGACCTGTCGCACATCGGCGCCGAGACGATCATGAAGCGTCTGCCGTCGATCCGCGAAATCGCGCTCAAGTTCGCGAACGTCGACTGCATCAAGGAACCGATCCCGGTCGTTCCAACCATCCACTATCAGATGGGCGGCATCCCGACGAACATCCACGGCCAGGTCGTGGGTACGCCGAAGGGTCACGAAGAAGTCGTCAACGGCTTCTACGCCGTGGGCGAATGCTCGTGCGTCTCGGTGCACGGCGCGAACCGCCTCGGCACGAACTCGCTGCTCGACCTCGTGGTGTTCGGCCGTGCTGCCGGCAACCACATCGTCAAGCACGTCAAGGAACTGCGCGAGCACAAGCCGCTGCCGGCCGATGCAGGCGACTTCTCGCTGTCGCGTCTCGCAGCGCTCGATAGCTCGACGTCGGGCGAGTACGCGCAAAGCGTGGCGAACGACATCCGCGGCTCGATGCAGAAGCATGCGGGCGTGTTCCGCACGTCGGCGCTGCTGGAAGAAGGCGTGAAGGACATCGCGGAAATCGCCGAGCGCGTGAAGCACATCCACTTGAAGGACAAGTCGAAGGTGTTCAACACCGCGCGCGTCGAAGCGCTCGAAGTGGCGAACCTCATCGAAGTGGCTCGCGCGACGATGGTGTCGGCGGAAGCGCGCAAGGAAAGCCGTGGCGCCCACGCCCACAGCGACTACGAACACCGCGACGACGAGAACTGGCTGCGCCATACGCTCTGGTTCAGTGGCGACAACCGGCTCGAATACAAGCCGGTTCACATGCAGCCGCTGACCGTCGAGTCCGTGCCGCCGAAGGCGCGTACGTTCTAAGGCACAAGCCAGTCAAAAGGAATCGGAAATGGCCAAACGAATTTTTGAAATCTACCGCTACGATCCGGACAAGGACGCGGCACCGCGCATGCAGACGTACGAGCTCGAAATCACGCACGAGCGCATGCTGCTGGACGCACTGGTCAAGCTGAAGGAAGTCGACGAGACCCTGTCGTACCGCCGTTCGTGCCGCGAAGGTGTGTGCGGTTCGGACGCGATGAACATCAACGGCAAGAACGGCCTCGCGTGCCTGACGAACCTGAACGATCTGCCGCAGAAGATCGTGCTGCGTCCGCTGCCGGGTCTGCCCGTGATCCGCGATCTGTTCGTGGACATGACGCAGTTCTTCAACCAGTACCACTCGATCAAGCCGTTCCTGATCAACGACGCGCCGCCGCCCGAGAAGGAGCGTCTGCAGTCGCCTGAGCAGCGTGACGAACTCGACGGCCTGTACGAGTGTATTCTGTGCGCGAGCTGCTCGACGTCGTGCCCGAGCTTCTGGTGGAATCCGGACAAGTTCGTCGGCCCGGCAGGTTTGCTGCAGGCTTACCGCTTCATCGCGGACAGCCGCGATCAAGCCACGGGTGAGCGTCTCGACAACCTGGAAGATCCGTACCGCCTGTTCCGTTGCCACACGATCATGAACTGCGTCGACGTCTGCCCGAAGGGCCTGAACCCGACGAAGGCTATCGGCAAGATCAAGGAACTGATGGTTCGCCGCGCCGTTTGACGCTGCCATCTGCTGTAATCGCGTTTTTATCGAAATGGAATCGCATCAGTCCGATCCCCTCCGCCGTGCGCGCCTTCGCTGGCGCTCACGGCGCGGCTTGCTCGAAAACGACCTGATTTTCGAGCGTTTCTTTGGCCGCTACGAACATGACCTCAGCGACGCCGACGTGGGTGCGCTTACGCGCCTGCTCGAGCTGAGCGATAACGACCTGATGGACTTGCTTCTCGCACGCAAGGAACCTGAGGGCGATCTTGCCGACCCGGACGTGAAACGGGTGCTGGAGTTGCTACGCAACGTCTGAGACGCGGTGGTGCCAGGAGGCGCCGTGCCAGACCTGCAAACTGTATTTATCTTCGATTGAGGATGTGCTATGACCCCGTCTGATGTAAAAGCCACGCTATCGTTCAGCGACAACTCGCCGAGCGTTGAACTGCCGATCTACAAGGGCTCGATGGGCCCGGATGTGATCGACATCCGCAAACTGTACGGCCAGACCGGCAAGTTCACCTACGACCCTGGCTTTATGTCGACGGCGTCGTGCAACTCGGCGATCACCTACATCGACGGGGACAAGGGCGAGCTGCTGTACCGCGGCTACCCGATCGACAACCTTGCGCAGAACGCAGACTTCCTCGAGTCCTGCTACCTGCTCCTGAACGGCGAACTGCCGAACAAGGCGCAGAAGGACGAGTTCGTGAAGACCGTCACGAACCACACGATGGTTCACGAGCAGATGCAGTTCTTCTTCCGCGGCTTCCGCCGCGACGCGCACCCGATGTCGATTCTCGTCGCCGCGGTGGGCGCGCTGTCCGCGTTCTATCACGACTCGCTCGACATCAACAATCCGAAGCATCGCGAAGTGTCGGCGATCCGCATGATCGCGAAGCTGCCGACGCTCGTCGCCATGGCGTACAAGTACAGCATCGGCCAGCCGTTCGTGTACCCGCGCAATGACCTCTCGTAC
>NZ_RQIS01000028.1:0-1625 GCF_003837865.1 Paraburkholderia dinghuensis | reverse complement strand
CGCGCGCGCTCGACCGCATCCTGATCCTGCACGCCGACCACGAGCAGAACGCGTCGACCTCGACGGTGCGTCTGGCGGGCTCGTCGGGTGCGAATCCGTTCGCGTGTATCGCGGCCGGTATCGCGTGTCTGTGGGGCCCGGCGCACGGCGGTGCGAACGAAGCCGCGCTGAACATGCTTGAAGAGATCGGCTCGGTCGACAAGATCCCCGAGTTCATCAAGCAGGTGAAGGACAAGAACTCGGGCGTGAAGCTGATGGGCTTCGGTCACCGCGTGTACAAGAACTACGATCCGCGTGCGAAGCTGATGCGCGAAACGTGCTACGAAGTGCTCAACGAACTGGGCCTGCACGACGATCCGCTGTTCAAGCTCGCGATGGCGCTCGAAAAGATCGCGCTGGAAGACGAATACTTCGTGTCGCGCAAGCTGTACCCGAACGTGGACTTCTACTCGGGTATCGTGCAGCGCGCGCTGGGCATCCCGACGTCGATGTTCACGTGTATCTTCGCGATGGCGCGTACGGTGGGCTGGATCGCGCAGTGGAACGAGATGATTGCCGACCCCGAGCAGAAGATCGGTCGTCCGCGTCAGCTGTTCATCGGCAGCACGCCGCGTCAGGCGAAGCCAATCGCGCAGCGTTAAGCTGTGACTGCTTGCGGCGCGTCTTTTGTGGCGCGCCGTGTGGAAATTCAAACGCCCCGACGGGTTTTACCCGTCGGGGCGTTTGTTTTGGTGAGCGTCACTGCGTTGCTCAATTACCCACGAGCCATGGCCGCCATCCGACGCTACGTCGAAGCCGCGGTCATTTTTCCTGCGGATCGGGGCGACCACCTTCGTCAGACTCCATCGTCGATGCAGCCGCATAGCGCCGCACGGCTGACACGATCGCTTCGACGATTTGGCTCTGATTCGCATCGCTGCTGACGTAAGCCTCATCCGCAGGATCTGTAATCACTCCGACTTCGAGCAGAACTGCTGGAATCGCGGTCTTTTTCAACACGATCAGGTCGTCGAATCGATAAATGCCACGCGTCCTGTCGAGTAGTTCCCTGTTTTCGCCGGGAATCGGATCGGCGTGATGCAACGACGGCGTACGCCCGATCGCGCGCAGTTGGTCACCGAGTAGCGTGGCAAATCGCATGCTCTGCGCGAAGTGCGGGTTCAGTTGGGAGACGAACAGCGAATATCCACGAATTGGCTTTGTCGTCCGGTAGGCATCGCGCGAGCCAGCCTCGAATTTCTCCAGATAGCGCAATTGCGCCGAATCGTGATGAATGGACAGGAACAGGTCAGCATGCCCCGCATTCGCGAGCTGAGCACGTGCATCGAGGCTGATGTCTTGTGACGAGGTTCGCGTCAGAACAGGTGTGAATCCCGCTGTCCTTAATGCGTCGCAGACCTTCTGAGCGAGCGCGTCGTTGTACTGAACCTCGTAAATTCCCCGCGCCCCGAGTGCCCCACCATGTTCGGGGGTGTGCCCGGAATCGATCGCGATGCGAAGGGGGCGATGCGTCGTGGCCTCGACGGCTTGCGCGGTGCTGTATTGACCCAGCGAAACCTGCACAGATTAAGCAGCTAAAGCGAATGCCTCAGCCGGGGTTTTCATCTTCAGCGCCTGGTGGGGCC
>NZ_RQIS01000027.1 GCF_003837865.1 Paraburkholderia dinghuensis | reverse complement strand
GAACAAAATCGCGGCGCGACTCAATGAAAGGCCCAGAAAGACATTGGGCTTCATGTCTCCGGCCGATAAACTACGCGAGGCTGTTGCAGCGACTCATTGAACCTACCGCCGCTTTTTTTAGAATGTCACGCTCCTCGGTCACGCGCTTGAGTTCTGCCTTCAGCCGCCGTATCTCGGCGTTCTGGTTAAGCTCAGCCTGCTGCACGACGTCCGGCTTCCCGAACTTCATCTTCCAGGCATACAGGCTGTGGGTCGTGACGCCCGACCTCTGCGCCACATCCGCCACCGAATGACCGCGCTCGCTCACCTGCTTGACTGCTTCAATCTTGAACTCATCCGTGTACCGCTTGCTGCTCATATAGACCCCTTCGGTTGCCAGAAATTATGGCTCAAAGGTGTCTACGAAAGGCTGGCCGGTCCAGCCGGTGCCGGCCGCCACGCTGTCGACGATCGACGACCAATTCGGTGCACCGCTGGCGCCTGTGGATACGATTGCTTTGGCTCGCGTAGTTTCTTTAATGGTACGTGACAGCGGTCATCACACCAGTTTCGTATTGAGCGTATTACTCGAGCGTTTCAGCGACCCAGCGTTCGACACTGCTCGCGAGAGTTAAGACTCTTGGGTAACCAGTACTATTCTGTTTGCTGTGGTTAATTTCAGGCCGCTTATAAAGCAAAGTCAAATTCTTAGGCAGAGGACTAACCTGGCCACATTCTCGGACGCGTCCGAGTTTCATATGGACATGTCCGAATTTTGCCGAGAACGTGCCTAATTGACAATACTTGATCGTATCTCGTTTTTAATTTTTATTTCTTTATGTGAATATACGCTCACCCTCAATACAGGGCGCATATCAACGCTAGTTTATTAGGAGTGGGAATATGAAAAGCAATAAATTCGCCGTTATCGGTGCGGTTTTCGCCGCCGCAGCTCTTGCACCGGCCGCTTCGTGGGCCGCGGATGGAACGATCACGATTCAGGGCACGATTACTGCCCAGACTTGCTCGATCAGCGGCGATGGTCAAGGCACGGACTTCACCGTGATGCTGCCGACCGTTTCGACGAGCGCGCTCACCATCGCCGGTGCAACGGCCGGCCGTACGCCGTTCAACATCGCACTGACGAACTGCTCGCCGGATTCGGGCACGGTTTCGACGTACTTTGAGCCGGGCGTGACGGTCAACTCGAGCACCGGTCAGCTGCACAACACGAACGGTGATGCACAGAACGTCGAAGTGGGTCTGCTCAACAGCGATGCCACGCAGATCATGCTGGGTCAGGCGCAAGCGTCGCAAAACTCGGAATCGGCTTCGATCTCGGCTGGTTCTGCAACGCTGAACTACTACGCGCAGTACGTTGCCGTGAATGGTGCGTCGACCGCAGGTCAGGTTGACACGAGCGTGATGTATTCGATGTCCTATCAGTAAGCGCTGAATGGTTGAGAGTGGTGCGGACGCGGTCCGCGCCATTTCTTAGGTATACCTAACAAATATTACGGAGAAGACGTGTGATGGGGATTTTCAGGAACGTCGCCGCTGCAACAGCGATTCTGGTCATGAGCGGGCTGGTTGCGGCGAGTGCATCGGCAAGCGTGGTTATTACTGGAACGCGCGTGGTGTACCAGGAGAAAGATCCCGAGGTGACGGTTCGGGTGACCAACGACGGAAAGTCGCCGGCTCTTGTGCAGACGTGGATCGACGCCGGTAACCCCCACGCATTGCCCGACGAAAACGCTGTTCCGTTTACGATTCTGCCGCCGCTGTTCCGTCTCGATCCGAACAAAGGCCAGAGTCTGCGCCTGATGTACACGCATGAACCGCTCGCGAAGGACAAAGAGTCGCTGTACTGGCTGAACGTGCTTGAAGTTCCGCCCCGCGCGACGGGCAAGGATGCCGATCCCAACGTGCTGCGTCTCGCGCTGCGGACGCGCATCAAACTGTTTTTCCGGCCCACGGGCCTCGCAGGTGATCCGAGGGATGCACCTGGAGCCGTGAAATGGGCATTTGTCGAGCACGATGGCCGCTATGTGTTGCGTGCGACCAATCCTACGGCTTACCACGTGACATTCACAGTCGTGAGTGTGAAGGCGGGTGGTGTGGAGCGCACGAATGACAAAGGCGGCATGGTCGATCCGCAGGCTAGTACGGAATTCGATATGGGCAATTTGGGGGCAAAGCCGTCTGGGCCGCTCGTCGTCAATTTCAAGTCAATCGACGACTTTGGGGCCGGCGTAGAAGGATCGTGGCGGGAAAAAACGAACTGAACGCACTCGCCAGGAATTCGATCGCGGTTCGCAAGCGCTGCGGCATGAACGGGTTTTGAAGCCCCGGTCATGCCTGACAGGCTTGAACCCCGTGCGGCAGACAAAAACACCAATAAAACGATTCATATGTCATCCTCCAATTCAGCGCTATTTCCGCGTACGCGGATGAGCGCGGCCATCATGATGGCCATTGCGGCTAGCGCCTCGCACTCGGCTTGGGCTGACGTCATGGTTTCGCAGGTGCAGTTCGACGACCTGATGCTGATGAAGCCCAAGGGTGGAAGCATCGACGTTTCGCGTTTCGGCCGTGGCGAGGTAGTGATGCCAGGGCGTTATAACGTCGAAATGTACCGCAATGGCGACTGGATTGGACACCTGAATGTTCAGTTCGTCGCGCAGCAGCCAGGCGCCAATGCAACGCCGTGCTTCGACCGCGCACTGATCTCGCGCATCGGGCTCAACATGGCCGCATTCGGAGAGGAGCAGCATGATGCGCTCGCGGCGCTCGATGCTGGCGAGTGCATCGCGCTTGACAAACTTGTACCGGATGCCACCAGTTCGTTCGATCTTTCGGATTTCCGGCTCGACCTGAGTATTCCCCAGATCGCCCTCGCACGTAATCCCTCGGGTTACGTGAGTCCCGAACTTTGGGATTCCGGCGTCACGTCTGCGACGCTCGCGTATAACTTCAACACGTTCCATTCGGAGGGGAGCGGCTCCCGGTACGACCAGAGCTATCTGGGCCTGACTAGTGGCATCAACGTCGGCGACTGGCACTTCCGCAGTAACGGTGCCTTTACCTCGGGAACGGGCGCCGGTACGCACTATCAGGACATCTCGACCTACGTTCAGCGCGATCTCCCATCGCTGCGGAGCCAGTTGACGATCGGTGACTCGTTCACTGATGGCGCCATGTTTGACAGTATCGGTGTTCGGGGCATACAGATCGGTACAAACGATCAAATGTTGCCCGATTCGATGCGCGGCTATGCGCCTGTCATTCGCGGCATCGCGATGACAAATGCACGCGTGACCGTCACACAGAACGGCAACCGGATTTACGAAACCAACGTTGCGCCGGGGGCGTTCAGCATTGACGATGTTTATGCGGTTGGTTACGGCGGTAATCTCGTCGTCACGGTGACGGAGGCCGACGGTAGCCAGCATAGCTTCACGGTGCCGTATTCATCGGTGGTGCAGTTGCTCCGGCCGGGCATTTCACGATTCCATTTTGTCGTGGGCCAGGTGCGCGATGTTCAGCTCAATGATCACCCCAACTTCTTTCAGGCAACGTATCAACGAGGCATCAATAACCTGTTGACTGGCTACGCCGGCGTCAATGCGGCGCGCGGTTACACGGCGGGCCTCGTCGGCGCGGCTTTCAATACGCCGGTGGGCGCGCTCGCCCTCGATCTCACGTATGCCAATGCGACGATTCCGGGCGTAACGAATACGCGTGGCCAGAGTCTGCGGATCAGTTATAGCCGGATGCTGCCGGCGACCGGTACCGACATTGCAGTCGCGGCGTACCGCTATTCGTCGAGCGGTTTCTGGACAATGCGAGATGCGCTTCTCGCACGGCAGGCGATTGGGTACGGCCCCATCGGCGATACGTTTTACCGCCAGCGCAATCAACTTCAGGTGACGCTCAATCAGTCGCTGGGTACGACCTGGGGCAATGTGTACGTCGTCGGTTCAACGCAGAACTACTGGAACCGTAGCGGCACCGATACGCAAGTGCAGGTGGGTTACAACAATTCTCTGCGCCTGGGTAGTTATAACGTTGGCTATAACCTGTCATTCGCGCGGCAACGCGATGCGACGACGGGGCGCATAGTCACGCAGGCGCTTGGCACTGTCACGTTGCCGCTGGGGCGCAGCACGCATTCGCCTGTGCTTTCGCTCAACATCGGCCAGTCGAGCCAGAGCGGCGCGAGCGATCAGGCCATGCTCACGGGAACCGCGGGCGAGCACAACCAGTTCGCGTATGGCGTAACGGCGAGCCATATGTCCGGCGTCGATTCCGGTGGCGGAAATATTCAGTACCGCGGTGTTAATTCGACGCTTACGGCCAGCGCAAGTACAGGTACGCGTTACACGCAGGTTGGCGCGGGATTGTCAGGCGGCGTGGTCGTGCATCCGGGTGGGATGTCGCTGGCAAACAGCCTGAGCGACACGATCGGCGTCGTCGAGGCGAAGGGCGCGCAAGGCGCGTCCATCGAAAACTGGCCTGGTGTGAAGGTCGATAACCATGGTTATGCCATCCTCCCGTTCCTGAATCCGTATCACATGAATCAGGTCAACGTCGACCCGAAGGGGTTGCCGTTCGATGTGGAATTCAGCGAAACGAGTATGCAGGTGGCGCCGCGCCAGAACGCAGTAGCCATGATTCGTTTCGGCACGAAAGTGGGCAGTTCGGTACTCCTTACGGTACGCCGCAAGGATGGAACGCTCGCACCGTTCGGGGCCGATGTGTCCGACAAGGCCGGAACGATCATAGGAACGATCGGGCAAGGTGGGCACGCGTTCCTGCGCGGTCTGCAGGATGGCGGTGAATACAGCGTGCGTTGGGGCGCCGAACCTGGAGATGTGTGCAGCTACCGCTACGTGCTGGACAAGAACGCGGACAGGAAGAAGCCTTATGAGGAAGTTAGCGTGTCGTGTGGCCCTTCGGCGGCCACGTTGAGCGATATACAACACCCTGAAATGGCTGATCCTCATGCACAGGGCGTGGCGCCATGAGCGGTGGCGGGCGGGAAGCGGTGATGTCGCGAAGACAAATCCTCACGATTGGAGTATGGCAATGAAATTGAAGAACCGTTATCGAATGCTGGCAGTTTTGAGTTTCAGCGCTTGTTTCTTTGCGTTGCAGGCGCCGGTGGCAAGTGCGGCGACTCTGGCTGGGCGCATGGCCGGACCGGGACAGGCCCAAGGCAACAACATGCCGGCATGGCAAGCGCGAAACAACGTGGCATCGGGTAGCGGAGGCACCGCAGTGCAACCGTCGCAAAACAGCACCGAGACGGGCAACCCGCCATCCCCGGATTCGGGAAAATTCACGTCTAGATCGAAGGCTCTGCTGTAAAGCCGCGAGATAACAAGCTGAAACTCATCATGCGAATTCCCACGAATTTTTGCTCGCGGCCAGTGTTTTGGCTGCTCACGCTCCTGGTGGTCGTGATTACGACAATAGGGTCAACACGTGCGCACGCGCAAACCTGTTACCAGGGCAGTCTCGGCCCGGAGGACGTGACCATTACGTTACCGGCCACGGTAACGATTCCGCGTGATGCTCCGGCAGGAACAATCCTGGCGCAAGGGACGGTCGCGTTTACGAATGGCCCTGGTACGACCAACGCAACTAACGTGACCCAAGGCATGCAAAATCTTTACGGGGTCTATTGCAGCACAAGCGCGAACCTTATCTATTCGAATCTGATTGGTGGCGCATCGGCCAACGGGGTAATGCCAACATCGCTCAGCGGTATTGGTTTTAGCATTTCTGGAAGCACGGGTACGGTATTAAATACAGGGACGACGACATTGGCCGCGTCGGCGTGGAGCAATTGCGGCACCAATGTCACTTATTGCGTGCTGATTCTCTCAAATGCGATTACGGTGAAACTGATCAAGACGGGGCCGGTCACCGGTATGCAAGTGTTTCCGGCCGGAGAGATTTTTTCGGCTACGATCGGTGGCCTCCCCTTGGCGTCGGTCAGTATCGCGAGCCCCGTGCAGGTGATAGGACAGACCTGCACCGTTACGACGCCGTCAGTGTTGGTTTCGCTCGGTACCGTGCCTTTGAAGACATTTACCAGTGTGGGTTCGGCTTCGAGCCCGGTTCCATTCCAGATTGGTCTGGATTGCTCGGGCGTAACGACGAACGTCGGCGTTACGTTTACGGATATTACCAATCCCGGGAACACGACTTCGAACTTGTCGTTGACCGGCGACTCGACTGCGACAGGTGTAGGCATTCAAATCATGAATTCGGGTTCGCCCGTGCAATACGGCGCCGATGCTTCGGTCGCAGGCAATCCCGGACAGATCATGCTGGGTACGGTCAGCAATGCATCGCAGAATCTTGCCTTCGCCGGTCGTTATGTGCAGACAGGTTCAACCGTCACACCAGGCGTGGCGGATGGGATCGCCACATTCACGATGTCGTACCAATAGGATTGCGGTTCTGCCGTGCCCCTGGCAGTGTCGTGCTCCCCGTCGAGGTTCCGGATGGGGGGAAGGCCTGATTCCAAAAGATGCAGGCATATTTTGGGGCAGTCTAAACTTTAGTAAAGGTAATTGATCATGCAGAAAATCGAACGTCAAGCACTCGCGAACGCAAACGTGGCCGGCGGCTGCTGCAAGTCCTGCTGCTCGACGGACACCAGCAACACCGGTGGCAACGGCAACAACAACGGTGGTGGGTCGCTCGTCTAACCGGTCCGTTGCCCTGATTGGTGAGAACCACTGACCCCCCCTCAGGATGCCCTGTCCTGAGGGGGGGCGGCAAAACCATGTTCGCGCGGTTGCGTTATCCGACTGTCGTTGAGTTTGCCGTTTGCCTCGTCCTACAAAGCTGGCATGTAGATGCCGGATGGAGTTGAAGTTGTGGAAGTACGCAGTTTTCCGGAGTTTCGGGACATACGCGGTCGGTGGATAGCATACGGCGGTTCGGCCCTTGTGATTGTGGGGGTTCTTTTCGCTTTTATCTGCAAGATTGAATTGAAGCAGGACGTCGATTGCGAGATTGTCTCGTCGTCCGAAGTAAAGATTAGTGGTTATTCGGGGATAGTGTCGGCGATATACGCCCAACCTGTGCAAAAGGTCGAGGCAGGCGCGCCGTTGTTCGCGCTCACGCGAGATCTATCACTCACCGCCAGCGGAGAGCCGCGGCAGAGATTCGACGCCGCGCTGCGCGGCGAGCAGCTTCGCGCTGCCTCCACACAGTTCGAATCGAAGCTTGCGGACCTGGAAGCGCAGATCGCTGCCGCCAGTTCGAGAATAGACGCGAGTAATGCGGCCATTTCCGCTGCCGCCGTGCAGATTGGCGAGGCGCGCCAGGTGACGGGGGAATCGCAGAGCAAGCTGGACCGCCTCAACAGCGTTTCAAAATACATAACGGCTGATCGCATAGAACAGGCCAGCAACGATGTTCACCAGGGAAAAATCGCGCTCGCGCAGGCAGTGCAGCGCCGCGAGGAACTGATTGCAGATAGCAAGACGCTCGGCAGCACGTTGACCAGTTTGAACGCGCAGAAGGCGCAGCTCGCAGCCGCACATGAGCGTGAGCTTCAGGATATCCGGCTGCGTTTCGAACAGCTCCGGCAAAACATCACCGTATCGGCACCTCAGGCGGGCATAGTCACGTTTTCCAGTCTTGTCCAGGGACGGTCTCTCGACGCAAGCGATGTGGCCATCGTCATCGGCAAGCAACCGTCCGCGCCACTGTTTGCCGTCTTGCACATTTCGTCTCGCCAGCGTGGTTTCGTGCGCACCGGGCAGACAATTCGCATCAAGTTCGATGCCTTTCCTTATGCCCGTTTTGGCAGCTACCCGGCTCATATCGAATCGATTTCCAACACGACGATTGGCAGTAAGGCAGACGAAGCTCTTGCCGTTGCTGCATCGGATCCGGCAGCGGTGCAGGCCGGTGGCTACTACATGGCATGGGCGCGGCTAAGTGGAGATACTTTTTATTCGGGCCGTGAGCCTTTGAGAATACTTTCGGGTATGCACGGCACGGCGAGCATTGTTGTGGAAAAGAGGACGATTGCCGAGTGGGTATTTGAACCTCTGTTTCGTATGATTCGAGGTTAGTGGTGAAATTGATCTACCAAAACGAAGTAGCCGAATGCGGCTACGCGTGTCTGGCGATGGTCCTCACACATTTGGGGCGGGCGACGGAAGTGCGCGAGATTTCCGCGTTGCGGCCCATTTCCGCGAATGGACTGACCCTGCTCGACCTTTACGATGTTGCGCTGGAATTTGGGCTGGAAGTGGAAGCCTACAAGTTTTCCGCCGATCAGATTTCGCAGATTCGGCGCGGCTCGATTCTCCATTTTGGAGGCGCGCATTTCGTGGTTTTCGAGCGCGCCACGCCCGGTTACGTAAGGATCATTGATCCGGCGGCGGGGCGGCGACGAATCGCCATGGATACCTTCCTGGCATGCATCAGCGGTTATCTGATCCAGTGTTCGCCCACGCCCGCGCTGCCCCGTATCCGTTCGCGCTCGCGTGTGCCTCGCGCGCTGAAACAAGTGCGCGCGTTGACCCCTGAACTAACGTCGTTAATCGCCAAGGTGGTGTTCGTGGCCGCCGCATGCCAGTTCGCGATTCTGGCCATGCCGTACCTCGGCAAGCTCGTACTGGATAATGTCGTGGCGCAGGACAATCTGAACCTGCTGAACGTGCTGGTGCTGACATTTGCGGGTATTTTCCTGACGGGAGCACTCGGCAAGTACGTGCAGGGCTACCTGACGGAGTTCGCGTACGGCAAGGCCCAGATCAACGTAACGCAATCGCTGTTGCTCCGCGTGCTGCGTAATCCCATACCGTTTTTCGAAAAACGCAACGTGGGCGATCTGTTTTCCAAATTCCGGATTCAGAGCGATATCACTGCCTTCGCCACGCGCACGACGATTTCCATGGTGGTCGATGGATGCGTCGCCCTGATTGCGCTTGCGCTCATGCTTGTGCTTAGTCCGCAACTGACGGCCGTGGCACTTGGAGTTTTCACTACTTACGTCGCTGTCGCGCTCGCACTGTACGTGCGTATGCGCGAGACGCACGAACTCGTGATGGAGGAATCGGCGCGCTGCGATGATGCGTTGTTTGAAACATTCCGGGCGGCAGCGATGATCAAGCTTTCGTCCGGTGAAGTGCGCCGCACAACGCAGTACCTGACTCGCTTCCGGGGCTACTCGGCGGCGCAGTTGCACCATAGCCGCCTTGAGCAGGTCCGTGGTGCAACGCTGCAGTTGCTCAATTATGGAGAACTGCTTGCCGTAATGTGGCTGGCTGCTAACCAGATGGTGGCAGGCGCAATGTCGATGGGCGTGTTCTATTCGTTCATGATCTACAAATCGCTGCTTTCCGAGCGGCTTTCCAACGTCATTAACGGCGTGGTGTCAGGGTTGATGTTGTCGGTACCGGCTTCGCGCGTGGCCGATCTCGTGGAGCAGGAACCGGAGCGCTATGCATCTGCGGATATGGTTCACCGGACGCCGGAGACACGCGCGTTCGAATCCATCCAGATTCAGGATGTGACCTTTCGCTACGGGGTCTCGGATCAGCCCGTGCTGCGCGAAGCGAATCTTTCGATACGTCGCGGCGACAAGATCGCGATATCGGGTCCGTCCGGTAGCGGGAAATCCACCCTGTTCAAGCTGATTGGCGCCGTTGAACCGCTTCAGCAGGGGGAAATGGCGTTCAATGGCATCGCCTGGTCAAACGTGACGGTGGATGAAGTTCGGCGCCACATCGCGCAGACGCGTCAGGGCGACATCATTCTGCACGGCTCGATTGCCGACAACGTCACGATGTTCAAGGGGCAGGTCGACGAAGACCGGCTGCACCGCACGCTGGAGGAGGTCGGGTTGCTGCCCGACATCATGCGCTTGCCGATGCGCTCGCGCACGGTGATCAGCGATTCGATTGCGAATATTTCCGCCGGCCAGCGGCAGCGGTTGTTGCTGGCCCGTGCGTTGTACGAGGAAAAGGAGGTCCTGCTTCTCGATGAGCCGACTTCGAATCTCGATCCGGCCTCGGTACGCCTCATTGGCGATCTTCTGCTGCGTCTCGACCGGACGGTCGTTGTTATTACACACGACGAATCGCTCGCGTCACGTTTCCCGCAGCGCTACCGTCTCTGCGATGGTGCGCTCGTGGCTCAGGGGGCAGCTTGAAGCGATGCAACGTTGCCCGCGCGTCGAAGGCGGGTTCACTGAAGTATTTCTCCGCGCTTGTGATCGCGATCGTCGCTTCGACTGCACAGGCGGATACATTGCTGGACGTCGTTGAAAAGGCGCTGGATCGAAGTCCGGATCTGGCGCAGTCGCGCGCGGATGCGAAAATCGCTCATCTTGGCATTGCCGAAGCGCGTGCGGCGCTGCTTCCTCGTGTGGGCGGCGGCTGGGGACGCGCGTATAACCAGATTGCGGTGAGCGGCTATCCGTCGTCAAACTATTGGCAGAGCGGCTGGACCGTGCAATTGTCACAGCCCATATTCGACTGGAGCAAATGGGTCGACTACCGATCGGCGAATGCGGTCAATGTTCAGGGCGAACTGGAATTAAAGCAGCGCGAGCAGGATATGGTATTGCAGGCAGCCAGAGCCTATTTCGATGAGATTGCCGCGGAAAACGAAGTTGCGCGCGCCGATGCATACGTGGAGGCCGTGCTGTCGCATCAGAAGATGATGGGCATTCTGAGCGGCAGTGGCGAGGCCACCGTGATTGACCTGCAGGAGGCGCAGTCGAGCGTGGAGAGTGCGCAGCTTACCTTTGAGGACGCGCGCGTTCAGATGCAGGTAAAGCGGCAGGCGCTGGAGCGGCTCACTGGCACGCCGTTCGATGCCTCGATGTCGCCGCGGAGTCATGTGCTCCCTGTATTGCCGAGCCTTGTGCCCGACGATCAGCAACAATGGGTCGAACAGGCCGAAACGAAAAGCTACCCAGTGCAGGTCGCGCAGATGAATCTGCAGGTATCGGATCTCGGCGTCGATAAAGCGCGTTCGCAGCGTTATCCCGTGGTGTCGATCGACGGTAGTTACACGCCGGCTTCCGCAGCCTCGGGTTATTCCAGACCGAGCACGACGGCTGTTGCCATGTTGTCGGTGTCGATTCCGATCTTTCAGGGTGGGGCGATCAACGCAGGGATCGACAAGGCGATCGCCGCACGGGGCAAGGCGGATGACGCGCTGCGCGCCGCGATTCGCGATGCTGGTGCGGATGCTCAGGATAGCTACACGCGTTTTCGCTGGAGCGCGGAGCGTGCCCGCCGGTTGGGGACGCTAAGCGCCACGAACGACGACAAGCTAAAGGCCACGGAAACCGGCTTTCGGGTTGGCAGCCGCTCGAACGCCGACGTTCTGCGCGCGCTCGACGCGCTGTACACGAGCCGCCGGGATCTGCTGAAGGCGAATTACGATGCAATCGTGGCTTATCTCGGGCTCAAGGCGAGCACCGCGACACTGAGCATGGAGGACATTGCGGATTTGACCCAGCGCATGGCGTCGCCTGATGCGACAGGACCCGAGGCGCGCCAGAATGCTTCCGCGCCGGTCGCCACAACCTATAGACCGGAGTCGGAGCATGACCACGCGCTTAAATGACCCGGCCCGTCGCATCGGTGAAATGTGGTCCGCAGTCATGCGTCGCCAGAATCTGGTCAGGATGGCAATACGCAGAACTCGTGAACGCGTGGTTCGGCGCTTTTCGTATGTCATCCTGTTGCGCATGTCGTGGTCGTCGATCGAGCGCTATGCCTCGCTTCAGTGGCGTATCCGAAGCCTGTTCAATAGAAGGGTGCGCTGGAACGGGCGCATACGCTACGAGCTGGGAAGGGACCTGTATGAGCTAAGTAGCGCGAAGCGATTGCGTACCCAGAGTTCCAGCGCGCGCGAGAAACTGATTGATTTGCGGCTGCATGTAGGCCGGCAGCGAGATCCGGATGAGAAGTGTTGTCCGGATCTGAATGAGGTTGCGGCGACCCTGGCGCGCCAGATCAAGGCACTTCACGTCACCACGCCGGGGCGTCCTGTTATCGTTGCGCCTTTTCACTACGTTTCGCAGTACGCGAACATGTATGTGGTTGAAGTACTGCGCGAGTTACTCGGCATTCCGAGTATTTCAGTCGTGTCCGGGATGCCGCGTGACATCTACGGTATTGATTCGGCCACTATCCCCAACATTCGCATTCTTTATACGTTCGGCGATGGGGATCGGAACGGGCTAGGACTGCGTTTTATCCGTTCGGTGCGACGTGATGGTGTGGCTGTGCTCTTTGCGGACGTGCCACCCTATACGCTCCATAAATATCCGATGGAGACGGTGGGCGTTTCCGTGCTCGGCAGACCGGCGCGCATTCATAACGGGGTTTTTCGTCTCGGCGCAGCGGCTAATGCGCTGCTCATGCCGTTTTATCTGACGTTCGAAAAGGGCCGATTCGGTGCAAGGATTTTCGATCCGATTGATCTTAAGTCGGATGATGCGCCCCAAGCCGTTGCTGACCTGATCGGGTGCGCCCTGCAGGAAAACTATGAATCATGCATCGTTGCTGGTCACCCCGCAATGTATGCATTCTCACCAGTCAAATGAAATGAGCGGATGCTGATCCGTATCTGATGTGCTTAACGAATGTCTAGAAAAAGCACCAGTCGGCACGCCGCCGGAATGTTTGAAGTCTGGTGTATTGCTCGCGAGGGAGGAACGTAATTCGTCCTGGGTTACGCAGAACGTGTGGCCATACCGTGCATGTATAGGGATGAAAATAATATTACAGATTTTCCGCACAATTCGAATGGCATAAGGTGTGTGGCTCGCGGGTGGCGTTGTTGCGCTCGTCGCTTTTATGCTCGGCCCCCGGTTGACGCACGCCTCGATCGTTTGCTGATCGCGGCGAGTATGCGAGAGATAAGCCGACTCTTGGCGAACCGTCACGGTCGCTGAAAGTCGATGGCCTGTTCAATGGGATATTGCTATACCGGGGAAGCAAGCGCATTTACGGCTGCCACGGTGCCCCGGTTGATTGCCAACGACCAGCGCCGGCACGTCAAAAGACAGGCTTTGGTCGCCACCTGTCGAATGCGGATCGGGGGTGCGAAATGGCTCATCGGCTGGTGACACGCTACGAATCAGTGAACCTGCAGCGACGCGCATAGATCAGCGCAGCATCTTTCTGGCTTTTTCCCCTGATCGCACTTATAACCGACGGCAAGCGGGATCTTTCCAGAGCCTGAAGGAGATGCCCATGCGCTCGAAGCGTACGAGGTTCTGCATTCCTGTTCTGGTGGCACTTATAACTTTGGTCTCACCCGCTGTTGACCACGCACAAGTGGCCCGAATGGACGTTGTGCCGTTTGAGTCTCTCACCCTGACGGACCAGGATTTCCTGCGCGGAAGGGAAGATGGCAAACGCGTCACGATAGCTGGGGAACTGCGCTTGCCTCGCTCCAGCGGCGGGCGTTTGCCAGCGGTCATCCTGCTTCACCCCTCAGGGGGCATTAGCGGTGCTGTGACTGACTGGGAAGCGTACTTGCTCTCGATGGGCGTAGCCACGGTTATCGCCGACAGTTTTACGAGCCGAGGCGTTGTCAACACCATCAACAATCAGAGCCAACTGGGTCGGCTGGCGCAGATCGAAGACGCGTATCGCGCGCTCGCCGTTCTGGCCAAAGATCCAAGGATCGATGGTAACCGCGTGATGCTGATGGGCTTCTATACGATGACCCTTGCGTCGAGCGAGGGGCCATCATCGGATATGACGCAACCGCCGCCGAGCAAGCCAGGACGGCGGTGGGAGAGTTGGTGACAACTATTCTAAAACCGGCGCGGTCGCCCTGGTCCGGGAACGGTGGAGGGACGCGCGAATCTGCGTGCTGGTGAAAGAGCAATCCTTACGCGCGGGACTTCCTGTCTCAGAGAACTGTCGCGCAGGAACCTGGAACGAAAAGTCGAGCCCGCTGGCTGCGCCTGGACAATAGACAACGTCTCTCTCAGGTACGTGTGCCCCTCGTCGAATCCATTCGACGAGGGGCACATGAACTCAAACTGCGTAGTGCTTTAGCCAGGAAGGCTTACCCGCCACTCAACAGCGCGCGCAGAACATAGCCTGCGATACGTGGATTTTCCTTGATGCGCCGCGTGCTGTATCCATACCAGTCGTGACCGTAGGGAACATACACACGCACCGGTATCCCCATTGCACGCAGACGCTCCCGCAGCGATTCACAAACGCCGAGCAGCATCTGAAATTCGAAGCGGCCTGGCTCGATCTGCTCGTGCCGGATCCACTCGATCAGCGAGTCGATCAACGCCTCGTCGTGCGTCGCAATGCCAACAAACGATCCAGCCCGTAATGCGCTCGATACATGTCGCAAGAAATGCTCGTTGATTGCGCTTCGGTCGAGCGATGCACCCGATACAAGATGTTCCCTGGCTTCGGCATAGATGCCTTTGCAGATTCGCAGCCGGCTCATCCGTAGTCGAAGCGGGACGATGTCATCGTATGTGCGTTTCAGATACGCCTGCAGTGCAATACCCACGTCTGCCCCCGCGGCTTCTGCCTTTCCGAAGAGGTCGAGTGTTTTCTGTGTGCAATTGGCATCTTCCATGTCGATGCAAGCGGTCACGCCTTTCTCGTTCGCAGCCTCGAGGATGCGTAGAACGTGCTCTTTGCAGAGGGCTTCATCGAACAGCAAGCCGAGGGCTGATGGCTTGATCGACAGATCCGCAGGCACACCGGCGGTATGCAGTGCGTCGATCAGGGCCAGGTATTCGCGCGTTACCGTTTCGACTTCTGCTGGTGAGTGAACCGTTTCACCGAGTACATCGAGCGTCGTGCAGTAGCCCGCTGCGTGCAATGAGCGCACGCGGTCGAGCGCGTCGGAGAGCGTCGCGCCAGCGATATAGCGGCGCGAGATTTTACGGATTAGTGAACGGGGAACGAGCGGGATGGCGCGTGCCGCCATCGTATTGAGAATACGCATGTTGGTCTCACGAAAAAGCCGCCGTGCGATTCCCGACGAGTTGTGTCGGGGTCGAACGACATCGCCGGATCGCTTGTGAAGCGAGTCCGGAATGAATAGTCGCGTCAGCGCATAGGGGTGCGGTGACGGAGGCTGTTCAGAGCGTTTTCGAAGGAGGCCAGGCGGCTGCGTACATTGCGGATCGAGCGCGGTTAATGCAAGTAATGCAATAGCGTTCAGTGAATGAATGCCGTGATATGGGCAGCCCGCGCGCTGTCGCGTGTCGCGGGACTGGCAATCATAGCATCGCGGCTCATCACATCACCCGTTCGACCGGGCCTTAAGTCGATGACCTCAGCGGTCGCTGCCAGATCAACAGCAACTGACGGGCGTGCCCCGATGCCTCCTATCCCGCTTCCCAAAATTGCGTAAAATACTGTATAAATATACAGGTACCGGCGCGATATCAGCTCCAGTCAGTGATTTCGTCATGCCCCGTTTTCGGCTTCGGCAGGGCGATCCATTCCCTTTCGACCGAGCACAAGACCGAGCACAACCATGGCAGCAGCACTTCAGCTTGCGGCAACACATCTGCCGCCCCGGCTGCAAAGCCGGATCTGGGCGGGCGATCAGCTCGCGCATGCGGGCGTTCGCACGGTGTCGAGCGGCCACGCCGCGCTCGACGCTCTCCTGCCCGGCGCGGGTTGGCCGACGGGCAGTCTGACCGAGTTGCTGGTCGAGCAGGGCGGTATCGGCGAGATGCGTCTCGTCGCGCCCGCGCTGCGTTCGCTGACGGCTACGGCCGGTCGCCATGTGCTGCTCGTCGCACCACCCTGGCAGCCGAATGCGTGCGCGCTCGGGGCGTGGGGACTCGCGCTCGAGCGCGTGGTCTGGGTGCGCGCGGGCGAGGACGATGCCCCCTGGGTCGCCGAGCAGGCGCTGCGCCAGGACGGCATGGGCGCCGTGCTGCTCTGGCAGACGAGGGCGCGCGCCGATGCGGTGCGGCGTTTGCAGGTCGCCGCGCAGGATTCGGGCTCGCTCGCGTTCCTGATCCGCCCGCGCGCGGCGCGCAGCCAGTCGTCGCCGGCGCCGTTGCGCATGGTCTGCACGCCGGTGCCGCCGCCCGTCGATGCCAGTCTCAACCGGCGCCAGTGGATGCAGCTCACCGCCGTGTCCGTCGATATCTTCAAACGCCGCGGGCCGCCGCCCGCCCAGCCACTTGTCGTTACGTTGCCGCTGCAGGACGCCGTGCTGCCCCCCACAGGGCCGGCGCATGCCGTGCCGCGGCCCGGGGTCAATCATGTTGTGGATCGCCGTTACCTTGCCGCTCTTGCCGCTGGAGGCCGTGAGGCCGCTGCTGTTGCCGGGTCCGCTGGTGGGTCAACTGCCGGATCAGCCGCATGGGCATCCGTCTGAGGCTCGGACGCAGCCGCCGGGCGTGCCCGATGCACCGGATGCGCAGGACTCCCGCTGCTATGCGCTGGCCGACCACGCGCGTGTCCTGATCCCCGATCCCGATGCGTTCGCGCTCGGCGTGCACGCCGGCAACACGCGCGCGCATGCGCTCGCACTCGCGCCCGGGCTCGTGCTGCTCGAACCCGATCCGGCGCGCGAGACGCGCGCGTTCGAGGCGCTCGCGCTCGCGTTGCTCGCCTATACGCCGAAGGTGTCGTTTGCGCCGTCGCATACGTTGTTGCTGGAGGTCGGTTCCGGCTTGCGCCTTTTCGGCGGCGTGCGCGCGCTGCTGGCGAAAGTGGCGTCGACGGTGGCCGACTGCGGTCACACCGCGCGCATCGCCTGCGCACCCACGGCCTGGGGTGCGTGGACGCTTGCACAAGCACGCGCCACGCGTGTGTCGCGTCGCTGGCGCGTGCTCAAGGAAACGACGCTTGCGTGCGTGCTCGACACGTTGCCGGTCACGCTCGCGCCGTTCGCCGCGCAGCACGATCACGCGCTCACGCAGATCGGCTGCGCGAGCCTTGGCGATCTGCGACGTTTGCCGCGCGAGGGCATCGCGCGACGCTTCGGTGACGGTGTGCTGACCTGGCTCGCGCAGGCGCGTGGCGAGGCGCCCGATCCGCGCGTGTCGTTCAGCGCGCCGCCGTCGTTTCGCGCCGAACTCGAATTGCAGGCGCGTGTGGAAAGCGCCGAGGCGCTGCTCTTCGCCGCCCGCCGGCTCGTGATGCAACTGGCGGGCTGGCTCGCCGCGCAACACGCCGCGCTCACAGCCTTCGAGTTGCGGCTCGAACACGAACTGGCTTCGCGCCACGCACCGCGCACGTCGAGTCTGACGCTCGCGTGGGCAGCGCCTTCGCGCGATGCTGCGCATCTGTTGTGGCTCTTGCGCGAGAAGCTCAATCAGACCGAACTTGCCGCGCCGGTGATCGGGCTTGCGCTCGTCGCGTCCGGGGTGACCGAGTACGCCGTGCCTAACGACACGCTGTTCCCGATGCCGGAAACATCGGACGCATCGATCGCGCAGTTGTTCGAGCGCATTGGCGCGCGGCTCGGCGAGCAGAATGTACTGCAGCTTTTCGTCGAAGACGATCACCGGCCCGAGCGTGCGATGGCGGCGCGCGCATATCGATCGAGCGCGCGCCGGACGGCTGCGCGCAAGCCGCGCGGTCAGCCGCAGACTCAGTCGAAGGACGCAGCGGCGTCCATGCAGTCCGTGCTCGATTTGCCGGACATGCCGCTGCCGTCGCAGCCGCGCCCGGCATGGCTGCTCGAAAAGCCGCTGAAACTGGCCGTGCGCGACGACCGTCCGGTTTACCGCCGGCCGCTGAAGACGCTCACGCGCACCGAGCGCATCGAGACGGGCTGGTGGGACGGCGAGGGCGTCGGGCGCGACTACTACGTCGCCGCCGACGATCAGGGCCGCATGTTCTGGCTCTATCGCGAGCGCATCGGCGGGCAGTGGTATCTGCAGGGATTTTTTGGCTGAGCAGCGATCATGTCGATGTCCGGTTCGGGTGAGGTGCCGCGCGCGCCGTCGCCGTCTCGTCCATTTTTGCAGCCGGGCAGGGCGCTATCCGCGCATTTACCCGATTATGCGGAGCTGCATTGCCTGACCAACTTCACGTTCCTGCGCGGCGCGTCGCGCCCGGATGAACTGGTCGGGCAGGCGATCCGTCATGGTTACCGCGCGCTCGCCATCACCGACGAGTGTTCGCTCGCCGGCGTCGTGCGCGCGTTCAGCGCACTGAATGATCACGACGAGCCGCTCAGGAAAGCGCATGACGAAGCCGTGCGCGAAGCGCAAAGCCGCGTCGGCAATGCTGCTGCGGCGGCGTTAGGGGCGTTCGTGCCGTCGCTGCAGTTGCTGATCGGCAGCGAGCTGAATCTCGTCGAGAAGGACAGCGATGCGCCGTTCTGCACGCTGGTCGCGCTCGCGATGAACCGCGAGGGCTACGGCAACCTGTGCGAGCTGATCACGCTTGCGCGCTCGCGGGCGGACAAGGGGCATTACCGCGTGCACCCAGATGATTTCACCGATCCCGATCCGGAGCTCACGCACCTCAAGCATCTGCGCGATTGCGTGCTGCTGCTCGTGCCGCAGCGCGCGGCGACGCTTGCCGATACGCTGCGCGCCGCACACTGGCTCGCGGGCTTCGCGGCGGAGCGCGCGTGGCTCGCGCTCGAACTCTGGCAGACGGGGGGCGACGATACGCAGATCGAAGCGCTGCGTTTTGTCTCGCAGGAGACGGGCCTGCCGCTCGTGGCGGCGGGCGGCGTGCTGATGCACGCACGCTCGCGCAAGCCGCTGCAGGACACCTTGAGCGCGATCCGCATCGGCCGGCCGCTCACGGCGTGCGGCCGCGCGCTCGAACCAAACGCGGAGCGTCATCTGCGCTCACGCGTGCGGCTCGGCGCGCTGTATCCGCGCGATGCACTCGACGCGACGCTCGACGTTGCGCGCCGCTGCACCTTCTCGCTCGCCGAACTGGCCTACGAGTATCCCGAAGAGCTGGTGCCGGCCGGCGAGACGCCGGCCACGTGGCTGCGCGAGCTGGTCATGCGGGGCGCGGCCGGGCGCTGGCCCGACGGCATGACGGAAAAGCGCCAGAAGCAGATCGACAAGGAACTCGATCTCATTGCGGCGCTGAAGTACGAGAAGTACTTCCTGACCGTCCACGACATCGTCCGTTACGCGCGGGAACAGGGCATCCTGTGCCAGGGGCGCGGATCGGCGGCGAATTCGGTCATCTGCTATTGCCTCGGAATCACGGAGATCGATCCCGTGCGCATGAACATGCTCGTCGAGCGTTTCATCTCTCGCGCGCGCAACGAGCCACCCGATATCGACGTCGATTTCGAGCATCAGCGCCGCGAAGAAGTGATCCAGTACATCTACCGCAAATACGGCACGCGCCGCGCCGCGCTGGCCGCGACGCTCATCACCTACCGTTCGCGCAGCGCGTTGCGCGACGTGGGCAAGGCGCTCGGGCTCGACGCCGCGCTCGTCGAAAAGCTCTCGGGCGCGCACCAGTGGTGGGACGGCTCCGATTCGATCGCGGGGCATCTGGAGGAGGCGGGCTTCTCGCCGGATTCGCATGTCACGCAGCAGCTTATCCGTCTCACGCGCGAGTTGCGCGGCTTTCCGCGTCATTTGTCGCAGCATGTGGGCGGCTTCGTGATCGCGAAGGACAAACTCTCGCGCCTCGTGCCCATCGAGAATGCCGCGATGAAGGACCGCTACGTGATCGAGTGGGACAAGGACGATATCGACGCGCTGCGGCTCCTGAAGGTCGATGTGCTCGCGCTCGGCATGCTCTCGGCGATCCGGCGTTCGCTGGAGCTGATTGCGTTGCGGCGCGGGCTGCCAGCATTTCGCGTGCAGGACATTCCCGTCGAAGATCCGGCGGTCTACGAGATGTGTTGTCACGCGGATACGGTCGGCGTGTTCCAGATCGAATCGCGCGCGCAGCAGAGCATGCTGCCGCGCCTGAGGCCGCGCACGTATTACGACCTCGTGATTCAGGTGGCGATCGTGCGGCCCGGGCCGATCCAGGGGGGCATGGTGCATCCGTACCTGAAGCGGCGCCAGGGGCTGGAGGCGGTGGAGTACGCGAAGGACGAACTGCGCGCGGCGCTCGCACGCACGCTCGGGGTGCCGATTTTCCAGGAGCAGGTGATGCACCTCGCGATGGTTGCCGCCGATTACACCGGCGAGGAAGCCGACAAGCTGCGCCGCGCGATGGCCGCATGGCGGCGTGACGGCGATCTGCGCCCGTACCAGGCGGATCTCACTCGCCGGATGTTGAAGAAGGGCTACACCGAGGAGTTTGCTTCGCGCATCTGCAAGCAGATCGAGGGCTTCGGCGATTACGGTTTTCCGGAGAGCCACGCGGCGAGCTTTGCCTTGCTCGTTTATACGAGTGCGTGGATCAAGCGCTACGAGCCAGCCGCATTTTTGGCAGGATTGCTAAACAGTTTTCCGCTGGGGTTCTATTCGCCGTCGCAACTCGTGCAGGATGCGAAACGCCATGGCGTGACGGTGCTGCCGCCCGATATCGCGTTGAGCGACTGGGATTGCGCGCTGGAGATGCACGACAGGGCAGGCGTGCGGATCGATGCCGATGCGGCTCGCGCGCGCCGTGCCGACGCGGCACATGACCAGGAGCGGCTGCGTGCCGCGTGGCCGCACGACCGGATGCGGCTCTCAGGCCGGATTGCGCGCCGCTTTGCGCGCAGGCTGCGCGCGCGGATCGAGTTGGCGTCGCGTTTCTACGGCCGTGGTGGTCCAGCGGTGCGGCTCGGCTTCCGTCTCATCAAGGGTTTTTCGGAGGATGCCGCGCGGCGCGTGATGGAGGCGCGTGCGCGCGCGCCGTTCGTCGACGTCGACGATCTCGCACGTCGCGCGGCGCTCACGCGGCGCGACCTGGAGGCGCTTGCGGCGGCGAACGCGCTTGCAAGCATCGCAGGGCACCGGCGCGAGGCGTGGTGGGCCGTGACCGCGCAACATGTGGTGCCGGCGCTGCTGCGCGATGCGAGCGTCGCAGAAGCGCCGCTCGCGTTGCCGTGCGCGTCCGAGGGTGCGGAAATCGTCGCCGATTACGCGAGCCTGCGGCTCACGCTGAACCGGCATCCGCTCGAACTGTTGCGGCCCGGTCTCGTGAAGCAGCGCTTTCGCACGGCAGCGCAACTCGCGCAGTGCCGCCACGGCGCGCTCGCACGCGTGTGCGGCATCGTGACGGTGCGGCAACGGCCTGGAACGGCGAACGGGACGATTTTTGTCTCGCTGGAGGACGAGACCGGCTCGGTCAACGTGATCGTGCACGCGGCGCTCGTCGAGCGGCAGCGCAAGGAACTGCTGGGGTCGTCGCTGATGGCGGTGGCGGGTGTCGTGCAGCGCGAGGGTGAAGTGGTGCACCTCGTCGCGCAACGGCTCGAAGATCACAGCCGCCTGCTCGGGCGGCTCGCGACCGAGAGCCGTAATTTTCATTGAGCGGGGCGTGTCCCGGCGGCCCACACTCGCCAACTTTGCACAATGCCCCGTGCGTCAACCGTTCTACGCGCCAGTGACGACGCTCTTGACGGTGTAGCCTGCGTCGTCGATCGCGGCCTTCAGCACGTCGGCGCTCTGGCTCGATTCGACGCTCACGCGGCCCGCGGCCAGATCGACTTCGACCTTTGCGGCGGCGTCATGCTCCTGGATCGCGCGGGTGACAGCGCCCACGCAGTGCTGGCAACTCATGCCTTCGACGTTGAACTGGATCATCGTTTCTTCCTTTTGCAGAGGGGAGGACTCAACTACTAACCTCATATGGGGCCGCGGCCGGATTATGCCAGTCGTGAGTGGAATGGGCGCTAGACCTTCCCATCGCTGGAAGGTATACGATGGAAACATCGTTTGAGTACGGGAGGGAGCGCAGCATGAACATCGGCGAAGCGGCACGCGAATCGGGCGTCACGGCGAAGATGATCCGCTATTACGAGAGCGTGGGCCTGCTGGTGCCCAAGGGGCGCACTGAGTCCGGCTATCGCGTGTACGGCATGGAGGAAGTGCATGCGCTGCGCTTCGTACGTCAGGCGCGACGGTTGGGATTTTCCGTCGACGATATCCGCCGTCTCCTCGCGCTATGGCACGACCGCTCGCGGGCGAGTGCAGAGGTCAAGTCGATTGCGCTCGCTCATGTGACCGAGCTGAACCAGCGCATCGCGGAACTGACCCAGATGCGCGACACGCTTGCTCACCTCGCAGCGCATTGCCATGGCGACGACCGTCCCGACTGTCCGATCCTTGAGCAGCTTGCCGATCCGCAGCCTTCCGTGCACGAGCCGTGTGCCAGCGCGCATTGAATCAAAGTGCGACCAGTACGGCGCAAATCGCCGCACCTTGCTTTAGTCGATGCCCAAAAATGGTGCGTATGTGGTGCTTCCGACGCATCGCCTGCCGCCTGTGCGAAAAATTGTGCCAATAAATCATGCTTTTGCGGAGCATTCGTGTTGAGTCATTCCATTCTGGAATGCACCGCATTCGTGCGATTCAGTTGCAAATCTCAAAAACATGGTTATACTGCGGGTTATCCCTTGGTAGGGTAATCCCTGATGAGATTCCACCGGGGACATAGAGATCCTTGTAGAGGAACATCATGTTTGCGTACATTCTTGAAGCAGTGAGCAACTGGTTTGAAGTCGCTGAGCGTACCCGCCGCGAATCGTATCTGGCGTCATCGACGGACGTTGTGCAACTCGAACAACGTATCCGATCGCTCGAAACGGACGGCTACTCGCAATAAGCCACGCGTTACACCACGTTGTCTCAGGCCCCGCCTTGCGGGGCTTTGTCATTTCTGGCACTGCCTTTTCGGGAAGCGGTCGCCTGCCAGTGCAGGCGCTGTAGACTGATCCGCGACGCCACAGTGAGGTAAAGTCTTTTCGAGATAAGCCGACAAAGCAGTGAAACCGCACATTTCGGGGGCGTTCATGGTGTCGAACCACATCTTCCGCAAGCCTTTGACCGTCTGGCTGACCGCCGCAGCGATGACGGGCGTACTGGCTCTGACGCATGCCGCCGCATACGCGGATGGCCCGCCATTGATTCTCGATACCCAGCACGGAATTATCGACGGCCAGAAAGGGATGGTGCTGCAGAACGCGCCGCTTTCGCACGAGCCGATGGTTGCGGCGCATCAGCCCGCTGAGCCGGCCGGGCTGCCGAATGACTATTCGCAGCCTTATATCGTGTCGCCTTATATCGCAGTGCCGGGCGCCGGAACGCCGCCCAATCGACCGCGCCCGCCGCATCACCGACCGCGGGTCACACCGCATATCACGCCGCAGGTATTGCCAGCGCAATAGGCTGCGACAGGTTTAATCGCCGCGCGATTCGATCTTGAATTGCGCGGATTGATCCTGTCCGAGCGTTTTGACGAGCCACGGCAGCGTCTCTTTCATTGCGGCGACGAGCGTGTAGGGCGGGTTCAGGATGAACATCCCGCTGCCGTACAGGCCGTAGCCATCCGCGGGCGGCTGGCTCACGGTGAGCGTGACGTGCAGCCAGTTTTTCTCCTGCAGACGCTTGAGTTGCTCGGGGAATCGCTGCGATTCGGGGCGCGTCACCTGTGGATACCAGATCGCATACGTGCCGGTGGCGAACCGCTTGAGACTTTCCTCGGCGCACGCGAGCGTGCGCGCATAGTCGCGCTTGTCCTCGAACGACGGGTCGATCAGAACGAGCGCGCGTCGCGGCGGCGGCGGGAGCAGCGCCTTGATGCCTTCGAAGCCGTCCCCTTCGTAAAGCATCACGTGACGGCCAGCGTCGCGGAACCGGTGGCGCAGTACTTCGATTTCAGTGCTGTGCAACTCGAAGAGCCGCATGCGGTCCTGCTCGCGCATCAGCCGCGCCGCCAGATATGGCGAGCCCGGATAGAAGCGCAGTTCGCCATCGGGATTGAGCGCCGCGACTTCTTCGACGTATTCGGCGAGCACCGTCGGCAGGTCGGTGCGGCCCCAGAGCTTGGCGATGCCCGTTTCGAATTCGGCGGTCTTCGTCGCGTAGCCCTCGCGCAGCGCATACGCGCCGGCGCCTGCATGCGTGTCGATGTACCAGTACGCCTTGTCCTTCTTGCCGAGATAGCGCAGCAATTGCACGACAACGGCGTGTTTCAGGACGTCGGCATGATTGCCTGCGTGGAAGGCGTGGCGGTAGCTCAGCATGATGGGCGGGACGGAAAACCAGGACAAAAACAGGGGGCGCAACGTGGGGCCGTGCGCCTGTGGTGTGCGTCGCGTTACCCTTTGGGGCCGTGAGCGACGTCGAGGCCGCGTATTGTACTCGACGCGTACGCGACCCGGCCGCACCCGGCCCCGCCGTGCGTTTCAGTTATAAGCGTCGCCGACGATCGCCTCGATTTGCGCCTTGATTTCCGGCGTGATCTTTTGGGCCACGTCGAGCGCCAACATGTTCTCCTTGATCTGCGCGACGTGCGACGCGCCGGTGATCACCGTGCTGACGTGCGGATTCTTCAGGATCCACGCGATGGCGAGTTGCCCGACCGTGCAGCCCAATTGCGCGGCAAGATCGGCGAGCCTGGCGACGATGGCGTTCTTGTCCGCATCGGTGAGCGCTGCGCGCAACCAGTCATAGCCCTTCAATTGCGCGCGGCTGTCGGCCGGCACGCCGTCGCGGTACTTGCCCGTGAGCAGGCCCGACGCGAGCGGGCTCCAGGTGGTGAGCCCGAGACCGATGTCCTCGTAAAGACGCCGGTATTCGTCCTCCACGCGGCGCCGATGGAACAGGTTGTACTGCGGCTGTTCCATGACCGGCTTGTGCAGGTGGTGCCGCTCCGCGATTGCCCACGCCGCGCGGATCTCGTCGGCGCTCCATTCCGATGTACCCCAGTAGAGCGCCTTGCCGCGCGAGATCATGTCGCTCATCGCCCAGACTGTCTCCTCGACGGGCGTGTTCGGGTCAGGACGGTGGCAGAACACGAGATCGATGTAGTCAAGCTGCATACGCTTGAGCGAGCCGTCGATGGCGTTGAGCAGGTACTTGCGGTTGAGCGTGTGGTACTGGTTGGGCCCTTCGCTCAAGCCCCAGAAAAACTTGGTGGAGACAACGTAACTCACACGCGGCCACGCGAGTTCCTTGAGAGCCTCGCCCATGATTTCTTCCGACTTGCCGCCTGCGTAACCCTCAGCGTTGTCGAAGAAGTTGACGCCCGCGTCGCGCGCAGCGGCGAGCGACTCGCGTGCGAGGCCGCGATCGATCTGGCTGCCGTATGTGACCCACGAGCCGATGGACAACTCGCTCACCTGCAGGCCGGAACGGCCCAGTCGCCGATAATTCATGAATGTCTCCTGTGAATAGAACCCCGATATTAACGCCGGCGCAGCCAGCAGGCGTCCTGCCAGATGCGAGGTGCGGGCAGGTTCATGCACAATAACGCGGTTGGCCGCGGTGCAACAATCTGCTGGACGGCATAGGCCATATGGCCGGTTTGACAGCGTTCGCGTACCGAGGTCTGATCTCGACTACTACCTGGAGGTGCTCGATGTCGTCTCTTTCCCTGAATACCAAGCTCGATGGCAAGGTTGCCGTCGTCACCGGCGCGGCCAGCGGAATCGGCAAGCAGATTGCGCTCACGTTCGCGCAGGCGGGCGCAGCCGTCGCCATTGCGGACCTCAACCAGAGCGGCGCCGACGCCGTCGCTGCCGAGATCAAGGCCGCGGGCGGCAAGGCGATCGGCATTGCCATGGACGTCACGAGCGAGGACGCCGTGAATCAGGGCATGGACCGCGTTGCGGCCGAACTGGGCTCGGTGGACATCCTTGTTTCGAACGCGGGCATCCAGATCGTGAATCCGATCGAAAGCTATGCGTATTCCGACTGGAAGAAGATGCAGGCCATCCACGTGGATGGTGCGTTCCTCACCACGAAGGCGGCGCTCAAGCACATGTACAAGGACGATCGCGGCGGTGTCGTGATCTACATGGGTTCGGTGCACTCGCATGAGGCATCGCCGCTCAAGTCGGCCTACGTTGCCGCCAAGCATGCACTGCTCGGTCTGGCTCGCGTGCTTGCCAAGGAGGGCGCGAAGCACAACGTGCGCTCGCACGTAGTCTGTCCGGGCTTCGTGCGCACGCCGCTCGTCGACAAGCAGATTCCCGAGCAGGCCAAAGAACTCGGCATTTCCGAAGAGGAAGTCGTCAAGCGCGTCATGCTCGGCGGCACGGTGGACGGGGTGTTTACGACCGTCGAGGACGTCGCCCAGACGGTGCTGTTCCTTTCAGCGTTCCCGACAGCGGCATTCACCGGTCAATCGTTCGTCGTCAGCCACGGGTGGTTCATGCAGTAACTGCAGTGACCGCAGTGACCGCAGTGACATTAGGGAGGGAGCGCGGCCATGGTTCAACGCAAGAAGCAGGTCCAGTCCAGCGCCGTCGTCGATGAGACCGGCGTCCATACCGGAGCCGCGCCGCGGCCGCGTCCCGACTACTGCGGTGGCGAGTCGGCGCAGTGGGAAACCATTGCGCTCACGCTGCAGGGCGGCGGCGCGCTGGGCGCGTATCAGGCCGGCGTCTATGAGGGCCTCGTCGAGGCCGGTATCGCGCCGAACTGGATCGCCGGTATTTCGATCGGCGCGCTCAACACGGCGATCATCGCGGGCAATCCGCCCGAACATCGCGTCGCACGGCTGCGCGAGTTCTGGGAGACGATCTGCCAGCCCGCCTATAGCCTGCCGATGCCAGCATTCGTCGAGCACGCGCTCTTTAATTCGGGCGACGCGATCCGCAAGACGTTCACGGCGTTCCAGGCGGCAGGCGCGCTCGTAGAAGGTCAGAAGGGTTTTTTCGTGCCGCGCTTTCCGCCGCCCATGCCGCACGCATCTGGCCATCCGGAGCGCGCGAGTTACTACGACACGCGGCCACTCAAGGAGACGCTCGCGCGTCTGTGCGACTTCGATCGCATCAATTCGAAGGAGATTCGTGTTTCGGTGGGCGCGGTCAACGTGAGTACCGGCAACTTCGTCTACTTCGACAACACCACGACAAAGCTGCGGCCCGAGCATTTCATCGCGTCGGGAGCGTTGCCGCCCGGCTTCGCGGCCGTCGAGATCGACGGCGAGTACTACTGGGACGGCGGCCTGATGTCGAATACACCGCTCTACGAGGTGATCCAGACCACGCCGCGCCGCGACACACTGGCGTTCCAGGTCGATCTCTGGAGCGCACGCGGTCCCGTGCCCGACAATCTCACCGACGTCCAGGGCCGCATGAAGGACATCCAGTATTCGAGTCGCACGCGTCTCGTGACCGACATGCTCCAACGTTCGCAGCGCTTTCGCCATGTGCTGCGAGAGGTGCTCGAGCGCGTCGCGCCCGAGCATCAGCAGGATCCGTGGGTCGAGCTGGCGGGGGAATTGTCATGCTCGAAGAAGTACAACGTGATCCACCTGATCTACCGGCAAAAGGAGTACGAGGGCCACTTCAAGGACTATCAGTTCGGTACCTCCACCATGCACGAGCATTGGCGAAGTGGCTTGCAGGACATACGTGCATCGCTCGCACAGCCGGGCTGGCTCGACAAGCCCGATAACGACGCGGGGTTCGTCACGCACGACATTCACCGCGATGGCCGCGGACATTCGCGCAAGGGAGAAGGCGAGGGCATCGTGTAAGGGCCGCGGAGGTCCTTCCTCAAACCCGCGTTGCACGTACTTCGACGTTCGCAGTGGCAATATTCTATGGTTCGTAATCCTGATCAGGAAACAGGCTGCGCTTGCCACTCCCGTTTAGAATGCGCGGAGCACGACGACGCGTTGACCAGCGCACGCGAGTGTGACTTGTACCGGAGGCGACGGAATGAAAATGGATGCATTTGCGTTTGGCACAACCAACTGGGCGGAAGTCGAAAGAACGGAGCACCTGGGGGAAACGGGCGTGGCTTACTGGCGCACGCGGTATTTCGGTGAGAAGCCGGATCAGATCCGCGTGCGGATGGTGGAATACACTCCCGGCTACCTCGCGGACCATTGGTGCCAAAAAGGTCATATTCTCTTCTGCATGGAAGGCGAACTGGAAACGACGCTCGAAGATGGGCGGAAGTTCGTTTTGACGGCGGGAATGAGTTACCAGGTTGGTGACAACGCCGAGCCACACCAATCCTTTACGAGGACGGGCGCCAGGCTCTTTATCGTTGATTGAGCAGCGATGTTGGGGGGCGAATGTGTTCTCGCAGTGATTTCATCGCCCGTTCGTCAAACAAAAACGGCGCCCGTCGTTCAGACGGGCGCCGTAATCATTCCGGCAGCGAAGCCACGCGCCGCCCACTAAAGCGGCACGTGTTCAAGGCTGCTTACTTGAGCACTTGCGCGACGGCGCTAGCCACGACGTCGAGATTGCGCATGTTCAGCGCGGCCACGCAGATGCGGCCCGTGCTCACGGCGTAGATGCCGAACTCTTCGCGCAGACGGTCCACTTGCGCCGCCGTCAGGCCCGAGTACGAGAACATACCGCGCTGCACGTTGATGAAGTTGAAGTCGCGGTCGACGCCAGCGGCCGTCAGACGCTCGACGAGACCCGTGCGCATTGCACGGATGCGATTGCGCATTTCGCCCAGTTCGTTTTCCCACAGCGCGCGCAGTTCCGGCGAGCCGAGGACCGCTGCGACTACCGAGCCGCCATGCGTCGGCGGGTTCGAGTAGTTCGTGCGGATCACGCGCTTGAGCTGCGAGAGCACGCGCGCCGATTCTTCCTTGCTGTTCGTGATGATCGACAGCGCGCCGACGCGCTCGCCGTACAGCGAGAACGACTTCGAGAACGACGACGAGACGAACACGTTCAGTTCCGAAGCAGCGAAGAGGCGCACGACTTCGCCGTCTTCCGCGATGCCGTCACCGAAGCCCTGGTAGGCGATGTCGAGGAACGGCACGAGGTTGCGCGCCTTCACGACTTCGATGACCTGCTTCCACTGGTCGACGGTCAGGTCCACGCCGGTCGGGTTGTGGCAGCACGCGTGCAGCACGATGACCGTGCCCGCGGCGTAGCCGTTCAGCGCGCTCAGCATGCCTTCGAAGTTCACGCCGTTGGTCTGCGCGTCGTAGTACGGGTACGCAATGACTTCGAAGCCCGCGCTTTCGAACAGGGCACGATGGTTTTCCCAGCTCGGGTCGCTGATGGCGACCTTCGCGTTCGGGTTCACACGCTTGAGGAAGTCGGCACCGATCTTCAGCGCGCCCGTGCCGCCCAGCGCCTGCGCCGTCACGACGCGGCCGGCAGCGATGAGCGGCGAGTCGTCGCCGAGCAGCAGCTTTTGCACGGCAGCGTCGTAGGCGGCGAGACCTTCGATCGGCAGATAGCCGCGCGGCAGCCCCGCTTCGACGCGGGCCTTTTCGGCGTCACGAACCGCGCGCAGCAGCGGAATCTTGCCTTCCTCGTTGGTGTAGACGCCTACGCCGAGGTTCACCTTGTTGGTGCGGGCATCGGCGTTATAGGCTTCGTTCAGACCCAGGATCGGGTCGCGAGGGGCGAGTTCGACAGCGGAGAAAAGGGACATGATGGTTCGGCAATAGTCAGGGATGGACACTCTGTTGGCCGCTTGCGCTGGCTTATGCGCCGCCGCGATATGTAATCCGGGCGACGCAGCCGGCCGGCCACGCAACTCGCTATTGTAGCGAATCTGTGAATCGTTTTCGCCCGTGGCGGTCGGATTGCGCGGTTTTCGGGCGCGTTTTGCAGGGGGGCGCTGCTGCACATTTCCCGGGACCGGTGTCGTCCGCTTGCTGTTCGCCGGGGCGACAAGCGTGGACCGGACCCTGGAAACGGTCGTCCGAGCGCCGCACGCCCGGCGCGATCGCCTGCCTGCGCGCTGCAGCCCATTCGTTCCAGGCCCGTTTTCGTGCCACCTCGGTCCCGATTCCCGCCCGATCCCACCCCCGGCTTTGCCAGCGGCAAGACGCTAGAATAGTCGTTTGCTCCTGGCAGAGGATGTCGCCCCATGTCCGACCACAGTGTTGTCGATGCGCCCGTCCTCGACGAGTCGAAGTTCATCCGTTTCGACGGCTCGCCGTTCGAGCTTTATCAGCCGTATCCGCCGGCCGGCGACCAGCCCACGGCCATCGAGACGCTCGTCGAGGGCGTCGGCGACGGCCTGATGTTCCAGACGCTGCTCGGCGTGACCGGGTCGGGCAAGACCTACACGATGGCGAACGCGATCGCGCGCCTTGGCCGCCCGGCCATCGTGTTCGCGCCGAACAAGACGCTCGCCGCGCAGCTCTATTCCGAGTTTCGCGAGTTCTTTCCGCGCAACGCCGTCGAGTACTTCGTCTCGTACTACGACTACTACCAGCCGGAAGCGTACGTGCCGCAGCGCGATCTCTTCATCGAGAAGGATTCGTCGATCAACGAGCACATCGAGCAGATGCGCCTGTCCGCGACCAAGAGCCTGATGGAGCGGCGCGACGTCGTGATCGTCGCGACCGTGTCGGCGATTTACGGTATCGGCAATCCGTCCGAGTATCACCAGATGATTCTCACGCTGCGCCACGGCGACAAGCTCGGTCAGCGCGACGTCATCGCTCGCCTGATCGCGATGCAGTACACGCGCAACGAGCAGGACTTCCAGCGTGGCACGTTCCGCGTGCGCGGCGACACAATCGACATCTTCCCGGCCGAGCACGCCGAAATGGCCGTGCGCGTCGAATTGTTCGACGACGAAGTCGAGACGCTGCAGCTTTTCGATCCGCTCACGGGTCGCGTGCGCCAGAAGATTCCGCGCTTCACGGTGTATCCGTCGTCGCACTACGTGACGCCGCGCGAGACCGTGTTGCGTGCCGTCGAGACCATTAAAACCGAACTGCGCGACCGGCTCGAGTTCTTCCACACCGAAGGCAAGCTCGTCGAGGCGCAGCGGCTCGAACAGCGCACGCGATTCGACCTCGAAATGCTCCAGGAACTCGGTTTCTGCAAGGGCATCGAGAACTATTCGCGGCACTTCTCGGGCGCGCAGCCTGGCGAACCGCCGCCGACGCTCGTCGACTACCTGCCGCCCGACGCCATGATGTTCCTCGACGAATCGCACGTGCTGATCGGCCAGTTGAACGGCATGTACAACGGCGACCGTGCGCGTAAGGAAAACCTCGTCGATTACGGTTTCCGCCTACCTTCCGCGCTCGATAACCGGCCGCTCAAGTTCGGCGAATTCGAGCGCAAGATGCGCCAGGTGATTTTCGTGTCGGCGACGCCGGCCGATTACGAGAAGAAGGTGACGGGCCAGATTGCCGAACAGGTTGTGCGGCCGACGGGCCTCGTTGACCCGGTGATCGAGGTGCGACCCGCGTCGACCCAGGTGGACGACGTGCTCGGCGAGATCAACGAACGCGTGGCCGTGGGCGAGCGTGTGCTCGTCACGACGCTCACGAAGCGCATGGCCGAGCAGCTCACCGAGTTCCTCTCCGATCACGGCGTGAAAGTCCGCTATCTGCACAGCGATATCGACACGGTCGAGCGCGTGGAGATCATCCGCGACCTGCGGCTTGGCACGTTCGACGTGCTCGTCGGCATCAACCTGCTGCGCGAGGGGCTCGACATTCCCGAGGTGTCGCTCGTCGCGATCCTCGACGCCGACAAGGAAGGCTTCCTGCGCGCCGAGCGCTCGCTGATCCAGACGATTGGCCGCGCGGCGCGCAACGTGAACGGCAAGGCGATTCTCTACGGCGACCGCATCACCGATTCGATGCGTCGTGCGATCGACGAGACGGAGCGTCGCCGTGTCAAGCAGATCGCGTTCAACGAGGCGAACGGCATCGTGCCGCGCGGCGTGGTCAAGCGCATCAAGGACATCATCGACGGCGTCTACAACGTCGACGAAGCGCGGGCCGAACTGCGCGAGGAGCAAGAGCGCGCGAAGTTCGAGGACATGTCGGAGAAACAGCTTTCCAAGGAAATCAGGAAGCTGGAAAAGCAGATGATGGACTACGCGAAGAACCTCGAATTCGAAAAGGCTGCTCAGACCCGCGACCAGCTTGCGCTGCTGCGTCGGCGCGTGTTCGGAGCAAACGTCGGCGACCATCCGGCCTGAGCTGTTCTGCGCGGGGCGGGAGCAGGCGGGCGGCGCGCACAGGCCGCCCGCACTCGACCACCCGTGCCGCCAACGGGCGTCTCAGGCAGGACGTCCGATTCCCCTTTCTTCAGACCACAAGACGGCGCTTCGCGCCCGAGCCTCGTCGCACAAGACCCTTTCACCCTAAGGCCTTACGCGAACACGTCTTTGTTATGGCGCCGTATCGGTGCTACACTCCACACCATAGTGCGAATCGTTCGCATTAACGTTTACATCGTTATTGTGCCTTTGGTGGCTTTGTATCTCCCATAACAATCAGGAGTTTCGATGCGGATTCACTCCCTTTTGCGCGGCATGACGCTGATCGCCGCCGCGACGGCTGCCTGTGCAGCCAGCGCGGCCGAATACCCGATCGGCAAACAACAGATTCAGGGCGGCATGGAAATCGGCGCGGTCTACCTGCAGCCGATCACCATGGATCCGGAAGGCATGATGCGCAAGGCCTCGGACTCCGATATCCACCTCGAAAGCGACATCCACGCGGTCAAGGGCAACCCGACCGGCTTTGCCGAGGGCGACTGGATGCCGTACCTGCAGGTTCGCTACGAGCTGACGAAGCCGGGTTCGAGCTACGTGCAAAAGGGTGACCTCATGCCGATGGTCGCGGACGATGGCCCGCACTATGGCGACAACGTCAAGCTCGCGGGTCCGGGCAAGTATCACCTGAAGCTGATCGTAGAGGCACCGATGCAGTCGGGCCACATGGCGTTTGGCCGTCACGTCGACAAGGAAACCGGCGTGGGTCCGTGGTTCAAGCCGATCACGCTCGAATACGATTTCCCGTTCGCGGGCATCGGCAAGAAGGGCGGCTACTGAGTTGTAACTGAGCGGCTAATGAGCGGGGAGTGCGGCGTGGCGTCTGGAGCGCGACGCCGCCGCCTGAAAACGCAGGACGAGCAGTAACAAAAGCAGGAACAACGAATGACTGGAACAAGGAAGATTGCCGGGCTCGCGCTCGCTGCGGCGCTGGTTGCCCCGGTCGCCGGGTTGTTTGCGCAGGCCGCACACGCAGAGGATCTGCCGACGTTCAAGCTCGAAATGACCGACGGCAAGCTGAACCCGACGCGCATCGATGTTCCCGCGGGCAAGCGCATCAAGATCGACGTGCGCAACACGGGTAAGGGCGCGGCCGAGTTCGAAAGCGTCCAGTTGCGCAAGGAGAAGGTCCTGGCGCCGGGTGCGGAGTCGTTCGTCGTGATCGCGCCGCTCGATCCGGGCGAATACAAGTTTTTCGACGATTTCCACCAGCAGGCGCAAGGCCTGATCGTGGCGAAGTGATCGCGGCGGAATTCGTGTCGCCAGCAGGAGGGTTCGAATGGGACAGGTGATGTTCGTCGTGTGGCGGGAGAGCGTCGAAGCGCTGCTCGTCGTCGGCATTCTCTACGCGTGGCTGAAGAACGGCGATGCCGGCGCGCGGCGCGGTTTGCCGTACTTGTGGGGCGGCGTCGCGCTCGGTGTGCTCGCGGCAGTCGCACTGGGCGCAGCGTTGGTGGGATTCACCGAAGTGCTTTCGGGCGACGCGCAGGACTACTTCCAGACTGCGATGGTGCTCGTCGCCTGCGTGCTGATCGTGCAGATGGTGCTGTGGATGAAGCAGCACGGGCGCACGCTCAAGCGCGAAATGGAACATTCGCTCGAAGCGAGTGCGCGCGACGCGAAATGGTGGGGCGTGACGGCGCTCGTTGCGCTCGCCATTGCGCGCGAGGGCAGCGAGACGGTGATCTTCCTCTATGGCCTCGGCTTCGGCCAGTCGGGCCACGTCGACGTAAGCCAGTATCTCGCGGTGGCGATCGGCCTCGCGCTCGCGTTCCTCACGTTCTACGTTCTGCAGCTGGGCGGCAAGGTGTTTTCGTGGCGCCACTTCTTCCGCGTCACGGAGATCATGCTGCTCCTGCTCGGCGCGGGCCTGTTCCAGACCGGCGTCGACAAACTGATCGACAAGGAAATCTTGCCGACCCTCATCGACCAGGTGTGGAATGCGTCCGCACTGCTTGACGATTCGAGCACCTTCGGCTCGCTCGTGGCGACGCTCACCGGCTATCGTGCGCACCCGGCGCTCATGAACGTGATCGCGTTTGCCGCGTACTGGGGTGTCGTGTGGCTCCTCGTGCGTCGCGCGAATGGCCGTGCGGCGGCGATCGGCAAGAGGCGGGCCGCGTGAGCTGCGCGTCGGCGCAGCCAGTCGTGAGGCGTGGCAAGCTCGCCCAGGTGGGGCTATGGATGCAACGGCACGGTACGGTGATACGTGGCGTGCAGTGGATCGTCGTCGCGGTTTACGCATTCCTGATTCTTGCGCCTGCGGTGATGCCGCTGCCCGGCGACACCGCGCACCTCTGGAACAATCTCACGCTCGCGGCGCAGTTCGTGTTCTGGGGCATCTGGTGGCCGTTCGTGCTGCTGTCGATGATCATGCTTGGCCGCGTGTGGTGCGGCGTGCTCTGTCCCGAGGGCGCGCTCACCGAGTTCGCGAGTCGTTTCGGCCGCGGTGGTTCGATTCCGCACTGGATGCGCTGGGGCGGCTGGCCGTTCGTCGCGTTTGGACTGACGACTATCTACGGCCAGATGGTGAGCGTCTACCAATATCCGAAAGCGGTACTGCTCGTGCTGGGCGGCTCGACGCTCGGCGCGATGGTGATCGGCTTCCTGTACGGCCGCGAAAAGCGGATCTGGTGCCGCTACCTGTGCCCCGTCAACGGGGTGTTTTCGCTTCTCGCGCGCCTCGCGCCATTCCACTACAAGGTCGATGAGGACGCCTGGCGCCGCTCGTACAAATCCGGCGAGCACGGCGGACATCGCGTGATTCCCGTCAATTGCGCGCCGCTCGTGCCGCTGCGCAACATGAAGGGCGCCGCCGCGTGCCACATGTGCGGCCGCTGCGCCGGCCACCGCGATGCCATCGATTTGACGTGGCGCTCGCCCGCGCAGGAGGTCGTCGAACTCGGTGACCGGCAGGCAAAGGGCTGGGATACGGCGCTCATCCTCTATGGTCTGCTCGGTATCGCGATCGGTGCTTTCCACTGGAGCGGCTCGCCGTGGTTCGTCGATCTGAAGCAGTCGATTGCCGGCTGGCTCATCGATCGCGACATCACCTGGCCGCTCGACACGAACGCGCCGTGGTTCCTGCTGACGCATTACCCTGAGCAGAACGACGTGTTTTCGTGGCTCGACGGGACGCTGATCGTCGGCTATATCGTCGCGACCGGACTCGTTCTCGGCACGACGCTCCTCGCCATCCTGGCGCTCGCGTGCGTGCCGCTCGGACGCTTCGAGATGCGCCGTCTGCATCACCTCGCCCAGGCGCTGATTCCGCTCGCGGGCGCGGGGGTGTTCCTGGGCCTCTCGGCCACGACGCTCGCGCTGCTGCGCGCCGAGCACGTGCAACTCGACTGGGCAACGGCCGCGCGAATTGCGATTCTTGTCATATTCAATTTGTGGAGCGGCTGGCTTGCGTGGCGGGTGACGGGCCGCTACAGTCAGCGGCTCTGGCAGCGTGGTCTCGCGATGCTCTGTTTCGCCGCCGCGCTCGCCGTGATCGACGGTGCGTGGTGGCTCATGTTCTGGGGCTGGGCGCACTGATCGGCGGTTCAACCGATCGGAGAGCAAGCCATGCGAACCAGGGCGGTATTGACTGACGAAGACATTGTGACGATGGGCGATGCGGCCGTCGCACACGCACGCACGAATCAATGGAACGTGACGATCGCAATCGTCGATGATGGGGGGCATCTGCTATGGCTGCGCCGCCTCGACGGCGCGTCACCCGGCACGGCCGAAATGGCGACATCGAAGGCCCGCACCGCAGCGCTCGGCCGTCGCGAAAGCAAGATCTATGAGGACGTCATCCGGCAGGGCCGCACCGCTTTTCTGAGCGCGCCGCTGACGGCGATGCTGGAGGGCGGGGTGCCGATCGTCGTCAACGGCGATGTGATCGGTGCGATCGGCGTCTCGGGTGTGAAGTCCGATCAGGACGCAGTCGTGGCCCGCGCGGGCATCGCAGCGCTCGGCGTCGAGTAAAACGTCGCCTGGTCGGTGCGCGTGATCGCTACGCGACGCGAGCACATCGGTTAGTGCTGGAAAAAGCAAAGGCCGCAGGCAATGCTGCGGCCTTTGGCTCGGGCCGCGCCTGGCTTCGGCGCCGTCCGTATCACGGCGAGAACAAAAAAATGGCGTGGCTGGCTGCGACGGCCGGCTTGAATAATGTTTGCACGAAGGGGTCTAGATCTCGCGTGCAGGCCGTCGTGACTGGCTAGTGCCCAACGCCTCGCGTAAGGAGGCGGTCCCCACAATACCCGGTACGAACTACTTGGTGAGGATCAGCTTGCCGAGCCGGGTGGCTCGCAGCTGATACGTCTCGCCGTTGTGCGTGATGCCGACGACGCTGCGGCCTTGCAGCAGTGTCGTGCTGTCGAGTGCGGCGCACGCAGTGCCAACTTCTGGTGCTCCTGCCGGTGCGGTTACCGCACTCGTGCACGCTTGCGTCGGCGCGGCCGGTTTCGATCGCGTGGCGCCCGACGCCGGGCCGCCAGGGCGGCGCAGGCTGAGCGTTGACGAGCGGTTGAAGTCGGTCATGAGCGTGGTGCCTGTCTCGATTCGATGGAGTGATATTAAATGATAATCGTTCCCATTTGCAATTGCGAAATATACATCGGCTCGGTACAACGATAGTTTTTGGCGGTGTGCAGGGTGAGCGCGGTGTGGAGGCCGTGCGTTATCACGCGAAGCGGGCGCTCACCGCGCGACGCCCGCCTCACGTGTGAAGTAGCTCAATGGGGCAGTGCGCCCGGGCCGTTGAGTCCGAGCACGAACTGGCGAATCAGGCGCACGGTGTCGATATCCGACTCCCGATACGCCGACTTCACGATTTCCGAGGTCTGCCGTTCGTCGTCGGTAACGGCGGCGGGCAACGTCGTGCGGTACTCGAAACGCAGGAACAGCTGCGAATCGTCGGGCTCTTCGATCGTCATCGTGAGCGAGCCGCCCACGTGCTCCTCGGTCGCGAGGATGTCGTAGCGCACGCTCACGCCGGGTGTGAGCGTGACGTGGTCGCGCACCGTCGCGTGACCGTAGTGCAGCTCGCGTTCGAGCCTGTTGCCCTCGCGCGAGAGGATCGTGCAGCTATCGAGGCCGAGCACGAAGAGCTGCGGCTGCTCGGCGCGCAGCACGAGGCCTTCCCACAACTGCTCGCGCGTCATGGTCGGGACGAGCGGGTTCTGTGGGTCGTTGATCTGGATGAGATGTTCGAAATTCAAGTCGAAGGCTTCCTGTGGCGTTGTCCGTGAGCGCCGCTCACGCGGCCACCAGACCCGAGCGGATCGTTACCGACTGGGTGAGGATCTTGTGGACTGGGCATACGTTCGCGATCTGCAGCAGACGCTCTCGCTGTTCACTCGTGAGTGCGCCGTCGAGCGCGATCTGGCGGTCGATGGTTGCGCCGGAGTCGCCGTTTTCCATCGAGAGCTTGACGCGCACGCCTTCGAGCGGCCATTCCTTGCGCTTTGCGTACATCTTGAGCGTGATCGACGTGCAGGCGCCGAGGCTCGAAAGCAGGAGCGAGAACGGCGTCGGACCGCTGTCGCCGCCGCCGAGCGAGGCGGGTTCGTCGGCGACCCACGTGTGGGTGCCATCGTTGAATTGAACCTGGTAGTCGGTCGAGCCGATGTGGGCAATGACGGCGGGTTCGGCCATGCGCTCCTCACGGACAGTACGGGCTGATAGGGGCGGGACGCTGCGCGTCCCTTGAGGCCATATTGTGACGGAAAGCCGAAAAAGCTGTGGGAAGTATCTGAGGAACCGCGGGAGGAACGGCGTGGCACTGCAATGCAGCATCGCCGCGCCGCAAGTATCGCGTCAGTGCGCGATGTGTCCCATACGCCCGGCCTGGTAGTCGAGCACGGCCTGGCGGATTTCCTGTTCCGTATTCATCACGAACGGGCCATAGCGGACGACCGGCTCGTTGAGCGGTTCGCCGCCAATCAGCAACACTTCCAGCGCCTCCGTTGCATCGTCCGGTGCGGCGAGCACGATCGAGTCGCCGTCGTTGGCGAACGCGACCATCTGCTGCGCCTCGATACGCTCGCCGCCAGGCCCGTAGCGCCCGGTGCCCGCGAGACCATAGGCGAACACGCGCCAGTTGCGCGGCACAGTCTGCTCGACGCGTCCGCCCGGTGCGATCGTGAAGTGCTGGTAAAGAATCGGCGTGCGCGTTTCGATCGCGGCTTTGACGCCGAGCGCTTCGCCCGCGATCACTTTCACCGAGACTTTGCCGTCCGCCGATCGACCGACCGGAATCTGCGCGGTCGGCATTTCCTGGTAGCGCGGCGCGATCATCTTGTCGCGCGCGGGCAGATTCACCCACAACTGCAGGCCGTGCATGCGGCCGCCGCTGCGCGCGAATTCGGGGTCGGGCATCTCGCTGTGGATGACGCCTGCGCCGGCGGTCATCCACTGGACGTCGCCAGGGCCAAGCGTGCCCGAATGTCCCGCCGAATCCTTGTGCCCGAAGCGCCCTTCGAGGACATACGTGACGGTTTCGAAGCCGCGGTGCGGGTGATCCGGTGCGCCCTTCGCGGCGCCCGGAGCGTAGTCGGTCGGACCCATTTCGTCGAGGAGCAGGAACGGATCGAAGTCCATCAACTGCCGCGTCGGGAACGGTCGATGGACGATGAATCCGGCACCCTCGGTGGTGCGAACGGCGGGAAAGATGCGTTCGATCGTGCGGGTGGTCGTCATGGATATCACCTCCGAACAGGGGGAATTGCGTTAAATACGAAACAAACCGCTATTATAGGTAGCCGATTTGCCAGGTTTTATGGCCCAGACGCAATGGATTGTCCCACCGGTGGAACGACCAGATGAAGATCGACTCGCATAATCTGAACGACCTGATGTACTTCTCGCAGGTCGTCGAGCACGGCGGTTTTTCGGCGGCCGAACGCGTGCTCGGCATTTCGAAGTCTCGTCTGTCGAGGCGGGTGAGCGAGCTTGAAGCATCGCTCGGCGTGCGCCTGCTGCAGCGCTCGACGCGCAAGCTGGCGCTCACTGAAGCCGGCGATCTGTTCTATCAGCATTGCCGCGCCATGCTCGCCGAAGCGCAGGCCGCCGTGAACGTCGTCCAGTCGTTGCGCTCGTCGCCGCGTGGCACGGTGCGAGTGAGCGTGCCGGTCACGCTTTCGCAGACCATCTTTTCGCAGATCATTCCCGAGTTCATGCATCGCTACCCCGAGGTGCGAGTCGTGATGCGCGTGACGAACCGCGTCATCGACCTCTTCGAGGATTCAGTGGATATCGCGCTGCGCGTGCGCTCGGATCCGCCGCAGAATGCGAACATCGTGGTGCGTCCGCTGTGGCGTACGGAGCAGATGCTCGTGGGCGCGCCGAGCCTGCTCGCGCAGAACGCGCCGCCACTCACGCCCGACGACCTCGCACGTTTCGAAACGCTCGACACACCGACGAGCGACGGCCGCCACGTCTATCAACTGATCGCGCCGGACGGCACGCGCCATTCGCACGAACACGAACCACGCCTCATCTCGGCCGATCTCACGACAATTCGCGAAGCCGCACTCGCGGGCCTCGGCATCGCGGCGATGCCCGAGATGATGTATGGCGCCGCGCTGCGTTCGGGCAAGCTTTCGCCTGTGATGCCGGGCTGGACGCTGCCGGTGCCGCAGCTTTACGCGGTGTTTCTGTCGCGGCAGGGCATGGTGCCGGCGGTGCGCGCGTTCGTCGATTATCTCGTCGAAGTGCTCGATGCCGACCAGAACCTGCAGCAGGAGTGTCCGCTGCGCAGCGACATCGCGCCGCTGCTCGAACGCGATCGCGAGACGCCGGCGGACACACCAGCGCTGCATGCGAAGTCCCGGCGCAACATCGAAACGGCATGAGGAAGTGCAGGGCAGGTGCGGCTTATGCCTTTTGGCATTTAAGCGTCGCCGGCAATCGTTACTTTCAATGGGCAATGTCTTGAATGCGCGCCGCGGGAGGAATATATTGAAATCCCTCTCGCCAAGACCGGTCTTGTGCGGGAATTGATGGCCGCTATGATAGCGAGCCTTCAGGGCTGATAGCGCTATCCGTGTTGCCCACGGTATGTCGCATGTGTTGACGCGAACTGGCCGACGGTGAGCGTCGAGACCGCCCGAATGCGCCGCGTGCGCTCGAAAAAAGGCCTTCATCTGACGATGAGGGCCTTTTACTTTGTACAGGCCAAGGGCGCGAAATGTGCGGCAGTGGCCTGGGAGTTCCGTACTTCCGTAAGTGGGCACGGGATCGGTGGGAACCCGGTTTTGCAAGGCGGGGCGCTCCGGGCGACCGATATCGGTTGTGCCACTTGCCCGGACGCCACCGTGCGGTCCGGGGCTTGCGTGGTGGTCAATACATTGATCGGCGTGGCTGCGCTTCTTCCATCTGGCTGCTTGCGTGTAGCAGGCCGATCTTCACGGTTCGACAGGTTGTGGTGATCGTTATCAGAAAATGATCAGGATAGCGAACGTTATGTCGAGCCCGAGCACACGTTGATGTCGTTCATCAGGTCATCGTGAGGCTGCGCTTTAGTGCGCGTGCGGTGGCGCCCGTCGATTACGAAGCAAGCGCGCAGGCTTTGCGCCATGGCGGTCGCGACGAAGAGGCCGAAGATGTGGCAATGAAACGCGCCTGGCAAGATGCGGTAACGACGGCACCAATCGTAAGCAGTGCGTGATAGATGATTAACGCAGTGTCTGACTGCGTCATTCGCGGAAAATCCACAGCGCGATGCACACAGTCGTCACGAATCCGGCCAGCAATTCCATCCCGATCTCCTGGTAGAGGGGTGAGCGGTCGCTGGCTCGTCGTGAAACTGGCTTGCTGTCGGCGCGAACGGGGCGCGCCGGGATGTTCAGGCGGCCTTGAGCTCGTAGAACATGACGGGCGCGGCGGCGGGTGCGGCCACGGGATGCGCGTGGGCGACACCACAACTGCCCGCGCAGACACCGCTCTGAGCCATCACGTCGCGAACCGATTCTTCGCATTTGCCGCAGCAGGTCGCAACGCCGAGTTCGAACTGCAGTTCATCGAATGAATCCGTGCCTTCCGCGATGGAAGCTCGGATCGTCCGGTCGGAGACGGACTTGCACACGCAGACAATCATGATGATGGAGCGCAACAGAGAGCAGTAATGGGAATTATTATCATTATCTTCGGCGCGCGTGGCAAGTGCTTTAATGGAATTTTTGTAACAAAACCGGACACTTAGCAGGGATTTTCGCCGCAGGCCAGGCTCGCGGGAAAGACGCGAAACGGGGGGCAGAAGGGGGATCGGCAGCCAGACGGGCTCGACTTGCCAGACGGGTGCCGCGACGAGGGTGCGACCTCAGACCGCGTCGGTTTCCAGTTCGAGCGTGCGCCGTGACGGAATCCGCACGGATTCGACCTGCGCGTCGATGCCGAGCAGCGCCGCGGCCAGCATGCGCAGGTGGGCGCCATCGCTCGTCGAGCAAAAGCGTGCACTCGATTGCGCGTCACCGGCTGTGTCGGCGAGCAGGCCGTGCTGGCCCAGCACGCGTTCGAGCTGCCGTGCGATGGCGACACTGGTGTCGACCAGCGTCATGCGCTCACCGACGATCGAGCGGATCGCCGTATCCAGAAACGGATAGTGCGTGCAGCCGAGCACCAGCGTATCGGCGCCGGCGTCCAGCATCGGCGCGAGATAGCCGCGCAGCAGCGCGAGCAGTTCAGGAGAGCCTGTGTCGCAGCGCTCCACGGCTTCCACTAGCCCGTGGCCGGGCTGGCAGAGCACGCGCAGATCAGCCGCATGGCGTTCGACGAGAGCCTGAAAGCGCGCGCTGCGCAGCGTGACCTGGGTGGCGAGCACGCCCGCCACGCGCGTTTTCGACTGCAGCGCGGCGGGTTTGATGCCGGGCTCCACGCCGACGAGCGGGATAGGCAGCCGCTCGCGCACGAATTCGATGGATTGCGCGGTGGCCGTGTTGCAGGCCACCACGAGTGCCTTGGCGCCCTGCGCCACGAGCCATTCGCCGATGGCGAGCGTGCGGTCGGCGATGAAGTCGTCGTCGCGCTGCCCGTAAGGCGCGTAGCGCGAGTCGGCGACATAGACGAGACGTTCGGCGGGCAGGAGCGCGCGCACCGCGCGCAGCACGGAAAGGCCGCCGAGGCCGGAGTCGAAGATACCAACGGGCGCGGCGCCGCAGAGGGGCGAGACGTTCAAGATAGTCCGGGCAGGATAGTAGGGACGCATTCGCCCGATGGGCGCATGCGTCGTAGCAGCAAGACAGCGATCAGGATTCTACCGAACCCATGCCCGACTGCTGATAGTTCTGGATGCCGACCTTGTCGATGAGATCAAGCTGCGTTTCGAGCCAGTCGATGTGCTCTTCGGTGTCGTCGAGGATCGTTTCGAAGATTTCGCGCGAGACGAAGTCGCGCACGGACTCGCAATAGACGATCGCTTCCTTGCAGGTGCCCTGGGAAATCCGTTCGAGCTTCAGGTCGCATTCGAGGATTTCCTTCGTCTCCTCGCCGATCAGCAGCTTGTGCAGGTCCTGCAGATTCGGCAGGCCGTCGAGCATGAAGATGCGTTCGATCAGCATGTCGGCGTGCTTCATTTCGCCGATCGATTCGTCGTATTCGTGTTTGCCGAGCTTGCCGAGGCCCCAGTGGTCATACATGCGCGCGTGCAGGAAATACTGATTGATGGCGGTCAGCTCGTTCTTGAGCTGCGCATTCAGATATTCGATCACCTTCTTGTCGCCTTGCATGATCTTTTCCTTGGTGTGTGGGGCGGACTCTGGTTTTCAACAATAAGCGCTGTGCCGGCAAAAGCCAAGGCGGACCGAGGACTCAAAGCAGGTCCTTGCGACGGATACCCAGCCTCGAGCCGTGTTGCGGCGCATAAAAAAACCGGGGCACAGGGCCCCGGTTTTGTGTATCAGCGTCGCTGGCGTGAACCGGCCAGCAGGCTTGAGTCGCGCATCAAACCGTTGCGACCGGAATCTTGCCGATCTTCGCCTGCCATTCCTTCGGGCCGGTCTGGTGGACCGAGGTGCCCGACGAATCGACCGCGACCGTCACCGGCATATCCTGCACGTCGAACTCATAGATGGCTTCCATGCCGAGGTCTTCGAATGCGAGGACCTTCGAGCCGCGGATCGCCTTCGACACGAGGTACGCTGCACCGCCGACAGCCATCAGGTAAGCAGCCTTGTGCTTCTTGATCGCCTCGATCGCGACCGGTCCGCGCTCAGCCTTGCCGACCATCGAAATGAGGCCCGTCTGCGCAAGCATTGTCTCGGTGAACTTGTCCATGCGCGTGGCGGTGGTGGGGCCGGCCGGGCCGACCACTTCGTCGCGAACCGGATCGACCGGGCCGACGTAATAGATCACGCGGTTCTTGAAGTCGACGGGCAGTTTCTCGCCCTTCGCGAGCATGTCGGCGATGCGCTTGTGTGCGGCGTCGCGACCCGTGAGCATCTTGCCCGAGAGCAGGAGCGTCTGGCCCGGCTTCCACGAAGCGACTTCTTCCGGCGTGAGCGTGTTCAGGTCGACGCGCTTGCTCGTTTCCGTATTCGGCTCCCAGTTGACCTTCGGCCAGGCGTCGAGCGAGGGTGCTTCGAGCTTCGCGGGACCCGAGCCGTCGAGCACGAAGTGCGCGTGGCGCGTGGCCGCGCAGTTCGGGATCATCGCGACGGGCTTCGACGCGGCGTGCGTCGGCGCGGCCATGATCTTGACGTCGAGCACGGTGGCGAGGCCGCCGAGGCCTTGCGCGCCGATGCCGAGCGCGTTGACCTTCTCGTGCAGTTCGACACGCAGTTCTTCGATCCAATCCTTCGGGCCGCGCTTGATGATCTCCTGAATGTCGATCGGCTCCATCAGCGATTCCTTCGCCATCAGCATCGCCTTCTCAGCGGTGCCGCCGATACCGATGCCGAGCATGCCCGGCGGGCACCAGCCGGCACCCATCGTCGGGACGGTCTTGAGGATCCAGTCGACGATCGAGTCGGACGGGTTCAGCATCACGAACTTCGATTTGTTCTCCGAGCCGCCGCCCTTGGCCGCGACTTGCACGTCGACCTTGTCGCCCGGCACGATCTCGTAGTGGATCACGGCCGGCGTATTGTCCTTCGTGTTCTTGCGGGCGCCTTCGGGCGGATTCACGATCGATGCGCGCAGCACGTTGTCCGGGTTCAGATAACCGCGGCGCACGCCTTCGTTGATCATGTCGGTCAGGCTCATCGTCGCGCCATCCCACCGCACGTCCATGCCGACCTTCACGAAGATCGTGACGATGCCGGTGTCCTGGCAAATCGGGCGCTTACCTTCGGCGCACATGCGGCTGTTCGTGAGGATCTGCGCGATCGCATCTTTCGCGGCGGGGCTTTCTTCAAGCTCGTAGGCGCGGCCGAGTGCTTCGATGTAGTCCTGCGGATGGTAGTAGCTGATGTACTGCAGCGAATCCGCGATGCTCTGGATCAGGTCTTCCTGTTTGATGACGGTCATGGCTAGCTTCAGTGGGGACGAAATGTCGTGAATCTTGTTTTGAGTGCCGCCTTATTCGACGGCTTCGGCGACAACGGAGTCAGCCGGTACCGGATGGCGCGCGGCGAATTCCTGGTAATGCTCGGGATGCGTATGCGTCGTGAGACGGTCGATCCACGCCATGATCAGCGCGGAGACGAGGAACGCACCATGGATGATCACCTGCCACATCACGGTGTGCGCGGAGACCGCATCAGGATTGATGAAGGTCTTCAGCAGATGAATCGACGAAATGCTGATGAGCGCCATCGCGAGCTTCACCTTCAGCACGCCGGCGTTCACGTGATCGAGCCATTCGGGCTCGTCGGGGTGGCCTTCGAGGCCCATGCGCGAGACGAAGGTCTCGTAGCCGCCGACGATCACCATGATGAGCAGATTCGAGATCATCACCACGTCGATCAGGCCGAGAACGGCGAGCATGATGCTCGTTTCGTCGAGCGTCGTCGAATGGCTGACGAGGTGCCAGACTTCCTTCAGGAAGAGCACACAGTAGACGGCCTGCGCGACGATCAAGCCAAGATACAGCGGCACCTGCAGCCAGCGGCTCATGAAGATCACGCGCGGCAGCAGACGGCTGGCGCGCGGGGTGCGGCGTGGCTCTGGTGCTCTGGACGGCGAAGGGCGTGCGGCGGACATAGGCAATTGCGATGGCGAAAATCGGGCGGGGTTCAAGCGCCGCGCCTTCCGCATCCGGCAACGCAACGGGTGCGCCGCCGGCGGGTGCGCGCCGCCTGGACCGGGCGGGCGTAATTGTACAGTGTCGGCGGATGGCCTCGCCGTAACAGCGGCGGGGCAGGTTCGGCCCAGGTGTGAAGGGTTGGTGGTTGCCGCGCGGCGAGCGCCACGGGCTGCATCGTGCGCCGGGGGCCAGACCCGGCGCGCGCATCATCCATCACCGCGCCGCAATGCAAGTCAGGATGCGACGGGCGGCACCGGTTTTGTCTTCAGGCTGGCGAGCGCGATGCCGGTAATCACGCAGGCCAGCGCGATGCCGTGCGCGGGTGTGGGCCGCTCGCCGAGCAACACGATCCCGTAGACCGCCGCGGCTACGGGCAGGACGGCCGTGAATACGCCGGCGACACTGCCCGGAACGTGCCGGATTCCCTTCATCCAGAGCCAGAACGAGAACACGCTCGCGGCGAGTCCGTACCAGAGCGAGAGCCCCCAGATGCCGCCGGGCACGGACGCATAATCGAACGACAGTGCAAAAGGCAGACCCACCGGCAGCATCAGCAGGAAGCCGAACAGGTGCGTGTATGCGCAGATGTCGATGGGCGCGAGCGTCTGCGTGAGGCGGCGCGAAAGGATCACGTAGAGCGACTCGCAGCATACGGCGCCGAGCACCATGAGATTGCCGGTCAGCGATTGCGGCGAACCGCCGTCGTCGGTGTGCGCGAGATTGATGACGGCGATGCCCGCGATGGCGAGCGCGATTGACGCGAGCGCGCGAGCGTCGGGCCGTTCACGCAGGAATATCCACGAGAAGAGGGCAACGACCGCGGGGATGGTACTCGTGATGACACCCGCAGCGACGGCGCTCGTGCGATGCACGCCGCCAAGCATGAGCAGCGTAAACCCGAATGTACCGAAGAGCGCCTGGAGGAAGAGATTGATCCACTCGCCGCGCGTCACGAGCCGCATCTTCGCGACGCGCAACAGCGGCCCGAGCACTGCGAGAGCGATCACGAAACGCAGGAGCGCAAAGAGTGGAACGGGGATGAAGGCGACGATTGACTTGCCGATGCCGACATTGCTGCCCACGAGGAGCATCGCAGCGACGAGGAAAATGGAATATCGGTTCAAGCTGGAGTCCGGGCGCGCAAAGTTTTCAGCTAGCATTCTAAATGCCCGCTTACCTGAACGTCACCTGAAAGGCGTGTGGGTAAAGCTGCGCGCGTCGCACGTAAGTGGCAGGTAAGTTGGTACGCTTACGCTAGTCCGCACGGACGGAGAGCAATATTGCGCACGCGGTTTTGCTGCAGCGCCGCAGTGCACGTCTGAAAGTAGCAGCACGAAAAGCAGGGATAAAGCAGTAACAATAATCGTCGCAACCGCTCAAAAGGCGGGGCGGCATTCGGAGACGGCGCACGCGGGCATCGGAGATGCTGCGTGTGTCGATGAGTTTGACGTCTTATCTTGACGAAGGGGTTGTCGATGTCAGCGATTGAATCGGTACTTCAGGAGCGCCGCGTTTTCGCGCCGTCCGCACAGATCGTAGCGAGTGCCACGGTGTCCGGCATGGACGCCTACCAGGCGCTGTGCGCGGAAGCCGAA
>NZ_RQIS01000026.1 GCF_003837865.1 Paraburkholderia dinghuensis | reverse complement strand
ATACCAACGTTATCGGCTCGCAGGTCAATGGCGGGCAGGTGACGGCAAGCGTCGGCGGCAACCTGAACATCCAGAGCGTGCAGGACACGACGCAAAGCAATGCGCATCAGTCAAGCGCGGGGGGCGGGTTCAGCATCAGTCAGGCGGGCGGCAGCGTGAGCTTCGGCGCGCAGAACGGACACGGCGATGGAACTTATGCGCAGGTCAACGAGCAGGCGGGTATCAATGCGGGCAGCGGTGGCTTCGCCGTCAGCGTCGGCGGCAATACGGACCTCAAAGGCGCGGTGATATCGAGCACGGCGGACGCGGAAAAGAACAGCCTGACGACGGGAACACTCACCTACAGCGATATCGAAAACCACTCGCACTACAGCGCGAACAGCAACGGGATCAGTGCGGGTGTGGGTATCCAGAACACAGGCAAGGCGCTAGGGCCAGGTTCGGTGAGTGGTGCGCCTGCCATCTCGCCAATGATCACGCAGAGCGAGAGCGGCGATTCGAGCGCAACCACGCGCAGCGCGATCGGCGCGGGAACGATCTCGATTACGGATCAGGCAGACCAGACGCAGGACGTATCGAGCCTGAGTCGCGATACGGCGAATACCAACGGTACCGTGTCGGCCACGCCTGACGTCCAGAATCTGCTGAACCAGCAGGCGGACACGATGCAGGCGGCGCAGGCTGCGGGTCAGGTCGTGGCGCAGGGAATTGGCGCGTATGCGGACAAGAAGCGCGATACGGCTACCGATAAGGCGACCTATGATGCCTGGGACGAAGGGGGAGACAACCGCGCGCTGTTGCAGGCGGCAGGTGGTGCGCTGATTGGCGGGCTCGGCGGTGGCAGTATATTTACGGCCGCAGGCGGCGGGGTGGCTGCGGGGCTGACCTCACTGGCCGGCAAGCAACTTAACGAACTGTCGAAGGGCATCGCCTCGGAAACCGGCTCGGAACTGCTCGGCAATCTGGTGGCGAACATCGCGGCGAACCTCGGTGGTGCGCTGGTAGGAGGTACGGCAGGTGCATCAACGGCATCGAGCGTGGACACGTACAACCGCATACTCGACAAGGGAACCGAAAAGGACCTGCCAAAAGAGTTAGCCATGCGGGCTGCCGCGGCAGGCCTTACCAACCCGGACGGCTCTCCTGTTACCGCAACCCAGTTTGCCAACCAGCTTGGGCTGATGGGCTATAGCGACATAAGCGGCACACAGAGTGGCGCTGCCGCGACGGTATATTTTGGGGCACCTCCCCAGGACGGAACGACCTGGATTACAGATACCGCCACCGGATATTCAACCCAGGTGCTCGGAGCACCCAACGCTGCGCTCCAGAAATTTATCCTGGCGAATACAAACGGCCAGGATGTACCCCTGCCCCAGCAGTATTCGGCTTCGCCTGGGGTATATCCGTCCGGCTTATCGTTCAATATCACGGGGCCGTTTACCAAATTCGATCAGGCTGACCTTGACTACGTACGAACGACCACTGCGGACGTGGCTTCGATGATTTCGACTACTGCTGGGCGATTTGGATCAGTGACTGCGGCGGCAGCATCCCTTCCATCACCCTACATACCTATATTCGATTCGGCGACATATGGTGCGACCGTGGTCGGGATAACAGCCGATGGCGTCAGCCAGTTAGTGCGGCCGAACGTAGGCCAATATTGGCAAAACGGATTGACTTCAGTTGTTTCAGATCGGGTTTCGACAATAAATCCAATCGCCACGCCTGTTGTCAACGAGGCTGCGAATGCGTTCAATGCGAGTGGTATCGCTACGTCTATCCAAAATTCAATCAATTCGTTTTGGGGTGGAGTTGTTAATTCGGTGAAAAAATGAAACTCATAGAAGACGGAAATCTATCAGGATGGGTATGTACAGCTTTTATCGTGACAGGTATTGGAATCTGCTACTTGACATTCAAGTACCTCCCCCCTTCGATCTGGAGCGCGCTCTTTGCGTTGTCTGGACTCGGACTTGCTGCGGTGGGGGGGATGTGCTCTCGCGCACGACTAGCCCACATCAAGCCATTCGATAACAGTTACAAAAAGGCCCGGAAGAGTTATGAAACGAAAGACGACGAGGAAAGCAAGTCGTAGTTTGCTGCCGGGCTTTGCCCGGTTCGCCTGTTTACCGAAATCACGTTATGTAAATCCCAAAAAGGCTGGCGACCCTACCGCTCACAGCTCTGGTGTGTTAAGTGAAATTGCCGCTGGTTCAACTGTGGTCAGCATTACCGCCGACGCAGTATCGCAATTGGCACAACCCAATGTCGGCCAATATGCATGTCAGGGAGCGGTATCAGGCGCTGGGAAAATCGCCGGAAACATCAATCCAGCGGGGTCATTGATTGTGAACGGGGCCACTTCCGTTATTAACAATATTCCACTTGCGACAACAATCCAGAATTGGATAACTCAAAAATCGAATTCGCTTTTTAATCCGAGTGGAACGAAATAATGAAACTAATTGAAGACGGAAATTTACCCCTTTGGTTGCATATAACCCTATTTATATTAGGGCTGGCAATCTTTGGAGGTAGCCTGGCGTCCGATTGGTTGCCGAGATGGATCAGGATGTTTGGTTTCTTCTTGGGTGTCGGAATGGTGATTTTAGGTGGCTTATGTAGCCGTGCGCATATGCTAAATATCAAGCCCTTTGACAACAGTTACAAGAAAGCCCGGAAGAGTTACGAAACGAAAGACGACGAGGAAAGCAAGTCGTAGTGTGCTGCCGGGCTTTGCCCGGTTCGCCTGTCTACCGAAATCACGTTATGAAAATCCAAAGAAGGCTGGCGGCCCTGCCGCTCACAGCTCTGGTCACCCTCGCGTCAAACGCGCAGACCTTGCCCGATGTGGCGGCTGCAGCCCGCGCAAACGCCGAACAGCAACAGCAGGTCCAGCAGCAACGCGACGCACAGCAGCGCGCGGCATCGGTCGCCGCGCCCGTCGTCCGCTCGGCGGCTCCTGTTGCGGGGGAATGGCCAGTCCTGCCTGTCGAAACGCCATGTTTCCGCATCGACACCTTCTCCGTCGAGGTGCCCGACACACTGCCCGAGGCGACCCGTGTGAAGGGCGCGTCTGCCCTGCCAATGGACCCGTTTGCATTCCTGCACGACTGGCTGCGGCATTACGAGGGGCAGTGCGTGGGCAAGCAGGGCCTCGACATGCTGACCAGGGGCCTGCAGGGCGTGATCCTGAGTCACGGCTACATCACCACACGCGTGCTGCTGCCAACGCAGGACCTGTCCACGGGAACAATGAAATTCGCCCTCATACCGGGCGTGATCCGCCATCTCAAGTTCGCCGGCGCCGATACGCGCGGCACCTGGAAGACCACATTTCCCGCGCGCGATGGTGACGTGCTCCAGTTGCGCGACCTGGAGCAGGGCCTGGAGCAGATGAAGCGCGTACCGAACCAGGATGCGAGCATGGAGATTGTGCCCGGTACGGTGCCGGGCGAAAGCGACGTGGTCATTACCGTAAAGCGCACCAAACCCTGGTCGCTCGTGGTCTCCGCAGACAACTCGGGCACGGACGCGACCGGCCGCTATATCGGTAACGTGTCGCTTGGCCTGTACAACCTGCTGGGCCTGAATGATGTGCTTTCGGCAGGCTTCAACCAGGATCTGCAGTTTGGCAATCACGACCTTGGCACGCATGGCTGGAATGCCTCGTATTCGATTCCATGGGGTTACTGGACCGGCACGCTCTACGGCTACACGAACACGTACTACCAGCAGATCGCGGCGGTCAACCAGACCCTCGTGTCGAGCGGCAACGCGCAGACGGCGGGCCTGAAACTGGAGCGGGTCATTCACCGCAGCCAGAGCGATGTCTCGGGCGTCGAGTTCCAGTTCATCAAGCGGTGGGGCGCAAGCTTTATTGCCGACACTGAAATTCCGCAGCAGCACCGCGACAACACGTTCATCGAGGCAGGACTGACCAACCGGCATTACTTCGGCGCGGCGCAGTTCGATGGCACGCTCGCTTACCGGCAGGGCATCGGTGGACTAGGGGCGCAGCCCGATACGCCGGGCGGTCCGACCTATCGCTTCAAGATGGCGACGCTCGACGCGAACCTCTCGGTGCCGTTCGCGCTCGCGGGGCAGTCGTTCCGCTATGTCGGCACGCTGCACGGGCAGTTCACCAACGACGAGCTGAACTACATCGACGACCTGACCATCGGCAGCCGCTACACGGTGCGCGGCTTCAGCGGTGAAACGATGCTCGCGGCGGAAAAAGGTTTCTACTGGCGCAACGAACTGCAGTATCCGCTCGGGCAGACGGGGCAGGCCGTCTATGCGGGACTGGACTACGGTCGTGTGTGGGGACCGTCTACTGCGCTGCTGGTGGGCACACAACTGGCGGGCGCAGCAGTGGGATTACGCGGGGGTGTACCGACACGCTTTGGCGCGTACAGCTATGACGTCTTCGCGGGCATGCCGATCTACGTGCCGTCCGGGTTTCCGGCGTCGAGCGTAACACTCGGATTTCAGGTGACAGCGCAGTTCTGATGAGGAAAGCACAACCCCGCATCCGGCCCCCTGCCGCAACGCGCGATACCCGAGAGGATCGGGAACTGACGCCCTTTCTGGGCGCGCAGGTCGCGGCCCTGCTGTCCGGGAGTCATGAACCGCGGCCCCGTTGCCCACGCTGCGACGGCGAACACGTCACGAGTGCCGGATTCAAGGCGCGCCAGAGCGGGCGTTGCCGATGTTCGAGTGCCAGACGTGCGGGCGCTACTTCGCTCGCACCGTCGACACGCCGTTCAGCGAAAAGCACCTCAAAAACCTCGATCTGTTCATTTCGCTACTGTCGCAGCCGGTCTCGTGCGTCGAAGCGGGCGAGCAGATGGGCAGCCTGCCGGCGGACATCGGCAGGCGCGTGATGGCCTGGCGCGAGTGGCTCCTGCGACTCGATCCGGGTGGCAGGTGGGAGCGGTGCGTGCGGCTCGGTGGTCGACCGACCGAACTGGAACCTGCGCCGCTGGACTATGCCGAGGTTGGCGCGCGCGAAGATCTCGCCTTGACCGTTCGCCTGAGACGCGAATTCGACGAACTGAATTCGACCAGTCGCCGCCCGCCGCCATGTCCTCGCTGCGGTAGCCGCAAGACCCATTTCTCGGGGGAATCGAAGGGCGGGATTCCGGGCTTTCAGTGCGGAACCTGCAGGCGCAAATTCAGCCGCCGCAGCGGTACGCCGTTCGTCAACACGAAGACGGTTGCATTTGAGCGCATGAGGGAATTCATCCGTTACCTGGCGCTGCCACTGTCGATCATGCAGGTGTCGGAGATCGTTGGGACCAGTGCCGGGATGGGGCAGAAGTGGCGTGACATGTTTGCCGCGTTTGCCGACCAGCTGGAACCAGGCGGCAGCCTGGCGTCGAAAATCCGTCTCGGTGTCACGCCGGACGGGACTACGCCGTGTCCGTTTTGCGGGCGGACGGAGACGGCGCAGCATACGGATGGACGCGGCTGGTCGTGTGCGGGGTGTGGGCGGCTGTTTTCGATGCGGCGCGAGGTGGTCGAGCGGAGCGGCCGGCTGCATATCGTAAGTGACGCGGCGTAGCTTGCCCGGAGCACACGTCGATGTCAGACGGCATGTGAGCATGAAAAGGTTCAGTCAATGAAGAAGCAGACTTCATCCCTCCGCGCACGCCCAGCACGCACGAAGGAAATGCTGTTGCCGCTGCCGGTTGCCAGAGGGCGCGCGCTTTCGCTGGAAAACCACCTCGCGCTGGCGACGGTCCGCGCGGGTCACGGCAACCCCGACCAGCTCTGCCGTCTGCTGCAGGTGGTATATCTCGCGTTTTACCTGCGTGAGGAGACCGCCGCTGGCGCGGAAATCGACCCATACCGCCGCGCGGAGGCGGCGCTTGATGCGTGTATCAGGCGCGTGAAGCATCACACGCCCTGCCTGATGCTGGACCTGGAACTGGCTGCGGTCGAGCGGGTGGTGGTGCTGCATGATCAGCAGCTGGCCGGCACGTCGAAGCATCGCTATGCGCAGGCGTGGGAGCGGCTGCAGCGCTTCATCGCCAGTCAACAACGCTCGCCGATTCCGGCAATCGCCACCGGTCAGTGAGGGCAGCGGCACACGGCTTCGTGAATGCCAATCAGCGTTACCACTTGTGTCAAACTCTTTCGTCGCAAGATATCGACGTGAATTGCGCTCGGCTGTGCACGTGTCAAACTCTCTTTCACCGGAGCGTGACCACTCACGCCGCTAAGTAGCTGATTTCATGATGCGCCTTGTGTCAAACTTTATTGTGCGGTCACAGCTGCCTCGTGTCTTTCCTTGCGCGTCAAGCACTTGGCCGCGATGTCCCAAGCTTGCCCACAGCCCTTTCCACGAATTCTGTGGAAAAGTGCAGCAAGCCGTGCCTGCTTCACAGCTTCGACGCGTCAACCCTTGCGCGTCAGGCACTTAGGTCGGCTATCCCAAGCTTGCCCACAAGCCTTTCCACGGAATCTGGGGATAAGGCCAGAGCGCGACATCCGGCTCGCAGCCCAAACCAGCACTACAACGCAGCGCGCTACGACATCACTGCCCCGGCTGCTGCTGCACCGGCGGCGTGTACTGCGCGGCGGGGCCGCCGGGAGCGGGCTCGGCATCGTCAGGCGTCGGCGTTGGTGCGAGCGCCGGCTCCTGCGGGAGGTGCGGCGATGTCGCAACCGGCGCGCTTGCCGGAGCGATGATCGGCGGCAAGCCCACTTCGTAAGGCTGTGACGCAGCAGTCGGTGCGGACGCCGAAGGCACCGCCTCGGAAGCTGCCGAAACGCCAGCCGCAGCCGATGCCGCAACTTCCGGCGCCGGAGCCGACGCCGGCGCAGCCCGCTGCGCCTGAACCGGCGCACGTTTGACCGGTGCCTCGACCTTCGGCGTCGGCCCAAACAACTTCTCAATCCACGCATTCAGGTTTTGCCGGAACGTCTCAAACACCCCAGGCGCCACTTCCGTATCGAACCGCGCGCGCAGATCGACCACACGCGCACGAAGCGCACGCTGGAAGAAATCGCCGACGATCGGCAGCGCGCTGCGCGCCCCCTGCCCCCAGTAGTCGTCGAGCGTCACGCGGCCGTCGTCGAATCCCACCCACGAGCCCGCCACGAGCTGCGGCGACATCAGCACGAACCAGCCGTCCGTGTTGCCCTGCGTGGTGCCGGTCTTGCCCGCGACATCCGCGCGGATGCCGAAGCGCGAGCGGATGCTCGATCCCGTCCCGCGGTTCACCACGTCGCGCATCACGTCGATCAGCGTGCGGTCGGCGGAAGCGGAGAGTGCGCGCTGGGGCGACGCACTCGCGAATTCCGCGAGCACGTTGCCCTTGCTGTCCTCGATGCTCGTGACCATGCGCGGTTCGATGTATTCGCCATCGTTGGCAATCGTGCTGTATGCCGACACCATCTCCTTGAGCGTCACCGGGCTCGTGCCGAGTGCAAGCGACGGCACCGGGTCCAGTTGGCTGTCGCGCACGCCCATCGCACGCGCGAGGCGCGCGACCTTGTCCGGGCCCACCTGCATCATCAATTGCGCCGTGATGCGATTGCGCGACCAGGCGATCCCGTCACGCAGCGTCATCGGCTTGTTGGTCGGCGCTTCGGCGTCGTCCGGTCGCCAGATTTCCTCGCCCTTCACCGGAATCTCGACGGGTTGATCGATGAAAGTGTCAGTCGGTTTCGCACCGTTGGCGAAGGCCGCGCCATAGACGAACGGCTTGAACGTCGATCCGGGCTGGCGCCGCGCCTGCTGGACGTGATCGTAGGGCTCGTCCGTGAAGTCGCGGCTGCCGACCCACGCCTTGATCTGGCCGTTGCGCGGATCGATCGCGAGGAAGCCCGCCTGCACTTCCGTCTTCGTCTTGCACAAACCGCGCATGAACGCGTGATCGGAGGCGAGATGCTTCAGCGCATCCTGGTCGTTTGCTCCCGCGTCGCGTGCCGCCTTGTAGTCCGGCGTCTCGCGCATGAACGTCCTGAAGAGATCATTGCCCGCGTTGCAGCCGTTGCGTCCACTCCACGCGCCGTTTGCGATGCCCTGCAACTGGTTCGCGTGCTGCGTGAGCGCGGCCGTCGCCATCGACTGCAGGCGCGCGTCGATCGTCGTGCGCACAACGAGTCCGTCTGAGTACACGTTGTAGTCGTTACGGTCCGCCCACGCGATCAGCCAGCGACGCAGTTGCTGTGCAAAGTGCGGTGCGGGGCCCGGCGGCTCGGTCTGGCGCTCGAAATCGATTCCCAGCGGCTTCTTCGAGAGCGTCGCGTACTGTGCGGGCGTGAGCTTGCCGTACTTCACCATCTGCCCAAGCACCGTGTTGCGTCGTGCGAGCGCGCGCTCGGGGTTGAGCACCGGGTTGTAGTAGGCGTTGCCCTTGAGCATGCCCGTGAGCGTTGCGCTCTGCAGGATGTCCAGCTGATCCGCCGATACGCCGAAGTACGTGCGCGCCGCCATCTCGATACCGTATGCGTTGTAGAGGAACGGAACGGTGTTCAGATACGTTTCGAGAATCTGCTGCTTGCTGTAGACGGCCTCGATCTTGAACGCCGTGATGGCTTCCTTGATCTTGCGCGTGAGCGTGGGCGCGCGGCCGATCTCGTCCGGATACAGATTGCGCGCGAGTTGCTGCGTGATCGTCGATCCGCCCTGGCGGTCACCCGAAAACGTGCGCAGCGCGGCACCCGCCGTGCGCTTGAAGTCGATGCCGTGATGTTCGTAGAAGCGGTGGTCTTCGGTCGAGACCAGCGCGTCGACCATATACGGCGAAATCTCGTTGAGCGGCACCCATTCGCGATTCGACGGCTTGAATTCGGCTAGCAGTTTGCCGTCGGCGGAGAGGATCTGCGCGGGCTTGTCGACGCGCGCCTTGCGGATATCGCCGATGCCGGGCGTGAATGGGATCAGCACCAGCACGTAGAGCACGACCAGCGCGGGGACCGCGGCCATCGCGTAAAGGACGGTGCGCCGCGTGGGATGCCGCAGATGGTCGAGCCCTTTGGCGAGGAGTGGCCGTATCCGGGCGCAAGCGGCCGCGAAGAGCGGTTTGACACGGGCGGCGGCGGCCGCGAGAGCAGGCCTCAGGCGGGCGGACCATTTCGCGAATTGATCGCGAACACACGACACGTAACGCTTCACGCGGGAAAGGGATTGGCTGGCAAAGCGTGCATCGTATCAAAAATTCCTGGACCGTCCGGCGGCGAGCCTCGATCGCCGGGCACGGGCCGCCGAAGTCAGCCGCTTCAGGCACTTCACTCGCACTTCAATCGCACTTCAATGAAATGGAATGCCGGCCGACCCGCCATCGGTGAGATGAGACCGATGTTGTGTAAATGCCACTTGCGTCCCCACGAGACTGCGTGCGCCCTTCCTCAGGTGGTGACCACTGAAGCGTTACCGCGTCGGTATTTGAGACCGATGCTTCATTTAAATGACGGGATTCTTCTTAATTTCAGAAAGGACCGTTCGAAACGCGGAAGGCATTTTATCGAGATCGCTTTTCTATACTCCGCAGCGCTTCAACCCAATATCGCTATAGAACTGGAGTGTTACAGTGAAAAAAATATCTATCGCCGTTGCATGCGTTGCTGCGTTCGCCGCAGCATCGGCACACGCTCAAAGCTCGGTTACGCTGTACGGCCTCATCGACGCCGGCATCGCTTACACGAATAACGTGGGCGGCTCCGGTCGCGTCGCGCTTCAGAGCGGCAACATCAGCGGCAGCCGCTTCGGCCTGCGCGGCGGCGAAGATCTCGGCGGTGGACTCAAGGCCATCTTCGTGCTCGAGAACGGTTTCGACGTCGCCAACGGCGGGTTGAAGCAGAACAACCGGATGTTCGGCCGCCAGGCTTATGTTGGTCTGGCCAGCAACACGTTCGGCACGGTGACGTTGGGCCGTCAGTACGACACCACCGTCGATTTCGTCACGCCGCTGTCGGCGACGAGCGGCACGTTCGGTGATTCGGGCTTCGCACACCCGTATGACAACGACAACCTGCAGCACACCGTCCGCTTCAACAACGCGGTCAAGTTCACGAGCCAGAACTACAACGGCCTGAAGCTCGCCGGCATGTATGCGTTCAGCAACAGCACCGAGTTCGCCGTGAGCCGCGCATACAGCGCAGCCGCGAGCTACAGTTTCGGACCGCTGAACGTCGCTGCAGGCTACCTGCAGACCAATGGTTCGGGCCTCAAGGTCGGCGCCAACTACGCGAACACCACCGGCGCGGTCGACCAGGCCGAAGTCAAGTCGACCGCCAATGGCGGCAACCTGACGTCCGACGTGCAACGCTCGATCGCTGCAGGCGTGAACTATGCGTTCGGCCCGGCAGTGGTGGGCTTCGTTTATTCGCACGCCCAGTACCAGGGTACGAGCGCATTCGGCCTGAACAATGGCTCGGCACGCTTTGACAACTACGAAGTCAACGGCATGTACAACTTCACGACGGCACTCAAGGCCGGCATCTCGTACACGTACACCGACGCGCATCTGAACGGCGCGACGACGTTCGGCGCCGATCCGAAGTGGAATCAGGTGAACGCGATTGCGCGTTATTCGCTGAGCAAGCGCACCGAAGTTTACGCCGAAGCCATGTACCAGCACGCGTCGGGCAGCCAGAACGTCGCGGTGATGTACAACGCGGGCGGGGCGTCGTCGACGGCCAATCAGGTGATGGGCGCGGCTGGCATTCTGACGCGCTTCTAAGCTTGTCGAAAGGCAAGTCCTTTGGCCCGCCTTACAAGGTGGGCCAACGGTGTGGTCGGGGCTGAACAGCCCGACCGAAACAGCCCGACCGGCTTACCTGCCGATCGGGCTGTTTCTTTTTTCGGGCCAGGCGTCCCGCCCCGCTCGACGATTCCGCGACGTCTCACTTACGTCGTCGGCCGGATCATCTGGAACATTTCGCCAATCTGGGCGTAGTCGGCACGATAGCCGGCGCGCATGACGGGCTGCGCCGCGTGCGTGTCGAACACGCCGTCCTTGAGATATTCCTCGCGGATATGCACCCCCACCACCTGGCCGAGGGCGAGCCAGTTGTCCATTGGCGTGCCGTCTATCGTATTGAGCCGCACGACCTGAAGCAGTCTGCATTCGAGCGCAGCGGGCGACTCGGCGACATGCGGCACGTTCACATTGCGCCCCGGCGCGGGCGTGAGGCCTGCGAGCGCGAACTCATCGACATCGGCGGCGACGGGAGCCGATGTGCGGTTCATCTGCGCGGCGAGCGGCTTCGACGTCAGGTTCCAGACGAATTCGCCGGTTTCCTCGATGTTGCGGATGCTGTCCTTGCGGCCTTCGCTGCAGAACCCGATGACAGGCGGAAACGTCGCAAACGCACCGAAGAAGCTGTACGGCGCGAGGTTCAGGCTGCCTTGTGCCGAGCGACTGGAAATCCAGCCGATCAGGCGCGGCGCGACAATCGCCTTGAACGGATCGTGAGGCAGACCGTGGCCGATCGCGGGATCGTAGAAATACGTGTTCGACATGGTGGTGGTAAATCTCGTGGGGAAGCCCAGACGGGGGCGCTAGCGTCCGGAATTCGCGGACATTGGGAGCACGTCCGTCAGGAACAAGACACTGCGCGCCATATTACCGTGGCGACGAAGGCAACCCGAGCGCCACCGCGCCAACGGGCGTGTTGAAACCCGCTCCCACGAGACCAGCGGCATACCCCCGCGCAGCAATCGCGCCCGCGTAACCAGTCAGGAATTCGATGAGCAATGGCGGCTGGTTGAGTTGCGACAAATATCGTTGTCCGTTCGACTATCCGGAAAACTCGAACTGGTGCCAAACGAGGCACGCCTTGCGCACCGGGCTTGTCCACAGTTTTCGTGGAAAGGGATGTGGAAAACCTGGGCATATCCCGGACAAGCTATTGATGCGCAACGTTTTTCCGTCGCACCACCAGATTTGTGCAGCGTGGCGTACCGCGCGACACAACCGCCCGCGATGAGCGCGCTGCCTTCACGCGCTTGGGGTACGCGTCGTCCGAATCGGAGAAATGGAAGCTTGCGCGAATGCACAGCGCAAGGCGCCTCGCCGGCACTTGCTCGCGCGGCACGACGAACCGCAGCCAGTGGCCAACCACGCCCGCCACTTTCGTAGCCATGCTCATGCCGATGGCACCCTTCGGCACGCCAACTGACATTGCATGCGCCGCTGCCCGCAGCAAAGCTGCGACTGCAAATGCAACAGGGCCGGCTCTCTCCAGAGAGCCGGCCCTGCATGGCAGAGGTATTCGTTGCGGCAAGCGTGGCGGCTGACGCCGCGCTCTGTGCCGCGTGTGCGCGAGTTAGCCGCGCGGCGTGCCGAACGGCAAATAGTGCGAGCGACGAATGCGTTCGGCTTCGCGGTGACGCGCAGCGTACGAGTAATCCGAATCCATCGGCAAGTACGGCGAGACGAAGAACTCGCTCACCCTTTCGAACAGTGCGAGGATAAAGCTCATGGCGACTCCCAGTCAGTTGGTAGGTCAGGGTTTTCCCTAAGACGAACCCATTATAGGGTTTTCCCTGACATCCGCCTAGTGCGTCGCAGCAAAAAATCTGCGGCAGTGCGCCGCACCGTTGAGCACATCGCCATTGCGTTGCATCAAGACAACACTATGACGACGGTGCAAGGGGTCGAATTACTTTTTATTGGCTGGCTGTATGCGCATGGTGAACGTGCGTCGCGGCGCGCTGCGTGTGGTGCGCAGGGCTCGTCGCCACCGGACGGGCTGTGCTCTGCGAAGCGACTTGCGCGGCAGGTGCCTCGGCCTGGGACGGAAGACGCGCCAGTGCGTTCGCGATCACGGCCTGCTGGTCCTGCATCATCTGCGCGAGGCGCTGCTGCTGGGCGCTGGCGTCGGTCGCGAGGCGCGAAACGATAAGGGTCTGCGCGACGCCGGCAGCCACAGTCACCAGCAGCGCGCCCACGACAGCACCGAGCATCCACCTCATGCGGCGCGACAACTCGGCCGCCGCACGGCGCTGATCCGCGATCACGCCATTCAGCGCGTCAATGGCCTCTGCAAATGCCGCCGCCCGTGCGGGGTCCATCTCAGGCGGCACCAGGCGGGCGGCGGACGTTGTGGCGTCGGCAACCGCTGACTCGGCCACCATGCCCGCGCGCGTGAAATCCCCGGCATAGCGGAACGAAGGCACCGGGCGATCGCTAGCTGGCGACGCTTCGGCGCGCGATGCGTTGGCCGGCTCGGCGGGCTGTTCCGGTCCGGCGGAGGGGGCATCGTCAGTGGCGGCGGAATCGGCGTCCGCTTCACGCGATACCGTCCGGCGACCCTTCGCCGGTCGCGGCGCGGCGACGGTTCGATTCGAACGCAACTGCGCAAGTGCCTGCCCGGGCAGCATCGGTTCGGTAGCGGCCTCGTTCACTTGAGTCGCGGCAGCGTCCTGGAAAACCACCTCGGCAGCGGCGCTCCCCTCTGCCAGGGTGGGGGCCTGCGGCCTGTCCGTTACCGGTACAACCGCGTCGGCTGTGATTTCGCTGCCCACGGACGCGGTCGCCGCAGATTCCAACGCCGCGGCGACTTCGCTCGCTACGCTCCCGTTAGCATCGTCGCGCAGCGCGGTATCCGTCGCGGCCCCGGCTGCAACCGCCGTCGCGGCTTCCGCCTGAACGCTGATGTGCGACACCGCAACCAGCGCCTCAGCACCGTCTGTCGTCGCGGTGACCTGCGATGCCTCGACCGCCTGGCGCTCCTGCTCCTGCAGTTCGAAACTGTCCGACACGCCCGTGCGATCGCCGGTCCCGGTCACCTGAACGGGCGCATGCAACGGATCGGCGGCAAAGAGATCAAGGGTGGTCTCGTCGCGCAGCGGCTCGCCCGGTTGTGCGAACGCCTGCGTGGATTGCGCCGTGCGCGCTGGCTTGTTTTCCGTATCGCGGGCAGCGGACGATGTCCGGCGCTTCGACGGCCCACGACGCGCCGCGCGCGAGGGGCTCAGGAGATCGTTATCTGCGTTATCTGCCATGAGGAATCGAGGCTTCCTGAACCGCGCGAGGACTGGTCCGGTCCGCCGCGCAACATGTTTTATCGAGACCGCATTGTCGCATGACCACTCGCGGGAACGGCGCCGCTCTCGTGGCGCGCAGCGAGTGAAACGCGAGCGCGGCAAGCATTACAGCAGCTTGCGCGCCGCGCGTCGGACGGGGGGCGCAGCGTACAATCGCGGACGTCGACACTCTGTCGCACCCGTCTTTGCCACAGACCCCGCTCATGACTGCACACTCCGGCGCAGAAAGGCTGCGCGATCACTTCGACCGCATCGTTTTGCCACTATGGCGCGGCCCGGGCTTCAACGCCGCGCTGCGCCTGCCCTACGAGGCACTGGACGCCGCTGGAGCCGCGCCGCTGCCTGTCGCCCGCTACCGGGCGATGGCGTGCGCCCGCCAGCTTTTCGTTTTCACGCAGGCGGGCGATATGGCGCACGCCCATACGCTTTTCGAAGCCTTGCAGCAGTATTTCCAGGACCCCGTGCGCGGCGGCTGGTTCTATAGCGTCGACGCGCAGGGCGCACCGCTCGATACGACCAAGGACCTCTACACACACGCGTTCGTCGTGTTCGCGTGCTCGGTCTATGGCCAGCGCGCAGGCAACAGCGCGGCGCTGGACGTTGCACGTGCAACGTCTGCGTTGATCATCGACCGCTTCGCGGCTGAGGACGGCCTCTTCAACGCATCGCTCGACGCGTCGTTTGCTTCCGTCACCGGCGCGCCGCTGCAGAATCCGCTCATGCATCTCACCGAAGCCTGGCTCGCCGCCCGCGAAGCGACCGGCGATGCCGCCTTCGATGCCGCGCTCACGCAGCTAATCGAGGCCGTCGCACGGACCTTCCTGCATGCGCCGACAGGCTGTATCGCGGAGTTGCCGGTCGGTGCGGCCGGCAACCGGCTCGAGCCCGGGCATCAGTTTGAATGGTTCTGGCTCGCGTCCTGCGCGGGGGAACGGCTGGGCGCGTCGGGGCTCGACCTGGCCCTCGCGCGTGCGTTTCGCTTCGCCGTGGAGCATGGCGTGGACCCTGAGAGCGGCGCCGTCGCGGCTGCGTTCGACGAACAAGGTCGGGTGATCGACGCCACGCAGCGCATCTGGGCGCAAACCGAGTATCTGCGCGCCATCGCCACGCACGGCGACGCTGCTGTGACCGCCACGCTGCCCGCGCAGATCGGCCGCTTCGAGGCGCGCTTCCTGACGCCGCGGGGATGGGTCGAATGCCGAAGCGCTTCGGGAGACGTGGCGCGCGCCGACATGCCGTCGACAACGCCTTATCACCTGCAATCGGCCTATCTGGCATTGCCGGGTTGAACGCCAAGGGAGCGATGCCGCACGAAGGACGCTCCGCTGCGCACCGCCGATACCCCGAAACCGGAACGACCCGGCACTGACGCGAACACCACGGCGGCTTGCCACACTTCGCCGCGCGGAACGCGTCAGCCGCCAGCGATCGCTCGCTGGCGCGCACCGCGGCAGCCTTTTAGACGGATTTCCCGCAACAACAGGCGCACTCCTTTTCGATTCACCTTGCGCCGCCGCGAGGCGCTTCCTAGAGTGGTTGGGACACCATGCGGGCGTGGGCCCGGGGAATCCGACGATGACTGATCTTGTGGATCGTGCGCGCGGTGCTCTGCATGCGCAACCGTTCAGCGTGTTGCTTGGCACCGATCTGATGCACATAGGGGCGGATGAACTGACACTGCGGCTGCCGGTACGCGACGAGCTGAGGCAGCAACATGGCTTCGTCCACGGCGGCGTAATCAGCTACCTCGCCGACAACGCGCTGACCTTCGCGGGCGCGCTCGCGCTCGGGCCGCGGGTGGTGACCGGCGAATACAAGATCAACTATCTGCGGCCGGCGCTCAACGGCACGCTGATCGCACGGGCGAAGGTGATCCACGCGGGCCGCCGGCAGGCAACCTGCCAGTGCAGCGTGTACGTGATGGAGAACGGCGACGAGCACCTCGTCGCGATCGCGCAGGGGACGGTGATCCGGCTTCCGGAGCAAGAGGGGCGCAGCGAGGCGGACTCCGCAGCCTGAACCGCGCGAATATGACGTGAAACGCGGGGCGCGCGGCCCCGCGGGTACCTCACTGCTAACAACACGCAGAACGCGAGCGACAGCCGCTTACTCGGCGGCGCGCGTCCTCTGCGTCTGTTCGCCGAGCCCCTCGATACCGAGGCGCACGGTCTGGCCCGCCTTCAGGAACACCGGCGACGGCTTCACACCCATGCCAACGCCCGGCGGCGTGCCAGTCGAAATCACGTCGCCCGGCTGCAGGCTCATGCACTGCGAGAGATACGACACGAGCTTCGCGACGGTGAAGATCATCGTGCGCGTATTGCCGTTCTGATAGCGGTGGCCGTCGACTTCGAGCCACAGATTGAGGTTCTGGGGATCGGACACCTCGTCGCGCGTCACGAGCCACGGGCCGGTCGGGCCGAAGGTGTCGAAGCCCTTGCCCTTGTCCCATTGCCCGGCGCGCTCGATCTGCCACTCGCGCTCGGAGACGTCGTTGACGATGCAGTAGCCCGCCACATAGTCGAGTGCGTGCGCCTCGTCCACATACTTCGCGTGCTTGCCGATCACGACGCCCAGTTCGACTTCCCAGTCGGTTTTCTTCGAACCGCGCGGAATTTCGATGTCGTCGTTCGGGCCGACGATCGCGCTCGTCCACTTGTTGAACACCACCGGCTCGGGCGGCACGGGCATGCCGGACTCGGCGGCATGATCCGCGTAGTTCAGGCCGATGCACACCATCTTGCCGACATGGCCCACGCACGCGCCGATACGCGGATTGCCTTCGACGAGAGGCAGCGTTTCCGGGTCGATCGAGCGCAGCTGCGCGAGGCCCGCATCGGAGAGCACGTCCCCCGCGATGTCGGTCACCGCGCCCGCCAGCGAGCGGATCCGGCCTTCGGCGTCGAGCAGGCCCGGCTTTTCATGGCCTTTCGGGCCGTAGCGAAGCAGTTTCATTAGCTGTGTTTCCTCTGAGACGTTGCAGTGAAATCCAGTGTCGCGGGGAAGCTGGAACCAGGCTCAGTTCACCCAGCCGCCATCGATCACGTGTGCCTGGCCGGTCGTGAACGACGACTCGTCCGACGCGAGATAGAGCGCGAGCGCGGCGATCTCCTCCGGCTTGCCGACGCGCCCCATCGGCTGGCGCGCGATGAATGCCGCGCGCGCCGCATCGACGCTCGTGCCCTGCACGCCCGCCTGCGTCGCGATGCGCTCTTCGAGCGAGGGCGACGCCACGGTGCCCGGACAGATCGCGTTGCAGCGGATGCCGCGCGTGACGAAGTCGGCGGCGACCGACTTCGTCAACCCTATCACAGCCGCCTTCGACGCGCCGTACACGCAGCGGTTGGGCACGCCCTTCACGCTCGACGCCGCTGACGACATGTTGATGATGGACCCGCCGCCCGCATCGAGCATGGCGGGCAGGAACGCGCGGATCATCCGGTACATCGCCTTCGCGTTCAGGTCGAATGCGACGTCCCAATCCTCATCGCTCGCATCGAGGATCGAGCCTGCATGCACGAGCCCCGCGCAGTTGAACAGCACGTCGATCGCGCCAAGCTCGCGCGCGAGCGCCGCGATGGCCTGCGCATCGCGCACATCCAGACGCCGCGCGTCGACCGGCAGCGACGCGAGCGCGTCGGGACGGATATCCGTGGCGATCACGCGCGCGCCTTCTCGTGCGAACAGTTCGGCGGTGGCGAAACCGATGCCCTGTCCCGCCGCCGTAATCAACGCTGTCTTGCCGGCCAGTCTCTGTGCCATCTGTCACTCCGGTTGGAATTGGTTGGATTCGGCTGGAATCCGTTGAATCGGTTGGAATTGCGGCCGCGCGATACCGCGTAGTGCAGCCGCTTTCAGGCGATGAAGCTTGTATCGGTACCGTCCCGCGCTCACAGTCGGTAAAAAGCCGCCGCGTTCGCGCCGAATACGGCCTGGCGTTCAGCATCCGTGGACGTCGCGAGGAGGCGCTGCGCGCACACGTGCCAGCGTTCATAGTCACCGTTGAGATTCAGCACCGGCCAGTCGCTGCCCCACATGAGGCGCTCCGCACCGAACGCCGCCAGCAAATGCTCGATCCACGGACGCAGCGTTGCGTCGGTCCAGCCCGGCGCGGCTTCGGTGGCAAGCCCCGAGAGCTTGCAGCACACCTGCGGGAAACGCGCGAAGCGCGTAATCGCGTCGGCCCAGGCGGACCAGCCCGCGTCGCCGTCGCGGATCGGCGGCTTCGCGCCATGGTCGATCACCACGCGCAACGCGGGGTGCCGCGCGAGAAACGTGGCAAGCGCGTCAGCGTGGCGCGTGAAAATGAGGGCGTCAAAAGCGAGGTCGTGCGCGATCAGCGCTTCGACCGCGCGCGAGGTATCAGCGGTGGCGATCCAGTCGTCGTCGGGCAGGTCCTGCAGCATCGGGCGCACAGCGCGCAATTTCGGCTCGCGCGCGAGATCGGCGATGAGTTCGGGCGCTTGCGGATCATCGAGCGGGACCCAGCCCACCACGCCCGCAATCGACGCATCATCGCGTGCAAGCGCAAGCAGATAGCGTGTCTCTTCGACGGTTTGAGCCGCCTGCACGACGACGGTGCGCGTCACGCCACAACGCTCGCGCAGCGGTGCAAGGTCGCGCGGGCCAAAGATGCGGTACAACGCGGTCATCGCAGGCGTAAGCCAGTCGTAGTCGCCGCGCGACGGGTCCCAGTAGTGCTGGTGCGCGTCGATCTTCGCCGTCGTGGCGGTCGTGGCGGGCGTCGTCATGTCAGTACGAGGGCAGTGGCGCGCGTGAATCGACGAGGCCCTGGTCGCGCAGCGCGACCCACAGACCGGCGGGAATGGCCGCTTCGAACGATGTCACGTTCTCGCGCACTTCGGCCGCGCTGCGCGCGCCGTTGAGCACCGTCGCAATCGCGGGATGTGCATACGGAAACTGCAACGCAGCAGCAGCGAGCGGTACGCCAAATGACCGGCACACGTCATCGAGCCGGGCAACGCGTTCGAGTATTTCGGGCGGCGCATCGCCATAGTTGAACTTGCGCTCGCCGCTCAACCCGTGCGCGAGAATGCCCGAATTGAACGCGCCGCCGAGCAGGATACTCACGTTGCGCGCCACGCATTCGGGCAGCAGATCGTCGAGCGGCGCCTGTTCGAGCAGCGTATAGCGACCCGCGAGCAACGCACAGTCGATATCGAATTCGCGCATTAATTCGAGTATCACCTCGCGCTCGTTCACGCCAAGGCCCACGGCCTTCACGGCGCCCGACGCGCGCAATTCATCGAGCGCGCGAAAGCCGCCGCCTTCGGTCAGCTGCCGCCAGTAGTGCTCGTTATGCTCGCCATGCGTGTACCGGCCGATGTCGTGGATGAGCACGATGTCGATATCGACGATGCCAAGTCGCTGCTGGCTGTCCTCGAACGAACGCAGGATGCTGCCGTAGGTGTAGTCGTAGATGGCCTCGAACGGCAGCGGGCGATCCCAGCCTTCGCTGCCGTCGTAGGGATGCGTGCGCGGCACGAACCGACGGCCCACCTTCGTGGAAATCGCGTACTCGCTGCGCGGATGACGCCTTAGCGCCGCGCCGAGCCGATGCTCCGCTTTCGTATGGCCATAGTGCGGCGCAGTATCGAAGAAGCGTATGCCCGCTTCCAGTGCGGCATCGACCGTCGCTTGCGCATCTTCTTCGGAAAGGTCGCGATACAGGCCGCCGAGCGGCGCCGTACCGAGGCCCAGTGCGGTCACGTCGAGCGCGGTGCGCCCGATGCGGCGCGTTTGCGCCACCTGCGGATGAAGCGCCTGTGCCATGCGAGATACCTCCCGAAGGTCATTGGCGACAGATTACGCCACAGCGGGCGCGCGTCAATGCGGGACAATCTCGACGGTTGGCGCAGACGCCCTTCGCTCAGCGCACCACCACCGGATCGCGGCTCGCGCCTTCGCCGCGCGCTTCGCGCTCCACGATCTCCACATAGAGCCGTTCGAGATCGCGCGTGAACTGTTGCGCGTCGAAGAGCGGCGCCTCGTAACGCGCCCGCGCGAGGTGCTCACGCAACTGGCCGCGCCAGCCCGGATCGGTTGCGATCGCAAGCGCAAGCTGGAAGTACGCGTCGAGATCGCGCGCGACGAGCGCCTCTAGCCCGACCGCGTGCAAAAGGCTCGCGCCCACGCGTCCGGCGAACAGATCGCCCGCGATGGTCACCATCGGCACTCCCGCCCAAAGCGCGTCGCTGCCGGTGGTATGCGAGCCCACAGGCAGCGTGTCGAGCGCGCAATCGGCCAGTTGCAGGCGCGCGAGGTGCGCATCCTGCTTCACGCGCGGCGCAAAAATCACTCGCGACGGATCGACACCCTGTGTCTGAACGAACGCCCGCAGGTTCGACTCGGCGCGCTCCGAGCCCGGCGCGAGCAGCCACAGCACGCTGCCCGGCACCGCGGCAAGCAGCCGGCACCAGATCGCCATCATCTGCGCGCCGAGCTTGAACGTCTGGTTGAAACTGCAGAACACGACGCCGCTCGCGGGCAACCCGGCTTCGGCGCGAGACGGCGCCGGCGGCACGAGGCGCCGGTGATCGTTCGGCTGGTAGCAATGCGGCATCAGCGCGAGCGTCTCGCTGTAGTGACCGGCCGTTTCGGGCGGCGTCACCACCGCGTCGCCGATCAGGTAGTCCGCGAGCCGCGCGTGGCCAAGCGAGCCCGGGTAGCCAAGCCAGCTCACGATCACAGGCGCGGGCCGCAGCGCCGTGATGCCGAGCCGCGTATCGGTCGTGTACCCCTTCAGGTCGACGAGCACATGCACGCCGTCATGCGCGATCTGCGCCGCGGCCTGTTCGTCGCTCATCGAGCGAATGTCGTGCAGCGTCGCAGGCAGGGTCGCGAGTCGCGCGCCCCAGGCATCGCCGGCCGTGGGGCTCCACGAATACAGATGGACGTCGAAACGCGCCGGATCGTGCAGTTCGAGCACGCCCGCAACGAGACGCATCGTCGCGTGATCGTGAAAATCCGACGACAGGTAGCCGATGCGCAAGCGGCCACCCTGGGCAAACGCCGCGAGCGCCGCAGCAAGGCCCGCACCGCGCGCCACGAGCGGCACCGCTGCGAGTTCGCCGCGCCAGCGGCTGCCGGCGAAGCGCCGCCCTGCGTCGCGATGCAGCGCGGGCGTCAGCGACGGAATGCCAAGCAGGCCCCACGGCGTCAGATGTTCGGCCTCGCCGGAGGCGACCATCGCCAGCGCTGCCGCATCGATCTGCGGGAGTTGATGCCAGTGCGCTTCCCGTCGCCGCACGTACTGCGCCGACTCCCATCGCCCGCCGCGGCAATAGGCTTCGTCGGCTTCGTCGAGGCGGTTCAGACGCTCCAGCAGGCCGCCGTAGCACTGCCACAGGTGCGGCGACGCGGAATCGATCGCGAGCGCCTGGCGCAGGCTCGCTTCGGCCTCATCGACGCGCCCCGCATCCTGCTGCAGCATCGCGAGATTGCCATAGGCGAGCGCGTAGGCCGGATCGGCCGCAATGGCTTCGCGGTAACACGCCTCGGCCTGTGCTCGCGCGTTGGACTTCTTGAGCAGGTTGCCGAGATTGTTGAACAGTCGCGCATCGCGCAAGCCCGCGCCGATGGCCCTTTGATACGCCGCGATCGCGTCCGCGTCGCGGCCCTGCCAGAGCAGCGCCCAACCGAGATCGCGCCAGTATGGACCGGTCTCGCGGATCGCGAGCGCCGAGCGGATCGCCTGCTCCGCTTGCTCGTAGCGCGACTGCCGCGAGAGCGTCACGCCGAGTTGATGGAGCGCGTCGGGATGAGTGGGGTCTTGCGCCAGCAGTTCGCGAAACATCGTTTCGGCGAGGGTGAGCTTGCCGGCGTCCAGCAGGTCGATGCCGCGCGTGAGCAGCCTCGCGGACCGCGCGGAGGATGAATGGGGGGCGGTGTTTTTCATCCCGCGATGATAGGAAGCGCCGCCGCGCGCGAACATCAGACACTTCCGACATCGAGCCGTGTGGCGCTGCGGCCCCTCGAAGCTGCGCCTCGCGACTAGAACGCATGCGCGCAAAACGTTAGAATGGCGGCCCTTTCAAATTCCAGCACGCCGCGCCCGTCCTGCAGGGCACGCGGCTACCGCGCACGCACCCCACATGGCGAAACTCCTGACCGATCAAGAATTCCAGCGTTTTTCCGAGCTTCAGCAGAAGCAGGCGAGCTTCACGATCACGAGCGACGAGGCCGACGAGTTGCGCGACATCGTCGCCCGCGCGCAGAAGAAGCGCGACGACCGCGCGAATGCGATGAAGACCGTCGAAACCGCGATCGAGCAATTCCAGATCACGCCCGACGAACTGTTCTCGCCGGAGCAGATCGCCGAAGCCGCACGCAATTTCGGCCTGATTCCGGCGACGAAGAAGGAGCGCGTGCTGCCGCCGACGCTGACGTTCAACGGCAAGACGCATCAGTGGACGCGCACGCTGCCCGAAGAACTCCGCGCGCCGCTCTTCGAAGCGTTCGAGGGCGGCCAGTCCGTCAAGGCCTTTATCGCGACCCCGAAGGACGCCGCGCGCTGCGCCGCGACCATCGCGCGCCTCGAAAAGGAAACCGGCGCGCAGTACGGCGAAACCTGGCTCGAAGAGCTCGCGCTCACGCGCGGCCAGGTGGACGACGCACGCGCGAAGCTCGCTGCCTGATTTACGCCACCGCGTTTCGCAACTGCGTTTCGCCACCGCGGCCGTGAGGCCGCATGAACCGGCTTGAATCGGATTCAGGCCAACTGCGTCAAAACTGCGTCATTCAAGCGGCATCCGGAAGCCAACCACGCCGGGGTCCTCGGTCGGCGTCACGGTGAAGCCGACTGAACGCGCAAGCCGGATCATCGGCGTGTTCTCGCGCAACGCCTCGCCGAGCATCCAGTGCGTGCCGCGCGAGCGTGCATACGCGATGATCCGCTCCATCAACATGTGTCCGAGGCCGCGCCCCTTCAGGCCGGAGAGCACGGTCACCGCGAACTCCGCGGTCTCGTTGTCCGGATCCGTCACGGCACGCACCACGCCGAGGGTGCGCGGCTTGCCGTCCTCGTCCTCGACCGTCGCGATGAGCGCCATCTCGCGGTCGTAGTCGATCTGCGTCATGCGTGCCAGCTGTGTATGGTCGAAGCTGCGCACCGCCGAAAAGAACCGCAGTCGCAAATCTTCAGGCGTCATCGACGCGATCAGCGCGCGATGCGGCTCTTCGTCCTCAGGGCGAATCGGCCGGATCGTGAGGCGCTGGCCAAACCAGTCCAGCGTCTCTTCGAGCCGGCGCGGATACGGCATGATCGCGAAGCGGCTGCGCTTGGCGGCGAGCCGCAGGCGCGGCGCCGCGAGCAGCGTTTCGGCGGGCAACACCCGCAGCGTCAACTCCATGCCGACGATCTCGCTCACGTCGCACACGGCCTGCGAAAGTTCGGTAAGCGCGATGAGCGGCGGCTCAGGTGTGCTCAAGCGATGCGCGTGCGGCGACTGTGTGACGATGTCGCGCGCCAACGTCGGATTGAGCGGGGGCAACCCGTAGACGCGCAAGGGCGGCGAACTGCCGTCCATGGACGGCGCGACGAAGTGGAACACCGGCCCGAAATTCTCGTCGTCGCGAAACTCCACGGCCACCTCGACCACCGGCTCGACCGCGTCTAGCGTAACGCTTTCACCGGGCGTCCACGTCCGCAGGCCGAACAGGCCCAGCAGCTTCGACGCCGCCTCGCCGGTCAGCTCGGACTGGCCCGCCGCCAGCGCTTCGCGCGCCAGCGCCTGTGCGGCCTCGATCGCATCGGCGCGCTGCGCGGGCGTGCCTTCGGGTGTCTGCATCAGCAGTGCGCGGCCAAGCCGGTAATCGACGAGACGCGTGAACGCGCGCGCGAGCCGCCGCGGCGTCGTATGCACCGGGATGCCATGCGCGTGCAGCGCGTCGCGCATGGCCGCGTCCACGCCGCCGAAGAAGCACGCCAGTACCCCACGATACGCCACGCGCTGATTCTCGATGAGCGTGCGCGCCACGTCCTCGACCGGCGCGCTATGCGTCGGCCCGTGCACGACAAACACCGTGCCCGTCTTCGGATACGGCCCGAGCGTCTGCATCGCGAGCGCGAAATCCTCGGGCGTCGCCGTTTCGCCGAGCACAAGCGGATTGCCGGGCTCCACGTGCGGCAGCGCCGCGCGCATCGCCGCGCGCGCATCGTCGGGCCAGCCCGCGAGCGTGTCGCCCGCCATGTTGAACGCGTCGCGCGCAAGCGTCGCGACGCCACGGTCGCTCGTGATGAGCGTGGCCGTGTCGCTCGCGGCAACCCGGCCCACGCCAAGCGTTTCGATTTCGTCGAGCAGGTCGTCGAGCGTGTCCACGCGCACCATGCCCGCGCGCCGGAACGCCGCGGTATAGAGCGCGTCGCCCGGATCGTCGCGTCCGCTGCGCAGCGCGAGCACCGGCTTGTTACGCGCCGCCGCACGTGCCGCCGACATGAACTTGCGCGCCGCGCGCACGGAATCGAGTTCGAGCAGGATGGCGCGCGTCGACGGATCGCTCGCGAGGTAGTCGAGGACGTCGCCGGCATCGACGTCGGCTTCACCGCCGAGCGCGATCGCATGCGAGAAGCCAAGCCCGCGCCTGTCGGCCCAGCGCAGCACGGCATTGGTGAGTGCGTTCGACTGCGACACCCACGCCACGCCGCCGGGCCGCGCGACCGTCGCCGCCGCGCCCAGTTGCGCGTTGAGCGCAGGCGTGATGACACCGACGCTGCCCGGCCCGACGATACGCAGCAGGTGCGGACGCGCTGCGGCCAGTGCGTGGCGAAGGTGGGCGTGGTCGTCGGCATCGCGCACTTCGCCGACAAGGATCGCCGCGCGCGTGCCCATGCCGCCAAGGCGATGCACGAGCGACGGCCACGTGGCGGGCCGCGTGCAGATCATGGCGACCGTGGGCGCTTCGGGCAGGTCACCCGCATCGGAAAGCACGGGACGCCCGTCGAAACCTTCGGCGTAGTTGGCGTGGTGCGGATTGACGGCCCACAACGGCCCGGTGAATCCCCCTTCGATCACGCGCCGCCACACCATCTCGCCGACGCTGCCGGGACGCCGCGAGGCGCCGATCACGGCAATCGATTTCGGCTGGAATAGTGCATCGAGATTGCGTACTGTCACAGTCTCTCCTGACTGGTTGGATGAACGTCACAGACGTTCTTTCTGTTTCCGCGTCAGGATATGCGAATCGTGGCGTCGGCGCGCCGATTTCGCGCAAGGTATGTTCAGCGCGAAAGGCGAGCCGTTGCACGCCATGCGTAGAGGAGTCGTGCGGATGCCGTTTCGGTGCGCGGCATCGCGACACAGTTCAGGTCGCCGCGCGCGGCGCAGGAAGGACGTCCGCGCGCAAGGATGAAACCTGCGCGCGGAGTGAAGCGGGCTATTACAGCCCCTTGCGGAACGGCGCGCCCGAATGCTCGCGCAACTCGTTGAACACGATCTTCGGCCACGCCTTCTGCGCGACTTCGATTTCGGAGATGTGCGAAGCCAGGTAAGTGGGCGCGTTCGACGCGTCGTAGGCCATGCGGGCCGCGTAGGCGTCGGTGAAGCGGCGCAGTTCGGTGGCGTCGTCGCAGGTGACCCAGCGCGAGAGGCGGTAGCGCGCGGGCATGATGCGCACGTCCACCTTGTATTCCGCGGACAGACGGTGTGACACCACTTCGAACTGCAGTTGGCCCACTGCGCCCAGAATCATCGAACCGCCGTGCAACGGGCGGAACACCTGGATCGCCCCTTCCTCGCCGAGCTGCTTGAGCGCTTCGCCCAGCTGCTTCGCGCGCATCGGATCGACCACTTCGATGGTCTGGAAGATTTCCGGCGCGAAGAACGGCAGGCCGGTGAACTGGAGATCCTCGCCTTCGGTGAGCGTATCGCCGAGGCTCAGCGTGCCATGATTAGGAATACCGATGATATCGCCGGGGTACGCCTCGGCCACGGTCTCGCGACGCTGTGAGAGGAAGCTCACCACGTTATTCGCGCGAAACGTCTTGTTGTTGCGCGTGACCTTCAGCTGCATGCCGCGCTCGAACCGGCCCGAACAGACGCGGATGAACGCCACGCGGTCGCGGTGCGCGAGGTCCATGTTGGCCTGGACCTTGAACACGACGCCCGTGAATTTCGGCTCGCTCGGATCGACTGGACGCTGCACCGCCATGCGCGGCGACGGCGGCGGCGCGAGATCGACGAGCGCATCGAGAATCTCTTTCACGCCGAAGTTGTTGATCGCCGAGCCGAACAGCACCGGCGACTGCTCGCCGGCGAGAAACGCGTCACGATCGAACGTCGGCGTCGCGCCGGTAATCAGTTCGACCTCTTCCTTCGTGCGCTTCCAGTGATAGCCGAAACGACGCTCGCCATCTTCGTCGCTGATCGCCTGCAGCGTTTCCACCGCGCCGCCGAGCGACTGCTCGCCCGCGCGGAACACGCGCACCTGATCGCGCTGGATGTCGTAGACGCCCTGGAATTCCTTGCCCATGCCGATGGGCCAGGTGAACGGCACCGCCGCCACGCCGAGGTGCTGCTCGATCTCGTCGAGCAGGTCGAGCGGCTCGCGCACTTCGCGGTCGAGCTTGTTGATGAACGTGAGAATCGGCGTCTTGCGGCTGCGGCAGACTTCGAGCAGCTTGAGCGTCTGCGCTTCGACACCGTTCGCACCGTCGATCACCATCACGGCGGCGTCCACCGCCGTCAGCACCCGGTACGTGTCTTCCGAGAAGTCCTCGTGGCCCGGCGTGTCGAGCAGATTGATGACAGCGTCGCCATACTCGAACTGCATGACCGAACTCGCCACCGAGATGCCGCGCTGCTTTTCGATCTCCATCCAGTCGGACGTCGCGAAGCGGCCGCTTTTCTTGCCCTTCACCGTGCCGGCGATCTGGATCGCGCCCGAGAACAGCAGCAGCTTTTCGGTCAGCGTGGTCTTGCCCGCGTCCGGGTGAGAGATGACCGCAAACGTGCGGCGGCGTTCAAGTTCGGAAACAGAAACTGACATCGGACTGGGTATCACAGATGAAATTCAGGCAACCGGGCAGCACGAGGCATGGGTTGCAGCGTGGGCGGCTGGTGTGGGCCACCAGCCGGGTCCGGTCACCGGACGGCATCGCAGGGCAGGCACGGCATCTGGAGCCGCGCGCAAATAGCACGAACGGTCCGGAAATCAGGGCTCACACCGGCGCGAAACGACGCAAAGCGGCGCCGGGGACGAATGATACACGGCATTGCCGCATGCGACGAAAATTCGATACGGGCATATGGATAGCACGGCTACATGCGGCGCGCAAACGATCTTGGTACGGGCCGCAAAAGCGGCTTGGGGCGAGCTTCTGCGGGGAGCGTGGCGCCTGCCAGCCTGAAAATTCACGCCCCCCGCAAAACGTTCGCGAGAGACGGCCGGTCACTCCTTGATGAGGAAGCGGTCGCGGTTCTTGCCGGCGAGCCAGCCCGGCGCACGGCCGCGGCCACTCCACGTCTGGCCGGTTTTTGGATCCATATAGCGGGCCGGCTGCGGCTTCTTGCGCTTCGCGGCTACGCGACTCGTGAAGCCGAGTTCTTCCGGTGTGATGTCGTACTCGGCAATTTTTTGCTTGATATCCGCGATTGCCTGCTCGATTTCTTTTTCACGGGCTGCGGCAACTTCCTTGTGAAGCTTCTCAAGTTGGGCGGTCAATTGCTTGTAGCTCGGCATGGAAGGTGTTCTCCGGTTCGGTCACACGACGACATTGTGACCGTTCTGAAGCGAAAGTGCGCCGGATTGCGCCTCTTTTTCGTCACGCATGGGCAATCCATTTCGCTTTTCGCACCGCCTAGCGCCGCCGGCTTTCATCCACGCGTTGCTCAAGCTCGCACAGCGCCTCTTTGAGCCGCTTCACACGTTGCACTTGCGACGGCACGAGATCCGCGCTCATCACCGATTCGACCCGCTCTCGCCAATATGAAAGCGGAATGCGATCCTGACCGGAAAGCCGTGCAATGACATGTTCCAGATGCTCGATATCTTTTTCGAGTTGATGGTGATTCACTGTCGTCCCCGGTAATGGCAAGCGATTTAATGACACGCGGGCCGGCGCGTCTACGTAATTTCTAATTTTCCGCAAATACTCAAATAGCGTTCTTGATTGTTTTTATCCGGACTCGCGCCGGATATTGCCACGCAAACTGCAATATATAGGCCCCAGGCACCTCTGAACAATAAATTTCGTACGCCCGGCTATCCGTTGGCTACCGCACGAAAGCCTCGACCGATCCAGAAAAAACGGATGGTGCGTTCACTTCAGACTTCAACGGGATAAACCGCGGTTATAACGCCCGAATATTACTCAATTGTGGAGCAGCATGCTCAATGCATTTTCTGGACGGCAGAAGGCGTCGGATTTCAGCCACAAGAACATAGCGGAATCGGGCGAACTGGAATATGGCAACGTGTTGCGCGCCATTTACGAAACAATCGATTTCTTCGGGCTCGGGAAGGTTTTTACGCTGAATGACTGAGGTTGACTGATACGGCGTCGATTCATCCGTTCGCCTTCGACCGGCACGCCACATGGACGCTGGCCGGCCGCCGAAGTCCAGCGCCTTATTTGGCGCGGCAGGCGAAGACGAGGTTGAAGTTGGCGCCCTCGATGGACGTGCCAACCGTGTCGTAAGTGCCGCCGCAACGCGCGCGCGCCTGCTGTGCACAGGAGTCGCGGTCGCCCTCAGCCGGACATTGCACCTGGATCGTCGGGCGGCCGTCGGAAAGAAACAGCGGCGGCGTGCTGCTGCTGCACGCGGACAAAGCGGCGAACACCATGCAGGCGCTCATTGCGACCGGCAGCCTGAGAAAACGGAACGACGGCGACGAATCTGGACGTGTCATGGCGGACCCGATGGGTTTTCTAGTTCTTCGACCTGCGATTGTGCCATGCTAGCGGCCGCCTGCGCGGCTTGTACCCGGCAACGCGAGCGCTCAGTTTGACGGAGCCAGCGTTTTGTAAGGCAGCGCGCCGCGCGGATCGGCCGTCACGCGCACGAAAACCTGCTCGACATCGGGGATGGCTTCGAGGCGGCGCTGCAACGCGGCCTGGTCGAAGGATGTGCTCGCGCATCCTTCCGCGTAGACAAAACGGCGCTGCACGGTGATCCAGAGACTCGTGTTCGCGAGCGACGCGTCGCCCTTGAACCGCTCACGGATCGCGGTGGCAATGTCCGCGTCATACAGGTACGAATTCGGCTTCGAGCACTTGTGCGCGAGCCAGCACGTGGTGCCGCGCTCCACGCGGTAGTGGGCATCGTCTTCGGCTTCCGCCTGCGTCATCAGCGGCCCGAGTGGCATCGGGCACGCACTCACCGCGCTCGAGAGCGCGAAAAACGGATCGTTGTACCAGTTCTTGCGCGGCGCCTGCGCGTCTGAGGCCGTCTGCGCGTACGCGGAAGCGCTTGTCGCAAGACAGCCCGCGAGCACCGCCCATGCGCCACATCGCACAATCGTCCGCCAAAGGATCCGATCCGGTTCGAAGCCGATCATCGCCGCCCTCCCGAGCGTCGCCGCCTGCGCGTACATGCGGCCCGCCTGCGGCAAAGATAGGACGGTACAGCCGGCGCTGCAACGGTGATACGTTTCGGTAGAATCGGCGCAATACACCACGATGCATCGAACTATAACTATCGCGGGAGGCTTAATGTCGTTCGTTATCGTTATCGCTGCGCTCGTGTTTCTCATGCTCGCCGCCTATCGCGGCTACAGCGTGATCCTGTTTGCGCCCATCGCCGCGCTCGGCGCCGTGCTGCTTACCGAGCCAACCGCCGTCGCGCCGGTGTTCTCCGGCATCTTCATGGAAAAGATGGTCGGCTTCGTGAGGCTGTACTTCCCCGTGTTCCTGCTCGGCGCCGTTTTCGGCAAGGTCATCGAACTCTCGGGCTTCTCCGAATCGATTGTTATTGCCGCGATCCGCTACATCGGCCGCTCGCGCGCCAACGCCGTGATCGTCGCGGTGTGCGCGCTGCTGACCTACGGTGGCGTGTCGCTGTTCGTCGTGGTGTTCGCGGTGTATCCATTCGCCGCCGAGCTCTATCGCCAGAGCAACATTCCGAAACGGCTGATGCCCGGCGCAATCGCGCTCGGCGCATTCTCGTTCACGATGGACTCGCTGCCCGGCACGCCGCAGATCCAGAACATCATCCCGACGACGTTCTTCAAGACGACCACGTGGGCCGCGCCCGTGCTCGGCATCATCGGCTCGCTCTTCATCGTCATCGTGGGCCTCACGTACCTCGAATGGCGCCGCCGCGGTGCAATGGCGGCGGGCGAGGGCTACGGCACGTCGCTCCTGAATGAGCCCGAGCGCGTCGAAACGGCGAATCTGCCGAATCCGCTTCTCGCCATCGCTCCGCTCGTGCTCGTGGGCGTGGCGAACTTTCTGCTCACGCGCTGGATTCCGATCTGGTACGGCGAGAGCTTCACTGTAACGCCCGACGTGCTACCCGGCATTCACGCGCCCGTCACGACCACCATCAAGCAGGTCGTGGGAATCTGGGCCGTCGAAGGCGCGCTCGTGCTCGGCATCGTGCTCGTGATCGTCACGGCGTTCCACCGCGTCAGTTCGCGCTTCGCCAACGGCACGAAAGCCGCGGTGGCGGGCGCGCTGCTCGCTTCGATGAACACCGCGTCCGAATACGGCTTCGGCGGCGTGATTGCCGCGCTGCCGGGCTTCATCGTCGTGAGCGACGCGCTCAAGAGCATTCCGAACCCGCTCGTCAATGCGGCGGTTTCCGTTAGCGCGCTCGCGGGTATCACCGGGTCGGCATCGGGCGGCATGAGCATCGCGCTCGCGGCCATGTCCGATCTGTTCATCAAGAGCGCGCAGTACGCGAACATTCCGATGGAAGTGCTGCACCGTGTGGTCGCGATGGCGAGCGGCGGCATGGACACGCTTCCGCACAACGGCGCGGTCATCACGCTGCTCGCGGTAACGGGCCTCACGCACCGCGAATCGTATCGCGACATCTTCGCGGTCACGATCATCAAGACGCTTGCGGTGTTCTTCGTGATCATCGTGTTTTATACGACCGGAATCGTTTGACGGTTCGGAACGCGGTGCGTTGCCCGTGATTTCGTCGCTTCGCTTCATCGGTCCGCCCGTCGCGCGCGGGCGGCTAACGCCTGCCCTCTAAGCGCAATCGTCGTTCGGGATCCAATGATCGCTGCGTCAGCGTTCGCTGATCGCGATCGCGTTCGTCGTCATCGTCGTAAAGAACGCAATGACCTTGACTCACTGACTTCGCAACCGACTCGTCCGCGCGCCTTCACGCCGCCCATTGCGCTTCGCGTGGATAATCCGTGAAGCTGCTTCGCCGGCAAGAACCGATGGGCGGGGCCGCAGCATCGCAAGACTCGTGCAACCTGCGGGAGATGAGATGACTGACTGGTCCGCCATACAGCACATCGTCGTGCTGATGCTGGAGAATCGTTCGTTCGATAACGTCCTCGGCCATTTGCGTCCGGCGGGCCCCACTTTCGACGGGCTCGACGGCGCAGACTGCGCGGGCAACGACGGCATCGCGCCATGGACCACGCCGCCTGACGCCGACGGTTCGACGATGCCCGATCCCGACCCCGGCGAATCGTTCGACGACATCAACGCGCAACTCTTCAACGGACCTGTGACGGGCGTACCGCCGATGAGCGGCTTCGTCTCCAACTACCGGAACAAGGGCGGCAATGGCGCCGACATCATGCACGGCTTCACACCCGCCGAGCTTCCGGCGCTGACCCAACTGGCAAACAGTTTCGCCGTCTCGGACCGCTGGTTCGCCTCGGCGCCGTGCCAGACCTGGCCCAACCGGTTCTTCCTGCATGCGGGTACGGCTAACGGCTACGAAAACAATACGCTCGATGGCTTTCCGTTTCCGATGCAGACCATCTTCAACGAGCTGCAAGGCGTCGTGCCGTGGAAGATCTATTTCCACGATTTCCCGCAGGCCGCACTGCTGTCGCGCCTGTGGCCGTACTTTGGAAACTTCCGGCTGATCGACGAATTCATCAGCGACGCCGCGGCGGGTCAACTACCCGCCTACGCTTTCATTGAGCCGCGGTATTACCCTGACGCGCAGAATCTGCCCAACGATATGCATCCGCCGCACCACGTGCCGTTCGCGGATGCGCTCGTCGCGCGCGTGTATAACGCCGTGCGTGCGTCGCCCAACTGGGGCAGCACGCTCATGATCGTGACGTTCGACGAGCACGGCGGCTGCTTCGATCACGTTGCGCCGCCCGCCGCGACGCAGCCCGAGCCGCCGCGGCCGACCCAGCGCTTCACGTTCGACCGCTTCGGCGTGCGCGTCCCCGCGATCATCGTCTCGCCGTACACCGCCGCGGGGTCTGTGCTGCGCGCGGCGGGACCCGTGCCTTATGACCACACGTCGATCATCAAGACCATTCGCAACTGTTTTGGCATCGCCGGACCGCTGAGCGCACGCGAGGCCGCCGCGCCCGACCTGTCCGCGGCGCTGAATGCACCGGTCGACCCGGAACGGAGCCCTGCGTCGATCGCAGTGTCAGAGCCCACAATCGACCCCGCCGCACTACAGGCCGCGAGCGGCCGCGACGTGACGCACTTGCAGAGCCTGCTCGCGCTGGTCGCGAAACACCTCGCGCCGCTGGGCGAAGACGCGACCGCGGCCCAGCACATGCAGGACATCATCCAGTCGAAAACCGCACCAGCCAGTCAACCGGACGACGCGCCGACAACGGCTGGCGCCGCAGGTGACATCGTGCGCGATGTCATGCAGAAGATCCTCGCGCGCTCTGCCGCTCCGGAGCCACCGCCCGCTCCGTCGCCTTCATCGACGCTCTATCGAGGACACTGAAATTATCATCTGGACTCCCAGGAGAATGCGATGTCTTCACCCACTGACAATAACGCGTTGTTCGCACCGGCCATAAATTACTGGGCTTTGATGATGCGCTCGTTCTTTCCCCTCATCGCCGCGCCGCAATCGCTCAACGAGCCCATCTTGCCGTGGACCTTCGCAGGTGTCGTCGTCAACAACGAAAACTCAGGCGATCCGGCCACCGAACAGGCCGTCGTCAACAGCGACAGCTATGGCCGCCAGTTGGGGCGCATTTCCGACGCGCTCGAAGTCCTGATCAGCAAGCTTACCGAGGAAGAAAAGAAGGACAAACGCATCAGTGATTTTGTCGATATGAAAAAGAAAATCGACGAAATCAAGGACGACAGGGCGACCGTGCGGTTTAACAAGGTGGTGTCCGACCTCGACGATCTCCGCAATCGCAACAAGGAGACCTTCGACAAACGGATCGACAGCATCAACGCGCTCGCGAAAAAGTGACGTTTTTGGGCGATTGCGTGAAATACGGGCTCGAAATCAGCAAGCGGCGCGAACGAATACACCCGCCGTCTTCGATAAGGTTGACGTACAACGGCTCGACGCGTGAACAGAAAAGCAGACCCGCCCTCAACTCTTCCTTGAAGTCTTCGGAATGAATGTTGTAGGCACGTGCTGAATCTTTTCGCTACCGCAGTCAGGACAGTGCGGATGAGCAGCTTCATGTTCAGCGAGATGTTCGACGCTCTCGAACGTCTTGCCGCACTTCTCGCAGCGGTATTGGTACGTCGGCATGGCAGTCCTCCGGAATAGGCTCTGCGACTCTGCGTATGGGTACTAGTATGGTCGGTCGTCAAGGGAACTCAAGAACGAACTCGACACACTCCGTATCGCCAGATTGAAAGTCGTGTCGAAGAACGAAAAAAGGCGGCGTGCTGTCACGCACGCCGCCTTTTCCGGTCCAGCACTCGCGACGTTACGAATCACCATCGCGAGAAGCGACCCAATCAGTGTTGCAGAAAATCCAGCACCATGCGGTTAAACGCGTCCGCATGCTCCCACTGCGCCCAGTGGCCGCAACGGTTGAACACGTGCAACTGCGCGTTCTGCATTCCCGCGAGCAGTCGCAGACCCGTATCCATCGGCACGAAACGATCGTCGCGGCCCCAGATCACGAGCGTCGGCGCCGCGATTTCGCCCAGGCGCGGACCGTAGTCGGTGAACTGCTTCGGATTCGCCGCGAGGCTCTTCACGAAGTTCTCCAGGTGGTCGCGACGCGCGAGCATGTTATCGAGCCGCGCCTGCATCAGTGCGTCGGTGAGGGCGCTCGCATCGTAGACGAACACGTTCATCATGCGCTTGAGGTTCTCGATGGTCGGCTCGCGATAGAGACCCTGAAGCAGCTTGATGCCTTCGGTCGGCATCGGCGCGAAACTGCTCGGACCGGCGGTGCCGCCCCCCATCAGCACGAGCTTGCCGACGCGCTGCGGGTTCGCGAGCGCGAACGCCACGGCGCTGTGGCCACCCATCGAATTGCCGAGGATATGCACGCGCTCGATGCCGAGCACGTCGAGCAGGCCCTTCAGCGTGCGGCCGTTGAGTTCGGAGCGCGATCCGGTGCAGACGATCGGGTCGCTCTTGCTCCAGCCGAGGCAATCCATGAGGATCACGCGATAACCGGCCGCGACGAGCGGCTCGACGTTGCGGTTGAAGTTCGCCCAGCCGCTCGCACCCGGACCCGAACCGTGCAGCATCACGACCGTTTCTGCGCCAGCACCCGCGTCGTTGTAGTGAATCTGCACGTCCTGATCGTCCACCTTTACGCGGGCGAACTTGCTCGTCGACGCCTCCGTGATTGCCTGTGCAGTCATGATGTCCTTCCTCTTTAAATCCTGGTTAATCGCCAGGGAGGAACCATCGGCTCCTCCCGCTCATTCAGGTCGCGAAGACCGTGCGCGGTGCCGCTGTTTACTGCTGTCCGGCTTCAGCGCGCTTCTTCAAATCAAGCGCCACGTCAACGATCATGTCCTCCTGGCCACCCACCATGCGGCGCTTGCCCAGTTCAACCAGAATGTCGACGGTCTTCAGGCCATACTTCTTCGCAGCCACCTCCGAATGGCGCAGGAAGCTCGAATACACCCCCGCATAGCCCAGCGCGAGCGTCTCACGGTCCACGCGCACCGGCCGGTCCTGCAGCGGACGCACGATGTCGTCGGCCGCGTCCATCAGCGTGTACAGATCCGTGCCGTGATGCCAGCCCATACGCTCGGCCGCCGCGATGAACACTTCGAGCGGTGCATTACCGGCCCCCGCGCCCATCCCCGCGAGCGACGCGTCGATACGGTCGCAGCCCTCTTCCACCGCAACCATCGAGTTCGCCACGCCCAGCGACAGGTTGTGATGCGCGTGCATGCCCGTCTGCGTTTCGGGCTTCAAAACAGCCTTCACCGCGCGGAAGCGGTCGCGCACATCGTTCATCGTCAGCGCGCCGCCCGAATCGACCACGTAAATGCAGGTCGCGCCGTAGCGTTCCATCTTCTTCGCCTCGACGGCGAGATTCTCCGGCGTGGTCATGTGGCTCATCATCAGGAAGCCCACCGTGTCCATGCCAAGTTCGCGCGCATACTCGATGTGCTGCTTCGAGATGTCCGCTTCCGTGCAGTGCGTGGCCACGCGCACCACGCGCGCGCCCGCGTCGTACGCGGCCTTCAGGTCGTGAATCGTGCCGATGCCCGGCAGCAGCAGCGTCGCGATCTGCGCGTGCGTGACGACGTCGGCCACCGCCTCGATCCATTCGAGGTCGCTGTGCGCGCCGAAACCGTAGTTGAAGCTCGAGCCCTGCAGGCCGTCGCCGTGCGCCACTTCGATCGAATCGACCTTCGCGCGGTCCAGCGCGCGGGCGATGTCCTGCACGTTCTGGATCGAGTACTGGTGGCGGATGGCGTGGCTGCCGTCGCGCAGCGTCACGTCGGAGATATAGAGTTTCTTGCTCATGTGCGTTGTCCTTTAAGCGGCGACGACCGAACTGGCGATGCGCTCCGCGGTGGCGAGCGCCGCCGAGGTCATGATGTCGAGGTTGCCCGCGTAGGCCGGCAGATAGTGCGCCGCGCCTTCGACTTCGAGAAACACCGAAGTCTTCAGGCCGCTGAATTTGCCGAGGCCCGGGATGTTGAGCGGCGCGCTCTCGGGGATCACGTCGAACTGCACCTTCTGCTTGAGGCGGTAGCCCGGCACGTAGGCGTTCACGGCCTTCGCCATTTCTTCGACCGAGGCTTCCACCCGCGCCTGGTCGGCCAGTTCGGACAGCACGTACACGGTGTCGCGCATCATCACCGGCGGCTCGGCCGGATTGAGCACGATGATCGCCTTGCCCTTCGCCGCGCCGCCCACCACTTCGATGGCCTTCGACGTCGTTTCGGTGAATTCGTCGATGTTCGCGCGCGTGCCCGGACCCGCCGATTTGCTGCTGATCGAGGCGACGATTTCTGCGTAATGCACCTTCGCCACGCGCGAGACGGCCGCCACCATCGGGATCGTCGCCTGGCCGCCGCAGGTGACCATGTTCACGTTCGGCGCGTCGATGTGCGCGTCGAGATTCACGACCGGCACACAGTACGGACCGATCGCCGCCGGCGTGAGGTCGATCACGCGGATGCCGGGCTTGTGCTCGCGCAGGAACGCGTCGTTCTTGACGTGCGCGCCGGCCGAGGTGGCGTCGAACACCACGTCGATGTCTTTAAAGATGGGCAGGTTCACGAGGCCCTGCACGCCCTCGTGCGTGGTCGCGACGCCCAGGCGCGCGGCGCGCGCGAGGCCGTCCGATGCCGGGTCGATGCCGACCATCGCGCCCATCTCGAGATGCCTGCCGTGCCGCATGATCTTGATCATGAGGTCGGTGCCGATGTTGCCCGATCCGATGATCGCGGCCTTGAGTTTTTGCGAAGCCATTTATGTTCCCTGATCAGGCAGTAAAAGTGGCGCGGACGCTGCCGAGCCCTTCGATCTGTGCGGTAAACGTGCCCGCTTCCGTGACGGCCACCATCGGCCCGAGCGCGCCGGTGAGCACGACGTCGCCCGCGCGCAGCGGCGTGCCGAGCTGCGCCATGCGGTCGGCGAGCCACACGGCTGCGTTCAGCGGATTGCCGAGGCACGCCGCGCCGTTGCCGCGCGAGAGCACTTCGCCGTCGCGCGAGAGTTCCATCGCGCACGCCGTGAGATCGATCCGCGAGAGCGGCACCGGGCGGCTGCCCACCACGAAGCGCGCGCTCGATGCGTTGTCGGCCACGGTATCGACGAAGCGGATGTCCCAGTTCGCGATGCGGCTGTCCACCACTTCGATGGCGGCCAGTGCGTAGGCGCTTGCGTTGATGATGTCGACGAAGGTGTGCCTGTCGTGCGTGAGGTCGCGCTCGAGCACGAGCGCGATTTCCGCTTCGACCTTCGGCTGGATCAGCTGCGAAAGCGGGATCGGTTCGCCGTCGCCGTACGCCATCGATGCGAACAGCGCGCCGAAGTCGGGCTGGTCGACGCCGAGCTGCCTTTGCACCGCAAGCGAGGTGAGGCCGATCTTGCGGCCCACGATGCGCTCGCCGTTCGCCACACGCAGGTCCACGTTGGCCTGCTGCACGGCGTAGGCGGTGGTCATGTCGTCGGGGGCGATTTCGCCGCGCACGGGGACGATCGTGTTACGCGAGGCTTCGGCGGCGCGCAGGCGCGCGGCTAGCGTCGTCACGAGGTTCGAATTAGACATCGCGTTCTCCTTGATGCGTTCCGTCATGCCGCCGACGTCGCGTGCATGGTGGCAAAGCCCGCGATCCACTCGGGAATCGCGCGGTAGTAATCGAGCGACGCGCGATACGGGCCAGACGCAGCGAGCGCCCCGAACGCGGCCACCCACGTGCGAATCTCATGCGCCGACTTCCCGCCATCGCGCGTGATCGCTTCATTGGTCATGCCGTCCACCACGGTCAGTTCGCCGGAAGCGAGCGTCGCGAGAAACGCGCGATCCCATTCGGGATTGAGCGCATGCAGATGGCTGTCGCCCGCCGTGAACGACTTCGCGGCGGCCACCGTGCGCGCCTGGCGCGCGGCGCGCGACTCCGGAGTCGGATTGCGTCCGGCGATGAGCCGCTCCTGAACCTCAGGCATCGCGCCAGCGAGTTCAGGCACCGGCGGCTCGTGCGAAATACCGCCAGACCCGACGAAAAGCACGCGCTTATCCGTGCGCGCGAAGAAGCGGCCGATCGCGTCGCCGAGCAGGCGCGCGCGACGCAGCGTCGCCATGGGCGGCGCCACCGAGTTGATGAACACCGGAATGACCGGATAGCGGTCGAGTCCGCCCGTGAGCACTTCAAGTGCCTGCGCGCAGCCATGATCGACCTGCATGCGATACGAGAGCGCAACGTCAATATCCGCGGCCAGCACGTTTTGCGCGAGCGCTCGTGCGAGATCTTCCGGCACCGGCAGCGTGCCAGCCATGCTCTTGAAGTCGCCGATCGCTTCAGCGCGCGCGCCGATGCAGAACGGCGGCATCACGTCGTAAAAGAAGCCGTTGTAATGGTCGGGCGCGAACGCCACGATCAGGTCGGGCGCAAACGCTTCGACGCGGTCGCGCGCCGCGCGGCCCACGCGTTCGACTTCCGCAACGACTTCCGGCGACGGATCGTAATAACCGTGCAACGGTGTGTGCGAAAGACATTCGAGATGAATAGGCATACTAATTTATGCTCCTGCTTCTTGTGTAACGGCGACCTGATCTCGTCCGATATGCTGTGACGACGGCAAACCGGCGACGGCGTTCGCACCGAGCTTGCCCGCGAGTTCGACGATGGCGCCCGAGACCTGCTGCGGTGTGCACACGCCCGCAACGAAACGGTCCGGACGCAGCAGCACCACCGATTCCGGAATACGCGTGAACCAGTCCTTCAGCCGGCCCGTGACGTCGCCGATGGCGAGCACGCCTTCGGGCACGTCGTCGGTGTAATTGAGCTGCACGTCCGGCTTCGCGATCACGAAACGCGCGCCCAGACGCTCCCACAGCGCACGCGCCTCTGGCGTGAGGCCGAAGGTCGGGTCCGCGCCCCAGGCGAGCACGGCGAAGCCGTTGCCGATCGCGTCGTCGAGCAGCACGACGCGGCCATCGGCAAGACACACACGCGGCTGGATGAACATTCGGCCCACGGGGGAAGCGGCGAGCGGATCGGGACCGTACGCGAGGCGACCGATCAGCGAATCGCGCTTCTCGCTCATCAGGCCGAGCAGACGGCCCGGCGCCGAATTGCCCGAGCGTTCGAGCAGGCGCGCGAGCCAGCCGCCCGTTTCTTTCGGCGGCGGCAGCAGCACGACGCCCGCTTCATAGCGCGGCATCGGCTTGAATCGCATTTCGACGAAGTAGCGCTTGACCGACGGGAAATGGTTCAGCGACTTCACGAACACGTCGCGGAACCGCGCGCCAAAGCGCGTGGTCGGCGCGAAGATGTCGCCCGCGACTTCGGAGAGGTGAATCATCGAACGTGCATGCGCCCGGCGCTCGACGGTATAGGAGTCGAGCAGGCGGCCATCGGCGAGCCCCTTCGCGACCATCGCGAGTTTCCAGCCGAGGTTGCTCGCATCGCGGATGCCGCTGTTGTAACCCTGGCCCTGCCAGACGGGCATGATGTGCGCGGCGTCGCCGGCCAGCAGGACGCGGTCCACGCGGAACGTCGACGCGAGTCGCGCGTTGTGCGTATAGACGCGCTTGCGGATGTAATCGACGCTTTCCGGATCCGCGACGACCTTGCGGATCAGCGCCGCCATGTTTTCAGGCTTCGACAGCTCTTCTTCCGTCTCGCCAGGCATCACCATGAATTCGAAGCGGCGGATGCCGTGCGGCAGCGCGGCCGACACATAAGGCCGCGTGTGATCGCAATGCATGTAGATGTGCGGCGAGCCGACCGGATCGTTACGCACGTCCACGACGATCCACTGATTCGGCTTCGTGCGGCCTTCGAACGGCACGTTCAGCGCGCGGCGCACGAAACTGTTGCCGCCGTCCGCGCCGACCATGTACGCTGCGCGGATCGTGCGGCGCGCGCCATCCGCGCCCGTGACGTCGATGCTCACGCCGGTTTCATCCTGTGTGAACGAGTCGACCGAGTGGCCCAGCAGGACCTGCACGCCGTCGAAGCGCTTGAGGCCTTCGTAGAGCACCTGGTCCGCGGTCGGCTGAAGAAACGCGTTGCGGCGCGACCAGCCGAATTCGTCGGTGCGCGGCTCGATCGATGCGAAGCAGTGGCCGTCCTTCGTGACGAAACGCATCCAGTGGTCGGGCGTGGTGTGCGGCAGCAGTTCGCGCACGAGATCGACCGACTGGAAAACGCGCAATGCTTCGTCATCCAGACCAATGGCGCGCGGGTAATCGATGATCTGTTCGAGCTTTTCGATCACCGTGACACGCACGCCCTCGCGGCCGAGAATGTTGGCGATCATGAGGCCGACGGGGCCCGCGCCGATGATGGCGACATCGGTCGCCTCGACGCGGGAACGGAAGGAATCCACCGCCTGATCGTTGGGGGTATTCATGTGTCTCCTGGCTCGCTCGGCTCGACGGCCGCTGCGGATGCTGAAAGGTCCCGGCGGGGACTGGCAGTCCGGGTGAGGCGTAGTGCCGCAGGCCGGTAAATGTTCAGCGAGTCTAGGTGTGGCCTGGAGCTGGCTCAACATTTTCAGAAAAATGTGCATAGAATGCACATCGCTGATTTGGCAGGGGAATTTGAGATATGACGAAGTATGCAAACGTGCGTGGCCTCGCACGCGGCCTGCAGGTACTGCAAGCGCTCAACGCGATGGAAAACGGCCGCGCGACGAGCCAGCAGTTGAGCGAGACGACGGGTCTGCACCGCACGACGGTGCGGCGTTTGCTGGAGACGCTCGTGGAAGAAGGGTTTGTGCGGCGCAGCGATTCCGACGACAGTTTCCGCCTCACGCTGAACGTGCGCGCGCTGAGCGAGGGCTTCACGGACGACGAGCACATCGCGACGATCGCGCCGCCGATCATGGCGAAGATGCTTCAGCGCATCGTGTGGCCCTCGGACCTGACGACGCCCGACGGCGACGCGATGATCGTGCGCGAGACGACGCACCGCTTCAGCCCGCTTTCGTTTCACCGCGCGATGGTGGGCCGCCGTCTGCCGATGCTGCTGACGGCAGCGGGGCGTGTCTACTTTGCGACCTGCCCGGAACCCGAACGCGAGGACATCCTCGACGTGCTGCGCTCGGGCGCGGGCGGCGAACAGCAGCAGAAGCTCGCGCTCGACGACGCGTTTATCCGCAACCTGATCCGGCAGACGCGCGCGGACGGCTTCGGCTCGAATCACGGCGACTGGTCCGACCAGCGCAAGATCGGTGCGCTGGCCGTGGCGATCGAGGCGCACGGCCGCGTGCTGGCGAGCCTGAACGTGGTCTACCTGGAGCAGGCCATCAACCCAGCGGAGGCCGTGCGCCGGTTCCTGCCTGAATTGCAGCGCGCGGCCGAAGAAATGGTGACGGCGCTCGAAGCACCGGAAGACAAGCCCGCGACGAAACGCTGAGCGCGCCGCACCTCAAGACGCGGCAGCATTTTCGCGCACGATATCGAGCAGTCCCTGAAGCTCGGCCCCATGCGGCTCGTTGCGCGTCACCATCAGCAGGTCGATCGTGGGCGGCTCGCTTTCCAGTTCACGTGTGCAGATCGCGCTGCTCGTCAGCGAGCCGACATAGGCAGGCAGCAGCGCATAGCCGAGCCCCATGCCCACGAGGTTCAGGTTCAGGAGAATATTGGTCGCCACCTGCTCGACCTTGCGGTGCAGCGCGTGTGCGTCGAACCAGCCTTCGACGACGCTATGCAGTTCCCCCGAAAACGATGAATGCGTGTTGATGAACGGCTCGCCGTTGAGCTTCGCGGGCGGAATGCGCTCGAGCTTCGCGAGCGGATGCGCGCTCGGCAACACCACCACGAGCGGCTCGGTCAACACAATCTCGCTCTTCAGCAAAGGCGAATGCACAGGACGACGCATGAATGCCACGTCGATGTCCCCACGCAGAAGCGCCTGCTCCTGATCCGCGGTGGGCAGGCTGCGCAACTCGACGTTCACATCGGGAAAACGCATTCGCAGACGCGGCAGGATCGCGGGAAAGATGCGGATTTCCGCGGCAGGCACGAAGCCGATCGTCACCGTCGCGAGCCCCTGCTGTCCCGCCTGGCGTGCCCGCGCCACCGCGCGGTCGGCTTGCGCCACCACGAGACGCGCCTCGGCAAGAAACACTTTGCCCGCCTCGGTGAGTTCGACTTTGCGGCGCGTGCGTTCGAGGAGCGGTGTGCCGACCTCGTCCTCCAGATTGCGTATCTGCTGGCTAAGCGACGGCTGCGCGGTGTGGAGTCGAAGCGCGGCGCGCGTGAAGCTCAACTCGTCGGCAACGGCAATGAAATAGCGCAGGTGTCTCAGTTCCATGCGTAATTATCGTTCAAACGTCTAACTGCCAACAAACAAAATATTTCACTTTGACCGGGGCGACAACGATGATCCGGTTGCATTCCCCACCGGGACGAAATGCCACGGAGCTTTGCATGGGCTGGGATCAAGCGCTAAAGCGCCAGGTCCCATCGACAGGAGACTCGCATGTCCACAAACATCGACATCGACGCGTTGGTCGACGCACGCAATGGTCGCGTCACGCCGTCGATCTACACCGACCCCGCCATCTACGAACTCGAACTCGAACGCGTGTTCGGCCGCTGCTGGCTCTTTCTCGCGCACGTCAGTCAAATACCGAAAGCGGGCGACTTTTTCAACACGTACATGGGCGAAGACCCCATCGTCGTGGTCCGCCAGAAAGACGGTTCAATCAAGGCCTTCCTCAACCAGTGCCGCCATCGCTCGATGCGCGTGAGCTTCGCCGATTCCGGCAATGCGCGCGCGTTCACGTGCCCGTATCACGGCTGGTCGTATGGCGTGGACGGTGCACTGATCGACGTGCCGCTGGAGCCGCGCGCCTATCCGCAAGGCCTGTGCAAAGAGAAGTGGGGCCTCCAGGAAGTGACGCGCGTCGCCGTATACAAAGGCCTCATTTTCGGCAACTGGGATGCCGACGCGCCCGACCTCGAAACGTACATGGGCGACATCGCATGGTACCTCGACGGCGTGCTCGACCGCCGCGAGGGCGGCACCGAGATCGTCGGCGGCGTGCACAAGTGGGTGATCGACTGCAACTGGAAATTCCCGGCCGAGCAGTTCGCGAGCGACCAGTATCACGCGCTGTTTTCGCACGCATCGGCGGTACAGGTGCTCGGCGCGAAAGAAAACGACACGGACAAGGCGCTCGGCGCGGGCCAGACCGCACGCCCCGTCTGGGAAACCGCGAAGGACGCGCTGCAATACGGCGAGCGCGGCCACGGCAGCGGCTTCTTTTTCACCGAAAAGCCGGACGCGAACGTCTGGGTGGACGGCGAAGTTTCACAGTACTTCCGTGACACCTACGAAGAAGCAGAAGCGCGTCTTGGCAAGGTGCGAGCGCTTCGACTCGCGGGCCACAACAACCTGTTCCCGACGCTTTCCTGGCTCAACGGCACGGCAACACTGCGCGTGTGGCATCCGCGCGGACCGAACCAGGTCGAGGTGTGGGCGTTCTGTATCGCCGATAAAGACGCCTCCGACGAAGTGAAAGCCGCCTTCGAACGCAGCGCGACGCGCGCGTTCGGTCCGGCCGGTTTTCTCGAACAGGACGATTCGGAGAACTGGGCCGAAGTGCAGAAGGTGCTGCGCGGACATCGCGCGCGTAAATCGAAGCTGTGCATGGAGCAAGGCCTCGGCCAGGAACGCATCCGCGACGATGGCATTCCAGGCATCACGAACTACATCTTCTCCGAGACCGCAGCACGCGGCCTGTATCGCTACTGGGCCGACCTGCTGCTCTCCGAAACGTGGGACGAAATCAACGAGCGCACGCAGCGCTATGAAGCGGAGGTGCTCAAATGAGTGAAGTGGCCCAACGCGCGACCGGCAAGGACACACGCGTCGCGCTGGAACTGCACCACGACATCGAGCAGTTCCTTTTCCACGAAGCCGCGCTGCTCGACGAATGGCGCTTTCGCGACTGGATCGACCTGCTCGCCGAAGACATTCACTACACGATGCGCACGACCGTGAACGCGCAGACGCGCGACCGCCGCCGCGGCGTGCAGCCGCCCACCACGTGGATCTTCAACGACACGCGCTTCCAGCTCGAACGCCGCGTAGCGCGGCTCGAAACCGGCATGGCATGGGCGGAAGAGCCGCCCTCGCGCACGCGCCACTGCGTTTCGAACCTGCGCGTCGCCGCGACGGACACGCCGGGCGAATTCGAGGCGCGCGTGAACTACATCCTCTACCGGTCGCAGAAGGAACGCGACGAAACGTTTTACGTGGGCTGCCGCCTCGACCGCGTGCGCCGCGCCGACACCGCCGCAGGCTGGCAACTGTGCCATCGCGAGATCACGCTCGATCAGGCGGTGTTGTCCTCCCATAACCTGAGTGTGCTTTTCTGATCATGGCTCGAATCTTTGTCTGCCAGGACGACGCGTTGTCCGATGGCGAAGCGATCAAGGTGGACGGCCCGTCCGCCGCTATTGCAGTGTTCAAGGTGAACGGCGAACTCTTTGCGCTGAACGACCGCTGCTCTCACGGCAATGCTTCGATGTCCGAAGGTTATATCGAGGACGATGCGACGGTCGAATGTCCGCTGCACGCCGCGCGTTTCTGTCTGAAGACCGGCCGTGCGCTGTGCCAGCCCGCCACCGATCCGCTCGCGACGTTCCCGGTCACTCTGATGGACGGCGCCGTGTATGTCGACGTGCCGGAGGCGGCATGAGCATGAAAGACGCCGGGGGCTGGCTCGACAATGACGTCGCGTTGATCACGGGCGGCGGATCGGGTCTCGGACTCGCGCTCGTCGAGCGTTTTCTCGCGGAAGGCGCGCGCGTGGCCGTGCTGGAACGGTCGGCGCAAAAGGTCGCCGCGCTGCGCGAGCGTTTCAGCGCGAGCGAAGTCGTCGCGGTGCAAGGCGACGTCACGTCTTACGCCGACAATGAACGCGCCGTGAACGCCGCCGTTGAAGCGTTCGGCAAGCTCGATACCTTCATCGGCAATGCGGCGATCTGGGATCATGCGTCGAGCCTCGTCGATCTCACGCCCGAGCAGCTCGACAGCGGCTTCGGCGAACTCTTCTCGATCAACGTGAAGGGCTATCTGCTCGGCGCCAGGGCGGCGGCACGCGCGCTCATCGCATCGGAGGGCAGCATGATCTTCACGCTGTCGAACTCGTCGTTCTACCCCGGCGGCGGCGGCCCGCTGTATACCGCGAGCAAACACGCGGCCGTGGGCATCATCCGCCAGCTCGCCTATGAACTCGCACCGAAAGTGCGCGTGAACGGCGTCGGTCCGTGCGGCATGGCTAGCGACCTGCGCGGCCCTGCTTCGCTCGGTCAGCAAGATCTGCGCATCATGGACTCGCGCACGCCCGAGGCCATCGCCAGCATCCTGCCGTTGCAGTTTTTCCCGGAACCCGCCGATTTCACCGGCCCCTACGTCATGCTCGCCTCGCGCGCGAACAACCGCGTGCTGAGCGGCGTGATGATCAACGCCGACGCCGGTCTCGGCATACGCGGCATCCGTCACGCGGCGGGCGGCCTGCATCTGTAATGGAGCACGCACGATGAGCGCATCGACCATTGCCATCGTCGGCGCGGGCCAGGCCGGCGCCACCGCGGCGGCGGAACTGCGCCGCCAGGGTTACACGGGCCGCGTCGTGCTGATCGGCGACGAACCACACGCGCCCTACGAGCGCCCGCCGCTCTCGAAGGACGTCCTGTTGCAGCCGGATACCGCGCGCTGTGCGATCCACGCCGACGACTTCTATCAGCAACAGTCGATCGAACTGCGTCTCGGCGTGCCGGTCGTGGGACTCGATCCGCACGCGCGCACCCTCGCGCTGCAGGACGGCACGACGATCGTCTTCGACAAGCTCCTGCTCGCCACCGGCGCACGGGTGCGCCGCCTGCCGATGCTCGACGCGCTCGGCGACGGCATCCACACGCTGCGCACGCTCGACGACGCACGCCGCCTGCACGCTGTGCTTAAACCCGGACGCCGCGTGCTACTGGTCGGCGCGGGCGTGATCGGCCTGGAACTGGCATCGAGCGCGGTCGATCTCGGCGCCGAGGCCACGGTGATCGAACAGGCCCCGCGGGCGATGATGCGCTGCTCGCCGCCCATGCTAAGCGAGCACCTCTGCGACGTTCATCGCGCGCGCGGCGTCTCGCTGCATCTTGGCGTGCCGATCGTTTCGGCCGCGCGTGAAGGGGATGAAATCGTGCTGACGCTGCAGGACGGCACGCGTTGCGCGGGCGATGCCGTGATCTACGGCATCGGCGTCGAACCGGAGACGACGCTCGCGCGCATGGCCGGGCTCGACATCGACAACGGGATCGTCGTCGATGCGCAGTGCCGCACGTCGCATCCCGACATCTACGCGGCCGGCGACGCCGCCTGCCGCCGCGCCCCGAACGGCCGCGCCGTGCGCGAGGAAACCTGGGAGAACGCGAACCGCCAGGCCGTGACGGCTGCACGCGCGATGCTCGCGCTTGATCCCGAATCGGAGCCCGAATCCGCCGACGCGCCCTGGTTCTGGACCGACCAGTGCGGCCTGAACATCCAGTTCGCGGGCGACATGGCTGCGCCCGAATGGCTCGCGCGCGGCTCGCTCGCCGCGCCGCCGTGCGTGCTCTTCGGCCTCGACGGCGATGGCGCCGTGGTGGGTGCGATCACGGTGAATCAGGGACGTGACATGCGCAGCGCCAAAGCGCTGATCGGCAAGCGCGCACGCATAGCGCGCGAGGTGCTCGTCGACGCGACACGCAACCTGCGCGACCTCGCGCGCGAAGCGGCCTGAATGGCGATGCTCGAAAAGCGCTTGCAAGCGCACACGAGTGTCTCTATAATTCGCGCCTCGACAGGCTCGTAGCTCAGCTGGTTAGAGCACCACCTTGACATGGTGGGGGTCGTTGGTTCGAGTCCAATCGAGCCTACCAACGAATGAAGCAACGAATGAAGCAACGCACAAAGCAGCGAATAAGTAGCAAATAAGCTACGAACAAAGCAGCACCATCGACAATGACGCACTCCCTCGCGGGAATGCGTCATTTTCTTTATTCAGGCGCTTTTTCTGCTGCTGTGTTCAGGTGTCGGCAATACGGCGCTCAGTCGAGCGCCGTATTGTTCGGATGCCAGAGCAAATCCTTCATTTCCGCTCAGGCCGCCGCGCGCCTTGAACGTCACCGGCTCCGCGCACCGTCGCTCACCTTGAACACGGCCACCGCATCGCGCAGCACTTCCGCCTGTGACTCGAGCGACTGCGCCGACGCCGCCACCTCTTCCACAAGCGCCGCGTTACGCTGCGTGGCTTCGTCGATCTGCGCGATCGCGTGATTGACCTGCTCGATGCCGTCGCTCTGTTCGAGCGTCGCCGCTTCAATCTCGCGCATGATGTCGTTCACGTGCGAGACGGCGGTACGCGCGGCGTCCATCGTGTCGCGCGCGTCTTCGACGAGCCGCGCGCCCGATCCAACCGTCGCGACGGAAGCGGAGATCAGTTCCTTGATTTCCTTGGCCGCAGTCCCCGAGCGCTGAGCGAGGCTGCGCACTTCGCTCGCGACCACGGCGAAGCCGCGTCCCTGCTCGCCCGCGCGCGCCGCTTCGACGGCCGCATTGAGCGCGAGAATGTTGGTCTGGAACGCGATGCCCTCGATGATGCCGGTGATCTCCTCCACCTTGCGCGACGACGCCGAGATCTCGTTCATCGTCACGTTCACGCGCGCAACGACGTCCGCGCCGTGCGAGACCGTGTCGAGCGCGCCCTGCGCAAGACCGCTCGCCTCTTTCGCGCTCGCCGTGTTCTGGCGCACCGTGCCCGACAATTCATGGAGACTCGCCGCCGTCTCCTGGAGCGCGGCGGCCTGCTGCGACGTGCGGCTGGACAGGTCGGCGTTGCCCGCCGAGATCTGGTTCGCGCCAAGCGCGATCTCCTGCGTGCTGCCGCGCACGCGCGAAACGGTACCCGTCAGCCCGTCGCGCATCTGCATGAGCGCGCCGAGCAACTGGCCCATCTCGTTGGTCGAGCGCACGCGCACGTCCACGCCCAGATCGCCTGCCGCGATGCGCTGGAAGTGACGGATCATCTGATTCACAGGCTTGATGACGGCCGTCGAGAGACCCGCGCGCGCAATGAGCCCAAGTGCGATGCCCACGACGCCGATCACACCAAACACGATGACCGAGACGTTGAAGCGTTGCGCTGCGGTGTCGGCCTCGCGCTGCTCTTGCGTGACGTGCCATTGTTCGAGCGCGTCGATCGCCTTGGCGTAGTCGGCGTAGTAACGATTGGCGGTTTCACCCTGGATCGTGCGGAAGGTGCTGAAATCATCGTCGACCAGTGCCTTGTACTCCGGCTCCAGCGCCTGATCGACGAGCGCCGCGCGCGTCTGCGCAACCGCCTGCACGAGCCGGGCTTCGTCGCCGGCAAACGGGCCCGCGCTGTAGCTGCGGAACTGATCGTTCGAATCGGCGAGCACGTGATGGGCTTGATCGAGCATCTGCGGCGTGGCCTTGCCGACGTTGAAGAGCGTCTCATAGCCGCCAAGCGCGAGACGCACCTGCAGCAACTTCTCCGAACTCGTCTTGAGTGCAACGAGCGACTGCGCACCTGCACGGATTTCAGTGAGGCTGTCGTTCGTCAGCTTCAACGAACCGTAGGCCACCCCGATCATGATCAACAGGAACGCGATGAAGCTGCCGATAACAAAGGTAAGTCCACCGCGGATAGTGACGTTCTTTAGCATGGCGTGTCCGTAGCGTAGCGAGTGGGCCGGCGCGCAAGAGCGCGCATCGTTACCGATAACGGCATGCGGGACGCCCGGCTGCATAGGGACTATCCATGAGGGAATAGCCATGTTGCCGGTGCGGGCAATACGGTCGGCTGCGTGGCGCACCCGAAGGCGCGACACCGCACCCGGCAAGTGGCTGCGGACGATGAGCCAGCGCACGCCGTGATGCCGCGCCCACGCTTACCCTTTTTTCGACCTGTCGTACCCGGGCGTGACGATCCCCCTTCTTCCGCGCGCTCGCGCATGTTGCGTTTCGCTGTCCCGTTCCGCCATGCCCAATATTTACACCCCACTCGCGCGCACACCCCGCCGCTTCCGCTCCATCAATCCAGGGAGCACCGTCAGGACGATCGCGATGCCCGGAAAGATCGACATTCACGGCACCTGCCTCGCAAACTCGTTAGCAGTATTTAACATCGATATCCGGAAAGGCGCCGATGGCATTCGTCCGAGCGCGAGAAGCGCGAGAAACGCGAGGGTCACCTCGGCAACGAAATTCCAGCCGGTGACCCAGAAGCGATCGTTCGCAGCAGCGGTCGAAAGGGCTCAGGCGACGCAGGTTGCCGTCAATCAGCAGTTTGGGTCATCCGCGAGACCGGGATTCGCCGTCATCCACCACTCTCGCGGAACGGATGAACAGCGCTCGAAACTTGTTCCAGAAATCGCCGCCGAGCACCAGGAAGCTGGCAACCAGCATCAGGTCGCCAAGCAACTGCACCTCCCACCGATGTGGCAGCAGCCCGGGCCAGATCGCATCCACGTAGGGCTCTAGCATGCCTGACACCAGAGGCAGGCAGAACATCACGAGGCCGATGGCGTAGCGCACCGGCCCCACGGTATCGGCGGGGAAAAGCGGCCTGAAGTGGCGCAACAGGTGAACCTTCAGCCGCTCGAATCCGGGCTTGCCCATGACCGCGACACAGGCCAGCAGCATAAGTTTGTTGGCAACCACGATCGCGCCGGTCAGCGTCGCGATGCCAGCGGCAGATATGCCGGCAAGGGCTGCGAGAGGGACGAGCACCCAGGCCGCGTAGGCCAGCACGAAGACGCCGATGCCGGCACGGAAGCGCCAGGTGCCCGAATCGACGATTTTGGCCCGCGTGTCGGGAATCGTCATGTGCCCCCTCCTGGGTGAGGAGTCCGGCCTCCGGCGAGCGCGGAAGCGTCCCGGCGGCCAGGATCCAACGTCTATCATCGGCGGTAGCCTGTGAGGACTCTTGCCGGACGCTCGTCGAATCGTTGCAGACCTTTCCCTGGATCACGTTTTCAAGGCCCGCCGTTTTACGGCAACGTTGACCTCCCGCCATGGTCCGTCCAACATAGCATCCTGGAACCGTAACAGCACCTTAAATTTTCCGAGCGATGCCTATGGAACACCCTGAGTCGCCCACCCAGTCTCTGACGTACCGTCTGAAAGCGCTGAACAGAATCGCTGATCGCAAGAGCAGCGAATTGGCTCGCGAGCAGCTGGGTCTGCCTTATCCGGAGGCGAATGTGATCGCCGTCATCGGCACGTTCGGCCCGCAGACCCTCATGGATATATCGCGGCGAGCCAACCTCGATAAAGGTCAGGCGAGCCGTACAGTCGAGGCCCTCCTTTCCAGGGAGATGGTCGCGAGCGGAAGCAATCGTCAGGATGGTCGCAGTGTGATCATCTCGCTGACCGCCTCGGGCAAGAAAGTCTTCAGGAAAGTCGGGCCGACGATGAAGATTCGCGACCAGGACCTGTACAGCTGCCTCGATGACTCAGAAGTTGCGACGTTACGCTATCTTCTGGACAAGGTGCTAACCGCCTCCGGCTGGGAAAGCGTCTGACGCGTGTGCCGCGAATGCGCGAGCCATCGTCGTACCGTTCGGTGGCTCGTGTATCGGCGTTTCGGGGCTTACCTTCTCCAGCCGCTCGCCCCGCGTCCTCGACCACCTCAGAATCTGATTTGCGTCCCAGGTTCAGCCATGGGGCGCTGCTCCCCTGCCGGCCGCCGTTGATCTCCCGAGTGTCGTGACGACCTCGTTCTTGCGCTCGACGACTCGCTCACCCCATCAAAGCGTTCGCAGGGTCGGGACGCTCTTTCCCTCGTTGATCGCCGAATCGCGCGCGTATCGATTTCGGGTCACTACCAGCCAGAACGTGCTTGTTCGGACGTGAGAACGCCTGGAGAGAAGCTCCGGTTTCCGCGCAACGCGAAAACGCAAATGCGATCGCGGCACCCATTTTTCCGATCCCGCATGGCTGTTCGTGGCTCGGCACGCTCCGTGAGTGACCAAAACAGCTGTTGCCGCACCGCCGATGCTCGCGACAACGCGTCGCGCACAGGCAAGCGGACTTGCGCTTGAGCGAGCGGTCGTTCATGTCCGGCGCCGGTGTTCCGGGTCAGCGAAGCCGGGCGGAGGCTTCCCGCCAGCGCACATCGACGGAAAAGGCTGCCTCGCCTGAATTCTGGTTAGCTAACTTTCCGCACAAGGACGCGTTCAGTATCACGGATCATTCGCCCATCAATTGACGCTTCCGGTAACAACCGCGAACTTGTCGCTGCCAAATAAGAGATTGCGACGCGGTGACACATACAAATTCCTTACAGACAAGCCTATAGTTGATTTATCAACTACGGTGCGTCGCCACATAACGCGATCTGAATGACGCTTCACGCCGAAGCGAGTCACTACCAGATCCGTACCCGCATTTTCCGTTTTGCAGCAGCAACGAGGTAGCAGTCGGATTTGGCAGATACGGCCGCTATCTCACCGAGCCTTTGCCAAGGACAAAAGCAGCGAATCCGGCGAATTCCGCCGGCGCGAGTCCGTGTGTCGGCGCGAATGTCTATCAAGGGCGCAGTCGAAACATTTGTATTAAGGATACCTATGCATTGTTCAAAGAAAATTTTACTCGCTAACGCCACGCGCTTGTCCAGCTCATGCACTGCAAGAACGCTATCACTCGCCTTCAGTGAAGAACGGAAACTTCATGAATCAGATCTCTAACTCCAAACGGCCATGGGTCGTCCTGCTCGGCACGCTTGTCGCGCAACTCGTGCTTGGCTCCATTTATACATGGAGTCTCTTTAACCAGCCTTTGGTCACCCAGTTCGGCTGGCCGCTCGGCAAGGTCGCACTCACCTTCGCCTTCACTACCGTTTTTCTCGCGCTCGGGGCGTCTGCTTCCGGCCCGCTTGAGCGCAAGTTCGGCATCCGGAAAACGGTTATCGGCTCAGCCATCCTGCTCGTCGCCGGGTTGTTTCTCGCCTCCCGTGTCAGCTCCCTCTGGCAACTGTATCTGACCGCGGGCGTCATGGTCGGCTTTGCCAACGGTGTCAGCTACATGCTCACGCTCTCCAACATGATTCGCTGGATGCCGGAGCGCAAGGGCCTGATTTCCGGACTTTCGATCAGCGCATACGGACTGGGCAGCTTTGTCTTCAAGTACGTCAACGTCGCATTGCTCCACGAATTCGGCGTATCGAGTGCGTTCGCGTTCTGGGGAATCCTGATTTCCGTTTTGCTCATTGGCATTACCCCGCTGCTCACCAGCGCTCCGCAGGACACAGCCGGTGCCCCCGCGAAGACGGGCTATAGCCTGCGCGAAGTCCTTCGCATGCCGCAGGCGTACCTTATCTTCGTGATGCTGTTCACCACCTGCATGGGCGGTCTTTATTCCATCAGCATCGCAACCGACGTCGGCATTCGTCTCGTCGACCTCACTGCCGCGGAAGCTGCGGAAGCAGTCTCGATCATGGCGCTGGCCAACATCGCCGGGCGGTTGATCCTGGGCCCCGGGTCCGACCACGTCGGCCGCAAGCCTGCTATCGCTCTCGCACTGGTGTTGATGCTGAGCGGCGTGTGTCTCCTGCTCTTCGCTCCGCTTTCGAAGCCGATTTTCCTCGTCTCCATGGCGGCGATCACCTTCAGCTTCGGTGGATGCCTGACGGTCTATCCGGCAATGGTCGGCGACTACTTCGGTGTGAAGAATGTCACCCAGATCTACGGCCTGGTCTATCAGGGCTTCGGTCTCAGCGCGCTGACTGGCGCACTCATCGGGATATTGGGTGGCGGTCTGCAAGGCACCTTCTTCGCGATCATCGCCCTGTGCGCCGTGTCTCTCTCGATCGTGCTGTTTATCCGCCCCCCTCGGCCCGCCTCTGCTCCGCTGCAAGCTGCCGGCGGCCAGGCATAACGCCCGACCGAGGATGGAAGTAACAACACCTTTCAGGTGCAAGCCAGGTGCAGCCCCCGCGCCTTCACTGCGGGGGCGCTCACCTCGCCTGCCCTGGGCAAAGAACCGTTTTGAATTCCTGGGTACCACCATGTCAGACCAACAACCACTTGTGCTCGTCGTAAACAGCGGATCGTCGTCGGTGAAGTTCAAGCTGCTGCCGGCTGACGGCAGCAGCCCGCTGCTCAGTGGTATCGCCGAATCACTCTGCACGTCTGGACCGGCCCGGCTGATCGTTCGGCAGAACGGTGAAAGATTCACCGAAGAACTCACCAGCACCGGACACCAGAACGCGCTCCGCGCGATCCTCTCGCTCGTGAAAAGCAACGGCTGGATCAAGCGCGTGAGAGCAGTCGGTCACCGTGTCGTGCACGGCGGCGAGCGCTTCACCGAATCAGCTCGCATCACGCCCGAAGTCATTCGCAATATCGAGGCGTGCACTGATTTCGCGCCCTTGCACAACGCGGCGAATCTGCTCGGCATTCGTGCCTGCAGCGAACTCCTTCCGTCGATACCGCAGGTCGCGGTCTTCGATACGGCGTTTCATCAGACCATGCCCGTCGAAGCGTTCACCTACGCGATTCCCCAGCGCTTCTATCGCGATCACGGAATCCGCCGCTACGGTTTTCACGGCACGTCCTTCCGCTATGTTTCGGAGCGGGCCGTCGAACTGCTTGGCCTCGACCCTGACGATCACGGACTGGTGATTGTCCACCTCGGCAACGGCGCTTCGGCCTGCGCGGTGCGTAACGGCAAAAGCTGCGATACGACGATGGGGTTCACCCCGCTCGAGGGCCTCGTCATGGGCACGCGCTCGGGCGATCTGGACATCGGCGCTGCAGCGCAGATCGGGCGTGTCGCGCAGTTGAACCTCGCAGGTGTCGAAGCCCTCTTGAATCGCGACTCGGGATTGCTCGGCATCTCTGAACTGTCGAGCGACTTCAGGACGCTCGAGGATGCAGCCGATTTTGGCGATCAGAGCGCGGAGCTCGCCCTCGATGTATTTACTCACCGCGTCGTGCGCTATATCGGTGCGCTCGCGACATCGCTGACCCGCTTCGACGGCGTCATCTTCACCGGTGGCATTGGCGAGAATTCGGCGCGCTTGAGGGAGATGGTGCTCAACCGCCTTCGCGCCTTCTCTTTCGTCCTGCACGCCCAGACGAATCGCCGGATGGTGGGTGGCGCATGCGGGCGAATCGACCGCGGCTCACACACCCAGGCGTGGGTCATCCCGACGGACGAGGAAGCGATGATCGCGCGTGACGCGATTCGCATTGCCGGGCTGCATCAGCAGGGACTTTTGCGCGCCGCTTGATGGGGCTCCAAAGGTGATGCGCCTCGCTCGAACAATGAGCGAGAAGAACTGTAGATCAAACGGAAAAAGACAGGTCGAGCGTATCCGCCGACTGGAAGTATCGATTCGTAACGCGCCGCCACAAGCGGTACTAGCAAACTAGATAGATGGAGTTTCAGAATGAACGTAGTCTCGCATGAATGGAAAGCAGACCCCTGGGCAGGTTTTGTCGAGGGCCCGTGGCAATCGTCGGTGGACGTGCGCAGCTTCATCCAGCTCAACTACACGCCGTACGAAGGCGACAATTCGTTCCTCGCGGGGCCGACTGCACGAACCCAGGCTTTGTGGAACACGCTTTCGGTTCTGCTTAAGGCCGAGCGCGAAAAGGGCGTCCTCGACGTTTCCGCCGACCGTGCAGCGTCCATTACCGCACACGCGCCCGGCTACATCGACCGCGCCAATGAACTCATCGTCGGTCTGCAAACCGACGCCCCGCTCAAGCGCGCGATCATGCCCAATGGCGGGCTGCGCATGGTTGAATCGGGTCTTGAGGCGTATGGCTTCAAGCTCGATCCGATCATCAAGGAAATCTGGACGCTCTATCGCAAGAGCCACAACCAGGGCATTTTCGACGTCTATTCGCCCGATGTGCTCGCCGCACGCAAGTCCGGGATCATCACGGGTCTGCCCGATGCCTACGGCCGCGGCCGGATCATCGGCGACTACCGGCGCGTGGCGCTTTACGGCGTCGACGCGCTCCAGCGCGATCGCCAGCGTGCCTTCCACGAACTGGACAACGCCGTGTTCGACGAGAAGACGCTGCTCACACGCGAAGAACTCTCCGAACAGTATCGCGCGCTCGAAGAACTGAAGACCATGGCGGCGAGCTACGGCTACGACATCGCACGGCCCGCTCTGACCGCGCGCGAAGCGGTGCAATGGACCTATTTCGCCTACCTCGCGGCGGTCAAGGAACAGAACGGCGCGGCGATGTCGCTTGGCCGTATCACGACCTTCCTCGACATCTATATCGAGCGAGATCTGGCGCGTGAACTCATCACCGAGGAAGAGGTGCAGGAGCTCTTCGACGATCTCGTGATCAAGCTTCGCATCGTCCGCTTCCTGCGCACGCCCGACTACGACCAGCTGTTCTCCGGCGACCCGACGTGGGTAACCGAGGCGATCGGCGGCATGGGCGAGGACGGCCGTACGCTCGTTTCGCGCTCGAGCTTCCGCATCCTGCAAACGCTGTTCAATCTGGGGCCGGCTCCCGAGCCTAACCTCACCGTGCTCTGGTCCGAAAAGCTGCCTCAGGGCTTCAAGGACTACTGCGCGGAGGTCTCGGTCCAGACATCGTCGATCCAGTACGAAAACGACGACCTGATGCGTCCTCAATGGGGCGACGACTACGGCATCGCCTGCTGCGTGTCAGCCATGCGCATCGGCAAGCAAATGCAGTTCTTCGGCGCGCGCGCGAACCTCGCCAAAACTCTGCTGTACGCAATCAACGGCGGCGTGGACGAGGTAAGCGGCAAGTTGGTTGCCGAAGGCTTCGAACCGATCAGGGGCGACGTGCTCGAGTACGAGGAAGTGGTGGCGAAGCTCGATCCGTTGATGGACTGGCTGGCCCGCACGTATGTCAAGGCGCTCAACGCCATCCACTACATGCACGACAAGTACGCCTACGAGCGTATCGAAATGGCGCTTCATGATCGCGACATCCTGCGCACGATGGCCTGTGGCATCGCCGGCCTGTCGGTCGCCGCAGACAGCCTTTCGGCCATCCGTTATGCGAAGGTCAAAGTAGTGCGTAACGAGGCGGGACTCGCGGTGGACTACGTGATCGAGGGTGAATATCCGGCGTATGGCAACAACGACGACCGCGTCGACCAGATTGCCGTATGGCTGACCGAGACGTTCATGAAGAAGATTACGGCGCAACCGTACTTCTATCGCGAATCGGTGCCGACGCAGTCCGTGCTCACCATCACGTCGAATGTGGTGTACGGCAAGAAGACGGGCAACACGCCGGATGGCCGCCGCGCGGGCGAGCCATTTGCGCCTGGCGCGAATCCGATGAACGGCCGCGATACGAAGGGCTTCGTCGCGGCGGGCGCTTCGGTTGCGAAGATCCCCTACTGGTGCGCGCTCGACGGCATTTCGTGGACGGCATCGGCCACGCCCGATGCGCTCGGCCGGCGTCCGGATGAGCGCAGGCGCAATCTCGCGAACTGCCTCGATGCGTTCGCTCACGCACGCGGACACCACGTCAACGTGAACGTGTTCAACCGCGAAACGCTGATCGACGCCATGGAGCATCCGGAGAAGTACCCGCAACTCACCATTCGGGTTTCCGGTTACGCCGTGAACTTCGTGAAACTGACGCGCGAACAGCAACTCGACGTTATTTCGCGAACATTCCACGCTTCGCTCTAAGCCCCACGCCGGGCCGGATGCCTTCGCAACCGGTCCGGCAAACCGATCATCAAGGACACGCCATGTACCCCGCCGTTCACACTCCGACAATCCACCGCATGCAAGCCCCGCGCCGCGTCCTCGCGAAAGCAGCAGTGCCGCGCGGCCTGCTTCACTCGGTGGACACCGGCGCGGCGGCCGACGGTCCTGGCGTGCGCTTCGTCTACTTCTTCTCTGGCTGCCCCCTGCGCTGCCAGTACTGCCACAACCCGGACACGTGGCGCTTTTCGTCCGGGCGCGAGATTACCGTTGACGAAGCCGTAGAAGAGATCCGCCCCTACGCGCGATTCCTGCGCTTCACAGGTGGCGTGACGGTCTCAGGCGGCGAGCCGCTCGCGCAACGCGCGTTCGTTGGCGAACTGCTCAAACGGCTCCGCAACGAGCTCAATCTGCACACCGCGCTCGACACACAGGGTTACCTCGGCGGCACGGTCAGCGACACATGGCTCGACGCTGTGGATCTCGTGCTGCTCGATATCAAGCATATCGACCCGGCACACTACCGGAAGCTGACCCGCGTCGACCTCGCACCGACGCTCGCGTTCGCGCGGCGCCTCGCGCATCTGAATAAATCCGTGTGGATCCGTTACGTGCTGGTACCCGGCCTCACCGACGATCCCGTCCACATCGCGCAGCTCGGTGACTTTCTGCGCGAACTGGGTCCGATCGTCAAGCGTGTCGATGTACTGCCCTTTCATCAACTCGGCGCACACAAATGGAAATCCCTCGACCTCGACTACAAGCTGGCCTACGTCAAACCACCCTCGGCTGCAAAGGTTGCCGAGGCTGTCCAGATCCTGCGTGAGCGCGGCCTGCCGGCCGAATAAGGGAAAAACCAGATCATGAGCAACACAGCACGTATCTTTTATCTCGTTCCGGTGTCACGTGACGCCGGCCTTACGTCGATGGCGCTCGGACTCGTGCGCGCGCTGCAGCTTGCTGGCGTTCGCGTCGGGTTCGCGAAACCGGTCGCGCAGGCCGAGGCGGACGCGGCCGAGCCCGACCTCTCGGGGTATTTCGCGCGCACGCTGTGCAGCACGCAAACGCTGGAACCGATTGCCTATACCCGCGCGATCGAACGGGTTCGTGCGGGCGATCTCGCGGGCCTGATGGAGGACGTGGTGTCGAACGTGGACGCAGCGGGCGAAGGTAATCAGATCGTTGTGGTCGAAGGTCTGATTCCGGATGTCGACTTCCAGATCGCGACACGCCTGAACATCGAAATCGTCCGCGCGCTCGGCGCCGAACTCATTCCGGTGGTCTCGGCACGCGCGCGTGGTATCGACGACCTCGACGCAATCGCCGCAGGAGCAGCCGAACAGTACGGCGATGGCGGCCGGCGCCCGCTCGCGGGCGTGCTCGTGAACCATGCGGACGTTCAGCCCGAAACGTCGGCAGAAAATAAGTTATCCGAAACACTCGCGGACGGCACCCCCGTGCTCGCGACCGTGCCAACGGCCGAGCATCTGCTTTCGCCACGATTGATCGACGTCGTCAGTAATCTCGGCTTGCGCGTCCTGCGCACCGGCGCGACCGCACCCGCGCGGGTGCAAAACGTGCTCGTCGCCGCGAGTTCGCCGGAAAAACTGCTACCGCACCTGCGTCCAGGAACGCTGGTCGTGCTGCCCTCAGACAGGGCCGACGCGATGCTTGCCGTCGCCCTGGCCGCGCTTCGCGGCATGCCGATCGCAGGCATGCTTCTCACTGGCGGGGGCGCGCTGCCCGCCGAACTGGCGGGGCTGTTCAGGGGACGTCCACTGGATCACTTGCCAATTCTCGGCACCGACGAGGATACGTTCCACGTCGCGTCGCGCCTCGCGAACCTGTCGAGCCATATCGGCCGCGGCGACGCCGAGCGCATGGAGCAGGTTATCGATTTCATCGGGGAGCGAATCATGACTGCACCGCTGGTCGCGCGTCTGGACGTGCCAGTGATGCCGCTGATGTCGCCGCCGATATTCCGCACGCGCCTTGTCGAATCGGCGCGGGCCGCCAATCGCCGGATCGTGCTGCCCGAAGGCGACGAGCCTCGCACTATCCAGGCCGCGGCACTGTGTGCCGCGCGCGGCATTGCACGCTGCGTGCTGCTCGGATCGCCGGAAACCATTCGCGCCGTGGCCGCCGGTCACGGCATCGAGCTGCCCGCGAATGTCGAAATTGTGGACCCCGAAGTAGTTCGCGAACACTATGTCGCGCCGATGGTGGAATTGCGCCGCGCGAAGGGCCTGACCGAACTTCAGGCGCACCAGCAACTGGAGGACACGGTCGTGCTGGGCACCATGATGCTCGCCACCGGCGAGGTGGACGGCCTCGTCTCCGGCGCGGTCCATACGACGGCCAATACGGTGCGCCCAGCGCTTCAACTGATTCGCACGTTGCCGGACTCGCCGCTCGTATCGAGTGTGTTCTTCATGCTGATGCCCGACCAGGTGTTCGTGTATGGCGACTGTGCGATCAACCCTGATCCGAACGCCGAGGAACTCGCGCAAATCGCCATCCAGTCGGCGGACAGTGCGCGGGCCTTCGGCATCGACCCGCGCGTCGCGATGATCTCTTATTCGACCGGAACCTCCGGCGCGGGCGCGGACGTGGAGAAGGTCAAGGAGGCGACCGCGATCGCGCGACGCTTGCGCCCCGATCTTGTGATCGATGGTCCGATCCAGTACGACGCCGCCGCGGTAGAGGACGTGGCGCGGCAGAAGGCGCCGGGGAGCCCGCTAGGTGGTCACGCGAATGTGTTCGTGTTTCCCGACCTCAACACGGGAAATACGACCTACAAAGCTGTGCAGCGCTCGGCGAACGTCGTCTCGGTAGGCCCGATGCTTCAGGGCCTGCGCAAGCCGGTGAATGACCTCTCGCGCGGCGCGCTCGTCGACGACATCGTGTACACGATTGCCCTTACCGCCATTCAGGCCGCGACGCGCAAAACCGTTCAGAAAGAGCGCGCCGCTGCTGCCCCGGCTGCACGAAGTGTCCATTCGGCGCGGTCAGTGCCGCGCGCAGAATTCGGCGAAGCGCCCCGCGAAGCCGCGTGAATGATTCAGGCTACCTGACGATGCTTTAGATTGCGTGAGCCCATTGTTCAATCGACAGGATGGACCGTCGAGCTTCTGGTTGCGGCCCGGATGCGTGAGAGCGCAACCGGGCGCGCCACCTGTTCATCGCCTCTCGCCACCGGGGTGCAACCTTGCCGTTTGCCTGCAAAAAAATGACGATTTCAAGGCAGATTCGAAATATCGCTATTACGAGGGGTTATTAAGCGACCAGCGTTAGCTGGCTCCGAATCCCGCAAAGCCCCGTGTGGCGGGGCTCTCAGGCTCGCGGAAAGGCGCGCACCCAGCCCCTGCGGTCGAGGGGCGTCGCCCCTGGCAGGCGGCGGCCGCAACGCGACGTTTAGGTATACTCGCGGCCTTTCCCTCAACGATTTTTCGCGCCGCCCCGCTCATCATGTCCGATATGTCCACGTCGTTCAGCGGTACGCCGCGCCGCCTCGACTTCATCAATCCGAAGTCGCTCACCGTCGCGCTCGCCCTCGTCGTGCTCGGCGCGATCTATCTCGCGCAGACCGTGAGCGTGAAGCAGGCCGCGTTGTACGTCCTCGGCGCGTTGCTCGGCATCACGCTCTATCACGCCGCGTTCGGCTTCACGTCCGCGTGGCGCGTGTTCATCGCCGATGGCCGCGGCGCCGGCCTGCGCGCGCAGATGCTGATGCTCGCGATCGGCGTGCTGCTGTTCTTCCCGGCGCTTTCCGCCGGCACGCTGTTCGGTCATCCGGTCGTCGGCGAAGTGTCGCCCGTCGGCACGTCGGTCCTGATCGGCGCGTTCATGTTCGGCATCGGCATGCAGCTCGGCGGCGGCTGTGCCTCCGGCACGCTGTTCACGGTCGGCGGCGGCAGCACGCGGATGGTCGTCACGCTGATCGCGTTCATCCTCGGCTCGGTGATCGGTACGGCGCACATGCCGTTCTGGTCCGCACTGCCGCATCTCCAGCCGATCTCGCTCGTGAAGACGCTCGGCGTCGGCCCCGGCATCGCGCTGAACCTCGTGGTGTTCGCGGCGATCGCCGCGCTGACCGTGCTGATCGAAAAGCGCCGTCACGGCCGTCTCGTGAACGACGTGGAGCGCGCACCGAACGCATCGCGTTGGCTGCACGGCCCGTGGCCGCTCGTCGTCGGCGGCGTCGTGCTCGCGATCCTGAACTTCGTGACCCTCGCGCTTTCGGGCCATCCGTGGGGTATCACGTCGGCGTTCGCGCTGTGGGGCGCCAAGGCGTTCTCCGCGATGGGCATCGACGTCGCGAGCTGGCATGTGTGGAGCACCGGCCCTAACGCGGCCGCCCTCGCCGCGCCGCTCAGCCACGACGTGAAGTCGGTCATGGACTTCGGCATCGTGATCGGCGCGATGGTTGCCGCTTCGCTCGCCGGCCGCTTCGCGCCGGTGTGGCGTCTGCCGCTGCGCTCGCTGATCGCGGCAATTGTCGGCGGACTGCTGATGGGCTACGGCGCACGCCTGGCATATGGCTGCAATATCGGCGCGTACTTCAGCGGCATCGTGTCGGGTAGCCTGCACGGCTGGCTGTGGGTCGTCTCGGCATTTTTCGGCAATGTGATCGGCACGAAGCTGCGTCCGCTCTTCGGGCTCGCCGTGGAGCGGGTGAAGAATACCGGCTGCTGACGCACCGCTCTCACCTCTCAAAGAAGAAAGGCAAGGCGCTCGCGCCTTGCCTTTTTTCTTGCGCGTCCATCGCGCGTTCAGAGCGTCCAGAAGCGGTTCTAGATGTTCAGACGCGTGACTTTCGTGCCCGCCAGCGAGACGTCCCCCATCAGGCCCTCGTTCGTAAGGACGAACACCTGGACCGGTGCGGTCGCGGTGGTCGTATCGATCAGACCGTTTGCGCCGACCTTGACGAGCGCCACCGACGCATCCGCCCCAACTGACCAGCCCTCCGACGCGCGGAAGCGGTTGAGCGCGTCCTGCGTCATGAAGCAGAAGATAATCGCCTTCGACTGCGCGCCCGCCTGGAAGCCGAACGAGCCCGACACGGTGTTGAAGTAGCCAACGGTCTCCCCGCCTACACGCAGCGCGCCTTCGCCATACTGCCCACCGACAATGAACCCGGCCTGCAGCACCGACGGGAATACGAGCACGCCACGCGCCTTCGCGAGAAGTTCACGCGAGCCCGGTACAGTGGCATGGAGTTTGTTCAAGGTGCCGTCAACACTCGCGTCAATCGACTGACGCTTCGATGCGTTGTCCGCTGCGGTCGGAGTCGAGCCCGGCGTCGTGGTGCAGCCCCCGACCCCGAAACCACTCGTGGCGAGCGCTGCGGCCGCCGTGAGGATGAAAATTCGTCGTTGCATCGTTATCTCCACGCAAATGGGAAACGAGAACGTAAGCGCAAGCGCTATTCCCGCTCCTGATTACGTGGAGACGATGCAGTTGGCGCGCCGGACAGAGTGGTCGCTCTGAACGCCGTGCGTACTAGATAAGCCGCACGACCAGCGGCGCTGCAAGCACCGTGAAGGCGCCGCCAAGAACCATCGTCAAACTCGCCATAACACCATTCGGCATGCCCCGGTCGTGAGCGCGGATGGTTCCAGCCATCTGCGCTACTGCGCCCAGCGTCGCGCCGTGCGCCTGTGCCGACTTCACTCTGAAAGCCAGGAGCAACACGTCTCCAAGCACCATCCCGGCGGTGCCGCTTGCCACCACAAACAAGGTGGTCAGGTCCCGCGCCCCGGAAAGCTCATCCGATACGACGAAAGCAAACGGCATCGAAATGGACCGCGCCACCAGACTGTGCTCGACGATGGCTGGCAAGTCGAACAGCCGCGCAAGCATCACGGTAGAGACCATCGCAGTCGTTCCCGACACGATGGTGCCCACGAGCAGTACCGGCCACCAATGTCGAACGTACTGACGATTCTGGTAGACCGGGACCGCGAGTGCCAAAGTCAGCGGGCCAATCATCCAGACAAGCACATGCGTCGACTGCAGGTAAGCGTCGAACGGCACATGCAGGAGCGAAAGTCCTGCGATGAGGATGGCCGGCCCGAGAATCAGAGGTGACGTCAAGACATTACGCCAGGCCCGGTGAAGGCGAACGTTGAGCAAATAGACGGCCAGTGTCGCGGCCATACCCACGACGAGCGCCATCATCCACGACCTCTCTGAAGTGCGCGCGTTGCAAGCTCCACCGAAAACGACGTCGCAACCACGCAAATCACCGTGCCCCCGACGACAATCGCAGCGATCGGCAACCAGTTCGCTGCGAGCAAGTCACGTTGGCGCGCAACCGCGACGGCGGGTGGAATCAGGAATAGCGCGCTTTGGGAGATGAGAAGGCGCGCGCCGCTCTCCACGGAAGACACCGGAACCAGCTTCGCGAACAGCCCGGCGAGCACCGCGACGAAGCCGGCCAGTGCCGGGTTAATCGACGTGCCGAGCCATTTTCCAGCGAACGTCAAGGCGACGAATACCGCAATCAGCCCGCCCGCCTGGAGGACACTCCGGATCGCGAGAACCGGCACCGTCGTTTGCATCTGTGTTTGAGCTGTCATAGGTAGACCCGACTTCATATCGCCTGGTGTCTATGCTAGCCTCGATAACATGTAAAATTCATGCATTTTTAACGAAGCGCACGGCCACTGGCGTCGATTTGTTTCGTCTAATGACAGTTCGCTGACTAAATTATGCAAATCGACCAGTTCGATCGAAAAATCCTTGCAACGCTGCAGATGGATGGGTAATGCCCCCGCAAATCCATCGTCGGGAGAAGTAGAATTTTCTCGTTAAGAGGGAGTTCTGCAGATGAAGAAGTCGAGATTCACGG
>NZ_RQIS01000025.1:52154-64479 GCF_003837865.1 Paraburkholderia dinghuensis | reverse complement strand
AAGCGTCGAGCTTACGGGTACCGCGACGAGGAGTACTTCTTCCTCAAAATCCGCGCCGCGTTCCCCGGTAATCGTCGATGAACCTTTTTTTCGGGTGATTCAGGCGCGGTGCACCGGGCACACAGAAAAACGCCACGGCGTTTCAGGCCGTGGCGTCTGCGTGGTGGTACGGCGCGCCGGGCGCTGACGTCAGTGCTTGCGGTGCGGGCAGTTTTCCTTCGTGCACCCGCCGTAGAGTGCGAGCGCGTGTTCCTGCAGCTTGAAGCCGCGCTCGGCGGCGATCGCCTGTTGGCGCTTTTCGATTTCGGGGTCGAAGAACTCCTCGACGCGCCCGCAATCCAGGCAGACGAGGTGATCGTGATGGCTGCCCTCGTTCAGTTCGAAGACCGCCTTGCCCGATTCGAAGTTGCTGCGCGTGAGCAGTCCGGCCTGCTCGAACTGCGTGAGCACGCGGTAGACGGTGGCAAGCCCGATGTCGAGTTCCTCGTTCAGCAGATTGCGATAGACGTCTTCGGCGGTGAGGTGACGCACCGGGCTGTGTTGGAAAATTTCCAGGATCTTGAGTCTAGGCAGGGTTGCCTTGAGCCCGATATTCTTGAGATCGGCTGGATTGGTCATGACGAGTAGTCCCTGGAGTACAATGCTGGGTTCTAATGGTAATGCGGTTTGCTGTTCCGGTCATCTTTGGCAGAAATTCAGCGGTTTCAATAGTTAATCGACACAGTTATTCGACAGTAGGCGCGGCTTCGCGACAAGCCCGCACGGTGAGGGAAATGATTCCAGAATCCAAAACGATCGGTCGGGGCGGCCGTCTTTCGAGCGCCCTGGCATGCGCCCTGCTGGCCGCAGCAGCACTTTCGGGGCTTTCCGGCTGCTCGACTTATGACAGCCTCACGCAGCGCGTCGCACAGAAGATCACGCCGTACCGTATCACGATCGTCCAGGGCAACTTCGTGTCGAAGGAGGCCGCGGCCCAGATGCATGTGGGCATGTCGCGCGCCGAGGTGCGCCAGTTGCTCGGCACGCCGCTCCTGACGGATATGTTCCACGACAACCGCTGGGATTACATCTTCTATTTCAAGCGCGGCTCGACCGCGGTGGTTCAGCAGCGTGACTTCACCGTGATGTTCGAAGGTGACCGTGTCGCGAGCTGGTCCGGCGGCGACGACCTGCCGTCGAACCTGGAACTGCTCGCCGAAATCGACGGCGACCGCTCCGGCAAGAAGAGTGCCGCCAAGCCGGCGACCCCGGCCGTTGCCGCGGCGGCGGCCTCGGAAGCCGCTGCTGCAGTCGGTCCGACTGTCCCCGATACCGCGCGCACGCCGTCGTCGGATCTTGGTACCGACACGTCCGCGCTGCCGCTCGACGCCAACGCGCAAGCCGCTGCCGCTGCGAACCGCGCCACGGACGCGGTGCAGATGCCGGCCAAGGTGACGCCGTCGGTGCGTGCGAACGCGCCGCTGTCGGCCGCGATGCCGCCGAACGGCGGCACGATGCCGTCGCAGGTTCAGCTCCAGCGTAAGCCGCAGCCGCAGGTCCAGGGCTACGAGCCGAACCCCGTCGGTCCGACCACGGGCGCGCAGGGTACCGGTAACACGGACACGCAGCCGCCGGCACCGAGCGGATCGCTCACGGCACCGCCTCCTGCACCGGCCTCGGGTACGGGCGACTGATCGGGCGGTCCGTTAGTGATACAAGGTGAAGCGCGCGGGCTGGATTGCGCTTCGCCTACTGTCGGCGGCTTCGGGCCGCCGTGTTTTTTTTCGCAGCACCGGTTTCATTGCCGGCGCTGCGCCAACGTTGCCGGAGCACTCATGAAAATCGCAATCGCCGGGGCGTCGGGCCGCATGGGCCGGATGCTCATCGAAACCATCCTGAATTCGCCCGATGTGACGCTGTCGGGTGCGCTGGAGCGAAAGGGCTCGGCGGCGGCCGGCCAGGACGCCGGCGCGTTCCTCGGCAAGGACACCGGCGTGCGCATCACGGACGACATCGACGCCGTGTTCGAAGCGAGCGATTGCCTGATCGACTTCACTCGCCCCGAAGGGACGCTCGTGCATCTGGAGGCCGCGCTGCGCCACAACGTCAAGATGGTGATCGGCACGACCGGATTCGACGCGCAGCAGAAGGCGCAGCTCGCCGCCGCCGCGGAAAAGGTTGGCATCGTGTTCGCTGCGAATATGAGCGTCGGCGTCAATGTCACGCTCAAGCTGCTCGAGTACGCGGCGCGTTTCTTCGCGACCGGCTATGACATCGAGGTCATCGAGGCGCACCACCGCCACAAGGTCGACGCGCCCTCGGGCACGGCACTCGCGATGGGTGAGGCGGTCGCGCATGCGCTCGGCCGCAGTCTGGACGACTGCGCCGTCTACGGGCGCCATGGCGTGACCGGCGAGCGCGATCCGTCGACCATCGGGTTTTCGGCGATTCGCGGCGGCGACATTGTCGGCGACCATACCGTGCTGTTTGCCGGTATCGGCGAGCGCATCGAGATCACGCACAAGTCGTCGAGTCGCCAGTCTTATGCGCAGGGCAGCGTGCGCGCGGCGCGCTTTCTCGAAGACAAGTCGCGCGGGCTGTACGATATGCAGGACGTGCTCGGCCTGCGCTGAGCGCACCGTCGCAAACCGAACCCGGTGCCGGGGTCGGACAATCGGTTGAAAATCGGCTGAATAACCGGATTACCGGATAGCGAGGTCAGATGGCAACGGGTACCGGAGTCATTCACTATCTGCAGACGAGCGACGCCGTCACGCACGCGGTGGCGTGGGTCTTGCTCGCGATGTCGGTCGCGAGCTGGTGCTTTCTGATCGTCAAGGCTTCGCTGCTCGTGCGTGCGAAACGTCAGGGGCCGCGTGCGATCGCGCAGTTCTGGCAGGCGCGCACGCTTTCCGAAGGCGTCGCGCTCATGCGGCGCGCCGACCGGGAGCGTATCTTTCTGCCGCTGGCCGAAGCGGCGCTCGCAGCCGCCGAGGCCGACACATCCGGTGTGCTGCTTGCCAGGGTCGATCGCAGCGAGCGCGTGTTGCGGGCACTACGCACCGCGTTGCTGGCGTCGCAGCGGCGGCTTGAATTCGGGCACGTGCTGCTCGCGTCGGTGGGCAGTACAGCGCCCTTCGTCGGTCTGCTCGGCACCGTGTGGGGCATCTATCACGCGCTCGGCAGCATCGCGGCGAGCGGGCAGGCCATGATCGAGAACGTCGCCGGTCCCGTGGGCGAGGCGCTCATCATGACGGCCTTCGGTCTCGTCGTCGCCATTCCGGCCGTGCTCGCCTATAACGTGCTCGGGCGGCTCGCGCGCCAGCTCGGTGACGATCTCGACGGCTTCGCGCACGATCTGCACGCCTACGTCTGCCCGCCCGCAGGCACCGCGCCGCGGCGCCAGGCGGCGCTCGAATCGGACCCCGACTGACAGCGTTCGCGCGAAGAAGGAGCATCTGATGGCATTCGGCGGACTCGAACGGAAGCGCGACTCGGCGCCGATGGCGGATATCAACATGACGCCGCTCATCGACGTCATGCTCGTGCTGCTCGTCATCTTCATCATCACCGCGCCGCTCTTCACGCACGCGATCCGGCTCGACCTGCCGCAGGTCGCAGCCGCGCCTGCGCGGCAGACGCCGCAGACCGTCGCGCTGTCCATCGATGCCGCCGGCAAGGTCTACTGGAATGGCCAGCCGATCTCCCTCGACGAGATGCGCGCACGCTTCACTGCCGCCGGCAAGGCGGCCGAGGACGCCCAGCCCGATCTGCAATTGCGGGCCGCACGCGACACGCGCTACGAGGTGATCGCGCAGGTCATGGGCGCGGCGCAGCAGGCGGGGATTGCGCGCATCGGCTTCGTGACCGAGCCGCCGCCCGACGGCAAGCAGTGAGCGCGTCGCCGGTGCTGCGCGCTTCTTGCATCGGATAGTGGTCCTGGCGCGCTTTGCAGCAGTCCCTGGGGCGTCGGGGTGTCCTCTTCGCAGGCGCGAATCCCATAAGGCGGAAAACGCGGGCAGCTCGACGGTATAATCAACGTTTCCCTGTAAAAAGGGCCCAGAAAAGCCGCCGCTACCAGCCGGTTCCACGAACCGCCGGCTTCGGTGCATCCGGCACCGAATCAGCCAGAATCTGCGTCCCCCATCCACACCATGCTCGAAAAATACGTTCCCTCCGACGTCGAATCCGCCGCCCAAGGCGAATGGCGCGACAGCGACGCTTACCGGACGGCCGAAAAGGCCGACAAACCCAAGTTCTATTGCGTCTCGATGCTGCCGTATCCGTCGGGCAAGCTGCACATGGGTCACGTGCGGAACTACACGATCAACGACGTGATGTACCGCTATCTGCGGATGAACGGCTACAACACGTTGATGCCGATGGGCTGGGACGCGTTCGGTATGCCCGCCGAAAACGCCGCGATGGCCAACGGCGTGCCGCCCGCGAAGTGGACCTACGACAACATCGCGTACATGAAGGGCCAGATGCAGTCGATGGGTCTCGCCATCGACTGGTCGCGTGAAATCGCCACCTGCAAGCCCGACTACTACAAGTGGAACCAGTGGCTGTTCCTGAAGATGCTCGAGAAGGGCATCGCGTACAAGAAGACCGGCACGGTGAACTGGGACCCCGTCGATCAGACCGTGCTCGCCAACGAGCAGGTGATCGACGGCCGCGGCTGGCGCTCGGGCGCGCTCGTGGAAAAGCGCGAAATCCCGATGTACTACCTGCGCATCACGCAGTACGCCGATGAACTGCTGAACGATCTCGACGGCCTCGGTTGGCCCGAGCGCGTGAAGATCATGCAGCAGAACTGGATCGGCAAGAGCTTCGGCGTGAACTTCGGCTTCCCGTATGAACTCGACGGCGAGAAGAAGCTGCTGCGCGTGTTCACCACGCGCGCCGACACGATCATGGGCGTGACCTTCTGCGCGGTCGCGGCCGAGCACCCGCTCGCCACGCGTCTCGCGCAAGGCAAGCCGGACCTGCTGGCGTTCATCGACGAATGCAAGAGCGGCAGCGTCGCAGAAGCCGATGTCGCGACGATGGAAAAGAAGGGCGTCGCAACGGGCTTCACCGTCACGCACCCGATCACGCGCGAAGAGGTGCCGGTGTGGATCGGCAACTATGTGCTGATGTCGTATGGCGAAGGCGCGGTGATGGGCGTGCCGGGCCACGACGAACGCGATTTCGCGTTTGCGAAGAAGTATGACCTGCCGATCCAGCAAGTGATCGCAGTGGAAGGCGAGACCTACTCGCTCGACTGCTGGCAGGAGTGGTACGGTGACAAGGAACGCGCGGTCTGCATCAACAGCGGCAAGTTCGACGGCCTGAGCTACGCGGCGGCAGTCGATGCCGTCGCGGCAGACCTCAACGCGCACGGCTTCGGCGACAAGCAGGTCACGTGGCGTCTGCGCGACTGGGGCATCTCGCGCCAGCGCTACTGGGGCACGCCGATCCCGATCATCCATTGCCCGAGCTGCGGCGACGTGCCGGTGCCCGAGCAGGACCTCCCCGTGGTGCTGCCGGAAGACCTCGTGCCGGACGGCACGGGCAACCCGCTCGCGAAGTCCGAAGCATTCCTGAACTGCAAGTGCCCGAAGTGCGGCGCCGATGCGAAGCGCGAAACCGACACGATGGACACGTTCGTCGATTCATCGTGGTACTTCTACCGCTACGCCGCGCCGGATGCTGCGACCATGGTCGACGAGCGCACCGACTACTGGATGCCGATGGACCAGTACATCGGCGGCATCGAGCACGCCATTCTTCACCTCTTGTACTCGCGCTTCTGGGCGAAGGTTTCGCGCGATCTCGGCCTCGTGAAGTTCGGTGAACCCGCGAAGAACCTGCTCACGCAGGGCATGGTGCTCAACGAGACGTTCTACCGCGAGGATGCATCGGGCAAGAAGACCTGGTACAACCCGGCCGACGTCACCGTCACGCACGACGACAAGGGCCGTCCGATCGGCGCGACGCTCAACGCTGATGGCCAGCCCGTGGTGCTGGGCGGTGTCGAGAAAATGTCGAAGTCGAAGAACAATGGTGTCGATCCGCAGGTGCTGATCGACCTGTACGGAGCGGACACCGCGCGTCTCTTTACGATGTTCGCGGCACCCCCCGAGCAGCAGCTCGAATGGTCGGGCGCGGGCGTGGAAGGCGCGAGCCGCTACCTGCGTCGCGTGTGGTCGTTCGGTTTTGCGAACGCGCAAGCGATCAAGGCACGCGAGTCGTTCGACGCCGCCGCGTTGACGGACGTCGAAAAGACGTTGCGCCGCGAAGTCTACGGTGTGCTCAAGCAGGCCGATTTCGACTACCAGCGTTTGCAGTACAACACGGTCGTCTCGGCCGCGATGAAGATGCTCAACGCGATCGAAAGCGCCAAGGGCGCCGGCGCGGGCGTGCAGCGCGAAACGTTCGGCGTGCTGCTGCGCGTGCTGTATCCGGTCGTACCGCACCTCACGTATCGTCTGTGGCAAGAACTCGGTTACGCCGACGAATTCGGCACGCTGCTCGACGCGCCCTGGCCGAAGGTCGATGAAAAGGCGTTGGAGCAGGCTGAGATCGAACTCGTGCTGCAGGTGAACGGCAAGGTGCGCGGTGCGGTGACGGTCGCGAAGGACGCGGGCAAGGATGTGATCGAAGCTGCGGCCCTGGCGCATGAAGCGTTCGTGAAGTTTGCGGAAGGTCGTGCGCCGAAGAAGGTCATCGTCGTGCCGGGCCGTCTCGTGAACGTGGTGGTCTGATTCAGCCTCATCCGATGCGTAGAGGGTGGCACGTGTCGCGTGCCGCCCACGCCCCGAACCTGTCGCGAACCCGGGAGCTCATGTGATTCGCAGATCGTTTCTGTTACTGGCAGGCAGCGCGCTGATGCTCTCGGCGTGCGGATTCCAGCTGCGCGGGCAGCAGGACTTTGCGTTCAAGCGCCTCGCCATCGTCGGCGCGACGCCGCCGGTCACGGCGCGCATCACGCGCCTCGTCGAAGGGGGGAGCGATTCGGTGGTGGTCCAGTCGGTGTCCAACGCCGACGCGGTCCTGCACATTACCGAAGGGCGCAACTTCAGTACGCTCACGCTCAACCAGCTGGGCGTGGTCCAGGAGTATCAGGTCAACCTGACGCTCAACTACACGTTGACGGCGCCCGACGGCTCAGTGCTCATCCGGCCGAGCGCGATCGCATTGAACCGCGCGATGACATATAGCGACCAGTTCTCCACGGCGAAGGTGACGGAATCCGACCTGCTGTTCGCGGACATGCAGAAGGACGCCGTCGACCAGCTCATGCGCCGGCTGGGTGTCCTGAGAACGCTGCACCCGACGCCGGAGCAGGTCGTGCCGGGCGTGGCGCCTGGTGCGCCGCTTCCGCCGCCGCCGCTCTGATGCATTCTCTCCGTCCCGATCAGACGTAAGCGCTATCCATGCAACTGCGACTCGACGCACTCGAACCGCACCTCACGAAAGGGCTCGCCGGGCTCTACGTCGTCTATGGCGACGAGCACCTGCTGGCCCAGGAGGCGTGCGACCGCATTCGCGCGGCCGCGCGCGCGGCGGGCTACACCGACCGGTCGGTGTTCACCGTCGAACGCGGTTTCGACTGGAGTTCGCTGCTCGGAGCAAGCCAGTCGATGTCGCTTTTCGGCGATCGCCAACTGGTCGAGTTGCGCATTCCCTCGGGCAAGCCAGGCAAGGAAGGCGCGGACGCGCTGAAGACGCTCGCTGGATCGGCAAATCCGGACGTGCTCATGCTTGTCACGCTGCCGCGTCTGGACGCAGCGACACAGAAATCGGCGTGGTTCACGGCGCTGGCCGACAGCGGGGTCGCGCTGAAGGTCGATCCCGTCGAACGCGCGCAATTGCCGAACTGGATCGGCCAGCGTCTCGGACAACAGGGCCAGCGCGTAGCGCCCGGCGAGGACGGGCGGCGCGCGCTGCAATTTGTCGCGGAGCGTGTCGAGGGCAACCTTCTCGCGGCACATCAGGAGATCCAGAAGCTCGGCCTGCTCTATCCCCAGGGCGTGCTGAGCTTCGAGCAGATTCACGACGCCGTTCTCAACGTGGCGCGCTACGACGTCTTCAAGCTCAACGAAGCGATGCTGACCGGCGACGCGGGCCGGCTCGCGCGCATGCTCGACGGTTTGCGCGGCGAAGGTGAGGCTTCCGTGCTGGTGCTTTGGGCGGTCGTCGAGGAGATCCGTACGCTGCTGCGCGTCAAGCGCGGCATCGCAGCGGGTAAGCCGCTCGCGATGTTGTTGCGCGAGAACCGTGTCTGGGGGCCGCGCGAGCGGCTGATCGGCCCGGCGCTGTCGCGCCTCACCGAGCCGGCGCTGGAGCGCGCGCTCGTGCTGGCGGCGCGGCTGGACCGTCAGGTGAAGGGACTTGCGGCGCAGGCGCGCGGCGAGTGGCGAAACGCGCTGCCGCCGGACGCGTGGGACGGGCTCTTCGAACTCGCGATGACTGTTGCTTCGCCACGCGATGCGCTCGCCTCAGCGCAGCCGTCTGCTGCTGGGGCCGTGCGCGGCGCGACGGGTCCAGCGGGCCGCGCCTTGCCGGGCGGCCGACCGCCGTCCGCAGGGCCGGTGCGCCGGCCAGGCTGAGCCGCCACGGCTCGCCCGGCCAACCGACCGGCGCCTGCTTCCAGCCATCCGACGGGGCTTTTTCGCCGCGCGGCCCGCGCTTCGCGACGCTGCCGCGCCCGCCGGGCAGGCCAGGCAGACCCTACGCGCTGGCCTTACAATCAACTTTTCCTGAATACGGCTGCGCACGCACGACGCGCCGCATCACGACAAACATCATGGATATCGACCAGTACATGACCGACCTCGGCCGCCGCGCCCGACAGGCCTCGCGCGCGATGGCCCGGGCGTCGACCGCCGCGAAGAACGCCGCGCTCGAAGCGGTGGCCACAGCCATCGAGCGCGAGACGCAGCAACTGAAGGACGCGAACGCACGCGATCTCGCGCGCGCAAAGGAGAAGGGTCACGACGCCGCATTCATCGACCGCCTGACGCTTTCGGACAAGGCGCTTCGGACGATGGTCGAAGGTCTGCGCCAGGTCGCGGCACTGGCCGATCCGATCGGTGAGATCAGCAACCTCAAGTACCGCCCGAGCGGCATTCAGGTGGGGCAGATGCGCGTGCCGCTCGGCGTGATCGGCATCATCTACGAATCGCGGCCGAACGTGACGATCGACGCCGCGGCGCTGTGCCTGAAGTCGGGTAACGCGACAATCCTGCGCGGCGGTTCAGAGGCGCTCGAGTGCAACACGGCGCTTGCGAAGTTGATCGGCGAAGGGCTCGCGGCTGCAGGGCTGCCGCAGGACGCGGTGCAGGTGGTTGAGACCGCCGACCGCGCGGCGGTGGGCAAGCTCATCACGATGACCGAATACGTCGACGTGATCGTGCCGCGCGGCGGCAAGAGCCTGATCGAGCGCCTGATGGCCGAGGCGCGTGTGCCGATGATCAAGCATCTCGACGGCATCTGCCATGTCTACGTGGACGACCGCGCCGATATCGCGAAGGCACTCACCGTCTGCGATAACGCGAAGACGCACCGCTACGGCACCTGCAACACGATGGAGACGCTGCTCGTCGCGCGCGGCATCGCGCACGAGGTGCTGCCGCCGCTCGGCCGTCTCTATCGCGCCAAGGATGTCGAATTGCGCGTCGATCCGACTGCACGCGCGATTCTCGCCGATGCGGATGTCGGCCCGCTCGTGGACGCCATCGAAGAAGACTGGCGCACCGAATACCTCGCCCCCGTGCTGGCGATCAAGGTGGTGGACCACCTCGACGACGCCATCGAGCACATCAACACATACGGCTCGGCGCACACCGATGCGATCGTTACCGAAGACCACGACCGTGCGATGCGCTTCTTGCGCGAAGTGGATTCGGCGAGCGTGATGGTGAACGCCTCGACGCGATTCGCGGACGGCTTCGAATTCGGCCTGGGCGCAGAGATCGGCATTTCGAACGACAAGCTGCATGCGCGCGGGCCGGTCGGGCTCGACGGTTTGACGTCGCTCAAGTATGTGGTGCTCGGCCACGGCGAAGGGCGGCAATAATCATCAGCGTCGCATGCTCCGGCGTGCGATGCTTCCTCTCTCTCACGACCGCTTGAGCGCACTGATGCCGCTTGCGCGTTTCACTGTCGGGCTCTCGTCAAACAAGAAGGCACACCGATGCTCTGGGTAAAGACGTTTCACATCGTACTGATCGCATCCTGGTTCGCAGGCCTGTTCTACCTGCCGCGCATCTTCGTGAATCTGGCGATGGAAACCGAGCCCGCCGCAGTGAAGCGCCTTCTTTTCATGGCGCGCAAGCTGTACCGTTTCATGACATTGATCGCTGTGCCCGCGCTGCTATGCGGACTGTGGCTATGGCTCGTGGTGGGCATCGGGCAAGGGCAGGGATGGATTCACGCGAAGGTCGCCGTGGTCGTACTGCTCATCGTTTATCACGCGTACTGCGGACGCCTCCTGAGGACGTTCGAGCGCGGCGAGAATCGCCGTTCCGACAAGTGGTATCGATTCTTCAATGAACTGCCGGTGCTCGGCATGCTGGCGGCCGTGGCGCTTGCCGTGATCAAGCCCTTCTGACCTGCATTTCCCTTCCACGCGGGCGGCTCAGATACCGCCCGTCGCCTTGCGGTGCTTGTGTGTCGACACCAAGCGCCATCCCTCCCGCGCGCTGCGCGCAGTCATCCGTAACCGAAACCTGAGCGGCTTGCGGCCGCACGCGAGCGTATAGCGGTCCATCCCGCTTACGATGGTCACGTCACCCGCGAATACTACGCACGGGTCGTTGGTTTATGACCGGTTGTCGGTGGTAGCCGCCTGCATCCACTGAAACACGAGCTACTGGATATTCGGACTGTCGCCGGCTGTTGGCATGCCGGTGAGCGCCGTTGTCGCGAATACGCCGCCACGGTTGAGTCGATAAATGGGGATCATGATTTTTATTTCGCATTACATACAAATTTCAGGCTGCGTGCAGGCTTGGAGGCACGTAATTGTTTTCCCGCGGGGATTGGGATCATAACCGTCACGATGGCGCTCAGTTAGAGGGATGTTGTGCCAAATTGCCGGGCGATGCAGCGCCGTTGGCGATGGGCGGATGCTGTGTGGGTCACCGCGATTGGGATTCGTAAAAGATGGTCTGATTTTTGAAAAAACGGTTCGACTGAAATTATGGGTTATTTACTTTAAAAATTGGTCTATGCGGTTCGAGATTCTGGGAGCAAATGAGGTGTCGATTTAATTTTAAGGAAATTATCAGGTTAAGTATTTGTTGTTGAAATTTAGAAAAACTAATTTTTGGCTTGCGCAGGCAGCCACCTATCCAAACTACGCCGAGCCACGTCGTATGGCGCCAACATCGTGATTTCCTGAAATGCTTTGACCTCGCACGACGCTCGTGTGCCTTGCCTCCACTCCCGACTGATAGCGCGCAATCGTTTCGGAGTTCTCTTATGTTCGCGCGAATTGCAGATACATAAAGTCGCGTGTGCATAGAGGGTCGATTTACGGCAATGCGTCGGTGCTTCATCTGATTCTGTCAGCGTTGTTTATCCGCGTTGTGGTTGATTTAAGTCGCTGAGCGTAAGAAGCCCGTGAATGCTCCTTTAAACGAAGTAGCGGCCGGACCCGCTTTCCGGGCCCGGCCGCTTTGCGACTGCGTGTCCCCACGCGGGCGTCATCTGGTTGGTATTCGGTCTTTAATCAGGGCAAAAGATGAACAAGGCATATAGGTCAGTCTGGAACGAGGTTACAGGTGCATGGGTCGCGGTGCAGGAGAATGCGACGGTAAGGGGAAAACGGTCGTCGTCGCGGGCAGCGAATGTCCTGAATGCGGCTGTGATACTTGGGGCGGGTTCGTTTGCCGCGAGTGCTGCGCACGCTGGTCCGACGTGCGACCCAGCCAATGCTTTGTTGACAGGTTGCGACACATCGACGACGGCGTCGAGCGGGTCTGGTGTAGATGCCACCGGCCGGACATGGAGTTTCGACAATGCCAACGTATACCAAAGGGTGAACGGCTTAAACGACGGCGCGGGCTCGACGGGGGTCTCCGATCCGGCACAGGCGGCCTCGGCCGGAGCGATTGCGATCGGCTCGCAGGCGTATACAACCGGCACGGCTGGGGTAGCGCTGGGCGTACAGGCGTACGCCCAAACGGACGATTCTGTGGCACTGGGTGCGGGATCGGTCGCGAACCAGGCAAACACGGTGTCCGTGGGTACTGACGGCACGGTTTCCTATCAAGCGAGGGACAACAAGGGCAACCTCATCGCCACGATCCAGAACCAGGCGAACACGCGCCGCATCGTGAATATGGCGGCCGGC
>NZ_RQIS01000025.1:0-52144 GCF_003837865.1 Paraburkholderia dinghuensis | reverse complement strand
AGGGCGACACCGATGCAGTGAACGTCAGCCAGCTCAAAGGCGTGACAGATGCGCTCGGCGGCGGCGCGGGCGTGAACGCGGACGGCTCAATCGAGGCGCCGTCATATTCCGTCGACGGCAAGACCTACGGCGACGTTGGTTCAGCGCTGCAGGCGGTTGACGGTGCCGCGCAAGCCGGTTTGGCGGAGGCGGTCAAGTACGACTCGTCGGCTCATGACAAGGTGACGCTGGGCGGCGAGGGTTCGGGTACACCGGTGAAGCTGATGAACGTGGCAGTGGGCACGCTCTCAGCGTCGAGCACGGACGCGGTGAACGGCTCGCAACTTTACGCGACGAACCAGAAGCTCGATCAGACGACGGGTAACGTCACGAACATCCAGGCGGAACTCGCGGATGCGGTCAAGTACGACTCGTCGGCACACGACACGGTGACGTTGGGCGGTGAGGGCCTGGGCACGCCGGTGAAGCTGCTGAACGTGGCGGCGGGCACGCTCTCGGCGTCGAGCACGGACGCGGTGAACGGCTCGCAACTTTACGCGACGAACCAGAAGCTCGATCAGACGACGGGTGATGTCACGAACATCCAGTCGCAACTGGCGGACGCGGTGGCGTATGACTCATCGGCACACGACAAAGTGACGCTGGGCGGCGTGGGTTCGGGTACGCCGGTAAAACTGTTGAACGTGGAGGATGGTACGCTTTCGGCGTCGAGCACGGACGCAGTGAACGGTTCGCAGCTCTATGCGACGAACCAGAAGCTCGATCAGACGACGGGTGATGTCACGAACATCCAGTCGCAACTGGCGGACGCGGTGGTGTACGACTCGTCGGCACACGACAAGCTGACGCTGGGCGGCGTGGGTTCAGCCATGCCCGTGACGCTGCACAACGTGGCGCCGGGCAATCTCTCGACGACGAGCACGGACGCGGTGAACGGTTCGCAGCTCTACGCGACGAACAAGAAGCTCGACGAGACGGCGGGTGACGTAACGGACATCCAGTCGCAGCTCGCGGACGCAGTGTTGTACGACTCGTCAGCACACGACTCGGTGACGCTTGGTCGTCCGGATGTGTCTCCGGTGGTGTTGCGCAACGTGGCGGCAGGTATCTCTTCAAACGATGCGGTCAACGTAGGCCAGTTGACCTCGGCGGGCTTCCAGCTCGACAACTCAGGAGCGGTCCTCAACCAGGCCGTGACCTACGACGTCGGTTCGATCACGGCTGGCAACCCCACGATTACGTTGGATCCCGGCACCGGTAACAGCGTGTATTTCCGGAACGGTAATCGCGGTGACGGCCACCTGCCGACAGGTACGCGCATCAGTAACGTGGCCAACGGTATCCAGGATACGGACGCGGCGAATGTCGGCCAAGTCTTCGACATCGTGAACGCGTCCTCAAACAGCCAAAACACAAGCGGCGCGACGATGATGGGCGCGATGATGCTGGCCTCGCCGTCGGCTGGTTCTGGTGTAGATGTCACCGGCCGGACATGGAGTTTCGACAATGCCAACACATACCAAAGGGTGAACGGCTTAAACGACGGCGCGGGCTCGACGGGGGTCTCCGATCCGGCACAGGCGGCGTCGGCCGGAGCGATTGCGATCGGCTCGCAGGCGTATACAACCGGCACGGCTGGGGTAGCGTTGGGCGTACAGGCGTACGCCCAAGCGAATGATTCTGTGGCACTGGGTGCGGGATCGGTCGCGAACCAGGCAAACACGGTGTCCGTGGGTACTGACGGCACGGTTTCCTATCAAGCGCTTGACGGCAAGGGCAACCTCATCGCCACGATCCAGAACCAGGCGAACACGCGCCGCATCGTGAATATGGCGGCCGGGCAGGGCGACACCGATGCAGTGAACGTCAGCCAGCTCAAAGGCGTGACAGATGCGCTCGGCGGCGGCGCGGGCGTGAACGCGGACGGCTCGATCGAGGCGCCGTCATATTCCGTCGACGGCAAGACCTACGGCGACGTTGGTTCGGCGCTGCAGGCGGTTGACGGTGCCGCGCAAGCCGGTTTGGCGGAGGCGGTGGCGTACGACTCATCGGCACACGACAAGGTGACGCTGGGCGGCGTGGGCTCGGGTACGCCGGTGAAGCTGCTGAACGTGGCGGCGGGCACGATCTCGGCGTCGAGCACGGACGCAGTGAACGGCTCGCAGCTCTATGGCCAGGCAGCGAGTACGGCCAGCGCGTTGGGCGGCGGGACGAAGGTCAATGCGGACGGCACGCTCAGTGCACCGACTTATAACCTGGGTGCCGGTACGGGGACGTACAGCGATGTCGGCTCTGCGCTCGATGCTGTGGCCGCGCTCGCCAGGGGCGGTTCAGTCGATGCAGTCATCTACGACACGTCGGCGCACGACAAGCTAACGCTCGGCGGCACGAAAGCCGGGGCTCCGGCCGTGCAGCTCACGAACGTGGCGGCGGGCACGCTCTCGGCGACGAGTACGGATGCGGTGAACGCCTCGCAGCTTTACGCGACGAACCAGAAGCTCGCGGAAACGTCGGGCGACATCACGAACATCTATTCGCAACTGGCGGACGCCGTCCAGTACGACACGTCGGCACACGACACAGTGACCTTGGGCGGTACGGGCGTACCGGTGCAGCTCTCGAACGTCGCGAACGCGAAGCAGGACAACGACGCGGTCAATCTCGCGCAACTCAAGGCGGCGGGTGCTACCTTCGATTCGTCGGGGAACGTGACAAATGCGTTCGTTGCATATGACGACACGTCGAAGACCTCGGTGACGTTCGGCGGCGTGGGCGCCGCGCCGGTGGCATTGCACAACGTGGCGGCAGGTGCGGTCAGCACGTCGAGCACAGACGCGGTGAACGGCTCGCAGCTCTACGGCCAGGCAGCGAGTACGGCCAGCGCGTTGGGCGGCGGGACGAAGGTCAATGCGGACGGCACGCTTAGTGCACCGACTTATAACCTGGGTGCCGATACGGGGACGTACAGCGATGTCGGCTCTGCGCTCGACGCGGTGGCCGCGCTCGCCAGGGGCGGTTCCGTAGATGCAGTCATCTACGACACGTCGGCACACGACAAGCTAACGCTCGGCGGCCCAAGCCCCAAGGGTCCTGTGCAGCTCACGAACGTGGCGAAGGCGACGACCGCCAGCGACGCTGTAAACCTCGAACAGTTGCAGGAGGCGGGTCTGAGCGTCGACTCGTCGGGCAACGTGACGAATGCGTTCGTGGCCTATGACGACTCCACGAAGAAGTCAGTGACGTTTGGCGGTACGAATCCGAGCGCGCCGGTTGCGCTGCACAACGTGGCAGCGGGTGCGCAACGCACGGACGCCGTGAATGTGTCGCAACTCGAAGCCGCGGGCCTGACTATCGACTCGTCGGGCAACGTGACAAACGCATTTGTCGCCTATGACGATACGAACAAGGATTCGGTGACGCTCGGCGGTAGTGGTACGTCTACGCCGGTGGCGTTGCACAACGTGGCGAATGCGAAAAGCGCTGGTGACGCTGTGAACCTTGCCCAGTTGCAGCAGGCCGGTCTTGATGTCGACTCGTCGGGCAACGTGACGAACGCATTTGTTGCCTATGACAACACGAACAAGGATTCGGTGACGTTCGGTGGCGTGGGTACGGGTGCGGCGCCGGTGGCGTTGCACAATGTGGCGGCGGGGGTGGTCAGCACGTCGAGCACGGACGCAGTGAACGGCTCGCAGCTCTACGGGCTGGCGGCGACTACGGCCAGCGCGTTGGGCGGCGCGACGAAGGTCAACGCGGATGGCTCGATCAGTACACCGAGCTACAACCTGCAGGGTGCCGGTACGTACAGCGATGTCGGCTCCGCGCTCGACGCTGTGGCCGCGCTCGCCAGGGGGGGCTCGGAGGACGCCGTCATCTACGACACATCGGCGCACGACAAGCTGACGCTCGGCGGCACGAAAGCCGGGGCTCCGGCCGTGCAGCTCACGAACGTCGCGAACGCGACGGAAGCCAGCGACGCCGTGAACCTTCGCCAGTTGCAGCAGGCCGGTCTGGACGTCGATTCGTCGGGCAATGTGACGAACGCATTCGTCGCCTACGATGACTCGAAGAAGGATTCGGTGACGCTTGGCGGCACTGGTTTGGGCAAGCCGGTGGCGCTGCATAACGTGGCGAATGCGACGAGTGCCGGTGATGCGGTGAACCTTGCTCAGTTGCAGGAAGCCGGGCTGACCGTCGACTCGTCTGGCAACGTGACGAATTCGTTCGTCGCCTATGACGACTCCTCCAAGGAGACCGTGACGTTCGGCGGCAAGGACGCGACCAAGCCTGTCACCCTGCGAAACGTCGCGAACGCGACTCAGGCGAGCGACGCGGTCAACCTCGCGCAGTTCGAAGCAGCCGGTCTGACCGTCGACTCGTCGGGTAACGTGACGAATGCCTTCGTCACTTATGACGACGCGTCGAAGGCGCAGATCACGCTCGGCGGCACGGATGGCACGGTGATCACGAACGTCAAGAAAGGCTCCGTGAGCGCAAGCAGCACCGACGCCGTGAACGGTTCGCAACTGTTCGCGCTCGAACAGCAGGTGAACTCATCGGGTCTCGGCCTCGTGATGCAGAACGACGAAGGGACGATCACGGTCGGCGCCAAGACCAACGGCAACCTGGTGGACTTCTCTGGCACGTCAGGCGCGCGCACGCTGACCGGCGTCGCGGGTGGCTCGGTCGACGCCACGAGCAGCGATGCGGTCAATGGCGCTCAGCTCTACGGCACAGCGAAGAGCACGGCATCGGCGCTCGGTGGCGGCTCGACGGTCGATGCGAATGGCATGGTGACGGCACCAACCTATTCGGTGGGCGGCACAACGGTCAACAACGTCGGTGATGCGCTTTCCAATCTCGACGGCCGTGTGACGAGCCTGCAGACCACGGTGACCAACATCGCCGGGTCGGTGGCCAACGCGGTGCAGTACGACTCGTCGGCACACGATCAGGTGACGCTCGGCGGCGCGAACTCCACGTCCACGGTGAAGCTGACCAACCTGACCGACGCGGACCTGAGCGCGACCAGCACCGACGCCGTAACGGGCGCCCAGCTGTACGCCACGAACCAGGAGCTTGCGAACCTGGGGAATGCAATCCAGAACATCGGCGACACAGGTTCACAGTACCTTTCGGCCACCTCGGACAGCGGTCCGGCTGCGGCAACAGGCAACTACTCGATTGCGGTGGGTGGCGGTGCGACTGCGTCGGGCTCCAACTCGACGTCGCTCGGCGACAAGGCGGCTGCGTCGGGCTCCAACTCGACTTCGCTCGGCAACAACGCGACTGCCTCGGCGGACAACTCGGTCGCGCTGGGTGCAAACTCAGTGGCGGATCGGGACGGTACCGTGTCGGTTGGTTCGGCGGGTAACGAACGCCAGATCACCAACGTCGCAGACGGTAAGGCTCCGACCGACGCAGTCAACATGCGTCAGTTCCAGAGCGGCATGACCGGCCTGCAACGTGGTGCATATGGCGGCGTGGCGGCGGCCACTGCGCTCACGATGATCCCGGACGTCGATCCGGGCAAGACGATCGCAGTCGGTATCGGTACGGCCAACTACAAGGGCTATCAGGCGACCGCGCTCGGCGCATCGGCACGTATCACCCAGAACCTCAAGGTCAAGATGGGGGCGGGCTACAGTGCGGGTGGCGGCACCACGGTCGGCGGCGGTATGTCGTATCAGTGGTAAGCGTCTGAACGGCGCAACGGGCGCGGCGCCATTCGGCCGTGCCCGTCAATGCCCGTAATTGGATCGAACACACGGCGGACTTCTTCGGAAGTCCGCTTTATTTTGTTCATCGGGGCTTACTGGGGCATCGTGCGAATGTAGATGGGTATTTGCTGCTAGTCGCGGCATGCGCAATCGCTGTGCTCGATGACCATGATGGCGCTTTGGGCCCCTATGGCAACGCGGGCGTTGAGCGGATGTCAGGCGCGGGCCAGAATTCCGTGGAAGTCTTTCAGCCGTCGGGTGTACAACCGCGAGACAAGGCTCCTGCTTCGTAGGTCGTGTCGTATTCCGAATCGCTTGCCAGGCATGCACTGCGATCGTGTGTACGATTCCCCACGCTCATCCGTGTGCCTGCGTATTTCGTTGTTCGCCGCGGCAGCGCGATTGTTTTCCTCTCGTGTTTGCTCGCCGTACCGGTGCGTTGCTGCAAAACAAAACCCCACGTTCTGAAAAACGTGGGGTTGGTCAGTAATCTGAAGCCTGACGTCGTGAACCGTCGCGCGGCTAGCTGCCGTAATGAATCAACGAGCCCGCCAGGAAACCAGTCGTCTGCCCGACCAAGGCGCGAAACGGTGCGGCGACAAAATCCAGTAAAGGTACCACTTGCTTATTTAACAGTTGCGTCCAGCGTCCAGATACTGTCTGTACTTCCAAAGGCAGGCCTGAGGTAAAAATAGTACGTTGCTGGAATTGGATTTGAATCATTCCAGCTGGTGCCGTCTCCCATGGTGAAGGCATACATCGGATCCGAAATTCCGCGCATCATTTCAAACGTCGGGCTCTTTCCCGAGCCGTTAGCAAGCGCGAGCGAGAAGTTCGTTGATCCGGGTGGAACATCGATCGAGAACATCAGTGGATCGTCGGTTGCACTGACAGGTATTTCTCGGACGGTTGTCCCCGAAACAATCGGGATAATTCCCGACGTTACATACGTCGTCAATGTCTTGTCACTATAAGAGCTTCGCGTGCCCACGTTAATATAGTAGGTCTTTGCCGCGGTAAGTGGCGCGAACACAATTTGGCAATTCAATGAGCCAGAACAGGTAAGGTCTCCTGGGCGATTGACTTCAAGGTCCGTAGTGACACGTGTGCTGATTACCGCATTTCCCGATCCGCCAGACGTAGCGATCCTGATGGAGTTCGTGCCCGCCGGCACTGTTACCGAATACCAAAGCTCACCCGAGCCGTCTCCTCCCACTGACGACAGGTTCGTCACCGATTGGTTGGGCTGAAGCGGAATTGCAATACTGTCCAACGAATTCGCAGCCTTTGCAGCCATCATTGTGCTTTTGTCCATGGTGCTGCCAATGCTGGTGCCATCACCCCCACCGCAAGCGGCGAGCACGGCGGAGAACAAAACCGATGCACCTGCGATCGTGAGTCGCCGTGCCGTCTGACGCTTCAAAGATTGCTTGATTTTCATGACATACCCCTAAAGATGTTCATCTTTATAAATAATAAGAATAACTAATTATTTCTTTAGTGATGCGGGTAAACATTCGTAGATATTGAAATGTTTGAATATAGGAATTAACCTAAAAAACTTGGGTGTGCGAGTGGCTATCGGAATGAGCTAAGGAAAAATCCGTTTTCGGCATCAAACTGGGGTTTCATGAATGCTCCTGCCGCCTGAGGGCGACGGAGTTTCAACAGAACCCTGATGTGCCGAACGATCAGACACAATGGAGCCCCGGCGCGTGCGGCTTTCAATGAGTCCCCGTCGCGCCGCCTCGCGAAAGGCCGCATTGACGGTGTTCAGGTGGAATCCGAGATCATCTGCGATGTCGCGCTGCGTCGGTAGCCTGTCGCCGGGGCGCAGTATCCCGAGTCGAATCGCATCCTCAATGTGGTCTGCAATCGCGAGATACACTGGCCAACCTATTCTCGCGAACTCAGGGCGCCACACAGTTGCAGGTGATATGTGAGCGTCGCGAGCGCTCCGCGTCGACAGATCCTTTGACTGCAATTCACGAAGCCTCATGGTGTCTATGCAACGCATAAATAGTTGCCGGTGCTGCGTGCCAGATCCAACACTCGCACCCCACGCATTCACGGTCAACGAGCGTCGCCAGTGAATGGCGGGCACTCGCCACCACTTTCCATGCGTCGATCAGTGCAAACACCGTGCGAGTATCACGTTTGAAATTCCCGACTTGGGCGGAATTCCGGGGCAAGTTATAGATTTGCCTACATGCATATTGCATGAAGCGATCGATACTATTTCCAATTGCCGAGATATAGCATCGATCTATTTGGTTCGTGCTTCTTGAAAATCTTGATTGGTGGATGCTGCGCCAACTCGTATGGAATTGGCTAGACGAAAAATCCCAAGTTTTGACAGACATCTAAAGTTAATTCGCATAGCAAAGTAAATTATTTAATGACGCTTGCTGTGCATGGGTGAAAGGCGCGTGGGGCGTGCGCCCGTTACTCCGCTGTCTCGCGCGGTGCGCTGTGCAACTTTGTCGGGCTTGTCGGTATGTCTTCGATCGGTGTGCGGTGCCGGCGCGTATCGCCTCCGCCTACGCTCGCGGCGGTCCGAGGGGCGCCTGCGCTACGCGCCTCAAGCGTCCCGCGTGCGCTTCTTGTCGTTATCTATGCGCTGGGCATTCGCGCGAATGCGCCGGATTTTCTCCGGTGAAGTATTCCAGGCACGTAAACGCCATGCCCTAACCGATCGGATCGAGGCGGCGGCGCGAGATGATCTCCTTCGCATCGGCCAGTTTTTCGGTGAGTTCCGGGCCGCACTGCAGCGCAACGCCCACCGCAAGAATGTCGCCGATCGCGAGATGCGAAGTGCGTGAGGTCATGGGGGAGAAGACGTCGGTGTCTTCGTCGACGTTCGCGTGCAGGCCGACTGTCGCAAGACGCGCGAGCGGCGACGTGGCGTGCGTAATGGCGATCACCTTCGCTCCGCGTTCGAGCGCGGTGCGCGCGGCATCGACGATATCGCGCGTGCGGCCGGTGTTCGAGATCGCGACGACAACATCTCCGCTGCCGAGCAGCGCCGCGGACATCAGGAATGTTTGTGGATCGGCGTAAGCGACACTCGGCATGCCGAGCCGGAAGAACTTGTGCTGCATGTCCTGTGCCGCGATGCCGGATCCGCCAGCGCCGTAAAACTCGATACGCCTTGCCCGCGAGAGCAGCTTGATGGCATCGGCGAGCGCATCGGCGGACAGGTTGTTGCGCACCTGCAGCAGCGCGCCGATGGTGCGGTCGAGCACTTTGGCCGCGACGCCCGGCACAGGCTCGTCGGGACGCACATCGCGGTAGACGGCGGGCGGCAGGTCGGCGGCGACAGCCTGCGCGAGCCGGATCTTGAACTCCCGGAATCCTGAGAAGCCGAGCGCGCGACAGAACCGCGCGATCGTCGGCTGGCTAACGCCGGCGCGCTGCGCGACGTCGGTCATCGAGAGGTCGAGAACTTCGCGCGGGGCGTCGACGATGTAATCCGCGAGCTTGCGCTCGGACGGGCGCAACTGCTCGCGCATGGCCTTCACCTGGGACAGCAGCATCGGGAAACTCGCACTATGCTGAAAGATCCGTGGACTATAGCGGATCCTATAGCGGATCGTTGGATGTGTACAAAAACTACACCAATACGACTGCCGATGCAATCCTTCAAACGCTGATTTACGGCAAGGTCCGAGAATGAAGAGGATTAAGCGCTTGCATTACGCTGACGACCAGGGATCTGCCGGGATTGCGTGCTTGTAGTTTTTCTACTAATATCGCCGCATCGCTGACCGCGGCGTGCAACCCGGCCCCACGCGTTCCACCGAGACGAAAGCAAGGAGATTCGATGGTTTCCCCGCATTCACAGTTGATGAAGGTCACGCGGCGCGTGATCGAGCGCAGCAAGCCGACGCGTGAGGCCTATCTCGCCCGCATCGCCGCTGCGCAGGACCGTTTTCCGGCGCGTGGCGCGTTGTCGTGCGCAAACCTCGCGCATGGCTTCGCCGGTCTCGAGGGCCGCGACAAGATCGCGATCAAGTCGATCCGCGAGCCGAATATCGGCATCGTCTCGGCGTACAACGAGATGCTCTCGGCGCACGCACCCTACAAGAACTATCCGGACATCATCAAGGAAGCGGCTCGCGAAAACGGCGGTGTCGCGCAGTTTGCAGGTGGCGTGCCCGCGATGTGTGATGGCGTGACACAGGGCAACGCGGGTATGGAGCTGTCGCTCTTTTCGCGCGAAGTGATCGCGATGAGCACGGCGGTCGCGCTCACGCACAATATGTTCGACGCGGCGCTGTGCCTTGGCATTTGCGACAAGATCGTGCCCGGTCTCCTGATCGGCGCGCTGCAGTTCGGCCATCTGCCCACGATTTTCGTTCCCGCCGGTCCCATGACGAGCGGACTTTCCAACGACGACAAGGCCAAGGTGCGCCAGCAGTTCGCGACCGGCCAGTGCGGCCGCGACGCGCTGCTCGAATCAGAGGCGGCGGCTTATCACAGCCAGGGCACCTGCACGTTCTACGGCACCGCCAACAGCAACCAGATGCTGATGGAAGTGATGGGCCTGCATCTGCCGGGCTCGGCATTCATTCATCCGTATACGCCGTTGCGCGACGCGCTTACGGCCGCTGCGGCGCGCCGTGTGCTCGATCTCACCGTCGAGCGCGGCCACTACACGCCGATCGGGCACGTGATCGACGAGCGCGCCATCATCAACGGCGTCGTCGCGCTGCTCGCAACGGGCGGCTCGACCAACCACACCATGCACCTCGTGGCGATGGCGCGCGCGGCGGGCATCGTCATCGACTGGGATGACTTCGACGTCCTCTCGGATTCCGTGCCACTACTCGCGCGCGTCTATCCGAACGGCAAGGCCGACGTGAACCACTTCCACGCGGCGGGCGGTATTGCGTTCCTCGTGCGCGAACTGCTCGACGGCGGGTTGCTGCACGAAGACGTCAAGACCGTCGCGGGCGAAGGGTTGCGCCACTATACGAAGGAGCCAAAGCTGCTCGACGGCAAGCTGACGTGGGTCGATGCGGTCGAGAAGAGCGCCGACACTGCTGTGCTGCGCGGCGTCGCCGAGCCGTTCCAGCCGGACGGCGGCTTGCGGCTCATGCAGGGGCGTCTCGGGCGCGGCGTCATCAAGGTTTCGGCCGTCGCGCCGGAGCGCCGCAAGGTGCGCGCTCCCGCGATTGTGTTCGATTCGCAGGAAGCCGTGCAGGAAGCGTTCGATCGCGGCGAGCTCGAGCGCGACTTTGTGGCCGTCGTGCGCTTTCAGGGCGCACGCGCCAATGGCATGCCGGAGCTGCACCGTCTCACGCCGCTGCTCGGCGTGATGCAGGACAAGGGCTTCCACGTCGCACTGGTCACCGACGGCCGCATGTCGGGTGCGTCGGGCAAGGTGCCCGCCGTGATCCACGTGTCGCCGGAGACGCTGTTGCATGGCCCGATCGGTAAGGTGCGCGACGGTGACATCATCGTGATCGACGCGGTCGAAGGCGTGCTCGACGTCGAAGTCGACGCCGCCGAATGGGACGCGCGCCCGGTCGCGCAGCCCGCCCACCAGGAAAGCAACGAAGTCGGCTTCGGCCGCGAGCTTTTTGGCGTGTTTCGTGCCGCGGCCGCGCCGGCTGAGCTCGGCGCGTCGGTGTTCGGGCCGCTGGTCGGCGAAACGGTCGGCCACGCGTCGGCAGCGACGACGGTCGACGCCAACGCGGCTAACGCGAACCAATATCAAGGAGCATGAACATGGCAACAACGTCGGTAGCCGACATCGTCCGTCTCGGCCCGGTGATTCCGGTGCTCGCCTTCGATAACGCCACGCAGGGCGAGCACGTTTCGCGCGCGCTGCACGCGGGCGGCGTCAAGGTGCTCGAAATCACGCTGCGCACGGCGGCCGGGCTCGAGGCGATCAAGCGCGCGGCGCAGATCGCGCCGGATATCGTCGTCGGCGTCGGCACGATCACGAAGCCCGAGCACTGCGCGCTCGCGAAGAACGCCGGCGCGAAGTTCGGCGTCTCGCCGGGTCTCACGCGCGAGATCCACGACGCTTCGCTCGACGCAGGGTTGCCGCTTCTGCCGGGCGTCATGACGCCGTCCGACATCATCGCGGCGATGGAACTCGGCTACGAGATCGTCAAGTTTTTCCCGGCGGTGCCGGCAGGCGGCATCGCGATGCTCAATGCCTTCCACGGCCCGTTCCCGACGCTCAAGTTCTGCCCGACGGGCGGCATTACTCCCGAAACCGCGCCGAACTTCCTCGCGCTGCCGAACGTGGTCTGTGTTGGCGGCTCGTGGCTCACGCCGAAGGCTGCGCTCACCGCCGAGAACTGGGCTGAGGTCACGCGCCTCGCCCGCGCGGCAAGCGAACTGGCGCGTCCGGTACGCTGACGCCGGATTCGCGGGCGGGTTTTGGCGTCGGTGCTGCCGCGCGCCGAACCGGACTGCCGCGAGCGGCGCTGCCGCGCGATTACGAATGATGCGGCGTCGCAGCATCGCCAGGTGCGATGTTGGAAGACGCGGCACATGCGAACCCGCCTGGCTGGCGCAGGCGCGACGAACCGCGCGAGGTTGACGCCTCGCGCGGTTCGTCTTTTGTGCACGCAATCGCGAAAGCCGCTAACCTCTGCAGTCGCAGTCCTGCCGCCTGGCGGCGCATAACGCCAGGCCGCGGGCGCTGCCAACACATATCAAAACTATCTGGAGAGAACCCTCATGGGAGCGGACCACGGCAGCATGCTGCTGGTTTATGCGGTCATCGCGATCGCTGCGCTGATTCTGCTAATCACGCGCTACAAGGTTTATCCGTTTCTCGTCCTGATCATCGTCTCGCTGCTGCTCGGCCTCGTTGCAGGGTTGCCGATGGATCAGATCGTCAAGTCGTTCGAGACAGGCAATGGCAACACGCTCGGCCACATTGCGATTGTGGTCGGACTCGGCACCATGCTCGGCAAGATGATGGCCGAGTCCGGCGGCGCCGAACGTGTTGCCACGACGCTCATCGGCTGGTTCGGCGAGAAGAACATTCACTGGGCGATGATGTTCGTTGCGGTCATCGTCGGCTTGCCGGTGTTCTTCGAAGTCGGCTTCGTGCTCCTGATTCCGATTGCGTTCAACGTCGCCAAACGCACCGGCAAGTCGCTGCTACTCGTCGGTCTGCCCATGGTGGCCGGTCTTTCCGTCGTGCACGGCCTGATTCCGCCACACCCGGCCGCGCTGCTCGCGGTGCAGGCGTTTCACGCCGATATCGGCAAGACCATCGCGTACGGTCTGATCGTCGGCGTGCCGACCGCGATCGTCGCTGGTCCGCTCTTCGCGCTGCTCATTCACCGTACGATCAAGTTGCCCGACGAAAACCCGCTTGCCGCGCAGTTCATCGCCGTCAAGCCCAAGGCCGACAGCGAACTGCCCAGCTTCGGCATCACGGTTTTCACGATCCTGCTGCCCGTGATTCTCATGCTCGTCGGTAGTTGGGCCGACCTCGTGTTTGCGCCGAAGACACTGCCCAACAGCCTGCTGCACTTCTTCGGCACCACCGACGTCGCGCTCCTGGTCGCCGTGCTCGTGAGTTTCTGGACCTTCGGCGCGCAACGCGGCTTTACGCGCGAGCAGATCCAGAAGTTCTGCGGCGACTGTCTCGCGCCGATCGCGGGCATTACGCTGATCGTTGGCGCCGGCGGTGGGTTCGGTCGCGTGCTGATGGACAGCGGTATTTCGAAGGAGATCGTTGGTGTCGCGCAGTCGGCGCACCTCTCGCCGCTGCTGTTCGGCTGGTTCGTCGCCGCGCTGATACGCCTCGCAACCGGATCCGCCACTGTCGCAATGACGACGGCCTGCGGCATCGTCGCGCCGATCGCCGCCGCGAGCGGCACGACGGTGAGGCCCGAACTGCTCGTGCTTGCGACGGGCTCGGGTTCGCTGATCTTCTCGCACGTCAACGACGGCGGCTTCTGGCTGATCAAGGAGTACTTCGGCATGACCGTCGTTCAGACGTTCAAGACCTGGTCGCTCTGTGAGACCATTATTTCCGTGCTGGGGCTTGGGCTGACGTTTGCCCTGGCTGCGGTGGTGTGAACCTGGAGTAGTCGATGATTCTGATCGCAATGGGTGTGTCGGGGGCGGGCAAGACGCGCATCGGCGAATTGCTGGCCGAGCGTCTGCACTGTAGCTTCACGGATGGCGATGTCTTCCATAGCGAAGCCAACAAAAAGAAGATGCACGACGGCATCCCGCTCACCGATGATGACCGCTGGCCGTGGCTGCGTACGATTCGCGCGGCCATCGAAGACAAGCACCGCGCGCATGAGACAGCCGTGTTTACGTGTTCGTCGCTGAAGCGTTCGTACCGCGATATCCTGCGCGGCACCGATCGCGACGTGTGTTTCGTTTATCTGAAGGGCAGCTTCGAGGTGCTGCACGAGCGGCTCGCGTCGCGGACCGGGCATTTCTTCGATCCGTCGCTGTTGCAAAGCCAACTCGATACGCTCGAAGAGCCGGGCACGGACGAAGCGATTGTGGTGAGCATCGAACTCACGCCCGAGCAGATCGTCGATGACGTCATGAAGCAGATGGCGACGCGTCGGGCGAGCTAATCGCGTGACGTAAAAAAAGCGCTTCGTTCATTGCGAACGAAGCGCTTTTTTATTGGGGGATGGCGCCAGTCCGGCGCGCCGCGATGCGCTTACGAAATGCGCTTCGCAAGTTCCACGGCCTTGCCGATATACGACGCCGGCGTCATTTCCAGCAGGAGCTTCTTCGCGTCGTCAGGAATCGCGAGGCCCGACACGAACGTTTGCAGAGCTTCCCGCGTGATGCCCTTGCCGCGCGTGAGTTCCTTCAATTGCTCGTACGGGTTCTCGATGCCATAGCGGCGCATCACGGTCTGCACCGGCTCTGCAAGCACTTCCCACGTCGCGTCGAGGTCGTCGTTCAGGCGCTGCGGGTTCACTTCGAGCTTGTCGAGGCCGCGGATCAGCGCGTCATACGAAAGCAGCGAGTAGCCGAACGCGACGCCGATATTGCGCAGCACCGTCGAGTCGGTCAAATCTCGCTGCCAGCGCGAGATCGGCAGCTTGTCGGCGAGGTGGCGCAGCGTCGCGTTCGCGAGGCCGAGATTGCCTTCCGAGTTTTCGAAGTCGATCGGGTTGACCTTGTGCGGCATCGTCGACGAACCGATTTCGCCCGCCTTCGTCTTCTGCTTGAAGTAGCCGAGCGAGATGTAGCCCCACACGTCGCGGTCGAGGTCGAGCAGGATCGTGTTCGCGCGCGCGATGGCGTCGAACAGTTCGGCCATGTAGTCGTGCGGCTCGATCTGGATCGTGTACGGGTTGAACGTGAGCTTCAGGCGCTGTTCGACGACGTTCTTCGAGAACGCTTCCCAGTCGAACTCCGGATACGCCGAGAGGTGCGCGTTGAAGTTGCCGACCGCGCCGTTCATCTTGCCGAGCAGTTCGACCTTCTCGATGCGCTGGATCGCGCGCGCAAGACGCGCCGCGACGTTGGCGATTTCCTTGCCGAGCGTCGTGGGGCTAGCGGGCTGACCGTGCGTGCGCGAGAGCATCGGCTGTTCGGCGTGCGCGTGCGCGAGCTTGACGAGGCGCTGATACACCGAGCGCAGCGCCGGCAGGATCACATGCTCGCGCGCGCCGGCCAGCATGAGGCCGTGCGACGTGTTGTTGATGTCTTCCGACGTGCAGGCGAAGTGGATGAATTCGCTCGCGCGCTCCAGTTCCGGCTGACCCTTCACCGATTCCTTGAGCCAGTACTCGACGGCCTTCACGTCGTGGTTCGTCACGCGCTCGATGTCCTTGATGCGCGCGGCGTCGTGTGCCGTGAAGTTTTCGGCGAGCTTGAGCAGGAACTGCTCCGACGCTTCCGAAAAACGCGGCACTTCCGCGAAACCGGCGTGCGAAAGCGCGATCAGCCAGTGGATCTCGACCGTCACGCGATGGCGCATGAACGCGGCTTCCGAGAGCCAGTCGCGCAGGGCTTCGGTTTTCGAGGCGTAGCGGCCGTCGAGCGGGGAAAGCGCGGTGAGCGCGAAGAGGGTATCGGGACGGGTGTCGGACATGATGGGGACGTAACGGTGGGGGTTACGCTCGCGCGGTTACGATCGCGCGGTTGCGACCGGTTAAGTTCAGCCGGGAAGACGGCGGGAGGCGCGTATTTTATCACCTCGCAGGTGGCGCCCCGTGCCTGCCGGGCGATGCGTGGCGCCGGCTGGTTTGCAAGATGGCCGGCCGGGAGGTGGTTTTACAGTGGACGATTGCGCCGCGCCAGCGCTTCGTTTTGTCCCATCACGCATGAACCCCAAATTCCCGCTCCTGTCTCCCGACGAGGCCGACACCCTGATCGAAGAAGGCCTCGCTTACCACCGCGAGGGACGGCTCGTCGACGCTCAGGCTATGTACGAGCGCGTGGTCGCGCAGTGGCCGGATCATGCCGCAGCGTTGCACTACCTTGGGCTGATTGCGCTCGATCGGGGAGAGTCGGCAAACGCGGTGACGTTGATCGACCGTGCGCTTGCGCTGGCACCGGACAATGCGGAATACCTCGGCAATCGCGGTGTCGTTGCTGCCAGGCTGGGCGACCACGCCGGCGCCGCCGTCTGGCAGCGCAAGGCGCTGGCCAATGCACCCGGGTTTGCGAACGCCCACAACAACCTGGGCAATGCGCTGCTGTCGCTCGGCGAGATCGCTTGCGCGATTGAGCACTACCGGAACGCACGCGCGCTTGTTCCGCAGTCCGCGCACTTCGCCTTCAATCTCGGGCGCGCGCTCGAAGCGGCTGGCAGTAACGACGCTGCGCTAGCCGAATTTCGAGCCGCATCTGCGCTCGAACCGCACGACATGCACGCGCTCATGCACGCCGGCAGGCTGTTGCTCGCGGCGGGTGCCCACGCCGAGGCGGTGCGCTGCTTCGAACCCGTCGTCGCGCGCGAGCCGCACAACGTTTTCGCGCTCTTCGAACTCGCCTACGCGTACGACGCACTGCATCGTTACGCCGATGCGATTCCACTGTACGAACGGGCGGTTGCAGTCAATCCCGACGCCGCCGGCGTCGTCAACAATCTCGCTTTCGCCTTGACGGCGCTCGCGCGTTACGACGAAGCCGAGGTTCACTACCGCCGCGCGCTGGAACTCGATCGCGACCTGCCCGAGTCGAAATTCCAGCTTGGCATGCTGCTGCTTCGGCGCGGCGATTTCGCCGATGGCTGGCCGCTCTTCGAGAGCCGCAAGACGACCGTGCGCGCCAGGTCGAATTACCGCAAACTGCCCTGCGCCGAATGGCAAGGCGAGCCGTTGGCGGGCAAGCGCTTCCTGATCGCGCGCGAGCAGGGCGTGGGCGACCAGATCCAGTTCCTGCGCTACGCGCGCTTGCTTGCCGCGATGGGTGCGCGCGTCGATGCATGGGTTGCCCCCGAACTGGCGTCGCTCGCCGCGACTGTGCCGGGCGTCGCGCGCGTGATCGACGCCGCGCCGGACGACGAAGCCATCGCGCGGCAATACGACTACTGGTGCGACGTGATGAGCCTGCCGTTGCATTTTCGCGGCAGGCCGATCGAGGCGGCCACGCCGTACCTGCATGCCGATCCCCGTGAGGCCGCTGCCTGGCGCTTGCGCGTGAATACGCTCGCGCGCGGTGCGCGTCGGCGCATCGGGCTCGTCTGGGCCGGCAATCCACGTCATCACTTCGACGCGTTTCGCTCGGTGCCGCTCGAGGCGCTGCTGCCGCTCGCGGCGCTCGACGGCAATGCGTGGTTCGCGATCCAGAAGGGCAACGCCGCCGCGCAGCTCGCCGACGTCGCCGACCACTGGCCGATGCACGCGATCGGCGACGAACTCCATGACTTCGCGAGCACGGCGGCGCTCGTCGCCAGCCTCGATCTCGTGATTACCGTCGATACATCGGTGGCGCACCTGGCGGGCGCGCTCGGCAAGCCGGTCTGGGTGCTGCTCGCCGCGCAGCCCGACTGGCGCTGGGGCATCGGGCGCCGCGATTCTGTCTGGTATCCATCGGCGCGGCTCTTCCGGCAGGGCGAGCTAGGTGACTGGCGTGGGGGCGTCTCCGAACTCCGGTCGGCGCTTCTGGCTTGATGCAACACCGGGCAGTCTTGCCCCTGATTTACAGCGGCGGGCCTAGAATGCGGACTTCACATCACCAGGCACGTCACTGGACGCGCGATTCGCATGGAACTCAAATGGCTCGAAGACTTCGTTTCGCTCGCGGAGACGCATAGTTTCAGCCGCTCCGCCGAATTGCGGCACGTGACCCAGCCGGCGTTTTCGCGCCGCATCCAGGCACTCGAAGCGTGGCTCGGCACGGAATTGATCGATCGATCGGTCTATCCGACGCGCCTCACCGCCGCGGGCCAGGTGTTCTACGAGCAGGCGCTCGCGATGCTGTCGCAGTTTCACGAAGCGCGCACGCTGCTGCGCGGCCACACGGGGACGCCCGAGGCGACGATCGAATTCGCCGTGCCGCACACGCTCTCGCTCACGTATTTTCCGCGCTGGCTACAGCGCATCGAGGCCAAGCTCGGCCGCATCAATACCCGTCTGCGCGCGCTCAACGTGCACGACGCGGTGCTCTCGCTCGTGGAGGGAGGCTGCGATCTCGTGATGGGCTATCACCATCCGAGTCATCCCGTGACGCTCGACCCCGCGCGCTACGACACGCTCACGCTTGGCATCGAGTCGATCAGTCCGTATTCCGCGCCGCAGCGCGTGGGCCGTCCGCGCTACACGCTGCCCGGCACGGCCGACGCGCCCACGCCTTACCTTTCGTATACGCCGAACGCTTATCTCGGCCGCATGACGGAGGTGATCGTCGGCAATGCGCCGACGCGACTCTATCTGGACCGCGTCTACGAGACCGACATGGCGGAGGGCCTCAAGGCGATGACGCTCGCGGGCCACGGCATCGCGTTCCTGCCTCATAGCGCGGTAGAGGACGCGGTGGCGCAGGGCGATCTCATCCGGCTCGACCGCGCGACTCGCGGTACGCCCGCGGGGCAATTCACGCTCGACATGGAAATTCGCCTCTATCGCGACAAGTTCGCGGCGCAAGGCGAGGACGCGCGCCGCGCGCTCGTCAGCCGGGTGTGGGATGCGGTGAGCGAGGAACTCGCGCAGGGCAGCGCGTAAAGGGCAGGGACGCGGGGCAGAGAAGCGTCAGTCAAGCCGACGAAGTTGCAAGCAACGCCCGCACTCACGAAAGCGTCCGGCTGTGAAAGTCATCGCAATGCGGTGCGTTGCGCACGCGGGCGAAGGCCGGCTCACACCTTCTCCCATGGAGGACCGTTCACCGACACTCCGGCGGCAACCGTTGACAAACGACAAAAAACGCTACCGATACCCGCATGCATACGCTATGTCGGCTTCGGGGTGTTATGCAAAATAAACATAACGAGATAATCAAACGGCATTGGATTTCATGTGGGGCTTTTCTGACAATGGCACCACTTGTTCGATCGCTGGAGCGTTCATGTCATCCCAACTGCAGTCTGCTGCTTTGTCGTCGGTTCCCTCCTATCTCCACGCCGACGATCTCGGCCCCTGGGGCAACTACCTTCGTCAGGTCGATCGCGTCGCGCCGTATCTCGGCCCGCTCTCGCGCTGGCTCGAAACACTCAAGCGCCCGAAGCGCATCCTGATCGTCGACGTGCCCATCGAACTCGATAACGGCACCGTCGCGCACTTCGAAGGCTATCGCGTTCAGCACAATGTGTCGCGCGGTCCCGGCAAAGGCGGTGTCCGTTATCACCAGGATGTTACGTTATCCGAAGTGATGGCATTGTCCGCGTGGATGTCGGTGAAGAACGCCGCGGTGAACGTGCCGTATGGCGGCGCGAAGGGCGGCATTCGCGTTGATCCGCGAACCCTCTCGCGCGGCGAACTCGAACGCGTGACGCGCCGCTACACGAGCGAAATCGGCATCATCATCGGACCGAACACCGACATTCCTGCGCCGGACGTCAACACGAATGAGCAGATCATGGCGTGGATGATGGACACCTACTCGATGAACCAGGGCCAGACGGCCACGGGCGTCGTGACCGGCAAGCCCATCTCGCTCGGCGGCTCGCTCGGCCGCCGCGAAGCGACGGGTCGTGGCGTGTTCGTCGTCGGCTGCGAAGCGGCTCGGCGCACGGGGCTGAGCATCGAAGGTGCGCGCATCGCCGTGCAGGGCTTCGGCAACGTGGGCGGCATCGCTGCGCGCCTCTTCCAGGAAGCCGGTTCGCGAATCGTTGCGGTGCAGGACCATACCGGCTCGCTGTACAAGTCGGGCGGCATCGACTCCGTGGCGCTGCTCGAACACGTCGCGAAGACCGGTGGCGTGGCGGGCTTCGCTGGCGCCGATGTCCTCTCCAACGACGAGTTCTGGACCATCGAGACCGACATCCTGATCCCGGCCGCGCTGGAAAACCAGATCACCGAAAAGAACGCGCCGAAGATTCGCACGAAGATCATCGTGGAAGGCGCGAACGGCCCGACCACGACGGCAGCGGACGACATTCTTCACGACAAGGGCATCCTCGTGATGCCCGACGTGGTGGCGAACGCGGGCGGCGTGACCGTCTCTTACTTCGAATGGGTGCAGGACTTCTCGAGCTTCTTCTGGACCGAAGCGGAAATCAACGAGCGTCTCGAGCGCGTCATGCGCGAAGCGTTCGCCGCGGTCTGGCAAGTGGCGAGCGAGCAAAAGGTGTCGATGCGCACGGCGGCGTTCATCGTCGCGTGCAAGCGCATTCTGATGGCGCGCGAAATGCGCGGCCTGTATCCCTGAGTTTTATCGACGCTTGATCGACACGACATGGCGGGGGCACGTTTGCACCCGCTACGGAGCAGTAGTCAGGAGCGGACGGGACCTTGGCGGGGCCGTCCGCTTTTGCACATCCTGACGCAGCGCAGCAACCCGTGATGGACGGGGAGAACGCTTTCGCGCGGCCTTATTCTTTCAAATTTATTACTTTGCTACACTGCAAAGGTCGTTTTCTGCTCAGGAGTCAAAAGATGAAGATCAAAATCGCCGCACTCGCTCTCGCCACCCTCGGACTCGTTTCTGCGAGCGCCTACGCGCAGGACAGTGGCACGCTCAAGAAGATCAAGGACACAGGCGTCATCTCGCTGGGTCACCGGGAATCGTCGATTCCGTTTTCCTACTACGATGACAAGCAGAACGTGATCGGCTACTCGCAGGATTACGCGCTGAAGATCGTCGACGCTGTGAAGCAGAAGCTGAACATGCCGAACCTGAAGGTCAAGCTCGTGCCGATCACGTCGCAGAACCGCATCCCGCTCGTGCAGAATGGCACGGTGGATATCGAATGCGGTTCGACCACGAACAACGCAGAGCGTCAGCAGCAGGCCGCGTTCTCGAACACGATTTTCGTGATCGGCACGCGTCTCATGACGAAGAAGGATGCGGGCATCAAGGATTTCGCTGACCTGAAGGGCAAGACCGTCGTCACAACGGCGGGCACGACGTCCGAGCGTATTCTGCGCAAGATGAACCAGGACAAGAACATGGGCATGAACATCATCAGCGCGAAGGACCACGGCGACTCGTTCCTGACGCTCTCGACGGGCCGCGCAGTGGCGTTCATGATGGACGACGCGCTGCTGGCGGGCGAGCGTGCGAAGTCGAACAATCCGGGCGATTTCGTGATTGTCGGCACACCGCAATCGCGTGAAGCTTACGGCTGCATGATGCGCAAGAACGACCCCGAGTTCAAGAAGGTAGCCGACGACGCCGTCGCGAAGGTTCAGACCTCGGGCGAAGGCGAGGTGATCTACAAGCGGTGGTTCGAGTCGCCGATTCCGCCCAAGGGCCTCAACCTGAACTTCCCCATGAGCGACGACATGCGGGCGCTTTTCAAGAACCCGAACGACAAGGCGATCGACTAAGCGTTGCCCCCTCGCTAGTCGCACAATGGCCAGGAACGGAAGAAGCGCGGGAGTAGCGCAGCTTCTTCCGTTCTTTTTGTTGGAGACACAACATGTCTTACCACTGGAACTGGGGCATTCTCTTAAGCCCGGTCTCGACCGGCGAGCCCACGACCTATCTCGGCTGGCTGATCTCCGGCCTCTGGGTGACGGTCACGGTATCGCTTGCCGCGTGGGTGATCGCGCTCATCGTTGGGTCGTTCTTCGGCGTTCTGCGCACGGTGCCGAACAAGTGGGCCTCGGGCGCGGGCACCGTGTACGTCGCGGTGTTCCGCAACATACCGCTGATCGTGCAGTTCTTCATCTGGTATCTCGTGATCCCGGAACTGCTGCCGCCATCGCTCGGCAACTGGTTCAAGCAGTTGCCGCCGAACGTGCAGTTCTTCTCGTCGTCGATTCTCTGTCTTGGCCTCTTCACCGGCGCGCGCGTGTGCGAGCAGGTGCGCTCGGGGATCAATGCGCTGCCGCGGGGCCAGCGCGCCGCGGGTCTCGCGGTGGGCTTCACGCAATGGCAGACGTATCGCTACGTGTTGTTGCCGGTCGCGTATCGCATCATCGTGCCGCCGCTCACGTCCGAGTTTCTCAACATCTTCAAGAACTCGGCGGTTGCGTCGACGATCGGCCTGCTCGATCTTTCCGCGCAGGCTCGCCAGCTCGTCGACTACACGGCGCAGGCCTATGAGTCGTTCATCGCGGTCACGCTCGCCTACGTCCTCATCAATCTCGTCGTCATGTCGCTGATGCGCTGGGTCGAGGCGAGGACCCGGCTGCCCGGCTATATCGGAGGCAAGTGATGCATCATTTCGACTGGAGTGGCATTCCGGGCGCACTGCCTACTTTGTGGACCGGTGCGATCGTCACGTTCGAAATCACGGTGTGCGCGATCGTCGTGGGCATTCTGTGGGGCACGCTGCTCGCGCTCTTGCGGCTTTCGGGCATCAAGCCGCTTCAATGGTTCGCGCAGGGCTACGTGACGGTGTTCCGTTCGATCCCGCTCGTGATGGTCCTGCTGTGGTTTTTCCTGATCGTGCCGCAGTTGCTGCAAAGCGTGCTCAGTCTGTCGCCGAACATCGACATCCGGCTCGCCTCGGCGATGGTTGCGTTCTCGCTCTTCGAGGCGGCGTACTATTCGGAGATCATCCGCGCCGGCATTCAGGCAGTGCCGCGTGGACAGGTGAACGCGTCGTTCGCGCTCGGCATGCGCTACAGCCAGGCGATGCAACACGTCGTGCTGCCGCAGGCGTTTCGCGCGATGGTTCCGCTCCTGCTCACGCAGGCCATCGTGCTCTTTCAGGATACGGCGCTCGTCTACGTGATCAGTCTCGCGGACTTCTTCCGCACCGCGACGAATATCGGCGACCGCGATGGGACCACGGTCGAGATGGTGCTGTTCGCGGGCGCGTGCTATTTCGTCGTCTGTGTGATCGCTTCGGGCATCGTGAAAAGTCTTCAGAAAAAGGTCGCGACATGATTTCGATAAAGAACGTTTCGAAGTGGTACGGTCATTTCCAGGTGCTGACCGATTGCACGACGGAAGTGAAAAAGGGTGAGGTCGTGGTGGTGTGCGGGCCTTCGGGCTCGGGCAAGTCCACGCTCATCAAGACCGTCAACGGGCTTGAGCCGTTCCAGCAGGGCGAGATCCTCGTGAACGGCCAGAGTGTCAGCGACAAGAAGACCAACCTCTCGAAGCTGCGTTCGAAAGTGGGCATGGTGTTCCAGCACTTCGAGCTGTTCCCGCACCTGTCGATCACCGAAAACCTGACGCTCGCGCAAATCAAGGTGCTCGGCCGCAGCAAGGATGAAGCGACCGAGAAGGGGCTGAAACTGCTCGACCGCGTGGGCCTGCGCGCGCACGCGGAGAAGTTTCCGGGCCAGCTTTCAGGTGGTCAGCAGCAGCGTGTCGCGATTGCGCGAGCGCTCTCGATGGACCCGATCGCGATGCTGTTCGACGAGCCGACCTCGGCGCTCGATCCGGAGATGATCAACGAGGTGCTCGACGTGATGGTCGAACTCGCGCAGGAAGGCATGACGATGATGTGCGTGACTCACGAGATGGGCTTTGCGAAGAAGGTCGCGCATCGCGTGATCTTCATGGACAAGGGGCTCATCGTCGAGGACGACCGCAAGGAAGACTTTTTCGCGAACCCGAAGTCGGATCGCGCGAAGGATTTTCTCGCGAAGATCCTGCATTAAGGGGCTCGTCAAACCTGCCGCGTCGGGCTTTGCAGCCCGGCGTCGAAACAGGAAACGCCGCGCGGCTTTCGGGCCTGCGCGGCGTTTTGCTTTGAGCGTTTGTGCAGGTGGAGGCGCGCTATTCGCCCCAGGTCTGCATCGCAGCGGCGGCTTCGATGTCCACGGTTTGCGCGCCCGGGGGCGGACACGGCGCGCTCGCGGAGGCATCCGTCGACGGATTGTTCAGCTTGTCCAGCACCTTCTGCGGGACAGGAACGCTGGCGTGTGCAACCACGTCGCCGTGCTGGAACATCAGCAGATCGCCTGGCGCGAAACGCGTCCACACTTCGTTGTCGGTGAGCGGCGCAGTCGCGATTACAGCGACGCGGTCTTCAGGCGTCGTGTAGTTCGCGAAGTTGACGGTGACGTCGGCGTCGACGAGATGCGCGGTCGAAAACGGCCAGCGGCGCACGAGGTAGTACAGGTGAGTCGAGCAGTGCGCGAAAAGCGCCTGGCCGTTTGACATCAGAAAGTTGAATACGCCGAACTGCGTGATCTCGCGCGTGAGCGATTCGAGCGCCGCGAAGAGTTCGTCAAGCGGCGGCTGCGAACCTGGAAACGCGTTGCGCAATCCCTCCAGCAGCGCGCAGAAAGCGCGTTCGCTGTCGGTCGTGCCGACCGGCTGATAAACACCCGACATCGTGGGATTGAAGTCCTGCAGGTCGCCGTTGTGCGCGAAGATCCAGTGGCGGCCCCACAGTTCGCGCAGGAACGGGTGGCTGTTCTCGAGCAGGATGCGCCCTTGCGTGGCCTTGCGGATATGCGCGATGGTGTTGCGCGACTTGATCGGGTAGCGCTTGACCATCTCGGCGATCGGCGAGCGCGCAGACGCCTCGTGGTCGATGAAGAGACGGCAGGCCTTGTCTTCGAAGAACGCGATGCCCCAGCCGTCGGCGTGGTGGTCGGTGGCGCCGCCGCGCGCCGCGAATCCCGTGAAGGAGAACGTGACGTCCGTCGGCGCGGCGCAGTTCATTCCGAGTAGTTGGCACATGATGAATGCGTGATGCGGCGCGGCGTTGCAGCCCGACGACCCGGTACAATGATGATTTTCCAAGCATATCACCGGGCTGCGCGTTGCCAGCGCGAAATTTGTCGGATGGTTTTCGCGCGGCGTGCGAAGGGCGGTGGCTGTCGCTCAGACGCGACGCCGACGGTGTCGGGCGCTGCATCCGGTTTCGCTGGCGAAACTTGTTGAGGGTGCCGGATTGCGCCAGGTGGTTCGCACCGGGCGGCGCGCCACAAGCCGCAGGGTCGCGTAACGCACGCCATCCGCCCGTGTGCCTGCGCTTTCCTGTACTTCGCCCGGCGCTGGTTTGCCGATGTACCCGGCCGCTGTGCGTTTTGCCCGTTTTTGCCTTGCTTTAGTCCGTTATCCGCTGCATTCGATCGCCATGAACGCTTCTTCCCCGACGACTCTCACGCTCACCCGCCCCGACGACTGGCACCTGCATGTCCGCGACGGCGCCATGCTCGCGGCGGTGCTGCCGCATACCGCGCGCCAGTTCGGCCGCGCGATCATCATGCCGAACCTGAAGCCGCCGGTCACGACGACCGAACAGGCCGCTGCGTACCGCGAGCGCATTCTCGCGGCGTTGCCCGCGGGCATGCGTTTCCAGCCGCTGATGACGCTCTATCTCACCGACAACACGCCGCCCGACGAAATCCGCCGCGCGCGCGAAAGCGGCTTTGTGCATGGCGTGAAGCTCTATCCCGCGGGCGCGACGACGAACTCGGATGCAGGCGTGACCGACATCCTCAAGTGCGCAAAGACGCTGGAAGCGATGCAGGAAGCGGGCATGCCGCTGCTCGTGCATGGTGAGGTGACGAACGCCGACATCGACCTGTTCGACCGTGAAAAGGTCTTTATCGACCGTGTGCTGGCGCCGCTGCGCCGCGATTTTCCGGCGCTCAAAGTGGTATTCGAGCACATCACGACGAAGGATGCCGTCGACTACATCCGCGCCGATAACGCCGCCCCGGACCTGCTTGGGGCGACGATCACGGCGCATCACCTGCTGTACAACCGCAACGCTATCTTCCAGGGCGGTATCCGTCCGCACTACTACTGCCTGCCGGTGCTCAAGCGCGAGACCCATCGCGTCGCGCTCGTCGAGGCAGCGACTTCGGGCGACCCGCGTTTCTTCCTCGGCACGGATAGCGCGCCGCATCCGAAGGGGCTGAAGGAGCACGCATGTGGCTGCGCGGGCTGCTATACGGCGTTGCACGCGCTCGAACTGTATGCGGAGGCGTTCGACAATGCGGGCGCGCTCGACAAGCTCGAAGGTTTCGCGAGCTTCTTCGGCGCGGACTTCTACGGCCTGCCGCGCAGCACCGAGAAGGTGACGTTGCGGCGCGAGGCATGGACGTTGCCCGCCGAAGTGACGGCCGGTGACACGCCGGTCGTGCCGCTGCGCGGCGGCGAGACGATCGGCTGGAAGCTGGCCGCTTCGTGATCACCGAAGCCAGTCCGGCCGGGGCGGTGCGCCGCAGTCTTCCCGCCGCTGGTTTCGCGGATATCGACTGGGCGCGCCCGTGGTTCGCCCAGCACGAAACGCGCGGTCGGCGCTGGCAGCAGGCCGCACTGGCGGGTTATGGCCGCTATCTTGACGAGCTGAACGCCGATGCGCGTGCGTCGGCGCAGCGCACGGGGCGCGGCCAGCCGCTCGCTTTCATCGCACAGGACGATCTGCCCGAGGGCGCGGCCTACGAGGCGCATATTGCTGCGACCGGCTGCGTACCCACGCGCCATAATCTCCACGACTTTTTTAATGCGCTGGCCTGGTTCGCATTCCCGCGTATCAAGGCGACGCTGAACGCGCGCCAGTCGGCGGCGATCGATGTGCTGGGCGTTGGCCCGACGCGTGGCGATGCGCGCGATGCACTCACGCTCTTCGACGAAAACGCGGTGCTGTTCGTCTGCGCCGCCCCGGCGCTGTCTGCGGCGCTGCGCGGTTTCGAATGGGACACGCTGTTCGTCGCGGGGCGTGCCCATTGGGGCACGCACTGCGAAGTGCGCGTATTCGGCCATGCGCTGCTCGACAAGCTGATCGCACCGTATGCGGCGTGCACGGCGCACGCGTGGGTGGTCGACGCGCCAGCTCAATACTTCGTCTGGCCGCGAGCGCAGCGCGACGCATGGCTCGACGAGGTGGTGAGCACGAAGCTCGCCACTGATGCGGACCTCAATGGCCGTAGTTTTTCGCCGCTGCCGGTGCTCGGCATTCCAGGCTGGTGGCCGCAGAACGAAGACAAGGCGTTTTACGACGATACCTCGGTGTTTCGGCCAGGCCGTCGCGCGCGCTAGTGCCATCGCGCCGCGGCATTCGGTTGCCGTGCACATTGGTCTGACTGTGGGCCTGACTGCACCCGCCGTCGTTACATGCGGCGCTCACGCCGCCCCGACTCCCAGCGCGCCGCGCGCCTCACCGTGCTAAGATCGGCCCTCGCAAAGCAGGCCAGGCAGTCGCGGCTCCGGCGGTTTCGACCAAAGGAGGCGAGGAAAGTCCGGACTCCACAGGGCAGGGTGATGGCTAACGGCCATCCGTGGCGACACGCGGAACAGGGCAACAGAGAACAGACCGCCGATGGCCCGGCTACGGCCGGGATCAGGTAAGGGTGAAACGGTGCGGTAAGAGCGCACCGCGGCTACGGTGACGTAGACGGCACGGCAACCTCCACCCGGAGCAATTCCAAGTAGGCAGGCGCGCATCTTCGCGATGCAGGACGGGGCCCCCGTCTCGTCTGCGGGTAGGAAGCTTGAGCGCGCCAGCAATGGCGCGCCTAGAGGAATGGCTGCCACGCGCACGGCGCCGCAAGGCGCCGCGTGTGCACAGAATCCGGCTTATCGGCCTGCTTTGCCAATCTCATTACGCAAGAAAGCCGGCGCGGCGTAGTTCACAGTTGAACTCGACGCGCCGGCTTTTTTGTTCCACGCAGCGCCGGTGCGTGCCGCGGCGCGGGACCGACGGCGGGCTCAGGCCGCGACGATCTCGAACGAGTGCGTGATCTCGGCGGTCTTGCCCATCATGATCGACGCCGAGCAGTACTTGTCGTGCGACAGGTTGATAGCGCGCTCGACCGTTGCCGGGTTCAGGTTCTTGCCGGTCACGGTGAAGTGGAAGTGGATCTTCGTGAAGACTTTCGGGTCCTCGCTCGCGCGCTCGGCCTTGAGCGTCACGCTGCAGCCGCTGACGTCCTGGCGGCTCTTCTTCAGGATCAGGACCATGTCGTAGGCCGTGCAGCCGCCCGTGCCGAGCAGCAGCATCTCCATCGGGCGCGGCGCGAGGTTACGGCCGCCGCCTTCCGGTGCGCCGTCCATGTTGACGAGGTGACCGCTCCCCGTTTCGGCGGCAAATGCCATGCCATCCTGCCCCATCCAGCTAACTTTGCATTCCATGCGTGTGCCTCTGCCGGTTTTTCGATACAGACGGCATTGTAGCCCGCGCCTTACAAGTACGTCCGAGGGCGACGTGGCGACGGAGGGTGGTGTGCCGCGTTCAAATGCTGCGTCGCAGCATGGCCGGATCACGGTGAATTCCGCGCGATTATTTAGGGGTTTCGCTCTAGTTGCGGCACGTCATGCTTGGCGGGTTAAGCTATAAACCATTGATTTTAAAATAAATCTACATTTTTCTGCGATCGTCATGCGATTTCATATCGTGGCTTTGGATTTCGCAATGTAGTTTCTCTTGCGCTGCACAAAACAAATCCGTACAATGCGTCTCATTGGTTGTCGTGTTTTGCGACGCCTCAGCATGTCTCCTCCACCCTCCTCAACCAGGTGGATTAAGCCCGAGCGATTGCGTTCGGGCTTTTTTTCGTCTGCGTGTTTTTCACGCGGCGCCACCCAGCGCTTTCGCCCCGTTTTTCGAGCAACCGGCCCACACCTTCTTCGCGACCCGCAGAAATTTTGACGTTTCGGTAATTTTCCTTTTATAATCCAAGGTTTCCTGCACCCATGCCCGCGGGAAGAAGCAAACAGGGAGAGCCTGCGCCGGCGCCAACGAGCGTCACCATACAAGCAGGACCAAACAAAGGGCACAGTATATTTTTTGGATCGATCATGAAGACTTTTTCCGCCAAGGCACATGAAGTGCAGCGCGAATGGTACGTGATTGACGCGACGGATAAGGTTCTCGGCCGTGTCGCCAGCGAAGTGGCACGCCGTCTTCGCGGCAAGCACAAGCCTGAGTTCACCCCGCACGTCGACACTGGTGATTTCATCATCATCATCAACGCCGGCAAGCTGAAGGTCACGGGCAACAAGACCACGGACAAGAAGTACTACCGTCACTCGGGCTACCCGGGCGGTATCTACGAAACGACGTTCGGCAAGATGCAAGAACGCTTCCCGGGCCGTGCGCTCGAGAAGGCGGTCAAGGGCATGCTGCCGAAGGGCCCGCTCGGTTACGCGATGATCAAGAAGCTGAAGGTCTACGCAGACGCAACGCATCCGCACTCGGCCCAACAGCCGAAGGCGCTCGAGATCTAAGGGGAGCCCACATGATCGGTAACTGGAATTACGGTACGGGCCGCCGCAAGAGCGCCGTCGCTCGTGTCTTCATCAAGTCGGGCAAGGGCGACATCGTCGTCAACGGCAAGCCCATCGCCGACTACTTCTCGCGCGAAACGTCGCTGATGATCGTGCGTCAACCGCTGGAACTCACGAACCACGGCCAGACGTTCGACATCAAGGTGAACGTGACGGGCGGCGGCGAAACCGGCCAGGCCGGCGCAGTCCGCCACGGCATCACCCGTGCGCTGATGGACTACGACGCAACGCTCAAGCCGGCACTGTCGCAAGCAGGCTTCGTGACGCGTGACGCACGTGAAGTCGAGCGTAAGAAGGTCGGCTTCCACAAGGCACGTCGCCGCAAGCAGTTCTCGAAGCGTTAATCGCTTTGGGTTGCGCCCCAAATGGTGCGCAACTGCAAAAGCCGCCCGCGCGGAATGCGCTGGGCGGCTTTTTCGTTTTGTCAGGACCGCTGCACGTCGTGCTCACAAGCTGCTCACAAGCGCACGCAAAGAACCCCTTGATTTTGTGGGCATCAGCACGATATTTAGAAGAGCCCTACAATAGCGGCTAAAGCTTTTTTGGAGAGTTCGCATGAGCGCTGTCACCGAGACCCCTGTGACCGAAATGCCCAGTCCCTTCGTTTTCACCGAAGCGGCGGCTGACAAGGTCAAGCAACTGATCGACGAGGAAGGCAATCCGGACCTGAAGTTGCGCGTGTTCGTGCAGGGTGGCGGCTGCTCGGGCTTCCAGTACGGATTCACGTTCGACGAGACGATCAACGAAGACGACACCGTGATGGACAAGAACGGTGTGCAACTGCTGGTCGATTCGATGAGCTATCAGTATCTGCTCGGCGCGGAGATCGACTACAAGGACGATCTGAACGGTGCCCAGTTCGTCATCAAGAACCCGAACGCCAGCACCACGTGCGGTTGCGGCTCGTCGTTCTCGGTTTGAACGGACGCATTACGGTATGAAAAAACGGGGCATCATGCCCCGTTTTGTTTATCTGGGGCGCGTGTTTGCACGCCCTCCGCGCATTCAGCGCGGATAGATCGCGCCGAGCACGCGATCGCCTGCCGCACCGGTCACGGCCGCGAGACTTCCTGGCTCACGCGCGACACAGCGCATCGCCAGCCAGGCAAACGCCAACGGTTCCACATGATGCGGCGGTACACCGAGCGCATCGGTCGTCGCGACCGGCACGCCGTTCTTGCCGACCATCTCCAGTGCTTTTTGCAGTTCCGCCATCAGATGCGGATTGCGGGCACCGCCGCCGCAGACGTATACCGCGCGGCAATCCGGCGCGTGGCGTTCGATCTCACGCGCTACGCTCACGGCGGTCAGGGCGACGAGCGTCGCTTGCACGTCGGCGGGCGCGAGCGACTCAAAGCCCTTCAGCGCCGCATCGAGCCACTGCGCGTGGAAGAGATCGCGTCCCGTGCTTTTGGGTGGTTGCTGCGCGAAGAACGGTTCGGCGAGCAGCGTGTTCAGGAGCGGCTCGTGCACTGTGCCGCTTGCGGCGAGCTGGCCGTTTTCGTCGTACGGTTTGCCGAGGTGCCGCTCGGCCCAGAGGTCGAGCAAAGCGTTGGCCGGGCCGCAGTCGAATCCGCGTACCTCGCCCGTGTTCCGCAGAATCGTGATGTTGCTGATTCCCCCCAGATTGCAGACGACGCGCGTTTCCTCCCTGGACCCGAACACCGTCGCGTGAAAGGCCGGCACGAGCGGTGCGCCCTGGCCGCCCGAGGCGACATCGCGGCTGCGGAAATCCGCGATAACGTCGATACGCGTAAGTTCGGCAAGCAGTGCCGGGTTCTGGATCTGCACCGTGTAGCCCTTTTCAGGGTTATGCCGCACGGTTTGCCCATGCGCACCGATCGCACGCACCTCGCTGGAAGAAAGATTGCCCGAGCGTAGCAGTTCGTGGCAGCAAACCGCGTAGCGCGCCGCGAGCGCGTTGCCGGCCAGTGACTCGCGCTCGATTTCGTTGTCACCGGGCTGCTGCAGCGAGAAGAGCGCCTCGCGCAGAGTCTTCGTGAAGCCGACGAACGCCTCCGCCAGCACGACGGGCCGCCTGCCCTTTTCGAGCCGCACCGCGACGCCGTCGACGCCGTCCATGCTCGTGCCCGACATCAGGCCGAAATACACGCCGTCTGCGGCGTTGTCGCTGTTCTTTCGTTCGTCGTGTGGCGCCACGTTGTGCTCCTCCTCGAATGCGATATTCGTTTCCCGTCGTGGATTATCGACGTAATGGCGCGTGCACGTAAGCCGAACGGGCTAGTTGAGGCATTCGTGCGTCTCGTGTGACGCTTGGGGCTGGCCGCTTTTGCGCGAGCGGTGCCGGGGCGTGTGCGAGCTCAACTTGCAGACGGAGGGCGTGTTGACTGGGAGTCCGATCGTGCGTATAGTGTAACTGATCAGTATACGGAAAGATCGTTGCGCCAGCCACGCCCCGGAAAAGGACCAACCAATGTTCGATTCACTTCATCTGGGGAACCATGATCAAGTCGTGGAAGCACAAAGGGCTCAAGGAATTCTTTTTCACGGGAAGCAACGCAGGCATCTGTCCCGATCACGTATCGCGCCTCGCACGTCAACTGGCACGGCTCGATGTGGCGGAATCGCCGCAGGATATGAACGTACCGGGCTGGAGATGCCACGCGCTGGAGGGCGGGCTTGGCGGCTACCACTCGGTCAAGGTGAGCGGCAACTGGCGGCTCACCTTCGCGTTCGAAGGGCCCGACGCTATCCTGGTCGACTACCATGACTACCATTGAGGTGCTCTAAAGATGAGCGACATGATTCGCATGCACAATCCGCCCCATCCGGGCGAGACACTACGAGATGACATCCTGCCGGAACTGGGTCTGACCGTGACCGAAGCTGCGGCGCAACTGGGGGTCACGCGCGCGGCGCTTTCGCGCGTGCTCAACGGTCGCGCCGGCATTTCCCCGGAAATGGCGTTGCGGATCGAAGCCTGGCTAGGCGAGGAAAACGGCGGCCGCGCGGACCTCTGGCTCGCGCAGCAGGTAGCCTGGGACCTGTGGCAGGCGCGCTCGAAAGGTGTGCCGCGCGTGGCTCGTGCCGTCGCCCGTTCCTGAAACAACGCGTTTGTGACGGGCCGAGGGCCTTGAAACGTCGGTGATGCTGCTCGAATCACGTAAAATCGCGGTCTAAACCTGACTTTACGATCGACGCATGAGCACCGAGTCCTCCCAATCCAGTGGCACCCCCGCCTTTCCGGTCACCGACGAGGTTCGTCACGCGCTCGCCGTCACGAAGCGCGGCGTGGACGAACTGCTGATCGAAGAAGAATTCCAGCAAAAACTCGCGCGTAGCGCGGCCACGGGCAAGCCGCTGCGTATCAAGCTCGGCCTCGATCCAACGGCGCCCGACATCCACATCGGTCACACGGTGGTGCTCAACAAGATGCGCCAGTTGCAGGACCTCGGCCACACCGTGATTTTCCTGATCGGCGACTTTACCTCGCTGATCGGCGATCCGTCCGGCCGTAATGCGACGCGTCCGCCGCTCACGCGCGAGCAGATCGAATCGAACGCGAAGACGTACTTCGATCAGGCCGCGCTCGTGCTCGACCGCGAGAAGACCGAGATCCGCTACAACAGCGAATGGTCGATGCCGCTCGGCGCCGACGGCATGATCAAGCTCGCGTCGCGCTACACGGTCGCGCGAATCCTCGAACGCGAGGATTTCACCAAGCGCTTCCAGAGCGGCGTGCCGATCTCGATTCACGAATTCCTCTATCCGCTGATGCAGGGTTACGACTCGGTTGCGCTGAACGCCGACCTCGAACTCGGCGGCACCGACCAGAAGTTCAATCTGCTGGTGGGGCGCGAACTGCAGAAGCAGTACGGCCAGGAACAGCAGTGCATTCTCACGATGCCGCTGCTGGAGGGGCTCGATGGCGTCGAGAAGATGTCGAAGTCGAAGAACAACTACATCGGCATCAGTGAGAAGCCGAACGACATGTTCGGCAAGCTCATGAGCATCTCCGACGTGCTCATGTGGCGCTATTTCGAGCTGCTGTCGTTCCGTCCCATGGGCGAAATCGAGGGCTTCAGGCGCGAAGCCGAAGCGGGCCGCAATCCGCGTGACTTCAAGGTGCTGCTCGCACAGGAGATCGTCACGCGTTTTCACTCGCAAGCCGATGCCGAGCGCGCGCTCGAGGACTTCAATCACCGCGCGAAGGGCGGCGTGCCCGACGACATCCCCTCGGTGACCATCGCGGGTGCGCCGCTCGCGATCGGCCAGTTGCTCAAACAGGCGGGCCTTGTGCCGTCGACGAGCGAGGCACTGCGCAACATCGAGCAGGGCGGCGTGAAGATCGACGGTACGAGCGTATCCGACAAGGGCCTGAAGGTCGAGGCAGGCGAGTTCGTCGTGCAGGTGGGTAAGCGCCGCTTCGCGCGCGTGACGCTGACCGCGTGATGACGTTGCACCCGCAGGGACGGGGCCACGCGCCGCAGCCGGAGCGCGCGCGATGATCGCATTGATCCAGCGCGTGCGTCGCGCCGAAGTGCGTGTCGATGACAGCATCACTGGCGCGATCGGCCAGGGGCTGCTCGCGCTCGTCTGTGCCGAACGTGGCGACACGGAGGCCAACGCCGACAAACTGCTCGCGAAGCTGCTCGGCTACCGCGTGTTCAGCGATGCGGCCGGGAAGATGAACCTGCCGGTGCAGAACATCGACGGCAACGGCACGCCGGGCGGTCTCCTGCTAGTCTCGCAGTTCACGCTCGCCGCCGACACCAACAGCGGTCTGCGCCCGAGCTTCACACCCGCTGCGCCACCCGACGAAGGCCGCCGGCTCTTCGACTACTTCGTTGCTGCTGCACGGGCCAGGCACCCGGTGGTCGAAACGGGCGAATTCGGCGCCGATATGCAGGTGTCGCTCGTCAACGACGGCCCCGTGACCTTCTGGCTCCAGGTCCGCAATTGATTCTTCCGCGCGCCTCGTGCCCGCGCGCCACTTTATCCGACAATGGCGTCCCCTTTGCTGAGGATGCCTTCGTGAACCCCCGCGCCGCCCCATGACCACGCAAATCATCTTCATCCGACACGGCGAAACCGACTGGAACCGCATCAAGCGCATCCAGGGCCATATCGACATTCCGCTTGCACAGAGCGGCATCGACCAGGCGCAGCAACTGGGCAGTCGCATCGCTCGCGAGGCGCAGTCCGGCGCGCGGCTCGACGCGGTGTGGTCCAGTGACTTGATGCGCGCGCAACAAACCGCCCAGCCAGTCGCGCAGGCGCTGCAAGTTCCGGTTCAGCTCGCCCCAGGGCTGCGCGAGCGGAACTACGGCGCATTCCAGGGCCACGACAGCGACGAGATCGCCGCGCGCTTTCCCGACGAATACGCACACTGGCAGACGCGCGACCCCGGCTTCGCGCCGCCCGCGGGCGAATCGCATCGCGCGTTTTACCATCGCGTGCTGCACGCGCTCGAGCCGTTGATCGCCGCGCACCCGGGCGGGCGTATTGCGGTCGTCACGCACGGCGGCGTGCTCGATTGCGTCTATCGCTTCGCGCGCGGCCTGCCGCTCGACGCGCCGCGCAACTGGCCGCTCTTCAATACGAGCGTGAACATCGTCGATTTCGAGAGCGATGGTGCTGTCACGCAGGCGAGTGTTGTCACCTGGGGCGACGTCGAGCATCTGGGCGGTGCAAGCGCCGATGACGGCTTCAGGCGCGTGTGAACCGGAACGCTGACGCATCCGCCTCCCTTCATGTCTTGCAGCCACGACCGCAGGTGCAATGACTTTTTTGCGATAGCTTCAACTTGCCTCAGCAACGTCTTACGGCCCCATTCCGATTGCCAACCTGAAACAAGGGCGGGCTGATAACATTCTTCTGAGCTTTGCTCCGCTTCGGCCATCGGGTGCTCCGACGTTGTTTCCCCCGCGGCGGCGGGCGCCGGCCGCGCGTTATAGAGGACGCGCGCGTGCCGCGCCGGGGCGTGCAAAGGTTCAAATGCCAGGTAGTTTTCAAAAAAAGTCGCAGGAGATTCAAATGACGTTCAAGCTTCACAAGCTGCTGCCGGTCAGCGCCGCAGTTGTTGCGCTCGCAGCAATGTCCGCCAACGCATCCGCCGACCAGGTCGTCAAGATCGGTCACGTCGGCCCGCTCACCGGCGGTTCGGCGCACCTCGGCAAGGACAACGAGAACGGTGCCCGCCTCGCCATCGAGGAAATCAACGCGAAGGGCCTCACGATCGGCGGTCAGAAGGTCACGCTGCAGCTCGACGGACAGGACGATGGCGCTGACCCGCGTCAGGCCACCCAGGTGGCGCAGAAGCTCGTCGACGACAAGGTCGTCGCGGTGATTGGCCACCTGAACTCGGGCGCTTCGATTCCGGCTTCGAAGATCTACAGCGATGCGGGCATCGTGCAGATCTCGCCGTCGTCGACGAACCCGGCCTACACGCAGCAAGGCTTCAAGACGACCTACCGTGTCGTCGCGACCGATGCGCAGCAAGGTCCGGCACTCGCCAACTACGCAGCAAAGACGCTGAACGTGAAGAGCGTTGCGATCGTCGACGATTCGACCGCTTACGGCCAGGGCCTCGCGAACGAGTTCGAGAAGACCGCCAAGTCGCTCGGCCTGAAGGTGCTGTCGCATGACGCGACGAACGACAAGGCTGTGGACTTCCGCGCGATTCTCACGAAGATCAAGGGCGAAAACCCCGACGCGATCATGTACGGCGGCATGGACGCCACGGGCGGCCCGTTTGCGAAGCAGTCGAAGCAGCTCGGCCTGCGCGCGAAGGTGCTTTCGGGCGACGGCGTCTGCACGGAAAGCCTCGCGCAGCTCGCGGGCGCGGCAGCCGACAACGTCGTGTGCTCGCAGGCCGGTATGGCTCTCGAGCGCATGGACGGCGGTGCAGCGTTCGCAGCGAAGTACGAGAAGCACTTCGGTCACGCAATCGAATTCGATGCGCCGTTCACGTATGACGCGGTGTATATCGTCGTCGACGCGATGAAGCGTGCGAACTCGACCGATCCGGCGAAGATCCTCGCGGCGATTCCGGGCACCGACTACAAGGGCGTGATCGGCGAGACGACGTTCGACTCGAAGGGCGACCTCAAGCACGGCGTGATCTCGCTCTACAACTACAAGGCGGGCAAGAAGACGCTGCTCGACGTGGTGAAGATGTAAGACGGTGTGCGCCGCAAGGCGCACGGTGTCACGCGAATGCGTGACCGACGCGTGACGAAAACGGCCAACCGGCATTTGCGGGTTGGCCGTTCTGCTTTCAGGGCGCCTGGCGTTAGTGTGGCCTGGCCGCTGCTCGCCGCCGCGCCCGTTTCGATACGCCGTTGACGAGCGCCCAGCGCAGCACGGGCGCGACCGTGCGCATGCCCGGCCGCACGAGCGCGTGGCGCACGAAGGCAAAGCGATCGAAGCCGAGCACTTGCTGCGCGAACGGCGGCAGCAAGTCGATGCCGGCGTGCCGCATCAGCATGCCCGCCGGACGCATGGCTGGCCGCGGCGCGGGCGCGTTCATCAGCACGCGCACGACTTCGCGTGTGCGCTCGCTCGCCACCAGCTCGGGCTGCATCGCGCGCAGGTAAGCTGCGACCTCGGCGCGTGAAGCGGGTACGTCGGTCGCGCCAAGGAGCCGCGCGATGCGCGACGTCTCCTCGTAATACTGGTCCTGCAGCGCCTCCGGCAGTGAAGGGTTCACGTAGCGCAAATGCGCCGCGAGAAAACTCGACACTTCGGCCACATGCACCCAGGTCAACAACGCGGGGTCGCTTGCGCGATACGGGCGGCCGTCCGGCGCCGTGCCGGTCACGCCCTCGTGGATCGTCTTGACGCGCTCGATCAGCGCGAGTGCATCGGCGCGGCTGCCGTAGGTCGTGCCTGCGATGAACGTCGCGGTGCGGCGCAGCCGGCCGAGAATGTCGCTGCGGAACGTCGAGTGATCCCACACGCCCGCGAGCGCGAGCGGATGCAACGACTGCAGCAGGAGCGCGCTGACGCCGCCCGCCATCATCGACGCGAAATCGGCGTGCACCTTCCAGCACACGGCGTCAGGGCCGAAGAGGCCGGGATCACCAGGCGGCGCGGAGTAGTCGAGTTTCGGGCCGCTGCCCGTGGTGAGGTGAGTCACGCTCTCGGCGAGCACCATGCGCACGCGGTGCGCAAGCTGTGCGGCGAGCCCCGTGGGTTCGGGGGCGTCGTGGCGGCGGCCGGCGTGTTGTTCGGACATCGCGTATTCACTCAGGCCCGGTCGCGTATCAGGACGCGTTCGGGTCCCAGAGGCCGCCCGAGGCGGCAGAATCCGGCGCGGCGAGCCCGAAATGGCGATAGGTGAGCAGCGTCGCGACGCGCCCGCGCGGCGTGCGTTGCAGATAGCCCTGCTGGATCAGGTACGGTTCGAGCACGTCTTCGATCGTGTCGCGTTCCTCACCGATCGCCGCAGCCAGATTGTCGATGCCGACCGGTCCGCCGTCGAACTTGTGCAGGATCGCCTCGAGCAGCTTGCGGTCCATGAGGTCGAAGCCGACCGGATCCACGTCGAGCATCTTGAGCGCGGCGTCGGCAACGGTGGCGGTGATCGAGCCGTCGGCCTTCACTTCGGCGTAGTCGCGCACACGGCGCAGCAGGCGGTTCGCGATACGCGGCGTGCCGCGCGCGCGGCGCGCGATTTCGAGCGCGCCGTCGGGATGGATGTGCGCGCCGAGCAGCGACGCGGAACGCTGCACGATGCGGCTCAACTCGCTCGCGTTGTAGAACTCCAGCCGCGAGACGATGCCGAAACGGTCGCGCAGCGGGTTCGTGAGCATGCCCGCGCGCGTGGTCGCGCCGACCAGCGTGAACGGCTGCAGGTCGAGCTTCACGCTGCGCGCAGCGGGCCCTTCGCCGATCATGATGTCGATCTGGTAGTCCTCGAGCGCCGGATAGAGAATTTCCTCGACGACCGGCGAGAGCCGGTGAATTTCGTCGATGAAGAGCACGTCGTTGGCTTCGAGGTTCGTGAGCAGGGCGGCAAGGTCGCCTGCGCGCTCCAGCACCGGCCCCGACGTCTGCCGAAGATTGACCCCCATTTCGCGTGCGATGATGTGCGCTAGCGTGGTCTTGCCGAGGCCCGGCGGCCCGAACAGCAGCACGTGATCGAGAGGCTCGGAGCGGCGCTTCGCGGCCTCGATGAAGATCTCGAGTTGGCCGCGTATCTTTTCCTGGCCGACATATTCGTCGAGATGGCGCGGTCGCAGCGCGCGTTCGAACGCCTCCTCATTGGGCGAGGTCGGCGCAGCGTCGATCACGCGTTCAGTGCTGGCGCGGTTTGCGGCGAGTTTGTCGGTTTCGATCATGGAGCGATTGTACCGCGCGAGGGAGCGCGGGCGGATCGCCCGGGAAGTTGTGCCGCAAGCCGCTGTTCACGGTCTGGACGCTACGCGCAACGTGGCTGTCGCGCGTCGGCGGGCGTGGGCGTCAGGCCTTCGAGAGCGCCTTCAGCGAGAGCTTGATTCCCTCGGACACGCCCGTGCCCGCCGGCACGTTCTTGATCGCCGCAAGCGCCTCTTTCTCCGAATAGCCGAGTGCGAGCAGGGCGTTGAGGATGTCGTTGGCGTGATCGGACGGCGAAGCGGCTGCGGCCATGGCGCCGAGGTCCGCGCCGAGCTTGCCCTTCAGTTCGAGCAGCAGACGCTCGGCGGTCTTCTTGCCGATGCCGGGCACGCGCGTGAGCCGCGCCGCATCCTGCAGCGTCACGGCCTGCGAAAGCTCATGCACGCTCATGCCCGAGAGCACCGCGAGCGCCATACGCGCGCCGATGCCCGTGATCTTGAGCAGTTCGCGAAACGTCGTGCGTTCCTGTTGCGTGCCGAAGCCGTAGAGCAGATGCGCGTCCTCTCGCACGATCATGTGCGTGAGCAGCACGAGTTTCTCGCCGGTGCCGGGCAGGTTGTAGAACGTGCTCATAGGCACGTCGATTTCGTAGCCGACACCGTTGCAGTCGACGAGCAGGTGCGGCGGATTTTTTTCCAGCAGGACGCCGGCGATGCGACCGATCATGGCGGATTCAGTGGTGGGAGAAAGCGTGAGTGTAGCGGAGCGCGTGGCGCATAGGCGCACCGGGGAGAGCGCGTTGCCTCGCGCCGGCTCACATCAGCCGAAGCACGATCCTTTGGAGCAGGGCCTGCAAGTCGCGTCGTGCGTCGATGACGAGATGGATGAAAATCGTCTCGTTTCGCAGTTGATAGATGATCCGGTTCTTGCCGGAGAGCGCCTGCCGATACCTGTCATCGCCGAAGCCTTCGAGTTCGACGGGCACATGGCCACTTTCGGGAAACTGGCGAATGTGCGCGATCGTATCCTGAATCTGCGTCGACGTTTGACGCCATGCCTCCCATCCGAATGAGTGGACGACGTAACTTCTCAGTTCATCAAGGCCGATGCGGGCTGTCGGCAGGATGCGGTAATTCAGCAGTGCGGCAGGCATCAGCGAAGCTTTTCGAGGCGATCGAGTTCATTCAGTTCTGCGAAGAATTCGTCCCCGTCGACGTGGTCGTTACGCTCAATCTGCTTTTGACCGATGGCCAGGATCTTCAGGAGCGCAAGGGTCTGTTGCGTTGCCTCGTAGCTGCGGACGTCCTGAACGACGAGTTTGGCCTCGCCATTCTGGGTAATGATGAGCGGCTCGCCGGAGTCGGTCAGGTCCTTGACGATCTGCGCAGCTTCGCTTTTGAGGTAGCTGATTGGTTTCACGTGATCGGCGATATGCATCAGCGGCTCCATTATGATGCGAGGAAGACCAAATATAGACCATTATCGGTCCTGCGGCAACGGCGGGTCTGCCTCGACGCGTAATCGCCCGCCATGGGTTAGCCGATGAGCCGCCCGCGCCGCACGCGTATGCCCTTTTTCGCGAGCGATGGCGCAAGTTCGCCAAGTGCCGCGAGCGTGTCGCCGCCATGCGCGTGGCAGATGGCCATGCCGAGCGCGTCGGCGGCGTCGGTGCCCGGTGTGCCCGAGAGGTTCAGGAGGCGCACGACCATTTGCTGCATCTGCTCTTTGGTCGCTCGGCCGTAGCCCACCACGGCCTGCTTGAGCTGCAGCGCGGTGTATTCGGCGACGGGCACGCCGCCCGACACGAGCCCGCAGATTGCCGCGCCGCGCGCCTGACCGAGCAGCAGCGTCGATTGCGGATTGACGTTGACGAACACTTTTTCGATCGCGGCCGTATCGGGCGCGTGCTGGCGGATCAGCGTGGAGACGCCTTCGAAGATGATGCCGAGACGCGTGGGCAGGTCGGCATCGCCGGTGCGGATCACGCCGCTCGCGACATACGTGAGCTGATGGCCGTGACGCTCGATCACGCCGAAGCCGGTGACGCGCAAGCCGGGGTCGATGCCAATGATTCTCATGAAGGCCGGGAATAACAAATGTGCCTGCGATGGTACAACGAACGGCAACCGCACCGCGAGCATTGAAGGTGCGCAAAAAAACCCGCGGGACGCGAAGTCCGGCGGGTTTTCGGGGCTATTCGGGCGATACGGCGCGCATTGCAACGCGCTCCGAAGGTTTGCCGCTTAGTGACGGAAATGGCGGATGCCCGTCATGACCATGGCGATGTTGTGCTCGTCGGCGGCGGCGATCACCTCGTCGTCGCGCATCGAGCCGCCCGGCTGGATCACGCAGGTCGCGCCGGCGTTCACCACCACGTCGAGACCGTCGCGGAACGGGAAGAACGCGTCCGACGCCACGGCCGAACCCGTGAGCTTGAGACCCGCGTTTTCAGCCTTGATGCTCGCGATGCGCGCCGAATCCACACGGCTCATCTGGCCCGCGCCGACGCCCATCGTCATGCCGTTCGCGCAGAACACGATCGCGTTCGACTTCACGAACTTGGCGACGCGCCAGGCGAAGAGCAGATCGTCCATTTCCTTCGGCGTCGGATGACGCTTCGTCACGACGCGCAGTTCGTGCGGCTGCACGTTCTTCGAGTCGAGCGACTGCACGAGCAGGCCGCCGCCGACACGCTTCAGATCGAACGCGTTGTGACCGTCGCCGAGGGCGATTTCGAGCAGACGCACGTTCTGCTTCGCGGCAAACACGGTCTTCGCGGCGTCCGAGAACGACGGCGCGATCAGCACTTCGACGAACTGCTTGCTGACGGCCTGCGCCGCCGCTTCATCGACTTCGCGGTTGAACGCGATGATGCCGCCGAACGCCGACGTCGGATCGGTCTGGAACGCCTTCGAATACGCTTCGTGCGCATCGGCGCCCACGGCCACGCCGCACGGATTCGCGTGCTTGACGATCACGCAGGCGGGCACGTCGAACGTCTTCACGCATTCCCATGCCGCGTCCGAGTCGGCGATGTTGTTGTACGACAGTTCCTTGCCCTGCAACTGCTTGTAGTTCGCGAGCGCGCCGGCGGGCGTGCTGATGTCGCGGAAGAACGCTGCGCTCTGGTGCGGGTTTTCGCCGTAGCGCAGGTCCTGCACCTTGTCGAACGCGAGGTTCAGCACGGCCGGATACGTGTTGCGCGACTTGTGGTCGAGTTCGGACGTGAGGCTCGTGAGGTAGTTCGTGATCGCGCCGTCGTACTGCGCCGTGTGCGCGAACACCTTGGTCGCGAGGCGGAAGTTCGTCGCGTAGCTCACGTTGTTGCCGTTAGCGCGCATTTCGTCGAGGACCGCAGCGTAATCGACGGGATCGACCACGACGGTCACGTCGCGATGATTCTTCGCCGCCGAGCGCAGCATCGTCGGGCCGCCGATGTCGATGTTCTCGATCGCGTCTTCCAGCGTGCACTCGTCTTTCGAAACGGTCTGGACGAACGGATACAGGTTCACCACCAGCAGATCGATGGTCGGGATATCGTGCTTTTCCAGCGCGGCCATGTGCTCGGGCAGGTCGCGGCGGGCGAGGATACCGCCGTGCACCTTCGGGTGCAGCGTCTTCACGCGCCCATCGAGCATTTCCGGGAAGCCGGTGTAGTCGGCGACTTCGGTGACAGGGAGGCCCGCGTCCGCGAGCAGTTTTGCGGTGCCGCCGGTCGACAGGATCTTGACGCCGAGCGATGAAAGCGACTTCGCGAAGTCGACGATGCCCGACTTGTCGGAAACGGAGATGAGCGCTTGCTTGATCATGATGGAGGAGGGGAGCCGGAAGGATCGAGGGGGCTGGGCCGAAGCGCCTACAGCAGGCCGTGCTGCTGGAGCTTCTTGCGCAGCGTGTTGCGGTTGATGCCGAGATACTCGGCGGCCAGCGACTGGTTGCCGCCGGCCTGCTCGAGCACCACCTCGAGCATCGGTTTTTCGACGATCGAAATCACCATTTCATACACGTCGTGCGGGTTGGAGCCGTCGAGATCCTGGAAGTACACGCCGAGGCTCTCGCGGACGCAGTTTTCGATGTTGTGCTTGCTCATGCTGCCAGTCGATCGGTTGATTCGATTTCGTCACCGCGGCCTGCGCCCGTTTCGTCCTCGTCCTCGTAGACGAGTCGATCCGAGCGTGCCTTTTGTTCGTCGAAGAACTGGTTAACGGCGAGAAGTTGCTCTCGTGTAGTGTCCAGCGTGTTCATACGGTGCCGGAACAGGTTGGCGCCGCAAAGGCCGCGAGTGTACCAGCCGATATGCTTGCGCGCAGTACGCACCCCGGTAAATTCGCCGTAGAACGCGTAGTGATCTTCGAGATGCTCATTCATGATCGACTGGATTTCGTCGACGCGCGGCGGCGGCAGCAGCTCACCGGTGGCGAGGAAATGGTCGATCTCGCGAAAGAGCCACGGGCGGCCCTGCGCCGCGCGCCCGATCATGATGGCGTCGGCGCCGGTGCTTGCCAGCACGTCGCGCGCCCGCTGCGGCGTGGCGATGTCGCCGTTGGCGACCACGGGAATGCGCGCGGCGGCCTTCACGGCAGCGATGGTTTCGTATTCGGCTTCGCCGTGATAGAGGTCGGCGCGCGTGCGGCCGTGCACGGTCAGCATCGCGATGCCGCAATCCTCGGCGATGCGCGCGATCGTCAGCGCGTTCCGGTTCTGGCGGTCCCATCCCGTGCGGATCTTGAGCGTGACGGGCACCGCGTCAGGGCCGACGCCCACGGCGTCCACCACGGCCTTCACGATGCGCGCGACGAGCGGCTCGTTCTGCAGCAGCGCCGAGCCCGCGGCGACGTTGCACACCTTTTTGGCCGGACAGCCCATGTTGATGTCGATGATCTGCGCGCCGTTCGCGACGTTGTAGCGCGCGGCTTCGGCCATCATGTCGGGATCGGCGCCGGCGATCTGCACGGCGATGGGTTCGACCTCGCCCGCGTGATTGGCGCGGCGCATGGTCTTCTCGCTCTTCCAGAGCTGCGCGTTCGACGCGACCATCTCCGATACCGCGTAGCCCGCGCCGAGGCGCTTGCACAGCTGGCGGAACGGCCGGTCCGTGACGCCTGCCATGGGGGCGACGAACAGGTTGTTGCGCAGGGTGTGACGGCCGATCGTAAGCATGACGCGCGGGGAAGTGACCGCCGCCGTGCCCGTTTCGAAAAGATCGGAAACGTCGGCGCGGCCACGGCCGGAAAAATGGGGGAAACCGCTATTTTAGCGTAAGCGGGATTAGCGGTTGAACTGGGCGAATCGGAACATTGTTCTTACGCGGTGTGGTGAATACTTTCCTTCGCGCGGTTGAAAAAGCGATTCGACCCTCGAATTGCCTTGATTCGCCAGATGCCGATGCGTGAGTTGCGCACGCAACGGCATTCGTCAGATCCGTTGCCCGAACATCATTTGATGCGCCAGCGCCGACTTGACGGGCGGCGCGAATTCGAGCGCGGTGAGCGCGAGGCCGCGCAGCGTCGCGAGCGGCCCGAAGTCGATCGTGAAGAAGCGTGCGAGCGTATCCGTCGCACCGATCGTCATGCGGCGATCGAGCGCGCGCTGGCGTGCGAAGTGAGCGAGTGCGAGCGGTGTTGCGCCTTGATCCGCCAGCGCTTCGGCCAGCGCGTGCGCGTCGCGCAGGCCCAGATTCAACCCCTGGCCCGCAACGGGATGCAGGGTTTGCGCTGCGTTGCCCACTGCCGCGATCCGGCCGTGACCCGTGACGAGCGTGTCGAGCGCCGAGAGGCCGAGCGCGAACGCCGCACGGCCGTGGATCTGCGTGAAGCGGCCCATGCGCGAGCCGAACGCGGCGCCGAGTTCAGCGAGGAAATCCGCGTCCGACAACTGCGTGCGCCGTTCGGCTTCTTCAGGCGAGCAGCACCAGACGAGCGCATAGTCCGCGCCGCGCACGCCGCCCATCGGCAGGAGGGCGATCGGGCCTTCGTTCGTGAAGCGCTCCCACGCCACGTGCGGTTGCGGTGCCGACGCCGTCACGACACCCACCAGCGCTGTCTGGCGGTAGTCGCGCGTGCGCTTCGTCTCCCCCTTCGCCTGCGCGGCGGCTTCCTTCGCCGCGTTCGCGCTGGCGTCCGGGTCGCCGTGCGCGGCTCGGTCCGATTGCGGCCTGAAGAGCCCGCCTTCCGCGTTCACGAGAATGCGCGTGCGCAGCCAGCGCTCGACGCCCGCGCTTACGACGGGCAATGTCACGCCGTCGTGGTCGACGATGGGTTCGAGCGCCTGTGTCTGGTGCAGCCAGTGGACCGGCGTGGCGCGCACCGCGTGCGCGAGCGATTGCACGATCGTGCCGTAGCGCGCGACATAGCCGAGCGCGGGGAGGCCATAGTCGTCGCGGTCGATCAGCGTGCGGCCGAAGTGACCGCGCTGCGAGACGTGGATGCGCTCGATGGCGGTCGCCTCGTGCGGCCACGCGAGCGCCTCGAGCAGCGTGCGGCTGCCCTGCGAGACGGCGATGGCGCGCGGGTCGCCGCTGCTGTTCTCGGGTTCGCGTGCGTCGATCAACGCAATTCGCAGCGAGGCCGTCGCGCTGCGGCGCGTGAGCCAGCCCGCGAGCGCCATGCCCACAGGCCCGGCGCCGACGATCGTGACGTCGTAGTCGAACGGGGCGGTGGCAGGGGGCGTGATGTCGGGCGTCGCGGAGGCTGCGTTCATGGCGGTTCTTGGGGTCTGTTCTCGTCGATGGCCTTGTGGTTGGCCTCGCGGTTGGCCTGTTCCCAGGCCTCGTATCTGGCCGATCAGGGCCTCAGTCGTGCTTGCGCGCGTTCAGCATCAGTGCTTCGATTTCGTCCGCATCGACCGGCACGTCGCGCGTAATCAGCTCACAGCCTCTTTCGGTGACGACCGCATCGTCCTCGATCCGGATGCCGATGTCCCAGTAGCGCTCGGGCACGTCCTCGGCCGCACGAACGTACAGGCCAGGCTCGATCGTGAGCGTCATGCCTTGTGAAAGCGTGCGCCATGGCGGCGGAGCATCGGTTTTCGTTGCGCCTTCCGGCGCGTTTCTCTGGCCGGCTCGTTCCCGATAATCGCCCGCATCGTGCACGTCCATGCCGAGCCAGTGTCCCGTTCGATGCATGTAGAAGCGCGCATAGGCGCGCTCGGCGATCACGTCGTCGACACTCGCAAAGCGCTGGCGATCGACGATGCCTGTGTCCAGCAGCCCCTGCGCCAGTACGCGCACGGCCGCGTCGTGTGGCGCCTCGAAGTTCGCGCCGGCGCGCGTTGCATCGATGGCGGCCTGCTGCGCGGCGAGCACGATGTCGTAAAGCTCGCGCTGCGCGCTCGTGTAGCGCCCGCTCGCCGGGAACGTGCGCGTGATGTCCGACGCGTAGCCGTTCAGTTCGCACGCCGCATCGATGAGGATCAGGTCGCCCTCGCGGATGACCGCGTTGCCCGCCGGATAGTGCAGCACGCACGCGTTCGCGCCCGCCGCGACGATTGAGCCGTAAGCCGGACCCTGCGCGCCGTGCTTGCGGAACGTGTAGAGCAGCTCGGCTTCGAGTTCGTATTCGCGCATGCCTGGGCGGCACGCGGCCATCGCGCGACGGTGTGCAATCGCCGAGATTTTCGCGGCGCGACGCATCGTTTCGAGCTCGTGCGCGTCCTTGATGACGCGCATGTCGTCGAGCAGCGGCAACAGGTCGTGCACGGCAGACGGTGCCGTGACGCCGCTGCGCCCTTGCGCGCGCACGGCGTCGATCCAGCGCTTCACCTGCACGTCGAAGCGCTCCGACGCCGCGAGCGCATAGTGCAGCGCCGGCCGGTTTGCGATGAGTTGCGGCACGCGCGCGTCGAGTTCGTCGAAGGCGAACGCGGCGTCGACACCGAACGCCTCGCGCGCACCATCCGGGCCGAAGCGGAACCCTTCCCACGTCTCGCGTTCCGCATTCTTTGCGCGGCAGAACAGGATCGAAGCGGGCTGGTTCTCCTGCGCGTTGGCGTCGAGAACGAGCAGTGCTTCGGGCTCCGTGAAGCCGGTCAGGTAGTAGAAGTAGCTGTCGTGCCGATAGGGGTAGTCGGCGTCGCGGTTTCGCATGACCTCGGGCGCCGTCGGGACGAGCGCGACGCCGCCGCCTCGCGCACGCATCGCAGCAAGCACGCGCTCGCGGCGCTCGCGGTAGAGCGCGGTGCCGCCATCGGGGCCGCGCGGCACGTCGGCGTCTGTCGGATGGACGGGCAGCGTGGCGGCCAGGGCGGGCGTGGAGGTCGAGTTCATCGTGCGATTGTAGCGCCCGTAGTGCCCCGTCCGCTGAGGGCGCCGCGCCGCCCGCGACTGGCATGATGCGCGCTGCATGGGGCGCAAGGTGAGCCCTGAAACGTGCGTGGGGCGGTAGTTTGAGCACGCGCCAGGACAGGCGCCGCCGCGTGAAAGGCCTGCGCGGGCCGCGCCGGTGTTGCATTCAGCCCACAGCCGTCGTCGGGGAATTTTGTTTGAGGCGCGCGCGGAGCGTCAGAGCAACGTCAATCCAACGTTATACTTTCGCCGGATTCCAGAAAAGGCAGTTGCGATGAAACTTATCGGTTCGCTCGGTAGCCCGTACGTCCGCAAGACGCGGATCATGCTCGCCGAGAAGAAAATTGAATACAAGCTGGTGCTCGAAGACGTATGGGCCGCCGACACGACGATCTACGATTCGAACCCGCTTGGCAAGGTGCCGTGCCTCGTGATGGAGGACGGCGAGGCGGTGTTCGACTCGCGCGTGATCTGCGAATACGTCGATATGCTGTCGCCGGTCGGCAAGCTGATTCCGCAGTCGGGACGCGAACGCGTGGAAGTGCGCTGCTGGGAGGCGCTCGCTGACGGCATTCTCGATGCGACCATCGCGATTCGCCTGGAAGGCATTCAGCGCACGCCCGAGCAGCGCAGCGACAAATGGATCGCGCGCCAGCAGCACAAGATCGACGAGGGCCTGAAAGCGATGGCGAAGGGACTCGCGAGCAACGCGTGGTGCGCGGGTAATCGCTACACGCTCGCTGATATCGCGGTGGGCTGCACGCTCGGCTATCTCGACTTCCGCATGCCCGACCTCAACTGGCGCGAAGCGCATCCGGACCTCGCGCGCCACTTCGAGAAACTCTCGCAGCGTCCCTCGTTCGTGGATACCTTTCCGCAGGCCTGACGCCAAATGGCAGAACGGCGGCTCGCGGCCGCCGTTCGCGCCCTTCATGCGCCCTCTCGCGCGCGCCGGAGGCTTTCGCCCCGGCGAGACGATTCAGCCCTCCGTCTTCAGCCCTCTGCCGGCGCAAACGAATCGCTGCGCGCGACGGGCCACCACTTCTCGTACAACTGATAGCGATAACGGCCTTCGAGCAGATCGCCGGGCTTCAGGTATTTGAGCAGATCCGACATCAGCTTGACCTCATAGGACGACACGCGCCGCACGATGTGATGGGCGCGCAGATCGTCGGGGCTCGCGATACCGGCGGCCTGGATGATTTCCTGCAAGGCGTGCAGCGTGTTGTGATGGAAGTTGAACACGCGTTCGCCCTTGTCGGGCACGTTCAGCGCGCGCTGGCGCACTGGGTCCTGGGTCGCGACGCCGGTCGGGCAGCGGTCCGAGTGACACTTCTGCGCCTGGATGCAGCCGACCGCGAACATGAAGCCACGCGCGGAATTCACCCAGTCGGCGCCGATCGCGAGCGTCTTCGCGATATCGAAGGCCGTGATGATCTTGCCGCTCGCACCGATCCTGATCTTCTCGCGCAACCCGATGCCGACGAGCGTGTTATGCACGAGCAGGAGTCCTTCCTGCAGCGGCGTGCCGATGTGATCGGTGAATTCGAGGGGCGCCGCGCCCGTGCCGCCCTCGGCGCCGTCCACGACGATGAAGTCGGGCAGGATGCCTGTTTCGAGCATCGCCTTCGCGATGCCGAAGAATTCCCACGGATGCCCGATGCACAACTTGAAGCCGGTGGGCTTGCCGCCCGAGAGCTTGCGCAGGCGCTCGACGAATTCGAGCAGGCCGCGTGGCGTCGAGAACTCCGAATGGCGCGCGGGCGAGATGCAGTCCTGACCCATCGGAACGCCGCGCGTTTCGGCGATTTCCGGTGTCACCTTGGCCGCGAGCAGCACGCCGCCGTGACCCGGCTTCGCGCCCTGCGAGAGCTTCACCTCGATCATCTTCACTTGCGGCTCGGCCGCCTGGCGCTGGAATTTTTCGGCGTTGAACGTGCCGTCGTCGTTGCGGCAGCCGAAGTAGCCTGACGCGACTTCCCAGATGATGTCGCCGCCGTGCTCGCGGTGATACTTCGACATCGAGCCTTCGCCGGTGTCGTGAGCGAAGCCGCCTTTCTTTGCGCCGAGGTTCAGCGCGCGGATCGCATTCGCGGAGAGGGCGCCGAAGCTCATCGCGGAGACGTTGAAGATCGACATCGAGTAAGGCTGCGCACGATCGGCACCGACGAGCACGCGGAAGTCGCAACTTGAAAGCTTCGTCGGGGCGAGCGAGTGGCTGATCCATTCGTGGCCGACTGCCTTCACGTCGAGCTCGGTGCCGTATGGGCGGCTATCGACGGCGTTCTTCGCGCGCTGATAGACGAGGCTGCGTTGCGCGAGCGAGAACGGTTTTTCGTCGGTGTCGTCTTCGACAAAGTACTGGCGGATTTCGGGTCGAACGAACTCGAAAAAGAAGCGCAGATGGCCCCAGATCGGATAGTTGCGCAGGATTGCGTGGCGGTTCTGGCGCATGTCGTAGAGACCGAGCACGACCAGCAGCGCCGGCACGATGGCGCACAGCCAGGACAGGTGATGTAGCGCCGCAGCGGCGAACGTGGCCAAAGTGACCAGCACGGCGGCCCACATGGCGAGATAACGTCGGGAAAACATGGCGCAACTCCTCGAACTTGACCGGATGCGCGCGCCCGCATGGGCGGCGCGTTGGCGAGGATGATGCCGGAAGTTCGTGAATCTGGCCTTGACGCCGGCAAGCGGGAAACAGGGCGTGTGCGCGGCGCATTGCACGCCGCGCATGCAAGAGCGGGCTAAGAGTCGCTAACACAAGTCATCAACGAAGCGTGAACAGATAACGGCAGCCGCTAAGGAAAGCAACGCGACATGAATGTCGAGACGCCGTTCGAAACGAATGCGCAGTTTGCCGAAACCGGCAAACCAGGCATGCGTGCGCTCTACGGTAATCCCTCCGCCTGGTAAGCGGGATCAGAAGTAGAGTTTCCAGCAAAGGGAGTGGACTTGCCCCTTGCACTATCGAGTGCATACGAGCGAGATTTCCGTTACTAAATTAATTAAGCTCGCGTGAATTTTCAGCAATGAAAATTCACTAAATACAGGTAATCTTTCATTGATGAAAATATTGAGGGTTGCAGCATAGATGGAATGAGCGCCACCCACCCACGAGGAATTTACCCACTGAAAATTTTCATCGATGCAAATTCTCTTGGAAACCGGCAATCTCATCATCGATGACAAGATTGTTTTCGAGTGCAGGATAGGCTGTCGGACCAGATTTACCGGTATGGCAGCGTGCATGTGCCGCGGGCGGGCAAAGAAGGGCTCATCGACCAAGGGCAGGGATTGCGACAACAAGACTGCTCACGGCATCCAGTGGCGACATTGTCTTTATGTGGTAGATTTGCGTAATATGAAATTTAATCTTCTATCGAGAAAAATCGAGGCGTATTCTGGTTAATTCATTTTCATTTAGATGCTCCCGCGAAATTGCATTGCTATCGCTTGCCTGCGCGCTAATATGCGGAAGCGCGAAGTTGGCGAAAGCGGCAAATTCAGTGGATTTGGCGAACGCGAGTGGATTCCAGAAACAATGTCGCGCCGCGGCTGAGGGCGACATTCAAGGCTTACGCCACTCGAGCAATCCAGTGGAGCCGTTGCGCATATGTCCTGGTACTGAATCAACTCTGGCGGAGATCGCCGCCAGGAATTTTCAGCAGGATACATGGCTGGCATTCCGTGAATTTGTCCCTCGGGAGGATCGGACTGCAGTGAACAATCAGCGCTTAATCGTCTTGATTGACCTTGCACCAAATCAATTAGATATAAAGCCCTTCTTGCGCGCCATCGAGCTACTGCTCGATGACGGCGCTATGCCGATGCAAGGCATGCAGTATTCGTGGGATAAGATTGGACGTTTCCTGGAGATACTGGAGGATACCGACCGCTATCAATATGAAGATCATGCTCGGGTGGCTCGGATCTTCGATCGTTTGTTAGACAAGGCGCCAGCACAACGCAGCGCGCATCTAGCAGCCCTTTGGCGGGAGATCGTCTATTTACCCCTACCACAACGGCAGGAAGTACTGCAGAAAATTAAGGAAAAATTCGGCAAATTCACACCGAGCCGCGATACCTGGCAACAGGAACCGAATGTGGACTACCCGCTGAGAAGTGCCGATGCTTCAGTGGCCGTTTCTAAGCAGGCCCCCCTTGACGTTGTACAGGCCTTGATAGATCTGCGGGAGCCCACTCCGCCCGAAATACGGGTCTGGGATGCTGCGATTAATACTAGTCGCCTTGATGTGCTCCAGTTATTAATTCAACGCCGTTATGAACTTCCGTTGGAGCACCGCGAATCGGGGGCTTGGTCGTCACCTTTTTTGAGTGCCGCCCAGGCTGCTGTCAAGGGAGATACTCGTGCCCTAGAGATGATGATTAACATGTCACCCGAGCCGCTCATTCCAGATGATGTGAACCAGCGCATGAAAACCGTGCTGTTTCGAAGCATGGACGCAATTCCCGAAGCTCAACTCAGACACATTAACGATGCGTTGAACGCAATGTCGTCACTCGAAAGTCTCACTGATGGTCCTGCGTTAGATGCACATGGATATAGCCTGTTGGCACGTGCGGCCGTCTATGGTGATCTATCACTAATGAAAGGCATTCTAGATGCAGGTGCGGACATCAACGCTAAATCCCCGGATGGCTTAACCGCACTCACCTATGCGCGTTGCTACGGACATCCTGAGGTGGTGCAGCTACTACAACAGAGACACGCGGTAGATCGCCCCGCCAGCTGCAGGCCATGATCTGAGCTTCCCTCGGGTTTTCACTTTCAAACGGTCCCGAGTTATGCCGCTGCACCTTTCGTCTGCTGAGGCGCGCTGAAAGCTGACTGTGGAGTTCCCAGGATTTCGTGGAGACAGCACTTCAATGTAGTTTTGCTGCTGCCTCGTACTGTACCGGTTAATTTGGCCCGCTAGCCGTAAGCGTGTCATGACGGCCGCCCTGCTTTAGCATTCGGTCTTCTGCTATGAGGATCGAATGACGCCGGACGGAAAAACTGGAAGCCAACGTTTCGTAAAATCGGGAAACGGAGGCATGTATTGACCCAGTGAAAACCTGCTCAAGTCATAATTGAAGGAACGTGGCGATGAGCGTGAAGATGGAAGAAGACATCAAGCGATGG
>NZ_RQIS01000024.1:34349-80187 GCF_003837865.1 Paraburkholderia dinghuensis | reverse complement strand
CCGACGATGCCGAATTCCGCCGCTTTCTTGCTACGCTCGGTTATCCGTACTGGGAAGAGACGCACAATCCGGCGTACCGGTTGTTTCTCTCATAAGAGGCCGCAATCGTGGGCGTTTCGCTCTCCGACAAACTCGTTGTCGCGATCTCGTCGCGCGCCCTCTTCGATTTCGAGGAGGAAAACCGCGTCTTCGAAACAGGCGACCTTGCAGCCTACGAAGCCCTGCAGCGCGCGCGCCTGAACGTGCCCGCGCAGCCCGGCGTCGCGTTCGCGCTGATCCGCAAGCTGCTCGCGCTCAACGACGCCGCGCATCACGTCGAAGTGGTGATCCTCTCGCGCAGCGATCCGATCAGCGGCCTGCGTGCGTTCAGTTCGTGCCGCGAGCATGGGCTGGATATCCAGCGCGGCGTGTTCACGCGAGGGAGTGCGCCGTGGCGCTATCTGTTGCCGCTCAATGCGTCGCTCTTTCTCTCCGCGAATCCCGATGACGTGCGCGGCGCGCTCGACGCGGGCTTTCCCGCCGCACGCGTGTTCCCACGCGTCGACGCAAATTCGGAGACAATAGCGGGACGCAATGCGGGCGAGATTCGCATCGCGTTCGACGGCGATGCGGTGCTGTTTTCCGACGAAGCCGAACAGATCTTCCAGCGCGATGGCCTCGGCGCCTTCGTGAGCCACGAGCGCGACAACCGCGAATTGCCGCTCGCGCAAGGTCCGCTCAAGCCGCTGCTCGAAGCGCTGCATCGCCTGCAGAAGCTCGCGGACGCAAACGCGCAGATGCGCATCCGCACCGCACTCGTCACGGCGCGCTCGGCACCGGCGCACGAACGCGCGATCCGCACGCTGATGGCATGGAACATCGAAATCGACGAAGCGATGTTCCTCGGCGGACTCGACAAAGGCCCGTTCCTGCGCGAGTTCGAACCCGATTTTTTCTTCGACGACCAGATCCGCCACTGCGAATCGGCCCGCTCGGTCACGGCGACCGGGCATGTGGCTAGCGGCGTGGCGAATGCAAAAACACCGGCCAACGGCCCAGCAGCACAAGTAACCATCGCATCATGACTCCTGAACAATCTCCGCTCGGCAAGCCCGCCGCCTACACCGAACAGTACGACGCGTCGTTGCTGTTCCCGATCCCGCGTGCAGGGGCGCGCGAAGCGATCGGCATCGGCGCGCAACTGCCTTTCTTCGGCACCGATATCTGGAACGCCTACGAGCTTTCGTGGCTGAACGCGCGCGGCAAACCGCAGATCGCGATCGCGACGTTCTTCATCCCCGCCGACTCGCCGAACATCGTCGAATCGAAATCGTTCAAGCTCTATCTGGGTTCGTTCGCGCAGACGAAGCTCGATTCCGCCGAAGTCGTCCGCGACACGCTCAAGCGCGATATCACGGCGGCCTGCGGCGCGCCGGTATCGGTACGGCTCGACCAGCCGGGCGGATTCGGCAAGATCCAGTTCGAGGAATTCGACGGCCTATCGCTCGACCGTCTCGATCTGGAAGCCGAGGTCTATCATCCGGATCCGTCGCTGCTCACGGCTGCCTTCGACGAAGCGCCGGTCGAAGAAACGCTGTACTCGAATCTGCTGAAGTCGAACTGCCCGGTGACCGGGCAGCCCGACTGGGGCAGCGTGCAGATTCATTACGTGGGGCCGCAGATCGACCAGGCGGGGCTGCTGCGCTACATCATTTCGTACCGCAACCACACGGGCTTTCACGAGCAATGTGCGGAGCGCATGTTCGTGGACATCCTGAACGCGTGCAAACCGGACCGGCTCGCGATCTACGCGCGCTACACGCGCCGCGGCGGGCTCGATATCAATCCGTTCCGCACGAACTACAACATGCCGATGCCGGATAACGCGCGGCTCGCGCGGCAGTAAGTCGACGCAACGAGGCAGACCATGAAAAAAGCGCCGTCAACGGCGCTTTTTTTGGGGCTGTTCGCGGGTTAGCGGGGGAATGGTGATTCCCGACCCAAAGCGCTCCGTTGACTCCCATACCTCCAGCGGCCATTTCGGCCGGTATTACGCCCGTTCGGCATCGCGGTAATTTTCGTGCCCCACCGACCTGAAAGGATTGTCTATCAGCCACGCCCGCGCTGATGCACGAGGAATGCCACGACCGTAGCCAGAACCAGGCCACCGCCGCCCAGCACAATGCCCGCCCAGCCCATCGCGTTATAGAGCGTGCTAGCCACCGCCGATCCCATGGCACCACCGACAAAAATACTCGTCATGTACAGCGCATTCAGGCGGCCGCGGCTCGCAGCATCGAGGGCATAAACGGCTCGCTGGCCCAGTACCATGTTCATCTGAACCGCGAAATCCAGAGCGACCCCGGTCACCCCCAACCACACAACACCATGTGCACCGCCAATCAGGCCCGGGAGGAGACTTACGGCCGCGACGATCATGGCGAAAAGAGATGTTCCCCGCGTATAGCCAGCATCGGCAAGCCGACCCGCAACGGGTGCTGCAGCCGCACCCAACGCGCCTACCAGGGCGAACAGACCAATTTGCTCTTGTGTCAAGCCATAGTGCCGGGTCAGCTCAAGCGGCACGCTCGTCCAGAACAGGCTGAAGGTGCCGAACAGCAGACCTTGATACAGAGCGCGCTCGCGCAACACGGCAAATCGAGTAAAGAGATGCCACAGTGAGCCGAGGAGCTGACCGTAGTTGGACGTATGTTCAGGCACTCGCCGAGGCAATGTCGCTGCAATAACACCGACCGTACCCAGCGTCATGGCCGCCGCAAACATGAACACGGCACGCCAGCCGAAGTGCTGCGCGAGGAAACTCGACAAGGGACGCGCCAGCAGAATGCCGAGCAACAATCCGCTCATGATGTTACCCACTACGCGTCCACGCGATCGCTCAGGAGCAAGATGGGCAGCGAGTGGAATCAGAATCTGTACCGTGACGGAACTCAGCCCGACGAGCAGGGACATGAAAAGGAAGACGCCCGGTGTAGCAGAGAAAGCTGCGGCCAGCAGGCTCGCCGTAGCGGTCAGCGCCGTTACGATCAATAGTCGACGGTTTTCAAGCAGATCGGCCAGGGGAACCAGAAAAAACAGGCCAAGTGCATAGCCAATCTGCGTCAGTGAGACGATCAGGCTCGCGCCCTGCGACGACAGTCGAACGGCCGGGGCGATAAGCTCGATGATCGGTTGGGCGTAGTAGATGTTGGCGACGATCGCGCCGGCGCTGACTGAAAACAGTCCCACCAGCGTCGGTGACATCTCGTGATGGGCGCTTTCCGCGCTGGAAGACACGGTGTTCATGGCGAAGTCCTCAGGGTTGAATGCATCTGAAAGAGATGCCCCGAAGCTTAGCCAGCCATTCAACCGTACAGAATAGGGTCGCAGCGCAACACGGCTTTGCGGGCAACGCAAAGCCGCGGGAGATCAGCCGGGCATGACCCGCATCGCCCGATACATCGGCCCTGGAATCTGGGCGAGAAAATCGAGGAATGCCGAGACACGGCGAGACCCTCGTTGACTGGGCAAGTACAACGCAGTAACGGCCGAAGTCGCGCGATTGGGGTTGACCGTCCAGTGGTCGAACAGCACGGTCAACCGCCCCGCGTGAATATCCGCATCGACCAGCCAATCCGGCAGCAAACCGATGCCGCTGTCCGACATGACGAGTTCGTACAGCATCTCCATGTTGTTGGCGCGCAGTCGCCCAGATACCGGTACCTGCAGTTCTTCCTCACCACGTTTGAACGTCCAGACCTGAGCGTTACTGCCGAAACTGAAACGCAGGCAAGCGTGCGCGGTCAGATCCATCGGAGACTCAGGGGAGCCATGCTGCTGCAGGTAAGTCGGGCTCGCTACGACATACCGGCGAAACGTACCAATCTGCCGCGCAATCACATCGTCATAGGAGGCTGCGCTCCCCAGCCGGATCGAAACATCGATTCGCTCGCCGAGGAGGTCGACGATCTCGTCCGTCATCGTGACGTCCAACTCGAGCTTGGGATGCATCGTCAGTAGACGACCGAGGAATGGCGCAATGCAGCGCCTGCCGAATGCCACCGGCAGCGAAACACGCAATTGGCCGACCGGTGTATCGCCACGATCCGCGATCATGGCGTCGGCTTCGGAAACCGCATCAAGGATCTTGCGCGCACGTTGGTAATACGCCGCCCCTGCTTCCGATACCGTCACCTGACGAGTCGATCGATTTAGCAGAACTGCCCCCAGTTCGGTCTCCAGACCGTCGATCGTGCGCGTGACGGACGAAGTTGCCAGATCCAGTCGGCGTGCCGCGGCAGAAAACCCTCTGGCATCGACGGTTTCGACAAACATTTGAAGTGCCAGCAGTTTGTCCATGCGCACGGTCTCCTTGGGGGGCTCGAAGTTGGTGATTGTCGTACAGCGCGCTCACTGTGTGGATTCAATGGGGCGCGCACAGCGGCAGATTCCCTGATGGTTGACATTCGATAAAACCGGGCCTGCGTGAACGACGTCAGGTCGGAGAGTTGCATCTTCCTGGCGTTATCGGCGGCGCAAGGTTCACTTGCGCACCGGAGGGATTCCGGCGCTCCAGTTCGCCGCCTACGATATGCGCCTCGTCTTGCATGAAGACAAAATCAATGCGGCACTTCCGCGGCCCCCATGCGCCGCGCGATCACCGACGCGCGCTGCGCCAGATAAGCCGAATCGCGATGCTCGTCGAAATACTTCGGACGCGGCAGCATCACCGCAAGCCGCGCCGATTGCCAGGCGGTGAGCTTCGACGCGGGCGTGCGGAAGTAGTACTGCGCCGCAGCCTCGGCGCCATAAACGCCATTGCCCCACTCCACCGAATTCAGATAGATCTCGAAGATGCGCTCCTTGTCGAGCAGCGTCTCCAGCATCCAGGTGATGATGAGCTCCTGGCCCTTGCGGATGTAGCTTTTCTCGCGCGAAAGGAACAGGTTGCGCGCGAGCTGCTGCGTGATCGTCGAACCACCAGCCGCGATGTGGCCGCGCCGCCGGTTCTTTTCCCACGCCTGCAGGATCGCGTCGGTTTCGTAGCCTTTGTTGTTGACGAAGTTCGCGTCCTCGGACGCGATGATCGCGCGCTTGAGGTTGCGCGATATCTGGTCGTAGGGCACCCAGCGATGCTGGATCGAGAGATCGGGACGGTCAGCGCCAAAGCGCGCTTCGTCGGTGCGCATGAATGCCGTCGACTGCGGATCGACGAAATTCCAGGCCGCGATCTGCGCGAAGTAGTAGCCCTGCAGCGCTATCCAGGCAATGACGAACACCGCGACCACATAGGCCAGCCAGCGCAAGGCGCCCGGACGTTTCACGCCTGAGTGCTTCGGCATCGCGGCCCCCGAGTGCGTGCGGCGCGCTTAAGCCTGCGCCGCCAGTTGCGCGCGCAGCGCGGCCAGCACCGGCGCGCTGTCCGGGCGCACGCCGCGCCAGACGTAGAACGATTCCGCTGCCTGCTCGACCAGCATGCCGAGCCCGTCCGCCGCGCGCGCTCCGAGCGACTGCGCATGGCGCATGAACACCGTCGGCTGCGCGCCGTACATCATGTCGTAGGCCAGCGTGCGCGTGCCGAACGCGCGTTCGTCGCATTCGGGCAGCGCGGCGTCGAGGCTGCCTGCGGTCGCGTTGACGATCACGTCGTAGGGCGCCGGATCGACCGCGTGCGGCCCACCGCCGTTGATGACGCATCCCGCCTCGGCCGCCGCGCCCGCGAACTGTCCGATCAGATCGTGTGCCTTCGCGGCCGTGCGATTGACGATAGTGATCTCACGCGGACCGCGTTCGAGCATCGGCAGCACGACACCGCGCGCCGCCCCGCCCGCGCCGAGCAGCAACACGCGAGCGCCCTTGAGGGCGACGCCGAGATTCGCTTCGATGTCGCGCACGAGACCGAAGCCGTCGGTGTTGTCGCCGAAGATGCCGTCTGCGTCGAAGCGCAGCGTGTTCACCGCACCCGCCGCCGCCGCGCGCGGCGAGAGCCGGTGCGCGAGCGCATGCGCTTCGAGCTTGAACGGGACGGTCACGTTCAGGCCGCGGCCGCCGGCCGCCTTGAATGCGTTCACTTCGTCCGCGAAACCATCGAGCGGCGCGAGCAGGCGTGTGTATTCGATGTGCTCGCCGGTTTGCTCGGCGAACCGCGCGTGAATGAACGGCGACTTGCTATGCGCGACCGGGTTGCCGATCACGGCATAGCGGTCAACGTGCAAGTCGCCCACGCCGGCCGCGCTCATTCGCGTGTCTCCGCTGTATGCTGGGCCTGCTGCCCGTTCGAATCGGCGGCTGATTCATCGGCGTTTTCGGCGGCGTTTTCGTCCGCATTTTCGTCGTTAGCGCCTTCGCCCGCCTCCGATTCGGCGAGCGCTTCAGCCTCGCTTTGCGCCGATTCGTCCGCGGCTTCGATCAGTTCGTCGTCTTCGCCCTCTTCTTCAGCTTCCGCACCGCTCGTCACGACCGGCGCATCGAGCACGCGCAGCATGCGCACCGACGCCTCGATGGTCAGCTCGTCGATCGACATCACTTCGAGCAGCACGCGCGTGCCGCGCGCATGTACGCCGAGCGCCGGCACGTGCATGATCAATGGCACTTCCTCGAAGCGCACGAGGTCGTCCTTAATAACGGTCGCGGCGAATTCGCGGCGGTTTTCCTGCTTGAGCCAACGCAGACACCAGAAGTACTCCATGCGGCGCTGATAATCGGCGTAAGCGGTATAGGTCTCGTCGAAGCCCTGCACGACCGCAAAGAGATCGGCGTCCTTCGGCTTGAACGGCGCGACGAGCTTCGCAGCCACGCCGTGCTCGACGCACGCGAGAAGCTGCCACTGGTTCACGAGGTCAACGTACCGGCGCAGCGGCGACGTGCTCCACGCGTATTGCGTGACACCGAGGCCTTCGTGCGGCGCCGCCGTGGTCTGCATGCGCGTGCGCTTCGGACCGCTCGGCGCGCCGAACGCGCGTTGCGAGCGATAGATGCCCGGCACGCCGTGATCGTGCAGGAACGCACCCCACGTCGAATTCGCGAGGATCGCGAGCTCCGCGACGATCGTGTCGAGCGGCGAGCCGCGGCGGCGCGGTGTGATCGTGACGTGCTCGCCATCGACGTAGAAGTTGAAGTCGGTGTTGCGCTGGACTTCGCGGCGCAGGCCGTAGCCCGCACGCGCCTCCTGGCGCTTCTCGAAGAGCGATTGCGCGAACGGCCACAGCACCGCGATATCGTCCTTGTGCGGATAGTCGCCGGTGCCTGCCGCGAGGGTCTCTTCGGTGACGAGTTCGTCGAGCGTGTTGTGGCGCAGGTTGTTCTTCACGAACACGCGCTCGGCACGCGTTTCGGTCGCGACGATGTCCTGCGTTTCGCGGTTCACGATGCAGTAGAGCGACAGCGCCGGACGCAGTCCGCCTTCCTTGAGCGTGAACGCATCGACGAAATCGTCGGGCAGCATCGTGATCTTGTCGCCGGGCATGTAGACCGTCGAAAGGCGCGTGCGTGCGATCGTGTCCGCCATGTCGCCGCGCTGAATGCCGAGCGCAGGCGCCGCGATGTGAATGCCGATGCGCACGCGGCCATCGGAGAGCGGCTCGATCGAGAAGGCGTCGTCGATTTCGGTGGTCGTCACGTCGTCGATGGAGAACGCCTCGACGTGCGGCCCCGCCTCGGGCAGATCCTCGGGCAACGCGCCGACTTCCACGGCCGGGAAGCCCGTGCCGTGCGGGAAGAACTCCGCGAGGAAACGCGCCTCGTGCAACGCGCGCGGCGACGCGATGCCGCCGCATTCGAGCATCAGGCGCGGCATCGAGATTCCACGGTGAGCCGCGGCCGCTTCGAGCGCCTTGTACTCGATGGAATTCTTGTCGGGTTTCGTCAGAAGGCCCAGTGCCTTGCCCCGGAACGCTTCGGGCAGCTTGCCCGCCTTCAGGTCATCTTCGTAACCGGCCTGCACGAGCGCCTGCTGACGCTTGCGCTCGAGCGCGGCGAGCGCCATCTTCAACTGCTCTTCGGGCGCACGCTGGTACTGGCCGCGTCCCTTGCGGCGGAAATACACGGGCGAACCATGCAGGCACAGCACGAGCGCCGCGCGCTCGATCGCACCGTACGTTTCACCGAAGTATTCGGCGGCGAGCGTCGTGAACGCGAATTCTTCGGCGGGCGCGCATTCCCAAAGGAAGTCGAGATCGATCTCCTTCGCAGCGGCTTCCGCCTGTTCCATCAATTCAGCGGCAGCCGGCTTTTCGAACTCGATCAACACGTCCTTCGCGCGCACCTTCGCGCGGCGTCCGCCCGGCAACTCGACCTGAAATGCGTCGCCCTGGCGCGACAGCACACTGCCCGCCTTGAAACTGCCCGATTCCTCAAAGAAAACGTTCACTCAATACTCTCGTTCAGACTTGCTTAGACCGCCCACGCGATGCGGTGAGGCGGTGCTGTATACATACAGACTGGCGTTCGCGCCTGTGTTCAGCGCGATGCCTTCTATTGGAGATACGTCAGGGCGCGTCGCACCAGGCAATCGCGTCGTCGACGTAATCGGCAAATTCGCTGATGCCGTGGTCGCTGCCCTCGATCAGCTTCGTGCGTACGCCCGGATAGTGCGCGAGCATTTCCCGATAGTCGAGCACCTCGTCGCCGGTCGCGGCGATCAGATAGTAGCGCCCGGGCTGCGTCACCGATGCGACGGCCAGCCCACGCAACTCATCCAGATGGCGCTGCTCGACGACGATACTGCCGCCACCGTGCCAGAGCGGCTGCTCGCCAAGATACTTCGACAGATCGCGGTCCGGCACCACCGCCGGATTGAGCAGCACGGCACGCCAGCCGTGCTTTTCGGCGAGATGCGTCGCGAAATAGCCGCCGAGCGAACTGCCGATGAGCGTCACCCGCTCGCCCGGCTTCACGCGCGAGCCGATTTCCTGCTCCGCGATCGCGATGGCATCGACGGGCGACACAGGCAGCGTCGGGCAGAGCCATTCGTCGGCGCGGCCCAATTCAGCCAGGCGAGCGGCGATGAGCTGCGCCTTGAACGACTGCGGCGACGACCGGAACCCATGCAGATAGACGATCACGACGTACCCCGCGCAGAAAGCGCATCGAGCAGCTTCTGATGCACGCCGCCGAAGCCGCCGTTGCTCATCACGAGGACCTGGTCGCCCGGGCGTGCGGCCGCGACCACAGCCTTCACGAGCGCGTCGAGGTCGTGGAATGCCTGCGCCTTGCCGCCGAGAGGCGCCAGCGCGCCGGCCAGATCCCAGCCGAGCGCGTCCTTGCCGCCTGGTGCGCCGTAGCCGAACACGAGGTCGGCATCGGCGAGACTCACGGGCAGTTGCGCCTTCATCACACCGAGCTTCATCGTGTTTGAGCGCGGTTCCAGAACAGCCAAAATGCGCGTTCGTTTGCCATCCTCGCCGCTACCCACGCGCGTGCGCAGTCCGGCGATGGTCGTCTCGATCGCGGTGGGATGGTGCGCGAAGTCGTCGTAAACGGTCACGCCGTCCACGCTGCCGCGCACTTCCATGCGGCGCTTCACGTTACGGAACGTCGTGAGCGACTGGGCGGCCTGCGCGGGCGGCACACCGACGCTGCGCGCCGCGGCAATCGCCGCGAGCGCGTTCAGCCGGTTGTGTTCGCCCTGGATCTGCCACTCGACGACACCCACGCGCTCACTGTTGTGATAGACGGCGAAACGTTCATCGACGGGCATATCGCTCGCGGCGGGAAGCGCCTGCCAGCCACCGTCGACGCCAAAGCGTTCCACGTCGCTCCACACGCCGCGCGTGAGCACGCGCTCGAGCGCATCCGAGCGGCCGTTCGTAACAACACGGCCCACACCGGGAATCGTGCGCACGAGATGATGGAACTGCGTCTCGATCGCGGCGAGGTCGGGGAAGATGTCGGCGTGATCGTATTCGAGGTTGTTCAGCACCGCGGTGCGCGGACGGTAATGGACGAACTTCGAGCGCTTGTCGAAGAACGCGGTGTCGTACTCGTCGGCTTCGATGACGAAGAAGCTCGAATCGGTGAGCCGCGCCGACACACCGAAATTGAGCGGCACGCCGCCGATCAGGAAGCCGGGATTCAGGCCCGCGTCCTCGAGCAGCCACGTGAGCATCGAGGTCGTCGTGGTTTTGCCGTGCGTGCCCGCGACGGCGAGCACCCACTTGTCGCGCAGCACATGGTCGCCGAGCCACTGCGGCCCGGACGTGTACGGCAAGCCGCGGTTCAGGATCTCCTCCATCAGCGGATTGCCACGCGACACCACATTGCCGATCACGTAGAGATCGGGCTTCAGATCAATCTGGCTTGCGTCGTAACCCTCGATCAGGCGGATGCCCTGCGCTTCGAGCTGGGTGCTCATCGGCGGATACACCCCTGCGTCGCAGCCGGTCACGGTGTGGCCCGCGCTGCGCGCGAGCACGGCGAGACCGCCCATGAACGTGCCGCAAATGCCGAGGATATGGATGTGCATAAGCCTGTCACGCCGCGCGGGCGTCGGGAAACGGGTTGTCGGGATGGGGTACGCGAAGACGGCGGCGTGCGCCGCCACAACGAAGGACGCTATTGTACCCGACGCTCACCCGACGGCGCGGGCCATGGGCCGCCGCCGCGGGGCGCGGAACCGGTGCCAGGCGAGGTGCCGCGGACGCCGGACGGCGGCAACCGGAGGACAACACGGAGGACAACCCGGGGTGCGACCTGGGCGCCAGTCGGGCGCCCAGGCATTCTCCAGTATCATTGAGGGATCATGATTCGCAGAGCACATTTCGATCCGCAACGCGTGCGCGAGGAAATCGCGATCGCGGCAGCACGGATGATTGCCGAAGACGGCCTCGACTACGCGAGCGCCAAGCGCAAGGCGGCGCGGCAGGTCGTGGGGGACGCGCGCATCGACGGCGCCTGGCTGCCCGACAACGATCTGATAGAAGAGGAAATCCGCGAATATCAGGCCCTGTTTCAGGGCGAGAGCCAGCCGGTGGTGCTGCGGCGGCTGCGCGAGATCGCGCTCGACTGGATGCGGCGACTCGATGCCTTCAACCCGTTTGTGACGGGCGCGGTGCTCAACGGCACTGCGGGTCAGCATTCTGACATCCATCTGCAGATCTTCTGCGACAACCCGAAGGACGTCGCCATCTGGCTTCTGAACGCGAATGTGCAATATGACGTGTCGGAGACGCCCCACTTTGCTGCGCGCACCTACGTGGAGACGCTGAGCTTCATGTACCGGCCGTCGCGCAACGAGGAGCCAGTGGGCATCCACGTTGCGCTCTATGACACCGACGACCTGCGCGGCGCCGTGCGCGCCGACGCTCGCGGACGCCTGCCGCGAGCGAACGCCGAGGCGCTCAAGGCGCTGATCGACGAAAGCGACGCGACATCCTCCCGCGTCCTGACGTCAACCTCACTCAATCAACACGATCAAACGGACTGAAAAGCGCACCGATGAACACGAAGCGGATTCTGGCTACCGTCGTGGTGGCGGCTCTGGCTGCCGGCGGCGGCATTCTGGCGGGACACTGGGCAAAGGGCGGCAACGCGGGCAAGGCCGACGCGGCCTCGGTCGCGGACAAAAACGCTGTCGGAGAACTGTGGTCCGCCGCCGTCACGACCCCCGACGGCAAGCCCCAGTCGCTAGCTCACTACAAGGGTCGCCCGATCGTCGTGAATTTCTGGGCCTCGTGGTGCGGTCCGTGCGTCGAAGAGATGCCGGAGCTGTCCGCGCTGCAGCGCGAGTACGCGAAGAAAGGCATCCAGTTCATCGGGGTCGGAGTCGACTCCGGCGCGAACATCAAAGCGTTCCTCCAGAAAGTGCAGGTCGACTACCCCATCTACGTGGCGGGATTCGCCGGCGCCGATGTCGCGCGCGCATTCGGCAATACGGCAGGCGGCTTGCCGTACACCGTCGTTATCGACGCGAACGGCAACGTACGCGCGACAAAATTAGGCCAAATCAAACCGGACGAACTTCGTCATACGTTGGATGCACTTTGACGCAGCGGAAGAATTGACCGGACCTTAACCGCCGTACGGCACTTTTTGCTTTGGGATTTACGCTTTTTGACAGAAGATCGCTGATTCTGACGGACGCAGAGCAAACTAAGGGCCGCATCACTCTCTCGGAAAACTAGACAAAATTCTCTAATCGGCGCTAAAGTTCGCGCAACTCCACGGAATAACAAGCGACCATGACGCGACTGCTGGTTCTTCACGGCCCCAACCTCAATCTTCTCGGCACGCGGGAACCTGAGGTCTATGGGCGTGTGACGCTCCCGCAGATCGATCAGGCGCTCGCTGACCGTGCCGCCGATAGAGGCGTGACACTCGCGACGTTCCAGAGCAATCACGAAGGGGCGCTTGTCGATCGCATCCAGGCTGCGCGCGTCGAAGAAACCGATTTCATCCTGATCAATCCGGCCGCCTACACGCACACGAGCGTGGCGATCCGGGACGCGCTGGCAGGCGTCGGCATTCCGTTCGTCGAGATTCACCTGTCGAACGTGCATCGCCGCGAGGCCTTCCGGCATCACTCGTATTTTTCCGATCTGGCCGAAGGCGTCATCTGCGGGCTCGGCTGGAAGGGTTACCTGTACGCGCTCGAATACGCGCTTGACCGGCTTGCCGCCGCCAAAAGCGCGTGATTCGCGGGTCGCGCCGTCCGCATTAGCCGACTCACTCTGACAGACAACACCAATCCTGTGCCGGCGCGCGCGCCCCGGCACCTCACGCATTCAAAGGGGCTGCACCATGGATCTACGTAAGCTGAAGACTCTGATCGACCTCGTTTCCGAGTCGGGCATCTCGGAACTCGAAGTCACCGAGGGTGAAGGCAAGGTGCGTATCGTCAAGAACGCTCCGCCGGTCTATATCCAGCCGCAGGCCGCCCAGTTCGCGGCACCCATGGCCGCACCGCTCGCTGCGCCCGCCCACGCCGCCGAAGGCGCTGCCAGCGTCGCTGCTGCGCCGGTGGTGCCGCAAGGCCATGTTGTGACTTCGCCGATGGTCGGTACGTTCTACCGCGCACCGTCGCCGGGCGCCGATCCGTTCGTCCAGGTCGGCGACACGGTCAAGGAAGGCCAGACGCTGTGCATCATCGAAGCGATGAAGTTGCTGAACGAAATCGAATCGGACGTGGCCGGCGTGGTCAAGGAAGTCCTCGTCGAGAATGGTCAGGCTGTGGAATACGGCCAGCCCCTCTTCGTAGTCGCATAAAGCCGTTGGCGCGCTCGCGCTGCGGCGGTGCCGCACGCGAGACGCATGAGTTGCCTGTGCTGCGTGCCGCATGCGCGAAGAGCGCTTCGCGACGCACGCGCGACCGATCCTCTCAGGTGTCCCGCCTGTCCCTTGCGCGGCGCCCATTGAAGAGTCGAATACCCACCATGTTTGAAAAAATCCTCATTGCCAATCGTGGCGAAATCGCGCTCCGTATCCAGCGCGCGTGCCGCGAACTCGGCGTCAAGACCGTCGTTGTCTACTCGGAAGCCGACAAGGAAGCCAAGTACGTGAAGCTCGCCGATGAGGCGGTCTGCATCGGCCCGGCTCCGTCGAACCTCAGCTATCTGAACATGCCCGCGCTCATCAGCGCAGCGGAAGTCACCGACGCCGAAGCGATCCACCCCGGCTACGGCTTCCTTTCCGAGAACGCGGATTTCGCCGAGCGCGTCGAGCAGTCGGGCTTCACGTTCATCGGCCCGCGCCCGGAAACGATCCGCATGATGGGCGACAAGGTCTCCGCGAAGCACGCGATGATCAAGGCCGGCGTGCCGTGCGTGCCCGGCTCGGAAGGCGCATTGCCGGACGATCCGAAGGAGATCGTCAAGATCGCGCGCGCGGTCGGCTACCCCGTCATCATCAAGGCGGCGGGCGGCGGCGGCGGCCGCGGCATGCGCGTCGTGCACACGGAAGCGGCACTCGTCAACGCGGTCAACATGACGCGTGAAGAAGCGGGCCGTGCGTTCGGCAATCCGCAGGTGTACATGGAGAAGTTCCTCGAGAATCCGCGCCACATCGAAATCCAGGTGCTCTCGGATTCGTTCAAGAACGCCGTGTGGCTCGGCGAACGCGACTGCTCGATGCAGCGCCGCCACCAGAAGGTGATCGAGGAAGCGCCTGCGCCGGGTATCGCGCGCCGCCTGCTCGATCGCATCGGCGACCGCTGCGCCGACGCCTGCAAGAAGATGGGTTACCTCGGCGCGGGCACGTTCGAGTTCCTGTACGAAAACGGCGAGTTCTACTTCATCGAAATGAACACGCGCGTGCAGGTCGAGCACCCGGTCACCGAGCTGATCACCGGCATCGACATCGTGCAGGAACAGATCCGTATCGCCGCCGGCGAGAAGCTCGCGTTCCGCCAGCGCGACATCCAGTTGAAGGGCCACGCGATCGAGTGCCGTATCAACGCTGAAGATCCGTTCAAGTTCACGCCGTCGCCGGGACGTCTCACGTCGTGGCACATGCCGGGTGGCCCGGGCGTGCGCGTCGATTCGCACGCCTACAATGGCTACTTCGTTCCGCCGAACTATGATTCGATGATCGGCAAGCTGATCACCTACGGCGCGACGCGCGAACAGGCGATCCAGCGTATGCGCATCGCGTTGTCGGAGATGGTGGTCGAGGGCATCCAGACGAACATCCCGCTGCACCGCGAGCTGATGCTCGATGCGAAGTTCGTCGAAGGCGGCACGAGCATTCACTACCTCGAAAACCGTCTGGCCGCGCGCCAGCAGGTTCAGAAGGAAGAAGCGTAATTCATGAGCTATCGGGAACTGATCGTCGAACTCGATCGTGAACGCGCCGAGGAACTCTCCGACGCACTGATCGAACTCGGCGCGCTGTCGGTGTCGGTCGAAGATGCCGACGCCGACACGCCCGACGAGCAGCCGCTCTTCGGCGAGCCCGGGCTCACGCCCGATCGCACCGCGTGGCAGCACTCGCGCGTGATCGCGCTCATCGGCGACGATCAGGATCCGGCCGTGCTGCTCGCGGCCGCAGCGAACGAACTCGGCCTCGCGGCGCTGCCTGCGTTCGCGCTGCGCGAAGTCGAGGAGCAGGACTGGGTGCGGCTCACGCAATCGCAGTTCGAGCCGATCCAGATCGGCCAGCGCATCTGGGTCGTGCCGTCGTGGCACGATGCGCCCGATCCCGACGCGCGCGTCCTCGAACTCGATCCGGGCCTCGCATTCGGCACGGGCAGCCATCCCACCACGCGTCTTTGCATGGAGTGGCTCGAACAGCACGTCAAGCCGGGCAACTCGCTCCTCGACTACGGTTGCGGCTCGGGCATCCTCGCGATTCTCGCGAAGAAGTGCGGCGCGAATCCGGTTATCGGCATCGACATCGACCCGCAAGCAGTCGAATCGGCGCGCCACAACAGCGCGCGCAATCACGCCGACGTCACCTACGGCCTCCCCGACGACTGCCCGCCGGGCGAGTTCGACATCGTCGTCGCCAACATCCTGTCGAATCCGCTGAAGCTCATGGCTTCGATGCTCTCGTCGCGCGTAAAACCCGGCGGACGCCTCGCGCTATCGGGCATCCTCGCGCGCCAGGCCGAGGAAGTGGCTCGCGTCTACGAACCGTGGATCGACATCGCCGTCTGGCGCGAACACGAAGGCTGGGTTTGCCTCGCTGGTACGCGGCGCGGCTAGCGACGGAATGCCAGTAGAATGGCGGGTATCGCTAACCCACCGGTCTACCCAGATCAACGGCCCACATGCTCCTGGCAACGCGCTGTCCCTTCTGCGAAACCGTCTTCCGTATCGTGCCCGCGCAGCTTGCAGTGCGTCGTGGCCTCGTGCGTTGCGGCCACTGTCAGGAAGCGTTTGATGCGTCGGGCAGCCTGTTCGAGGTGCCGGACAACGGCGAGTTCGCAAATGCCGTTCCCGTTGCCGCCGATGTCGCAGCGACCCTGACCGCGCCGGCCACGACACATCTGCCGGAAGAAAAGCGCGAGGCAGTCACATCAGCTGGCGCTCCCGATTTCGCGAATCCCGCGTGGGACCCGTGGGCACCGCCCGCTGACAGCCAGATCGACAACCGGCTGCTGTACAGCGCCGAACACCTGCCGCAGCCCGCGATCGCGCCGAGCGTCACACCGACGTTCACGCCCCCGCTCGCCGAGCCGTCGCTCGCGCCCGAGCCGGCAACACACGCGAGCGCCACAGCGACGGCAGCACAATCGACTGCGTCGCATTGGCAACGCGTCGAACCAGGCATCAACGAGCCCACACTGACCGCGGACGAACCATCGTCCGTTCGCACCGACGATCCCGAGCCCGTACTGCCAGGCGCCGCTGCGGCAGCGTCTGCGGCGGCGGCCTTCAGCAGCCTGTCTCCAGGTGCTGGTCCTGAACCGTTCGCCGTTACACGCGAAACGCCCGCGCGCGCACCGCGCCGCACGGGCTGGCGCATCATCGGCTCGTTGTTCGCGCTTGTGCTGCTCGCATTGCTCGCGGCTCAGCTCGCCTGGTGGCTGCGCGAGACGGTGATGGTCTACTGGCCCGCCTCGAAGCCGCTCTACGAGCAGGCATGCCAGCAGCTCGGCTGCCGAGTGCTGCCACCGCGCGATATCGACGGCCTGCAGGTCCAGCCGTCCGATCTGCGCCAGGTCGACGATCCGCATCACCTCGAACTGAAGGTGCCGCTGCGCAATCACTTCAACGTGGCGCTCGCGTTTCCAGCCATCGAACTGACACTGCTCGACCATCAAAATAACGTGGTCGTGCGTCGCGTGCTGTGGCCGCAAGACTATGTGACGCCCGGCACGCGCATCGAGGCCGGCTTGCCGGCACGCACCACGCAGACGATGATCGTGCGGCTCGACACAGGCAACGTCGTCGCTTCGAACTTCCGCATCGAGATCTTCTATCCCTGATGCCCGCGTTGTTGTCAGTTTCGCCTGCGGGACTGCTTTCGAGCGGCCCGCACATTCCCTGCGCCCGGCGCTACCGGCGCGCTTTTCATTGGTACATGAACTCGCGGAGAGCACATCATGAGTCAAGTTACGCTGGGTGGTAACCCGATCGACGTTGCTGGCACGTTCCCTTCGGCTGGCCAGAAGGCGCCGGCATTTTCGCTCGTCGGCCGCGATCTGAAGCCTGTCTCGCTCGCCGATTTCGGCGGCAAGCGCAAGGTGCTCAACATCGTCCCGAGCCTCGACACGCCGGTCTGCGCCACGTCGACGCGCAAGTTCAACGAATCCGCGGGCAAGCTCGACAACACGGTCGTCGTCGTGATCTCGGGCGACCTGCCGTTCGCGGCGGCGCGCTTTTGCACGACCGAAGGCATCGAGAACGTCGTGACGGCCTCGACCTTCCGCGGCCATGACTTCGCGCAGGCCTACGGCGTCGATGTGACGAGCGGCCCGCTCGCCGGCCTGACCGCGCGCGCGGTCGTCGTGATCGACGCCAACGACAAGGTCGTCTACGCCGAGCGCGTCAGCGAGATCAAGAACGAACCGAATTACGACGCTGCCCTCGCAGCACTAAAGTAATCTGGCATCTGTGCGCCGCCGCGCCTGGCGCGCGGCGCACGCCCGGACTCACCCTCCACGCTACAGGAACTCCAGCCTTGTCTACGTTGATTTGCGGCTCGCTCGCCTACGACAACATCATGACCTTCGAAGGTCGCTTTCGTGAGCACATCCTGCCCGAGCAGGTGCACATCCTTAACGTGAGCTTCCTCGTGCCGACGATGCGTCGCGAATTCGGCGGCTGCGCAGGCAACATCGCCTACTCGCTGCATCTGCTCGGCGGCGATGCGCGCATCATGGCGACGCTCGGCGGCGCCGACGCACAACCGTACCTCGATCGCCTCGACACGCTCGGCCTCTCGCAAGCGCATGTGCGTGTGCTGCCCGACACGTGGTCGGCACAGGCGATGATCACGACCGATCTCGAAAACAACCAGATCACTGCGTTCCACCCGGGCGCGATGATGCAGTCGCACCTGAACCGCGCCGACGAGGCACCTGGCATCAAGCTCGGTATCGTCGCGCCGGACGGCTTCGACGGCATGGTCCAGCACGTCGAGCAGTTCGCGAAGGCCGGCGTGCCGTTCATTTTCGATCCGGGTCAAGGATTGCCGCTCTTCGACGGGCCGTCGCTGCAACGCGCGATTGAACTTGCGACGTATGTTGCGGTCAACGATTACGAAGCCAACCTTGTCAGCCACCGCACCGGCTGGTCGCTCGAAGAGATCGCCAGCAAGGTCGATGCGCTGATCGTCACGCGCGGCGAGCACGGGTCGCAGATCTATCACGACGGCGGCATCGAGGAGATTCCTCCGGTGCAGGCGGAACGTGTACTGGATCCGACCGGTTGCGGCGACGCGTTCCGCGGTGGTCTGCTCTACGGCATCGAGAACGGCCTCGGCTGGGCAACCACCGGGCGTCTCGCGAGCCTAATGGGCGCGCTCAAGATCGAACATCAAGGTCCACAGAACTATGCACCCACACGGGCGCAGATCAATGAACGGTTCATGAAGGCGTTCGGATACGAACTGCCGAACTGAACGCAGGCCCCGCGCGGGGGCCTTCTGGAGTTATACGAATGAGAACAACAAGTTGTTTGCTGGTTGCAGTGCTGGTGGCGGGTTCGTTTGCGGTTTCGGGGTGTGCATATAACAGCAGTTCCGCCGACGTCTATACGGCGTCGCAGGCGCAGCGCGAGGCCATGGTCCGCATGGCCACGATCGAGAGCGTTCGTGCCGTGAAGATCAGCTCCAATGACGGACAGCCCACCGGCCTCGGCGCCATTGGCGGCGGCGCGCTCGGCGCGGTAGCCGGCAGCGCGATCGGCGGCGGACGCGGTTCGATCGTCACGGGCATCATCGGCGGCATCGCGGGCGCAGTGGCTGGCAATGCGGTGGAAAACGGCGCCGCGTTGCGCGACGGCCTCGAGCTTACGGTGCGTCTCGACAGCGGCGACCTGCGTGCCATCACGCAGACCTCCACCGGTGAAGTCTTCAACGCGGGTGACCGCGTGCGCCTGCTCTCGAGCGGCGGCGTGACCCGCGTCACCCACTAACAGCGGTTTCCCCTGTACCGCGGCGGCGCCCTTGCGCCTTACGCGGAACCTCAGGCGCATGTGCTCCCCTGTGCATGCGCCTTTTTTCGTGCGTGCTCGCCGGCTCGCGATCGCACACGCCCCTGCGCGCGTACCACGGGGCCCACGGACGAAAAAAATCCCGTCGCGAGCAACGCCAGCGACGGGATCATGATCGGGCCTTGAAGCCGCCCGAACTGCGAGGCACGCAAGATGCGTGTCTCGCCTGGTACTGCGTATTACGGACGGCTGCCGGTCGGGAACGGCCATGCAGCAGCCGGGTTCAGGGCAGTCTTCACCGATGCTGCGGGTGCAGCCGGTTGCGCAGCAGGGGCAGCAGCAGGCGCGGGAGCGGCAGCCTTCTTCGCAGGCGCTTTCTTGGCAGCCTTCTTCGCGGCAGCCTTCTTCGCAGGCGCGGCCTTCTTCGCAGCAGCCTTCTTCGCAGGCGCGGCCTTCTTCGCTGCGGCCTTCTTCGCAGGCGCGGCCTTCTTCGCTGCGGCCTTCTTCGCCGGCGCTGCCTTCTTCGCAGCAACCTTCTTCACGGCGACTTTCTTCGCGGCAACCTTCTTCGCTGCGACCTTCTTCGCCGGAGCAGCCTTCTTCGCAGCAACCTTCTTCACTGCGACTTTCTTCGCTGCGACCTTCTTTGCAGCGGCCTTCTTCGCCGGAGCAGCCTTCTTCGCAGCAACCTTCTTCACGGCGACTTTCTTCGCTGCGACCTTCTTCACTGCGACCTTCTTCGCAGCAGCCTTCTTCGCCGGAGCAGCCTTCTTCGCTGCAACCTTCTTCACTGCGACCTTCTTTGCCGCCGGTTTCTTCTTGGCAGTTGCCATTTTCTTCTCCTTCAGGTTCAGATGAGAGTCAGTTCAAACATCGCCCTTCGTCAAAACCCGCTTCCCGCGAACGCTTATCAGGGCGCACGCTGCGAAGCGGGCTATTCATCGGCGTACGCTGATCCCGCGCGCTTACGCTAATGAATGCGGTAAGGCGCGCAGTGCCATCGGGCACTGCGCGCCATGTCAACCCGGCGTCGGATATCGACACCGGCCAACGTTCGTTGAAGACGCCAGCCATATGGCTAACGCCGTTTTCCGGGGGGAAGTTTGCCCATCCCTCTGAAGGGTTCGCAAAGTGCCAGTCATATCGGTCAGCCACCAGGGCCCCGGGCACGCTTTGCATCAGGCGTTCCTGCTCCTAATCATCTAGCCGGCATGGGCGCTCGCGTAGCGCCGCCGGCACCCCAAAAGACTTGTTCAGCAGTGCACCCCAGGTTACTCCCAGGACAATGCACCGCCCGTCTGATATTCGATCACGCGCGTCTCGAAGAAGTTGCGTTCCTTCTTCAGGTCGATCATCTCGCTCATCCACGGGAACGGGTTCTCTTCGTTCGGGAACAGCGGATCGAGACCGATCTGCTGGCAACGCCGGTTGCTGATGAAGCGCAGATAGCTCTTGAACATCGACGCGTTCAGACCGAGGACGCCACGCGGCATCGTGTCTTCCGCGTAGCGGTATTCGAGGTCGACCGCCTGCTTGAACAGATCAGCGATCTCTGCACGGAACGCGGGGGTCCACAGGTGCGGGTTCTCGAGCTTGATCTGATTGATGAGGTCGATGCCGAAATTGCAGTGCATCGACTCGTCGCGCAGGATGTACTGGTATTGCTCCGCCGCGCCGGTCATCTTGTTCTGGCGGCCGAGCGCGAGGATCTGGGTGAACCCGACATAGAAGAACAGGCCTTCCATGATGCAGGCGAACACGATCAGCGACCGGAGCAGCTTCTGGTCGGCGTCTGTCGTGCCCGTCTTGAACGACGGATCTGTGAGCGTATGGATGAACGGGATCAGGAACTCGTCCTTGTCGCGGATCGACTTGACCTCGTGGTACGCGTTAAAGATCTCGCCTTCGTCCAGACCGAGCGATTCGACGATGTACTGGTACGCGTGCGTGTGGATCGCCTCTTCGAACGCCTGGCGCAGCAGGAACTGACGGCATTCGGGCGCCGTGATGTGGCGGTAGGTGCCCAGCACGATATTGTTCGCGGCGAGGGAGTCGGCGGTCACGAAGAAGCCGAGGTTGCGCTTGACGATCCGGCGCTCGTCCTCGGTCAGACCGTTCGGGTCCTTCCAGAGCGCGATGTCGCGGGACATGTTGATTTCCTGCGGCATCCAGTGGTTCGCACAGCCGGCCAGATACTTTTCCCAAGCCCACTTGTACTTGAACGGGACCAACTGGTTCACGTCGGTCTGACCGTTGATGATGCGCTTGTCGGCGACATTCACGCGCGCTTCGGAGGACACCGCTGCCTGAGCCGGCGGAGCGACTGCGAAGTCGCTGGCGAAAATGTTTTCCGCAGTGGATGCCTGAGGAGTGGAACGCAGACCGAACTGCACATCGGCAGCCGGGACAGCCTCACCCGCGAGGTTGCGCATCGCATTTTGTTGCGCACCGCTCGACGGAGTTACGGCCGTTTTCTCGTCATCCCAGTTGAGCATAAATGTCACCATCAATTTAGATCGGTTTGTACCATCTTTTCGTGAGCGGTAAAAGGGTTCGCACACGAAAAGTCCAGTTTTCGTTTCGCGTTGCGACCTGCATACAACACTTTGTCATTGCATTGTGTCGATCAACATGCGAGAGGCGCTGCGATAACGATGTGTTCGAATGCCTTCGCGCGTTTCAAATGAGCCTTGAAACTTGCGAGTAGTCGCGACGCGCGAGTGCTCTTGATTGCAGTCGATCGCTCTCGATCGAGGTCGCTTGCGTCTGCTTGCGTCCGCTTGCTGCGCGATGCACTTCGCTTCGTCACTGCCATACGTGCGGACTTCGCCGCCTCGTCGCTGCCTGTTGTGCAGCGTGTCCCGGGCGCATCGGTGAAAACTCCAGGGATTCCTGATGCCTTCGCTCGCCGACTTCTTTCGTGCGTCGCGGCATGGGTGCCGTGCGTGTCGGGAATTAGCCGCAAGCGGATGACGCGAGCGGCGAGAACTTCCTCTTGCCAGGCGGCGCGCATCGCACGCGCCGCCCTTCTCTACTATTTACTACTGCAGTGCTGCTTCAGTCACGAGGCATTGCACCACGTCACTGGCAGGCCTCGCACTCTTCGAAGCCCGGGTCGCCCGGACGCATCATGCACACGGGGCCGTCGGCTTCGGGCGCTTCCACGATCGGTTCGGCCTCTGCGGCGCTCGCCGATTGCAGCATCGTCGAATCCGCTCCGCCACCCGTCACGCCGAAGCCCGCGCCACCGCCGTATGCGCCACCAGCACCACCCGCACCGCCGTCGCCGTTCGTCGGCACCGCGTTAAGCGCGCCGTGCGCGACCGTCGACTTCTCGACGTGCGTCGCCGCCATCGTACGCAGGTAGTAGGTCGTCTTGAGACCGCGCAACCACGCGAGCTTGTAGACCTCATCGAGCTTCTTGCCCGACGCACCTGCCATATAGATGTTCAGCGATTGCGCCTGGTCAATCCACTTCTGGCGACGCGACGCTGCCTCGACGAGCCAGCTCGGATCGACTTCGAACGCCGTGGCGTAGATCGCGCGCAGGTCGGCCGGGATGCGGTCGATGCGCGAGAGCGTGCCGTCGAAGTACTTCAGGTCCGCGACCATCACCTCGTCCCACAGGCCGCGCTCCTTCAGATCGCGCACCAGGTAGTCGTTGACGACCGTGAACTCGCCCGAGAGGTTCGACTTCACATAAAGGTTCTGGAAGGTCGGCTCGATACAGGCCGAGACGCCGATGATGTTCGAAATCGTTGCCGTCGGTGCGATGGCGACGCAGTTCGAGTTGCGCATACCGTGCGTCGCGATGCGCGAACGCAGCGCTTCCCAGTCCATCGTCTCGCTCGTGTCGACTTCGACGTAGCCGCCGCGTGCGTCGGCGAGCAGCTTCAGCGTGTCCTGCGGGAGGATGCCGCGATCCCACAGCGAGCCACGGTACGTCGAGTAGCGGCCGCGCTCCTGGGCCAGCTCGGTCGATGCCCAGTAGGCGTAGTAGCAGACCGATTCCATCGAACGGTCGGCGAACTCGACGGCCTCCTGCGACGCGTACGGCGTGCGCAGCAGATGCAGGCAGTCCTGGAAGCCCATGATGCCCATGCCGACCGGGCGGTGCTTCAGGTTCGAGTTACGCGCCTTCGACACCGCGTAGTAGTTGATGTCGATGACGTTGTCGAGCATGCGCATCGCGACGCTGATCGTGTGCTTGAGCTTGTCCTGGTCGAGCGCGTAGCTGCCGTCGTCCTGCTTGACCATGTGCGCGACGAGGTTCACCGAGCCGAGGTTGCAGACGGCGATTTCGGCATCGCTCGTGTTCAGCGTGATTTCCGTGCAGAGGTTCGACGAGTGGACGACGCCGATGTGCTGCTGCGGCGAGCGCACGTTGCAGGGATCCTTGAACGTGATCCACGGGTGGCCCGTCTCGAACAGCATGCCGAGCATCTTGCGCCACAGCTGGGCGGCAGGCATCTTCTTGAAGAGCTTGATCTCGCCGCGCGCGGCCTTCTCTTCGTAAGCGGTGTAAGCGGTTTCGAACTCGGCGCCGAACTTGTCGTGCAGGTCCGGGCAGGTCGACGGCGAGAACAGCGTCCAGTCGGCGCCTTCCATCACGCGCTTCATGAACAGGTCGGGAATCCAGTTCGCCGTGTTCATGTCGTGCGTGCGGCGGCGGTCGTCGCCGGTGTTCTTGCGCAGTTCCAGGAATTCTTCGATGTCGAGGTGCCACGACTCCAGGTACGCGCACACCGCGCCCTTGCGCTTGCCGCCCTGGTTCACGGCGACGGCCGTGTCGTTGACGACCTTCAGGAACGGCACGACGCCCTGCGACTTGCCGTTGGTCCCCTTGATGTGCGAGCCGAGCGCGCGCACGCGCGTCCAGTCATTGCCGAGGCCGCCCGCGAATTTCGAGAGCAGCGCGTTGTCCTTGAGCGCTTCGTAGATGCCGTCGAGGTCGTCGGCAACCGTCGTCAGGTAGCACGACGACAGCTGCGAGCGGTGCGTGCCCGAGTTGAACAGCGTCGGCGTGGACGACATGAAGTCGAACGTCGAGAGCACGTTGTAGAACTCGATCGCACGCGCTTCACGGTCGATCTCGTTCAGCGACAGACCCATCGCGACGCGCATGAAGAAAGCCTGCGGCATCTCGATGCGGGTGCCGTCGACGTGGAGGAAGTAGCGGTCGTACAGCGTTTGCAGGCCGAGGTAACCGAACTGCAGGTCGCGGTTCGCGTCGAGCGCCGATGCGAGGCGCTTCAGGTCGAACTGCTGCAGCTTGTCGTCGAGCAGGCCGGCTTCAACGCCGCGCTTCACGAACTGCGGGAAGTAGTCGGCATAACGCTCGGCCATCTGCGCCTGCGTCACTTCCTCTTCGAGAATTTCGCGACGGATCGTGTGCAGCAGGATGCGCGAAGTCACCTGGCTATAGGCCGGATCCTTTTCGATCATCGTGCGCGCGGCGAGGATGGCCGAGTCGTAGACCTGTGACATCGGCACGCCGTCGTAGAGGTTCTTCACCGTTTCCGCGACGATCGGATCGGCGTTCACAGCATCACCCAGCCCCGCGCATGCCGACTCGATCAGCGCGTGCAGCGCGTGCATGTCGAGTGGGCGCGTGACGCCGTTGTCGGTCACGTTCAGGCTCGCAGCGGGCGGCGCCTGTTCTTCCTGCGCGTGGCTGCGCTCCTGGTTGCGCTTTTCGCGATACAGCACGTAAGCGCGCGCGACGTTGTGCTCGCCGCCGCGCATCAGCGCGAGTTCAACCTGGTCCTGGATATCTTCGATATGGAACGTGCCGCCGTTCGGACGGCTACGCAAGAGCGCGCGCACGACGTTCTGCGTGAGCTGCTCGACGAGTTCGCGCACGCGTGCCGACGCCGCGCCCTGCCCGCCATTGACCGCCAGAAAGGCCTTCGTCATCGCGATGGCGATCTTCGACGGCTCGAACGCCACCACGCTGCCGTTGCGGCGGATCACCTTGTGGTCGGCGAACTGTGACGCATTCGTCTGGCCGTCCTGCGTCTCACCACCCAGCGTGTGCGCGGCGTGCGCGCCTTCAAACCGGGTCGAGACGTTATCGGTCGTTTGCATGTGCAAAGCTCCTGGTCCTGGAAGTGTGCGAAGAGTTTTCGCGGATTAAAACGGACGCCGCGCCCCCGTGTGCGCGGTCGATTAGGCGGAGAAAAAAAGACAGCCTGGCGAGGATGCCGGATGCGGCAAAGCAGATGGGACAAACGAAACGCCGGTCTTCATCGTGTATGCCGCGATCATTGGCTGCACCCCTTTTCTCGATTACTGCCGGTGCGTCGGCGATTCACCGGCTGTTTTGCCGGTTTTTTACTCACTGCGCACCGCACATCGTTCTTTTTCCTATGTCGCCAAAGCGAGCGGCGCCGTGCTCGTCGAGCGAGGCGCCGCGGCGCAACACAACATATGGTGTGAAGCTGTGTTTCGGGAACAAAGTATAGTGGAGAATAAAAACCGGTCAAACGTTTTTATTTGGGCCGGAATGCTTGACATTTGTGAAGCCCAGGCGTGTCGGGGGCTCCACGCAAAGCAAGCATCAATGCGACTTTTTCGTGACAGAGACAGGGGGTACGGCGGTGGTCAAAGCGTCGCGTCTTGCCTGCCTTGCCCGCGGAAATAAGGGAAGTACGGATCGGCGAGTTGCGCGTCGCGCTGCAGACGCGCCCAGTCGAAATGCGGGCCAGGATCTGTCTTGCGCCCCGGCGCGATGTCAGAGTGACCAGCGAGCGCGTCGATCGGATAACGCGTAACGAGCACCTTCACGAGCGCCGCCAGCGTCGCGTATTGCGCGGACTCGAACGCCGTCGTATCGCTGCCCTCGAGTTCGATGCCGATCGAAAAGTCGTTGCAGCGCTCGCGGCCGAAGAAGCTCGACACGCCCGCGTGCCACGCGCGTTCGTCGCAGGAGACGAACTGTTCGAGCGCGCCGTCGCGATGGATCACGAAATGGGCCGACACGCGCACTCCGCGCAGATGTTGATCGAAGTACGGATGTGAATCGCAGTCGAGGCGATTGAGGAAGAGATCTGCGATCGAGGCGCCGCCGAAGGTGTCCGGCGGCAGGCTGATGTTGTGCACGACGATGAGCGTCGGCAGCGCGTGCGCGGGACGCGCCTCGAAGTTCGGCGATGGAAGGCGACGCGCGGCGGCAACCCAGCCCTGCGCGTCCACTTCGAACGGATGCGATGCTGCGCTCATCGCGCGGCGCGGTCCTTGTCCGCTGAACGCGCGACGTAGGCACGCGCATGCTCGGCGCAACAGAACGACTGCGCGCCCGCGGTAACCGACTCGCTGCGCGGCGCGTGCACACCGCACTCGGCGCAGCAGACCATCGGCTCAGGCAACGCGCCCTGTCCATTCGATCGGCCAGCAGCACCCGCACCGTTCGACGCGCGCCATGCACCCTGAGCGCCGCGGCCGCCTTGCGTGTTTTGCCCCTGCTGCGCTTGTTGCCCTTGCGAGCCCGAACGCATCTGCGCGCGGCGCAGCGCCTTGACGAACCACTGGCCGAGGACGATCAGCAGGAACAGGAGAAAAATCTGTCTCATGAGATTGATGCGCTTCACGCGCACTCAGACGATGGGGCGGTGCAGCAGCACCTCGAAGACGAACCGGCTGCCGACATACGCGAGCAGCAACGCGATGAACGACGCGATCACCCAGCGTAGCGCGGCGCGGCCGCGCCAGCCCGAAATCCTGCGAGCCGTGAGGAGCGATCCGAACATGACCCACGAGAGGATCGCGAACACCGTCTTGTGATCGAGTGAGAGCGGCCGGTCAGTCAACTGCTCGTTGAACACGATGCCCGAAGCGAGCGTAAGCGTGAGCAGCACGAAGCCGGCGCCGATCAGGCGAAACAGCAGCTTCTCCATCGTGAGGAGCGGCGGCAGCGTGTCGATCCAGTTCGAAAGCCAGCCGCCGTTCGCGGCACCGTTGCGCTGGAAGCCGCCGCCGCGCAGCGAGTGCAGGCGGCGCTCGACGGCAAGCATCAGGATCGCGTGCAAGGCGGCGATGGCAAAGAGCCCATACGCAATGTTTGCGATGACGAAGTGCGTCTTGAACATCGGCGCTGCGGCGTACGGCAGCACGCGCACGCCACCGAACACGAGCGGCAACAGAGCGGCCAGCGCGGCGAGCGGCAGCAGCAACAGGCGCAGCCCGTCGAGCTGAAAGAAAAAGCTCTCGATCCAGTAGATGACCACGCCGAGCCAGAACATCGCCGACAACGCGAAGGCGAAGCCGAAGATCATCTCGTGGACGGGAAAGATCGTCATGTGCAGCAGCACGCCGTGCGCCGCGAGCGCAACGAGCAGCAGCGTCCGCGAGAGCGGCCCGAAGCTGCGCGTGCGCGCCGGGCCGTCGGCGCCGGCAACGCTCACCGGTGCCGTCACGGACGCCGGAAGCACGCCGCCGGGAAGCGTCTCGACGCCGGCATGACGCAGCGCCCGCCAGTCGGCGGCGCACAGACCGCCGTAAAGGAGCGCGGTGAGGGCATACAGTACAATATCCATATTCGAAGTTTACTATAGGCCCCATGCCGGGAGGGACAGCACCCTTCTTACGCGCGCCCGGGCCGCACTGCTCACCGCTCCCCATGCTCGACAATCTCACTCAACGGATGGCGCGCGTCGTCAAGACGCTGCGCGGCGAAGCCCGGCTGACCGAGGCCAATACGCAGGAAATGCTGCGCGAAGTGCGTCTCGCGCTGCTCGAGGCGGACGTCGCGCTGCCCGTCGTGCGCGAATTCATCGCCAAGGTGAAGGAGAAGGCGCTCGGCGAAGAAGTGGTCGGCAGTCTGTCGCCGGGGCAGGCGCTCGTCGGCGTGGTGCAGCGCGAGCTGACCGCCGTGATCGGCGGCGACTACGAAGGTAAAGCCGCCGAACTCGATCTCGCCGTCACCCCCCCCGCCGTGATCCTCATGGCCGGTCTGCAGGGCGCGGGCAAGACGACCACCGTCGGCAAGCTCGCAAAACTGCTGCGCGAGAAGTACAAGAAGAAGGTGCTCACCGTTTCATGCGACGTCTATCGTCCGGCCGCTATCGCGCAGCTGAAGACGGTGACCGAGCAGGTCGGCGCCGACTTCTTCCCGTCGCAGCCCGACCAGAAACCGGTCGATATCGCCAACGCCGCCGTCGACTGGGCGAAGCGCCACTATCACGACGTGCTGCTCGTCGACACGGCCGGCCGCCTCGGTATCGACGAGGCAATGATGAACGAGATCGCCGCACTGCATGCGGCGCTCAAGCCCGCTGAAACGCTCTTCGTCGTCGATGCGATGCTCGGCCAGGACGCCGTCAACACCGCAAAGGCGTTCAACGACGCCCTGCCGCTCACCGGTGTCGTGCTCACCAAGCTCGACGGCGACTCGCGTGGCGGCGCCGCGCTCTCCGTGCGCCACATCACGGGTAAGCCGATCAAGTTCGTAGGCGTCGCCGAAAAGCTCGACGGCCTCGAAGTCTTCCATCCGGACCGCATGGCGAACCGGATTCTCGGCATGGGCGACATTCTCGCGCTCGTCGAGGAGGCCCAGCGCGGCGTGGATGTGCAAGCGGCGCAAAAGCTCGCCGACAAGGTCAAGAAGGGCGGCGACTTCGACCTCAACGACTTCAAGGCCCAGCTCTCGCAGATGAAGAAGATGGGCGGTCTCTCGACGCTCATGGACAAGCTGCCCGCGCAGTTCCAGCAGGCCGCCGCGGGTGCCGACATGGGCGTTGCCGAAAAGCAGATGCGCCGCATGGAGGGCATCATCAATTCGATGACACCCGCCGAGCGCGCCAAGCCCGAACTCATCAAGGCCACGCGCAAGCGGCGCATCGCGGCGGGCGCGGGCGTGCAGGTCCAGGAAGTGAACCGCATGCTGAACCAGTATGACCAGATGCGCACCATGATGAAGAAGCTCAAGGGCGGCAACCTGCAGAAGATGATGCGCGGTATGAAGGGCATGATGCCCGGCATGCGCTGAACTTGCGGGCGACACGCGCGGCAACCGGTTGCGTTCGGACGTCGCGGGTCGTCACCCGTCACGCGGCGCGCGAGCTGGACCACACGGGTTTATGCTGTAGCGCGCGCCAGCGTTATTTCCCACACTGAATAACTACCGCCACGACCCCGCCAGAGTCATGAATCGCGAAGAAGCCCTTCACATTTTCCGCCACTCCGAAGAGATCGTTTCGGAGGGCGAGGTCAATGCGTCGATCGGCCGGATGGCCGAAGCGATCCGCGCCGAAATCAGCGATGACTTCCCGCTCGTGCTGTCGGTGATGGGCGGCGCTGCTGTGTTCACTGGCATGCTGCTGCCGCATCTCGACTTCCCGCTCGAATTCGACTACATCCACCTCACCCGCTATCGCAACGCGATCAAGGGCAGCTCCGAAATGCAGTGGCGCGTGGCGCCGCGCGAGTCGGTGAAGGACCGCGTGGTGCTGGTTCTCGACGATATCCTCGACGAAGGCGAGACCATGGCCGCCATCCGCGACCGCATCCTCGCGATGGGTGCGAAGCGATTCATGTCGGCGGTGTTGTGCGAGAAGACCATCCCGAAGGCGAAACCGCTGCATCCGGACTTCTGCGGTTTCGCGGTGCCGGATCGCTACGTATTCGGCTGCGGCATGGACGCGAAGGGTTACTGGCGAAACCTGCCGACCATCCGTGCGCTGACCGAAGGCGCCTGAGCCCGTTCACACGCACCATGAAAAAAAGCGGCCCGGGCCGCTTTTTTATTGTGTGCTCGTTTCGCTGCGATTCTGCGTTTTCACAGGTGATGCACGAAGGTGCTGATCCCCGCGAGAATCATCTCGACCGAGATCGCGACCAGCACGAGCCCCATCAGCCGCTCGAACGCGGTCACCACGCGCTCGCCGAGCCACTGCTGGATGCGCTCCGCCAGCACGAGCACCGCGGCACAAACCACCATCGTCACCGTGAGCGCCGCGATCCACTCGTACAGCTTGCCGGGCGCCTGCGACGTGAGCAGCATCACCGTGGCGAGCGCCGAAGGCCCCGCCAGCGCGGGAATCGCGAGCGGCACGATGAGCGGCTCGCCGTCCTTGTCGCTGCCGCCGAACGGGCCGCCCGGATGCGGGAAGATCATGCGCAGCGCAATAAGAAACAGCACGATGCCGCCACCGATACGCAGCGACGTATCGGTGAGCCCCATCATGCGCAGGAAGCCGTTGCCGGCCACCATGAAGATGAGCAGGATCACGAATGCGATCGCCACTTCCCGCAGGATCACGATCGCCCGGCGCCGCGGCGCCACATGGTGCAAACACCCGATGAAGAGCGGAATGTTGCCGAGCGGATCGGTGATGAGAAGCAGCAGGACGGTCGCGGACAGGAAGCTGTACTGCACGCTCGCGGCGCTCCCTGACGCTTAGCGCGCGAGCGCCGCGCGGATCTTCTGCGCGACAACCTGGGCGGCCTCCTCGGCTGCCAGCAGCGTCGCTTCGGTGTCGCGACGGCCCTGGTACTCGATCTTGCCTTCCTTGAGGCCGCGCTCGCCGATCACGAGGCGATGCGGCACGCCGATCAGCTCCCAGTCCGCGAACATGACGCCCGGACGCTCGCCACGATCGTCGAGGATCACGTCGACGCCGGCCTTGACGAGTTCGTCGTAGACACGCTCGGCGTGCTCGCGCACGAGTTCGCTGCGATCGAGGCCCATCGGGCACACGACCACTTCGAACGGCGCGATCGATTCCGGCCAGATGATCCCCTTCTCGTCGAAATTCTGTTCGATCGCGGCACCGAGGATACGCGTGACGCCGATGCCGTAGCAGCCCATCTGCATCGGTTGCGGCTTGCCGTTTTCACCGAGGAAGTTGGCGCTCATCGCATCGGAATACTTGGTGCCGAGCTGGAACACGTGGCCCACTTCGATGCCGCGGCAGATGTCGAGCACGCCCTTGCCGTCCGGCGACGGATCGCCCTTCTTCACATTGCGAATGTCGGCGACGACCGGCTCCGGCAGATCGCGGCCCCAGTTCACGCCGGTCGTATGGAAGTCCACTTCGTTGGCCCCGACGACGAAGTCGCTCATGTTCGCGACCGTCGAATCGGCGATCACCTTCACCGGCTTCTTCGTGCCGATCGGACCGAGGTAGCCCGGCGGCGTGCCGAACCATTCGACGATCTCGGCCTCGGTCGCGAAGCGGAAATTGCCCAGGCCCTCGAGCTTGCCCGCCTTGATCTCGTTCAGATCGTGATCGCCGCGCAGGAGCAGCAGCCAGATCGTCGGTTCGGCGCCTTCACCGTTTTCGGTTGCGAGCACGATCGACTTCACCGTGCGCTCGAGCGGGATTCCGAGCAGTTCGGCGACCTGCTCGCACTTCGCTGCGCCCGGCGTGGCGGTCTTCACGAGCGGCTCGGTGGCCGCGCCGCGTTGTGCGATGAGTGGCAGCGCATCGGCGGCTTCGACGTTCGCTGCGAAATCCGACGTCGGGCAGTAGGCAATATCGTCCTCACCGGTCTCGGCGATCACGTGGAACTCGTGTGAGCCGCTGCCGCCGATCGAGCCATTGTCGGCCGCGACGGCACGGAACTCGAGACCGAGACGCGTGAAGATGCGCGTATAGGCGTCGTACATCTTCTGGTACGAGACCTTCAGACCGTCGACGTCCTTATCGAACGAGTACGCGTCTTTCATGATGAACTCGCGGCCGCGCATCACGCCGAACCGGGGACGGATTTCGTCGCGGAACTTCGTCTGCACCTGATAGAAGTTCACCGGCAACTGGCGATAGCTCTTGATCTGGTTGCGCGCGATGTCGGTGATGACTTCCTCGTGCGTCGGGCCCATCACGAAATCGCTCTGCTTACGGTCCTTGAATCGCAGCAGTTCCGGCCCGTATTGTTCCCAGCGCCCCGATTCCTGCCACAGCTCGGCCGGCTGCACGGACGGCATCAGCAGTTCGATCGCGCCCGCGCGGTTCATTTCCTCGCGCACGATCGCCTCGACCTTGCGGATCGAGCGCAGCCCGACCGGCAAATAGTTATAGATGCCGCCCGCAACGCGACGGATCATGCCCGCGCGGACCATCAATTTGTGACTGACGATCTCGGCGTCAGCCGGCGCTTCCTTCAAGGTGCCGATAAAGAAACGGGTGGCTTTCATTCAGGTTTTCCAAAAGCGGCGGCCCGTGCAGACCGCCCGAAGAAGGTGAAACGGTGGGGACTCGCACAGCTCGCGCGGCATCGCGTGGTATCGAGATGCCGGCGCACTACCCATGGCGCCGGCCAGCCGGCCGGGCGCCCCCCCCCGTGAGGCCTCGATTGCGCGCCTTGCCCGTACTCGCGGCAATTCGCTCCAATCTTCCGGCGCTCGGGTGCGTGAGGACCGTTATCTGTTTATAATCAAAGCAATTTTAAAGGATTCGAAGGTGGTTGTATGCTGGATCGTGAAGGCTTTCGCCCGAACGTCGGCATCATCCTCTTGAACGCGCACAACGAAGTGTTTTGGGGCAAACGGGTTCGTGAACATTCCTGGCAGTTTCCGCAAGGGGGCATCAAGTATGGTGAGACCCCCATGCAGGCAATGTATCGGGAGTTGCAGGAAGAAACCGGGCTGCTTCCAGAGCACGTCAAGATCGTCGGTCGCACGCGCGACTGGCTGCGTTATGAGGTGCCGGACAAGTTCATCAAGCGCGAAGTGCGCGGCCATTATCGCGGCCAGAAGCAGATATGGTTTCTGCTGCGCATGGTCGGGCGCGACTGCGATATCTGTCTGCGGGCGACAGAGCACCCCGAGTTCGATGCGTGGCGCTGGAACGAATACTGGGTGCCGCTCGAAGCGGTCATCGAGTTCAAACGCGACGTCTATCAACTCGCGTTGACCGAGTTGTCGCGCTTTCTGCGGCGACCCGCCGCGCCACGCCCGGAAAGGGGCGGCATGCACGGGCACGAAGTGCGCTATCCGCGCATCGTCACGTCGGCACACGCCGACGCCGTGCAGGCCTCGCCTTTTATGGCAGACGTGCCCGACAGCACGCCTGTCGAAAGCGACTGCGGACCGGGCGAGAGTATGATCGTGCCTGCGCCGGAGGAGCACGAATAACCGACTACGGCGCACTGAGCGCCAGAACCGGCGACGCGAACCTCGTTCGCATCGCCGCTTGGCCTTTGCGCTGCGGCATCTTTGGCGCGCAACGCGCCGTTGCTTCGAAGGGAAACCAATTTGAAACGTATTGCTCTTGCCGCGGCGTGCGCCGCGGCCGCAAGTAGCGTCCTGCTGACCGGCTGCGGCAGTTCCGGCCCCACCAACAAGGACGACAGCGCATTCACCTACCTGCTTGACCGCAAAAGCAACTGGCAGGAAAACAAGCTCGAAGGATTGCCGACGCTACCGCAGGCCGGTTCGACGCTTCTGGCGTTCGACGTCTCGAACAACACGCCGCTCAAGTTCGCGATCGATCCCGCCTCGTTGACGGTGGGCACCGACGGCGTCGTGCGCTATACGATCGTCATCACCAGCCCGACGGGCGCACGCAACGTGAACTACGAAGGGATTCGCTGCGATACGTACGAGTGGCGTCTCTACGCGAGCCTCGACGCCGATCACAACGGCTGGGACCAAACCGTGGCGAACGACTGGTCGCGCATCGAAAACGGCACGCTGAATGCGTATCACGCCGCGCTCTACCAGGACTACTTCTGCGCCAACAAGTTGCCGTTCGCGAAAGCGCCGGTCATCGTCCAGAACTTGCGCTACGGTCGCGTGCAGTCGTCACTCGTTCGCTGACGCCGCGGCCCCTGTATAAAAAAACCGCGCCGGCCCAAGGCCGGCGCGGTTTTTTCTTGCGTGCCCGCCTGGCTGGAGTCAGACGAGCACGAGATTGTCGCGGTGGATCAGTTCGGGTTCGAGCATGTAGCCGAGGATGCCCTCGATCTCGCCACTCGAATGACGCTGGATCAGCTTCGTTTCCGCGCTGCTGTAGTTGGTGAGCCCACGTGCCACCTCGATGCCCGCGCCATCCAGGCACGCAATCACTTCGCCGCGCGCGAACGCGCCCTGTACGCCAATCACGCCGATCGGCAGCAGACTCTTGCCGGCAGCAGTGAGCTTCTGCACGGCGCCGTCGTCGATCACGACGTGACCGCGCACCTGCAGGTGGTCGGCCATCCACTGTTTGCGGGCGGCCATGCGTGCGGTGCGTGCGATCAACTGCGTGCCGATCGCCTCGCCCGATGCGAGACGCACGAGAACCTCGGACTCCCTGCCACTCGCAATGACGGTGTTCGCGCCGCTGTGCGCCGCGCGCTTCGCTGCGAGGATCTTGGTGAGCATGCCGCCACGGCCGATGCTCGACCCGGCGCCGCCCGCCATCGCTTCCAGCTCCGGCGTGCCGGCGTCCGATTGCTGCACGAGTGTCGCCGACGGATCCTTGCGCGGATCCGCAGTGTAGAGGCCGCTCTGGTCGGTCAGGATGATGAGCGCATCGCCTTCGATCAGATTCGCGACGAGCGCGCCCAGCGTATCGTTGTCGCCGAACTTGATTTCATCGGTAACGACCGTGTCGTTCTCGTTGATGATCGGCACGACGCCCAGACGCAGCAGCGTGAGTAGCGTCGAGCGCGCGTTCAGATAGCGCTCGCGATCGGCGAGGTCGGCATGCGTAAGGAGGATCTGCGCGGTGCGAACGTCGTGCTCGGCAAAACGGCTTTCGTACACCTGCGCGAGCCCCATCTGTCCGACGGCCGCAGCCGCCTGCAGTTCGTCGATTTCGCGCGGCCGCTTCGACCACCCGAGCCGCTGCATGCCCTCGGCAATCGCACCCGAACTAACCAGCACGACTTCCTTTCCCTGCGCACGCAGCGCAGCGATCTGCGCGGCCCAACGGCCGATGGCCTCGTGATCGAGCCCCCGGCCATCGTTCGTGACGAGGCTCGAACCGACTTTCACTACCAGGCGCCGTGAATCGGCAATGACGGAACGCATACTGCGCGGTCTCCCCAAATGACTGATGACGGGTAAAGCCCCGGCGTTAACCGCGCGGCGGCACTGACGAGGTGCTTACTCTTGCGGATCGCGGGCGTTATCGCCCTCGGCGCGCGGCGTGTCGCGAAAACGCACGTCCGATGCGAGGTCTTCCGCCTCTTCGGCGCGACGCGCGTCCGAATGAGCGGAAACATAGTCGAACACCGCGTAGCAGAGGTTTTCGCAGCCCTGACCGGTGAGCGCCGAAATCTCGAACACGGGGCCGTCCCAACCGAAGCGCTTCACGAAGTCGGCGATGCGTTCGGCACGCTCGTCTTCGGGCACCATGTCGAGCTTGTTCAGCACGAGCCAGCGCGGCTTCTCATAGAGCGTCTCGTCGTACTTGCGTAGTTCGCCGACGATGGCCTTCGCCTCCGCTACCGGATCGACCGATTCGTCGAACGGCGCAAGGTCGACGATATGCAGCAGCAGCCCCGTGCGCTGCAGATGGCGCAGGAACTGGTGTCCAAGGCCCGCGCCTTCGGCGGCACCTTCGATCAGACCCGGAATATCGGCAATCACGAAGCTCTTGCTCGGACCCACGCGCACCACGCCGAGATTCGGCGCGAGCGTCGTGAAGGGGTAGTCGGCAACCTTCGGTTTTGCGTTCGACACCGCCGAAATAAACGTGGACTTGCCCGCATTCGGCATGCCGAGCAGACCGACGTCCGCCAGCACCTTCAGTTCGAGCTTGAGCATGCGGCGCTCGCCGGGCTTGCCGTCGGTCTTCTGGCGCGGCGCACGATTCGTGGACGACTTGAAGTGCAGGTTGCCGAGGCCACCCGCGCCACCGTTCGCCACGATCACGCACTGATCGTGCTCAGTGAGGTCGGCGATCAACTCGCCTGTCTCGAGGTCGGTGATGACCGTGCCTACGGGCATGCGCAACGTGATGTCGTCGCCGCCCTTACCGTAGCAGTCCGAGCCACGGCCGTTCTCGCCGTTGCGCGCCTGATGCTTCTTTGTATAGCGGTAGTCGATCAGCGTGTTGATATTGCGGTCCGCGATCGCGTTGACGCTACCGCCACGCCCGCCGTCGCCTCCGTCCGGTCCGCCGAACGGGACGAACTTCTCGCGCCGCATCGACGCGCTGCCATCACCCCCATCACCGGCGATGACTTCGATCTTCGCTTCGTCAATGAACTTCATGCGTTACTCCGTCCCGTGGATGTCACTATTTTGCCGCGCAAGGACCTGCTTGACCAACCTGGCCGAACAGCCAACGTCCAGGCGGGCGGATTCACTGGCCTCGCGAAGCGTTCGCGCCCTGCAAGCACAGCCAGCGGCTTCGCGCCTGGCTCGGCCAGGCGAGCGCGGCCGATCAAGGTTGCGGCCATAAACAAAAAGGCCCCGCAAACTTCGCGGGGCCTTTTTTGCGTCGATTGCGAACGATCTGGAACTCAGACCGCTGCCGGGACGACGTTGACCGTATGCTTGTTCGCTGCGCCCTTGGTCGTGAATGCGACGTGGCCATCGACCAGCGCATACAGCGTGTGGTCCTTGCCGATGCCGACATTCAGGCCCGGGTGCATGCGCGTGCCGCGCTGGCGAACAATGATGCCGCCTGCGAGGATCGCCTGGCCACCGAACACCTTCACGCCAAGTCGTTTCGACTCTGAGTCACGGCCGTTCCGCGAGGAACCGCCAGCCTTTTTGTGTGCCATTTGTTTGCTCCTTTACCTTCGTGCGCTATGGCGTCGACTTACGCGTTGATCGCGTCGATGCGCAGTTCGGTGTAGTTCTGGCGGTGGCCGCCGTGCTTCTGGTAGTGCTTCCGGCGACGCATCTTGAAGATGGTCACTTTGGCGTGACGACCGTGGGAGACGACGGTAGCCTTGACGGAAGCCCCACTGACCAGCGGCGTACCGAACTTAATCGATTCGCCTTCGCCCACTGCGAGAACCTGGTCGAGCGTGATTTCTGCGTCAATGTCTGCCGGTATCTGTTCTACTTTAAGTTTTTCGCCAACGGCAACTTTGTACTGCTTGCCGCCGGTTTTTATGACCGCGTACATTGAGAACCTCACTCTGAGAATACTTTCCAGCTTGTTGACAAACTTACTCTAAGCGCTGGAAACCCTCGATTATACATAGAGTTAGCTGCGCAGTCAAAACTGATTGACGCTGCCGCTCGGGCGCTGCACGCAAGCCCGGAGGCAGGCCACGTGCACGCGTCAAAGCGCCGCGCGACGGGCGCTCCCCGACGGCAGGCCCTGGCCGGATCGGAAACCTGGCGACATGGCAGCGCTCGGGAGTCGCCGGATTCGCCTTATAATCCGCGGCACTATCCTTGAATGTCATCATGCCGTCCACCGTCACCCCCACCCCCAGCGCAGCTGCCCTGCTCGCCCCGATCGCCGCTGACATGGAGCAGGTCAACCGAGTCATCCGGAAAAGCCTGGCGTCCGAGGTGATGCTGATCAATCAGATCTCCGAGTACATCATCGGCGCGGGAGGCAAACGGCTGCGTCCAGCGCTCCTCCTGCTCGTGGCCGGCGCGCTCGGCGACCGTGGCACGCACCGGCACGAACTCGCCGCCGTCGTGGAATTCATCCATACGGCGACGCTGCTTCACGACGATGTGGTCGACGAATCCGACCTGCGGCGCGGCCGCCAGACGGCCAACGCACTCTTCGGCAACGCGGCGAGCGTGCTGGTCGGCGACTACCTGTACTCGCGCTCGTTCGAAATGATGGTCGGCGTCGGCAAGATGCGCGTGATGGAGATCCTGTCGCAGGCGACGACGATCATTTCCGAAGGCGAGGTGCTTCAGCTCCTGAACATGCACGACGCCGACGTGGACGTGTCTCGCTACATGCAGGTGATCCGCTACAAGACGGCGAAGCTCTTCGAAGCGGCAGCTCAACTGGGCGCGGTGCTTTCGGGGTCGGATGTTCGGACCGAAGAAGCGGCAGCGGAGTTCGGCCGGCGTATCGGCACGGCGTTCCAGATCATGGACGACTGGCTCGATTACGCCGGCACCGCCGATGCGATGGGCAAAAACGCCGGTGACGATCTGCGCGAAGGCAAGCCCACGCTGCCGCTCATCTGGTTGATCGAGCACGGCACGCCGGAGCAGGCCGCTCTCGCACGCGAAGCCATCGAGCAGGGTGGCACGACGCGCTTCGACGAAATCTTCGCGGCGATCACGCGCTCGGGTGCGCTCGATCACACGCTCGAGTGCGCGAAGGCCGAGGCGCAGGCCGCTGCGGACGCAATTTCGTGGTTTCCCCCTTCCATTTACAAAGAGAGCCTGCTAGAATTATGTTCTTACTCGACGACGCGCCAGTCTTGAACAAGACGCCGCGAGCTGTTGAGTCTAGCTGGAGTCCAGTACTCGGTTAGTCAATTCGGGGTGTAGCTTAGCCTGGTAGAGCGCTACGTTCGGGACGTAGAGGCCGGAGGTTCGAATCCTCTCACCCCGACCAGAATTCTTCCTTGTGAATCAAGGACATCAAGCCCAGCCGATGCTGGGCTTTTTTGTTTTTGGCGCTCCGTTTTGCGGCAAGATCGCCGCCGCCTGTCCCACGAATGCCTGACCGGCGCATTACCGTGGAGCGTGGAACGCGTAATCGCCCGATAGCGCCCTGCAGCCCAAGCTGCGGCCCGCCCAGTCAATCGCGCCGTATCAGTTCACGAAGCTGCACCCTCCAGGGTAACGGCTAAGCCAGTTGCTCGCACATTGTCTTAACCGCTTGCCAGTCGCTATCGGTCATGGCGTCCTCGCCGGACGGAGAACCCGCGTTCATTTTTTCCCTCTCCGGCGTAAGCGGGTGATCTGACAGGAAAGCTGGCAGGCCGTTGTCGGCCTCACGCTCCGGAGGCGACGCGAAAAAAAACGCCAGGTCGGCGACGCGCTCCATATCACGACTGTAGGACAGCGATACAAGTTGCCCTGCCTGCGACGCGACACATTACCCAGTCGCAGGTCTATTCCAAATATCCTGGCGATGGCGTTGATACCTAGATTGCGCACGATCTGATTAAGTGGGTCATGGCCCGCAATGTGCGCGGTTTCGTGCGCCATCACGCCCGCAGCGTGGCCGCGGAGGTAACGCGACACCCCTCTGCTATAGTCTCCTCATCCCCTTTTTCTGATTATCGCGACGCGTGGACCAAATCCCGTTATGGGCGCAGATTGGCGCCGTCTTCGTCCTCCTCATCTGCTCCAGCTTCTTCTCGATTTCCGAAACGGCGATGATGGCACTCAACCGCCATCGACTGAAACACCTCGCCAACCAAGGGGCGCTCGGCGCGAAGACGACGCAAAAGCTCCTCGGACGAACCGACCTGCTGCTCACCGTCATCCTGATTGGCAACAACCTGTTCAACACGATCATCCCTGTCCTCACCACCTCGATCGCGCTGCGCACGTTCGGCCATGACAATCTCGTGCTCTCGATCGCGACCGGTCTCGTCGCATTCCTGATTATCGTGTTCGCGGAGATCACGCCGAAGATCGTCGGCGCAACGTTTCCGGAAAAAATCGCCCTGCCCGCGAGCCTCCTGATCGCGCCACTCATGCGCGTGACGAAGCCTGTCGTGTGGTTCGTGAACCAGTTCGCGAACGGCGTCCTGCGTCTGTTGCATATCAATACGAGCAAAGGGCGCGACCTGCGCCTCTCGACCGACGAACTGCGCACCATCGTGCTCGAATCGGGCAGCTTCATGCCGACCAAGCACCGCAGCATCCTGATGAACCTGTTCGACCTCGAAAACATCACCGTCGACGACGTCATGATCCCGCGCCGCCGCATCGAGGCGCTCGACTTCGAGGCGCCGCTCGAAGAGATCCTGCATCAGCTGGAAACCTGCTATCACAACAAGTTGATCGTCTATCAGGGCGACATCGACCGCGTGCTCGGCGTCCTGCACGTGCGCAAGACACTGTCGGCCCTGCACAACCAGGAACTGGAGCGCGAGACGCTGCGTGAACTGCTCGCCGAGCCGTACTTCGTGCCGACCGGCACGCCCGTGTTCCAGCAACTCCAGTACTTCCAGGAAAGCCGCCATCGCATCGCGCTCGTCGTCAATGAATACGGCGAGATGGAAGGTCTCGTCACGCCGGAAGACATCATCGAAGAACTGATCGGTGAATTCACGACGACGATGCCGCGCAGCGGTGCCGGCCGCGGCGGCTGGAACGAGGACGGCGAATGCATCGTGCCTGGCAGTATGCCGTTGCGCGAACTGAATCGCTGGTTGCACCTGACGCTCCCCACCGACGGGCCGAAGACGCTCAACGGCCTGATCCTCGAAGTGCTCGAAGAGATTCCGGAAGGCGACGTGTGCCTGCAGATCGGCGACGTGAAGCTCGAAGTGCTGCGCAGCGACGATCAGGCCGTGCGCACTGTGAAGCTTTTCAAACCCGGCGCGAAGCCGCGCGCGAGCACACTGAAAATAGCAAAGATGCGCCTGCCGGGCCGCTAGCCATCCGGCCGAATAGCGCGCGAATCGCGTATCGTTCGATGATGGAGCCGTTTCTTCTTCAAGGCGGCACCATCCGATGATTCCCCTTCCTTATCGCACGGCGTCGCGCCACCCGTGTGCTGCTGCACAGGCGGCGGCGAGTGGTGGTGGCATGCCACGTCCCGCCTCGTTCGCAAAGCCCACCGCTGCGCCCGCCGACGACGCCCCCGCCGTGCGTCTCCTCGCCGACACGCTTGGCGAAGCGGCGCGCCGCAATGCGTCCGATCTCCACATCGAGCCCCTCGAGCACGGCTGGCGCATCCGGCTACGGATCGATGGCGTGCTGCACGAGATGACGCGGCCGCCCGCCCATCTGCGCGATGCGTTCATCACGCGCGTCAAGGTGCTCGCGCGCATGGACATCGCCGAACGGCGCATTCCGCTCGACGGTCGTCTTCGGCTCGCACCGCCTCACCCCGCCCGGGCCGCCGAAGACTATCGCGTGAACTCGCTGCCTACGCTGTTTGGCGAAAAGCTCGTGCTGCGGCGGCTCGAAACACTGCCGGAGAACCTCACATTCGCGGCGCTCGGGCTTGATGAGGCACAGCGGCGGACCGTCGCCGACGCGATTCGCGCACCGCACGGTCTCGTCCTCGTGACAGGCCCGACGGGCAGCGGCAAGACGCTTTCGCTCTACTGCTTCCTGCAGATGCTCAACGAAGATTCGCGCAATCTTTGCTCGGTGGAAGATCCCGCCGAGATCCAGCTCGCGGGCATCAACCAGGTCAACGTGCGCGAGAAGGCCGGACTCACGTTCGCCGTCGCGCTGCGCGCACTGCTGCGTCAGGACCCGGACGTCATCATGATCGGGGAGATTCGCGATGAGGAAACCGCCAGCGTCGCGGTGAAAGCGGCGCAGACGGGGCACCTCGTACTCTCGACACTGCACACCAACGACGCCCCTTCAGCGGCGGCGCGTCTGATCGACATCGGCGTCGAGCCTTATAACCTCGCGGGCGCACTGCGACTCGTCACCGCCCAGCGACTCGTGCGCCGGCTGTGCCCGCTGTGTCGCGTACCAGCGGGAGAACCTGCCGCGGTGTTGCGCGCAGCCGGGCTGGATGACAGTCAGGAGACCTACGCTGCGAGCGGCTGCGAAGCGTGTCACGGCATCGGGTATCGCGGGCGCGTAGGGATCCACGAGATCATGCCGGTGTCGGCGGCGATACGCGAACGGATCGTCGCGAAGCAAGGCGCACACGCCATCGCGCAGCAGGCGCGCGCGGACGGTGCAGCGACACTGCGCGAAGCAGCGCTCGAGCGTGTGCGCGACGGCACGACGAGCCTTGCCGAAGCACTCTCGGCCACGGATTCGGCATGACACCAGCGGCCGGCAATCTCAATCGCGCGCCCGCCGAATGGCGCTTCGCCTGGCGAGGCGTCGACGCGACAGGCGCGCAAAAGCGCGGCACGCTGATCGCGATCGACGCCGCGGCCGCCCGGCACGCGCTCAAGCGCGAACGCATCACCGTCACGATGCTTACACGGCAGCGAGCGGCACCGGACCCGCGCGCCAGCCCTGCAGATATCACCCGCTTCACGCGTCAATTGTCGAGCCTCTTGCGCGCCGGCCTGCCGCTTGCACCCGCGCTCGACCTGCTCACACAGTCACCCGGGCCGCAGGCCTTGCCACGCATCGTGGGCATGCTTGCACGCGATATCACCGCGGGCATGCGTTTTTCCGATTCGCTCGCGCGCCACCCAGAACGCTTCGGTGCACTCTATTGCCAGCTAGTGGCAGTCGGCGAGGCATCGGGCGCGCTGGCGGCTGTCCTCGCGCGCATCGCCGATGACCGCGAGCGCGCCGCCGCGCAGCGCTCCAAAGTTCGCGCGGCGCTCACCTATCCGGTTGCCGTACTGCTGCTCGCCGTCGCGATCACGGCGGCGTTGCTGATCTGGGTCGTCCCGACGTTCAAGCAGATATTCGACGGCTTCGGCGCCGCCCTGCCTGCACCCACGCAGTTCGTGCTGATGCTTTCCGCCGGAGCCGCGCGCTGGAGCATGCCGGCCGCAGCCTGCTGCGCAATGGTCGTGGTCGCGACGCGCAGCGTGCTGCGCCGTTTCGCGCGCGCCCGCATCGCCTTTGGCCGCTTCCAGCTGAAGTTGCCGCTCGCCGGCTCGCTGCTCACCGCGCTGTGCGCCGCGCGGTGGAGCCGGGCCCTGGGTACGCTGCTCACCGCGGGCACCCCACTCGCCGACGCGTTCGTTTCGCTCACCCACGCCAGCGGCAACGCATTTTTCGACCATGCGAGCGCGGGCATCAGTGCACGCCTGCGGCATGGCGAACGTCTCGCGGCCGCCATGCGCGCGGCCGGCTGCTTTCCCGCCGATGTGATTCAACCTGTCGCCGTCGCCGAAGAGTCAGGCGCGCTCGACGCAATGCTGCTCGACGTCGCCTCGCTCGCCGACCGGCAGGTTGACGAAAAGATCGGGTTGCTTTCGAGTTTGTGCGAGCCGCTAGTGATCGTGGTGCTCGGCGCACTAGTTGGTGGGCTCGTCGTCGCGATGTATCTTCCCATCATTCAACTCGGCAACGTGGTGTAGCATCGCTGCCAGATTCCTATACAGCTTATGCCCGTTCATATTCCATCCACTGCGAGTCTCGCATCTCCCGACGCGCTCGGCATGCTGCCGCCCGCCCTGACGATGGGATTTGCGATCGTCCTTGGTCTCATCGTCGGTAGTTTCCTGAACGTCGTGGTACATCGCCTGCCGATCATGCTCGAGCGCGCGTGGCGGGCCGACGCGGCCGAGGCGAACGGGCAGCTCTTCACCGACGACGGCCTGCCCGAGCGCTACAACCTTTGGCTTCCGCGCAGCGCCTGCCCGCACTGCGGCCACGTACTGAGGGCTTGGGAAAACATTCCGGTAATTAGCTGGCTCGCGTTGCGCGGGCGCTGTTCCCACTGTCGCGCGCGCGTGAGCGTGCGCTACCCGCTCATCGAACTCGCGGGCGCGATCTGTGCGGTAGTCGCGCTGATCGTGTTCGGTCCTTCGGGCAAGGCGCTAGCCGCGTTCGTGCTGTGCGCGGCGCTCATTGCGGCCAGTGCGATCGATCTCGAACACCAGATGCTTTACGACGAAATCACGCAGCCGCTCCTCTGGGGTGGATTAATCGTGAATTTGTCCGGCACGTTCGTCAGTCTGCACGAGGCCGTGATCGGTGCCGTCGCGGGTTATCTCGCGCTCTGGTGCGTCTACTGGCTGTTCCGGCTGCTGCGTGGCATCGAGGGTATGGGTCAGGGCGATTTCAAATTGCTCGCGGCGCTCGGCGCGTGGCTCGGCTGGGGCGCGCTGCCGCAAATTGTCGTGATCGCCGCTGTCGCGGGCGCCGTGATCGGGCTCGCGGCCACGCTGACCGGGCGCATGCGTTTCGAAGAGCCGCTGCCGTTTGGACCATATCTCGCCGCGGGCGCGCTCGTCACGCTCTTCGCCGGTACACCGTTTTCACCGTCATATTTCGCGTGGGGGAACTGATCGATGTTCCTGGTCGGGCTCACAGGAGGCATAGGCAGCGGGAAGTCAACCGTGGCGGATCTGTTCGCCGCACGCGGCGTGCCGGTCGTCGATACCGACGTAATCGCCCATCAGATCACGGCGCCCGAAGGCGTTGCGATGCCGCAGATCCGCCAAAAATTCGGCCCCGAATTCGTCGCGCCCGACGGCTCGATGGACCGCGCCCGCATGCGCGCACTGGTCTTCAGCGACGAGTCCGCGCGCAAACGGCTGGAAGCGATCACGCACCCGCTGATCCGGTCGGAAACCGAGCGGGCTTCGCGCGCCGCGCGCGGCCCTTACGTAATCGTCGTCGTGCCGCTTCTCGTGGAATCGAGTACGTGGAAGACACGCGTCGACCGTGTGCTCGCCGTCGATTGCAGCGTCGAAACGCAGATCGCGCGCGTAATGCGGCGCAACGGCTTTACGCGCGAGCAGGTGCTGGCCATCATCGCTCGCCAGGCCGCGCGTGAAGCGCGTCTTGCCGCCGCCGACGACGTCGTCGTCAACGACGGTGCGTCGCTCGAATCACTCGCCAGCGATGTAGACACGCTGCATACGCAGTACGTTGCGCTCGCGAAGGCGCAGGAGACAAACCCGCCCGGCTGAGCACCGGCAAGCGCGACACATACGGCGGAACAGACAAGCAAAGGGCTTTCTTTTCGGACAACCGCGCTACGCAGCAGGCACTACGTACCGGTGTCCGCGCAAATTACGAACGCTCTCACAAGCCCCTGCGATTGCGACTGTAGTCTCACGGCATTAGAATGTCCTGCAATCTTTCACCGACCACGCCAGAGGCGAGCGCGCTTGATTCTTTACGAGTATCCCTTCAACGAGCGAATCCGAACGCTGCTGCGCCTCGAAGATCTCTTCGAGCGCTTCACGTTTTTCCTGACGCAGGAGGATCCGAGGGAACATCATGTCGCGCTCACGACGCTTTTCGAAATCGCGGAAGTAGCGGGCCGCGCCGACCTCAAGTCGGACCTGATGAAGGAACTCGAAAGGCAGCGTCAGACGCTTGCACCGTTCCGCGGCAATCCTGGCATCGAACAAACTGCGCTCGAAGCCGTGCTCGGCGAGATCGAGCAGACGCTCGCGGGCCTCACGCAGATGCAGGGCAAGACCGGTCAGCATCTCGCCGAAAATGAGTGGCTCGCCAGTATCCGCAGCCGCGCGATCATTCCGGGCGGCACCTGCAAGTTCGACCTGCCGTCGTACTACGCGTGGCAACAATTGCATCCCGACCAGCGCCGCCAGGACATCGCGAAGTGGGTGATGCCGCTCCTGCCGCTGCGCGACGCTGCCTCGATCGTGCTGCGCCTCGCGCGCGAATCAGGTCAGGCGTCGAAAGTGATGGCGATGCAGGGCAGCTACCAGCAGATGCTCGCGGGCCGCGCCTGGCAATTGATGCAGGTGCGCGTGGCACCGGAATTGCGCGTGATTCCGGAAGCCAGCGCCAACAAGTACATGCTGTGGGTTCGTTTCACCGTGCAGGACGGCGATCTGCGGCCGCGCGCGGTGGATGTCGATGTGCCGTTCCACCTGACGCTATGCAGCCTGTGACGCGGCCTCGCGGGCTGATTTTCACCAACGCGTCGCGAACCGAATACCGTTCGATCGAATGATTACTGCTGTCAAATGTCCGACTTGCGGCAAGGATGTCCGCTGGGTGCCTGAAAACCGGTTCCGCCCGTTCTGTTCCGAACGTTGCAAGCAGATGGACCTCGGCGCCTGGGCGGCCGAAAAATACCGCATCGGCGGTAACGACGAAGAGACACCGCCCGACGACGCTCCGCCCACGGATACGCATCAGTGAGCGGAAAAGCGAACGAGCAATAAAAAAACCGCTGCGCGATTCACGCAGCGGT
>NZ_RQIS01000024.1:0-34339 GCF_003837865.1 Paraburkholderia dinghuensis | reverse complement strand
CGCTCCGCCCACGGATACGCATCAGTGAGCGGAAAAGCGAACGAGCAATAAAAAAACCGCTGCGCGATTCACGCAGCGGTTTTTTTTTCGCCTCACTCGGCGGCCAGCCACTCCAGCACCGGGATGGTTGCCGGCAGAAGCGGTTTGACGCTCGCCGGCAGCAACTGCCAGACGAACGCCTGTCCCTCGCGTCCGTGCGGCTCGCCGCTCCATTCGGTCACCTTGCAGAAGTAAAGCCGTACGTAGGCATGCGGGTAGTCGTGTTCGAGCGTGTGCCACAGATGGCACGCCTTCACGTCGATGCCCAGCTCCTCGTGCAATTCGCGCGCGAGCGCCGCCTCGATCGACTCGCCCACCTCCAGCTTGCCGCCCGGAAACTCCCAGTACCCGGCGTAGGGTTTGCCTTCCGGGCGTTGCGCCAGCAGATAGCGGCCGTCCGGCTGCACGATCACGCCGACCGCCACCTCGGTGACGGGCCGGATCTGCGCCGATCCAGGCTCGGAAGCCCCGCTCATGCGTTTTGCACCTTCTTACCCGACCAGTCGCGCGCGAACTGCCACGCGACGCGGCCCGAGCGCGAACCGCGCTCCAGCGCCCAGACGAGCGCGTCGCCGCGCGCGGCTTCGACTTCGGCGTCACCGCATCCGAAGTGGCGCAGCCAATGGCCAACGATCGTCAGGTAGTCGTCCTGCTTGAACGGATAGAAGCTCACCCACAGGCCGAAACGCTCGGACAGCGAGATCTTCTCCTCGACCACCTCGCCTGGATGGATTTCGCCGTCGGGCATGTGCTTGTACGTCTCGTTGTCGCTCATGTACTCGGGCAGCAGATGACGGCGGTTCGACGTCGCGTAGATCAGCACGTTTTCGCCCTGTGCGGCCACGGAGCCGTCCAGCGCCACCTTGAGCGCCTTGTAGCCCGATTCGCCCTCCTCGAACGAGAGGTCGTCGCAGAACACGATGAAGCGCTCGGGGCGGCCAGCGATCAGATCGACGATGTCGCCGAGATCGTGCAGGTCATCCTTGTCGACTTCGATCAGACGCAGGCCGTCCTTCGCGTAAGCGTTCAGGCAAGCCTTGATCAGCGACGACTTGCCCGTGCCGCGCGCACCCGTGAGCAGCACGTTGTTCGCAGGCTTCTTCTGCACGAACTGGCGCGTATTGCGTTCGATGAGGTCTTTCTGGCGGTCGATGTTCTGCAGGTCGTCCAGCGTGATAGACGAAACCGCCGGCACCGGCTGCAGATAGCCGCGGCCCTGGCGCTTGCGCCAGCGGAACGCCACGGCCGCGTTCCAGTCGACTGTGGGCGCGGCTGGCGGCAGCACCGCTTCAAGGCGGCCGAGGAGCGCTTCGGCGCGAGTCAGAAACTGTTCGAGCTTATCCATGGGAATCGATGCGTAAGTCAGGAGCGGTAGTCGGCGTTAATGCTCACGTAGTCGTGCGAGAGGTCGCAGGTCCAGACCGTGGCCTGCGCGTTGCCGCGGCCGAGCAGCACGCGGATCTGGATCTCGCTCTTCTTCATGACGCGCTGGCCGTCCTCCTCCTGGTACGCCGGGTTGCGACCGCCGGCCTTCGCGACGAGCACGTCGTCGAGATAGAGATCGACCTTGTCGACATCGAGGTCGGTTACGCCCGCGTAGCCGATCGCAGCCAGGATGCGGCCCAGGTTGGGGTCCGACGCGTAGAAAGCCGTCTTGACAAGCGGCGAGTGACCGATCGCGTAGGCAATCTGGCGGCACTCGGCAACGGTCTTGCCGCCTTCGACGTGCACGGTCATGAACTTCGTCGCGCCTTCGCCATCGCGCACGATCAGTTGCGAAAGCGTCTGCGCCACTTCGGTCACGGCGTCGCGCAGCGCCGCGTAAGCGGGCGAGTCCGTCGACGTGATGGCCGGCAGGCTCGACTTGCCCGACGCGATCAGGATGAACGAGTCGTTCGTCGAGGTATCGCCATCAATGGTGATGCAGTTGAACGAGCGGTCCGCGACGTACTTCACGAGTTCGTCGAGGACTTGCTGCGCGACGTTCGCATCGAACGCGAGGAAGCCCAGCATCGTTGCCATGTTCGGCTTGATCATGCCGGCGCCCTTACTGATGCCCGTGAGGGTGACCGTATGGCCGTCGATCGTGACCTTGCGCGACGCGGCCTTCGGCAGCGTGTCGGTCGTCATGATCGCCTGCGCGGCGTCGTACCAGTTCGCGGCCTGGCGGTTGGCGAGTGCGGCGGGCAGGCCGGCCTTGAGGCGGTCGAGGGGCAGCGGCTCCAGAATCACGCCCGTCGAGAACGGCAGCACCTGCGAAGACTCGATGCCCGCGAGTCGCGCGAGTTCGTCGCAGGTTGCGCGCGCGATAGCGAGGCCCGGCTCGCCCGTGCCGGCGTTCGCGTTACCCGTGTTGACGACGAGCGCACGAATCCCCTTACCGTTCGCGAGATGCTCGCGGCACACCGTCACCGGCGCGGCGCAAAAGCGGTTCTGCGTGAACACGCCCGCGACGCTCGCGCCTTCGTCGACGGAAATCACGAGCACGTCCTTGCGGTTGGGCTTGCGGATATTGGCCTCGGCCCAGCCGAGCGTCACGCCGGCGATCGGATGGAGTTGTGCGGGATCGATCGAGGGGAAATTGACAGCCATGGTAGCGACCTGTCTAAAAGGCAATGCCGGCCAAGGCGCTTAAGGCCTCACCGGCATTGGGAATCAGGAAGGCCGTGCCCGGAAACAAGGTCCAGACTACGGAATCAACGGCGAGGCCGCGCGAAACAGGCGGCGACGCGGTTCACGCGCACGCCGCCGGGAATCACGCAATCCTGCCGTGGCACTGCTTGTACTTCTTGCCGCTGCCGCACGGACACGGATCGTTGCGGCCCACCTTCGGCACGCCCTGGCCGTCCGTCGCGTGCGCGTGGCCCATGGCCGCGCCGACCATCGCCGTAGCCGCATCGGCCGCAACCGGCGCCGCTGCCGGACCGGGCGCGGCCTCGGCTTCGGCGAATTCGGCGTGACGGAATTCGACATTCTCCAGATGGCTGCTGTGCTCTTCCATCTGCTCGGCGGCCTGTTCGAGTTGCTCCGGCGACTGGATCTGCACGTTCATCACGATGCGCGTGACTTCGAGCTTCACCGCTTCGAGCATCGCGGCGAACAGTTCGAACGCTTCGCGCTTGTATTCCTGCTTCGGATTCTTCTGCGCATAGCCGCGCAGATGAATGCCCTGACGCAGATGGTCGAGCGCGGCAAGGTGTTCGCGCCAGCTGCGGTCGAGCGTCTGCAGCATGACCGAACGCTCGAATGCGCTGAACGATTCGCGACCGACGAGCGCGACCTTCTGCTCGTAGGCTTCGTCGGCGGCGGCGATCACGGCTTCGAGAATCTCATCGGCGTCGATCGACGACGACTCGTTGATCATCTCCTGGATCGCAAGGTCGAGCTGCCATTCGTTGCGCAGCACTTCCTCCAGCTCGGGGACGGCCCACTGCTCCTCGATGCTGGAGTGCGGCACGAACTGGCGCACGATCTCCGTGATGACGCCATGACGCATCGCGCCGATCGTCTCGGTGATGTCATGCGCTTCGAGCAGCTCGTTACGCTGCTGGTAGATCACCTTGCGCTGATCGTTCGACACGTCGTCGTATTCGAGCAGCTGCTTGCGGATATCGAAGTTGCGCGCTTCGACCTTGCGCTGCGCCGACTCGATCGAACGCGTGACGATGCCCGCCTCAATCGCCTCGCCTTCGGGCATCTTCAGGCGGTCCATGATCGAGCGCACTCGGTCGCCGGCGAAGATGCGCAGGAGCGGGTCTTCGAGCGACAGATAGAAGCGCGACGAGCCCGGATCGCCCTGACGGCCCGCACGGCCGCGCAGCTGGTTGTCGATACGGCGCGATTCGTGGCGCTCGGTGCCGATGATGTGCAGGCCGCCCGCGGCCTTCACCTGATCGTGCAGCGTCTGCCATTCGTCGTTGAGCTGCTGGATGCGGCGCGCTTTTTCGTCGGCGGGGATCGCTTCGTCGGCTTCGATGAACGACGCCTGCTTCTCGGCGTTGCCGCCGAGCACGATGTCGGTACCGCGACCCGCCATGTTCGTGGCGATCGTAATGCGCTTCGGACGGCCCGCTTCGGCGACGATCGCCGCCTCACGCGCATGCTGCTTCGCGTTGAGCACTTCGTGCGGCAGCCCGGCCTTCACGAGAAGATCCGCGAGCAGTTCCGAGTTCTCGATCGACGTCGTGCCGACCAAAACCGGCTGGCCACGCTCGTAACAATCGCGGATGTCGCGGATCACGGCGTCGTAACGCTCGCGTGCGGTCTTGTAGATCTGGTCCTGCTTGTCGATGCGCTTCGGCGGCCGGTTCGTCGGGATCACGACGGTTTCGAGGCCGTAGATCTCGTTGAATTCGTACGCTTCGGTGTCGGCCGTGCCGGTCATGCCCGACAGCTTCGCGTACATGCGGAAGTAGTTCTGGAACGTGATCGATGCGAGCGTCTGGTTCTCGCTCTGGATCTTCACGTGCTCCTTCGCCTCGACGGCCTGGTGCAGGCCGTCCGACCAGCGGCGGCCAGCCATCAGACGGCCGGTAAATTCGTCGACGATGATGACTTCGCCGTTCTGCACCACGTAGTGCTGGTCCTTGAAGAACAGCGTGTGCGCGCGCAGGGCGGCATAAACGTGGTGCATCAGCGTGATGTTCTGCGGCGCGTAGAGGCTCTCGCCCTCGCCGATCAGGCCCCACTCGGCGAGCATGCGCTCGGCCTTCTCGTGGCCCGATTCCGTGAGGAACACCTGACGCCCTTTTTCGTCGAGCGTGTAGTCGCCCGGCTTTTCGACGCCCGTGCCGTCGGCCTTCTCTTCGCCGATCTGGCGTTCGAGCAGCGGCGGCAGCGCATTCATGCGCACGTAGTTGTCGGTGTGGTCTTCGGCCTGACCCGAGATGATGAGCGGCGTGCGAGCCTCGTCAATCAGGATCGAGTCCACTTCGTCGACGACCGCGAAGTTCAGCGCACGCTGCACGCGCGCCTCGGTCTCGTAGACCATGTTGTCGCGCAGGTAGTCGAAGCCGAACTCGTTGTTCGTGCCGTACGTGATGTCCGCGCCATAAGCCTCTTGCTTCATGGCGTGGTCCATCTGCGACAGATTGATGCCGACGGTCAGACCGAGGAAGTTGTACAGGCGGGCCATCCACTCGGCATCGCGCTGTGCGAGGTAGTCGTTCACCGTCACGACGTGCACACCGCGGCCGGCGAGCGCATTCAGATACACGGGAAGCGTCGCGACGAGCGTCTTGCCTTCGCCGGTGCGCATTTCAGCGATCTTGCCGTAATGGAGCACCATGCCGCCGATCAACTGGACGTCGAAGTGGCGCATCTTGAGCACGCGCTTGCTGGCTTCGCGGCAAACCGCAAACGCCTCGGGCAACAGCTCGTCGAGCGAGGTGCCGTTCGCGACGCGTTCGCGGAATTCATCGGTCTTCGCGCGCAGTTGCTGGTCGGTGTATTGCTCGATCTGCGGTTCGAGCGCATTGATCGCCGCGACCGTCTTCTGATACTGCTTGACCAGGCGCTGATTGCGGCTGCCAAAGATTTTCTGTAAGAAACCGGTGCTCATCGGATCGGTGTCGGCGTCGGGGCTTCGACCAGGATTCCTCGCAGGTTTTCGGCGGGTTTTTTGCGCGCTCTCTGCGCTTACCCTGCCCAGCCTGCGGGCGCACCCGGTTTGGAAAGACCTCGGCGACTTAAGCCCAAATTAGTGGATTTGAATCGGGCATTTTAGCACGCGCCCTCGTGGCCGCCTGTGTCAGTAGCAAGACGTCCCGAGCGCGTGAAATGCCCGCGCGGAAAGCCTCCCGGCCGCTCGGTCCCCATCTGCGGGCAGGTCCTGGCCGAACGACTGGAAGGCGCGTGGGCGCTTGCCGCGCAAGCTACAATGACGACATCTGCATGCGGCGTCGCGTGCGCGCCCGTCCTCCTTCTGACATGAGCCGTTTTTCGCCATTTTCAAGGCCGTCTGCGCCAGGTTTCGCCCGGCCGGTCGCCGAACTGTTGAGCCGCGCTGAGGCGCTCGCGCCGCTGCGCGCGGGCGTCGAGCAGATGACGGCCATGCGGCGCGACCTGGCGGCGTTGCTGCCGGACTATCTCGCGACAAGTGTCGAGCCGGGCTTCATCAAGGACGGCAAGCTGGCGCTGTTCACGGCGCATAACGCGCTCGCGGCGCGGTTACGTCAACTGGAACCGCGGCTCGTTGCCGACTTGCAGGCGCGCGGCTGGCCGCTCGATTCAGTGCGCATTCGTGTGCGTCCACAATCGGTGAAGGAAGCAAAGCCGCCCAAAGAAGCGCGCATGTCGCCCGCGGGTGCGGCGGCGCTGAGGGCGCTCAGCGAGGAGCTGCCGCCTTCGCCACTTCAAGAGGCACTCGCGAAAATGGCGGCGCGCCACTCGAGCAAGCGCTGACTCGCTTCTCGCGTCTCAAGGCGGCATACGCTGGAAATGAAAAAGGGCGGCATCAAGCCGCCCTTTTTGCTGACACTGCCGAGCGCTGCGCTCAGGCGAATGCGGTTTGCGCTTCGTAGCCGAAGCCGAGCGGCGCCTTTTGCTTGTCGTCGAAGGTCACCAGTTCCCAGGCGTCTTCGTGCTTGAGCAATTCGCGCAGCAGCGCGTTGTTCAGGCCATGGCCCGACTTGTACGCCGTGTACGAAGCGAGCAGCGGATGCCCGACCACATACAGGTCGCCGATCGCGTCGAGCATCTTGTGCTTCACGAACTCGTCGTCGTAGCGAAGGCCGTCGTTATTCAGGATGCGGTATTCGTCGAGCACGATCGCGTTGTCCATGCTGCCGCCGCGCGCGAGGCCCAACTCGCGCATCATTTCGACTTCGTGCGCGAAGCCGAACGTACGGGCACGCGCGATCTCGCGCACGTACGACGTGTTCGCGAAATCGACTTCAAGCGCCTGGCCCGTCTTGTCGACGGCCGGATGGCGAAAGTCGATCGTGAACTTCAACTTGAAGCCGAAATACGGATCGAGGCGCGCAAATTTGTCGCCCTCGCGGATTTCGACCGGTTTCTTGACCTTGATGAACTTCTTCGCCGCGTTCTGCTCTTCGATACCCGCCGACTGGATCAAGAACACGAACGAGGCCGCGCTGCCGTCCATGATGGGAATTTCTTCCGCGGTCACATCGACGTAGAGGTTGTCGATACCAAGGCCCGCGCACGCCGACATCAGATGCTCGACCGTCGAAACACGCGCGCCATCCTTCTGCAGCACCGAGGCGAGGCGCGTGTCGCCGATCGCCATCGCCGACGCGGGGATGTCCACCGGGGTCGGCAAATCCACGCGCGAAAACACGATGCCCGTGTCCGGGGCCGCCGGACGGAGCGTCAGGTCGACCTTGCGGCCCGAGTGCAGGCCGATGCCGACTGTCTTCACGATTGATTTGATGGTTCGCTGCTTCAACATGGTGTTCTGTTCATTGAAAATCCCAATCGGGACTTTTTAATTCATAGCGCGAATTATACTCCAGATGTGCGGAGTTCGTTGTTCTCCGCAGCGCGATAGTCTGTTTCCCGCTGTTACGCCAACGGAGTCAAGTAGCAGGGCCGATGCCCGAAACGGAGGCGTTTCCGGTCATCGGCCTGCCTGGTGCCACGTAATGGCCCGTCACAATTGCACCGTCGGCCTGTTGCGCTGCGGCAACGTGTCGCCGGGCGGCGCACTCAGGCGGGACCCAATGTGGCGAGGATGCTCGCCGCATCGCTGACTTCGAACTTGCCGGGTGCTTCGACGTGCAGCGTCTTGACCACACCGTCGTCGACCACCATCGCATAGCGCTGGGAACGAAGCCCCATGCCACGCGCCGACAAATCCTGCTCCAGACCAAGCGCCTGGGTGAATGCCGCGCTGCCGTCGCCCATCATGCGTACCTTGCCCGCGGTACGCAGTTCGCGCCCCCACGCGCCCATCACGAACGCGTCGTTGACCGACACGCACCAGACCTCGTCGATACCGGCCGCGGCAAGCGCCCCGGCCTTCTCGATGTAACCCGGAACGTGCTTCGCAGAACACGTGGGCGTAAACGCGCCTGGCAATCCGAAGATCACCACACGCTTGCCCGCCGTCTGTTCGCGCACGTTGAAGCTGTTCGGCCCCAACGTGCAGCCTGCGCGGTCATCCTCGACGTACTCGTAGAGGGTTGCGTCGGGCAGCAATTCACTCTGTTTGATCATGGCTCGTCCTTCGCGTCGATGCGCCAGCAAATTACACGCGGTATCTCGCCGCGATACTTCGCCGCAGTACTTCGCAATTATCGGCCATCAGGCTTTCAGGATCGTCAGGCGGCACGCCACCCTTGCCGCTCCGCCCATAGCGTAGCCGGCAACCGTCCCTGCCGCACATCCTCGCGGATGCAGCTCTGCTGACCATCATTGCGACGCTTCGCGTGTGTCGACCGGAGTTCGCGCTTTAGCGCCGACTCAAGTCCCTGGTCCGTCCGCGGGCGAGCGCAAAAACTGCGCCGCGCCGCAGCCAGACATCCACACGCTCAGTCCGCCTGCTTGCGCAAAAACGCCGGAATATCGTACGTGTCGACGCCCTTTTCCTGCAGCGCCTGAACGTGCGAAGCGGCGGTGTCGCGCGACGTGCGCCAGACGGCCGGCGTATCGAGCGCGCCGTAGTCGGCCGTCGAACCGGCCTGCGCGTGCGTTGCGTACGTCTGCATCGTCGGGATCGGATGGTTGTCCGTACCGGTGCGCAGCAGCGTCATCGGTGCCGCAGACTGCTGCTTCTTCGCCACGCGGCCGAGACCCGTCGCGACCACCGTCACACGCAGCGCGTCGCCCATCGCGTCGTCGTACACCGCGCCGAAGATCACCGTGGCGTCTTCCGCCGCGTAGCTCTTGATGGTGTTCATCACTTCGCGCGTTTCCGACAGACGCAGCGAACGGCTCGACGTGATGTTGACCAGCACGCCACGCGCACCCGACAGATCGACACCTTCGAGCAGCGGGCTCGCCACGGCCTGTTCCGCCGCGAGGCGCGCGCGATCGACACCGGCGACCGTCGCCGTGCCCATCATCGCCTTGCCCTGCTCACCCATCACCGTCTTCACGTCTTCGAAGTCGACGTTCACGAGACCGTCGACGTTGATGATTTCGGCGATGCCGGCAACCGCGTTGTTCAGAACGTCGTCAGCGCACTGGAAGCACTTGTCCATTTCGGCGTCATCGCCCATCACGTCGAACAGCTTGTCGTTCAGGACGACAATCAGCGAGTCGACGTGATCCTCCAGTTGCTGCGCACCGGTTTCTGCCACGCGCATGCGCTTGCCGCCCTCGAACTCGAACGGCTTGCTCACGACGCCGACGGTCAGAATGCCCATTTCCTTGGCGATCTGCGCCACGACCGGTGCCGCGCCCGTGCCCGTACCGCCGCCCATGCCTGCGGTGATGAACACCATGTGCGCGCCACGCAGTCCGTCGGCGATACGCTCACGTGCTTCTTCTGCAGCCGCGCGACCCATCTCCGGCTTCGCACCTGCGCCCAGACCCGTGTTACCGAGCTGGATCACGGCCGACGCACGCGAACGCGAGAGCGCCTGCGCGTCCGTGTTCATGACGATGAAATCGACGCCTTGCACGCCGCGGTTGATCATGTGCTGAACGGCATTGCCGCCAGCGCCACCCACGCCCACCACCTTGATGATGGTGCCGTTGGTTTCGGTTTCCAGCATCTGGAATTCCATGTTGCCTCCGTCAAGAAAGAGATACCGCTCCTCGGCCGTTATCCGGTGGAAGATCGGGCAACCTTCCTCCGCGCGCCAGCCGCCGGCACCAGCGCGTATTCCCATCCCGTTCGTCAGAAGTTGCCGAGGAACCAGTCCTTCATCCGCGTGAAGACCTGCCCCATCGACCCCGACTGAACCGCAACCTTGCGACCGCGCATACGCTGCGAGCGGCCTTCCACCAGCAGGCCCATCGCCGTCGAGTAACGCGGATTGCGCACCACGTCCGCAAGACCGCCCGCATATTCCGGCACGCCAATGCGCACCGGCTTCAGGAAAATGTCTTCGCCGAGTTCAACCATGCCCGGCATCATCGCGGCGCCGCCCGTCAGCACGACGCCCGAGCTCAGCAACTCTTCGTAACCCGACTCGCGCACCACCTGCTGCACGAGCGAGAACAGCTCTTCGACGCGCGGCTCGATCACGGCCGCCAGCGCCTGGCGTGACAGCGTGCGCGGCCCGCGTTCGCCGAGCCCCGGCACTTCGATCATTTCGTCCGGATCGGCGAGTGCCTGCTTCGCGATGCCGTAGCTGACCTTGATGTCTTCCGCGTCGGGCGTCGGCGTGCGAAGCGCCATCGCAATGTCGCTCGTCACCTGGTCGCCCGCGATCGGAATCACCGCGGTATGGCGAATCGCGCCTTCGCTGAAAATCGCGATGTCGGTCGTGCCGCCGCCCACATCCACGAGCACGACGCCCAGTTCCTTCTCGTCCTCGGTCAGCACCGCCAGCGACGACGCAAGCGGCTGCAGGATCAGGTCGTTCACTTCGAGGCCGCAGCGGCGCACGCACTTCACGATGTTCTGCGCCGCGCTGACCGCGCCCGTCACGATATGCACCTTCACTTCCAGACGGATGCCGCTCATGCCGATCGGCTCGCGCACATCCTCCTGACCGTCGATGATGAATTCCTGCGTGAGGATATGCAGCACCTGCTGGTCGGTCGGGATGTTGATCGCCTTCGCGGTCTCGATCACGCGCGCGACGTCGGCCTGCGTAACCTCCTTCTCCTTGATGGCGACCATCCCGCTCGAATTGAAGCTGCGGATGTGGCTGCCCGCGATGCCGGTGAACACGTTGGTGATCTTGCAGTCGGCCATCAGCTCCGCTTCTTCCAGCGCACGCTGGATAGACTGCACCGTGGCCTCGATGTTCACCACGACGCCTTTTTTGAGCCCCTTCGATTCGCTCTGGCCGAGCCCGATCACCTCGTAGTGGCCTTCGCCCTTCAACTCGGCGACGACAGCCACCACCTTCGACGTCCCGATGTCGAGGGCGACCAGCAGATCTTTATAGTCTTTACTCATAGCGTGCTCGTTGCGTGTGATGTGCTGTTACTTCTTGCGTGAGGCCGTGTCAGTGATAAAGCGCATGCCGGCCGCTCGAATCGCAAAACCGTTCGGATAGCGCAAGTCCGCATATTCGATGTCCTTTCCCCAACGTTGCGTGACCGCCGTCCATGCCGCGATGAGGCGATGCGCGCGCTCCCCGAGTGTGTCCGCGTTGCGCTCGCGGCCAAGTTCCACCTGCGTGCCATTCGAAAGCTTCACGGTCCACGCGTAGCGCGGCGAGAGCGTCACTTCGTCCGGCGTGAGGCCGAGCGGCGCAAACCACTTCTCAAAGTCGTGGTAACGCGCAACCACTTCCTTCGCGCTACCGTCCGGTCCTTCGAACGCGGGCAGGTCCGTGTCCAGCTCGCCCTGGTTCGCGGTGAAAAGCTCACCGTCCGTACTCACCAACTGATCGCTGCCCCACGTGCCGAGCGGCTTGTACTCCTCGAGGCTCACCGCGAGCGCGTTCGGCCAGACGCGGCGCACACTCGCGCGGCGCACCCATGGCATCTGCTCGAATGCCTGGCGCGCGGCGTCGAGATCGACCGTGAAGAAGTTGCCTTTCAATCGACCCACCACGCTTGCACGGACCGTCGGCGCGTTGATGTGGTCGGTGTCGCCCTCGATGCGGATCTCGCGCAGCGCGAAATTCGGTCGCTGCACCAGCCAAAGACCGCCGGCCGCCAGCAATGCAAGCGCGAGCAGCGCATGCAACGCATTGGCGAGGAGGTTGAGCTGGCGTACGTTATTCCACATGTCGAGTTCGAGATTGTTGCGTGAACTGGCTTAATTCAATTCGTCAGTAAAGGTCCGTTAGTGGCGTCAATCCGTCAGAGTAAGTGCCAGAACCTTCACGACCAGGTCCTGATACGCAATGCCGACCGCACGCGCCGCCTTCGGCGGCAGCGAGTGATCGGTCATGCCCGGCGCCGTGTTCACTTCCAGGAAATACGGGTTGCCCTCGCCGTCGATCATGAAATCGGCCCGGCCCCAATCGGTGCAGCCGAGCACGTCGAACGCGCGGCGCGCGAGCTTCTTCAACCGCGCCTCTTCCTCCGGCGCCACGCCACACGGAATCAGGTACTGCGTGGAGTCGAGGATGTACTTCGCGTCGTAGTCGTAGAACTCGCCCGCGGGCACGATCTTGATAAGCGGCAGGTCGAGGTCGCCCGCAATGCACGACGTGTACTCGCCGCCGCCCTCGATGCTCTTCTCCACGAGCACGATCTTGTCGAACTTCGCGGCTTCTTCAAGTGCCGGCACGAGATCGGCGGCGGCCTTCACCTTGATGACCGCAACGCTCGAGCCTTCGCTCGCCGGCTTCACGAAGAGCGGCAAGCCGAGCTTCGCGACGATGGCCGGTGCCTTCGCGGCGTAGTCGTCGCCGCGCAGCACGGCTTCGAACGGCGGCGTGGGAATGCCAAGTTGCTGCCACACGAGCTTGCTGCGGAACTTGTCGAGCCCGAGTGCCGAGCCGAGCACGCCCGTGCCGGTATAGCGGATGCCGTAGAAGTCGAGCGCGCCCTGGATCTGGCCGTTTTCGCCGTAGCCGCCGTGCAGCGCATTGAACGCGCGCACGAAGCCCTCATCCTTGAGCGCCGAAAGCGGCCGCTCGGACGGATCGAAGAGGTGCGCGTCGATGCCCGCGCTTCGCAGCGCTTCGCACACGAGCGTGCCGGACTTGAGCGAGACCGTGCGTTCGGCGGACACACCGCCGAACAGCACCGCGACCTTGCCGAATTGTTTGGGATCGATACTGCTCGTCATCTCACACCTTCTGTTCCTGGGCAGCGATCCGACCCGGCACGCCGCCGATCGAACCCGCGCCCATCGTAATCACCACGTCGCCGTCGCGCACCACTGCAGCGAGCGCATCCGGCATCTCGTCCACCGCCTCGACGAACACCGGCTCGACCTTGCCCGCTACACGAAGCGCACGCGCGAGCGCGCGGCCATCGGCGGCGACGATCGGCGCTTCGCCGGCAGCGTAGACCTCGGTCAGCACGAGTGCGTCGACGGTCGACAGCACTTTCACGAAATCTTCGAAGCAGTCACGCGTGCGCGTATAGCGGTGCGGCTGGAACGCCAGCACGAGGCGACGCTCGGGAAACGCACCGCGCGCCGCCGCGATCGTCGCGGCCATCTCAACCGGGTGATGGCCGTAGTCGTCGATCAACGTATAAGTGCCACCGCCGTTGACCGGGATTTCGCCGTAGCGCTGGAAGCGACGACCCACACCGTTGAATTCGGCCAGCGCGCGCTGGATATCCGCGTCCTTCACTTCGAGTTCGGTCGCGATCGCGATGGCGGCCAGTGCGTTCTGGACATTGTGCGTACCGGGAAGGTTCAACACGATGTCGATCGAGGGCGCATCTTCGCGCATCGCCGTGAAGTACATCTTGCCGTCGCGCGCAACGACGTTCACCGCGCGCACCTGCGCATCGGACGCGAAGCCGTATCGGATGATCGGCTTCGACACGAACGGCAGGATCTCCTTCACGTTCGGATCGTCGACGCACAGCACGGCGATGCCATAGAACGGCAACCGGTGCGTGAATTCGATGAACGCCTGCTTCAGGCGCGCGAAGTCGTGCCCGTAGGTGTCCATGTGATCGGCGTCGATGTTCGTGATGACTTCGATCACCGGGAAGAGATTCAGGAACGAGGCGTCCGATTCGTCGGCTTCCGCGACGATGAAGTCGCCCGTGCCGAGGCGCGCATTCGCGCCCGCGCTGATGAGACGCCCGCCGATGACGAAAGTCGGATCGAGCCCGCCCGCCGCCAGCACGCTCGCGACGAGCGAGGTCGTCGTGGTCTTGCCGTGCGTGCCTGCAATCGCGATGCCCTGTTTCAGGCGCATGAGTTCCGCGAGCATCACCGCGCGCGGCACGATCGGAATGCGGCGATGGCGCGCCGCGAGCACTTCGGGGTTGTCGCTGCGCACCGCGGTCGAGACGACCACGGCGTTCGCGCCTTCGATGTTCTCTGCGTTGTGGCCGATCGAGATGCGCGCGCCCAGCGCGGCGAGCCGGTCGGTGACGGCGTTCTTCGTGAGGTCCGAGCCGCTCACCTGATAGCCGAGGTTGACGAGCACTTCGGCGATGCCGCTCATGCCCGCACCGCCGATGCCGACGAAATGGATCTGTTTGACGATGTGTTTCATTGCTTTCCTCCCGGACTTGCGCCCGCTACGGCCGCGCAAATGCTTGCGACCTGATCGGCGGCGTCGGGTTTTGCGAGCGCGCGTGCGCGCCCTGCCATATCTGCCAGCGATTCTCTGTTTTGTTGCCGCAACCAGTCGGCGAGCGATTCCGCCGTCAGGTCGCGTTGTTGCACCACGCGCGCCGCGCCCTTGTCGGCGAGGAACGCAGCGTTGGTGGTCTGATGGTCATCCACGGCGAACGGGAACGGCACGAAGCACGCCGCCACACCGACCGCCGCAATCTCGGCCACGGTCATCGCGCCCGAGCGGCAGATCACGAGATCCGCGTCGTGATAAGCGCGCGCCATGTCGTCGATGAACGGCACGAGCTGCGCGTTCTCACCCGGCTCGATACCGGCGTCGAGGTAATTGGCCTTCAATGCGTCGATGTGCTTCGCGCCCGCCTGATGCACGACGAACGGACGCTCGCCCGGCGCGATTAGCGCAAGCGCACGCGGCACGACTTCGTTGAGCGCCGCCGCGCCGAGGCTGCCGCCCACCACGAGCACTCGCAACGGACCGCTTCGCGACGCGTAGCGCGCATGAGGCTCGTCGACGTGTTCGAGTTCCTCGCGAATCGGGTTGCCGGTCCACTCGGCGTGCGGCAGCGCGCCCGGAAATGCGACGAGCACGCGCTTCGCGAGCTTCGCGAGCACCTTGTTCGCGAGACCCGCAATCGAGTTCTGCTCATGCAGCACGAGCGGTGCGCCCGAGACCGCACTCATCACGCCCGCCGGAAACGTAATGTAGCCGCCCATGCCGAGCACGACGTCAGGCTTCACGCGGGCCAGCGCAGCGCGGCTCTGCGTGAACGCGCGCAGCAGGTTGAGCGGCAGCATGAGCTTGGTCTTGATGCCCTTGCCGCGCACGCCGCCGAAACGCACGAATTCCATCGGAATGCCGTGCTTCGGCACGAGCGTCGCTTCCATGCCCGCGGGATTGCCGAGCCACACCACGCGCCAGCCCCACGACTGCATGCGGTGCGCGACCGCCAGCCCCGGGAACACGTGTCCCCCGGTGCCGCCGGCCATCACCATGAGTGTGCGCGGCGTGGTCATACCTTGCCTCCGCGCATCAACACCCGGTTCTCGTAATCCACGCGCAGCAGCAACGCCACCGCGATGCAGTTGAGCAGAATGCCCGAACCGCCGTAGCTCACGAGCGGCAGCGTGAGACCCTTGGTCGGCAGCAGACCGAGGTTCACACCCATGTTGATGAACGCCTGCGCGCCGAACCACACGCCGACGCCCTTCGCGACGAGCCCCGCGAACGTGCGATCGAGCGCAAGCGCCTGGCGGCCGATCTCGAACGAACGACGCACGATCCAGTAGAACAGCAGGATCACGACGAGCACGCCCACAAAGCCGAGTTCCTCGCCGATCACGGCGAGGATGAAGTCGGTGTGCGCTTCGGGCAGGTAACTGAGCTTCTCGACACTGCCGCCGAGTCCCACGCCGAACCACTCGCCACGTCCGAACGCGATCAGCGAGTGCGTGAGCTGATAGGCCTTGCCCTGGGCGTAACGGTCATCCCACGGATCGAGATACGCGAAGATCCGTTCGCGACGCCACGGCGAGGCCCACACGAGCACCGTGAAGGTGCCGACCGCCGTCGCCACGAGCCCGCCAAACAGCTTGCCGTTCACGCCGCCGAGAAACAGCACGCCCATCGCGATCGCGGCGATCACCATGAACGCACCCATGTCGGGTTCGAGCAGCAGAAGCGCACCCACGACGCCGACCGCGAACCCCATCGGCAGAAATCCCTTGGCGAAGCTGTGCATGTATTCCTGCTTGCGCACCGTGTAGTTCGCCGCGTAAATCGTCACGGCGAGCTTCATGATTTCCGACGGCTGCATGTTCGTGATGCCGAGCGGAATCCAGCGGCGCGCACCGTTCACGCCCTTGCCGATATGCGGAATCAGCACGATGACGAGCATCACGAGCGAGATGATGAATAGCTTCGGCGCGTAGCGTTCCCACGTCGAAACGGGGATGCGGAATGCAATCAGCGCGGCGATCGCGGCAACCACGAGCGAAACGATGTGACGCGCGAGGAATGCGTAGTCGTGGTACGCGGCGTACTTCGGCGAATCGGGCATGGCGATCGACGCCGAATACACCATCACCACACCGAGTCCGAGCAACGCAATCACCGCCCACAAGAGCGAGTGATCGTAGTCCAGCATGCGCGAGCGCGCGGGCCGCACTCCGTTGACGACGCTCGCGAGTCCGCTTGCGCGCGTCGAACCCTTCGCCGAGGCACCGCCTGCGCCAGCGCCGTGACCCGAAAGACGCGAACCGAACCGCTCGGACCAGCTCATATCATCGTCCCTCGTTCTGCGGCGATTTCCTCTACCGTGTCGCGAAACACGGCCGCGCGATGGGCGTAGCCCTTGAACATGTCAAAGCTTGCGCATGCCGGCGAGAGCAGCACGACGTCACCCGGCTGCGCGAGCGCCGTCGCGGCGCGCGTGGCGGCTTCGAGCGTCGGATGATCGTCGATGACGATGCCGGTGGATTCGAGCGCGCTACGGATCTGCGGCGCATCGCGGCCGATCAGCATCACCGCGCGGCACCAGCGCGCGACGGGCTCGGCGAGTGGTTCGAAGTCCTGACCCTTGCCGTCGCCGCCCGCGATCAGCACCGCGCGCTGCGCGAGGCCGTCGAGCGCCGCAACCGTCGCGCCAACGTTCGTGCCCTTGCTGTCGTCCACGTAGTCGATGCCTTCGATCGACGCGATCAATTCCACGCGATGCGGCTCGCCGCGGTACTCGCGCAGGCCGTGCAGCAACGGCGCGGCAGGCAGGTCGATCGCGCGCGCAAGTGCGAAGGCCGCGAGTGCGTTCGCCGCGTTGTGCAGTCCGCGGATGCGCAACGCGTCGGCGGGCATCAGGCGTTTGAGGCCGATGTTCACCGGCGCTGCGTCCTGCTGCTTGCGCCGACGCGGCGAAACGGGTTCGTCAGATGCGTCGCGGTCGTGCGCTTCCGCGAGCCACAGCATGCCGCTCTCGCGCAAGAGGCCATAGTCGCCATCGCGCTGCGGTTCATCGAGACCGAACGTCACCGCGCGAGCAGAGCTATCGGCCGCGGGAGCGAGCGCCATCACGCGCTTGTCGTCGCGATTGAGCACGCGCGTCGTCTGCGGCCCGAAAATGCGCCCCTTCGCGGCGGCATAGGCATCGAGGCCGCCGTGCCAGTCCAGATGGTCCTGCGTGATATTGAGGATCGCAGCCGCATCGGGGGCGAATGTTTGCGATGTCTCAAGCTGGAAACTCGACAGTTCGAGCACCCAGATATCGGGCAGAGCCGTGTTATCAATCGCCTCGGCGAGTTTGTCGAGCATCGCGGGGCTGATGTTGCCCGCCACCGCGACGCGCTTGCCCGCACGCTCGCAGAGCATGCCTGTGAGGCTTGTCGTCGTGGTCTTGCCGTTCGTGCCCGTGATCGCGAGCACCTTCGGCGCGTAGCTGCTTTCGCCGAGATGGCGCAGCGCCTGCGCGAAGAGTTCGAGTTCGCCCCAGACTTCGATACCCCGCTCGCGCGCGGCTGCAACCAGCGGCACGAGGTCGGCGGCGAGCGGCGAGAGGCCTGGGCTGATCGCGACGAGTTCGACGCCGTCGAGCAGTGCAGTCGTGAACGGACCGCCGATGAAATCGGCGTCGATGCCGCGCGCGGCGAGTTCGGGCAAGTTCGGCGGCGCCTCGCGCGTGTCGGCGACGCGCAGGCGGCAACCCTGCCGCGCGCACCAACGCGCCATCGCGAGGCCCGATTCACCGAGCCCCAGCACGAGCACCATCGGCTTTTGCCGATCCCGAAACTTCTCGCCAAACATCGCTTGTTTCCCTTTCTTACTCGATGGGACTGCTCAACGCAGCTTGAGAGTGGACAAACCAAACAGACACAGCATCAACGTGATGATCCAGAAACGCACGACCACCTGCGTTTCTTTCCAGCCGGACAACTCGAAATGGTGATGCAGCGGCGCCATCTTGAAGATGCGGCGGCCCTCGCCGTAACGCTTCTTCGTATATTTGAACCATGTGACTTGCAGCATGACGGAGAGCGTCTCCGCGACGAAGATGCCGCCCATGATGAAGAGCACGATCTCCTGGCGCACGATCACGGCGATGGTGCCAAGGGCGCCGCCGAGCGCGAGCGCGCCCACGTCGCCCATGAACACCTGCGCGGGATGCGTGTTGAACCAGAGGAACGCGAGCCCTGCCCCACCCATCGCCGCGCAGAAGATGAGCAATTCACCCGCACCGGGAATGTGCGGGAACAGCAGATATTTCGAATAGACGGAGCTACCCATCACGTAGGCGAACACGCCGAGCGACCCACCCACGAGCACGACCGGCATGATGACGAGGCCATCGAGACCGTCGGTGAGATTGACTGCGTTGCTCGCGCCGACGATCACGAAATACGTGAGTGCGATGAAGCCCCACACGCCGAGCGGATACGTCATCGACTTCAAAAACGGCAGCAAGAGGTCCGCACGTGCGGGCAGGCCCATCGAGAAGCCACTGCGCAGCCACGCCATGAAGAGATCGAACACGCGCACGTTGTTCGCCTCGGATACGCTGAACGCGAGATACACGGCCGCGAAAAGGCCGATCACCGATTGCCAGAAGTACTTCTCGCGCGACGACATACCGCGCGGGTCCTTGTGGACGACTTTGCGATAATCGTCGACCCAGCCGATCATGCCGAAGCCGAACGTCACCAGCATGACGATCCAGATGAAGCGGTTCGTGAGGTCGCCCCAAAGCAGCGTCGAAACTGCGATGCCCATCAGGATCAGCACGCCGCCCATGGTCGGCGTGCCCGACTTCACGAGGTGCGTTTGCGGGCCGTCCGTGCGAACCGCCTGACCGACCTTCATCGCGGTCAGCTTACGAATGACCCACGGGCCGCAGAAGAGCCCGATCGCCATCGCGGTGATGGTCGCCATCACCGCGCGGAACGTCAGATAACTGAACACGCGCAAGAAGCTTGCGTCATTCTGCAGCCATTGCGCCAGCGCCAGTAGCATGCCTTGTATTCCTTTGTATTTCAGTGCGCACCGGACGCAGCGTCCGGCGCAGGGTTATGCGGATTCGTAAGCGCGGCCACCACACGCTCCATCTGCATGAAGCGCGAGCCTTTCACCAGGATCGTTGCTCGGCTGCCGTAACCGGCTCCTGCCAGCGCGTTCACCAGTTCGCCGACGCCGGCGGCGTGCATCGCGTTCGCGCCGAATGCCTCCGACGTGTCGCGCGCCGCGTCGCCGAGCGTGTAGAGCGCGTCGATGCCGCGCTCCTTCGCATACGCGCCCACCTCCTGGTGAAACGCGGGACCGTTGTCGCCAACTTCGCCCATGTCGCCGAGCACGAGCACGCGCGGCGCAGCGTTCGCGGCAAGCACATCGATCGCCGCGCGCACGGAGTCCGGGTTTGCGTTGTAGGTGTCGTCGATTACCGTGGCGCCCGCAAGTTCCCCTAGCGCCGCCTGTTTCACCTGCAAACGGCCCTTCACCGGCGAAAACCCTTCTAGCCCGCGACGAATCGCATCGAGTGAAACGCCCGCTGCCAGCGCCGCTGCAGCAGCAGCGAGCGCGTTGTGTGCGTTGTGTGCGCCAAGCACCTGCAATTCGACTTCGATATGACCGTCAGGCGTCGCGATCGCGAGACGGTTGCCCGTGAGCTTGCCGGTCACCGCAGCCTCGATCGCGCGCTCTTCAGTATGGAGCGCGAAATCGAGCACCTGCGAGCCCGTCGCGGCGACGCGCCAGATACCCGCGTAGGCGTCGTCGGCGGGAAACACCGCGACGCCTTCAGGCTTCAGCGTGTGGATTACGCTTGCGTGCTCGAGCGCGACGGCTTCCACCGTCGCCATGAATTCCTGGTGCTCGCGCTGTGCGTTGTTGACGACAGCGACGGTCGGCTCGGCGAACTGCGCGAGCACGCTCGTTTCGCCCGGATGATTCATTCCGAGTTCAACGACCGCGAGGCGATGCGCGCTCGACAAACGCAACAGCGTAAGCGGTACGCCGATGTCGTTATTGAGGTTCCCGGCGGTCGCGAGCCGTTGCTCAACACCCACTGCCACCGCGAAGATCGACGCGATCATTTCCTTGACCGTCGTCTTGCCGTTGCTACCCGTCACCGCAACGAGCGGCAGCGTGAAGCGCCGCCGCCAGCCGAGTGCGAGCGCACCGAGCGCCGAGCGCGTGTCGTCCACGCGCAGTGCCGGAATGCGCCAGTCCCCGGGACTGCGCGAGACCAGCACCGCGCTCACGTGCCGGTTCGCCACCTCGGGCAGGAAGTCGTGTGCGTCGAATCGGTCGCCCTTGAGCGCCACGAAGAGATCGCCGGGACCGACCGTGCGGCTATCGGTCGAAATACGCTCGAACGTCGCGTTCTCGTCGCCGAGCACACTCGCGCCCGGAATCAACGCCGCTGCATCGAGCAGGGAAAGCATCGTCATTCACCACCTCCGCGCCCGTGCGCGACACGGGCTGCGAGAGCAAGCCGTGCGTGGTCCTGATCGGAAAACGCTCGCTTCTTGCCCATGATTTCCTGAGTCGACTCGTGGCCCTTGCCGGCCAGCACGACGACGTCTTCACGCGACGCGCCTCGCACCGCCTGCAGGATCGCGCTCGCGCGGTCCTCGATGCGGCGGATCTTTGCGCTCTCGTGCATGCCGGCGGCGATCTGGTCGATGATCGCGGCGGGCGACTCGCTGCGCGGGTTGTCGCTCGTCACGACGACCTGATCGGCGATCCGTTCCGCAATCGCGCCCATCAGCGGACGCTTGGTCGCGTCGCGATCGCCGCCGCAGCCGAACATGCAGACGAGCTGGCCGCCACGCGCCGCCGCGATCGGGCGCAGCGCCTCCAGCGTTTTTTCGAGCGCGTCGGGTGTGTGCGCATAATCGATGACGACGAGCGGCTCGTCATGATCGATGCGGCCACCCAGTCGCTCCATGCGGCCGTTCACCGGCTGCAGCTTCGCAAGTTCGCCGAGCGCTGCCACGAACGGCACGTTCGCCGCGAGGAGCGCGCCGAGCACGCCGAGCAGATTGCTCACGTTGAAGAGGCCGAGCGTCTCTACTTCGACTTCGGCATCGCCCCAGTCCGAAGTCGCGAGATGAAACGCCGTGCCCGCGGCCGTCGCGCGCACGTTCGTTGCGCGCAGCCAGGCGTCCGCGTCCATGCGATCGATCGGCGCATCGCCAGCGGGCAACTGGACGCCGTAAGCGATTGTGCGCGCATGACCACGCGTCGAGGCGATCAGGCGCTGGCCCGCTGCATCGTCGGCGTTGATCACCGCTGCGCGCAGCCCCGGCCAAGCGAAAAGCCGCGACTTCGCGGCCTCGTAGGCGTCGAAGGTGCGGTGATAGTCGAGGTGATCCTGCGTGAGATTCGTGAAGATCGCGATATCGAACGAGGTGCCATTCACGCGTCCCTGATGCAGCGCGTGCGACGACACTTCCATCGCCACGGCCTGCGCCCCGGATTCACGCAGATGTGCAAGGCTGCGCTGCAACTGCGACGCGTCGGGTGTCGTGAAGCCCGTATGGACGAGCTGCCCCGGAAAACCGCTACCGAGCGTACCGACGATGGCGCACTTCTGGCCGATCGCCGTGAGCGCCGACGCGACCCACTGGCTGCACGACGTCTTGCCGTTGGTGCCAGTCACGCCGACCACAAGCATCGCGTCGCTCGGATCGCTGTACCAGCCGCTCGCGATCTCTCCCGCCAGCACGTCGAGCTGCGGCACCGCGAGTGATATCGACGCGTCAAGCTGGCCCGCGAAACCTTCCGGCTGATAGAGAACGGCGCTTGCGCCACACTCGATGGCTTTGTCGATATGCCCGCGGTTGTCCGCCCCCTCGACCGCATACGCGACGAACACGTCGCCCGCTTTGAGCGAACGCGTGTCGGCATGCAGGTCGGCCTGTGGCGAGACGTGCGCGCGCAGCCACGCGAGGGCGTCCGCGATCTGCCGGTGCGCGGGATGCTGGGTGCGCGTGGCGCTCATCGAACGACTCCGGGACGGTTTTTCGCGTTATCGGCGACAGTCAGTTGACGGGTCGCCGCAGCGACCTTGGGCGTGGCGGCAATGCGCTTGACCGGCGAGGCGGCGGCGCCCGACGCGGGCGTGCTCGGCGGCGTCGCCGGTGCGGTGTCGTCGGAGACGACGAGCTGCTTGACGGGCATATCGGGCGGCACGTTCAGCGAGCGCAGCGTATCGCCGACGATGCTCGAGAACACCGGACCCGACACCTGGCCGCCGAAGTGGCTGCCGGCGGTTGGCTCGTCGACCGATACGGCAACGACGATACGCGGATTCGGCATCGGCGCCATGCCGACGAACGACGCGCGGTACTTCGACTTGTCGTAGCCGCGACCCACATGCTTGTACGCCGTACCTGACTTGCCACCGACCCGGTAACCCGGCACCGCTGCATCCGGCGATGTGCCCTGCGTCGACACCACGGACTCGAGCATCGTGCGCACTTCGCGCGCGGTGGTCGGCGCGAAGACCTGCGTGCCCGCGACCTGCTGCTGGTCGTCGCCCGGATGCCGGAAGATCGTGACGGGAAGAATCTGGCCATCGTGCGCGATCGCCGTATAGGCGCGCGCAAGCTGGAACAACGACACCGACAGGCCATAGCCGTACGACATCGTCGCCTGCTCGATGCGACGCCAGCTTTTCCAGGGACGCAGACGTCCCGCCACCGCGCCGGGGAACCCGACCTTCGGCGCCTGGCCCAGTCCGATGCTCGTATACATGTTCCACATTTCTTCGGGCTTGAGCGTCATCGCGATCTTCGTCGCGCCAATGTTGCTCGACTTCTGGATCACGCCGCCCACGGTCAGGACGCCGAACGCACTGTCGTCGGTGATCTGCGCGCCGTCCAGCATGAAGCGGCCCGGGCCCGTATCCACCAGTGTAGTGGGCGAAACCCTGTGCAGATCGAGCGCGAGCGACACCGTGAACGGCTTCATGATCGAGCCGGGCTCGAACACGTCGGTCAGGGCGCGGTTGCGCAGCTGCTCGCCCGTGAGGCGCGAGCGATCGTTCGGGTTGTAGGTCGGATAATTGACGAGCGCGAGCACTTCACCCGTGCGCACGTCCACCACCATGGCCGCGCCGGCCTTCGCCTTGAACTTCTCCACGGCGGCCTTCAGGTTCGAATAGGCGATGTACTGGATCTTGCTGTCAATCGACAGACGCACGTCCTGTCCATCGTGCGGCACGACCTGCTCGTCGAGATCCTCGACCACGTGGCCCATGCGGTCCTTGATGACGTGACGGATGCCCGACACGCCTTCGAGAATCTTTTCGTTGCTGAGCTCGACGCCCTCCTGCCCCTCGTCTTCAACATTCGTGAAGCCGATCAGGTGAGCCGTGACCTCGCCCTCCGGATAGAAGCGCTTGTATTCGTTACGCTGATAGATGCCCGGAATGTCGAGTGCCGCCACTTTGGCGGCGACGTCGAGCGGTACCTGGCGCTTCACGTAGACGAAACTTTTGCCTTCGGAGAGCTTCTTGCGCAGGTCGGTCGTCGGCACGCTGAGCAACTGGCCGAGCTGGGTCAGCTTGTCGGCGCCGAGATCGTCGGGCACGTCTTCAGGGATCGCCCAGATGGCGCGCACGGGCAGGCTCGTCGCGAGAACGAGCCCGTTGCGGTCGAGGATTTTGCCGCGCGTGGCAGGCAATTCGACCGTGCGCTGATAGCGGCTTTCACCCTGCTTTTGATAGAACGCATTGCCCGGGCCCTGGATCCAGAACGCGCGCGCGGCAAGCGCAGCAAACGCCATGAAAAGCAGGAACACGACGAGCTTCGAGCGCCACATCGGCAGCCGCACGGACAGGATCGGATTCGATGAAAAGGCGACGCTCTTGCGGCTATTGCCCTTTTTCATCGCGTGCCTCCGCTACGGCTCGAAGTAGCGGCCGTGGAGGAGACCGGCGCCGACGTGGGCACGGGTGCGTCCGAGGCGGTGGCGGCCCCGGGCGCGAGGGTCAGATATTGCGTTCGTCCGGTCGCGACGGGCTGCATCTTGAGCGAGTCGGTGGCGAGCTGTTCGATGCGAGCCGACCTCGACAGTGCGCTCTGCTGATACTGGAGCTGCGCATAGTCCTGCTGAAGCTGGCGCTCCTGCGACTGCGCACGCTGCAACTGGATGAAGAACTGACGCTGCTGATTAGTGGCATTGACGACCGACAACGCACAGCCCATCACGACGATCAGCAGGAAGATGTTCAGGCGGCTCATGGCGTGACGCGCTCCGCGATGCGCATCACGGCTGAGCGGGCGCGCGGGTTCGCCGCGACTTCGGCGTCGCTAGCGAACACACGGCCGATCAGTTTAAGCGGCGGGCTCGGCAGATCGACGGCACGAATCGGCAGGCGACGATCGACAGCAGGCGCACTCGCGTGCGCCTGCATGAACCGCTTGACGATCCGGTCTTCGAGCGAATGAAAGCTGATGACCACGAGCCGCCCCCCCTGCTCCAGCGACGTCAACGCCGCTTCTAGAACGACCTGCAACTCCGCAAGCTCTTGATTGACGTGAATCCGTATAGCCTGAAAGGTGCGGGTTGCCGGGTCCTTACCCTTCTCACGTGTCTTGACGACGTTAGCCACGATTTGGGCAAGCTCGCTCGTGCTGTCGAGAGGCCCGAGACGGTCGGATTCTGCCCGGCGAGCAACAAGCGCCTTTGCAATCTGAAAAGCAAACCGTTCTTCCCCATAATCCCGTATCACCTCCGTCAGTTCCTGCACCGTGGCCCGCGCGAGCCAGTCAGCGGCAGACTCGCCGCGCGTCGGGTCCATCCGCATGTCGAGCGGGCCATCCGCGCGGAAACTAAAGCCGCGCTGCGGGTCGTCGAATTGCGGCGACGACACACCAAGATCCAGCAGCACACCCGACACACGCCCTACCCCGCGCGACGCCAGAGCGTCGCTCAGAGAAGCAAAGCTTTCGTGCACGATCGAAAAACGCGAGTCCTCGATCGTCGCGGCCGTCGCGATCGCCTGCGGGTCCTTGTCGAACGCGATCAGGCGCCCGGCTTCGGACAGCCTCGCGAGAACCGCGCGGCTATGCCCGCCACGCCCGAACGTGCCGTCCACATAGACGCCGTCCGCACGCGTGACGAGTGCATCGACCGCTTCGTCGAGCAGCACCGTGCGATGCTGCAATCCTTGTCCCATCGCAGATGACATAGCTCTCTAAACCGCGATCAGAACGTGAAATTCTTCAGGGCGTCGGGCATGCCCTGCGCCATCGCGGCCTGTTCCTTAGCCGCGTAGGTCTGCGCATCCCACAACTCAAAATGACTACCCATGCCAAGCAGCATGACTTCCTTTTCCATTCCCGCTGCGAGACGCAATTCAGGTGAAACGAGTACGCGACCCGCGCCGTCGAGATCGACATCGGACGCATTGCCGAGAAAAATACGACGCCACCAATGTGCATCCATCGGCAACCCGGCAACCTTCGCGCGGAATACTTCCCATTCGGGGCGAGGAAAGAGCAACAGGCAGCCGTCCGGGTGCTTGGTAATCGTCACCCGTCCTTCTGCCTGTTGTTGCAGCGCGTCCCGATAGCGCGACGGAATCGACATCCGTCCTTTCGCATCGAGTGTCAGCGCCGACGCCCCCTGGAACAATTTGCTCCCCTCTCACCCGGGACCGCTAGCCGCCTGCCCCAATTTTAAAAAATTTACCCGAACTGACACCCGAAATCACACGAAAATACACTTTCTCACACTGTCTCCCACTTTAGAGTAACGCCCCACGAGGGTCAAGGGACGCGGAGCGTTTTTTAACGAGATTTGTCCGTTAGAACAATGACTTAGCGGCACTTCTGAAAGTCGAATAAAAAAACAAAAACTGTTATGAATTAATGCACTAACGCAGGTTGTGAAGGTGATACGTGAAAAGCGGAGGGAAAACCGCGAGCAGAGTGGGATTCGGCGGGGACAAAAGCGCGGGACAAGCTGAACGGACTAGTGTGCTGAAAACCGGGGCGGCGCAGCGCCACCCCAAGTCAATTCCTTAAATGTAATACGCGGTACGGGTCATCACCTTCGATGCTGCGCGCATCAGCGAACGCACCGGCAGAGGCAACTCAGTGCCGCCTGCGTCTGTCGCGGCCTTCGCGTGAGCGATCTCGTCGGCACGCATCTGCTCGACGACAGCACGCGACTCGAGGTCGGCGGGCGGCAGACTTTCGAGGTGGCCGTCGAGATGATGCTCGACCTGCCGCTCGGTCTCGGCCATGAAACCGAGACTGACCTTGTCGCCGAAACGGCCGGCAGCAAGACCGATTGCGAGCGCCCCCGCATACCAGAGCGGATTGAGCAAACTGGGACGCGAGTCGAGCGCCTCGAGGCGGCGTGCTGTCCACGCGAGGTGATCCTCCTCATCCAGCGCGGCCTGTCCAAAAGACGCCTTGAGCGTGGGCGAACGCGTGGCCAGCTTCTGCGCCTGATAGAGCGCCTGGGCGCAAACCTCACCAACGTGATTCACGCGCATCAGCCCGGCGGCATGCGCACGCTCAGCCTGCGTGAGTTCCGCAGCGGCCTGCGGGGCGCCTTCGGCGGATTCAGTGGCCGCCGGCAGCGCGGACGGCATCGGCATAGGCCGCGTCATGCGGGAAACGCCGGTGATGGAGCGCAGGCCCCTATCAAATTCGGTAATCAACTCATCAAGCGTCATCCAACCTCCCTTTCGGTGCACACGCGTCGGGCGAACAACAGGCTGTCTTTCGCCATTACAGGAACTGCTACGACACCGTCAATCAGGGGCAGCGCCGATAGTAACCGCATATTTTAGACCATGTTGTGTAAACGAAACATGTACTTAGAAGTGACCCGGATTTTCACTTTGCCCGAGTTAAACGGCTGTTACATTACAGTCAACTTCTCGCGAAGTTAACTTACCTGCAGGGCCCCATATCCAATAAAAATCGGCCCTGATCAAAAAGATTCAAAAATACTGGAGACTTTTCACAATGAAGAAATCGCTTCTCGCGCTTGCCGCACTGGGCGCGTTCGCCGGTGTCGCTCACGCACAAAGCAGCGTCACGCTGTACGGCATCATCGACCAAGGCATCAACCTCGTTACGAACGTCAAAACTGCTACTGGCAGCGCTCACCTGTACAACATGTCGAGCGGCGTGATGCAAGGCAGCCGTTGGGGCCTGCGCGGCGCCGAAGATCTCGGTGGCGGCCTGAAGGCAGTCTTCGTGCTCGAAAACGGCTTCGATCTGGGCACAGGCGCAATCGGCCTGGGCGGCCTGCTCTTCGGCCGTCAGGCTTACGTCGGCCTGAGCAGCTCGCAGTTCGGCGCGGTCACGCTGGGTCGCCAGTACGACTCCGTCGTCGACTACATCGGACCGCTGATCGCAGCTGACCAGTGGAGCGGCTACATCGGCGCCAAGCCGGGTGACGTCGACAACTTCAACAACGCTTTCCGCACCAACAACGCCATCAAGTTCACGAGCGTGAACTACGCTGGTCTGCAATTCGGTGGTATGTACAGCCTCGGCGGTCAGGCAGGCAACTTCACGGAGAACCAGACCTGGTCGTTGGGCGGCAGCTATAACAACGGCCCGCTGTCTCTCGCCGCTGGCTACCTGAACGCTCGCACGCCGTCGAATGCGGGCGGCCTGATGGGCAATAACACCACGACGACGACACCTGGCAAGATCGGCGCCGGCACGCCGGTCTATTCTGGCTTCCTCAGCGCGAACACGTACCAGGTAATCGGCGTAGCCGGCAACTACACGTTCGGTGCAGCGACGTTCGGCCTGAACTACTCGAACGTCAGCTTCCGCAACCTCGGCGCGAACGGCGCGACGAACTTTGAGCGCGGCACGAACGCTACGTTCAACAACGCCGAAGTCAACTTCAAGTACCAATTCACGCCGGCTCTGCTGGGCGGCCTCGCGTTCGACTACGTGGACCGCGGCAGCGTCACGAAGGCGAACGGAACGAGCACGGGTACCGCGAAGTACTTCCAGTACCAGATCGGCACGGACTACTTCCTGTCGAAGCGCACGGACGTCTACGTCATCGGCATTTATCAGCACGCTACGGGCACGGACTCGACCGGAAACGCGGCAGTCGCTGCGATCAACAACCTGACGGCATCGAGCGGCCCCAACCAGTTCACGGCGCGTGTCGGCATCCGCCACAAGTTCTAACAAGAAGAGTCGTATCACTCTCAAAGGCGCCTCCGGGCGCCTTTTTTCTTTGCATTGGTGGCACGCGGTGCCGGACCAACCGAATCGCACGCACTGACGAAACGGACGGGCAGCCTGTAAACGAAACGGCCCGATCGGCTTGCGCTGATCGGGCCGTTCCGGCGATGGCTGGAGTTACGTCCGCGCAAACGGGCCAGCGCGGGTCGCCGGCGCCTCGAAAGGCGCGGCGCCGGTGGTACCGCTCAAGCGTGGCTGTCGCGCAGTTGCCGGCGCAGGATCTTGCCGACGTTGCTCTTCGGCAATTCGCTGCGGAATTCGATGAGCTTCGGCCGCTTGTACCCCGTGAGCTGTTTCTTGCAGAAATCGAGGACATCCTTATCGGTGAGCGCCGGGTCCTTCTTCACGACGAAGAGCTTCACCGCCTCACCCGAGTGCGGGTCGGGCACCCCCACCGCGGCCACCTCGAACACACCCGGCAGCTTCGCGACGACATCCTCCACTTCATTCGGATAAACGTTGAAGCCCGAGACCAGAATCATGTCCTTCTTGCGGTCGACGAGTTTCACGTAACCGCGCGCGTCCACCACCCCCACGTCACCCGACTTGAAGAAGCCGTCCGGCGTCATGACCTTCGCCGTTTCGTCCGGCCGCTGCCAGTAGCCCGCCATGACCTGCGGCCCGCGAATGCAGATCTCGCCCGCTTCGCCGATCGACAATTCGTTGCCTGCGTCGTCGCGGATGGAGATTTCGGTCGAGGGCATCGGCAGGCCGATCGTGCCGGTATATTCGGTCACCGTCGCCGGATTGCACGCCACGATGGGTGAAGTTTCAGAGAGACCGTATCCCTCGACGATCGGCGTATGGGTCTTCTCAAACCAGCGGTTCGCAACGGCCTCCTGCACCGCCATGCCGCCGCCAATGGCGACGCGCAGCTTCGAGAAGTCGAGCTTGCCGAAGTCCGGATGATCGAGGATCGCGTTGTACAGCGTGTTGACCGCGGGGAACGTCGTAATCGCGTAGCCGTGTAACTCCTTGATCATGCCCGCGATGTCGCGCGGGTTCGGAATCAGGATGGTGAGGGCGCCCGTGTGCATCGACAACAGACCGCACACGGTCAGCGCAAACACGTGATAGAGCGGCAGCGCCGCTACCGTCACAGTCTGTGCGTCGGCCGGCAGGTTCACCATGCCGGGTTCGGTCCACGCAGCCGATTGCAGCACGTTCGCAATCAGATTGCGATGCAGCAGCGTCGCGCCCTTCGAGACGCCGGTCGTGCCGCCCGTGTATTGCAGAAACGCCACGTCGTCTCCCTTCTGATCGACGGGCTTGAATGCCGAAGGAGCATTGGCGGCGATCGCGTCCCTAAAGCGCACATGGCCCCGCAGAGTCCAGGCGGGCACCATTTTCTTGACGCGACGCACGACGAAATTGACGAGACAGCCCTTCGCACCGAGCAGATCGCCCATCGAGGCGACCACGATATGCTTGACGCTGGTGTTGGCGACGACCGCATCGAGCGTCGACGCAAAATTTTCGAGGATGACGATCGCCTCGGCGCCGCTGTCCTTCAGTTGATGTTCGAGCTCACGCGGTGTGTAGAGCGGATTCACGTTCACTACGACATAGCCCGCGCGCAAGATCGCAGCCAACGCGATCGGGTACTGCAGGACATTCGGCATCATGATCGCGATACGCGCGCCACGCGCGAGGCCACGCGACTGGAACCAGGCCGCAAGCCGACGTGAAATGTCGTCAAGCTGACCGTAAGTGATCTCCTTGCCCATGCACGCAAAGGCGGGCTTCGTCCTGTAAGTGCTGAAACTCTCCTCGAGCAGCGCCGTAATCGACGCATAGCGGCCCGGATCGATTTCCGCTGGAACACCGGGGGGATACGATTTCAGCCAGACTTTTTGCATGCCGGGTCGCCTCCAATATTTTCGAATGGTCGTGCTAAAAAGTGGATCGTAGCACGGAAGCGCCCGGATTTAGCCCGCAAATCAGCAAGTTAGAAACGCGGCTCGAAAGGACGTAGCACGAGAAACGAGGCGTACGAGTCCAGGCACCTGATACGGCGTGTTTGCTGGCCTTGTCCGGCTCAGACGCGTTCGACTTCGACGAGGCAGTCGTAAAACGTCGCCGAGCCGCCGAGGTCGGTCAACGCCTGGCTGGTCACCTCGTTGGCATTGCGGCCGTCCGGGGACAACTTCTTCCACCAGATCGACAAGCCGACTACGAGGCCCTCGCGTGCGCGGTCACTGACGCGAGCCCTCGCGCGCATCGCACCGCGATCGTTGAAGACGCGCACTTCGTCGCCATCAGCGATGCCACGGCTGACCGCATCCGCGGGATTGAGGTCGACATGCGGCTCGCCTTCGGTCGCACGCAGGCTTTCGATATTCACGAACGTGCTGTTGAGGAAATTGCGCGCGGGCGGCGAGATCATCGCGAGCGGATAGCGGGCCGCGAGTTCTGGCGCGCCGTCCGCCGACTCATACGGCGGGAGGTAATCAGGCAGTGGGTCAAGACCCATTTTCGCGAGCACGTCGCTGTAAAACTCGCACTTGCCCGACGGCGTGCGGAAACCGCCATTGGCGAACGGGGCATCGGCAACGTTGAGTTTCGCCCAGCCATTTGCCTTCAGCGATGTCCAGTCGATGCCGTCGAATACCGGATCGCCCCACTGGAACGCTTGCGCTGCCACGTCTTCGTCTGCCTCGAAGAGCGCAGGCTCCGTCAAACCCATCTTGCGCGCGATCGTCCGGAAGATTTCCGTGTTTGGGCGCGCCTCGCCCACCGGCGCGAGCGCGGGCACATTCGCCATGACGTACGTATGGCCGTATGACTTGTGGACATCGAGGTGTTCGAGTTGCGTCGTCGCGGGCAGCAACAGATCGGCGTAGTCAGCCGTGTCGGTCTGGAACTGCTCGAGCACGATCGTAAAGAGATCCTCACGCGCGAAGCCCGCCGCGACCGTGCGCGAATCAGGCGCAACCGCCACCGGATTTGAGTTGTAGACCACGATCGCCTCGATCTTTGGGCCGAACGCGGCATCGCCCGCATGCGTGAGCGCGTTGCCAATCTGATTCATGTTGATCACACGCGGCAAGCGCTTCGGCCAGCCGGGGATCAGATCGGGACGCTGGAGCGCGTTTGCGTCGATGTTCGCCCATCCCGACGACGACAGCAGCACGCCACCCGCGCGCTCGCGCCATGCACCGGTGAGTGCGGGCAGACAGGCAATCGCGCGCACGGCGTTGCCGCCGCCGCGCACACGCTGCAAACCGTAGTTCATGCGAATAGCCGCTTTGCGCGTGGAACCGTAGAGACGGGCAAGATCAACGATGACCTGCTCGTCGATACCGCAGATTTCGGCCACGCGTGCAGGCGAATAAGTGAGCGCACGTGCCTTGAGCGCCTCGTAGCCGTGCGTGTGCGCGACCAGGTAATCGTTATCGAGCCGGTTGTCGGTAATCAGCACGTACATCATGCCGAGCGCGAGTGCACCGTCCGTGCCGGGCTTCAGCGCGATGTGCTGATGACACTTCTCCGCGGTCAGCGAGCGGTACGGATCGATCGCGATCAGCTTGGCGCCGTTACGCTTCGCTTCCTGGGCTCGCGTCCAGAAGTGCAGATTCGACGCGATCGGGTTGCCGCCCCAAATCAGGATTACTTCGCTTTCGGCGAAATGCTCCATGTGCATGCCGACGCTGGATCCATACGTATAGCGCAGGCCGGCAGCCCCCGCTGCGGCGCAAATCGTGCGATCGAGCCGCGACGCGCCGAGCTTGTGGAAGAACCGCTGGGCAATGCTGTCGCCCTGCACGAGCCCCATGGTGCCCGCGTAGCTGTACGGCAAAATCGCCTCGGGCGTGCGTGCCGCAATTTCGCCGAGCCGCGACGCCGCAATTTCGCTCGCCTCTTCCCAACTAATCGACTCGAAACGCCCCTCGCCTTTGCGGCCTACGCGCTTCATCGGTTGGGTCAAACGCATCGGATGATGTACGCGCTCTGCATAGCGGCTCACCTTCGTGCAGAGCACGCCTTGCGTCGGCGGGTGATCGGGGTCGCCCGCAATCTTGATCGCACGGCCGTCTTCGACGGTCACGCGCATCGCGCACGTATCGGGACAATCGTGAGGACAAACCGCGCGTGCGAAATCGGCTGATGCATTCATCGGGACTCTTTCAAATCAGAGAGGCGTTTCGGTCTTGCGATTTTAGTATGGTCGGGCCACCGCTCTCCGGTGCGCCCATGCGGTCTCGCAAAAAAAAGGCGTGGGCGTAGAATGATTAATCCTGACCCGGTTCGATTCCGGATGCTCACCTGCTCACGCACCGTCCGCCATGAAACTGATCCCGGAAATCCAGTCCGCCCACGGCGAAATCCAGACACTCCGACGAACGATTCACGCGCACCCCGAACTGCGTTATGAAGAAACCGGCACGTCCGAGCTCGTCGCGTCGAAGCTGACCGAATGGGGGATCGAGGTGCATCGCGGGATGGGTAAAACCGGCGTGGTCGGTGTGCTCAAAAAGGGCAATGGGACGCGATCGGTGGGCCTGCGCGCCGACATGGATGCACTGCCGATCCATGAACAAAATACGTTTGAGCACCGCTCGCGGAACGAAGGAAAGATGCACGCATGCGGGCACGATGGCCATATGGCGATGCTGCTCGGCGCCGCGCAGTATCTTGCGAAGCACGGTCAGTTCGATGGGACGGTGGTGTTTATCTTCCAGCCCGCTGAAGAGGGTGGGGCGGGCGCGAAAGCCATGATCGAAGATGGGCTCTTTGAGCGTTTTCCGGTCGATGCCGTCTTCGGCATCCATAACTGGCCGGGAATGCCGGCGGGGTACTTCGGAGTAACCGAAGGCCCGATCATGGCGTCGAGCAACGAATTCCGGATCGTGATCAAAGGTGTCGGATCGCATGCTGCGCTGCCGCATTACGGACGCGATCCCGTGTTCACTGCGGTTCAGATCGCAAATGGACTGCAAAGCATCATCACGCGCAACAAAAAACCGCTCGACACGGCGGTGTTGTCGATTACGCAGATTCACGCCGGTGATGCGTTGAACGTCGTGCCGAATGAAGCGTGGCTAGCCGGAACAGTCCGCACCTTCACGACACAGACGCTGGATCTGATCGAATCGCGGTTGCGCAAGATCGCAGAAAGCACAGCGGAAGCCTATGAGTGCTCAGTCGAGGTGACCTTCCACCGCAACTATCCCCCGACGGTGAACAGCAGCAAAGAAACGCAGTTTGCAGCGGAGGTGATGCGCGAGGTGGTTGGTGAACAGCGCGTTAATGCCAACATCGAACCGACAATGGGCGCCGAGGATTTCTCGTTCATGCTGCGCGAGAAGCCGGGCTGCTACGCGTTTCTGGGTAACGGGGACGGCGGTCATCGCGATGCGGGCCACGGCTCGGGGCCGTGCATGTTGCACAATGCGAGCTACGACTTCAACGACGAACTGTTGCCGGTTGGTTCGTCATATTGGGTGCAACTAGCGACGAGATTTCTTGCGCAGGGATAGTTTGCCCGGGTCCCAGGAGCGAAAGCCGTCCTTCGGGACGGTTTTTTTTGGTGGGTTTCACGGCGCGACCTGCCGGGTCGGCGTCCCGGGCTTGCGCCGGGGTGTGCCCGCTTACGGTCTTGCACCCGGGCAAGCCGTTCCTGAAGCGTTTGAGCGCGCGTAAACGCCGAAACCCCGGCTCTCTTTCGGAGAGTCCGGGGTTTCGACTTGCAGCATAAGGAGCCTGACGATTACCTACTTTCACACGGGCAATCCGCACTATCATCGGCGTGGAGTTGTTTCACGGTCCTGT
>NZ_RQIS01000023.1 GCF_003837865.1 Paraburkholderia dinghuensis | reverse complement strand
CCCACACTTATCGGCTGTAAATTTTTAAAGATCGCATCGCAGACCCGCCGTCCAACCACTCACTACCCGGCGTTTCCTGCGTCGCTGCATCAGCAGCAGAGAAACGAGATTATGAAGACTGCCGGGCTTTCTGTCAACAGGTTTTTTACTTCGCTTAACCTGTCCGGCACTACCACCGCCGCCCGCGCACTCACGCCCCTTGGGGCTTCCCGCCTCCCCGCGCTCTCATGGAAAGCGCGAAAGACCGGCATTCTAGTGACCACCGCGCGTTCTTGCAAGCGGTTTTTTGCGCGGAGCTGTCCGACGCGCTCTTGCGCTAACGAAGCCAACTCCGTGCCTAACTCGAGCTAACTCCGTAACTGGTCGACATGGCCTTGCCAGCAAAACTCGACGTCTCAACATATGTACCCAAACCAGACTCGATAGACGGACGCGCGAGCCGCGTTCGTTTGGCTGGGGCCTCGGAATTGTGCGCAAACGCAGGCCAGCAACGCAACCCACGCACGCCGGCTACTTCAATGCGCCCATCGCCATGTCAGCCTACGTATATCCACCTGACATCCCCCGCTTCACCATGGGGTAATCAATATGGCAGTAGCCCCGCGGAAGGACCAAGGCGCGAACAATCGCCCCACCGAACACAGCTTCGAAGCGTCGATCGGGTGAACCCGGATCACGATTGACGCTGCATTACGCGTTCGACAATCCGCAGGTAGTGGTTCAGGTCCGGCGTCGATTTACCCGCAACCTTGGCGAGATCGTCCCACCGACGCAGACGCACCGCGTCTTCTGCGAATGGGCGCCCAAGGAACTTACGCGCCTGCTCCGCGCTAAAAATGCCGCCCTGCAATTCCAGGCTGCGCACCGAGTCAGCAGAAAGACGGCCAAAATATGCGTCGTCGACGGCACACAGATAACGCTTGGCATCGACGTGCAGCTTGATCGGCTCCAGCACGGCGTCCGGCATTACAGCACGCAGGAACGGGAGCACGAAATACTGGTGGAGATCGTCGATACCCCGTACCGTCGGCGTCTCGCCCTGGCGGTTCAGCAAATGCCCCAGATCGTGCAAGAACGCGGCCGCGATCAGTTCCTCGCTCGCACCGTCCTTCTCGGCGAAGTCGCCGCTCTGCAGTGCGTGCTCCAACTGCGTGACCGGCTCACCGCTGTATGCAACCTCGCCGTAGCTGTCGAACAGTCCTTTAATATCCGCCAGACTCAGTGGCATCGCTCCCCCTCGTTGTTGCGATTGCAGCGGCGCCTATCGCCGCCTGCATTCAGCACAGTCCAAGCCGCTCAAAATCCGCGTTCGGGCGTTAGCCGTTCTGCACGCGTATCAGCGCGGCGGCTTCGCCCGCCTTGCGTGAGGCCAACGCATTCAGGATCGCACGGTACACCGCGTACGACGCACGCAGCGCCTCGGCGCCCGGCAGCCTCACGCGCGCGAGGCGCAACTCGCTCACGCATCGCCGATATGCCTCGTGCAGCTTTCCGTTGTCTGCAGCCATCACAAGCACGTCACGAAACGCATCGCGCGCATCGGTGTATGCCCTGCGATCGTCGAGAGCGAGCGCGTCGCGCATCGCATCCAGGCGCTCACGCAGCGCCGCCACCTGAGCCGCGTCGATCTGCGCCGTCAACGTCCGGCACGCCGCCTCTTCAAGGATCGTGCGCACCGCGCCCAGTTCCGCGGCCTCAAGCGCCGATACGCTGCGCACGAACGCACCCCGATGCTTCTCGTTGCGCACGAGCCCTGCCTGCTCCAGCGCGCGGAACGCCTCGCGCACCGGTCCGCGCGAGACCTGCAGACGCGCGGCCCAATCGGCCTCGTTAAGCTTGTCTCCTGGCGCGAGCATGCCCGCCTCGATGCGTCGTTCGATCTCGTCGCGCACGAGTTCGGTCAGCGAATGGTGGCGCACCATCGCGATCGGCGCGACGACGTCCGGATCGGGCGTTGTTGCGTCGTTGCGTACGTGCGCTGCGCTCCGCGCGCGGGACATGTGCTCAGTCCGCACGGCGGCGCGGCACGCGCGCCGCGATCATCAGCAGTGCCGCGAGCGACACTACGAGCAGAATCAGCGATAGCGCAGATGCCGGCAGGTAATAGCCGCGCTCGACGGCGCCCACCACGACGATCGGAACCGTCGCGAAGCCAGGCGGATATACCGTGAGCGTCGCACCGAGTTCGCCCAGCGACAGTGCGAAGCCGAGCGCGAGACTGGCGCGGATGGCCGGCACGAGTTGCGGTAGCACGACCCGGCGCAACACCATCGACGGCGGCGCACCGAGACTCGCCGCCGCTTCGCGCAGGACCGTCAACTCCGGGCGCAGCGCGGCCGACGCACAGCGGTAGCAGAACGGCAGCACGAGCGCGAGCTGCACGAACACGACGATCGCCGCGGAGCTCGACAAATCGAGTGGCGCTTTGTGATAAGCGATGAGCACCGCAAGGCCGAGCACAACACTCGGCACGCCGTTGGGCACCATCGCGAGCGTGTCGACGATCGCGCCGAGGCCGCGTCGGTCGCGCGCTTCCAGCGCCAGCGCAAGCCAGAGTCCCAGTGCCGTGCCGAGCACCGCCACACCGAAGCCGACTTCGAGGCTCGTGACGAGCGCATCGAAGTCGCTCGACCCGAGGCGCTCGAACCAGCGCATGCTAAAGCCATCGGGGAGAATCGTGCCGGACCAGTGCGATGCGACGCTCGACAGCGCGACGACGATCACCGGCAGCACGAACAGCCAGAAACACAGGAGCGCGGCGAGGCCGAGCAGCACGCCGCCAGCGATCCGGGCAACAAGACCGCGCTCCACCGGTCGCGCGCGGCGATGCTGCGGCGGCAATTTGATTCGATCGGGATCAGCGGACATTGCGAGCGCCTCCCTGGCTGCGGCGGTTCACGCGCCGGTACAACGCGTAAAGCGAAAGCGACATGGCGAGCATCACGACCGCACCAGCAGCAGCGGACGGTAGATCGAGGTCGACGGTGGCCGAGCTATAGATCGCCACCGGCAGCGTGACGAGATGCGCGCTGCCGAGCACAAGCAAAATGCCGAACTCGTTGAACGTCAGCAGGAAGCAGAGGATCGTGCCTGCCGCGATGCCCGGCCATGCGAGCGGCAGGATGACGCCGGCGGCAACCATCCACGTATTCGCGCCGAGGCTGCGTGCAGCTTCGATCAGACGCATGTCGAGCATCGCGAACGAGGCGAGCGTCGGGCGCACGACGAACGGCGCGTAGAACACGACTTCCGCGAGAATCACCCCGCCCATGCCGAACAGAAAGTCGAGCGGCGGCGCTTGCAGATTGAAGAGGCGTTGCAGCCCGATGCTGACCGAGCCCTGTGAACCATAAAGGAAGATCAGCGTGAACGCGACGAGAAACGACGGGAACGCCACAAACAGTTCGAGAAAGCGCGTGACGAGGCGCGCGCCCGGAAACGGCTTGAAGAACAGGATCGCGGCGAGCACGACGCCGAGTACCGAGGCAAGGCTCCCGCTCACGAACAGGATCAGCAGCGTCGTGCCGATTACGCCACGCGATTCGGGATTGCCGAAGAACGATGTATAGGCGTGGAAGCTCAGGCCGTGCGCGCCCGTGAGGCTCAACAGCACGAGACGCACGAGCGGATACACCACGATCGGCCCAAGCACGAACACGAGCAGGAAAGCGATGTGCCACTGCGCACGCCGCTCGCGGCGACGCACAGCGGCCGCGTGCGCGTCGGCGGTGTGCGGCGCGAGCCCCGCGGATTCAGGGGTTGATAAGGACGACATCGTCTGCCTCGTAACGCAGGGACACGCGCATGCCTTTTTGCGGCGTCATGCCGTGGCCGCGCGGCATGGTGACCAGCACCGGTTCGTTCGGCATCGCGTCGAGCAGCACCGGCACCGACAGCACCGAGCCATACCATTCGACCGATTCGATCGTGCCGTGCAGCGACCCTTCTCCGAGCGGCGCGATGCGCAGGCTTTCCGGACGCAGGCACGCGAGTTTGTCGCGCACGTCGTGACGTGGATCGCCGACGGGGAACGCGATGCTAGGCGGCAGCAAGTTCGCGGCGCCGAGATAGCGCGCGACGTAGGCATCGGCCGGCGCGTCGTAGAGTTCCTGCGGCGTGCCGAGTTGCGCGATGCGGCCATCGCGCATCAGCAGCGTGCGGTCGGAGAGCACGAGCGCGTCATCCTGATCGTGCGTGACGCACACGATCGTGAGGTCGGGCAGGCGCTCGTGGAGCGCCTTGAGTTCGGAGCGCACCGACGCGCGCAGATTGGCGTCGAGTGCCGAAAGCGGTTCATCGAGCAGCAGCACGTCCGGCTCGATCACGAGCGCGCGCGCGAGCGCCACACGCTGCTGCATGCCGCCCGAGAGCTGGGCGGGCATCACGTGACCCGAATCGCCGAGCTGCACGAGCTTGAGCGAGTCGGCCACGCGTCGCGCGATATCACGCGACGGCACACCCCGCGCCTTGAGCCCGAACGCGACGTTCTCAAACACGGAAAGATGCGGGAACAGCGCATAGCTCTGGAAGAGCAGACCCAGGTTGCGCCGGTGCGGCGGCACGTGAGTCAGATCGCGACCCGCTACGGAAAGCGAGCCGGAGAGTCCATCGGCTTCAATAAAACCGGCGATAAAGCGCAGCAACGTGGTCTTGCCACATCCGCTACGGCCGAGGACGGTCAACAACTCGCCGCGGCGGATCGTGAGCGATAGATCGTCGAGGACCGTGCGGGTGCCGAAACGGACGCTCAGATGGTCGATCTGCACACCCGCGACGCCCGCGGTCTCCATGCCCGCCATGCCGGACACTTCCGGCTGCGCGCGGGCCATGCCGGCCGGCGCGAGGCTTGCGGTATTCACCGGTTGATCTCCTATGTGAACCAGAGCCAGCGTTTCGTCGCTGGCTCTGGTCCCATGCAAAACTGCCGGTGGGACCTGGCGTGGCGGCCGGAGCCGGCACTTCCGCTCCCACGGTCCCATCCGATGCAAAACTGTGGGCCGGAGCAAGCGCGCCAGCACTTACCCCGGCCCAAGACAAAGTGATGCAGATACGGCTTGAATGCTTACTTCGGCTTCACGACTTCGATCTGCTTGCCCGACGAGCCGATCACTTCGTTCTTCCAGCGCGCGGACCAGTCGGCCTTCTTCGCCATCACCTGATCCCAGTCCACCGAGATGAGCTTCACGCCGGCGATCGACTTCTTGACCGCGTCGCCGTTCTTGCCTGCAAGCGGCACGTCCGTGCGAGCCGGGATGCCGAAAATATCCGGCACCTTCGACTGCACATCCGTCGACATCAGATAGTCGATCAGCTTCTTGCCTTCCGCCTGGTTCGGGCCGTTCTTGATCAGGCCGATTGCGTACGGCAGCTGGAACGTGGTCGGATGGCTGCTTGCGTCAACGGCGAGGAAGATCGGCTTGAGCGAGAGGCCGCCGTTGGCCGCGTCGTCGAGGTCCATCTGCAGGTCGCCGTTGGCCACCGAGATTTCGTTGCGCGAGAGCAGCACGTCGAGATAACCCGTACCCTTCGTGTGAAACTTGGCGCTCTGCTCGAGCTTCTTCAGGTAGTCGAACGCCTTGTCTTCACCCATCAGCGAAGTCGTCAGGATGATGACGGCCATGCCGTCGCCCGCCGTCGCCGGGTTCGAGTACGCGATCTTGCCCGAGTAGTCCGGATGCAGCAGATCAGCGAACGTCTTCGGTTCGTTCTTCACGACTTCGGGGTTGATCGCGAACGAGAAGTAGTTGTTCACAAACGTTGCCCACGAGCCGTCCGGTGCCTTGGCGATGGCCGGCACGTTCTTGTAGTTCGCGCTCTGGTACGCCTGCAGCAGACCGCTCTGCTGCGCCTGCTGGATGAACGGCGGCAGCGTGACGATCACGTCGGCCTTGGGCGAATCCTTCTCGACGTTGGCGCGATTCACAACTTCGCCGCTGCCGGCCGTCACGATATTGACCTTGACGCCTTCCTTCTTCTCGAAGGCCGGGAGCACGTCGCGGTAGAGGTTTTCGAGGCCGTCAGCCGTGTAGAGAACGACTGCGTCGGCGGCATGCGCGGAGAACGCGAAGCCTTCCAGCAGCATTGCGGCGGCAAGCATGGGCAGCAGCTTGCGCTTAAAACCCGCGCGAAGGGGATTCTTGTGGTTCATGTCAATCTCCAGGGCAAAAACCAGATTGCTCGGGGATACCCGATGCGTGTGTGATCGAACGTCGGCGGACTACACCGCCTGCTTCGCCAGCCGTGCAGCGAGGAGTGCAGATTGTCTACAATCCGCCGGGCCTGCCTCAAAACGACGACTGCTCCGCCGCGCGGGAATGTCGTCCGCACGGCGTGCAAGCCCCGTCTGAACGGGCACCGCAAGAATTACAGATTTCGATGACAACGCCGTGACTATGTGGCGTTTTGCAAAATAAATCCACAAATTGCCAATCGGCAACGTTTCGCACCGCACAATCATTCGTTGCGTGTGCACGCCAGGTGCGGAAAAGAAAGTATGAAGAAGCCTCGCTCGTCTGGGACGACGGCGCGAAAAAAGAGGCGGAGTTAGTGCAGGGCCAGACAGGACGAGAATGCCCGCACGCGGCAGCACGCGAACGAGCGCCGACGCGCCGGACTCACGCGACCAGCAACTCCGGCCCACGCGCCGCAATCGCGCGCGCGATCGAATCTTCCGGCGCGAGTTCGGTGATGACGTAGCGGGCGCGCTCGAATCCATTGATGCGCACCGGCGTGACGCGCCCGAACTTCGAATGATCCGCGACGATGATCGCGCAGCCCGTCGCAAGCAGCATGCGGCTGCGAACCTCCGCGACCATGCGCGAATAATCGGTCAGCCAGCCGTCGGCAGTGATGCCGCCCGCACCAACGAACGCGAAATCGGTGTGGTACTGCTCGAGTTGCTGAACAGTGTCAAGACCGAACGTCGCTTCTTCGTGATCGGAAAGTTCGCCGCCGAGCAGCGTCACGCGGTTCTCGTTACGGCGGCCGAGCAGGAGTGCGATGCGCCAGTCGTTCGTGTAGACGGTCAGTCGATGGCGGTCGGTGAGAGCGCGCGCGACGGCGTGCGTCGTGCTGCCGGAGTCGATGATCACCGACGCACCGTCTGGTACGAACCCGGCAGCGCGCTCGCCGATGGCGCGCTTCGCGCTGGCGTTCGCGGCTTCGCGCACGTCGAGATCGGGTTCGCGGCGGTCGCTTGATAAAGCGCCGCCGTGCGTGGTGACGAGCAGCCCGCGCTCGGCGAGCGTATTCAGGTCGCGCCGGATCGTTTCGCGCGACACATGCAGTTCGCGGACGAGTTCCGCCACCGAAAGCGCGCCGTTCCTGTTGACCTGCAAGAGGATGTATTGGTGACGTTGTTCTGCGAGCATCTCGGTGAATGCGCAAAGCGCGCGAGTTCGGAAAGGCCGCCGTATTGTATTACGCGTATTGCGCGAACACGCGCATCATGCGGCCCGCGCCGCACGCCGGTCGCGCGCATCGGGCAAGACATCCGGGTGCCGCGGCACTGCCATCGCGGACGCATCCCTGCTACTCTCGCGCTTGGCCGTCCGTTGCGCGGGCGGCGCGCGTTCCCTCGACTGCTGCGCCAATGCGTTCAACATTTCGTCAACTCAAGCTGCTGTTTTGTGCGCTGCGTTATGGCGTCAGGCTGATCTGGCTCGCGGCGCCCGAGCATCATAAGCTGCACTGGTTCGTCTCGCTCGCCGTGCGCATGCGCGACGATGAGCGCCTCGCCGCGAGCCTGCACGGCGCGCTGCCGCGTCTCGCGCCGCTCGCTGTCGCGTTCGGGCAGACGCTCGCCGAGCGGCCCGAACTCGCGGCGACGACGCTGCACGACAGCATCAACGCGCTCGAACACTTCGAGGCCCCGCTCGCGCCCGATGCGCTCGAAGCGGCGCTCTACGCCGCGCTCGGCAAGCCGCCGAAGACGCTCTTCTCGTGGATCGCCCCGACGCCCGTCCACCACGGCTGGTGCGAAGAGACGCACATCGCGCGGCTGGCGCTGCCGGTCGGCGGTCATCAGCTGGTGACGCTGCGCGTATTGCGCACCGACCACATCGAGGAAGTCGACGACGATGCCGCATTGCTGTGTGGCGTCGCGCGCTGGATGGAACGGTTCTCGGGTGCCGCCCGCCAGTTGCAGTTGCACAAGCTGGCCCTCGAACTGCGCGAAGACCTGAAGCGGCGCTTCGACTTGCGCGCGCAAGCGGCAAACCTGAGCCAGGCGAGCCACCACCTCGAGAAGAATCCGCGCGTCGTCGTCCCCGATGTGATCTGGGACCTCTGCACACCGCACACGCTCGCCGTCCAGCACATCGACACGGTGAGCATCACTGACGTCGCAGGTCTTGCCGAACATCACATCAACGTGACGCGCGTGGCCACTCATCTGGTCGAAGTGGTCACGCAGCAGGCGTTCGAGCACGGCTTCTTTCACGCCACGCTCGACGCGCGCCACGTGGCGGTCAGCGTCGAGCCGCCGACGCTCGGTCGCCTCGTGCTTGCGGGATCGTCGCTGATGACGAGCCTCTCGTCACCCGAGCGCGAGTTCTTCGTCCACGGCGCAACGGCGCTCTTCCGGCAGGACTACGGCGCGCTCGCCGATCTGCACCAGGCCGCCGGACACGTCGGCGTTCACGCGCGCAGCGAACAGATCGAGGCGGAACTGCGCACGCGCGGCGAGGCGCACTTCGCCAGCGACGTCGACACGCGTAGCGCGGGCGCACTGTTCCACGATCTGTTGCATGCCGTGCAGCCGTTCGGCGGTGCGGTGTCGCCGAGGCTCGCCGCCGCGCAGCGCGCCTTCACCCAGGCAGAAGACCTCGCGCGCACGATTCATCCGGGCGTCGATGCATGGGGTATCGCCGAGCGCACGCTCGCCGGCATCGCGCAGCGCGACCTCGATCATCGCGGCTGGATACGGCGGCTTTCCGAGGAATTGCCGCATCTCGCGCAGATCGGACCACGCGTGCCGCAAATGCTCTTTCGCTACCTGCAGCAGCATGCGTCAACACAAGGTGCGCACGGTCCGCACACCGACCTTGTCGGCTCGTTGCGCAACGAGCAACGGCGCACGCGCACCTTGCTCATCGCGTGCGCGCTATGCGGCGCCGTGCTGGGCGCGGCGGCGATCGTGATCCTGCATTAAAGACCGACGCGGCGCGGTCGCAATCCGCGCATCGGGCCAGTGCAGTCCTGAACAAGACCGGTACCGGCGGGCCAGGCGACACTGCGAGCCATTCGCGTCGCCCCCCGCGCGCTGAACTGCGCCCCCACAACCGACACCCATGCTCGCCGCCCTAGCCCCCGCCCTCTTCGTCGTCCTCTGGTCGACGGGATTCGTCGTCGCCCGTGCGATCGCGCCTTATGCCGATCCGAATCTGTTCCTGCTTGCCCGCTTCGGCGGGACCGCGGCACTTTTCACGGCCGTCGCGCTGATCGCGCGCGCGCCCTGGCCGCGCGGGCGCGAATTCGGCAAGCACCTGATCGCGGGCGCCTTGCTGCAGGGCGTCTATCTGGGAGCGGGTTACTGGGCCGTCGCGCAGGGTTTGAGTGCGGGCGTGATGGCGCTGCTTGGCGCGCTGCAGCCGCTTCTCACAGCCGCGTTCGCCGCACGGCTTTTCGGCGAACGGCTCTCGCAGCAACGCTGGGTGGGCATGTCGCTCGGGCTCGCGGGCGTCGTGCTCGTCCTCATGCCGAAACTGCAGGCCGCCGTGCATGGCACCCCGTCGACGCACGATCAGGCGAACCCGCTCCTCGTGGTGATCGTCGCCGTGGCCGCAGTCGGCTCGATCACAGCGGGGACGCTCTATCAGAAGACGTCGCTGGCGCTTGCCGACATCCGCAGCGCCAGTGCCGTCCAGAACGCAGGCGCGGCCATCGTCGCGGCGCTGCTTGCGCTCGCGCTGGGCGAACATCGATGGAACGCATCCGCGACGCTCTGGATCTCGCTCGGGTGGGGGATCGCGATGCTGTCGGGCGCCGGTGTGACCCTGCTTGTCTGGATGGTCCGCAACGGCGACGCCGCACGCGCCACCGCCCTGCTCTTTCTCGCGCCGCCGCTCGCCGCGCTCGAAAGCTGGGTGCTGTTCGGTGAAGTCTTGCTGCCCGTGCAACTCGCCGGCTTTGGGGTGGCGCTCGCCGGCGTGCTGATCGCGCGGCGAGGCGTTGCGCCCAGGACCGAACCGCGCCGCGCCTGAGCCGTGCGGACGGCACAGGCGCGCCGGCCGGCGCTCAATCCGCCTTGTCGCCGCCCGCCGGCACCTTCGCGCGCGCCTTGCTGCCGGGCGCAGGCGACCACGCCGGACGCGTCTTGCGCTCCGAATCGACCACGACGATAAAGCGGCCGGCCCACGGCGTGGGCTGCCGGTCCGAGTGCAGCACCCAGAGCGATTTGCCCGACGCGACGAGCGCCTCGTATTCGGCGTCGATGATGCCGTGGTGGTCGATGAACACATTCAGCGAGGCCGGAATCCGCACACAGCCCTTCGAGTGGCGGATGCCGAGCAGCGGCTCGAGCCGGTCGGGATCGGTGGCGTGCATCTGGAATCGCATCGGCGAGAAGCCACCCTTGCCCCAGCCGCGCTCGCCATCCACCCAGCCGAGATCGTAGATACGCATGTCACGTTTGCCGTAGCCGCGTATGTTGTTCTGGTTCATCGTGCCTTCCGCGCGGAAGTCCATGTTGTCCGGCGTGTGCAGGAACACGCCGAGCGGCGTCAGGAAATGGTCGAACTCGCCAGGCCGCCCCGTCGCCACCGGCGACGAGCCGATCATCAGCCACGGCTCGTCCGGCATCGCGCGGAAGTAGATGAAGAGCGCCTGAACGGTCGCGGCGCGATCGACGAGAATGACGAATTCGCCCGCCAGCTCGCCGAGGTCGTGCTCGTCGAGCGCCGCCTGCAGACGCTCGCCGTAAGCGCGCTGGTCCGCGAGCGGCACGTGCAGGCGACGCGTCACCTCGCGCGCAAAGACGGCGCGCATCTCCAGCGCACGGTGGTTTTCTTCGGCGGCCTGCTCGTCGGTGAGTTGCGGATGTTCGGGGAGCGTGAGCACGGCGGGCGCAGACGCCGGTTCACCGGCTGACGGCGCGGCAGCGAAAGGTGCACTGGCGGGCGACTCTGGCAAAGACGTGGATTGAGGCGCCGACGCCGCTGGTTCGGGCACGGCGTCCGCCACGTCGGCCACGTCCGATACGGCGTCGACGGCCGGGACAGTGGCAGCGTCCGCGGCCCACGTAGTGCCCGCAGCCGACCACAGGCAAGCCGCGGCACAAAGCGCGAAGCGCTTGAGCAGCGGCCACTTCAGCTTGCGATGATGAAAGAAGTTCGGGATGCCACCGCAAATGCCCGCATCCACGTTTGCGCCGAGCGGGCGCCGGATTTTTTTGTCCATCGTGAGTTTGGCTTGATTACGCGTATCGTGTGAAATCGGCTGCATCGTAACTGTTTAGGAGCGCCGCGCGCGACGTTTGGATTCCCTTCAGGAACCCAACGCGCAATCACTCACCATTAAACCAGACAAGGCATCGGCGACGTATGACGTTGTCGCCGATCTCATCGGGAACCGCCAATGGAATCCACTTCCAAGGCCGGGCGCGAACTCGCTCATCAGCAGATCACCACGGCGCTCGGCGTCACCCCGGGCTTCGACGCCACGGCGGAAATCGCGGTCCGCGTCGATTTCCTCTGCGCCCACTTGCGCGCGAGCGGGCTGCGCACACTGGTGCTCGGCATCAGCGGCGGCATCGACTCGGCCACGGCAGGGCGGCTCGGCCAGTTGTGCGCAGAACGATTGCGCCAGGCGGGCTACGCCGCGCGCTTTGTGGCGATGCGGCTTCCGTATGGCGTCCAGCGCGACGAAGCGGACGCCGCTGAAGCACTGGCATTCATCCGCCCGGACGAAACGCTGACGGTCGATATCCGTCCCGCCGCCGACGCGATGCTCGCATCGCTACTGGCCGGTGGGTTCTCCGTCGCCGATGCCGCACAACAGGATTTCGTGCTCGGCAACATCAAGGCGCGGCAACGAATGATCGCGCAATACGCGGTGGCGGGCGCGCGAGCAGGTCTCGTGATCGGCACCGATCACGCCGCGGAATCGCTGATGGGTTTCTTTACGAAGTTCGGCGACGGCGCAGCGGACGTGCTGCCGCTCGCGGGCCTGAACAAGCGTCGCGTGCGTGCACTCGTTCAGGCGCTGGGCGCACCGCAGCGCCTCGTAGACAAGACGCCGACGGCCGATCTGGAGAATTTGCGGCCTCTGCGCCCGGACGAGGACGCCTACGGCGTGAGCTACGAGGAGATCGACGATTTTCTGGAAGGCAAGCCCGTTAGCGAGAACGTTCGCGCGACAATCCTGCGCTTTTACGACAGCACACGCCACAAACGCGCGCTGCCCTTCACGCCACAAGATCCACTACCGCCGGCTGCCTGAACGGGCGTAAAAGGATCAGCGCTGCTGCTGCGAGGCCTCATCGTCGAATGGTGCAGCGCTGACCCGCAACGCCACGCCCGCCAACCTGCGCCCCTGAAGCTCGCGCGCTACGGCCTCGGCGACGTACGGTACGTCGGCCTTAAGTTCGAGGTCCGCGTGCGCGTTCGGCGTGCCGGCGTCGTAAACGGTTACGCCCTTCGCAAGGTGGCCGAGTTCGCGCTCGAAAAACACACGCACCTCCTGCTCGCTACAGGATTCGGGGACATTCCAGACGGTGAGGTGCACGATCGCTTACCGGGGGTAACGTGTGCGTTGCGCATGCACGCGGACGGGTTGCAGGCTCGCGCGAGCGCGTGCACGCGTCCCTACGGCGTGGCCGAGCAAGGCCGAGAACAACAGGAGAGACAGAGTAGACACAATCATTCGCACCTCCTTTTTCTTGACATTCATCAGGATATTATCAATGCAGGCTCACTGCACTGCGTCATATTGTCGTGAAGAAATTCCCCGCGCTCAAGCGACACAGTCGTGACTCAAGCAAGTACGGGCGATTCAGTGGTTGTCGTCGCTCCTGGTCATGAGTCTGGAGGCGGTGCTCGCGCCGCATGCCATTCGCGTAAAACGTTCGTATTCGCGCACCCAGTCGCCCGAGATCACGGCCTGCGCCACTGCCAGCGAGATTTGTCCCCCACAGACGCATCGCTTGAGCTGGACAGTGAGCCGCACCTTGCGGCGCTCGCCTGCGCGGCCGGCCCATGGCAGAAGGTCGAGATTCGCTTCGGCGTGGGGAGAACCACCGAGCACGACAGGCACGCGCTGGTCGAGCGCGTACGAGGGGCCGTCGTCGACATCGATGCCGCGCTGCGCGAGCAGGCGGTGCTTGTGCGCCATCGCCTGCTCGAACGGAAGCGCGACAGCATCGGCATAGCCCGGGCGGCAAATCGTTTCGCCAATCGACTGCTGGTTCACACGTGAGTCAAGCAATGGCGAAGCTCGCGCGACGCTCGCCAGCAGATTCGCGCTACCAGCCGCGAGTAACACCAACGCAACGCGCGAGGCACGCTTGCGACAGCCAAGGCCTTCAGTCATGCGACGCGCGATGCCGCGTCTTGCTACCTTTTCTGCGTTCATGGGAAGGCGCACCATGCGATGCGAACTGGATCGTCCAGGTCGGATTACAGCACATTCAAAATCTCGCGTGGCGAAGGACGACAAACGGTGGAAAAAAGAGGCGAAGGTGACGAAATTCCTCTGGCTGCGCCGTGAACAACGCGGCGTATGTCTGCGCCGACGCACGCCCGGACCGTTCGTTGAAGTCATCGCACGCCAGCGCCAATATACGGGGAAGAAATTTCGATTCGGAATGCCAGGCGAATGGCGAAGCATGTGTGCGAATGGGCTACTGTCACGCCCTTGCAACACTCGATGGACACTTTCGCAAAAGCTCGGCGCCCGCACAAGATCGGCCGTTCGGCCAATGGCGGCGGAGCTTTCGATAGCGCATAATGACCGACGGTCAGCTCCTGCCCGGAGCGCGACGCGCACATTCGAATGAACGAGGAATTTCCATGTCCATCACCATGTTTCAAGCCTCGGTACCCGTTTTGGTCCGCGGTCTCACCAACCTGCAGACAATCATCGGCAAAGCACAGGCACATGCAGCGGAAAAGCAGATTGACCCGACCGTGCTGACCGGAGCGCGGCTGTTCCCCGACATGCTCCCGCTCGCGCGTCAGATCCACATCGCGACCGACACCGCCAAGGGCTGTGTCGCACGTCTCGCGGACGTAGAGGCACCGAAGTACGAAGACGTCGAAGTGACGTTTGACGAACTCGACGCACGCATCCAGAAGACCATCGACTATCTCAACACGTTCAAGCCCGAGCAGATCGACGGCACCGAAGCGCGCACCATCACGCTCAAGATGCGCTCCGGCCCGATTGAGTTCAACGGCTTGACGTACCTGCTGACTTTCGTGCTGCCCAACTTCTATTTCCACATCACGACGGCGTACGACATCCTGCGTCACAACGGCGTGGAAGTAGGCAAGGCCGACTACCTCGGCGCGAAATAGAACGGTAAGCACGTGCAAAGCGGGCTGGCGTTTCATGGCAGCCCGCCAGTTCACGCGCGACCTGGTCCGTGCCGTAAAAATGGCGGCGCATTGCGCGCCACCCTTTCAGTCGAGCGACAGCCGCACGGCGAAGCCGACCAGTGCCGACGAAAACGCCCACTTCTGCACGGTCTGGGCAAGCGGGTGCTTGCGCAGCCACACCGCAATGCGCGCCGCCCCAAGGACGTAGATCACGTCGAACAGCGCGCATACGATTACGAGCACGACGCCTAACTGAAGCACCTGAAGCCATACCGAGCCAGCCTGCGGCCGGATGAACTGCGGCAGCAGCACCGAGCAGAACAGCAGCGCCTTCGGATTGAGCAGGTTAGTCAGCAAGCCCTTCACGAAGTCGGCACGGCGCGAGCGCGTCGCGGGCGCCACCGCACTCTCGGGCAGCGCGAACACCGGCGCCCTGAATATCTGCACGGCCACCCATGTGAGATAAACCGCACCGGCGTAGCGCACGACTTCATACAGCCATGGCGCGTTGTGCAGCAACGCCGCCAGTCCGCATGCGGACAGCGTCACGTGCGTCGCGCGGGAAACGCCCAGTCCGCATGCAGCCGCGAAACCGCTTTTTGCCCCGCGGCTCATGCTGGTCTGCATCACGAGCGCCATGTCCGCGCCGGGCAAGGCGCAGACGATGATCAGGGCGATGATGAACATGAACATCAGGTGGGCGGAAATCATGATGGCCTCGCAAGAAAGTGGCTCTATGTTCGCGCCATTGGCAGAGCGATTTCTGGCGATTTTCTACTTCTGAAATTCCATTTTTGGAGCAATGCACTAAAATCAAATCCGATCAAGAGGAAAAGCACTCACACCAAATGAGCGATCTCGACAAACTGGACCGGGCGATACTCGGTGCGCTGCAGACAGACGGACGAATCTCGAACGCGCGGCTCGCCGAAACGGTCGGCCTGAGCGAAACGCCTTGCGCGCGCCGCCTCAAGCGTCTCGAGCAAGACGGCGTTATCGAGCGGTACCGCGCCGTGCTCTCGCGCCGGGCGCTCGGTTATGGCGTAGTGGCGTTTGTGTACGTGCGCTTCGCCGTGCACGACCGGGCGCTCGCCAATCGTTTTGAGCGCGAAGTTTGCGCGATTGAGCGTATCGTGTCGTGCCATAACGTTTCCGGTTCGGCCGACTACATTTTGCAGATCGTCGCTCGCGATCTGGACGACTACGGCACGTTCATGCGCGACCAGTTGCGCAGCCTCCCGGGCGTGACGTCCGTGGAATCATCGCTGTCGTTGCGCGAAGTGAAAGCCGACGGCAGCCTGCCGTTACCGTGAGCGTTGCCCTCACCGACAAACCCCATCTCACACCGGAGCTTTCGATGAATCCAGAAGAGGCGCGAGCCGAAGAATCCCAGGCCATGGAGCGCGTCCTGACCGCTACGCAGCGGGTCAAGACGGCATTCTCCTCACTGCAGTCGCAGTTTCCCCCGACTGGCGACGGCCACCCCTCCCAGTTCGCGCTGACGGCCTTTGACGCCGCGCTCCAGGAACTGGAAGACGCCCAGGCCGCGTTCGACGAAATGCTCAACGATCTGCTGGACGGTAACCGCTGATTCAGGCAGCCTCCGCCGCGCGAGCGCGGCCGGAGGCTAACGCGCCCTCCCTACAGCTTTTTTGCCCGCGATATTTGATAAGCAATCCGTATCACACGAAAATAAATTCGGTCTTCGCGCAATGATTTGTGGGGCAAGACATCAATCCCGCTCGGGCGCGCCGAGCGGGAACAGTGGCCGGAACGGCCGCGCCTCCTCGACCGCCCGGGCGAAGGACGGTCGGGCGAGCAGTCGCGCACGATAGGCACGCAGCACGGAAAAGGTCTCGGGAATCCGGCATATCCAGTCCGCGTAAAACAACGAGGGCGACGCCGCGCAGTCCGCCAGCGTAAATTCCTCGCCAGCGGCCCACGTCCGGCCCGCCAGTTGCTTTTCGAGCCATGCGTAGGCGATTTCCAGCTTCTTCGTCGCAAAAGCCAACCCCTCTGCACGCCTCACCGGATCACCCGTCAAAGCGCCGTCCACGGCACGCTGACCCGGTCTCATGACGTGCAGATCGAAGAAACGGTCGAGGAAACGCACGTCCAGCGCTGCCGTCGGGTCGGCGGGCAACAAGCGAACCGGTCCGGGATGCGCAAGTTGCAGGTATTCGATGATGATGCTCGATTCAGCGATGTTGCGTTCGCCGTCCACCAGCAGCGGAAATTTGCGCACCGGCCAGCGACGCTGCCACTCGGCGGAGTGCTGCGGAAAATCCGGCCCGAGACAACGGAACTCGAAGGACGTGCCGTTTTCGTACAGCGCGATGAGCACTTTTTGCGTGTACGCGGAAAAAGGATGGCCATAGAGCGCAAGCGACATTTCGAAATCTCCGGGTAAAGACTACCTGTGGTGGGCGAACGGTTGAACGATGGATCTGCCGCCTGCACATTGCGAACCGTCCCGCCTTGAATCGATGTGCGTAACCTCGTCGATCGCGACTAGCACGGCGCCCCTTCGCGCCGACACGCATAAAGCAAATAGTCCGGTCGTTTTTCGACCGGGCCTTCAACGATCCATCCTGCCCGCACGATCGGTCTCGCTCGATATGTCCGCAATAACGAACACTTGTCCGTTAGCGGCATCCACCGCCCATATCGTGCCGCCGAGGTCCGGAAAATAGACAACGCCGTCGACCACCGTCGGTGTCGAGCGACCAGCGCGGGGTCAGCTTCGCCACGTTGTCCAACCCGATCGCTCGCTCTGTCGCGGCGCTGCGGGTATTACGGAGATTTTGCCCGGCCATCGGCCAGTCCCCCGCGCTTTGCGCAGCAGCGGGATCGGCGGCAACAATTCCACCCATCAGCGTGACGACGGCGACGACAGCCGGACTCCGCCACCGCAGCCGCAAATGCCGGGATGCGCTTTTCCTTTCGGAAGGAGTTCGCATTTTCCCTCTCCAGTAGAAAACAAATCGCACGACCGGAAAAAAGTGGCCGTCTGAAGAAAGAGCCCCGCCTGGCGGAGTCGTTCAATGACTGGTGGAGACTAGTCGTGGAGATTCACGACAAACATCGGGATTGAACAGGCGAGGAACCAGATCCCTGTGGAAAAGCATAGGGATCACCTAGTTGAATTACAAGAATGGCCAGGCGATGTAGCGTTGCTTATCAAAGGCACAATTTGCGTACCCTGCCACCGACGCCTGTCACTATTGCGAGCGGTCCAACGCCACAGCCTAGAAACGATCGATCATGCCGAGCTGCACACCACGCACCGGCGCGCCAGGCCAGGTCGGCGGCAGACCAATCACATTCACGCCGCGCAGCGTGAACGTCGCGTCGTTACGGTTGCGCAGCCAACCCGCGCTCGCGTAGAACAGCAAGGTCTTCGAGAAGTTGTACTCGCACATCGCGCTAAACTGGTCGGCATCGTTATCTTTCCCCGAAAGATCGCGCACATACGCGTAGCCAAGCGAAGCGTTTAACCGCACCGTGAATGCGTAGCGCAACGATACGGCAATCCCGTCGTTGTGAAGTGCGGATGCGCCACTCCCTGCCCCATTGAACCAGTCTGCAAACAACGTTGTTTTTTCGATTTCATACGTCACGCCACCCATGTTCGCGCGTAGCGCGCCGCTCCCGTGTGTCTGCTGATGCGCGTACGCGATCCGCAGCGGCCCGTACCGATACGAAACGGTCTCGAAGTTACCCGCAAGTCCATTGCCATTGTTGTCGCCCGGTGCACGCAGCGCCATCATTACAGTCGCATCAAATCCCGCAATATGAGGCAACAGATACGTAATCGCGTTGCTAACATATGGCGTGATCTTCGAAAAATTGTTCAGCCCCGACGCAATCGTCCCAGCGCCAAATGCATCGATCTCGCCTTTAAACGGGATATAGATCGGCGAGTATTGCTGCCCCACGCGCACCTCGCCCCATGGACCGCCCGCACCGATCCAGGCTTGACGGTTGAACAGCGTACCCGCTGTCGCTAACGTGCCATTGGCCGAGCTAAAGCCGTTCTCGAGCGCAAACAGAATGCTCGTTCCATCCCCGATCGGTTCGCTTCCCCGCATGCCGAATCGCGATCCGCGATACGCGCCCGAATCCATTCGCGTCACCCACCCGCCACCCGGATTCGTGATCTCAACGCTTGTGTCGATAACGCCGTAGAGCGTCACCGAAGCCTGCGCCCAGGCGCACGGCGTCACAACGAGTAACGTCCCCAGCGCGACAAAAACGCGCACCCGTCGTAAACAGCGCCATCTGTGCTGCCATTTGCCGATCATCGGTGATCTTTTCCGTTTTTGGTTGTGGTTATCGTTACGGCTCTAAAATTCTCCGCGCCGCAGCGTCGGCAAAAGCAGTCGACAATTTCAGACCATCTGACCAGCCCCGACTCAAATGCTGTGCATCACGCCGACACAGGTCGTGACCTGCGATTGGGCGACGAGCGGATTCCTCGTGAGTGTCGTGCCAGCTGGCGTCGCGAACACAAAGAATTCCGTGTGGCTGCCATCGCGCACGTAGCCCGCCCCAAAAACACACACGGGCGCCGGTTATTCGTTGCACCGAGGTGCATACAGTGTTGCGTGGCACGCCGGATCGCGTTGCGGATTTGACGAATCATTAATTAAGGAATACGAATCTAAAATCAATGTTCCGGTTTATCATGCCTAAATCCCGCCACGCACAGCCGTTTAATTTCAGTGCAAGGCTAGGGCAACTTCATTAAAACTGTCAACATTGAAGTCGCCTCAATGAGACATACTGGGGCGCGGCAACCGCAGCCTTAGTTTATTAACGTTTCGACATCCCCAGCCGTCCCAATGCGTCCCAACCAGCGCTTGAACCAGAGGCCGTAACTTCCGGGTTTTCGCCTGTTCACGCTTCCGGATAAATGCAGAAGCTATCAAACAGACGAATACACGGCTTCTCTTGATCAGACGTTGCTTGCCGGTAATCGCGAGCAAGCTCCGTGTAAGCCGAAAAGATCGATGTTCCTTCCCGCAACATGACGGGCGCAATTGAGCAATTCAGCATGCACTTCACGTGCGGTTCCGCCCGCTTCAGTAAATCCTCCAGGAGACAACCCGCAGTGTCTGTGCAAAGCTCCGGCGACCCATCGCATCTGCGGGTCACGCCGACAAGAACTTGCTCCCGAGCACGCCAGGCACAAAAGAACAATGCATATCGCCGGAACCTCTCGTCCCTCGCCGCGCGTCAGACATTGCGCCGGCCTCGCCCTATGCTTCGGCTCCGCGATCGCGGGCATGCCGCTCGCCGTCCGCGCGCAGACTGCGCAGTCTGCGCCGCCTGCGGACATGGCCACCGTGCCCGCCTCCAGCCCGGCCACGCAGCTCGCTCCTATCGTCGTGATCGGCACAACGCCGCTTCTCGGTATCGGCACGCCGCTCACGCAGGTTCCGGCGAACGTGCAAACCGTACGCGCCAGCGACATCGCGCAGCAGCACCGCCCCACGCTTAGCGACTACTTCGAGAAGAACCTGCTGAGCGTCGATATCAACGAGGCCCAGGGGAATCCCTACCAGACCGACGTAAACTATCGCGGCTTCACGGCTTCCCCGCTGCTCGGCACGCCGCAGGGGCTTTCGGTTTTTCTCGACGGCGTGCGCGTGAATGAGCCCTTCGGCGACGTGGTCAACTGGGACCTGATTCCGCAGCAGGCCATCGACACGATCCAGCTGATTCCAGGCTCGAACCCGACCTACGGCCTCAATACACTCGGCGGTGCGCTCGCGATCACGACCAGGAACGGTCGCGACCACCCCGGCGGTAACGCCGAGGTGAGCGGCGGTTCATGGGGGCGCAAGACCGCGCAGCTCGAACAGGGCGGCACGATCGGTTCGAACCTCGATTACTACGTCACCGGCAACGTTGCCAACGACGACGGCTGGGCCGACCACAACTCGAGCAGGGTGCGCCAGGGCTTCGGAAAGTTGCGCTACACCGACGCCGATACAACACTCTCGCTCTCCTCGGGCGGTGCGGACAACGACCTGCAGGGTTCGCAGACGATCCCCCGCTCGTTCCTCGACAACCCGCGGCAAGCCTACACGTTCCCGGATCAGAACAAGAACAGCGTCGCCTGGGTGACGCTTTCGGGCGACCACTACTTCAGCGACAACGTCGAGCTTAGCGGCAATATGTATTACCGCCATTACGACAACACGAATATCAGCAGCAATACCAACAGCGATTTCGATCCTGCCAACCCTGCTTCGTTTCCCGGTTCCAACGCGCAATCGGACATCACGACTGACAGCTACGGCGCGAGTCTGCAGCTAACGCTGCTCGGGAAGCTGCTCGGCATGAAGAACCAGTTCGTGCTCGGCGCAAGCGCGGACCTCGCGAATTCGCGATTCCTTCAATCGCAGCAGGACGCCTTCTTTACGGCGACGCGCGCGACGGTGGGCGTCGGCGACTTCCAGCTCCAGACCGACGCCAAAACACACAGCGCAAATTACGGGCTTTATTTCAGCGATACGCTCTCGCTCACTCAGCAGTTATCCGCGACGGTCTCGGGTCGCTACGATTGGGCGCGCGCCGACATCGGCGACGAAACAGGCCTGCAGCCGGCACTCGACGGACGTCACACGTTCTCGCGATTCAATCCGGCCGTGGGCTTGAACTGGAACCCCACGTCTGCTTTTACGGCCTACGCGAGCTACAACGAGGGTATGCGCTCACCGACCGTAATCGAGCTCGCCTGTGCCGACCCGAACGCACCCTGCTCGCTGCCGAACGACTTTCTCGCTGATCCGGATCTCAAGCCTGTGATCGCGAAGACGTTCGAAATTGGCGCGCGCGGCCAAATCGGCCAAGCGACGACCTGGAACGCGGCTGCGTGGCGCACCACGCTCTCCGACGACATCCAGTTCATCAGCGCCGGTGCGAGCAGTCAGGGCTTCTTCCAGAACGTCGGCAAAACGCGCCGCCAGGGCTTCGAGGTCGGCACGCACACGAAATTCGGTCCGGTCGGCATCGGCGCGAACTACAGCTACGTCGACGCGACCTATCAATCGACCTTCGTGTCGAGCAGCCCGAGCAACTCGAGCGCCGACGCGAACGGCAATATCGTCGTGCGTCCTGGCGACCGCATTCCTGGCATTCCCGCGAACACGGTGAAAGTGCGGCTCGATTACACGCCGGTTTCGCGGGTCAATTTCGGCGCGAATCTCACGTGGCGCGGCAGCATCTTCGCGCGCGGCGACGAGAACAATCAGGACGTGAACGGCACGATCGGCAGCTACTTTCTGATCGACCTCGACGCAACCTGGAACGTGACGAAGCAACTGCTGATCTTCGCGACAGTAACCAACCTGCTCGACAAGCAGTACGCGAGCTTCGGCGTACTCGGCGAAAATTTCTTCAACGGGCCGGGCCACACGTTTGACGCGGCGAATCCCGTGAACGAACAGTTCGTCGGCGTGGGAGCGCCGCGAGGTGCGTGGGTCGGACTGCGCTATGCGTGGAACTGACGCCCGGTTGAGAACGTGCGGGCTGGCGGAACACGGCGTTCCCGCACCGCCAGCGTCACGCCAGTCGCCCGGCGCAACACGATCGCGCCCATCGCGAAGCTGCCTCAGAATGCACGGTAACTGGAAAAACATCGCGGATACGCGCGGCCAGGGCCTCCGGGCGTGCAAGGCGGGGCCGCGCGGAGGAAAATCGCCGGGTAACGGATCGATTCCAGGCGGCGCGCGCCGCCTCAACGTTCGCGATGCAAGCGATGGCCACCGCTGAACACGCTCGACACGATGGACGGATTCGCGCCATGCGCGAAGTCGCCGTAGCGCTCGCCTCGGTACTCGCACTGCACGCAGCGCTCGCGTTGTGGCTGATACGCGAGGGGCCGGCGCGCGTCGAGCCGCGCGAAATGCCGCGTACGATCGTCGCGCGTCTGCTGAGCATGCCAAGCCCGCCTGCGGTTACGGTGCCGCCGCGCGCCGCGGTGCCGACGCCAGCGCACACACCGCCTCAGCCGCGTGCAATACCCGAAACAAACAAGAAAATCGCCATGCCGCCACAACCCGCGCAACGGCCGGGCACGCTCGCGCGTCACGAAGAGGCAGTCGCGCCAACGCCTCCTTCGCCCCCGCTCGCCGGTACGCCGACAACCGCTGCACCATCCGCTGCGCCGTCGACACCCGAGCCCACCGCACCGCCGCAGGCGATGCGTGCGCCGAAGCCCGTCTCGCACGTCGATTGCAGCATCGCGCAACCCGATTACCCTGAAGCCGCGCAAAGACGCGGCGAGGCGGGCACGGCGGTCGTACGTTTCGTCGTCGACGTGGACGGTCGCATCGAAAGTGCCCAGATCGTGCGAAGCAGCGGGTACACGCGCCTCGATAACGCTGCGCTCGATGCGCTGCGAAGCGGCACGTGCCGCCCCTCGCGCGACGCGGGCGTGCCGGTGCGAGTGGTGTTCGAGCAGCCGTTCGTATTCGGGCTCGCTAACTGACTGGATGATTGATCGAACCGGCCGCGCGTGCGGTCATGGAGAACGCGTTATGCAACATTACGGTCTTGCAAACGTCTGGGAACAGGGCGACACGATCACGCGCGCCATCCTCGTTGTGCTGTTCGCCATGTCGGTACTCTCGTGGGTGGTGATCGTCGTCAAGCTGTGGCGAATCGCGCAACTCACGCACCTCGTCGATCGCGCCGCCGCGCCATTCTGGCAAGCGGGCTCATTCGAGGCCGGCGTGCAGGGTCTCATCGAGGTGAAGAAATCGCCCGAGCAAAATCCATTGCTTGCCCTGGCGCTCTCCGGCCGGGAAGCGGCAGCCCATCATCGCGATACGCACGCCCAGCTAAGCGAGCGTATCGGTGTCTCAGAGTGGATCACACGCTGCCTGAAAGACACCCTGGATGAGTGCATCGCGCACATGCAAGGCGGCCTCGCGATGCTCGCTTCGATCGGCAGCACCGCACCATTCGTCGGCCTCTTCGGTACCGTCTGGGGTATCTATCACGCGCTCATCACGATCGGCGAAAGCGGACAGGCCTCGCTCGACCACGTGGCCGGCCCCGTCGGCGAATCGCTGATCATGACCGCGTTCGGCCTTTTCGTTGCGATCCCCGCCGTGCTCGGATATAACGCGCTCACGCGGACAAACCGGGCTTTGGTACGCAAGCTCAATCGCTTTGCGCATGATCTTCACGCGTACCTGGTGGCGGGGGCGCAGCCGGCCTCGCGCAGCCCGGTCGTAACGCTCGGCCAGCACAACGGCACCACGAGTGAAGGAGCAGTCGAATGGCAATGACCGGTCCTTTCGGTGACGACGCAGGCGACGACACCCTGATGAACGAAATCAACATGACGCCGCTCGTCGACGTCATGCTCGTGTTACTGATCGTGTTCATGGTGACGATACCCGCGATGCAGCACGCGCTGAAAATCGATCTGCCGCACGTTGCGAGCCAGCCCGTGTCGACGGCCGCGCAACACGTGGATGTGGGCGTCGCCGCCGACGGGTCGCTGCTCTGGAACGGCGAGCACATCGCCGAGGACGCGCTTGCCACCAAGCTGCTCGCCGCAGCGGCCGCGAAGCCGCAGCCCGAACTTCGCCTGCACGCGGACCGAAACGTGCGCTATGAGCGCGTCGCGGACGTGATGGCTCGGGCGCACGAAGCTGGTATCACACAGCTCGGATTCTTGACCGATCCGCAAAGACGCCCCTGAAGACGCGCAACGCGGGGGAACCTTCCGTCGGCCTGGTTCAGTAAGCGACTTATCGGATTGGCGCAGGGTTCTTCCCGTATTGGACGGTTAAAGCGACATCCTCATCAACCGGCGTGGTCGGCAACCGACACACCGAATAGCCGCGGAATCGACGATAACGATTTGCCGACGGGCGTTACCGCCCGCGCGTTCGCAATGAATTTATTGCCTGGAGCCTGAACCTGGTGGTTCTGCGCGGATTGGAGAGACGTGCAACAGGTCCAGAACGAAGCATCATTCTCGACTGCCGACTTTCCGGCGATCGGCTCACACAAGAATCTGCAGAAGCAAAATGCGTGAATTGCATGAGACGTTCTGCGGGGATACCGCGCGCGACATCGTCGAATGATGCGCTTGAACGCGAGGGCGTACTCACGCATGACCCGCGTGAATGCCTTGAGGATGACGTGAACGGCAGGGAATGGACGCTCGCGACTCGATCGATGCGAGCGTCCAGAAACTCAATTAACGACTTCTCACGTTCGGCCCGAAGCGGCTTAACACAGTCGTCGCGGCAGACGCTCTGATTCCAGCCACCAGGGCGTCTCGCCGGTCGAAATCGACTCGCTTATCAGGATTCTGCCGCAGGCGCCGCTGCATTCACCGCAGCGCTTGCACCTTTTCTCGCGGCAACTTTACGGCCAGTCGCACTTTTCCTCGCAGGCGCCGCCTTCTTGCGTGCCGCCGCGCGGCCCTGAGCCGATGCCTTCTTGGCGACCACCGCCTTACGGCCAACCTTCTTTACTGCTGCGCGTTTCGCGGGAGCCTTTTTCGCCGCCGCGGCTTTCGTACCGCCTGCCTTTTGGCCTGCGCTACCGTCGATAAGGAATCGCGAGCGATCCTTTACATCCTTGATCCACGCCGGCGCCCTGCCACGACCGCTCCACGTCGCGCCCGATTTCGGATCGACATACTTGGGTGCAACTGACTTTGTTGCGCCTCGCGCGGATTTCGCAGCGCCATTTGCAGTTTTCGCCGACGGCTTCCGGCCACGCTTTTTCCCGACAAAACTTTCAATATCAGCAACGCTCAGTCCGTGTTTGTGCATCAATCCACGGATTTTTTCGAGCCCGACCGCAGACTGCTTCTCGGCGATCGCCAAAGCCTGCTTTTCTAGTTTTGCTATCTTTACCTTGATCGAATCCAATGTAACCATTTATTCCTCCCACTGTCAGAATTGCACAACCAGGCGAACGCCTATCTAAATACCCCACCAAAACCGACGTTCAGTACGGCACGAATGATCGACGCCGGTGATTTCCCGAGATTATGGCGTCAAAGCCGACATACGTGCAAAAAAACTGCAATGAATTGATGTCTTTTCTGCTAGCGCGACCGACTCAAGACAAAAATGTCCGCAGCTCGATCGCAGTTTCGGGTGAACGTAATCCATCATTCAACGTCGCCACTGTTGGTGGAAAGCGTATTTTGGCGTGCTTTGAATTCACGCGCTGAACGGGATGTTGGCATATCCGGGTTTCCACGAATCAAGTCGCGAAGCAAACACAACAGAACGCAACCAGGCGCTGCGCGCTTGTGATTTGACGCCACTCCGAAATGTTACGTGGCCCGGCTGCATCGAAAATTTAAATTCTTCGTGAAGACTTCATCCGGCCTCACTCCGGCTTCCATACCGTACATGTGCGCGTCGTCATTCGCATTGCACGGATGCGAATACGCCGTACATTGCAGCAGTCAGGAAGCGATGGCGCCAGGACTCAAAAGCGCAACGAAGAGCATCTGCAAATTCGGCCTGACCGTCGGTCTGCCTTGTGCGTGATCGGTCAGATTCAGGCGGATTCGAACACAGGCGTATTGCACGTGCGATCTATACCGAAGGACCTGCAAATTGAAGAGAGAAAGCGTGGGACGCTGAATATGCCACGCCTGAGGACACACGAAATAGCAGCACCGCTTCCGTGGCTCTACTCATCCATCGAGCTCGATGCAAAAGTGATCGACGTGCATGCGTTTCGCGAAGCGGGACTTGCAGAACTGAGTGTGCGCGATTCGGGCAAGCCAGGACTGACTTCCTGAGCGACGATCACTAAGCACCCCGATTTCTATGCCGAAGGAAAATCGACACACGCAACCTGGCTTACCTCGCCGGGGCTTCGACGCTTTCGCGCGTTCGCCGTTTATCCCGGACTGAAATGGCCACAGCGGTTTCTTCTGCGAATGTCGACCGCCACATAGCCGCACTCAGCGCCGCAAGCGCCACAACAGCGCCGACACCGCGACCGAAATCGCAATGCACGTGACGATCGGGAAGTGGAGGTTGATCCCGCCACGAACGATATGAATGTCGCCGGGCAGCCGGCCGAAAGGGATACGCGCGAGCCAGCGCCATCCGAGGCCGCCAAGCAGGCACAGCGCGCCAACAAGAATGAGGAAGCGGTTCATGGTGCACAGTCACTCAAGGTAAGCGAACGTTATTTTGCGGCTGACTTTTCACCCCTATTGAAATCAGTGTCATCGCCCATATCGTAAAAGTGCGATATATACTTCGCCAAGACACGATGCTATCCGTATGAAGATACCCACTTCCGATCCCGTCGAAATCGACATCGATGCCATCCACAAGGCGCTCGCCAACCCGGTGCGGCGCGAGATTCTCGCGTGGCTGCGCGATCCCGAGGTCTATTTCCCCGATCAGGACTTCCCGCTGGATCAGGGCGTGTGCGCCGGCAAAATCGACGCGCGCTGCGGGCTGTCGCAATCGACCGTTTCCGCTCATCTCGCCGCGCTCCAGAAAGCCGGCCTCGTGAGCACGAAGCGCGTCGGCCAGTGGGCTTTCTTCAAGCGCAACGAACCGGTCATTGAGGCATTTCTTGCCCACATGAACGCGCAGTTGTAACGGCTCGTCTCGTCCTTTAATCGAATCGACAGTTTCAAGGCCGCGGGCGTCCCCGCAAAAGGTGAACACATGGCAACACTATTTGACCCCGTCAAGATTGGCGATCTCACGCTGCCCAACCGCGTCATCATGGCACCGCTCACGCGCCAGCGCGCAGGCGATGCACGCGTGCCCAACGCGCTGATGGCGAAATACTATGCCGAGCGCGCCTCTGCGGGTCTCATCCTCAGCGAGGCGACCTCGGTGACGCCGCAGGGCGTCGGATACGCCGAAACGCCGGGCATCTGGTCGCAGGAACAGGTCGAAGGCTGGAAGCTCGTGACCGAAGCGGTGCACGCCGCGGGCGGCCGCATTTTCCTGCAATTGTGGCATGTGGGCCGCGTGTCCGACCCGATCTTCCTCGACGGCGAATTGCCTGTCGCGCCAAGCGCCATCGCACCGCAAGGCCATGTGAGCCACGTGCGTCCGCAGCGCGCCTACGTCACCCCGCGCGCGCTCGAGACCAATGAAATTCCGGGCATCGTCGCCGCGTTCCGCCAGGGCGCCGTCAACGCGAAGGCTGCGGGCTTCGACGGCGTCGAAGTGCACGCTGCGAACGGCTATCTGATCGACCAGTTCCTCCAGGACAGTACGAACCATCGCACAGACGCGTATGGCGGCACGATCGAAAACCGCGCGCGCCTGCTGCTGGAAATCACCGATGCGTGCATCGACGTCTGGGGCGCCGACCGTGTGGGCGTGCATCTCGCACCGCGCGGCGACGCGCACACCATGGGTGACTCCAACCCGGCGGCAACCTTCGGCTACGTCGCGCGCGAACTCGGCAAGCGCAAGATCGCGTTCATCTTCGCGCGGGAGTCGCTCGGCGATAACCGTCTCGCCCCGCAACTGAAGGCTGAATTCGGTGGCCCGTTCATCGTGAACGAGAAGTTGACGCTCGAATCGGCACAGTCGCTGCTCGCGTCCGGTGAAGCCGACGCCGTGGCGTGGGGCCAGCTCTTCATCGCGAACCCGGATCTGCCGCGGCGCTTCGCCCTGAACGCGGCGCTGAATCAGCCGAACCCGTCGACTTACTACGCGCGCGGCGAAGTGGGCTACACCGACTATCCGGCGCTCGAAAACGTCGCGTAAGCAGGCAGAAACCACTCGCGCGCGTTGCACCTCGGGGCCGTGAGCGGCGATGGCATCGGCCATTGCCGCTCACGGCCTTTTCGTATGAACACGGCGCACCTCTGCAAAAATGTCCGGGTGATCGAGCCCGCAACTGACGCGTTGCAGGTCAAACGAAAACACCACGCTTTCGCACGGTTTCCCATAGGCCGATTCAATTGGCATCCGCGGGAAGTCTGTTCTGTAATTCAAACCCTGTCTGCCCGTCTCGAAACGTTGCTAACCCCGCCGACCGGAGACCCCTCATGCGTCACGCCGATGTTGCACAAATCGTGCATACCATTGCCGTCGAGACCAACACCCCCGAGGAAACTGTCGCGCGAATGTACGCCGATACGCTCGACAGCTACCGCGCCGACGCGCGCATCCACGACTATCTCCTGCTCTTCGCCGAACGCAAAGTCAGGGCGACGCTGCGTGGCGGTAATTCCAACCGGCACTGATACCCAGTTTCTCCTGCAGTGAATGCGCTTCACGCGGACCGTACCGGTCCGCGTGAAGCGCTCGCTCGCCGTCTTCCTCGCGCGCGCGATATCCATTCGGCTTTCGAGCTCTTAAGGTTCTTTTAATTATTCGCTGCAACCATACGATTACCCCTGTTGGGCCGCCAGAGCATCGGCGGCTTTTTTTTGTACGATGCCGCGTGCCACTCTGGCGGTGCCGCGCAACGAGCGAAGACGAGTCAAGGAGCCGCAGCATGGTTGAAGACGACGTACTGATGCATCTGCAAAGCCTGCTGGACGACAGTGCGCAATCAAACGTCGCAAGCTGTCGCGTCTTTACGCCGCACCAGAATCCGTGGGGCCGCCAGTATCTGCTGGTGGAATGGACGACGCCGCTCGACGACGGCGCGCGCCGCCAGGTCGTGCCCGCAGAAAGCACGGCACTCGACATCGCCCGGCTCGTCGCGTCCCACGTGCCCGGTCGCCGGATCATGCTCAACGGCGAGCCCGGCGAACCCGAAGCCGGCCGCGGCCGCGCCCGCCGCAGCCGCACGAGTGCCTCCACCGGGACACGCGCGGCACGCCGTTGAAGTCGCGCTCGCGCGCGCCTCCCTCACGCCGCCAGCTTTCCGAGGACCACCTCTAATTCCCTGCTCACGCGCGTCAGCGGCGAGCGCAGTTCGTTGCGAATGAGCCCGTGCTGCGCGAGCGCAGCCTTCACCGGCGCCGGATTCGGCTCCGCGAATGCGGCGCGCACCCACGGCACCAACGCATGCCATATCGCGCGCGCATCGGCGAGAGGCCCCTCGCGCAGCAGACGCTCCATCGCGACAAAGCGCTCAGGAAACAGATGCGCCGACGCCGCAATCGCCCCACTTCCGCCCGCGCACAGCAAGCCGAATATTTCGATATCCTCACCACATAGCACTTCGAGGCGTCCGTCCAGGAGCAGCGACAGTGTCTTGTCGAGCGAGCCGCCGCAATCCTTCACCGCTACGATCCGCTCGTGTCCCGCGAGTTCGAGGTGCGTCGGCAATTCGAGGCGCACGCCGGTGCGCGCGGGGATGTCGTAGAGGATCACGGGCTTTTGGCTCGCGTCGGCGATTGCAGCGAAATGGCCGATGACGCCCGCCTGAGACGGCCTGATGTAATAAGGCGCGCTCACCAGCACGCCCGCGACCGGCAACGCGCTGAGCACGGCCACGCGTTCGCAGACCGACGCCGTATGGTTGCCGCTCACACCCACTACCACGGGCAGGCCGTCCGCGGCAGCGAGCACTGTCGCGAGCACCGCGTCCCGCTCACGGTCGTCGAGCGCGTCGGGCTCGCCTGTGGTGCCGAGAGCGACTAATCCGGCAACGCCTGCGCGTGCGTAGTGGCGCACAAGCGCATCGAGCGCTGCGTGATCAACCTCGCCCGCGTTGAATGGCGTAACGAGCGGAATCCAGATACCTGAAAAGAGAGACATGAATTTCCCTTGAATTCGACCGAATGGAAGATCCGTCCAGCGGTGCGCACGAGAAAAACGAGTCGGGGAAAAAGCGGGAGGCAGGTGCCGTCGACTAGCTGTTCCGTCGCACATCCGACGGAACAGCTTGCTCCGGTCAGATGAGCGGCTGTTTTTTGGCTTTGGATTTCACGCTGACCGGCGACGACCCGCGCACGAAAACCGGCATCGCAAAAGAAGCGACGGCGTTCGAAACGGATCGGCAGGATTGATGGCGTGACATGGCGCTTAGTGTAACCGTGAACGAGTAGGCATGTATGGTGTCACGCGGGCGACGCGTCGTCCGCTGCCGGTTCCGGCGCGGCAAGCAACAGGTCGGGCGCGGTGCCGCCTTCGAGTTTGGTCAGCCGGCCTTCCACCACCGCACCGCATTCCATCTGCAGCTGCGCATAGCGGATGTTGCCGGTAACGTGCGCATTCGCTTTCAGTTCGACGAAATGTTCAGCGATCACGTCGCCGACGATCCGCCCGTTCGCAACGATATCGTATCCATGCACGTTGCCTTCGACGGCACTGGACTCGCTCAGCACGAGCAGCGTCTTCGCGCCCGGCTTGCCCGTGACGTTGCCGCGAATCTGCCCGTCGAGCCGCAGTCCGTCGGCAAACTCGACATCGCCGGTGATGCGTACGTCCTGCGCGATCAGCGTCGCGAGTTTGGTCTGCTGGATGCCTGCCTGAATGTTTTTCTTGCCGAACATGGATGCCACCGTGTTATTGATTACATTTGTCTCGTCGAACGTCCGCCGTGCGCTTCGCGCTATCGCGTGCCGCCGCGCTGGCTGCGCAGGAAGACCAGGTCGGCCTCGAGTCTCGCGACTGCCGCCTGCGCCGAATCCGCCGATTTCTGCAGCGCGGCCCGCGCCGCGCGCTCCTGCTCCAGCTTGAGCTGGGCATCGGCCAGTTCCGCGTGCAACGCGTCTGGCGAACTTTCCGGGCAATGCGCCTGGGCCTTCGGCGCGAGTGCCCAGACCGCCACGGCCGCGCCCGAAGCCGAAGCGGCAATGGTCCAGGCGAGCGCCATGCTCAACCGCGCAACTTTCGAACGCACCGGCTGTAGCGTGTAAGCGCGCGTGGCGTCCGGACTGGCGCGCGCGAAGCGCCGCCGCTTAGCCATGCTGGAACGCCGCGAACAGCGCGAGGTAGTCGGACGGATTGACCTGCGTCCCGCCGACAATCACCTCGAAGTGAAGATGCGGCCCGGTCGAACGGCCCGTCGAGCCCACATCGGCGATGTGTTCGAGCGGAAGCACGATCTGCCCAACGTGGGCCTCAATTTTCGACGCGTGTCCATAGCGCGTGATGAATCCGTTGCCGTGATCGATCTCGACCGCGTTGCCATAGCCGGTCTTCGGCCCTGCGTAGATCACGCGACCGCCTGCGGCGGCGAGGATCGGCGTGCCGGTCGATGCGACGAGGTCCACACCCGGGTGAAAGGCGAGCCGATGCGTGAACGGATCGATCCGGTTGCCGAACGGCGAGCCGGGGCGGCCGGTCGTTACCGGCTGCCGGCCTGGAAATGCATCCCAAGCCGCTTCGTGCACCGCGACCTCACGTTCCAGCGTCGAGAGCGTCGCCGTCATGCAGTCGATCGTGCCCTTCACTTCGTGTTCGTTCGCGTTCGCCGACGGCGACCTGGAACAATGCCGCGGCGGGAGTTCCGGACCACCCTCGCCGTCCTCGCTGCCGCTCGCGGAGCGCGCGGGCGCGGTCCCAGCGCCGCGCGACGTCAACGCCCGCAGACGCTGATCGAACTCGCGCAGTGCCGCGAGCCGGTCCGTCAGCCGTTCGATACGCGGATCGAGCAATGCGAGCGAGGCGTTCAGCCGCCCGAGTTCACCCACGACATAGTGACGCGGGAGCGGTGTGCCGGCGCCCACGTCGGCTACCGGCGCCTCGCCCGTGTGACGCCCGATCGCAATACCGCCGGCCAGCGCGACGGCGCCCACCGCTAGCGACGCAGCAATGGCGATGCGGCGCGCAGCCCGATGTGTGACGAATCGCGTACCGGTCTTCGCGAGATCATCGATGGAAGCCGACCAGGGCATTTTCATGGCTGGCTCCCGCGGTTCATGGCCGCGCGCGCCGATGGGCACGCCGGGCGAGAGGAGGAAAAGAGAACAGAGATCAACTTGGTGGCGCCGGGTAAGGCCCAGCCAGGAAAAACGGGGATTTCCATTATCACGGCGGTTTACCAGCCCCCATCTCAATAACCAGGGCGGTCGATCGAGCGATGTCGAAGCGCATCGCGCGCGCTCAAGACTCTGCCCCGAACGAAAACCGCTTGACTTCTCCTACGGCCGGACTAATATACGCACCGCGTACATCAACCCCGACTCATAGGTGCCAGCATGAGCGTTCCGCAGCAAGCCTTCCTCCGCGACGCCATGCGGCGTCTGAACATGACCCGCGACGCGTTTGCCAGCCGCATCGGCGTCTCGCGCCGGGCGCTCGACACGTGGCTCCTGCCGGAAGAGTCGCAGGAATCGCGCGCCATGCCCGAAATCGTCGAACGCTTCGTCTCGGAGATCGTCGGCAACACCGAGCCGCGCGAAGGCTATACGCAAAGCGTAGAGACCCAGTCGCTCGGAACTCAGATCCAGTTCGAAGGCAAGCCGCAGCTCCTTTCGGTCGACCAGTTCTCGCGCGACTCCGTCGAAGCGCTCTTCCGGGTGGCCGACATCATGCAGCCCATCGCGCGCCGCCGGAAGATCTCGCGCGTGCTCGAAGGCGCCGTGCTCGGCAACCTGTTCTTCGAAGCGAGCACGCGTACGCGCGTGAGCTTCGGCGCCGCGTTCTGCCGGCTCGGCGGTTCGGTATGCGATACAACGGGCTTCACGTTTTCGTCGATGGCGAAGGGCGAATCGATCTACGACACGAGCCGCGTGATGGCCGGTTACGTCGACGCCATGGTGATCCGCCATCCGGATCAAGGCTCCGTGGCCGAGTTCGCGCGCGCCGTGAACATCCCCGTGATCAACGGCGGCGACGGTCCCGGCGAGCACCCGAGCCAGGCGCTCCTCGACCTCTACACCATCCAGCGTGAGTTCTCGCGTCTCGGCAAGATCGTCGACGGCGCGCATATCGCGCTCGTCGGCGACCTCAAGTACGGCCGCACGGTGCACTCGCTCGTCAAGCTGCTCGCGCTCTATCGCGGCATCAAGTTCACGCTGATCTCGCCGCCGACGCTCGAAATGCCCGCCTATATCGTCGACCGGATCTCGCGCAACGGCCATGTCGTCGAGCAGACGAACGACCTCACGTCCGGCCTGCAAGGCGCCGACGTCGTGTACGCGACGCGCATCCAGAAAGAGCGCTTCGCCGACGAGTCGTTCGAAGGCTACTCGCCCGACTTCCAGATCAATCAGGCGCTCGTCGACACGGTCTGCGGCAAGGACACGTTGATCATGCACCCGCTGCCGCGTGACAGCCGCCCTGGCGCGAACGATCTCTCGACGGACCTGAACCACGACGCGCGCCTCGCGATCTTCCGCCAGACCGACAACGGCATTCCGGTGCGCATGGCGATCTTTGCGGTGCTGCTGGGCGTCGATACGCTGGTCCAGCACTCGATGCGCGACGCCGCGTGGCGCCCGCCTGTCTATCTCGGCCCGGATGATGCGGTGTTCCACGGCATCGACTAAAGCCGCTGTACGGATGCGTCTGGAAAAGGCCGGGAAATTAAACTTCCCGGCCTTTTTTGCATTTGGGCGACGCGTACCGCCTCGCCGCGACCGATAGCGGCACCCAGTTTGCGAACGTTCCGAAGATCCTGCATTTAATCTGGATAACTAACGATATCCGACACCTGCGAGAAAAGAACAATCCCTCGATCCACGGATTCCATGTCTGAGCGTTGAAACCACACGGATCATCCCGATCATCCGTTTCTGTCGCTATTGCCGGCTACGCGCCCGATTCACGACAGGCGCAAGTCAGTCGCGCGAATTCGATCGACGCTTCGGGCGCGTCATGAACGGCAACTTCGCTGATTATCACGTACCGGTGAATGCCGATATCGGTGAGCTGGATGTGCAGTTCGTCGGGTCGCCCGATACGCATTTCAATGCACTGGGTGTGCGCGGAATCGGTGAAATCGGCATCACCGGCGTGCCGGCGGCGATCGCAAATGCGGTGTACCACGCGACGGGCGTGCGAGTGCGCGATCTGCCAATCACACTCGACAAGGTAGCGCCTCAAACAAATACGACTGCATGACCCGCAGTGCACGTCACGCAGTGACCACGCCCGTCCCGCGTGGGCGAACCGCGTGCGCAGGGCTTGCCTCGGGCGCGCTTGCGCCGCACAATCGACGCGTTCCCCCTTTCGCGCGCGGTACACCCCATGGCCTATGCGTCGTTTGCCACCGGCGTGCTACTCGCTGCCGGCACCGGATCGCGCTTTGATCCCGAAGGTCTGCGCAACAAGCTCCTCGCCCCACTTTCCAACGGCAGGTGTGTCGCTCACGAAGCCGCGCACCGGCTGCTCCTGGTCGTGCCGAACGTGATCGCCGTCGTGCGTCCCGGCGCGGACGCGCTCGCGCACGTGCTCAACGAAGCGGGCTGTGACGTGGTGTTTTCCGCCGACACGGCGAGAGGCATGGGCGCGAGTCTGGCGGTCGGCGTCGGTGCGGCGCACGAATCGGAAAGCTGGATCGTCGCGCTCGCCGACATGCCGCGCATTGCCGTCGCGACCATCGAGGCCGTGGCGCGTGCAATCGACGAAGGTGCCTCGCTCGCGGCGCCGTTCCATGAAGGACAGCGCGGGCACCCGGTGGGATTCGGCCTCGAGCATCGCGACGCGCTACTCGCGCTCGACGGCGATGCCGGCGCGCGTGCGCTGCTGTCGGCTCACCCGCTCACGCGCATCGTCGTCGACGACCCCGGCATCCTGCGCGATGTCGACACACCGGCCGACCTGAACGGCATGTAAAACGCCGTGTGGCGCCCACTTACGGACGAGCGTTCGCGGCGTCCGTCTCCGGGCTCTGCGCCGGAGTCTGTGCCGACGCGATCTCTTGCTGCTGTACTTGTGGCGCCGCGTGTGCATTTCCGTGGCCGAACATCGACGGCCCGCCAATCAAACCCGCTACGAAAACCACCGCAATTACCGCCGCACCCATGACCGAACTCCAACAGGACAAGCCGGGACGCCGCTGTGGCATCCCTTTTTTAAGAAAGTATGAAGTCTAAGGGTTGTATCGAAATCGTAAAACGGCTTTGACAAACAAACAGCGTTGCCTTGATCGCAACAATCAACCTGGCCAGCAGGAGCGTTAGCCAGGATTACGTCCAAACAAAAGACAATCGATGCATCGTGGCCGTTGATTGACAGCGCAGTCGAAACTCCGCACGACGCGCGGCGATCGCCTACGCTATATAAAGACGTTGCCCGCCTGCACGGTCGACGCGCCAGATTAAGAGGTACCCGCGATGATCTGCTCGCATACGAATCCGCTTCCCGATCCGCTCGCCGACCCGACGCGCGATCCCGAGCGCGACCCGCTGACTCCGCCGCCGACCCACGGCCATCACGGCGAAGAACCCCAGCGTCCCGAAGGGCCGCCGAATAAAGACCCCGTCTAGCCCGCGACGACCTTCACCCGGTCTCCGGACCGTCAGTCGTGTAGCACTGCAAAGCTCCACCGATTCTTCGCCGGCTCCGGCTTCGCAATTGCCCAGAAGGCAGTCGATACCCACCTCCCCCCGACGAGCGACGCGAACGCGCATGACCTCGAGCATTCGCATTCCCGATGCGTCGCTCCGGGCCGCTCAGCACCACCGGTCAATCCGGGTCCAACGCCCGGATTGTTGTAGAAGCGATTCCCACTCGCTGCGCGAGTCGCTGACCGCGACAATACATCGCACACTGCAACGTTTGCGCTTTTGCGTCAGCTGTTTGCAAACTTCTCGTCGTATTTGTCAATAGACAAAAACCTGCGATTTAGAGCCAAAAAAGGGTTTACCCTGGGGTCGCGGGCGCTCCCGGTCGCGCCGTTAACACTAAGTGCCGCATCAGACAAAACACGACCGAACATGCACAAGATGACCCTCAACAGAAAACTCCGCTCGATGATCGCGATCCTCTGGATCGGGCTGCTGCTGATCGTCGCGTTCGGCGCGTTTCAGAGCCGGCAGTCGATGATTCGCGAGCGTCAAGCGCAGTTGAAGACGCTCGTAGAAGAAGCCGAGAGCGTCGCCAACTTCTATTACACGCTCTCGCAGCAGAACAAGATGCCCGAGGCCGACGCAAAAACGCAGGCGCTCGCGGTAATCGGCGCCTTCCGCTACGGCTCCGACGGCTATATCAGCATCAACAATTCGCAGTCGGTGATGCTGATGCATCCAATCAAGCCCGAACTGGTCGGCAAGGACCTCTCGAACTTCACCGACCCCGCCGGCACCCACGTGTTCACCGCGCTGTCCGCAGCGGCCAACCGTCCCGGCGGCGACTTCGTCGATTATCTGTGGGCGAAACCCGGCCACAGTGAGCCCGTGCCGAAGACCGGCTACAGCGGTCGCTTCGCCCCGTGGGACTGGTGCATCGTCACGGGCATGTACATGGACGACGTGCGCGAGGCATTTTTCACCAGCCTCGGAATCTGGCTCGCCGCCACCTTCGTGCTGGGCGCGGCCTCTACGATCGTCATGGTGTTTGTCGTGCGCAGCGTGCGTTCTAGCATCGGCGGCGAACTCGAGGTGGCCGTCGATACCGCGAACCGCATCGCCCAGGGCGACCTCACGTCGCGTGTGCAGGTCACGGGCGGCGGCTCGCACAGCCTGATGCACGCGCTCTCGACGATGCAGGCGGAACTCGTGCAGACCGTCTCGCGTGTGCGCACTGGCGCGGAGAACATCAACGTCGGCGCGAACGAAATCGCCGCGGGCAACACCGACCTCTCGCAGCGCACGGAGCAGCAGGCAGCGGCGCTCGTCGAGACCGCGTCGAGCATGGACCAGATGACGACCAACGTGCGCCAGAACGCGGATAGCGCGCAACACGCGGCGGAACTCGCGAGCCAGGCCGCGAATGTCGCGACGCGCGGCAGCGACGTGGTCGACAACGTGGTTCGCACGATGGGTGAAATCACCACCAGCTCGCGCCAGATCGGCGACATCATCGGCGTGATCGACGGCATCGCGTTCCAGACCAACATCCTCGCGCTCAACGCGGCCGTCGAAGCGGCACGCGCAGGCGAACAGGGCCGCGGCTTCGCCGTGGTGGCCGCGGAAGTGCGCAGCCTCGCGCAGCGTTCGGCAACGGCCGCCAAGGAGATCAAGGCCCTGATCGAGAAGTCGACCGGCACCGTCGCGGAAGGCGCGCAACTCGTCTCGGACGCGGGCTCGACGATGACCGAGATCGTGCAGTCGGTGCGGCGCGTGCACGGCATCCTTGAGGAAATCAGCAACGCCTCGCGCGAGCAGAGCGCGGGCATCGAGCAGGTGAACCGCGCCGTGGGCGAGATGGATAAGGTGACGCAGCAGAATGCGGCGCTCGTTGAAGAGGCCGCCGCCGCCGCGCACTCGCTCAAGGATCAGGTGACCGTGCTGCGCGACGCGATCACAAGCTTCAAGTTGCCGATGCAAGCGTAACTGGGCGTGCGGACAGTCGAGACAATCGCACCGTAGAGACGCCGCGCGCGGCCACCTGCACGATCCAGCGCGTGCGGGTGGCCGCGAATTGTGCCGTGGCAGGCGGCTCGCCACTACAACCGCTTCACCCCTTCTTCTGATGACCTGTGCGCCCCTTTGCGGCGCAACTGCCGAGTCCGCATATTGCTGGAACGGCAGGTGGAAATAGCGCTTCAATCCGTTGCGCTATTCGATCGCGAAGGCAACGCGACTGCGGGACACGCTGCAACGACCCGGCGTGTCGCCTGATACGTGAGCCGCAACCAGCGCACTTTCACGGTATCCTTTCCGCTTTGTCCCTTCCGGCGCGTGCCGCCGCACATCGACCGCCATGAGCTTCCTGCCCCAACTTGCCGCCATCGCCGGTGTCATGCTGCTCGCCTGCGCGAGCCCCGGCCCCGATATGCTCGCCGTCACTTCGCACGCGTTCGCGAAGCGACGTGCAGGTCTCGCGGCCGCCGCCGGCATCGCGACATCGCATGCGCTCTGGGCGATGCTCGCCGTGTTCGGCCTCGGGCTGATCCTCGCGCAGCTTGCCTGGCTTTATGAAGGCATCCGCATCGCGGGCGCGGTCTATCTGGTGTATCTCGGCACGAAAACGCTGATGAGCCTGCGCCAGTCGTCGGGCGCCGTGGCCGCCCCCAATGCCGCAAAATCGACGGGCAGCGCGCATTCGTATCGCCGTGGGCTGCTCGTCGGCCTCACTAACCCGAAGGCCGCAGCGTTCTTCGGCAGTCTGTTCGTGACGTTGCTGCCCGCCCATGCGCCGATGTGGGTGCACGGCGCGACGGTCGTGACCGTCGCATCCGTGTCGATCTGCTGGTTCAGCGCGATGGCCCTGCTCTTCTCGACCCAGAGCGTGCAGCGCGGTTACCAGAAGCTGCGCCGCCCGGTGGATGCCGTCATGGGCAGCGTGCTCGTCGCGCTCGGCGCGCGGCTCGCCCTCGATCACTAACGCTCACCGAAGGAACGACGCGGGGCCGGCGAATGCCGATAGCGACGCGCTCACTCGCCCAGCTTGCCTTCGGGCCAACGAGCGCACGACGTCAGATCTGATCGCGCCCGAACGCCCGCAACCCCGCGAGATCGCGCACATCGACGCGGTTGTACGACAGCGCGACCAGCCCCGCCTTCTCGAGCGTCTGCAGCGCCTGATTGATCCGCTGCCTGGACGCCCCCGCCAGCATGCCGATTTCTTCCTGCGAGATTTCGAGCGCAAGTCCGGTCTCAGGATAGAGCTCGGGATTGAACAATTGCGCGAGCGACTGCGCAACGCGCGCGTCGATGTCCAGCAACCGGCTGTTCTGGATCAGCGCAATAAACTCGCCCATGCGGTTGTTCAACTGATGAATCACGAAACGGTTGAACGGCAGGCTGCTGTCCACGAGCCGATGGAACGTATCGGCAGGCACGGCCATCACCAGCGAAGGCTGCAGCGCGATCACGTCGTATTTGCGCAGCTCGCGCTTGATCACGCTGCCTTCACCGAACCAGCCGCCATGAGGAACACCCGAAAAGGTGCAACCGCGTCCTGACGCGTTGAAAATCGCTAGCTTGACGAGCCCTGAACTCACGCCGAGCCAGTACGCCGCGCTCACATCACGCGCGGCGACGATCGCGCCCGCCTCATAGAACTGCGCATGCGAGTCGGCAAGCACCCATACGCGATGCGCGGGCTCGAGCGCGCGAAACCACGAGCAACGCTCGAACAGCGCGGCGAGCGCCTGCGGATCGGACGCATCGATGCGTCCGGTCGCGCATTTGCGGGAAACCAGATCGGGGGGCACATCGCTGCCCGAGGGCGTAATGGACGGCGTCATCGCGCGGAATTTGAGAAAGGTCATTGGGCAGAGCCGCTCTGTCGCGCGAGCGACAGACACGCACCTGCGCGTCCTGCTAACTTAACGGGAATCATACCCATAAACTGTAAACGCTTTGGGCCTCGAGCCCGGCAGGAGACAGCGCATGTTGCACCCGTTCGAAGAAGGGCTCGCGCAACGCGAAGCCAATTATGTGCCGCTCACCCCGATCGACTTCATTGCGCGCGCCGCGGAAGTCTATGGCGACCGCCTCGCGATGGTCCATGGCGACGTGCGCCGCAACTGGCGGGAAACTTACGCGCGCACGCGCCAGTTGGCAAGCGCGTTGGTGAACGCGGGAATCGGGCGCGGCGACACCGTGGCGGCACTCCTGCCCAATATTCCCGCGATGGTCGAGGCGCACTTCGGCGTGCCGATGGCCGGTGCGGTGCTCAATGCACTGAACACACGGCTCGACGTCGCAACCATGCTGTTCATGCTGCGCCATGGCGAAGCGAAAGCGCTGATCGTCGACACCGAATACGCATCGCTCGCGCAGCGCGCGGCGATCGCATTTCCGGAGCTGAAGATCATCACCGTGGCCGACATTGCAGAGGCCGACCCCGAGCACTTCCCGCGCTCGATCGACTATGAGGCGTTCCTCGAACAGGGCGACCCCGCTTACGAGTGGGTGCCGCCGCAGAACGAATGGGACGCCATCGCGCTCAACTACACGTCGGGCACGACGGGCGATCCAAAGGGCGTGGTCTATCACCATCGCGGCGCGTACCTGAACGCGGTGAGCGCCATCCTCGAATGGGATATGCCGAAGCATCCGGTGTATCTGTGGACGCTGCCGCTCTTTCACTGCAACGGCTGGTGCTTCGCATGGACCGTCGCGGCGCGCGCCGGCGTCAACGTGTGCCTGCGCAAGTTCGACGCGAAGTTCGTGTTCGAGCTGATCCGCAACGAGCACGTCACGCATTATTGCGGCGCGCCGATCGTGCAGGGTGCACTAGCCGATGCACCCGCCGAATATCGTGAAGGCATCACACACAAGGTTCACACGATGGTTGCGGGCGCGGCACCCGCCCCTGCCGTCATCGCGAAGATGAAGGCGATCGGTGTGGAGCTGACGCACGTCTACGGGCTGACCGAGGTCTACGGACCTGCGGCAGTGTGCGCGGTACAGGAAAGCTGGAAGTCACTCGACGCCGACGAGCAGGCCCGTCTCGCCGCGCGCCAGGGCGTGCGCTATCACCTGCAGAGTGGCGTCAGCGTGCGCAATCCCGCGACGATGGAGCCTGTGCCCAACGACGGCCAGACGCTCGGCGAAATCATGTTCCGCGGCAACATCTGCATGAAGGGTTACCTGAAGAACGAACGCGCGACCGAGGAAGCGCTGCGCGGCGGCTGGTTCCACACGGGCGACCTCGGCGTAATGACGCCCGACGGCTATGTGCGCATCACCGACCGCAGCAAGGACATCATCATCTCGGGCGGCGAGAACATTTCGAGCATCGAGGTCGAGGACACGCTGTACCGGCATCCCGCTGTCGCGCTGGCCGCCGTGGTGGCCATGCCCGATGCGAAATGGGGCGAAGTTCCGTGTGCATTCGTCGAGCTGCGCCCAGGCGCAAGTGCTACGGCGGAAGAAATCATCGCCCATTGCAGGCTCTTCCTCGCACACTACAAGGTGCCGCGCGTGGTGAAATTCGGCGAACTGCCCCGCACTGCGACGGGCAAGATCCAGAAATTCGAACTGCGCTCGCAGGTGGGCTCGCAAAGCGCAATCGATCTGAGTGCGGCGCCGGCGACGAAGGAGAATAAGTAAGCGCTTCTTCTGCGTGCATTCCGCGGCGGTCCATCGGCGGATCGCCGCGATACCCGCAGTGGTTATGTAACGCAAGTTGACAATCTGACATCCTCGTTTCTGCAAGAAGACTGTCAGGTTTTTCCGCTTATCCTTTTCAGATCAAGGGCCAGCTGCAAAGTTGGCCTTTTTTGCATTTCCGAGCGGCTGAAATCTGCGCTTACAAGTCCTCACGTATTGCCGACCTTCCCGCCGATAAGCTGACTTCCGTGGGTTACGGCACCGCACATTTCGAAGTCACGCCGTGACGTCGCAATCGAAGAGGAGGAACGATATGAACTTGAAGACCTGGAAGACCCCTGCACGCGTGCTTGCTACGGCACTGATCGCTGGTGGAGCACTGATGGGCGCCACGAGCAGCTTCGCACAGTCCGGTCCGTATATGCTGCGCGCCGATTCGCAACCCCAATACGGCCAGGCACACATGGTCCCGGTGGACGAGCATCTGTCGACTGGCTGGCACGAGAACCGCTACTGGGACGGCCACCGCTACTGGGAACACGACGAATGGATGCATCGTCATCCGCACGATCCGGGTCCGCAGCACTGGCACGGCGACGACCACCGTCCGCCACCGCAGTCGCGTTACTGATCGGGTGAGTGCCCAGCGGCCACTGCGTGATGCAGTGGCCCGCACTGAGGCCGGATTTCCTTGAGGAAATCCGGCCTCAGTGTTTTTCGATGAAGCGAATCCAGATTGATCAGGAGTCGATATTGCATCACACGTGCAACGAGCTGTATATCCCGCGCAGTGGCACGTTCCAGATGCAAGCCAGTCGCGCGTAAGTAACGCCGCGCAATCTGAAGACGTCGCTGCCCAGCAGGCGAGTGCTTTAGAGCCGCTAACAAAAATCCTCGATGAAGCGTGAGCCGATGACGGTAGCGGCAATGAAGTAAGCTGGCCGCCATGAACACAACATCGTGGCCCGCACGATTGGTTGGTCAGAGACGCTATCGGCCAGCGACAGTCGCGCGCGACATACGGCTAAAGCCCGCCGAACGACGGGCCGCGAATTTCCCGCCAAGCGTGCGTTGCAGACATCGCCCACGCACGGCAAAGGGTGATCGCTTAACGTGCGCCGGACATAATAATGCTTGTGATCACGCCAGTCGCGATCGCTGCAAGCACGTAGTCACCGTTCACACCGACCCAGTGGTACCCACGCGGCGGCGCCGACAGACCGTGTTGATGCCAATCGTCGACCGTGTAGTTCCGGTCGCGATATTCCATCGGCAACCGGTCGCCGCGGTGCCAGTCGCGATGCGGAATCGCGCCGGCCGGACGATTGGCCCTTTCCATGGAGGGCGGCGACTGATCAGCACGACCGTAGTCGGGCGCGCGGCCATCAGGGCCACGCGGCGGCGACTGATCAGTGCGACCGTATGCGGGCGCGCGGCCATCAGGGCCATGCGGCTGCGCAAATGCAGCCACTGATGACCCGAGCAGCGAAACGACAACGAGTGAGGCAACGGCTTTCGATTTCATATAGAAGACCTGGTTCATAAACAGAAAAAATGAAACGGGAGGATATTTCCCCTGTAGTTCCCCTGAAACATAGTATCAATTAGAGGACCGAAAAATCGTTAAAGAATGTCCGAACTAACATCTGCTAACACAAGCTACAAAATGGAATTTGGAAGGTAATATCCTGGTGGTATGACCAGGCGCAAAATCAGGAGCGATTTAGGGATGGCGCTGGAGCCGCTGACTCCGGGGTTCACGCCGTCGCCCAAAGGCGGCCGAGGCCGAATGGTGGATGACCGCGCAGCATTGAACGGCGTTCTGCAGTTTCTGCCGACCGGCATCCCGTGAGAGGACCAGACCTGCCGCTGGAGCCTGGTTTCGGCAAGCCGTGCATTCGTTTTGGGGCGTCGACGTTGTGTTGTTTGCTCTGACTGCGGCCGCTATCGGTTTGCGCTTCGTGGATGACTTGTATTACCGATTTTTAGTCGCGCATTTCATTGTGCGAATCGCACATTGTCCACGCCGATATCGCCCGGCCTTTTTCCTGACGAAAGATTTTTTTCGCGTTGCCGTTTGATTTTGGCGCGCATAACGTTAAAGCGCCTCTTGAGAACAGGCGAACCTTATACCCCCGGTCAACGGACAAAATCCCGACCGGGGGTTTTTTTCGCGCTCGCGTTCAGTGGTGCGGTCGCTGCGCACCGCAAAGGCCGAAAGAAGAATGACGGATCACCGAATGAGGAGTTCGGCATCGCCCCAGCCAGAGCTAGATCCGTCATGGCAAGCATTGTCAGGGCTTACGCCTGATGCGTCACTAGCGATCCCTGCAAGAATCCATTACGGAAACTGACAAGATTTGCGGATCGACGCTCAAGCTCCCTGGCGTCATCGGGTAACATGGTGTTTTCGCCCGTACCGTCCCGTCTGTTTTGCCCACCTTCACGCTTGCCGCCCCCGTCAGCGCGGAACTCGATATCCGCAAAAGCCGCTTCATCGCCCACGCGATTCCAGTCGCCGACCGCGAAGCGGCCATGGCCGAGCTGAGCCGTCTGCGCGATGCACACCCCAGCGCCACACACGTCTGCTGGGCACTGCTCGCGGGTGGCCAGTCGGGCATGTCCGACGATGGTGAACCGTCCGGCACCGCCGGGCGTCCGATCCTCGAGGTTCTGCGCCATCACGATCTGGATAGCGTGCTCGGCGCCGTGGTGCGCTACTACGGTGGCGTGAAGCTCGGCGCGGGCGGGCTGGTGCGTGCCTACACGGATGCGATCGCGAGCGCCCTGCAGGGCGCGACGCGCATCGAACGCATTGCGCAGGCACGTCTGACTATCGAGGTAGGCTATCCCGACGAAACGCGCGTGCGGCACTGGATTGGAGAGACGCAGGCGACGCTCGTCGACAGCCGCTACACCATGACCGTCCGTCTGACGATCCAGTTGCCGGCCACCGCCGTCGACGCGGCCCGCGACGCCCTGCGCGACCTCACCCAAGGCCGCGCAGGCTTCCCGGAGCACGACTAAGGCAACCGGCGCCGTGCCCCGGCTGGCGCTTACTTCCCGTCGGCGGAAATGATGACCTTCAGCGCCTGCGTGCGCGCCGCTTCGCCGAACGTTGCGTACGCATCCATGACCTGATCGAGCGTGAAGCGGTGCGTGACGAGTTTAGCCGGTTCGAGCCGCTTCGATTCGACGGTTGCGAGCAGCATGGGCGTCGTATAGGTGTCGACGAGTCCCGTGGTGAGCGTGATGTTGTGCGTCCACAGCCGCTCGAGGTGCAGGTCGACCTTCGTGCCGTGCACGCCAACGTTCGCGATCGTGCCGCCCGGCGCAACGATCGACTCGCAGATCCCAAACGTCGCCGGAATACCCACGGCCTCGATCGCCACGTCAACACCACGATTGTTCGTGAGTGCCATCACGCGCTCGACAGCGTCGCCGCCCTTGCTGTTGACCCCATCGGTCGCGCCGAACTTCTTCGCGACTTCAAGCCGGTTGTCGTCGAGGTCGATCATGATGATGCGCCCGGGCGCATAGAACTGCGCGGTCATCAGCGCCGCGAGCCCGATCGGTCCCGCGCCGACGATCGCGACCGTCTGCCCCGGCTGCACCTTGCCGTTGAGCACGCCGACTTCGAAACCGGTGGGCAGGATGTCGCTCAACATGACGAGTGCTTCTTCGTCGGCACCTTTGGGTATGTGATAAAGGCTCGTGTCCGCGTGCGGGATGCGCACCTTTTCGGCCTGCGTACCGTCGATCAGGTGGCCGAGAATCCATCCGCCGGTCGTGCAGTGCGAGTACATCTGGCGACGGCAATATTCGCACTTGCCGCATGCGGTGATGCACGAAATCAGCACATGATCGCCGACCTTGAAGTTGGACACGCCCTCGCCCACCGCCTCGACGATACCCACGCCTTCGTGGCCAAGTATCGTGCCGGGCTTCACTTCAGGTACGTCGCCCTTGAGGATGTGGAGATCGGTGCCGCAGATCGTGGTCTTCGTAATGCGCACAATCGCATCGGACGGCTTCTCGAGCTTGGGCTCCGGCTTGTCCTCCAGTGCCTTCTGACCCGGTCCCTTGAACACCAGTGCTTTCATGACGAATCTCCTCGTTACTACAAAATGGACGCCGCCGCGAATGCGGCGAGACGATGCGTGGCACCGGACGTGCAGGTAACGTGAGGAAGTGTGGCGGACGATCCTCGCCGCCTCGGGCAAGTGTGCCGCATGGCGAATTGCACGACGCCGGTGCTTGCCGAAATGAGAATAGCACGCTGTTCAGGAGTGCGAGCCGCTGCGCGCATGCGCGGATGATGCCGGACAATCGTCGCGTATATGAGTGCGCCGGGTTCTGTCGGAATAAGCTCGCAGCCTGCGACTACGAGCGCGAAAAATGACTGCAATATGACCGCGAACTTTGCGGTGCGATTGCCGGAAAAAGAGATCGGGAATGGTGACGCGACGCGACGCGCGCCGCACAGTGATCAAAGCGCGTGCCAGCGACCGTCGATTGTTGCGACGATGTCGGCGCGTGGTCGATGCGTGTAATATGAGGATCGCGAAAAATAACGACGAACACAACCTCGTGACGACCTGGTGAATCGGAGCAGGCGAATCGCCCCATGACCCCATCATGGCGACGTAAAATCAAGCCATACGTAAACGTGTGCAAAAATAGTGGAAGCATCGCGGGCGCATGACCGCTCGCCCACTCACTCGAAGAGCCGCCCATGACTTTCGATCGACTCCGGCAAGATACCGGCGCTGAACGGCGCCATCGTATGTGGAGCCAACTGCGCATTTTCATCGCCGCCATGGGCACGCTCTGCTCGGCGACAGGCATCGCCATCGCGGTGTACGGGCTCGTCCAGTTCAACAAGACCAAAGTGATCACCGGCGTTGCGATGATCGTCGTGTCGACTGTCGTCTACGTCACGATCCTCGTGCGCGACCGCGATCGCGTCGATTGACGCGCCGCACCATACGCTCACTCGCCGTGGCGCCGTCCGACGCGGGTATCGCGTGCATCGTGGCGCCTGAGCTCGCACCCTTCGAAGCCACTTTCACTCCCAGCCTGTTGACGCTGTCAACCTCGTCTCGTGGCGCGAATTGCCCACGTCATCCACGACAGCATCCACGGTTACCGGCACCTGCCTCAGCACAGGTTCGGCTTTCCGGTCAATTAGCACGTTCATTCCGTTTTCTTCCTTTCGAGTCGTCATTCGAAACGAATCACCACGATCCGGAATCGGTAAGTCGCCCAATAATTCATGTTCATTCCCCTAAAATGCGCGACCGAACAAAACACAGCGTTCTGTCGCAGATTTTCCACATGATTTTTCATTTCAGTGAGCGACAAGCGTCCGCTCGAAACAGTATCTGATTTGCATTAGTCACGTTTGATTGCGGCAAACGGAGCGATAATTCCGCGAGCAGGTACGGCGTGCGTTCCGCGCAGGGAATTAATCAGACGAGACGACGGCCAAAATGGTTTCCGCGATGGGCGACACACAGTGATAAAACCGAAACACGAATCGCGAAACGCTCGACGCTATTGTTCATCGATTCGGGCCAGTTCATTTTTTCCGATAGTCCACGGCACTGCACAAGTCAAGAAGACTATTTTTCTCGAAGCTATACACATTCTCTACAAAAACAATTATTAATATTCGCTGCGGAACGCGAATGCGTAACGCACGCGCCTGCCGAGGGCGCGCATTTCGCCGTCCGCCATTGCCTGCGTGTTTTCGCATCACGAATTGCTGGCGCAGGGCTGTGGCAAGCGACAAGACCCGCATGCAGAAACCAGGGTTTAAGGAGCGGCGTATCCGCAATGCCGCATGTCCGGAATCTTTCGTCGACGAGTGATCACATGCTTACACGAACCGAAGACTTGCCGAGTGTCACCAGAAGAATGACCGCCGGTCAGATGCTGATGGATGGTGCGACGGTGAACGCTGTCGCAGATTCTCTGCATCTTTCCGCCCAGACCGTGCGCCGGTACAAAACAATCGTTGAGGACGGCGGCCTTGCCGCACTCAAGCAGATGAGCGTAGGCGGGCGCCCTTCCGTGCTGGACCATGCTGCGCTGATCTGGATTGCAGGCGCGCTGCATGGCTCCGCACGAGAGCATGGGTTTCCGAGCGATGCGTGGACCAACAGCCGCGTGCGCGAGCTGATCGGCCGCCAGTTCGGCGTTCATTACTCGCGCGTCTATACGTGGCAGATCGTCTCGAACCTCGGCCTCGGCCATCGTCTGTCGAAATCGGCGCGGTGATGTCCGCCCTCTGATGCTCGACCGCTGATGTTTGCCCTCTGAAGTTCGAAACGCGCAGGCCGCGACGCCCATCAGGTCGCGGCTTGTGAGCCCGCTTGTAAGTTCGCTTGTGAGCCGGCCGGCGAGCCTGTCCCGGAGCCCTTTGGCGCCGGCGGCTCGCCCTCGCCGCCGGTCCACTGCTGCGCCCGCACCTGGTTGCGGCCGCCTTCCTTTGCTTCGTAGAGCAGTCGATCGGCAGCGGCGAGCAGTTTGGCGCCACTGCCTCCGACTGGCGGATCGCAACTGGCGCAGCCCACGCTTATCGTCACACGGCCATGACTGGATGCACGGTGCTCGAGGTTCTCCGATTCGACCTTTTTGCGGATCTTCTCCGCGATCTTGACCGCGGCGGGCAGCGATGTGTCCGGCAATATCAACGTGAATTCCTCTCCGCCATAGCGCGCCGCCATGTCCGTCGCGCGCCGCGCACCCGAGGCGATGCGACCTGCCACGAGTTCCAGCACCGCGTCGCCCGCGGCGTGGCCGTAGTTGTCGTTGAATAGCTTGAAGTCATCGATATCGAAGAAGAGCACCGAAAGTGGCTCGCGCTCGCGCACCGCGCGCTGCCATTCGACCGCGAGGCGGCGGTCCAGCGCGCGCCGGTTCGCGAGGCCCGTGAGCCCATCGATCATCGCGAGCCGCATCAGTTCGCCTTCGGCAGCCACTTTGCCGCGCAGCGCGAACGCCAGTGCCCACGACACGACGACCCACGCGGCGCCAATCAGCGTCGTCATTGCGATGGCGAAGCCGCTGCGTTTGCGCCAGGGTGCGAGTATGTCGTCGATGGCGGGCGCGACGACCACGATAAGCGGGGCGTTGCCTACGCGTGCAAACGTGTACATGCGCGACTTGCCGTCCACGATCGAGCGCCCCGTATGCGTGCCCGAGGGACGGTGCGCGATGATCGCGAAACTCGGCGAATCGGCGTAGTTTGCGCCGACCACACGCGAACCCGGCGGCTTGCTCGCGAGCATCGTGCCGTCCTGCGTGAGGACGAACGCGCACCCGTTGGGGCCCACGTCGATGCGGTCAAGCAGATACTGGAAGTAGTTGAGTTGCACGGCGAGCAGCGCGACGCCTGCAAACGTCCCATCGGGTGCATTGATGCGCCGCGTCAACCCGATAGTGGGCACACCACCACGCAGACGCGAGAAATAGGGCTTCGAAAAGAAGAGTCCCACAGACGGGCTGTGCTGCTGCGCGAGGAAGTAGTCGCGGTCTGCGAAGGAGATGGCGGGTACGGCTGCCCCGCTCTGCCAGGCCCTCACATAACCGTTCGCGTCAAGCACATACGCGCCGCCCAGCGACGAAGCCGCCGTCGCCCGGTTGAACAGCACGCGCTGGCGCATTTCCGGCGGCAACTGCCAGGTCTCGGCCCGCTGCGCGCCCGACACCACGGCTTGCAGCGACAGATCGTACAGTTCCACGTTGCGCCCGATATCGCTGCTGAGGAGCCGCACGATGTTGCGCGAATTCTCTGCGGCGTGGTCGAGTTCCTCCGCGTAGCCGCTATAAATCGCCGCGAAGGTCACGCCGGCCATCACAGTGGCAACGAGCGTCCCCGACAGGCCACCGAGGACCGGCCAGTTGCCGATCCACAGCGTCACGGCCTTGCCGCGTGCCAGAAGCCAGTGCTGCGCGCGATGGCGCAGCGAAAAAACCCGTTTCGGCACTTACGCGATCCTCCGTGGCTATTGCCATGCCAGCGATCGGCCGCGCATGGCGCCATGCCCTCATCAACTTGTGTGCGCTACCGCATGCGCCGTGTCTGCGTTCGTATGCGAGTCTATACGACTGCCTGTCATCGGAAACGGGCCGCGACCCACAAGCTGCTCCGCCCTGAATTCCGCGCGAGTTTCCTGCCGTTGCCCGGAGAACTGTCACGAACACGACACAAATGACAGCCACGATCGGAACCTTGCATTCGCCCTTTTTCCCGCAAGAGGAGCGTACTGGCCATGCCAGACATTTCCGTGTCCCCACCGCGGGACACCGCCCAATCGCGCCAACGCAACGCGGGCATACTCGCATTCGCCGTGATCATGGTCGCCGGCGTCGTTTATGTGGCGATGCATCTGAGCGACGATCTCGCGCCCATTCACCAAAGCTCCGTGGTGCCGTGGTTCCTGCTAGGGATCGCACTCGTCATCGCGCTGGGCTTCGAGTTCGTCAACGGCTTTCACGATACCGCCAATGCGGTCGCGACGGTCATTTACACGAACTCGCTTTCGCCCAACCTCGCGGTGCTCTGGTCGGGCACATGGAATTTCCTCGGCGTGCTGATGTCAACGGGCGCCGTCGCGTTCGGCATCCTGCAACTGCTGCCCGTCGAGCTGATCCTGCAGGTCGGTAGCAGCGCCGGCTTCGCCATGGTGTTTGCACTCCTGATCGCGGCGATCATCTGGAATCTCGGCACCTGGTACTTAGGCCTGCCGTCATCGAGTTCGCACACACTAATCGGCTCGATCATCGGCGTGGGCATCATGAACCAGTTGATGCACGGAACGTCGGGGACAAGCGGCGTGGACTGGAGTCAGGCCGCCGGCGTCGGCAAGGCGCTGCTGTTCTCGCCGGTCGTCGGTTTTTTCGCCTCGGCGCTGCTGCTGCTCGCGCTCAAGTTCATCGTGCGCGTGCCCGCGCTCTACGCCTCGCCGAAGGGCAAAGAACCGCCGCCATTCTGGATTCGCGCGCTGCTCATCCTCACCTGTACGGGTGTGTCGTTCGCACACGGCTCGAACGACGGCCAGAAAGGCATGGGCCTCATCATGCTGATCCTGATCGGCGTGGTGCCGACCGCCTACGCGCTCAACAAGGCCGTCACGCCCGCCGAAACGCAGACCTTCCTCGCCGTCACGCAACAAGCCTCGCGCACGCTCGACAAGTACGCGGGAGGCGTCGCCGCGCCCGCCGATTCGCGCGGCGAAGTGGAGCGCTACATCCGCACGCGCGCGCTCACGCCGGACACCATTCCGGCGCTTTCCGCGCTCGCGAGCCAGGTGGGCGAGCAGGTCGGCAGCTACGGGTCGATGTCGGCGGTACCGCAGTCGCTCGTCGATAACGTGCGCAACAACATGTACGTCACGTCCGAAGCGATCCGTCTGATGATCAAGGCGAAGCACCCCGCCTTCGCCCCCGCTGACGCAAAGGCCATCGAAAACTTCCGCACGCAGACGGACCACGCGACGAAGTTCATCCCGACATGGGTGAAGGTGGCCGTGGCAATCGCGCTGGGACTCGGCACGATGGTGGGCTGGAAGCGCATCGTGGTCACGGTGGGCGAGCGCATCGGCAAGCAGCACTTGAGCTACGGCCAGGGCGCCTGCGCGGAACTGGTCGCGATGGCGACCATCGGTGCCGCCGACGTGTACGGCTTGCCCGTTTCGACGACGCACGTGCTCTCGTCCGGTGTGGCGGGCACGATGGCGGCGAATGGGTCCGGCCTGCAAATGAGCACAGTGCGCAGCCTCGTGCTGGCGTGGGTGCTCACGCTGCCCGTATCGATTGCTCTCGCGGGGCTGCTCTACTGGGTGTTCCGCCACGTGTTGTGAATCCGCGGAACCCCGGGTTCCGCCGCTGCAAAAGAAAACGCCGCGCCCTTCACAGTTTGGGCGCGGCGTTTTCGTCAGTGCCGTCCAGGTTCAGTAGATCAGTAAATTTCCGGCACGATCATGCTCTGCGGTACTGGCTGCCGGATGTAATCCGGATGGTGAACACGCGCGGGCAAGCTCACGTACGGATGCTCGATCTCGTGGTACGGCACCTGGCTCAGCAGGTGACGGATGCAGTTCAGGCGCGCGCGCTTCTTGTCCACGCCCTGCACGACCCACCACGGTGCCTCGGGAATGTGCGAGCGCTGCAGCATCACTTCCTTCGCTTGCGTGTACTGCTCCCAGCGGGTTCGGCTTTCGAGGTCCATCGGACTCAGCTTCCACTGCTTGAGCGGATCGTCGATGCGACTGTGGAAGCGGACCTCCTGCTCATCGTCCGTGATGGAGAACCAGTACTTGATGATCTGGATACCGCTTCTCGCCAGCATCTTTTCGAATTCTGGAACAGAGCGGAAAAACTCTTCGTATTCCTCATCGGTGCAAAAATTCATCACGCGCTCCACACCCGCGCGGTTGTACCAACTGCGATCGAACAGCACCATCTCGCCGCCCGCCGGCAGATGCTGCACGTAGCGCTGGAAATACCATTGCGTGCGCTCGCGGTTGTTTGGCGCGGGCAGCGCGGCGACACGGCACATGCGCGGATTCAGGCGCTGCGTGATGCGCTTGATCACGCCACCCTTGCCTGCCGCGTCACGCCCCTCGAAGATCACGACGAGCCGGTGTCCCGTGGTGACGATCCAGTCCTGCAGTTTCACGAGTTCGCCCTGCAGGCGAATCAGTTCGCGGAAATAGACGCGGCGAAGCTCCCGCGCTTCGTCCGAGATGTGAAGACCGAATTCCTGAAGACGGTCGTCGACTTCCATTTCGATTTCTTCGTCATAGGCGTCGATCAACTCTTCGTCGAGACGTCGACGGCGATGTTGCTCGTCGCCCATTTCGCGATCGAATTCTTTCATTGAAACGCTCCTCTAGCAATGGAATGGCGACCCGGCGCGCCCGGGCAGCGGCGATATCGCCCCACTATCGGCGTTGCAGGTGTCATTCATATTTCAGAAGCATGTATGTGCCCGTCTGGAGCAGCCTCAGGCCTCATCCTAGCGGCTTCGCGAAGCTGAGTTCATGGCCGTCCGGGTCGCGCAGGTGAAAGTAACGTTCGCCCCACGGCGCGTCCCGGGGCGCAAATTCGGGCACCGCGCCGGCGGCCAGCGCCTGGCGGTAGAACGCGTCCACGTCGGAGACGTAGACGATCACGCGCCCCCATCCCTCGACCGGGCCTGGCTCGCCTTCCAGCAGGTTCAGATAGGCCGGAGCCGCGCCATCACCCAGCACGAACGACGCGAAGCCCGGCACGACGTGACCAGGCCGCTGCCGGAAACCGAGCGATTCGTAAAACCGTACCGAACGCCCGATCGCGCTAACGGTCAGCGTCACGGCGCTCAATGTTTCGATCCGTGCGGAAGCCTCGTCCATGCTGTTGCCTTCCTCATCGCACCGCTTCGGTGGGTATTTGGGTTCCATCCCGGCGACTTTAGCAGCGTCTGGCGGCCGTCTGCAGTTCGCGCGGTATGGCACCCTGCAGCCGATCCGTGTGGCAGCGCAGGTTCAGACGCCGCGCGAGGTCCCCGCGCGGCCGCGGCCGTCGGTGCGCGAACCTGCTGCTTTGCCCGCTGCGCGGACCGAGGCCGCGCGATCATCAACGCGCGCCGCCCTGCCACCCCGGCTCTCCACGCCCGTCAAATCCGGCGCATTGGTCCAACCACTTTCGGGCACATCGGCGTCGTCGCCGACCCGCGCACGCACGAAGTCGATATGCGTCTGCATCGCGGTGCGAGCCTCCTCGGGACGCCGCGCGAGAATCGCGTCGCAAAGCGTGCGGTGCTGCAACAGCAGCAGGTCGGAGGCGTCATCGTTCCGCTCGCGCAACCCCGACAGGTTGAGCGTAATGTGCTCGCGCAGCACGCCCACCACGCTGGTATGCAAATGCAGGAACATCGCGTTGTGCGAGGCCTGCGCGATCACCTCGTGCAGTCTGGCGTCGGCTTCCGCTTCAGCGGTCTTGTCGTTCGCGTCCCGCGTGCGCTCCAGTTCGCCCAGCAGTTCGCGGATTCGCGAGAAGTCTTCGTCGCTTGCGCGCAGCGCGGCGAAATACGCGGTGGCGCCTTCCAGCACGCGGCGAAATTCGAGGATATCGTCGCGCAGCGCCGGATGATCGGCCACCAGTTGACCCCACGGCGACGCGATGCCCGTGCGCAACCGGTCGGTCACGAACACGCCCGCGCCGCGCCGGCTCTGCACGAGGCCGCGCGCCGCGAGCCGCTGGATCGCCTCGCGCACCGTATTGCGCGCAACTTCGTAGCGCTCGGCCAGCACCCGCTCCGCGGGCAGCTTCGCGCCAGCGCGCCAGGTGCCGTCGAGCAGCGCCGTCTCCATCTGCCGCATCACGGCCTCGACCCGTCCGCGCGCCTGACCTCTGTCCCTCATTGATTCGCCCCCGGTTTCATCGCCTTCATCGCCTTCGATCGGCAACTGGTCCAACCAGTTTGAACCTGGCGACCAAAACGGGAATTATGCGCCACAAACTTGCCGTGGCCCCTGCGCGCGGCGCGATACCAACGCCAAGCGAGACATGAAGCCACGCCACTACCCCACCGGCAAACGCCCCACCGATGTCTATCTCTTCGGTACCTGCCTCGTCGATCTGTTCATGCCGCAGGCCGGCCTCGACGCGGTCAAGCTGCTCGAACGCGAAGGACTGACGGTCCACTTTCCGCGCGGCCAGAGTTGCTGCGGTCAGCCCGCCTATAGCAGCGGCAACCCGCGCGAAGCGCGCGAAGTCGCGCGCGCCCAGCTCGGCCTGTTCTCCGAACCGTGGCCTGTCATCGTGCCGTCGGGTTCGTGCGGCGGCATGATGCGCCAGCACTGGCCGGCACTGTTCGAAGACGAGCCCGAAGCCGCCGCGCAAGCGACCGAACTGTCCGGGCGCATCTATGAACTCACCGAGTTTCTCGTGCGCGTGCTGAACGTCGATTTCGGCGCGCTGGGCGCTGCAGTGCCCGGCGAAGAACGCGTCGTCCTGCACACCTCATGCGGCGCGCGGCGCGAAATGGGCACGCGCGTACATGGCGTCGAAGCCGTCGACGCGTTGCCCGGCGTCACGCGCGTCGAGCACGAGCGCGAGTCCGAATGCTGCGGCTTCGGCGGTACGTTCTCGCTGAAGCATCCCGACATCTCGGGCGCGATGGTCGCCGACAAGATCGCCTCCGCGTGCGCGACCGGGTGCGACCGCCTCGTGTCCGCCGATTGCGGCTGCCTGCTGAACATCGGCCATGCTGCGAAGCACAAGGGCGCACCGTTGTCCGTCGAACATCTCGCGTCGTTCCTCTGGCGCCGCACGGGTGGAGACGCCGCATGAGCATGGATACCCCGAACTCACGCGAGCGCATCCTCGGTCGGCTGCGCGCCAGCGCGCCCGCCGCTGCGAACATCGGCGCTGTCGAAGCGCTCGACGCGCGCATCGACACGCATTTCACACAGCGCCGCGCACAAGCGCAGAAGTCGCTCGCGCAGAACGTGCAGCAGTTCAAGCAGATGCTCGAAGCGGTGCACGGCGAAGTGTTCTGCGCGAGCGCCGACGCATGGCCCGCCGAAGTTGCGCGCCGTCTCGCGGCCGCAGGCGTGCGGCGTCTGCTGCTCGACACATCGAGCGCGGAAGGCGCGGCGCTCGTGGGCGCGTTGCCGTCCGCTGTTGAGGCGCTGCCGTATGCGCGGCCCATCGAAGCGTGGAAGTCCGAACTCTTCGAGACGATCGACGCTGGCTTCACCGTGGCGCGCTCGGGGCTCGCGGCCACGGGCACGCTGATCGTCGTGCCCGACGCGAACGCGCCGCGCACCGTCTCGCTCGCACCGCCGCTGCATGTCGCGCTGATCCACGCGCGCACGCTGCACGCGGACCTGCACGCGGCTGTCGCCGCCGAGCGCTGGCGCGACGGCATGCCGACCAACCTCGTCATGATCTCGGGCCCTTCGAAGACGTCCGATATTCAGCAGACCACGGCCTATGGCGCGCACGGACCGCGCGCGCTGTGGGTCGTCGTCGTGACCGACGACGAAGCAGACAACCAGGCTGGCAACCCCAGCGAAGCCGGAGCCGCCCAATGAGCAAAGAGACGCACGCCCAGGGCGGCACGCACGCGGAAAACCCGCTGCATTTCGTGCCGACGGCCGAATTCCGCCAGCGCGTCCACACCGCCGTCAACGATCCGCAGTTGCGCAAGAGCTTTCGCGGCGCGATGGACTTCCTGCAGAGCAAACGCGCCGCGCAGTTCCCCGACGCCGACGAACTCGAAACGCTGCGCGATCTCGGCGAAGCCGTGCGTCAGCACGCACTCGCGCGACTGCCCGAACTACTGGAGCAACTCGAAGCGAAGCTGCGCGCAAACGGCATCCAGGTCCATTGGGCCGAAACCGCCGACGACGCCAACCGCATCGTCCACAGCATCGCGCAAAAGCACGGTGCCTCGCGCGTCATCAAGGGCAAGTCGATGGCGAGCGAAGAAATCGAGCTGAATCATTATCTCGGCGAGCGCGGCATCGACTGCATCGAGTCGGACATGGGCGAATACATCGTCCAGCTCGCGGGCGAGAAGCCCTCGCACATCGTGATGCCTGCGATCCACAAGACGAAGAGCGACATCGGGCATCTGTTCGAAGAGCACATCCCCAACACGGCCTACACCGAAGACGTCGACGAACTGATCCAGACGGGTCGCCGCGCGCTGCGCCGCGCCTTCGTCGATGCGCACATCGGCATGTCCGGCGTGAACTTCGCCGCCGCCGATACGGGCACGCTCTGGCTCGTCGAAAACGAAGGCAACGGCCGTCTTTCGACCACCGTGCCCGATGTGCATATCGCGATCATGGGCATGGAGAAGGTCGTCGCGAAGCTCGAACATCTCGTGCCGCTGTCGAGCCTGCTCACGCGATCCGCGACCGGTCAGCCGATCACGACGTACTTCAATCTCATCAGCAGCCCGCGCCGCGAAGGCGAAAAAGACGGCCCGCGCGAAGTGCACCTCGTGCTGCTCGACAACGGCCGCAGCCAGGCCTACGCCGACGAGCAACTGCGCGCGACGCTGCAGTGCATCCGCTGCGGCGCGTGCATGAATCACTGCCCGGTGTACGAACGCATCGGCGGGCACGCGTATGGCACGACGTATCCGGGGCCGATCGGCAAGATCATTTCGCCGCATCTGCTCGGACTCGAAGCGACCGCCGATCTGCCCACCGCGTCGAGCCTGTGCGGCGCGTGCGGCGAAGTCTGCCCCGTGCGCATCCCGATTCCGCAACTGCTCGTGCGCCTGCGCACGGAAGCGAACCGATCGCCCGACGAAGCCGTCGCGCATCCGATGCGCGGCCAGGGCGCGAAGCACAGCAAGCGCGAACAGTTCATCTGGCGTTTCTGGAGCGGCGCGTTCGCGCATCCGCGTGCGTATCGCGCGCTGCGCTGGGCCGCGACGCGGCTGCGCGCGCTGGCCCCTTCCCAGCAGATGGGCTGGACGAAGCACAGAACACCGCTCACGCCCGCGCCGCGCAGCCTCCACGAGCTGCTGCGCGAACGCAAGCAGCCGGAATAAAAGCAAAAAAAGCCCCACGCGGCGTCCGAACGAACGGGTTCGGGCGCCGCGCTTGTGACGTTTGTCCAATCGATCAACACAGCTTTCGACCCGCATCCCCGGAGGAGACCTCAGTGCAGCCCTGGAACCAGATTTACACGCCGCTAGGCAGCGTGTGGCTATCGTCGCTCGTAGCCGCCATCCCCATCCTGTTCTTCTTCGTCGCGCTTGCCGGATTGCGCATGAAAGGCCACGTCGCCGCCGCGATCACACTCGTGCTCGCGCTTTGCGTCGCCATCTTCGAGTACGGCATGCCCGTGCGCCAGGCGCTCACCGCAGCGGGCTTCGGATTCGCCTATGGCCTGTGGCCGATCGCGTGGATCATCATCACCGCGGTGTTTCTCTACAAGATCGTCGTGAAGACGGGGCAGTTCGAGATCATTCGCGCCTCGGTGCTCTCCATCACCGACGACCAGCGTCTCCAGCTGCTGCTGATCGGCTTCTCGTTCGGCGCGTTCCTCGAAGGCGCAGCAGGCTTCGGCGCACCCGTCGCGATCACCTCGGCACTGCTCGTCGGCCTCGGCTTCGAGCCGCTCTACGCCGCGGGTCTGTGCCTCATCGCGAACACCGCGCCCGTGGCATTCGGTGCGATGGGCATCCCCATCATCGTCGCGGGCCAGGTGACGGGCATCGACCCGTTCGTCATCGGCGCGATGGCTGGACGCCAGTTGCCGCTGCTGTCGCTGTTCGTGCCGTTCTGGCTCGTGTTCATCATGGACGGCAAGCGCGGCCTCAAGGAAACGTGGCCCGCCGCGCTCGTCGCGGGCGGCAGCTTCGCCGTGACGCAGTACTTCACGTCGAACCACATCGGACCGGAACTGCCGGACATCACGTCGGCGCTCGTGAGCCTCGTCGCGCTCGCGTCGTTCCTCAAGGTCTGGCAACCGAAGCGCGCGATGCAATCGCAGGGCGTGAACGTCAACGGCGGCGCCGCGACGCTCGGTGGATTCGGTGGCGGCAACCAGGGCGCACGCGCCGCTGCGTCGAGCCGCACGGCCTCGCCGTACACCATCGGGCAGACCGTGCTCGCATGGGCGCCGTTCCTGCTGCTCACGGGCATCGTCACCATCTGGAGCACGAAGTCGTTCAAGGCGCTCTTCGCCGCGAAGGGCGCGCTTGAAGGATCGGTGTCAAGCTTCCACGTCCCTGGCCTCGACCAGCTCGTCGTGCGTAGCGCGCCGATCGTCGCGAAGGCGACGCCTTACGCGGCCGTGTTCAAGATCGACTGGCTCGCGGCCACCGGCACCGCGATCATGCTGACCGCCATTATTTCGGCAGTCCTGCTGCGCATGAAGCCGGCCGCCGCCGTCGCCGCGTTCTTCGAAACGATCGGCGAATTGCGCCGCCCTGTGCTCACGATCGGTCTCGTCCTCGGCTTCGCGTTCGTTGCGAACTACTCGGGCATGTCCTCGACGCTCGCGCTCGCGCTCGCCGGTACCGGCGCCGCGTTCCCGTTCTTCTCGCCGTTCCTCGGCTGGCTCGGCGTGTTCCTGACCGGCTCGGACACGTCGTCGAACGCCCTCTTCTGCTCGCTGCAGAACACCACCGCGCACCAGATCGGCGTGTCGAACACGCTGCTCGTCGCCGCCAATACCTCGGGCGGCGTGAGCGGCAAGATGATCTCGCCGCAATCGATCGCCGTGGCGTGCGCAGCGACCGGGCTCGTCGGCAAGGAGGCGTCGCTGTTCCGCTTCACCGTGCGCCATAGCCTGTTCTTCGCGGCTATCGTCGGCATCGTTACGATGATTCAGGCGTATGTGCTGACCGGCATGATTCCGCAGTAACGCACAGCAAGCAGTCAGGCGTTCGCGCCTGATTCGCTCCTGACGTGTGAGGCCGCCGCCCGCTTCCTGCGGGCGGCGGTTTTTTTTCGACTCAGCCAGGTTAATACAGCGCTTGAAGGCCTCGCAGACACCGCGGCAATACGTGATGGTCTACGAGATCATGATGCGGTCGCTCGATGAACAACTGCGCTCTCGCTGTTTCAGCAGCCTGCTACGCACAGCGCAATCGTTTGCGTGGTGGCGACCATGACGCTGCGCATTGCCGCGCGACATTGCGTCACGCTAGAATGCCTAGCCCGAAATACCCGGACCACGCTTTACAGCGATCAGTCTCGAAGACAACCGTGGTACGAGGGGAAGAAAGAAAATGAAACTCCTGGGGACCGTCAAGAAGCACGATCGAGCTGAACCCTGCGCTCGACGATGCCTGTCTTTATCTAACCGAGTCTGAATTTTCGCTGCATCGGTATGGCGTGGCCGTTGGTGCGCTCGACATGCTCAATGCAGTCGCGCACGAGCACACAACCGATCGAATCGCTCGTGAGACGTTGCTCGAGCATCTGGATCAGCGCCAGGAAATACACTGGAGGCGTCGAAATGCCCTCGTATGACCGCGAATCCATTAACGCGCCGCTTGCCGCGTATATCGGTCGCCAGCCGATTGTCGATCGATCGGGCGAACTCATTGCCTACGAGTTGCTTTTCCGGCGCGGCGAGACGAACGCGGCGAATGTCGTCGACGATACCGCGGCCACGGGGCAAGTCATCGTCAATGCGATCGGCGAATTCGGAGTCCAGAAGGTCCTCGGCGATCAGCGGGGCTTCGTCAACGTCGGCAAGGAGTTGCTGGAGGATGACGTGCTGGCTCTGCTATCGCCGGAGAAATTCGTCCTCGAGATCCTCGAGACGATTCCGCGCGACGAAGCACTCGAATCTCAATGCGAACGACTGCGTCGCGCGGGATTCGGACTCGCGCTCGATGATGTGACTGCCATCGAGCAAATGCCCGCGAGCGTCCTCAAGCTCGTAGAGGTGGTCAAGATCGATTATCCGCGCATCGATCCGCGAAACCTGCCACAGCTTGTCGATATAGCTCACCGGGCGGGTGTCCGGGTTCTCGCAGAGAAGGTCGAGACGGCGAAAGAGTATCGAGAACTCCACGCACTCGGCGTCGACATGTTCCAGGGCTACTTTTTCGCGCACCCTGAAATGCTGAGCCAGCGAAAGCTCGATTTCGCGGTGGGCGATCTGATGGTCCTCGTGCGTGCGTTGTCTTCCGATGCGCCGCTCGAAATGATCGAGCCGATCATCAAACGGAATCCGCCGCTGTTAATGCATCTGATAAAGCTCGCCAGTAGCGGCCTCTTCAGTACGGCGAAGCCGGTCTCGACGATCGGCGAGGCCATTCTTCGCATTGGAACGCGTACTCTGGTCCGTTGGGTCCAACTGCTGCTTTATTCTGGATTGGGCGACGTACCACTGCGATCCAATCCGCTCTTCCAGCTCGTCGCCACGCGGGCACGGTTTCTCGAGCTCGCTGCGGATCTGGTGCGGACGTGCGACACGGACCTCTCAGACCGGGCCTACCAGGTCGGAATCTTCTCGCTCATGCACCTGATGTTGGGCATGAGCGCGCAGGACCTCATGGAACAACTCGCGGTCGCCCCCGACGTTCGTGATGCCGTCATTCTTCGATGTGGAATGCTCGGCAATCTGTTGATGCTCGCCGAAATGGTCGAGTCGGGCCTCGGACCCGACTTCGACATGCTGCCCGTATTGGACGGACAGCTCGCAGCGAAGGATGTGTCCGATATCACCGCGCAGGCAGCGGAATGGGTACTTGCCGAGATGGTGGGCTAGAAGCCGCGACGTTTTTCTTCGATTCGACCGCTGTAATTTCCAGATCAGTAGCCGGATTTCGGCCTGATGAGGATAGTGAGCGTGTCGAGGCGTATCTTTTCGTCTCGCACTACCAACTTTGACAAGCAAGACCGAGCGTGAATCGACTTCTTTTCGGCCACTGCTGCTGCGACGCGGCGACATCGCGCACCGAGCATCTATTGCCACCACAAGTCGTGATCTGCATCCCCGTATCAATGGAACAGTTCGGACTGAGCGAATATTCCGCGACCGACTCCCCCGGCTACGAGCACGGCACCGTCGCCTAGCAGCGTGGCCGTATGCTGCTCGCGCGCCAGGCTCATGCTGGCCGTCGGCGTCCAGGTGCCCGTAGTGGGATCGTAAAGCTCGTCCGAGTAGAGATCGCTCCCGGCTGCCATCCCGCCAGCGGCAAGCACCCGACCGTTGGGCAGCAACGTGGCAGTCAGAAAGTCGCGCGCATGGACCAGGCTGCCGGTCGGTGTCCATGTCCCTGTGGCGGGGTTGTACCGTTCGGCTGACGACAGCTCGATGTTTCCGTCGGTTCCCGCCATCGCCAGCACCGTTCCGTCAGGCAGCAACGCGGTGGCGAAGTCGGTGCGCACCTGACTCATGCTACCCGTGGGCGACCAGGTCCCCGTTGCTGGATTGTAGAGTTCCGCCGAAGAAAGGGCGCCTGAATCGCTCGCCCCGCCTACAACGAGTACGAGGCCATTCGCCAGCAGCGTGGCAGTATGGGAAAAGCGCGCTTGCGCCATGCTGCCTGTTGGCGTCCAGTTTCCCGTCGCCGGGTTGTACAGTTCGGCCGACGACAGGGCTCCCGCTTTGCCCTCGCCGCCCGCTACGAGCACGAGGCCGTTGGGTAACAGCGTGGCCGTGTGCGAATCACGTGCATCGGCCATGCTGCCGGTGGACGACCAGCTACCCGAGGCCGGATCGTACAACTCCGCTGACGTCAGTTCACTGCCCACGCCCGTTCTGAATCCACCCGCCACGAGCACGCGGCCGTCGGGGAGCAGCGTCGCCGAGTGGGATTGGCGCGCCTGGCTCAGGCCGCCGGTCGATGTCCAGGTGTCGGCGGCCGGATCGTACAGTTCGGCGGAGGCAGTAGCCTGCTTTCTTGTTCCCCCGGCGACGAGAACCTGGCCATTGGTCAGCAGCGTGGCCGTGTGCCGGAACCGTGCCTGATTCATTGAGTCAGCAGGTGTCCACTCTCCGGTCACCGGGTCGTCGACCGCGATGACGATCTGCACCGTGACGCGGCCCGCGCTGTTGCTGCCGGTAATCGTATAGGTCGTCGGTGGCTGCGCCGTGGTCGGCGTACCGGTGATCGCACCCGTCCGCGGATTAATGCTCAATCCGGCAGGTAACGCTGGTGACACCGAGAAGAACGTGATTTGATCGCCAGTGGACAGCGGCTCGTCGTATGAGATCGGTTGGCCCACGACGTAGACGGGAGCCAGATCCCAATAGCTGAGACTAGCCGGTGGCTGAATTGCAGCGTGCACCTCGATCGTGAGCTGGGTCTCGACAGAATCGACGCTGTTGCTGCCGGTCACCGTGTAGACGGCCGGTGGACTTACTACCAGGGGTGTGCCGGAAATGATGCCTGTTTGCGGATCGAGATGAAGCCCCGCGGGCAGGGCCGGCGAGATGCTGTACAGGGTGATTTGTCCGCCGGTGGCGATCGGTGTGTTGGGAATGATCGCTGTGTCGGCCGTATAGATCACAGCGGCGTTCAAGTAGCTCAGGCTTTCCGGTGCGACCGCTTCGGGCTTGACCTCGATCTCGACCTTGATGGACTCGCTACCCGCCCCATTGCCGGCGTCGATCGTATAAATGGTGTCGGGCGAGACGCCGTTTGGCGTGCCGCTGATCGCGCAGGTGTGAGGATCGAGCGATAGCCCCGCGGGCAGAGGCGGCGACACGCTGCACTGCGTGATGGGGCCGCCGCTGCTGCTGAGCGTATCGGGAATGATTTCGGTGCCTTGCGCGTAGACCACTGCAACATCGCGTTCGGTCAATCCGGCCGGCGCCGACACTGGCGTGTTGTTGCCGCCACCACCATTGTTGCAGCTCGCCGCCAGCATCGCGGCAAGTAGCAGTACGCAGGTCACGACTTGCCTGATATGCATGGATTTGGCCCTCGCTCCGTTTTATCAGCTTAGGTCGCGTGGCGAAAAAATCAGCCACAAAATGACAGCGAGCGCGTAATGACCTGGTTGGCTTCTCTTCGCGTTTCCACGGCGGGTGGTCGACTTTTCTCCGCGGCTGAGCGAACCTCCCCGCTTGCGTCGGATCCGTTCGCTGCTTCGGCGATTCCGATCTGGCTGCGCGGATACCCCGGTTAGGAAACATGCCCGGCGATTGCTGGAGTGGACATGGCATCTGCATAACGTCTGATCCGGCAGCAGACCTGGCTTATGCCATCCCTGGGCTTGATTGTCCGAAAAGCAGTCTCTGGTTGCCGTAATTGCGTCGAAAGGCGAGTGTCGGCAACGGGTGGACTTCTGCCAGCGCGGGCGGGAGCGGCAGGGTGTGTTACCGCTTTATACTCTCGTCACACGCGGCTCCGCCAGTCTGGCCGCGACATACGCGAACCAGGGGAGAGATCGCCATGGCACTCCGTACGACGCGCGATGCGCTGTCTCGCATTTTCTACCAGCGCTGTTTCTGGCTGTTCGTCGTGCTGCTCACTCTCATCGGCGCGGTGTCGTTTGTCCCGGCGAGCGACAGCGGCCGCCTCGTCCTGAACGTCGTAAATATGTTTCTCCTGATAGCGACCGTGGCCGCGGTCGGCCGCACGACCCTCTCGTTCGTGATCGCACTGGTACTCGCCGTTCCGGCCATGTGGTTCCAGTACCTCGGCCTGTGGCACGACGACGATCGCAGCCTTGCGATATCCTGGATATTCAGCGCTGTACTCTATTTCATCACTGTGGTTTACCTTCTCCGCTACGTGTTCCAACCGCGGATCATGACGCCGGATAAGCTGTTTGGCGCCGCAGCGGCGTATCTGCTGATCGGCGTCCTCTGGGCATACATCTACGCGAGCATCGGGTTCTTCTATCCGGGGTCGTACATGATCGTCGGGCAGTCGGGGCGGCTCGTCTATGCCGACGCGCTTTACTTCAGCATCACCGTCCTCACGAGCACAGGCTTCGGCGACATCACGCCGCTCACGCGCCCGGCACGCGGCATGTGCATGGTGGAACAGATCACCGGCAGCTTGTTCGTCGCGATCCTGATCGCCCGCCTCGCCGGCGTTTATCCACCGAGAGAGAGTTATACAGACCGAAAATCGTAGAGAGTCAGGAAGCTTTGTCGTCTCTGTTTGGTCTCCTGACGATATGCGTGGACTCGACGGACAACCAGGATGGAGGGGGATGTACCTCGCAAGCGGTTATCGCAAGCGCATGGTGACGAACGACCGTTGAGGGTCGACTACGCCCGACCGCGACAGGAAGCAGACGGCGGTGGATTCAACCGGTCGAAGCCACAGTTTGATGAAATCGCTCGGCCGGTGTGTCGAAGTTTAGTGTTTTCGGGGACGCTCGTTGAGTCGCCGGTCTGATGGGCTGCAGCAAAAGCCAGCCGGCCGAGCCTATTTGAACTTATATGCCCTTGCCTGCGCGTCGATCGCCGCCGGATCGAAGCGATTGATCTCGTCAATGATTTCGTTTGTGACAATATCCTTTACGTCGATCTTTTCGGATATCACCTTCCATTTCAAAAGGAAGTCAGCTAAGGCGCCGTAGTTCGCCTCGGAGCTTTCACCCCATTTCCGGACACCCGCCTTGTCAAGCTTCCAGTTGACAACGCGCGCCTGCAGTACCTTGACATCATGCGCAAGCGCCGTGGCCTCATCCATGCCGGTCGGTTTCGTCTGCGGGTAAACTTCCCACACAATTCGCACCGCCGCCTCCGGATTGGCGATAGCAAATATCGTCCCCTTCGCGTAGCCTTGGGCGAGGGCCACCGCCTCCTGACGGCGGTTCCGCAGCGTCTCATCGAGAGCCATAAAGCCATTCGCCGGGAAATGTTCGATCTCGCTGGTAGGAAGCAACCGGAGTTTGACGCCCGCGTTCTCGACCAGCGCGTACTGAGTATCGTATTGGCTGAGGGCGTCGACCTGTTTCGAGCGCAGCAACGCCGCAGTCTGCGCACCTTCTCCCACAACCACGATAGTAATGTCGGTGTCTGGGTTCATCCCATTCGTCGCCGCCAGCGCTCGAGCCTCGATCACGCCGTTCGCTGACATTGAACTGACGCCGATCTTCTTGCCCTTGAGTTCGGCAACACTTCTGATCGGGCTTTCTTTTGGTACCGCAATGCCGTCGATGTTGCTCTGGTAGGCGGTATAGAAGATTTTCCCTTTGACGCCCTGCGGGTGAATAATTGCGAGCGGCTCGACCGTGGCCAGCGCAAAGGCCAGCTCGCCTCTGGCCAATTCCTTTACGCACTCGGTCGAACCAGGCAGCGGCACGAGTTCAACCTTGACGCCCGATTGCCTGTACCAGCCGAGCTTGGTGGCTATCGCGAAGGGCGCCACTGCGGAGGACACCGTCCGGGCGCACCAACCGACTTTGATCGTATCGTCCGCCGCGGCGTCGCGTGGTGGCAGGGAAACCAAAACCGTCATTGCCACTACAACAGGGAGGACGCGATTCATGGCTTGCCTCCTGAGATGGGATGCATTGTCTTTTCAGACGGATCCCAGAACAGTATCCGACGTCGGATAAAGTGAATGCATGCGTTGAGAGCAAGGCCCATTACCGAAAGGATGAGCAGCACGGAGAACTGGCCGGCAACGTCGAGCGTGAAGTTCATGCTCTGTATCAACATTCCCAGCCCTGCGTTCGCGCCGACGAATTCTGCGACGATGGCACCGATGAGCGCGAAGATCATGGCGATCTCGACTCCCGCAATAATGAACGGCAACGCAGTGGGTAAGCGCAGCATCCAGAAGATCTGGATCTCGCTTGCCGCCAGTGAGCGCATCAGGTTGACCCGATCCTCATCGGCTGAGCGCAGTCCGACAATGGTGTTGACCATCAGCGGAAAAAACGCGGTCAACGCCGCCTGCACTACTTTGGACATGATGCCGAGGCCGAACCAGATGATGATCAGCGGTGCCAGTGCGACTTTCGGCGTGGCCTGAAACATCACGATGAACGGATAGAGGAAATACTCGACGCGCCGGCTCATCGCAACCGCGGCGCCCACGACGAGCGCCAGGGCCGAGCCAGCAACAAAGCCGAGCAGCGTCTCGGCAAAAGTGATTCCCAGATGTGAGAGGTAGAGGCCGCTCGACAGACCGCGCCAGAGCGCAATCAGTACGCTCGACGGTGTTGGCAGGATGAAACGCGGGATCGCGAGAATACGCACTGTCGCCTCCAGGATCACCAACACTCCGACGACTAGCAACAGACGGAGAATAGACATACGCAAAGGCATCATGCGATCACTCCTTTCGCCTCGACACGGGCGCGGATGCGACGTATGTGCGCGCCGAATTCGGGTGACGTCATGACGTCGAGGGTGCGCGGACGGGGGAGGTTGATCGCAACATCGTCTTTGATGCGGCCCGGTCTGGGCGTCATGACCAATACACGATCGGCCAGAAATGCCGCCTCAGTGATCGAATGCGTGATGAAGAGCACTGTTTTCCTGCGCTCCAGCCACACACGCTGCAACTCGAGGTTCATCTGCTCGCGCGTCATCGCGTCGAGCGCGGCAAATGGCTCGTCCATCAGAAGGATGGCGGGATCGTGCACGAGGGCGCGGATGAGGGCCACGCGCTGCTGCATACCACCGGACAGTTCCCACGGATAGCGATGCTCGAAACCCTGCAATCCGACAAGGGCGAGAAGTTGGAGGGCGTGGTTCTGCATTCGGTCGCGCGCGAGTCCCTGTACATCAGCCGGAAGCAGCACGTTATTGAGTACGCTACGCCAAGGGAAGAGCACCGGCGACTGAAAGACAACTCCAATGTCGCGACGCGGGCCTTCAATCGGCCTGCCCCGAAGGCGCGCCTCGCCGCGGGAGGCTGGCATCAACCCAGCGAGGATTTTGAGCAGCGTCGACTTGCCACAGCCGGAGGGGCCGACAACAGCAACAAACTGGCCGTCGGCGATAGTGAGATCGATATCGTCAAGCGCAAGAACCGACTCGCCTCCCCTCTCATAAGACTTTGAGAGCCGCGCGACGGAGATGAACTCGCTCGAAAGTTGCGAGTCGTTTGCAGACGAGGATGTCGCATGCGGTTCCCCGGCGTGCCCCTTCGCCTGGGCTGGCGCGTCGCGTCGACGACCGATCCTGAAAAGCCGGGCAGAAGTCACAGTCCTCCTCCCCGACGATTCCTCTGGTCTGAGTATGGCATTTATTGACTGCAATACAAGGCAAGCTCGCCCTCGTGGAAGGGGATACCAACTGGATCTCAAAGCTTGAATAGCCCCATCGCACCAAACGTAATGGACAACCTGGCAGTCCGCCAGGCGGCCACAGCTTTCGATTATCAAACGTCTGTTTGCTCCGCCACCTCCAGGGTGCCGGCCGTTGGTTACGGGCTGCGATCGCAGACCCCGCGATCTCTCCGCGTTCGAACCATGCTGCCGCCATAATCCGTAATGAAATCGCGGGCGATCTCGAGATCCATCTCACCTCCTTTAAGTTACGAATTTTTTTCGCGTGAAGTGAAATAGTGGAGTCGAGTGTGTTTCTGCGTCGCGGCCGAGATGACGTGTTGAAACTACGCTGGTCGTTAGCTAACTGCGAAATACGGTCATCTATGGCAGTTCGTCCGTTCGCTGGCGCGACAGTTGAACTTCGCCTCCTACCCAGCCAGTTGACAATCAAGCGTGAGCCGCGGCTCGTCACGACAGCACCGAAGACGTACTCTCGTCACGTGCGTGGATGCAGGCAAGAGAGCGGTGTGAAGAATGGTGCTTGAGGGCAGATGTAATTTGACTTAAAGGATAAGCGATCGTCGGCTGATGGTCGGCCACGCCAATTGACCCGACGACCGTTGCACCTTGAAAGCTGCCCTTGAGGTTTGAGTGGCTCGAAGAGGCGAAACGGGTCGCTTTATGACTTCTGCGTGAGGCGCGCACCCGAGATGATCGTCGTGCTCGGTCGTGGGGAGCTGTGCGGCCAATTCCCGACGCCCACGTTGGTCAGTAGTGAGCCGTTCGAAGGGCAAGAAGCCCCGCGAAAGCTGTCACTCATCAGCACTCGCAAGGCTATTTACGTCATCGGGCTTGCCTGGCTGGTGCTGCGCACTCCATGTCGTCAAATGGCCGACAAGCATGTTGACCTGTGCCCCTGAACATCGTGTCCAGAGTGGCTACTCCCACCGAAGAATGCGTTAAATACAGGCGCATCTCGTCAAACTCCGCATGTATCCCGTCAGAAGCTTGTAATATACCCCCTCACCCTATCCATGATATAGTCCCCCTCGGTATATCGGAGGCTAGACATGAGCCACACCATTCGGGAAAAACAGAAGCTGCTCAATCGGGTTCGCCGCATCAAAGGGCAGATTGAAGCCATCGAACGCGCGCTCGAGGACGAGCGTGGCTGCGTGGACGTGCTGCAGCAGATCACGAGTTGCCGGGGCGCAATGAACGGGTTGCTCGCCGTAGTGCTCGAGGACCACATCCGCACCCATCTCGTCGATGCAGAACCCGCCGACGAGCACGGCAGCGGAACGGAGCAGCTGATCGAGGTAGTTCACAGCTACTTCAAGTAAGAGGGAAACATGAGTGATTTCAGGAACGCCGCGTTCGGGGCGGGACACGACCACATCTTTCTGGGTACGGCACACGAAGAGAACGAGCGTAGGACCTGGATGGTGATTGCGCTGTGCAGCGCGATGATGGTGGCCGAGATTGTCGGCGGCAGCCTCTTTGGCTCCCTCGCGCTCGTCGCCGACGGTTTGCATATGTCGACGCACGCCGGAGCGATGCTGATTGCCGCTTTGGCCTACACGTACGCACGCCGGCACGCGAGCGATTCCCGTTTTGTCTTCGGCACAGGCAAGCTGGGCGACCTCGCGGGCTTCACCAGTGCCATCGTGCTGGCCATGATTGCCCTGCTGATCGGGTATGAGGCCGTTTCGCGTTTCTTCTCACCGGTGCCGATCCACTTCGGTCAGGCGATTCCCATTGCTGTGGTTGGCCTGCTGGTCAACCTTGCAAGTGTCTGGCTGCTCAGTGGCGACCATCACGGTCACAGCCATGGCCACGGTCACGGTCACGGTCACGGGCATGAAGACGAACATGGTCACGACGGTGAGGTCCAGCGCATCTTCGGTACTGCTGGCGTGTTCGCGGTGTCCGTCTTCGAAGAAGGCGTCCCTCCGGTGTTCCGTATTACGCCCGAGACTGCGGATTCGAAGCTCGCATCTGATGGTGTCACTGTCACGACGATTCGCCCGGACGGTACGCGTCAGACTTTCGCGTTTGCCGACCGTGGCGGTTATCTGGAATCGAAAGAGGACATTCCTGAGCCGCACGCATTCAAGGCGATGGTGCGTCTGCCCGATGGCGAGCACGAAATCGAGTTTGAAGAACATGAGCACGGCCACGACGATGTGAACGATGCTGCAAACCGTGACCACAACATCCGGTCCGCCTACATTCATGTGATCGCCGACGCGGCAGTGTCGGTGCTGGCGATCATCGGCCTCGTGCTCGCGCGCGCGTTTGGCTGGCTCTGGATGGACCCGCTTGCCGGCGTTGTCGGTGCACTGGTGATTGCGAACTGGTCGTGGGGCCTCATGCGCGATACAGGGGGCATTCTGCTCGACATGAACCCGGACCGGCGCATGGCCGAGAACGTGCGCCATGTCATCGAAGACAACGGCGATGCGGTGCTCGACCTCCATGTGTGGCGCGTCGGTCCCGGCCACATGAGTGCGGTCGTATCGGTTGTCACCCATGACACCCAACGCAACCCGGGCTTCTACCACGCGGCACTCAAGCGCTTCAAGGGCCTGTCGCATGTGACCGTCGAAGTCAATCCTGCGCGCGTTGCGGCCTGAAAGATGGCACTCAAATCGCCTTGCATCGATGTATGCGCCTTCGATGGCAAAACCGCGCTCTGTATCGGCTGCGTTCGTACCCGCGAAGAAATCCGGGGGTGGAAGAAGATGACCGACCACCGGCGCCATCAGATTCTCAATGACAGGCCCCGTCGACAGGCAAAGGTCAACCAGGCGGCGCTCATGGCTGCACGGGAAGACTGAAGGAGTCGCGTGCCAAGCGACTCCTTTCCCGGTGTCCAACGTGCACCCGATTGCTACCGTCTACACAGCGAAATCGTCAATGGCGGAAACGGGTTGAATCCACCGCCAACAAGCGACATTCATCTGTATTTGTGTACTGCCCATCGAACGACTCTTGTTTACCGGAGAAGAGACGCCCGCTTGTCTGTTAATGGGCGCTCTCATGGCGAGCTAATTCGTACAGCGTCGTGGTGGTTAGCGCCGGGCACATGGCCTGGAACTGGCTCGGCGCCCGCAGATGAGGAGCTACCCGAATCAGCTTGACAGGTGAAGTCCAGGTTCGTGGCGATTCACATTAATTTTCACAGGCGTCGGTTCGCGCACAGGGTCTAAACGCGTCATAACGGTCAGTACCGGATGTTTTTCGACGAGCACGCGCTGCACAGCCGCCGAGATGTCGTGTGCCTCGACCAGCGACAACCCTGCATTCACTTCGAGGTGAACGTCGACCACGATCATGTCGCCCATCTTGCGCGTGCGAAGGTCGTGAAAGCCCACAATGCCGGGTGCTGCCGCTAGCGTTTCCCTAATCGCAGCGACCTCGTCGTTGTCCGCCGCGCGATCCATCAGGTCGTTCAATGCGGCCCACGCAAATTGCCACCCCATGCGTGCCACCATGACGCCCACGATCAGCGCCGCGACAGGATCGAGAATCGGGTAGCCGAGCAGGCTGCCGACAATGCCAACAGCGGCCACCAGTGACGACGCGGCATCCGAGCGCGCGTGCCAGGCATTCGCGGCTAACATGCTCGACCGAACGCGCCTGGCAACGGCGAGCATGTAACGAAAAAGGAGTTCCTTCGCAACAAGCGCGACGGATGCAACCCACAAGGCAGTCACGTGCACACGCGGTATCGCATCAGGATTGCGGAACTTCACGACCGCGGTCCAGAGCATTCCCATGCCGACAGCAAGCAGAAGCAGTCCCAGAAAAAAAGACGCAGCGTTCTCGAAGCGTCGATGTCCATAGGGATGGTCTTCGTCCGGCCCCTTCCTGCTTTGTTCGCCGGCAAAGAGGACAACGAAGTCCGCGATGAGATCTGAGAGCGAATGGACACCGTCGGATAGCAAAGCCTGCGACTTTGCAGTGACGCCGATGATGATTTGCGCCACTGAGAGGAGCAGGTTCACGCAAACACTGACCATTGTGCTGCGCTGGGCCGCCGCGTGATGATCGGTTTCGATCGAATCTTTAATGCTCATGAATCTGGCTCCACACGTCCCCGACTGCATGCAGAGACTAAAAATCAAAGCGCGAATTATCACACAAATGAGCCAAAAAATTCATGTAAGGCATTGATTTTCATATGAAATAAAATGGCAACGATTCGCAACACCTTTCGCTTTAACGTCCGCACAATATGCCGTGTGTCGATCATTAATCTGCATGCTCCAAAATGAAAAACGGGTTCGGAGCTGGCTCCGAACCCGTGCGGTGAGCAAGGCAGGCTCGCGCCTGCCCTACGCATTCGAGCGTCCTTAGTGAATGGCCATCTGCACGACCTTCACGATGACAAGACCCACCGCGACGATGAGATAGGTGCGCAGCACCCCCATCCACACCCGCGTCGACAGCGTCAGATGCTGTGGCGCTGGCAGGTCTTCGAGCGGCGACATGCGCCACGAATTGCGCAACTCCTTCAGGGCCGGCTTGTTCAGCGCCGGCGTATCGCTGGCGACAGCCGTGCCGCGCGACTTGCGTGAGAGTTCCACCGCGGCATACACGGCCACGGCAAGCCCGCATCCGCCCACGAGAATCTTGACGATCGCCGCGCCGCTGATGTCGGGATACACCGTGGCAGCGGTCAGGATGATCGACAGAACCACGAGGATGGCAATGACGGCGCCCGTGAACACGTTCAGCTTCTTCGAGTTCACCCACGGGCCGAGCACGGCCTTGTCATTGCACAGCAGCAGCAGAAACACGGTGGCGCTCGGTAACAGCACGCCAGCGAGCGTCTGCACAGCTTCAGTCAGAAGGCCAAGCGGGCTGCCCGGCATCAGCACGAGGGCCGCAGCGAGCGCGATGATGCCGAAGTAGACGAGATAGAAGCCCTTTGCGTCGAGCACGCTACGATGCAGTGAGTGTTTGACCTTGAACACATCGCCGATTGCGTAGGCCGTCGAGAGCGAAACGGCGGCAGCGCCGATGATCGATGCGTCGAGCAGCGCGACAGCGAAGATCGTCGCCGATGTCTCGCCAACATACTTGTGCAGGCCGGCGATCACGCCACCCGCGTCGGTGAAGTTACCGAACTCGGGCCTGCCGTCAAAGAGTGCAGCCGTGAAGGCCATCATCGCCACGGCGCCAACAATCACAAAGGCGATGCCAATCCAGAGGTCGGCCTTCTCGTACTTCATGAAACGCGGCGTGATGCGCTTGTCGATCACGTAGCTCTGCTGGAAAAACAATTGCCACGGTGCAACGGTCGTGCCAACGATGCCTATGACGAGCAGCATCACATCGGAGAGCTTCGAATCCCTCGGCCAGGTCGGCACGAAGAAGTCGCGCGCGATGACGTGAAGCGGCGGATGGATCGAGACGAGCACGGGAATCAGAAGGAGGCTCAGCAGGCACAGGACGATTGCGAAGCGTTCGAAGCGCCGGAAATCTCCGGTACTGACTGCGGCCATCGTCAGGACTGCAGCGATGCAGACGCCGAGCACCTTCGAGACGCCAAGGAAGTCGAGCGCAAACGTAATGCCGATGAACTCGGTGACGATCGTCAGTGCATTGAGCAGGAATAGGTCGATGACGCTGAACGCGCCCCAGAACTTGCCGAAGCGTTCGAATATAAGGCGCGCGTGGCCGACGCCCGTCACGGCACCGAGGCGCAGGACCATTTCCTGATTCACGTAGAGAACCGGGATCAGCAGGGCGAGCGTCCAGAGCAGTGACGTGCCGTAGTTCTGGCCGGCTTGCGTGTAGGTGCCAAAAGCGCCGGCGTCGTTATCGCCAACCATGACGATGAGGCCGGGACCGAGGATGGCAAGCAGCGTGCGCAGGCGCGCCATCCAGTTGCTGCGCGGGGCGGTGTCGTGATGGGCGATCGTGCCGAAGGCGCCTTTGATATCGCCGACGTGCGCGTCGTCGAGCACGGCAGTCCGGCGCTGCGCGATGTTTGCAGGTGTAGTGGACATTTGAATTTTTTCCTTATCGTTGGCGCTTGAAGTCGATGCTATGAGCACATAGCGCAGCGTTGCCACGGGCCGGCGTTCGTACTGTAGGCAGGCACGCGGCAGCGCCAGACGGCGTCAGTGAGCGAGCTTCTTGAGCGCCGTCCGGATGGCGGCGACCACGCGGGCCGAAACGGGCGGGCGGGCGTCGAGCGCGAGCATGCCGTTGTAGTGCATGCGAGCTTCTTCGACATGCGGGAAATGCGAAACGAGCAGAGCGAAGCGCATGATGATTCCTCCAATAACTTGAAACGGGGTGCCTTCGACCAGGCCTGCCTTCGTTTCGGTTCACACGAGCCGAAGCACTCGGGCGTGTGGGAGGAACGTGTGCGGCGAGGATGTCAGGCGAAGCAAGCGGCGTTCAGCGAGAACGCACGATGAGTCGTACAGGGACAAGGTTCAGGGTCAGGCATCGTGAACTCCTTTGTCGTTTGCGTCTGATTCGCGTTTGACGCACGTGTTTAACCGCACGCCGGGTCCGCGCGGCATTCGGTGCGCGCGAAAACGGCGTGAACGAGCGGCGCTGCGAGCCAATGGCTCGACGCGCCAGGTCGTCTGGACGAATGCGCGTTACACCGCACGCGTCAAGGACGACGGCAAATCGAAAAGATGCGCGAGGAAGAAACTACGGAAGCTACTGCGGCGCGCACCGTCTGCCTGCTGGCAGGACGGCGGCTAAGGAAAAATCCAGGCGGGCGTCGTGCCGGTCAGGCAGAAAAATTTCTCGAAGGTCGACTACTGCAACTGTCCAAGGCATATGCCCCTTTCGTGGAAACATGCGAATTTTAGGAACGACGCGCGCGCTACGTCAACAAATATTCCGAGGATTTTTCTTTCGAATCCGTTACTTGCAGTGGATGAGAATCGTTTTGCAGATCTCGTCATGTCTTGCTCGCGAGGCCATCCATGCTGCTGCCCGCAAATGTTGCGCGCGAGCGACGCAGTAGTCGCTCTCGCTCCACCCTGATGTCATCAAGCCGGGCCCATGCCGACACGGGTTGCCGGGACCGCATCGCTAGCGAATCAGCACTGCGTAGTAATTTCTGCTTGCGCGTTCGCAAATGGCGAGCATAGAATCCGCCCTGTTTTCAGGAACAGGAGAGTCCTTCGTGGACGCAAGCTCTAGTAGTCGATCTTGTATGCCGGCCCGTGCCGGCGCCCAGGTTGCAATCGCGCGTTAGCGACGCCGGACTTTCCTCCCCGCCGCTGCCCCCGATTGCCGGGTCAGCGCGCTTCTTCCCAGACCGCCTGTGCGGTCTGTCTGTAGCACGCTCCCTTTATTTGTGTAAGCACGCCGGCAGCGTTTTACTTCGCTGAAGGCGCGTCGCTTATCGAACGTTGCCCGGCCTGGCCGGGTTCGACGGGAGTTTACTCATGCATATCGAACGCTTTCTACGCGTCTCGCGCGCTTATTTGCGTGCGTCGCCGGTCGTCGCACCGCGCGGGGACTTCAACGGTCATGGCCAGCTCTGGCAGCGTACAAGCACGCACACAAGCACCGGCACAAGCCAGTCAGTGCGAACTGGGGTCTCAATCGCGTCCCTCTGGACGACATCAAGAGGCAATGTCCGCGGTACACCATGGCCCGCGTGAGTTGACTGTCGTCGCAACCGCGACTTCACAAAACTGCGGTGTAACAGCGGGCTGGCGCCGAACGTCTTCCCTCGTCGCCATTGCTCGTTCGTCGGTTCAAGTCCTCAGAAGAAAGCAAAATGATTTCATTTGGCACGCTCACACAAAACGACAACGGCATTGGTGCGCCGTATTTTCTCGCGCCGACCCCGCGCCTGATGCCCGTCTGCGCCGCTGCGGCACTGGTAATTGCACTGGCCGCTGGTGCATCAGCTCCGGTTTACGCACAGTCGGAGTCAGTCGCACCGACAACGGCAGACCAGTCCCCCACGCCGATGACTAACGCCGACGCAACGCCCGCGCAGGGCGAGACCGCCCCCGCGCCGACCAGCTTCTGGGAGCGCTCGAACCTGCTTGGCGACATGGGCGGACTGCGCACGCTGCTGGGCGACCACGGTGTGACGTTCAACGTGCAAGAGACGAGCGAACTCTACGGCAACTTCACCGGCGGTATCTCGAAGGGCGCCTCTTATAACGGCGCCACGCAATTCGGCCTGAGCGTTGATACCAATAAGGCGTTCGGCCTGCAGGGCGGCACCTTTTTCGTCGATGCCTTGCAGATTCACGGACACGGCATTACGGCCGCACGCCTGAATTCGCTGCAAGCCGTGAGCGGCGTGGAGGCCGAAGCATCGACGCGTTTGTGGGAACTCTGGTACCAGCAGGCGTTCGGGGACAAGTTCGATGTCAAGATCGGCCAGCAAAGCCTTGATCAAGAATTCATCGTCAGCGAGTACGCCAGCACTTTCGCGAACGCTACGTTCGGCTGGCCCGTCCTGGCCGCCACTGCCTTGCCTGCGGGCGGCCCCGCCTACCCGCTGTCGTCGCTCGGTGTGCGCCTGCGGTTCAAGCCGAATGATTCGACGACGATTCTCGGTGGCGTCTTCGACGGCAACCCGGCGCCGGGCAACGGCGACCCGCAGCAGCTCAACGCCAGCGGCACGCAGTTCAACCTGCACAACGGCGCAATGATGATCGGCGAGGTCCAGTACACGATTAACCAGCCCCCAGCAAACGGTTCCGGCGCGGCGCAGCCGGGTGGGCTCCCGGGCACCTACAAGCTGGGCTTCTGGTACAACAACAATCGCTTCGCGGATCAACACTTCGACACCAACGGCATTTCGCTCGCGAGCCACGCGTCGAACGGCGTGCCGGCCACGCACGACGGCAACTTCAGCATCTATGCCGTCGCAGACCAGATGGTGTGGCGTCCGAGTGCCGACAGCCCCCAGTCGCTCGGTGTATTCACGCGTGTGATGGGCGCGCCGGGCGACCGCAACCTGATCGACTTCAACATGAATGCGGGGGTGGTGCTAAAGGCGCCGTTCAAGGGCCGGGATAACGACTCGGTCGGTCTTGCGGTCAGCTACGCGAACATCAGCTCGAGCGTGAGCGCGCTCGATCGCGACGTCGGAAGCTTCACGACGCCCGGCTATCCCGTGCGAACGGCTGAAACGGTGATCGAGGCGACGTACCAATGCCAGGTTACGCCGTGGTGGCTGCTGCAAGGCGAACTCCAGTACATCTTACATCCGGGCGGCGGCATCCCTGACCCGAACAACAACGGTGCGCGCATTGGCAACGAGGCCGTGGCCGGACTGCGGACAGTCGTGACGTTCTGATGGTTTGACGATTCGAAGTGTCCGGGCCTGCCGGCGGTATGGCGAACCGGCTCAGACAGCGATGCCTCGCGCCGCGAGGCCGGCGCACAGCAGGTCTTGCGAATGGCCGGTCATTCCTGCTATCGGCTTTCAGCCGTCGGCCTCACACCGCAAGCTGCCATTCGCAAATCGGCGCGATAAGCGACCGACAAGGGTCGGGTAGTGCCCATTGCTCTGGACTCAGACTGGATCTCCCTTCAATTGAAGGGAGATTGTCATGAGCACATCAACCGATACGGGTCCGTCGCGGGTACCGTGGAACAAAGGGAGATTGACCGGCCAGAATCCGCCGTTAAAGCTGAAGGAGATTTGGGCTAAACGCGTGCGCCTGCAGCTTTCGTAACGCGTGCGGGATCTGGCAATGTTCAATCTCGCCATAGACAGCAAGCTTCGGGCTTGTAATCTGACGAAGCTGCGCGTACGTGACGTTTGTCACGGGGAGCGCGTCGCCAGCCGCGCGACGATCATGCAGCAGAAGACACAACGGCCTGTACAGTTCGAGATTACCGAACAGACCCGTGAGAGCGTGGCGGCATGGATCAGGCTTGCGGGACTGCACGCAACCGACTTCCATTTTTTTCCGAGCAGAATTCACGACTCTCCGCACTTGTCGACACTACAGTACATCGAAACCCGCCATCAGACCGCATAGGGTCGAACGACGGGTGAGGGTCGGCGAGCGCCCCTCGCGTTTCCCGAATGCTGCCATCCACCGTCGCAGTGACGCATTCGATAGTCGTGTTTAGAGCATCGTGAGCGCTGCTGTGCAGATAATGTTCTTATCGCAGCCATCGAGAATTCAGGCGTAACCGCCCGAATCGATTTCAACTTCGAGCAGCGTCCCAAGCCTGCAACAAACGCACGCCGTCGCACTGACTTCTCTCGCCTGCACTAGCCCGAGGACGCTGATGAAAATATCGCGTGCATCCCGGATGCATGCGAAAGACCTCGGTTTCAACGCCTACTGATCATCCGCGACATATCGGGCCACAAGCGTCATCGGCCCGGTTTCTCCGATGTCGACGCGGACCGTATGGCCACTGCCGGGCGCGACATCACAGGCTTGTCCTTCGATGTTTTCCATGCGACTCAAGGTCATGTCGCGCGCGCCGTCCGGCGTGACGATCTCCAGCGCATCGCCAACGGCAAAGCGATTCTTCACGTCGAGCGTCGTGAGCCCGGTCACTGCGTCATAAGCCAGCCATTCGCCGACGAACTGTTGACGCGCGTTGCCCGAGGCTCCGCTCAAGTAGTTCTGGTAATCCTCGGAATGATGCCGCTGCAGGAAGCCGTCGGTGTAGCCACGATTGGCGAGGCCCTCGAGGCGACCGAGAAGCCCCGCGTCGAACGGGCGGCCGGCGACCGCGTCGTCGATGGCGCGCGTATAGAGCTGTGCGGTACGCGCGACATAGTAATGTGACTTGGTACGGCCTTCGATCTTCAGACAATCGACGCCGATATCGACCAGTCGCTGCACATGTTCGATCGCGCGCAGGTCACGCGAATTCATCAGATAGGTGCCGTGTTCGTCTTCGGACAGCTCCATCCATTCGCCGCTGCGCTGCGCTTCTTCCTCCAGCATATACACGCGATCCGCAGCAGCGTGGCGCGGCACGTGTTCGCCTTCAGGCGTGAGCGCGGATTCGGTCATGCGATAGCTCCAGCGGCAGGCGTTGGTGCAGGTGCCCTGATTCGAGTCGCGGTGATTGAAGTAGCCGGAGAGCAGACAGCGTCCGGAATACGCCATGCACAACGCGCCATGCACAAAGACTTCGAGTTCGGTGTCGGGGCAGCGTTGGCGGATCTCAGCGATCTCGTCCAGCGAAAGTTCGCGCGACAGGATCACGCGTGATACGCCGATCGAATTCCAGAAACGGACGGCGGCGTAGTTGACGGTGTTGGCCTGCACGGACAGGTGGACCGGCATGTCGGGCCACGTCTCGCGGACCATCATGATCAGTCCGGGGTCGGCCATGATCAGGGCATCCGGGCCAAGGGCCACCGCGTCGCGCAAGTCCTTGATGAAGGTGTCGACCTTGCGGTTGTGCGGCATCAGGTTGACGGTCAAGTAGAAGCTTTTGCCGGCTGCCCGGCAGGCTTCGATCCCTTCGCCCAGGAAGCCCGTGTTGCGGAACTCGTTGTTGCGCGCACGCAGGCTGTAGCGTGGCAGGCCCGCGTATACCGCATCGGCGCCGTATGCGAGAGCGTAGTTCAAGGCGCGCAGCGAGCCGGCGGGGCTGAGAAGTTGTGGGCGCTTCATGGCGTAGACCTGCAGGAAAAACCTGTAAGAGTACCAGCGTTTTTCTGGACGCCCTTTGCGCCAGCGCGTGTTGGTGTGTGGTTTTTTGCGCGTCGCGAAGATGGGTTCAGACCCGTATGCACGCGCCACGGTTGAAGCGGGCTATTGGCCTGCTTCAACCAGCCGCGACATGCCCAGATGGACATTCGAATGACGCATCTGGGTTACATGATCTGGAATTCGCGCTTCAGCGTGTAAGCGGCGGGCTTACAAGCGGGCTTACAAGCCGGATTGCCTCCTCAGCCAGAGATGGCTTCGCTCAGCGTTGGATAGTCGGTGTAGAACTTCTCTGTGCCACCAAAGAAACCTTCCCTATGCGGCTCATTCATCGGGGCGTTGATCTTGAGGCGTTCGACGAAATCCGGGTTCGCCAACACCATGGCGCCGTACGCTTCCAGGTCGGCCATGCCCGAAGCGACATCGACTCCCACCTGTTCGCGCGATCGCCCAGGACGGTTCAGAATCAGTTTGCCGGTCCAGAGCGAACGGATGTCCTCCAGAAGCGCCTCATCGCCCTGATGCATGATGTGCAGATAGGCCAGCCCCAGCTTGTCGAGTTCGCCGACGAGGTAACGGTAGAGTTCCGCTCCTTCGGCACCTTCGTCGATGCCCCACATCGTCGTACCGGGCGACAGGCGGATGGCCGTTCGATCAGCACCGATCTCGCGGGCAATTGCCCTCGCTACCTCGATGGCGAAGCGTGCGCGATTTTCGATGGACCCGCCGTATTCGTCCGTGCGTGCGTTTGCGCTTGGGGCGAAAAACTGCTGGATCAGATACGCGTTCGCGCCATGAATTTCGACGCCGTCCGCACCGGCTTCAATCGCGCGGCGTGCCGCGAAGGCAAAGTCGGCGACCGTCTGGCGAACCTCCTCGATTGTCAGCGCGCGCGGCACAGGAATGTCCTGCATTCCCCTGGCCGTAAACATGCCTGTGCCCGGCGCGATCGCAGACGGTGCCACACCCGGTCGGTGGTGAGGCGTGTTGTCCGGGTGGGACATGCGTCCGGCGTGCATCAGTTGAATGAACATGTGGCCGCCTTTCCCATGCACTGCGTCCGTGACGCTCTTCCAGCCGGCCACGTGCTCATCGGTGTAGATGCCGGGCGTCGTCAGGTAGCCCTGACCGTCCGCTGAGGGCTGAGTCCCCTCCGAGACAATCAGGCCGACGCTGGCGCGCTGCCCGTAATACTCAACGGCCAGCTCGCCCGGCGTGCCGTCGAACCTGGCACGCGACCTGGTCATCGGCGCCATGACCAGGCGGTTGCGCAGAGTGTAGCGGCCGACACGAACGGAATCGAATAGTTTGCTCACGATGGGATCCTCGAATGAAGTGGAACCAGGACCAGGCGCCGCTGCACGACGAAGCCATGAAGGACACTTCCGTGCCCAGGAGCGCGTCAGCGGCAGCCTGAAGTTGCGATGGACGCATCATCGTCTGCTTCACCCGGAAGATAAAGATGGTCTTTCGGATATCATTGCTGCATAAATGGAGCAATGCGGATGGATGACTACCTCAATGACATGGCCTTGTTCGTGGAGGTCGTCAAAGCCAGGGGCTTTCGCAACGCCGGGCAAGCGATGGGCATACCGAATTCGACGGTGTCGAGGCGAATCAGCGCACTGGAGAAAACCATCGGGCTGCGCCTGCTGCATCGCACGACCCGCAAGATCGAGTTAACCGAGGCCGGTCTGATTTACTTTGAGCGGTGCAAGCGCATTGTCGACGAGGCACGCCTCGCCCACGAGCAGCTTGGCGAAATGCTCGCGCAGCCCAGTGGGATACTGCGCGTATCGCTGCCCGTCGATTTCGCTGTGACGTACCTCGCGCCGCTAGTCGTGGAGTTCGCTGAACTGTATCCGGGTATCAGCTTCGACTTCGACCTCACGCCGCGGCGGATCGATCTTGTCAGTGAGCCCTACGACGTTGCGATCCGCATAGGCGAGTCCGAAAACTCGCAGTTGATAGCGCGCACGCTGGCCTCGCTGACCCCATACCTGTACGCGTCGCCCGGGTATCTCAAACGATCGGGGGAACCTGACAAGCCCGGCGATCTCGCGCGGCACGAATGCCTGGCGATCCTGAAGGCCGCCGCATGGACTTTGCATGATGGAAAGCGGACTACTACGGTGCCCGTGCGTGGACGATTTGCGCTCAACAGCGTCGGTATGATTCGACGTCTCGCGTTACTGGATCAGGGCATCGTTCTGATGCCGCAGGAAGTCGTCGCAGAGGATCTCGCCAGCGGGACGTTGCGCCGTGTTCTCCCGGATTGGCACGGCGCGGCCGTGCCAATTTACGCGATCACGGAAACCAGGCTGCTGCCCGCGAAAACACAGCGCTTTATCGAATTCCTGCAGCAACGCCTGGCGCGGTAGAGCGGAGAACGTTGACTTCGGCCTCGTACAAGCGATCCGTTACAGGAAACGACAATCGGACCATTAGTTACGGATAGGCCGCTCCGGGTCGATGACGGTTCGCAATGTCGGGCAACAGTCGGCTGTGGATTCAACCGGTCGATGCAACACCTCCGCTGCTCACGCAGGTTCTAGTGTGTTGCATCGACCGGTTGAATCCACAGCCAGTTTCGGCCATTCCGCGTTGGGACTCAGATCGTAAACAATCGGACTATAGTGACCAACAACTTCAGTATCTGAGGACAACTTGCAAAGAACGGACTCCTCCGACACACTGGTTGGTTGACAGGCGCCGCAAAATCTCAATCAAATATTGTCGCGTAGAAGGGGGACAACTTTCAGCGAAATTTAGCGGAAAAATTCACGTTTGGATGATCATGCATACAAAGACAAAATTCTTCATCTTTCTTGTTTTAACCGCAATACTCTTCATTGGTGTTTTTTTTGCTGGATGCAGCAATTTTCCTATACAAATTCCAATGCCTCATCCCATAAAGGTACTGGTGAGTATCGCATTCCCGTTCGTCGTAGCTGCCTCATTGATAACAACGATTGTTCAGTATTTCAATATTTTCAAACGCCCCTCAAGAGTGGGTCCACCGGCAATACCAGCCAAGATTCTCTACGTTTTCATGGCTGGTCTGGTTATCTATCTATTCATACTAGTTCTTATGGCAAACGAATTCTGTCGTTGAGGGTCGACTAATTTTCCGAAGGAGCGGAGCATGCACCCTCTTTCGAGTCTTAACGTTGGAAGCTATGTGATCTCCGGTCTCGATCGTGTGGAAACCGAGCATGAAAACGACACCGCATACGACCGCGACGTTCATGCCGATTTTCGAGTGTCCGGTATCAAGCGGCTCAAGCGTCTCTTCCGGGTCCAGCCTATGTGAAAACGCTGTTTTCCGCCGCGCGAGCCATGGACGGCCAGACCGGTCGAGTTTTTTTACGGTGAGTTTGAATTGATC
>NZ_RQIS01000022.1 GCF_003837865.1 Paraburkholderia dinghuensis | reverse complement strand
TAGTGCGGATTGCCCGTGTGAAAGTAGGTAATCGTCAGGCTCCTTACCCAGCAAAACCCCGGCCCTAAAAAGCCGGGGTTTTTGCTTTCGTATGCAGAAATCGTGGGGTTACGAGTCAACTCCACGAGTCGACTCCCGCGACCCGTGCCGCAGATCGCGTTGACGGAAGGCAAGCCGCGAGTCGGCGACTCGCGTGCGGGGGCTCAGTGCCTGCGGCGTACTCGGTCGAGCACATGATGCTCGGCCAGCCAGTGATGCATCATGCCTTCGCCGTCGTGATCTTTTCGGTAAGCCCGGGATTCGAAAATCGAAAGCCCTACCAGCACCAGTAGACCCACGGCGAGGCCAATCAGGCCCGCAATACTTTCGGCATCCATGGCAGCCTCCTTCGGTTGCAGCCATGTTGCTATCTTAGGTCAGCGGTGCGCAGGAAAAAATACTCGGTGGCGGGCGAGCAGGATCGCGCCACGGCGCGCCGAACGTGAAACGGCAGCAGTTTGAAAGGATTGGGCCCAATGCTTCGAGTTGTTCTGGCGGTCGCACTGGCCGCGTTGCTTTCCGCGTGCGCCGCCGACGATAGGGCGAGCAGGCACAACGGACCGCCGCCACACGATCCGCCGGACTACCACGGCGTTCCGACCGACGACCGCCCACCGATGATGATCGACAATCTCCCACCGGCTGAGTAACGGCGCAGATCGTCTTACTGAAGTTGAGCGGCAGCAGGGCGGATAGCGTTGGCAATTCGGGGCACTAGTGGCGAGAGCGTCAATCCCCGTGCGGCCATAAAGATCAGTAGGGCTGCCCACAGCCCGTGATTGCCGAACGGGCCGACCAGTACCCACGACGCGGCCAGGAATATGGCGAGCGAAATTGCCATTGAGCGCATCAATTCGTGCGTTCGCGTCGCGCCGATGAACACGCCGTCGAGCAAAAAGCCCCAAACGGATATGAGCGGCGACAGCGCCGCCCAAGGTAGGAATCGTTCCGCGGCCACTCGCACGGCGGTCTGATCGGTCAGTTGCTCGATGATCCAACTTCCCGTGCCCCAATACGCCAGCGAAAATCCAAACGCCCCGAGCACTGACCAGAGCAGATTGACTCTCACCGCCTGTCGGAACGCCTGTCGGTCGCGTGCGCCGATGGCCGCGCCGACGAGGGCTTCGGCCGCATGCGCGAAGCCGTCGAGTCCATATGCCATGAACGTCTGAAAATTCAGAAGCAGCGCATTGGCGGCAAGGATCGCGTCGCCTTGCTTTGCCCCGAGATGCACGAACCATCCGAACGATCCAAGCAGGCAAATCGTGCGCAGGAAGATGTCGCGATTGATCGTGATGAGCCGCTTGATCGCTGCGGGCTCAAACATGGTGCCAACACGAAATGGTGCCAATCCGCGAGGGCGCAGATGCCAGAGCACAACCGCGCCGAATACGAAGCCGAGCGCGTCGGCGGTGGCCGTCGCTGCGCCGATGCCCTCGACACCCCAGCCGAAACCGTACACGTACAGCAGCACCGCAATCACATTGGCGAGGTTGATGCATATCTGTGTCGCGAGCGCGACGCGTACGCGTTGCGTACCGAGCAGATAGCCGAGCACGACATAGTTCGCGAGCGCGAACGGCGCCGAGCCAACACGCGCCTGGCAGTACGCCCGGGCGATGCGTTGCACCTCACCGCTTCCGCCAATCAGTGCGAGTGCGTAGCGCATCAGCGGCCCTTGCACGAGCAGGATGATGCCGCCGATTACGAACGCAAGCATCAGCGCACGGACGACACTGGCGCGCAACGCGTCGCGGTCACCAGCGCCGAGCGCCTGGGCGACGAGCCCGGTTGTGCCCATGCGCAGGAATCCGAAGCCCCAGAACACGAAGTTGAAGAACAGCCCGCCGAGTGCCACACCGCCAAGATCTGCTGCGCTGCCCAGATGTCCGGCTACGGCAGTATCGACAGCGCCGAGAATCGGTTGGGTGAGGTTGGCGAGGACGATGGGAAACGCGAGCGTCAGTACACGGCGATGCCAGCCGCGGTGCGCGGGAAGGGCGGGGCGATCGCTCAACCGCGTTCCTGCACGCAGACCCACGGCGATACGACGACCGCCCACAACTCCGGGTTGCGTGCTGCATAGTCGGCTGCGGTGGCGGCTTGCATCCGCTCGACGAGCCCCGCCGATAGCCATTGGGTGACGCGTGGCGTCTCATCGTTAGAGATGGCCTCGGCGACACTGACGAGATCGAGATCGCGCGCTACCCAAAGCAGCTTGCCTTGCGCAAAGAAACGTTCTAGATCCTGCCAGTCGATCTTTGCTGTCTCGCCAAGCAGCTTGGCGTAAAGGGGACTGGGCGTGGCGTCGGGAGTAGTCATGGTCGTGGGGGAACAGTTGCGGCCGATACTATAAACGATCGGGCGGGCGTTGCCAGCGTGGACGCGTGCTGCGCCCGGCAGATCGAACAATAATATTAATACTGAATCTATTCCCGCTTTAATCGTAGAAAACCATAAATCTATAAAGGCGTTTCAGTCCGGCTGACTCGCGTTAGTTAAATGGTCTCATTCGTGCGTTTGCGCACCAAATGCTAATTCCAGCAAAGCCGCAATACAGGCGCATCTCGATGCAGCTCAAACCGGACGTCGATGGTGCAGCAACTGTAAGCTCGAGTCACGATGAACGGCGCGCCTATCAAGGCGCTCAATGATTTGTATTGCTTCTGTAAGCAATGATCGAGGTGTTCCCGGCAGGTATCTCTGCAGTTATTTCGGCATCCTGAATCGATGCTGAAAATCGGAGCGTTCCATAATCGGTGCGCCGCGACACATTTTCGATCGAATTAAGTGATTGCATCGCCCTGAGGCCGTTGATAGATTCCAGATCGGCGCATGGTAAACCGGTCCTTTGCCGATATGCGCCAAACCCCCGTTAGCCCGGCGAAACGCCGGGCTTTTTTTTCGCCTGCCTGGACCTGCGCGAGCGCGCTCAACGTGGCGGAAGATTGCGCGCCGGATCGACCGACTGGCCCTGGTAGCGCAACTCGAAATGGAGCATCACGCGGTCGTTGTCGGTGCCGCCCATCTGCGCGATTTGCTGACCTTGAGTGACCGTCTGCCCTTCCTTAACGAGCAGCGCGTGATTGTGCGCGTACGCCGTCAGGTAATCGCCGTTGTGTTTGATGATCAGTAGGTTGCCATAGCCGCGCAGGCCGTTGCCTGCATAGACGACCTTCCCTGCCGCTGCCGCGACCACAGGCGTACCTTCTGCATTGGCAATGTCGATTCCCTTCGAATCCTTTCCGTCAAACCCGCGAATTACCTTGCCGTTTGCTGGCCAGACAAGCGAGATCGACGCAGCGGGCACGGCCGCTGGCGTGGGCGTATTGTCGGGCGCGGCTGCGACGGGCGCCGGACGGCGCGCGCGCGGCGGGCTGCTGGTTGCGGCCGCCGTCGATGTTGACGTGCGAGCAGGAGGTGCTACGCGCAGGACCTGCCCGACTTCGATGGCGTCGGGGTTCGAGAGTCCGTTCCAGCGCACGATGCTCTGCACGGACTGGCGGTTATCGCGTGCAATTTTGTTTAACGTGTCTCCACGCTCCACGCGGTAGAAACCCGGCCCGACCGGCGGCAACCCGCACGCGGCGAGCAGCACAACCAACGCTGCATAGGCGATCCCTCTCATTCCCTTTGTCAACACTGAAGCCAACATTGAACCTCGCTAGACGCTGCCGGGCGGTGGTGCCGCGTCGGCAAAAGGTCTGATTTTAGCGGGTTCGCCCGCGCGGACGTTGTTGCGCCCCCGATTCGGCTGCATGTCGGTGAGCGCGGCGCATTACGAGATGTGACGTGTGAGCTTCCGGTGAGGGCGTCCACGCGAATGCGCCTCTGGAGACGTCGAGAATGTTCTGCTGGGGGCTCATTCCCGTGACATCGTACGAAGGCGGTGGGAAAGAGGGCGGAGGAGCCGTGAACGCGAGTCCGGCGTCCGTTCCCGATGCGTGATAACCCTCGTCGGGAAAGCTTGGGTATGGCGGAGGATGTTCGGGGCGGATAATCGGCCCTCATTGTGCGGAGGCGCACGGTGATTTTGCAGGAGGCTTCCATGGATCTCGCCATGGCAATGAGCACGGCCCTGTTCGGACTCTTCGTCGGTGGCAGCGCATATTTTCTCTACAAGATGACTCGCTGAGCCCAGCGTTCCGGGCGCCTACGCGCTCGAGTCTCCCACCCTTTGGCACATCCGTCCGGTCCCATTTTCCGCGATCACGCTCCGTCGACCTCCAGCGGTTCCCGTTTTTCGCTCGGCCAGGAACTTGTTGCGACGCCGTAAATTCCCCGACAATTTCGTGTCGATACTTGGCGCTGCAAGGCGGCCCCGGCATAATCGGTGCGCTTCGCCGCGACAGCATGACTGCGGTCCGGCGCCACGTTCACCCATTTCGAGGATCCGCGCGTGAGTCTCTGGTTTCTACTGTTCCTGAGCGTGCTGCAGGGCGTCACCGAACTCTTCCCCGTGAGCAGTCTTGGCCACACGCTGCTCGTGCCGGCGCTCTTCGGCATGCACATGGACAAGCATGCGCCGCAACTGCTGCCGTTTCTCGTCGCGCTGCATCTCGGCACGGCGGTTGCGCTTCTCTGGTATTTCCGCGAGCGCTGGGTCGCGCTGATTCGCGGCTTTTTCGGTTCGCTGGCAGGCCACAAGAGCGACGATGGCCACATGATGTGGGCGCTCATCATCGGCACGATTCCGGCGGGTCTCGTTGGGCTCGTGCTCGAAAAGCGCATCGAGGTGCTCTTTCACGATCTGCGCATCGTGGCCGCCGCGCTCATGATCAACGGCGTGCTGCTGTGGTTTGGCGACCGCTTGCAGCGCGCGCGCATGCATCGTGCGCCCGAGAAGCTCACGTTCCGTCAGGCGTTTCTAGTGGGGCTCGCACAGATCGGCGCACTGGTTCCGGGGTTTTCGCGCAGCGGTCTCACGATGATCGCGGGCAACGCCGCAGGCCTCACGACCGAGAAGGCCGCCGAGTTCTCGTTCCTGCTCGGCACGCCGATCATCTTCGCCGCGGGGCTGCTTGAATTGCCCAAACTTTTTCATGCGCGTGACCAGCTGATGACGGCCGTTGTCGGCGGCGTGCTCACGGGCATTGCCGCGTGGCTCAGCGTGCGTTTCCTGATGCGCTATTTCGAGGGCCGCGGGCGCCTCGCATCGTTCGGCGTGTACTGTGTGATTGCAGGTGCAATCTGCCTCGGCTGGTTCATGCTGCATCAGCAGCCGGTTTGACGCGGCGCGTACGGGGCAGGGCCGGCGCGAGTCGATCGCGGTATAATCCACGCCCGTCTTCCTGCGCTTGGCGCGCCAAGTGGGGCGGGCTTACGCGACAGTAGCTCAGCTGGATAGAGCATCGGCCTTCTAAGCCGAGGGTCGGGGGTTCGAGCCCCTCCTGTCGCACCAAGGCTTCCGAAGGGTTGCACGGCATTCTGCCTGCAACCCTTTTTCGTTTTGGATGGCCGGCCGTATCGCCTACCGAAGGATGCTCTCCGCGATCCCCGTCACCACACAGAAGACGACGACCCAAAGCGGCGCCACCTTCCATCGCGTCAACAGGAGGAACCCGAGGCATGCGATGGCGAAATCCGCTTGCGACCGGACTGCGCTTGTCCAGACCGGCGAATAAAGCGCGGCGGCCAGCAGACCCACGACCGCTGCGTTCACGCCGGCAAGCGCCGCCGACATTGCAGGTCGCGCTCGCAGCGCCTGCCACCATGGCAGCGCTGCAACGACGAGCAGCAAGCCCGGCAGAAAGATCCCAACAGTAGCCAGCAGCGCGCCACTCCAGTGATTGGGCGGCTCGGCCCTCATCCAGCCGAGAAAGGCCGCAAACGTGAAGAGCGGCCCAGGTACGGCCTGCGCCGCTCCGTAGCCGGCAAGAAAGTCACCTGGCGCGACCCAGCCCGTAGCGACGGTCTCATGCTGCAGCAAGGGCAGCACGACATGCCCGCCGCCGAAGACGAGCGCGCCGGACCGATAGAACGCCTCGAACACGCGCACGCCCTGCGCGACAACGCCTTCACCGAACACGGGAAGGCCAAAAAGCGGCGCGCAAAAGGCAATCAACGCGGCAATGCCCGCCGTTCGCGACACGTGAAATTCGTCGGTATGCGAACGCACGACGCCTGGCGCCTCGGTGCTATTCGTTCGGCAAAGCGCGAGACCGAGCAATGCACCCGAGCCGATCACGACAAGTTGCGCGTATGCGGTCGTCAGAAGGGACAGCCACGCGAGCGAGACGAGCGCGATTGCTGCGCGGCGACGGTCGGGACACAGACGCCGCGCCATGTCCCATACGGCCTGTGCAACGACCGCAACCGCTACGAGTTTCAGACCGTGAACGGTCCCCTCGCCAATCGGTCCGCCCAGATCGGGCGCTACGGCCGCGAAGGCCAGCATGACGAACACCGATGGCAGCGTGAAGCCACACCAGGCCGCCAGTCCACCGGCCCACCCCACCCTGAGCACCCCGATCGCAAAGCCTGTCTGACTGCTGGCCGGTCCCGGCAGGAACTGGCAGAGCGCGACGAGATCGGTGAACGTCTCGTCGTCGAGCCAGCGGCGGCGCTCGACAAACTCGCGGCGAAAGTATCCGATGTGGGCGATCGGGCCGCCAAAGCTCGTTACCCCAAGCCTGAGGAACGCGACAAGAACCTCGAAAACGCGGCTGGCGTGAGACGGGCGCAGCGGCGACATTTCTTCAGTATCCATACCTTGAAGGGCTGGTTTCAGAGATACCAATCCTAACGTTGGCAGGTGACGAGCAACTACTTTCCGATTGTATGAAGGTCGAACGTCGATGAGCCATGTCGTTCGTGGGAGGCTGGCGCGTGGGACTACGCACGTTCTCGCGAATACCGACTACATGCGTTCACGCCGCGCAAGCCATAGCACGCTTGCTTCGGCGTTGCCGCGCGTTGCGCTAACGCGCTGAGGGCGTCCGCCAGGAAAACACCAGGACTGCTAGTGGCCCGCTGAGGGCCTCAGTCGTCACGCGTAAACGACCACGCTGCATGCGATGGCGAAAGCGACGAACGAGACGACGATGTATCTTGCGCCATTGCGCGGCCACGCTGCAGGCATGTGCGATATGGAAGCATGCGGGATATTTTGGTCCGGTGCGACGGCGTATGGTCCGCTCACGAAATGCGCGACGATCGCCATCAGGCCGGCACCGATAAGTGCAAGCATAAAGGCGAAGAATCGTAGCGCAGTGAAGTAGTCCATGACGGAAACGCCCTTCGTCGGCGTAAGAGTAGAGCCTGTAGAGCGTAAGGGGCGACGATGAATGGCGCTATCGGATGGGTCTGAAAACGAAGTCGGTGCTCGTGCTCCGGGAGGGCAGTCACCGAGAGGTAATGAAAATAGGGCCCGTGATATCCTTTTTGAGATCCGATTGAGTTGCGATTGCCCGTCAAGGAGAACACGCGATGCCGACGTACACACGAATCCTGTGCGGTTTAAGCGTGGCACTGCTGCTCGCCACTAGCGCGAGTGTCGCCAGCGCCAGCAATTTTGGCTTTCTGAATAACACGCCGGCCTCGTATATGACTTCGGCGGACTACGACTCGCTCAGGAAGGCAGTGCGCGCGGCTGTCGACGAGAAGCAGGACGGTGAGAGCACGACATGGACAAACGAAGGGTCGCGCAATAGCGTGGAGATCGACGCGACTATCACGGTGACGAAAACCGATAAGGATGGTGACAAAACGTGCCGCTCAACGGAGGTCGTGATCAACGCGAAGGGGCAGTCCATGACGCTGCGTCCGCATTTCTGCCGCCAGGGGACGGGCACGTGGGTCTATCAGAAGCCGCATTGAGCGTGGTGACGGGGAAGATCGTTTCGTGCGGTACCGTGCTGCTCGATCCCGCGGGTCGCGTGCTGCTCGCGCACGCGACGGGCACGAACCACTGGGACATTCCGAAAGGGCAGGGCGAGCCCGGTGAAACCGAGGCTCAAAGCGCGTTGCGGGAGATGGTCGAGGAGACTGGCATCGCGCTCGATCCGTCGCGGCTCACGGATCTGGGGCGTTATGTCTATCGACGCGACAAGGATCTGCACCTGTTCGTCGCGCGCGCCTTGCAGGATGAACTTGATCTTTCGCGTTGCGTTTGCACGTCAATGTTCCCGCGTCGCGAGGACGGTGTGATGATCCCGGAGATGGACGCCTGGCGCTGGATCGCTCCTGCCGAGGTCGCGCAGTACGCAAGCCGCAGTCTCACGCGGCTCTTCGAGACGACGCTCTCGCTCGCGCAACTGCATCGCATGCTGTGAATATGTCGCGGCGCGTTTTTGCGTCGACGCCCGGCCAACAAAAAAGCCGCTGCGCGAGTCGCTCAGCGGCTTTTTTTCGTGCCCGATGTTCCGGGTGCCAGGTATCGCGGGCTTATTTCGCCCAGCTGTCGCGCAGGCCGACGATGCGGTTGAACACCGGCTGACCAGGCTTCGAATCGACGCGATCCGCGACGAAGTAGCCATGGCGCTCGAACTGATAGCGGTCTTCCGGGGCGGCGTCGCGCGCGCCCGGTTCGAGATACGCCTCGACGACGCGCTTCGAATCCGGATTGATCGCCTCCAGAAAATCGCGTCCGCCTGCATCGGGTTGCGGTTCGCGGAATAGGCGGTCGTAGAGACGCACTTGCGCGGGGCACGCGTGCGACGCGCTCACCCAGTGGATGTTGCCCTTCACCTTGTAGTTATTCGCGCCTTCGGTGCCCGACTTGCTGTCCGGGAAGTAGTTGCAGTGGACGGCGATTACGTTGCCGTTCTCGTCCTTGTCCGCGCCCGTGCATTCGATGACGTAGCCATAGCGCAGACGCACCTTGTTGCCCGGGAACAGCCGGAAGTAGCCCTTGGGCGGCGTTTCGTTGAAGTCTTCACGCTCGATCCACAGCTCGCGCGAGATCGGGAACGTGCGCAGCCCGCGCTCCGGATGGTGCGGATGCACGGGTGCCGTGCAGTCCTCGGTCTGGCCTTCCGGATAGTTGTCGATGATGAGCTTGAGCGGGTCGAGCACGGCGGTCGTGCGCGGCGCTTTCTCGTCGAGGTCATCGCGCAGCGCGCCTTCGAACACGCTCATGTCGATCCACGAATCGACCTTCGTCACGCCGATGCGCTCGCAGAACAGCTGAATGCCCTCGGGCGTGAAGCCGCGACGGCGCACACCGACGATGGTGGGCATGCGCGGATCGTCCCAGCCGTCGACGTGACCTTCGTTCACGAGCTGCAGCAGCTTGCGCTTGCTCGTGATCGCGTACGTGAGGTTCAGGCGCGAAAACTCGATTTGCTGCGGGAGCGGGCGCGTGAAAACGCCGGCGTCGGCGAGTTCGTTCAGCACCCAGTCGTAGAGCGGACGATGGTCTTCGAATTCCAGCGTGCAGAGCGAGTGCGTGATGTTTTCGAGCGCGTCCGAGATGCAGTGCGTGTAGTCGTACATCGGATACACACACCACTTGTCGCCCGTGCGATAGTGATGCGCGAAACGGATGCGGTAGATCACCGGGTCGCGCATGTTGAAGTTCGGCGACGCCATGTCGATTTTCGCGCGCAGCACGTGTGCGCCTTCCGCGAATTCACCGGCCTTCATGCGGCGGAAGAGGTCGAGGTTTTCCTCGGCCGTCCGGTCGCGGAACGGCGAGTTCTTGCCCGGCTCGGTGGCCGAGCCGCGGTTCGCGCGCATCTCGTCCGGTGACTGGCTGTCCACATAAGCCTTGCCGCGCTGGATCAGCAATTCGGCGAATTCGTAGAGCTTGTCGTAGTAGTCGCTCGCGTAGTAGAGGTGCTCGTTGTCGTCCTTCTTCCACTCGAAGCCGAGCCACGTCACCGCGTCGATGATCGAGTTGACGTATTCGACGCTTTCCTTTTCGGGGTTCGTGTCGTCGAAGCGCAGATGGCACACGCCGCCGTAGCTCTTCGCGACGCCGAAGTTCAGGCAGATGCTCTTCGCGTGGCCGATGTGCAGATAGCCGTTCGGCTCAGGCGGAAAGCGCGTCTCTACGCGCTGGCCCCACTTGTCCGAGCGGTTGTCGTCGTCGATGATATTGCGGATGAAATTTGAGGCCGCGGGCGCGTCGTTGCGCTCGGCGTCTTTGCGTTCGATGTTCATGCGAAAAGAGGAAGATCGTTCGAGGGCGCGATTTCGAAGGAATCCGCACGCCCGGGTAGTGGTTTTCCATTCTACCTGACGCAACCGGCCGAGGCAGCCCTTGCGGATGGCGCGGATGCAACGGTGGTGAACGGGAGCCTGAACGGCGTCCCAAACAAGGAAAGGACAGGGGAGCAGCGATGAAAGAACAACAAAAGGTCCTGGTGTTGCCGGGCTACATGAATTCCGGCCCGGGACATTGGCAGACGCGCTGGGAAGACGCCCACGCGGGCTTTTCGCGCGTGCAGATGCCCGACTGGGACCATCCTGAATGCGACGCCTGGTGTCGCGCACTCGAATCGGCAGTGGGCGCGGCGACTGACGCGGGCGGCCGCGTGCTGCTGGCGGCCCACAGCCTCGGGTGCCTGACCGTCGCCCACTGGGCCGCGCGGGGCGCCAGCGCAGCGCGGCTCGCGCGGGTGGCGGGGGTGCTGTTCGTCGCGGTGCCGGACCCGCATGGCCCCAACTTTCCCGCCGATGCTCACGGCTTCGACCCGGTTCCGTTCGTTCCGCTGCCGTTCGCGAGCATCGTCGTCGCGAGCAGCGACGACCCCTACGGTGGCGTGCCTTTCGCCGAACGCTGCGCCAGGGCGTGGGGCAGCCGCTGCATTGGGATAGGCGCACGCGGACACATCAACGCGGAAAGCGGCCTCGGCGACTGGCCGCAGGGTCTCGAATGGCTCCAGTCGATGGGGCACTGAAGCGAGGGCGGCATGCCGCCCTCGCGTGCCCTCAAAGCACGCCCTTGTCGCGAAGGGCCGCGACCTGGCCCGCGTCGTAGCCGAGCACCTCGCGCAGGACCGCATCGGTGTGTTCGCCGAGCGTCGGGGGATGGCGCTCCACGCGCGGCGGCGTTTCGCTCATGTTGATGGGGTTGCGCACGAGCCGCGCCGTCCCGCCGGACGGATGCGGCACGTCCACCTGCATGCCGCGCGCGATCACCTGTTCGTTAGCGAAGACTTCCGCCAGATCGTTGATCGGCCCGCACGGCACACCCGCCGCTTCGAGCGCGGCGATCCACTCCGCCTTCGTGCGCGAGCGGATCATGTCCGCGACGATCGGCACGAGCGTGTCGCGGTTGCGCACGCGCTCGGGATTCGTCGCAAAACGCTCGTCGTCGGCGAGTGCGGGTTGGCCGCCGATTTCCACGAACTTGCGGAACTGCCCGTCGTTGCCCACGGCGAGGATGATCCAGCTATCGCTCGTCTGGAACGCCTGGTAGGGCACGATGTTCTGATGCGCGTTGCCCCAGCGCACGGGCGCCTTGCCGCTCGCGAGGTAGTTCGAGTTCATGTTCGCGAGCATCGCCACCTGCACGTCGAGCAGCGCCATGTCGATGTACTGGCCGACGCCCGTACGGTCGCGGTGCGCGAGCGCCGTGAGCACGGCGATGGTCGCGTACATGCCCGTCATGAGGTCCGCGATTGCGACGCCAGCCTTTTGAGGACCGCCGCCCGGCAGGTTGTCGCGCTCGCCGGTGATGCTCATGAAGCCGCCCATGCCCTGGACGATGAAGTCGTAGCCCGCGCGCGACGCATAGGGACCGGTCTGGCCGAAACCCGTCACCGAGCAGTAGACGATGTCCGCCTTCACGGCGCGCAGCGATTCGTAGTCGAGGCCGTACTTCTTCAACTGCCCGGCCTTGTAGTTCTCCATCACGACGTCGCTTTGCGCGGCGAGTTCGCGCACGATGCGCTGGCCCTCGGGCGTCGAGATGTCGACGGTCACCGAACGCTTGTTGCGGTTCGCGGCGAGGTAGTAGGCCGCCTCGGCGGTGTCCTGGCCGTCGGGCGTCTTCAGGTACGGGGGGCCCCAGTGGCGCGTATCGTCGCCGGCGCCGGGGCGCTCGACCTTGATCACGTCGGCGCCGAAATCGGCGAGGGTCTGCGCGCACCAGGGCCCCGCGAGCACGCGGGTCAGGTCCAGTACGCGGATATGGCTGAGAGCGCCCATACGGTGTCGTCCAATGTTGTTGTGCGGCTGGCCGGGCGTACAAGAAAACCTGGCGCTCGGTGGATGTCGGCATCTTACGCGATCCCGTGATCATCGGCCAATTTTCGGTACGATGTTTCGCTTAGCGGAACAATGGCGCTCCGATTCCGCACCTTCGCTCCGCGCGGACCGGTGCGAAATGGCATGCGATGTCGCGCAATCGCACGTCAGCCGGGCCGCGGCGCCGCGCGGGTGCGTCGATCCCGTATAATCGATCGATTCCGCAGCGACCGATGCGGGCGTGAACGGTTCGTTTAGCGCCCGGATAGCCGCTGATCGGACCGGAACGAACCCCGGACAGACTTCGCAAGAACCCAACCAGGACTGTCCCGCCGTCTCGCCGGCGCCTTCGTGCGCGGCCTGCCGGCTCCGGGGTCAGGACATACGCACAGGACGCATCCAAAGCACGCCATGAAAGCCGCCGAAATCCGCGAGAAATTCCTCAAGTTCTTTGAATCGAAGGGCCACACGATCGTGCGCTCGTCGAGCCTCGTGCCGGGCAACGACCCGACCCTGCTCTTCACCAACTCGGGCATGGTGCAGTTCAAGGACGTGTTCCTCGGCGCCGAGTCGCGTCCGTACTCGCGCGCGACCACCGCGCAGCGCAGCGTACGCGCGGGCGGCAAGCACAACGACCTCGAAAACGTCGGCTACACGGCGCGCCATCACACGTTCTTCGAGATGCTCGGCAACTTCTCGTTCGGCGACTACTTCAAGCGCGACGCGATCCACTATTGCTGGGAGCTGCTGACGAAGGTCTACATGCTGCCGGCCGACAAGCTCACGGTAACCGTCTACAAGGAAGACGACGAGGCCTTCGACATCTGGGCGAAGGAAATCGGCGTGCCTGTCGAGCGCATCATCCGCATCGGCGACAACAAGGGCGCGCGCTACGCGTCCGACAACTTCTGGCAGATGGCCGACACCGGTCCGTGCGGTCCGTGCTCGGAAGTGTTCTACGACCACGGTCCGGAAATCTGGGGCGGCCCCCCGGGATCGCCGGAAGAAGACGGCGACCGCTTCATCGAGATCTGGAATCTGGTGTTCATGCAGTTCAACCGCGATGCCCAGGGCAATATGACGCCGCTGCCCAAGCAGTGCGTCGACACGGGTATGGGGCTTGAGCGTCTCGCAGCGGTGCTGCAGCACGTGCACAGCAACTACGAGATCGACCTGTTCCAGACGCTCATCAAGGCGGCCGGGCGCGAAACGCACACGGCCGACCTCACGAACAACTCGCTGAAGGTCATCGCCGACCACATCCGCGCGTGCTCGTTCCTGATCGTCGACGGCGTGATTCCCGGCAACGAAGGCCGCGGCTATGTGCTGCGCCGCATCGTGCGCCGCGCGATCCGTCACGGCTACAAGCTCGGCCAGAAGAGCGCGTTCTTCAACAAGCTCGTGGCGGATCTCGTCGCGGAAATGGGCGCTGCCTATCCGGAACTCGCCGAAGCACAGCAGCGCGTGACCGACGTGCTGCGCCAGGAAGAAGAGCGCTTCTTCGAGACGATCGAGCACGGCATGTCAATCCTCGAAGGCGCACTCGCTGATCTCGACGCAAAGGGCGGCAAGGTGCTCGACGGCGAACTCGCGTTCAAGCTGCACGACACGTATGGCTTCCCGCTCGATCTTACGGCGGACGTTTGCCGTGAGCGCAACGTGACCGTCGACGAACCCGCGTTCGACGAAGCGATGGCGCGTCAGCGCGAACAGGCGCGCGCGGCCGGCAAGTTCAAGATGGCGCAGGGCCTCGAATACTCCGGCGCGAAGACCACGTTCCACGGCTACGAAGAGATCGTGTTCGACGACGCGAAGGTCGTCGCGCTCTACGTCGATGGTGCATCGGTCAATGAAGTGAAGACCGGCCAGGACGCCGTGGTCGTGCTCGACCACACGCCGTTCTACGCGGAATCGGGCGGCCAGGTCGGCGATCAGGGCGTGCTCGCGAATGCGAGCGTGCGCTTCGCGGTCGCGGATACGCTCAAGGTCCAGGCCGATGTGACCGGCCACCACGGCACGCTCGAACAGGGCACGCTAAAGGTGGGCGACGTCGTGAAGGCCGAGATCGACGCTATCCGCCGTGCCCGCACGCAGCGCAACCACTCGGCGACGCACTTGATGCATAAGGCGTTGCGCGAAGTGCTCGGCTCGCATGTGCAGCAGAAAGGCTCGCTCGTCGACGCCGACAAGACCCGCTTCGACTTCGCGCATAACGCGCCGATGACCGATGATGAAATCCGTCGCGTCGAGCAGATCGTCAACGCCGAAGTGCTGGCGAACGCGCCGGGCATCGTGCGCGTGATGCCGTTCGACGAAGCGGTGAAGGGCGGCGCGATGGCACTGTTCGGCGAGAAGTATGGCGACGAAGTACGCGTGCTCGACCTCGGCTTCTCGCGCGAACTCTGCGGCGGCACGCACGTCGCGCGCAGCGGCGACATCGGCCTCTTCAAGATCGTGATGGAAGGCGGCGTGGCCGCGGGTATCCGCCGTGTAGAAGCGATCACCGGCGACAACGCCGTGCGCTTCGTTCAGGATCTCGACGCGCGTATCAACGCGGCGGCGGCGGCGCTCAAGGCGCAGCCTGCCGAACTCACTCAGCGCATCGCGCAGGTGCAGGACCAGGTGAAGTCGCTCGAGAAGGAACTCGGTGCGCTGAAGTCGAAGCTCGCTTCGAGCCAGGGCGACGAACTCGCGGGCCAGGCGATCGAAGTCGGTGGCGTGCATGTGCTGGCGGCGACGCTCGAAGGTGCGGACGCGAAGACGCTGCGCGAGACTGTCGACAAGCTCAAGGACAAGCTCAAGAGCGCAGCAATCGTGCTGGCGGCCGTCGAAGGCGGGAAGGTGAGCCTGATCGCGGGCGTGACCGCCGAGGCGAGCAAGAAGGTCAAGGCCGGCGAACTCGTGAACTTCGTCGCGCAGCAGGTGGGCGGCAAGGGCGGTGGACGTCCTGACATGGCGCAGGCGGGCGGCACCGAGCCGGCCAACCTGCCGGCCGCGCTCGCGGGTGTGAAGGGCTGGGTCGAGGCGAAGCTGTAACGCACGAACCGGTTTTCGGGTTCAGGTAAGCAAAAAGGGCTGCCCGTGAGGGCAGCCCTTTTGTTTGGTCCGTCAAGTATCGTGTGCAAAGCGGCAGGGACAGCGCCGTTGCCCCACAACGTGTGCCGGTCGCGCTCAGGCGTGTTCGGCGTTCTCGAACAGAATATTGTTTTCCAGATGGATGTGTTCCATCAGGTCTTCGCGCAGCGCGCGCAGACCGACGTAGAGCGCACGCCAGGTATTGCAGGCCCCCTGCGGCAACGTGATGTTGTTGGTTAGCTCGGCAAGGTGCTGCAGCGCTTCACCGTGGCCGTCGTGCTCCATGCGCATGACCTGGATCGGTCCGCCGGCCATGGGGCCCATGCCGCCTTTGATCATGGGGAACAGCACCTGCTCTTCCTTCTGCATGTGGCTTTCGAGTTCCTGGCGCATGGCATCGAGGTGGTCCGCGAGACCCGCCGGACAGTCGGGCCGGTCACCGTGGACGGTCTCCACGCGTCGCGCCAGTCGGGCCAGCTCGGGAAGCTGCTCGCGGTGGCGATCATGAAAGCGCACGAGGATGTGATCGATCAGTTCGGACGGGCTGGCCGTGCCCCAGTCGCGGTCGCCCGGCTCACGTTCCGCCTTCAGTGCCGCCAGTCGCGCGCCGATGGCATCGGCTTCCAGTCCCTTTTGCTGGGCGGCCTCGCGCAGCGTGATCTTGCCGCCGCAACAGAAGTCGAGATCGAACTCGTGGAATATATGCGTGGCGCCCGGAATCTGGCGGGCGAGCTGGCCGAGTGTCTGGTCCTGCAAAGTCATGCTGTTACTCCGTACTTGAGAAGGCCATCATCCTTAGCGAGTCGCGTGCCAGCTTCCAGCCCTATATGAATCAATTGGATAGCGCACGCATGGTAAGATTCACCCTTTGCAGATAGTGGTCTTATTTACCGCGGACGGTGAAAATCACCATGATGGATGCGCTGCTCCTCGCCGATCTCGTTGCCAATCTTCCGCAGGCGGTGCGCTTGCAGCGGCTGGTCAGTTCGTTGCGGGCGCACTTCTGCTGCGGCGCTGTGGCACTCCTGCGACTCGAGGAGGAACACTTGCGGCCGGTCGCCGTCGACGGGCTGGTTCGCGACACGCTCGGCCGCCGCTTCGCTGTGTCGCTGCATCCGCGGCTGGCGGCGATCCTGTCGCGTCGAGGCGTGACCCACTTTCATCACGATAGCGCCTTGCCCGATCCGTATGACGGACTGATCAACACCCACGTCGGCGAGCCACTGCCCGTGCACGACTGCATGGGCACGAGCCTGCAGATCGAAGGCGAGCCGTGGGGCGTGCTGACACTCGATGCGCTCGCCGTCGGCACGTTCGACGAGGCGGCGCAGGCCGAGCTGCAACACCTCTCCGTACTGGTCGAGGCCGCCATCCGCACCACCCGCCTCGAAGCTGAACTGCGCGCACTGCGCTTGACGCGCAACGAAGTTCCGGTCGCCGGCGCGGTTGTAGAAGAGGGCGACATCGTCGGGCAGGACCCGTCCATAACCCGGCTGCTGCACGAACTGGAAGTGGTGGCGGACTCGGAGCTACCGGTGCTGCTGCTGGGCGAGACCGGCGTCGGCAAGGAGCTGTTCGCGCACCGGTTGCATGCCATGTCGCGGCGACGCAAGCACGCGCTGGTGCACGTCAATTGCGCCGCGCTGCCCGAGACGCTGGCCGAGAGCGAACTGTTCGGCCATGTACGCGGTGCCTTTTCCGGCGCCACTGCCGATCGGCCGGGCCGCATCGAGGCCGCTGACGATGGAACGTTGTTCCTCGACGAAGTCGGCGAATTGCCGCTGCCGATCCAGGCCAAGTTGCTGCGGACCTTGCAGAACGGCGAGATCCAGCGACTCGGCTCCGACCGGCCACGCCGTGTGAACGTCCGCGTGATCGCCGCCACCAACCGCAACCTGCGCGAGCACGTTCGTGACGGTGCATTTCGCGCGGATCTGTACCATCGGCTGTCCGTCTACCCGATCCCCATCCCGCCGCTGCGCGAACGCGGCAATGATGTGTTGTTGCTCGCTGGTCGTTTCCTCGAGCTGAACCGGGCACGGCTTGGTCTGCGCAGCCTGCGCCTGTCGCCCGCCGCCGAGCAGGCATTCCGGCGCTACGACTGGCCGGGCAATGTGCGGGAGCTCGAACATGTGATCAGCCGCGCCGCGCTCAAGGCCGTGAGCCGGGGCGCGGACCGCAAGGACATCGTCACGCTGGAAACGGACGTGCTGGACCTCGACTACGTCGAGCTTTCTGCGCCGGCCAGCGAAAGCCCGGTACTCGATGCCGCCGCATCCGGTCCCGTCGTGTCTGTCCCCGCGGGGCTGACGCTGCGAGAGGTGGTCGACCACGCACAGCGCGAGTACATTGCCAGGGCGCTGGCTGCGCACGACGGTAATTGGGCTGCAGCGGCGCGAGCGCTGGGCGTGGATGCGAGCAATCTGCACAAGCTGGCGAAACGGCTAGGGCAGAAGTAGGCGCCTTCGGCATACAGGGTGTGTTGGAAGGATTCCTTACTTGAGGTAATCGAAACGAAGCTGTAACGCGCAACCGATTTCCCGGTCGATGTCAATGAGGGCTGCTCGCGAGGGCGGCCCTTTTTATTTGATTTATTGAGATGCCGGGGGAATTTGATGACCATCAGTTTTGATTCCGCTGTGACGATGATTTGACTATGTCTGACGTGCGTCGGAGTGCTCAATTTGAGACAGTTGCATATACATGCAATTCATTGAAATGGCGGGGAAACAAGTGAAATTTCATCTCGACGGAAGCACCAGGCTCAAAGTCCGGTCGCGCAGCACCACGATGATCCGCGCAGCCTGTGCGGTGGCCTTCGCTTCGGTGGCGATCGCTGCGACCGTGCCTGTTTTGGCACACGCGGCCAGTTCGGACGCCGTGGAAGCATCGCGTGGCAGTCTGCCTGCCGGAGCGTTTGCGGTGGTCAATGGCGTCGCGCTGCCGCAGACGCAACTCGACGCGCTTGCGCAGGCGCTGGCGTTACGCACAGGGCAGCCTGTCACCGTTGATCTACGTGACTCGGCCAGGCAGCAACTGATCGTGCGTGAGGTGCTGCGCCAGGCGGCCGAAAAGGCAAGCTATGGCACGCGCCCGGAAGTGCAGGACGCCGCGCACGCGGCGGCAGTGGATGTCGAGACGCAACTGTACGTCCGGGATCACGCTCGCCCGGCACCCGTGACGGACGCCCAGGTGAAGGCTCGCTATGACGCGGCCGTGGCCACGTTGGGGCCGGTGGAATACAAGTGGCGCCTCATCACGGTGAGGGACGCAGCGGCAGCGCAGCGTGCGATGGCGGATTTGAAATCGGGGCAGGATTTCGGGGCGGTTGCGCTCGAGTACAGCACCGCACCGTCCAAGGGTGTGGGAGGCGAGATGCCGTGGGTCAGCTTCCCGCAACCGCTGACCGAGGGCAAGACACAGGGCTTGCCGCTGCCGCTCGCGCAGGCGATCGTGGCCCTGCCGGTTGGCGGAGTGACGCCTGAGCCGGTGCACGCAGGCGACGTGTGGTTCGTGGCAAAGCTCGACTCGAAGCGCGCAATGAAGGCGCCGGCGCTCAATCAGATCGCAGGTGATATCCGGCAGCAACTGGAGGCGGAGGCACAGGAGCAGGCGGTCACGCAACTGACCGAGTCGCTGTCGAGGGGCGCGACGGTCCAGCAGTAAGGATTAAGAACGGTTCGGACGCTCCGCTGCGGCGTGTCAGGCGATGTCTGCTCGAGCTTGTCGTCGCCGTAGCACGTTGGTTCGAGCCGGAATCGCTGACCTTGCCGCGTCGCTGATGGAGCGCGATGCGGCCGACGCCGAAGGAATGCAGTTGCTGGAAGCGGCGGTCGCACGTGATCCCGATGACGTCCACGCATGGACGAATCTGACAAGAGCGCTTCCGGACGGCGTCAATCTTGTCCGCGCACTCACGGCTGCCAAGCGATCAGCTTGGCCTGCGCGCGCTCCAGCGCTAAAGGAAGCGCAGCAGCGGGATGCTGCGTAACAGTTGCTTCGGGTGGCGTGTCAGGTCTCACCGAATGATCGCGAAGCTGGCAAACAGACCTGATGGATCCGCGACGGCCGCGTGATCGACCATCACACATCCCCTCGCTTCAGGGCGTGCGATTGAATGTCCCTGCAATCATTCCTTCCTCCATCTCGCGCTTCGTTCTGGTGCGCTATCTCTTTATTCGACTCCGCGGAATTGCCTGACAACGCAACGAGTTGATAAGCAATCCAATATTATTTAACAATTATCTGTAGTGCAATGCATTCGCGTTTGAGCCGGCGAGTGATCTTGCCCGGTCCATGGATTTGATGCATATCAAATCCATGGACCGGGGCGTCTCTGTTTTGAATATGTTTAACGGGTGTAAATAGGAGAAATCCGAGATACTGCTTAAACGTATTAAGAATTTACTTACGGATGCCGAAGTGAATTACACAGCTTGTGCGCGCACCCAGTAGGTGGGTTCGTCTTACGTGACGAGAGGCGACGCACGCGCAGCTTTCCTGTCGAAGTCGGCAGCATTGCACCAGGTTTGGGATTGCTTGTGGATTGGGTGGCATCGGAATGAACCAGGCATATCGACTCGTCTGGAGCGAAGAGCGGCCCGTGCAGCGGGCGTTCGGGACTGTCTCGTCAGCCGCGGCGTTAAAACCGGGGACAGTTCGGTCAGCCGGATAGGCAAGGCGGACCCTGTGACGACGGGCCGCCCGGAGGGACGAACGGCAGTCGCTATCGACCGCCTCGCACCGAACCGGCGCGTGACGATTGACGTGCGCGGCCAGCGGAACCAGTGAGATTGACGCTTCAACGATTGTGAGCAAGGAGGGATCATCCAATGCGCTTACCAGTGAGTGGATACGGCCAAGGGGATCCAGGGAGTGATGGTTCGACGGGGGAATCTTCCCGACCCGGGCTTTCGTTACTCGGCGCGGTGGACACCAATGCGCTGAATTTTGTCCGGATGACATCGGAACAGTGGGGCCTTGTCGTCGAACTGTATCCCTTCTTGCAGCCGAGGAGGAACAGAGGCAGGGGGCGTCCGCCGGTCGACGCACGCGCTGTTCTTGATGCTGTGATCTGGGTGATCTGCAGGGATACCGCGTGGCATAGCCTGGTAGGTACGGGCTACCCGCCGCATCAGACTTGCCATCGATATTTCCGGATCTGGTATCAGTGCGGGCTAATTGAAGTAGTACTGAATTGTCTGTTCGGCCAGAAAACCTGCGCTTACCTGTTGCACAAGGCCGAGGCCCGGATGCGGGGTCGGGTAAAAAAACCGCAGTGGTCATACCCGTGCTGGTCCACTGATGTTCGCGAGGAAAGTTGTGGCGGCACACATGACGCGGAGGTGCCGCCAGCGACGAAAGTTGCTATCGCAACACGATGTGTGGATTCGGTCACGGATCAGGAAGCACCTGCTCCGTGGCCGAAGTGGAAGTTGAATTTGCGTTGACTGTCCCAATATTCGAAGTGAGACGGCGCCGGAGAAGTCGACGACTGTAGCGGCTACTCTGCACAGCCATCCGACCAGATTCAACTACGGAGTGCGTACCATGAGCCAGCTCGCTTCCCCCAATTCGATCGACGACGGCTCGCCCGCGAGACGGAGCGATATTGCGCGATGCTCCATCTGCGCCATGCAGACGCTGTGCGTGCCACGGAATGTCGACAAGGCAACACTTGGCAGCCTCGAGAAGCTCATTCAAAGCGCGAGGTCGCTGCGCCGGGGTCAGTACGTCTACAGTTCCGACCATGAGGCGCGTTACCTGTTCGCGGTGCGCTCCGGCGCGGTCAAGACGATGGCGCGGACTCGCGACGGGCGAGAGCAGATCGTTGGCGTCCATCGACCAGGCGACGCGCTCGGGCTGGACGGGTTGGCGACGGGCACGTACGCGTTCGACGCCGTAGCGCTGCATGACACGACGGTCTGCCTCATTCCGTACAACCAGTTCCGGCAGATGTGCAACGAGATGCCGGCGGTTCAGCAGCGCCTCTTCGAAATAATGGGGCGCCAGCTTGTGCAGGTCGCGAACGGAAGGCTGAGTGCGTGCATGCAATCGGTCGAGGCGCGCGTCGTGGGTTTCTTTATCGAACTGGCGGAAAACAACGCAATGCGTGGCTTTTCGTCGAGAGAGTTCACGATGTATATGACGCGCGCCGAGGTCGGAAACTATCTGGGCACGACGCTGGAAACCGTGTGCCGCGTGATTTCAGCGCTCTCACGGGACGGCATTATCGAGGCCCACGGAAAGCGGATTCGCGTGCTCGATCCCGACCGGCTCAAAGCCCGTCTGGTTTCGCATGCAACGAAGCCCGAGCAGGTCACCGCCGATGCGGTCCGCGACGAGGAGTCCACGCTCGTCGATGAAGTGTGCGAGAGCGTCTAACCGGCGCGAGTACGGAACGCTCCGTACTTTGCGCTTCGGTTCAGGCGTGCGGCGCATCCACGGCTGATCCGGCAGCCACGTCGAGTGTCTGATTTTCTGCCGCGGCGAGATTGCTGTTCTTCAGCAACGCGTCGCGCAACGCCGCCAATGCCGGCGAAAAATGCCCGCGTCGCCACAGGAGCAGCGTGTCGATCTGCCCACGCTTGCCGAGCGAATGCACGGCCACGTCGTCCAGATTGCGCTGCAGTTCCAGCACCGAGCGCGGCGCGACGGCGACGCCCGCCCCCGCTGCCACGCACGCGACGATCGCGTGATACGAAGCGAGTTCGAGCACCCGGGTCGGCCGGATTCCGTGTTCGAGATACCACTTCTCGACGCAGCTCCGGTAGGTACAGCCGCGTTCGAACGCGATGAGCGTCGAAAGCGCGACGTCGCCGGGCTCGTGGATCGGGCGATGGCCGCGCGGGGTCAGCATCACGAGTTCTTCACGGTAGACCGGCATGGACTCGAACACCTCGGTCTCCGGCGGACCGTCGAGTGGCTCGGCGATCAGCGCGGCGTCCACCTCGAATTCCCGCACGCGTTCGAGCAGAAAACCGGTCGTGCCGGTTTCCAGTTCGAGCGTGACATCGGGCCACGCCTGGTGATAGCGGGCGAGCACGCCGGGCAAGCGGCTCGCGGCGGTACTCTCCATCGTGCCGAGACGCAGCCGCCCCGAAGGCTTCCCGGCTTTCATCGCGTGGCGCGCTTCGTCGGCGAGCGCCAGGAGCCGCTCGGCGTAGGGCAGGAGCGTGTGACCGGCGGGCGTCAGCACGAGGCGCCGGCCGTCACGCGTGAAGAGTTCGGCACCGAGTTGCGCTTCGAGTTGCTTGATGCGCGTCGTCACGTTCGACTGCACCCGGTTCAGCTTCGTGGCGGCCCGGGTGACGCCGTTTTCACGGACGACCGCCCGGAAGATTGCGAGTGCGGCGAGATCCATGATTCTCTCTCCGGAATGAATTGGTTCATCATAATTCATTTTTCGTGAACGATTCCGTTGGTTAAGATGGTCGGATGCGGCTTCGCGCCCGGGGGCCGCGCGTTCCCCTTTTTCCGCCGACCATGAACGATTTCGCCTCCCGCCCAACCGCTACGCGCACCGGATTGCGCGGTCCCGATCCCGCACGCCGCACCGCGCTCGCCTGTATGGTCACGCTGGCGGTGGCGCTCGGCGTCGGGCGCTTTGCGTTCACGCCACTCCTGCCATTGATGCTGCATGGCGGCGGCCTCGATCTGCGCCACGGCGGGTGGCTCGCGTCGCTGAACTACGCGGGGTACTTCATCGGCGCGGTGAGCTGCGTGGTGCTTCGGCTGCCGCACGCGAAGATCGTCCGCGCGGGACTCGTCACGACGGTGCTGCTGACTATCGCGATGGGGCTCACGCGGCAGTTCTGGATCTGGGCGGTAGTGCGTTTCGTGGCGGGCATGGTGAGCGCGTGGACCTTCGTGTTCGCGTCGCAGTGGGGCCTGCGGCGGCTCACCGAACTGAGCGCGCCCGCGTGGGGCGGCGTGATCTACACGGGGCCGGGTCTCGGCATCATCGCGACGGGGTTGCTCGTCAGCGCGGCGGGCGGGCTGGGCGCTGCGGCAGGATGGATCGGCTTCGGCGTGATCTGCGCGATTCTCGCGGCGCTCGTCTGGCCGGTTTTCGGCGACGAACTCCCCAAGCCGCGCGAGGCAGCCGCGTCGGGCGGCAGCGGTTCGCAGCAAGGCACGAGGGCCGACGGCACGCGCTCCGGCCAGCCGCGAACGGCGCAGGCGCATGCCGACAACCGCCGCGCCGATATTGTCTGGCTCACGCTGCTCTACGGCGTGCCCGGCTTCGGCTACATCATCACCGCGACCTTCCTGCCGGTGATCGCGCGCCATGCGTTGCCGGGCTCAGCCTGGCCCGACCTGTTCTGGCCGATGTTCGGCATGGCGTTGATCGTGGGCGCGCTGGGCGCCGCGCGCCTGCCGCAGCACTGGGACAACCGGCTGATGCTCGCGGGCTGCTACGTGCTGCAGTCAGTGGGTATCGCGCTCGGCATCGTCTGGCCGAACGCGGTGGGTTTCTCGCTCGGCAGTGTTCTGATCGGCCTGCCGTTCACGGCCATCACGCTCTTCGCGATGCGCGAGGCGCGTTTGTTGCGCGGCGAGCGCGCGGCGGCCCTGATGGGCTACGCGACGGCCGCCTACGGCATCGGCCAGATCGCGGGTCCGCTCGTGGCCGCGCCACTCGCGGCATCGACGGGTTCGTTCTCGCCGTCGCTGGGACTCGCCGCTGGTGCACTGCTTACCGGCGCGGCGGGTCTCGTGTGGCGCACGCGCGTTTCGAGGCACGCCCGGAGTCAGACGAGCGCGTGACGTGCGCTGGCGGCGCATCGGACGATGCTGATGGCGGCGAAGGTGGTGTCGCCAGACACGCCCGACACGCCATTCACGCCATTCACGCCATTCACGCCATTCACGCCAGACACGCCAGACACGCCAGACACGCCAGACACGCCAGACACGCCAGACACGCCAGACACGCCAGACACGCCAGACACGCCAGATGCGCCAGATGCGCCAGATGCGCCAGATGCGCCAGATGCGCCGGGTGAGGTTCGCTGCGCCGCGGATATCGGTATCGCCCGGCGATTCAACGTGACCGCCACCGGACCACGTCAAGGTGCGCACCGCCCACCGACCGCCGCCCCGATCACGCTCTACCGCTCTAAAATAGCCCCTCGTCGCCTGACGAAAAGGGCGAGCGGGCGCGCCCGAATCCACGCGATCCACACCTGACCATCCATGAGCGAATACCAGTTTTGCCCTCGTTGCGCGTCGCGGCTCACCGAGCGCGCTGACCCGGCCCACGAAGGCGGCCGCGTGCGGCTCGCCTGCCCGGACCTCGCCTGCGGCTACGTTCACTGGGACAATCCGCTGCCTGTTGTCGCCGCGATCGTCGAGTACGAAGGGCGTGTCCTGCTCGCGCGCAATGCGGCCTGGGCCGAGGGTGTGTTCGCGCTCATCACCGGTTTCCTCGAAAACGGCGAGACACCGGAGGAGGGCATCGCGCGTGAGGTCATGGAGGAAACGTCGCTGCGTGTTGAAAGCACGGAACTCATTGGCGTCTACGAGTTCATCCGCAAGAACGAACTGATCATCGCGTATCACGTCCGCGCGACGGGCACGATTGCGCTTTCGCCGGAACTGCTCGAATACCGGCTTGTTGAACCCGCAATGTTGCGTCCGTGGCGCGCGGGTACCGGCCAGGCGCTCGGCGAGTGGATGCGCCGGCGTGGCCTGCCGTTCGAATTTGTCGAGCGGCCCGGCCAGTGACGCCAGCCGCGCACGCCATGATCCTCACTCCAAACCCAACCCCTCATATCCGATGAACCGACCCGTCGCCATTGCACGTAGCGATTACGTCCACTTTCTGCCCATCACCACCCGATGGATGGACAACGACGTCTACGGCCACGTGAACAACGTCGTCTACTACAGCTACTTCGATACCGTCGTGAACGAGTATCTGATCCGCGCGGGCGCGCTCGACATCGAGCACGGCACGACGATCGGGCTCGTCGTCGAAACGCAGTGCAGTTACTTCGCGCCGCTCGTGTTTCCGGACCGTGTCGAGGCGGGATTGCGGGTCGCGCGGCTCGGTTCGTCGAGCGTGCGCTACGAAGTCGGGCTCTTTCGCGAGGGCGAGACGCAGCCCGCCGCGCAGGGCCACTTCGTGCATGTCTATGTCGACCGCGCGACGCGGCGACCGGTCGGCGCGCTGCCTGCTGCGTTGCATGCCGCGCTCGCGCCGCTCGCAGTGACGACGGGCGGTGACAACGCTTCGGCCACGTCAGCCGTGCCACGTGGCTGAGCGCCCCACTCGCGCCCACCCGCGCCGCGCGTGAAAGGGGGCTTCCCGTGCAGGCCTTAGCCATCGACGCACTGAACGGCATCAGCTACGGCCTGCTGCTCTTCATGCTGTCCGCCGGGCTCACGCTGATCTTCAGCATGCTCGGCGTGCTCAACTTTGCGCATGCGAGCTTCTACATGCTCGGCGCGTATCTCGGCGTCACGCTCGCCGCGACGCTCGGCTTCGGCTGGGCGCTCGTGCTCGCGCCGGTCATCGCCGGGTTTGCGGGCGCGTGGTTCGAACGTACGCTCTTGCGGCGCGTGAGGCCGGGCGGACCGCTCAATGCGCTCCTGCTCACGTTCGGTGCCGCGTACGTGATGGGGGAACTCATGAAGCTCGCATGGGGGCTGCAGCCGCTTTCCGCGCCGATGCCCGCTGTGCTCGACGGTCCGCTCTTCATGCTCGGCGACGCCGTGTTCTCGCGCTATCGCGCGTTCACGATGGCCGTCGCGCTCGCCATGCTCGGTGCGCTCTGGATCGCGCTGCGCGTCTCGAAGACGGGCCTCATCGTGCGCGCGGCGCTCACACACCCGCAGGCCGTCGAGGCACTCGGCCATGACGTGCCGCGCGTGCAAACACTCGTGTTCGCGCTCGGCACCGCGCTCGCGGCGCTCGCGGGCGCGGTCGCGGCGCCGATGTTCGTCGTCGAGCCGGCGATGGCCGAATCCGTGGGCTCGATCGTGTTCGTGGTCGTCGTGACCGGTGGACTCGGCTCGCTCGCCGGCGCGTTCGTCGCGTCGCTCGCGGTGGGCTGTCTGCAGACCTTTGCCGCAGCGAGCGATGTGTCGCTCGGCGCTATGGCCGCGCGCTGGGGCGTCGCAATCGCGCCGGGGTGGAGCGCGCTCACGCTCGCGCAGGCCGCGCCGCTCCTGCCATATCTGCTGCTCGTGGCGATGCTCGCAGTGCGTCCGCGCGGCCTCTTCGGACAACGCGGCGACGATGCGTGAACCGGTCGTCACTGTGATATCCCGTCGCCCGGCCCCGCGCTGGCGTGCGTGCGCGCCATGGCTCGCGCTCGTTGCGTTGCTCGTCGTGCCGCCGCTGGTGTCGGCGCTCGCGTCGCCTCAGGGGGTGCCGCAAGGCTGGCTGCTCGCGTCGCTCGCGCAGGCCGCGACGATGATCGTCTTCGCGCTCTCGTACAACCTGTTGCTCGGCGAGACCGGGCTGCTCTCGTTCGGCCACGCCGCACCCGCGGGGCTCGGCGCTCTGGTTGCCGCGCATCTGTTCAACCGGTACGCGATCGCGCTGCCGTTGTTGCCGCTAGTGGGGGGACTTGGCGGTGCGGCTTTCGGCGTGTTGACCGCGCTCGTCGCCGCGCGCCGCGCGGGCACCGCGTTCGCGATGATTACGCTCGGTCTCGGCGAACTCGTCGCCGCGGCCGCATGGGCCTTGCCCGGCTGGTTTGGCGGCGAGGCGGGCGTCGGCATCGACCGCGCGAGCGGGCCCGCGTGGGCGGGCTGGACCTTCGGCTCCGATCGTCAGGCGTACTGTGTGATCGCCGCCTGGTGCATCGTGGCGAGCGCGGCGATGTTCGCGCTTTCGCGCGCGCCTTTCGCGCGCCTGGCCAACGCCGTGCGCGACAATCCGGTGCGCGCAGCGGCGCTGGGCGTCGCGCCTGCGCGGGTCCGGGCCGCGATGATCGTGTGGGGCGCGGGCTTCGCGGGCGTGGCGGGCACGCTCGCGCTCATCAACATCGAGCTGGCCGCCGCCGAGAGCGTCGGCATGATGCGCTCGGCCGCCGTGCTGATCGCGACCGTCACGGGCGGTGCGGCGTCGTTTTTCGGGCCGGCGCTCGGCGCGCTCGTATGGGTCGCGTTCAGTGTCGGCGTGGCGAGCGTCACGCGCGCCTGGATGCTTTACGTGGGGCTCTTTTTCATCGTGGTCGTGCTCGACGCGCCGGATGGTCTCGCCGGCTTCGCCACGCGTCAGCGTGCGTGGATTGCGCGGCATGGCTGGCGGCGCGGTGTGCGTGTGTGGGCGCCGGGCGCGTTCGCTGCCGCGTGCGGCGCGCTGGCGTTCGTGCTCGCGACGCAATGGGCTTACGCCGTGCGTTTGCGCGATACCGATCCCTCCGCGTGGCTCGCGACGCTGACGTCACACGAGGCGTGGTGGCTTGCGGCGTCGATCGTCGCGCTGGCGGTGCTGGCCGTTTGCTTCGCGTATCACGCGCGTCGGCTTGCAGGCGTGTTCGATGCGTGGGAGGACAAACGATGAGCATCGCGCTCCAGCTTCGCGGCATCGAAAAGCGTTTTGGTGCTACGCCGGTTCTGCGTGACGTCGATCTCGCCGTGCGCGCCGGTGAGCGCCATGCGCTGATAGGTCCGAACGGCGCGGGCAAGTCGACGCTGTTCAGCCTGATCGCGGGAGCGCAGCGCGCGAGTGCGGGCCGCATCGAATTGATGGGCGAAGACACGACGCGCCTCTCGTGCGCCGCGCTGGCACGGCGCGGGCTCGCCCGCAGCTTCCAGACGACGAGCGTGTTCGCGCGACTTTCCGTGCTCGATAACATGCGCTGTGCGGTGCTGGCTTCGCGTCGCGGTTGGGGCGGTTGCGTCGATCGTTGGATCGGCTCGCGGCACGTCGACGCGCGTGCTACGCAAGTGCTCGAAGCGATTGGTCTTTCGGCGTTCGCAGAGCACGCGGCAGGCATGCTCAGTTATGCAGAGCAACGTGCACTCGACCTGGGTCTCGCGCTGGCTGGCGGCGCGCACACACTGCTGCTCGACGAACCGACCGCCGGCATGAATCGAGCAGAAAGCGCGCGGGCAATCGAACTGATCCGTTCGGTGAGCGCGGGCAAGACGCTCCTCATCATCGAACACGACATGGACGCGGTGTTCAGTCTTGCCGACCGCGTTTCGGTACTGGTGCAGGGCCGCGTGATCGCGACCGGCACGCCCGAAGCGATTCGCGCCGACGCCGCCGTGCGCGAAGCCTATCTCGGCAGCGGAGTCGGTCAATGAGCGCGCTGCTCGAAGTCGCGGGCCTGCGGGCGTGGTACGGCGCAAGTCAGGTGCTGCACGGCGTGGATTTGCGTGTCGGCGCGGGCGAGATCGTCGCGCTCGCGGGGCGCAACGGCTCGGGGCGCTCGACGCTTGCAAAGGCGCTGATGTCGATGGTGAGAGCCGAAGGTGCGCGCGCGTTCGCGGGGCGTCCGCTCGACGGTCTGCGAACGTTCGAGATTGCGCGGCTCGGGCTCGGTTATGTCGCGGAGCAGCGCGATGTGTTCCCGACGTTGAGCGTGGAGGAGAACCTGCAGTTAGGCGTCGCACCGCACGCACGCAGCGCGCGGTTCGGCATGGACGACGCGTGGTCGCTCTTTCCCATCCTGCGCGAGCGGCGTGCCGCGCGCGCCGGTGTGCTCTCGGGTGGCGAGCAGCAAATGCTCGCGCTCGCTCGCGCCCTGGTCGGAAATCCCGAACTCCTGATCGTCGACGAACCGACCGAAGGTCTCGCCGCGCAGATGACGGCGCGCGTCGGCGACTGCCTGCGCATGCTGCGCGAGCGTGGCGTCGCCGTGCTGCTGATCGAGCAGCGGCTCGCGCTCGCGCCCGAGCTGGCCGATCGTGTCGCCGTGATGGGGCATGGGCGTATCGTGTTCGACGGTACGCCGCACGAACTCGCCGCGCGCGATGATGTTGTGCGCGAGTGGCTCGGCATCGGCTGAGGCTGCGGCGGTGGCAGGAAGCGCTTTTATGGCAGCGCGACGCGCGCCAGAGCCGCCATCGGTCCAAGTTGCACGAGGGCTTGCCGTTGCGCCGCGTCGCGTACGAAGAACGATCCGGCAAATCCGAGCGCGTTGACCGAAATTCCTTCTACGCGCTCCATCGCGCGCGGGAGCGCGAGCATCCAGCGCCGCGTGACGAGCAGGTTGTACGGCGTGGCTTGACTCGCGATGCCTTGCTCGTCGCGCGTACCGATTCCTGCAGCGTCAATGAGTGCGCGATAGCACTCGGTCGCGCTCTGCGCCGCGCCTTCGGCCAGCATATCGAGCCAGGCGAAAGCATGCCGGAAAGGCAGCCCCGGCACGGTCCCGATGCCGTGAACGAAACTCACCGCATCGAACAGTCCTTCGATCGGGACGTGCGGCGTGCTTTCGTCGAGTGGTAAAGGCACCACCTGCAGATGTTTGTGTGCCTGACTCGCGCCTGCCTCGGGTCCGCCGTTGTAGAAGCCGAGCCCGTCGAATGCGCGCAGCGCGACGCACAGCGCCTCGAAATCCGCGCGATCGATCAGTGCTTCCTGCGGCTCGAAGCGACGCGTCACGATCAGCAGATGACGGTCGATCACGTTGTACTTGTTCAGGAGCGCAACGTGCGTGCCGGAGAGATCGGCGACGAAAAGATCGGAGTCATACGGCAGGAACGGATCGGCGGCACGCGATGTGTGCGCGCCCGCGTCCTTGCGCGCGAGACTCGATACTTCGCGCACCACGAAGCGCACGCCGCTGTCGTCGATCAGCGTTCGCGTCGTGTCGATCGGGAGCAGTGCGCCGCATTGCAGCGCATGCTTGCTGTGCTCGGCGATGGCCGCGCGAAGCCGGGCGGGTTCCGGGGCAACGATCGGCATCGCCGTTCAGGCCTTGTAGCCGATCGCACGCAGCAGGTCGCGACGCCACTTGACGTCCTCTTCGGCCTCGATGCCGAGCGGCGGAAAGCCGTCCACCACGCCGACGATCCCGCGGCCCTGATCCGTTTCCGCGACGAGCACCTGGGTCGGATTCGCCGTCGCGCAGAACACGCGGCACACCTCGGGCACGGCCTTGATCGCGTTCAGCACGTTCACGGGGAAAAAACCGTCGCCGAGAAACACGATGAAGCTATGCCCCGCACCGATGCGTAGCGCGTTGTCCGTCGCGAGTTCGACGAGCGTGTCGTCGGTGCCGGAGCGGCGCACGAGCCGCTTGCCCGACGCCTCGCAGAACGCGAGCCCGAACTTGATGCCCGGCACGGTGCCGTAAATGGCTTCGTGCAGATCCTCGACCGTTTTGATGAAGTGCGACTGGCCGAGGATGAAGTTGGCGGCCTCGGGCTTGACGATCTCTACCGTGGACAGTTGCATGGAGGACCTCTTTGCGCAGATGGTGGCCCGGCGGTGGCTGCGGTTCTGCTCCGGGCGCGTGGCACGCGCGCCTTCGTTTCCCGCGCCGCCTCACCGGGCTGGGGGGCGACGCGCAGTCTGGCCTATTATTCGCGCGAACCGGCTCTCGCTCAAGCTTCGCGCGACGCTCGCAGCGTATCGATCCAGGCGACGGTTTCAGCACGATAGTCGAGCCGTACACCGCACACCGCATACCCCGCAAAACAAAACGGCCGGCGCCCAGGGGCGTCGGCCGTCGTTTGCGCTGGAAGCGCGATAGATCAGGCGCGTTTCTTCGCGAGTTTGCCCTCGATGTCAGGCAGGAACACGGTCAGCACGCCAATGAGCGGCAGGAACGAGCAGACCTTGTAGACGAAGCCGATGCTCGTGGCATCCGCGATCTGGCCGAGCACGGCCGCGCCGATGCCGCCGAGCCCGAACGCAAAGCCGAAGAAGAGGCCCGCGATCATGCCGACCTTGCCCGGAATGAGTTCCTGGGCGTAGACGAGAATCGCCGAGAAGGCCGACGCCAGCACGACGCCGATGATCACCGTAAGCACGCTCGTCCAGAACAGGTTGGCGTAAGGCAGGAGCAACGTGAACGGCGCCACGCCGAGAATCGAACCCCAGATCACATACTTGCGGCCGATGCGGTCGCCCACAGGGCCGCCGATGATCGTGCCGGCCGCGACAGCCGCGAGAAAGATGAACAGGTGGATCTGCGCGGCCTGCACGGGCAGGTGGAAGCGGTCCATCAGGTAAAACGTGAAGTAGCTGTTGATGCTCGCGAGATAGAAGTACTTCGAGAACACGAGCAGCACGAGAATGACGATCGCGGTCTGGACGCGGGCGCGCGAGAGGGCGACGTGCGGAACTTCGGCGCGCTTTTTCTTCATGTTCGGATGCGCCTTGTACCAGCGGCCGATCTGCGAGAGCACGACGATCCCGACGAGCGCGGCGGCCGAGAACCACGCGATGCTGCGCTGGCCGTGCGGGATGATGACCGCGGCGGCGAGCAGCGGCCCGAGCGACGTGCCTGCGTTGCCGCCCACCTGGAAGAGCGATTGCGCGAGCCCGTGACGACCGCCCGACGCCATGCGCGCCACGCGCGACGACTCCGGATGGAACACCGAGGAGCCGCAGCCGACGAGCGCAGCGGCGCAGAGCAGCACGGCGAAGCTCGGTGCCACTGACATCAGCAGCAGGCCGCACAGCGTGAAGCCCATGCCGACGGGCAGCGAATACGGCATCGGACGCTTGTCCGTGTACATGCCGATCAGCGGTTGCAGCAGCGACGCCGTGATCTGGTAAGTCAGCGTGATGAGACCGATCTGCGTGAAGGACAGTGCGAAGTTGTCCTTGAGCATCGGGTAGATCGCGAGGATCAACGACTGGATCATGTCGTTGAGCATGTGGGAGAAGCTGATCGCGCCGAGGACCGGATAGACCGTGCGTGGTGGAACGGGGGACGTTCCGGCCGTGGCGCCCGCGACGGCGCCGTTCTTGATGCTCGTTTGCATGTTGTTGATCGCAGGAGAGTGCGTGCGGGCACCACGCTGGAAGGGCGCAGGCGACGGCACACATGGACATGTATAAGAGTTATGAGCGGAGTTTAATGTGTCTCGACCGAACGGTTCGGACATTTTTTGTCGAGAATCGGACATGCGTTGGGTGTGAATCGGGCACCGATGGCCGTGCGCGGGCTGCGGCGTGCGCGCAACACCTCCGGAAGGCTTATTGGTTCCGTCATTTTGGCCGGGTATAACCCGCCAGAGCCCCCGCCCACGAGGCGCGGCGCCACGGGGCCGGATTGCGGAGGAGCGGCGCGCGAGAAAGCATTCACAGCGCGCCGGCGCACCGCAGGCCGGGCTGAAGCGGATCGGATCGATTCGTCCGGGCCCTCTACAACAAGAAGGAAACTGTCAATACATGAAAGCCGTATCGCAAGCCAGCCAGCACGCAGGGGTCGTACCGCTGGGCGCCGGGATCACCAGCCAGTCCGCCACGAACATTCGCGCCGGCAGACCGCTCACGGTGAAGGCGACGTTGCGCATCGCGTTCATCGCGTTGCTGATCGGCACACTCGCCATGGGCGTGTTCTCGCTCGCGCAGATCAGCCGGCTCAACGACTCGACGCAATCGATCTACGAACAGGGTTATGTGGCGAGCCGGGCCGCCGAGGAAGCTCGCGGCCACGTACTGCGTGCGAGCCGCGCGCAGAAGATGCTGCTCACCGCCACGACCGCGAAGGAGCGTGACGAACTCGGCGCCGGCGTCGAGAGCGACCTCGCCGGGCTCACGCGCGAGATGGCCACACTGGAGCAATACTCGGCGCAGTCCGGCGGCGATGCACTCGACCTGCAGAAGAAGTTCGCGGCTGCGGCGTCGACGTGGAGCGGCCATCTGCGCGATTTCGTAACGCTCGTGAAGGCACAGCCGCTCGATCTCTCGCAGATGAACTGGCAGGTCGGCACGCAGGACGTGTCGCTGCTCGTCGAAACGGAGAAGCTGGAGAAGCTCGTCGACCAGCTCGTCGAGCAGCGCGGCACCGCCGCGAGAGCCACCATCGACAAATCTGCGTTCATCTTCAAGTCGTCGTTCGTGATGATCGCGGGCGCGGCGGTCGCGCTTTTCGTGCTCGCGTTCGTCATGGGCGAGTGGGGCGTGCGACGTATTTCGCGGCAGTTGGGCGGCGAGCCCGCGCAGGCGAGGGAGATCGCGAGCCGCATTGCAGTCGGCGACCTCGCGCAGCCCGTCAAGGTCGATGCGCGCGACGCGGCCAGCATGCTCGGCGCGCTGCGCGACATGCAGAGCGGCCTTGCCACGACCGTCTCCGAAATTGCCGCGAGTGCCGAGGCCATCGCGGCGGCGTCGGGCCAGATTTCGACCGGCAATCTCGACCTTTCGCATCGCACCGAGCAGCAGGCGGTCGCGCTCGAGCGCACGGCAAGCAGCATGGAGCAGCTCACCTCGACCGTGCGTCTGAACGCCGAAAACGCGGCGCAGGCGAGCACGCTCGCGGGCAACGCTTCCGAGATCGCGGAGCAGGGCGGCAACGTGGTGGGCCGCGTGGTCGCGACGATGAACGAGATCAACGACAGCGCCAAGAGCATCGCGGACATCATCGGCGTGATCGAGGGCATTGCGTTCCAGACCAACATTCTCGCGCTCAATGCGGCCGTCGAGGCGGCGCGCGCGGGTGAGGACGGGCGCGGCTTCTCGGTCGTGGCCGCGGAGGTGCGCAACCTCGCCCAGCGCAGCGCGGCGGCGGCCAAGGAGATCAAGGCGTTGATCACCGACTCGGTGACGCGCGTGGCCAACGGCTCGACGCTCGCGCAGGACGCGGGCCACACGATGGGCGAAGTCGTGAAGGCGGTGCAGCGCGTGAACGACATCATCGGCGAGATTTCGGCGGCGTCGCACGAGCAGCGCGCGGGCATCGAGGAGATCTCCCGCGCCGTGACGCAGATGGATGCCGGCACGCAGCAGAACGCGGCGCTCGTCGAAGAGGCGACCGCGGCGGCGCAGTCGCTCGACGATCAGGCGAAGACGCTCAAGCGGCTTGTCGGGACGTTCAGGCTCGCGTGAGCGTCGCGCGCGCCCGTTTGTGACGAATCGTGACGAAGAAAGCGCCGCCCTCGGGCGGCGCTTCTGCTTTGAGCGTATTAATGGTCACTTCGGGCGGTTACTTCGCATCGCGCTCGATGATCCACTCATGCGCGGGGTCGTTGTAGAAGTGCCACTCGCGGCGCGGCCCGGCCATCACGTTCAGGTAGTACGAGTCGTAGCCGTACGGCACGACGACGGGATGGTAGCCGCGCGGCACCATCACGATGTCGTGATCCTCGACGGCCATCGTTTCGTCGAGGTCGCGCGCATCGGTGTAGACGCGCTGGAACGCGAAGCCTTGCGGCGGACTCAGGCGGTGATAGTACGTTTCTTCGAGCACACTTTCGTGTGGAAGGCGGTCGGCGTCGTGCTTGTGCGGCGGATAGCTCGACGAATGTCCCGAGGGCGTGCGCACTTCCACGACGAGCAGCGATTCCGCAGGCGCCGTCTCGGGCAGGATATCGCAGACGTAGCGCGTATTCTGGTTCTTGCCGCGCGTCGAACGCTTCATCTGCGCGGGCTCGATCAGGCGCACCGGGAGCGTGCCCTTCGCGGGTGCGCTCGCGACGCCCACTTCGGCGTCGCGAGCGGCCCGCACCGTGGCCTTGACGCCGGGCGGCACGTACACCGCGAACGGCGCGGCGTCTTCGAACACGCTGTCGCGCGAGCCGAGACTCGACCAGCGCTCGCCGTCCGCTTCGACATCCACAGCGCCCGTGAGCACGACGATGCAGCTCTCGCGCTCCTTGTCGTACACGTAGACAACGTCGGCTTCGGACAGCCGGTATGCGGCAAAGCCGACATAGTGCCAGCCGGCCGTCAAGGGTGTGACGCGCGCGATCGTCTGGCCTTCGCGCGCGGCTTTCACGAGTAGAGTCATGCTGCCTCCTGTCGGCCTGAGTTAGTGCTTTAGCACTTACTCAGGCTCCATGCAAAGCTTCGTAGCGTCGATCGGCGCGTCAACGAGCGCGCGCAGCGTGCGAAAGCCCTTCTGCGCATAGGCATACGACGGCGCGACGACCGGATCCTGTTCGGCTTCGACGACGAACCAGCCGCGATAGCCGTGGCGTTTCAGGCGACCGACGATGGCCGGGAAATTCACCGCCCCGTCGCCGGGCACCGTAAACGCGCCCGCGAGCACCGCGTCGAGAAAGCTCCAGTTGCGGTTGCGCGCGAGCTTGACGACTGCAGGGCGCACGTCCTTGCAATGCACGTGACACACGCGTGCGATGTGCCTGTCGAGAACCGCCACGGGATCGCCGCCCGCGAACGTGATGTGGCCCGTGTCGAACAGAAGACCCACGGCGTCGCTCGTGCGTGCCATGAGCATGTCCACGTCGGCACTCGTTTCGACGTAGGCACCCATGTGATGGTGATACGCGAGGCGCACGCCGCGCGAGAGCGTATACCGCGCGAATGCGTCGACGCGTGCGGCGTAGGCGTCCCACTGCGCGTCGGTGAAAAAGCGTGGCCGCTGATAAAGCGGACGCGGCGCGCCCTGGATCGAATCGGCGACTTCGCCGTAGACCATCACCGTTGCGCCGTTCCGCGCGAGCAGGTCGAGATGCTTGTCCACAGCGGCGATTTCCTCTTCGACGCTTCGCCGCGCGAGCATCCCCGAGTACCAGCCCGACACGAGCGCGAGCCCGTATTGCGCGAGCAGCGCCTTGAGCGCCTCGGGCTCGCGCGGAAACTTGTTGCCGAGTTCGAACCCCTCGTAACCGATCTCGCGGCCTTCGGTGAGGGCAAGGGCCAGCGGTGTTTCGCCGCCGAGCGACGGCAGGTCGTCGTTCATCCACGAAAGCGGATTGATGCCGATGCGTACTTCAAATGCGCTCATGTCGGCTCCTCATTGCCAGGATCGTCTTGCGTCTCGTCGGCGGCGTTGTCCTCTGCATGCGCGGCTTCGTGAGCGCCACGCCCAGGCTCGCGGCCCCCGCGCGCGGCGAGCGCCTCGTCGTAGCGCTCGCGCGCCACACGCACCGTAGCGCGCGACGAGACCTCGGGCACCGCGACTTCCCACCACCAGCCGCCGTCCTCGGTCGTGCGCGCCGGATCGGTGTCGATGCTGATGAGGTAGGTGCGCATCGAGGCGCGCGCGCGCTGCATCGCGATTTCGAGTTCAGCGATGTTGCCGACGTGCTCGGCCTGCGCGCCGAGGGACCGCGCGTGCGACGCGAAGTCGATGCGTGGCGCGCCGAGCGGGCCTTGTGCGCAGTCGTCGAAGAGGTTGTTGAACGGCGCGCCGCCGCACGCCTGCTGAAGGCGGTTGATGCACCCGTAGCCGCGGTTGTCGAGCACGACGATGATGAGCTTCGCGCCAAGCATCACGGAAGTCGCGATTTCGCTGTTCATCATCAGATAGCTGCCGTCACCCACCATCACGATGACTTCGCGATCGGGCCGCGCAAGTTTCGCACCCAGCCCGCCCGCGATTTCGTAGCCCATGCACGAGTAGCCGTATTCGACGTGATAGGCGCCCGGTCGTCCCGCACGCCAGAGCTTGTGCAACTCCGCAGGCAGCGTGCCCGCGGCGCAAACGACGATGTCGTCGGTCGGCGAGCGGCTCGACGAACGTTGCACCGCGCCGATCACATCGGCGTCGTAGGGCAGGCAGTTGCGGTCCTGTGGTGCGTGCGTCAAATGCTCGACGCTCTCGCGCCAGGCGCTCGCGAGTTGCAGCGCGCGTGCGGTCCAGTTCGCGTCCGCGCGCCAGTTGCCAAGCTCGCCGCCGAGCGCGGCGAGCGTGAGACGGGCGTCGGCCTCGACGGCCAGGCCATCGTGCTTGATCGCGTCGAAGCCGTTGGTGTTCACGCCGATCACGTGCGCGTGCCGGAACAGCGAATTCGAACCTGTCGTGAAGTCCTGCAGCCGCGTGCCGATCGCGAGAATGCAGTCGGCGTCGGCGGCGAGCGCGTTGGCGGCGGGGGAGCCTGTCACGCCGATCGCACCTACGTTAAGCGGATCGTCCCATGCGAGCGAGCCCTTGCCGGCCTGCGTTTCGGCGACCGGAATGCCGCGTGCGGCGGCCAGTGCCTGGAGCGCTTCCGACGCGCGGGAATACAGCACGCCGCCGCCTGCGATGATGAGCGGTCGTTTCGCGCGGAAGATCGGCACGAGCGCGGCGTCGATTTCGACCTGCACGGGCGCGGCCGCGTGAAAGTTCACGAGGCGCGGCGTGAAGAAGCTGGCGGGGTAGTCCCACGCCGTGGCCTGCACGTCCTGCGGCAGCGCGAGCGTGACGGGGCCGCACTGTGCGGCGTCGGTCAGGACGCGCAGCGCGCGCGGCAGCGCCGTGAGGAGCTGCGCGGGATGGACGATGCGGTCGAAGTAGCGCGACACCGGTTTGAGCGCGTCGTTGGCCGAGACGCCGCCGTCGTGCATGTCCTCGACCTGCTGCAGCACCGGATCGGGTTCGCGCGAAACGAAGATGTCGCCCGGCAGGAGCAAGAGCGGCAGGCGGTTCACGTGTGCGAGCGCCGCGGCCGTGACGAGGTTCGTCGCGCCGGGACCGATCGACGTCGTCACGGCCATCATGCGGCGGCGCAAATGCGCCTTCGCAAAAGCGATCGCGCTGTGAGCCATCGCCTGTTCATTGTGTGCACGCAGCGTGGGCAATTCGTGACGCCAGTGGTAGAGCGCCTCGCCGAGCCCGGCGACGTTGCCGTGGCCGAAGATCGCGAAAACACCGCCGAAGAGCGGTTCGGTGCGGCCCGAACCGTCCTCGCAGGTGACGCGTTGCGCCGCGAGGTAGCGCACCAGGGCCTGTGCGGCCGTGAGGCGCACGGTGGGCCCGTGTGCCGCGGCTGGGTGGTTTTCGTTCGCAGCGGGGGCAATGCGCTGGTTCATGCTGCTTTCTCCTCGTGCGCGTGCATCGCGGCATCGCCCGCTTCACCTGGATGGGCATTGGCGCGCGCAGCGCGCCAGGCGGCGATCAGCGTTTCGAATGTGCGGCGCACGCGCGCGATCAATTCGTTGTCGTCGATCTCGCCTGCGAGCCACGCGAGGCTCGGATCGTGGTGGATCGTGCGGCCCACGGTGAAGCCACGGCAGGTGGACGATTGCGCCGCGCTGTGAAAGCCCTCCAGCAGTTGCTCGACGCTCGCCGAAAGGCCCAGCAGCACGACGCCGCGACAGTAAGGGTCTCGCTCGGCGATCAGTGCGTCGATGGCGCGCCATTGCGCGGCGTCCATCGGTTCGAGCTTCCACCACTCAGGATAGATGCCGATGTTGTAAAGGCGCTTGAGTGCGCGGTAGACGGTATCGGCCGCGTTAGGCACGCCGCCCAGTTTCGGCGGGATCACTTCGAGCAGCAGTTCGTGGCCGCTTGCCTGCACCGCGTCGTAAAGCGCGCGCAATTGCGATTCCTGCTCGATGCGCTGCTCGACTGGTTCGTCGGGATGGAACTGCACGAGGCACTTCACGATGTGCTCGCGAGGCCAGTTTGCGAGCGTCGTGCCGATGGAGCGTCCATGATCGAACACGAGTGGAACCGAGCCCGGCAGCTCGACGGGGCGGCCGATCCACCATCCGCGCCCGGTCGCGGCGTTCAGTGCGTCCTGTCCATAGCGGTCGTCGATAAGGACACCGATGCGTCCCTGCAGGCCGCGTTCGCGTTCGGTCTGCGCGACGGCCTCGACGAAGAGATTCTTGAGCTGGACGATGCGCGACTCTTCGGCGCTTGTTTGCTGGGCGAGTTCGAAGAACGGGTTGCGGTGGTCGAACGCGAAACCCAGCACTTCGTCGCGCGGTGTGCGTGCGGGCGTGACGCGATGCAGGCGTGCGAGTGTCGCGTCGCGGTCCGGGCGGCGCATGCGCTCGGGATCGGCGGCGGCTTCGCGCAGGAAGTAGTCGAGTTCGGCGGGCGTCGGCATTGCGGGTGCGCAGCCATGGCGCGATACGACGAGCGCGCCGCACGCGTTGGCGGCACGCGCGCAGTCTTCGAGCGGCGCGTCGCGCAGCCAGCCCGAGAGGAACCCCGAGGCGAACGCATCGCCTGCGCCGAGCACGTTGAGCACTTCCACTTCGACCCCGCGTTGCATCGATAGCGCGTCGAGCGATGTGGGCACCGTGCCCTCGATGATCTGGCAGCCGAGCGGCCCGCGCTTGACGACAAGTGTCGCTTGCGTGACTTCGCGCACGCGCGCAAGCGAACCGATCAGCGATTCGTTACCGCCTGCGATACGGAATTCCTCCTCGGTGCCGATCACGAGATCGAAGAGCGGCAGGATGCGCTGCAGATGCGCTGAGACACCCTCGCTTGCGACGAACCGTGTTTCGCCATCGGCCTTGCCTGTGAGGCCCCAGAGCACCGGGCGATAGTCGATATCCAGCACCGTTCGCACATCGTTGCGGCGCGCATAGTCGAGCGCGGCGAGGCTCGTGCGGTTGACCTGTTCGGTGGAGAAGTGTGTACCCGTGATCAAGAGGGCTTTCGATGAAGCGATGAACGCCTCGTCGAAGTCGTGTGAATCCACGGCCATGTCGGCGCAGTTCTCGCGATAGAAGATGAGCGGGAACGTATCGCGGTCCTTCAGGCCGAGCAGCACGAGCGCGGTGAGTCGCGCGGGGTCCACGCGCACGTGGCTCGTGTCGCAGCCTTCTTTCGCGAGCGTTTCGATGAGAAAACGGCCCATGTGGTCGTCGCCGACGCGCGTGAGCATCGCCGCGTCGAGACCGAGTCGCGCGCAGCCAAACGCGATATTCGCCGACGAGCCGCCCAGATACTTCGCGAATGTCGTGACGTCTTCGAGTCGTGCGCCCACCTGTTGCGCGTAGAGATCAACACCGAGTCGCCCGAGGCAGGCGATGTCGCGACGCTTGTTCGCAGCGAAGCGGGAGGCCGTGGCCGAGGGGGAACGGGTCATTGCCATATGCATTCCTCGTGAAAACGATGCGTGTGTCTGAACGCGATCAGATAGTTGCGCCGTCGAGTTCCGCGATCAGCTTCTGCATTTCCGCGCCGCCCGCCATCATGTCGAGCACCTCATTCTTGCTGATGGTCTCTTTGGTAAAGGTGCCGAGCGAGCGTCCGCGATTGAGCAGCGTGAACGAATCGCCGATGGGGTAGGCGTGGTGGACGTTGTGCGTGATGAATATCACCGAGATGCCCTTCGCGCGCGCGTTGTGGATCAGCTTGAGCACGTTGAAGCTCTGCTTGACGCCGAGCGCGGCGGTCGGTTCGTCGAGGATCAGCACGCGCGCGCCGAAGTGGATCGCGCGCGCAATCGCGAGACACTGGCGCTCGCCGCCCGACATCGTGCCGATGGCCTGATGCGGATCGCGGACGTTGATGCCCATTTCGGAGAGACGGTCCTTCGCGATTGTCGCGCATGAATCGAGATCCATGACGTTCAGGAACCCGAACAGTTTTTTCTGCGGCTCGCGGCCCATGAAGAAGTTGCGCGCGACGGAAAGGAGCGGCACGAGCGCGAGATCCTGATAGACGGTTGCGATGCCGAGGTCGAGCGCGTCCTTCGGCGATTCGAACTGTACGGGCTGGCCGTCCACGAAATACTGGCCCGAGGAGGGTGCGTGCACGCCAGCGAGCGTTTTGATGAGCGTGGACTTGCCCGCGCCGTTGTCGCCTAACAGGCAGTGCACTTCGCCGCGCTTCAGGCGCATCGTGACGCCACTCAACGCGATGACCTTGCCGAAATACTTGCTGACGTTTTCGAGTGCGAGGATCGTGTCGGCGCTTTTGTCGATGATCGGTTCTGACATGACAGTCTCCCGGTTACGACTGCGCGACGCGGCGGCGCACGTAGTGGTTGAACAGCACGGCCATCAGCAGCATCACGCCGAGGAACACGCGGAACCAGTCCGAATCGATGTTCGTGTAGGTGATGCCGATCTGCACGACGCCGAAGATCAGCGCGCCGAACGCGGCACCGATCACCGACCCGTAGCCGCCCGTGAGCAGCGTGCCGCCGATCACTGCGGCGATGATTGCCTCGAATTCCTTCTGGATGCCGCGGTCGGCGGCGGCCGAGCCGATGTCGGCGACCTGCAGCACGGCGAAAAGGCAGGAGCAGAACGCAGTCAACATGAAGAGCGAGATCTTGACGCGCTTCACAGGTACGCCGACGTTCTTCGCGGCATTCGCATCGCCGCCCACGGCGAGAATCCAGTTGCCGTAGCGCGTTCTCGCGAGCACGAACGCGCCGATTGCGGTGAGCCCGAACCACCAGAGGATCACCTTGGGCACGCCGGGTACGAGCGGCTGGCCGTTGTCGAGCATCCTGCCGATGCCCATGTGCGCGAGCGCGACGAAGAGGCTCCTGAATGCGGTGCCGTGAAAGAGCAGGTTGGCGAGCCAGTCAGCTCGCGCGACGTCGCCGACGCCGGAGACGATCGTGCGGTTGGCGAACATGACCGACAGGGCAAGCGTGAGGCCGCGCAGGATGAAGAGGAACGCAAGCGTGACGATGAACGACGGCAGCCGCGTGCGCATCACGAGATAGCCGTTGAGCGCGCCGAGCGCGACGCAGCACACGAACGCGAAGAGGATCGAGAGCGCGATGGGCAAGTGGAAGTACATGGTCGGGAGCGCGACCATCATGCCGGCGAAGCCGATCATCGAGCCGATGGAGAGGTCGAACTCGCCGGCGATCATCAGAAGACACGCGCCCACGGCGAGGATGCCGAGGTAGGCCGCGACCTGCGACCAGTTCATCACGCCGTCGAGATCGAACATGCCGGAGCCGCCCGCGCCGATGGCGAACACGGCGAAGACGAGCACGGTGCCGGAAATCGCCGCGAATTCCGGGCGGCCGAGCAGATGGCCGAAACGCGACTCGCGGCGCACGCGTTCGTCGGCGGCTCCGGTTCCCGCCGGGGCCTGCGGTGTGGCGCCTGCGTCTTGCGCGTTGCCGTCGTGTGCGTGCGAGGGAAAGTGCTTGCCAGCTACACCCATGATGTCTCCTTACTCCGGTCCCATCCAGCTACCGATGCCCGACGCACGCCGCGCGCACGAAAGCAACGTGACGCAAACGGCAGCAAGGCACCAGTGAATAACGCGCGGCGCGGTGGGCGAGAGGCGAAGCGGTGATCGCAAGGAGCGAACCGTTGCCGCGTGTCGGCCCGAGTTAGTGCTTTAGCACTTACTCGGGCCCCATGCAGAGCAGTCGGCACCGAGTTAGTGCTTTAGCACTTACTCGGGCCCCATGCAGAGCAGTCGGCACTGAGCTAGCGCCTCAGCACTTGCCCAGGCCCCATGCAAAGCTGGTTGACGAAAACCCGCGAATCAGCGGTACTGACCCGCGTACTTCACGACCTTGTCGATGTTCTCCTTCGTGATGAAGCCCGGACCCGACCGAATATCACGCGGCCCATACGACGGCTGCAGCCCATACGTGTCGAGCCGCTGCTTGAACTTCGGATTCGCCTCGAGGATCTGGCGGATCTTCTTCGGATCGGTCGTGTGTTCCTTCTTCACGATCGCGAGCACGGCCACAGGGATATAGCCCTGCAGATACGGTTGTTGGTCGATCGCGAACTGGATCGTGCCTGCGCGGATTCCGGCTGCAATGTCCTCGGAAAAGTCGAACGTGTAGAAACGGATCTTGCCCGCGAGGCCCATCTGCTGCACGGCCTTCAGAGTCGGCGCGGCCGACAGCGGTCCGAGCGTGAGGATCGCGTCGGTGTTCGGGTGGTTGCGCAGATAGGCGCTGACCTTCGACTGGATCTCGGTCGGGTCGGTCCCGCTGTCGATCGTCGAGGTCTTGAAGTCGACGCCGATGGCCTCCGCGAAGCCGCGGCAGCGTTCGAACGACGCCGCGTTCGTCGCGTAGTGGTTCACGCACACGAACGATTTCACGCCCGCCGCCTTGGCCTTCTCGCCGGCCGCTTGTCCGGCGACGAATTCGGGCTGTCCGACGTGCATGATCGCGCCGAGCTTCGCGCTCTGCTCCTCGGTGCCGGAGTTAAGTGTGACGAGCGGAATCTTCTTTTCGGTGACCTTGCCGATGGCGCTCTTGAGCACATCGAAGTCGGCGATCGTCGTGGCGACGCCGTCGTAGTTGTGCGCGGCGGCCTGTTCGATCAGGCGGGCCATGTCGGCGATGTCGCCGTTCGGCGGATTGCGGTAATCGGTCTCGACGTCGAAGTCTTCGTCCGCTTGTTTGATGGCGTTCTTGATGGTGTTCCACCACGAATCCGAATCCGGCGCGTGGCTGATCAGCACGAAGTGCGGCTCGTCGGCCTGCGCCGCCGGCATGGCCAGCGAGCCCAGTCCGGCAGCGAGCGCGAGCGTCGCGGCGAACCGCCGGAGCATTGCCTTGCCCTTGCGTTCAGTCATTGTCTCCACCTTTCTCGGTCTGTCGTTTTTGGGGATGAACCGGACGGTTTTGCCTTTTTCCATGCCGTCCCGCTCATCGTCAAGAGTAGGTCGCCCTCACGTGAAATGCAATGGATATTTCACCGTAAATAAAAATGGAAAATATGTTCCAATCCTGCGTGGACCTTCCTATAATCGGCAGCGTCGGCATGTTCCGGATCCCTTGCCCAGCAAGGGTTTGCGGCGCTGCGGCAATCAGCAAGGAAATAAGGCCATGATGGAAGAGACAACGGATGCCGTAGCGGGCGTCGACGAATTGATGCAGCGCATCGCCCACGACTACGAGGCGTTGCCGCGGCAGTTGAAAAGCGTCGCGAGCTACATCGAACAGCACCGCGCGAGCGTGATGATGGACCGCACGAGCGACATTGCCGCGAGCTGCGGCGTGCATCCTTCGGCGGTGGTGCGCTTCGCGCAGCGGTTCGGCTTTTCGGGCTTCTCCGACCTGCAGGCCGTGTTTCGCCAGGCGTATGCGGGTCAGGGCGCAACGGCTGTGAGCTACCAGCAACGCATCCGCCAACTGATCGACGCGAAAGAAGGCAAGACGAGCCCGGAACTCGGCGGTGCGGTGGCGCGCGAGTTCATCGCCGCGTGCCGAAGCGGGCTCGACGAGCTCGAAGCGGGACTCGACGATGCGCAGTTCGACGAAGCGGTGAAGATGCTGGAGCAGGCCGACAACATTTATGTGGTCGGTGTGCGACGCTCGTTTCCCGTGGCGAGCTACATCGTCTACGCGCTCCAGCACACGCGAAAGCGCGTGCATCTCGTCTCGGGGCTCGGCGGCATGTACCACGAGCAGATCCGCAGCGTGAAAAAGGGCGACGTGGTCATCGCGATCAGCTTTGCGCCCTATGGCAAGGAAACGCAATATTGCCTGCGCCTCGCGCAGCAGCATCACGCGAAGACGCTCGTCATCACGGACAGCCAGCTTTCGCCGCTCGCGCGCCACGCGAATGCGCAGCTCTATGTGAAGGAGGGGAGCGCGTTTGCATTCCGCTCGCTCACCAGCACTTTCTGCCTGTGCCAGGCGCTCTTTATTGCGCTCGCGTACCGGCTCGAACTGAACGTCGAAGAATCGACCGACACAGGAGGATACGATGTCTGAAAACGTAGGCACGACGCTGGACGTGGCGGTATTCGGCGCGGGACGCATCGGCCGCATACACGCGGCGAATCTCGCGCGCGCGAGCGGCGTGCGCCTCAAATACGTGATCGACGTGAATCAGGCGGCCGCGGCTGCGCTCGCCGCACAGCATGGCGCGCAGGTGGCCGACATCGACGTTGCGTTAGGCGATGCGTCGATCGGCGCGACCATGATCTGCTCCAGCACCGATACGCACTCCGAACTGATTCTCAAATCGGCGGCGGCGGGCAAGCATATCTTCTGCGAAAAACCCGTCGATCTCACGCTCGATCGCGCGCGCGAGTGCGCGCAGGCCGTGGAGCGTGCGGGCGTGGTCGCCATGATCGGCTTCCAGCGTCGCTACGATCCCACGTTCGCGGCGCTCAAGGCGCGTCTCGATGCGGGCGAGATCGGCACGCCGGAGATGCTCGTCGTGACGAGCCGCGACCCGGGGGCGCCGCCCGTCGAGTACATCCGGCGCTCGGGCGGCATCTTCAAGGACATGCTGATCCACGACTTCGACATCTTCCGCTGGATCCTCGACGACGAAGCCGATACCGTGCACGCCACGGGCAGTTGTCTCTCCGACCCTGCGATCGCGGAAGCCGGCGACATCGATTCGACGGCGGTGACGATCCGCACGAAGCGCGGGCGTCTTTGCCAGATCAACACGGCGCGTCGCGCGGCCTACGGCTACGACCAGCGCTTCGAGATTCTCGGCAGCGACGGCATGCTCCAGGCGGGCAACGTGAAGCCTACTGAAGTGGTCGCGTGGTCTAAGAGCGCTGTATCGCAGGACGTGCCGGAGGCGTTCTTCCTTGAACGCTATCGCGCGGCGTATGCGCTCGAGATGGCGCATTTCCACGACGCGGTGACGAAGGGCGCACCGGTGCGCACGACGGTTGCGGACGGGTTGAAGGCGCTCGAACTCGCGGAAGCGGCGGCGTTGTCGTGGCGTGAAGAGCGCGTAGTGAAGCTCGGCGAGTGAGCGCGTATCTGGCGCCCACAACAAACGCGTAAGGGATCGTACAGAGGACTTTTGCCGCATAGGCAGCACGGGAAGGAGGCGAACGATGCAAGCGACTGATCGGGCCCGGCCATTGCGCGTGGGCGTGGCGGGACTCGGGCGGCTTGGGCGGCGGCATGCGAAGAATCTCGCGTACCGCGTGCCGGATGCGACGCTCGTGGCGGCGTGCAGTCCGCTCGAAGACGATCTCGCATGGGCACGCGATGCGTTGCCTGCCGCGCGCCTGCACATGGACTACGCTCAACTGCTGGCCGACGACGCGCTCGATGCCGTCTGTCTCGTCACGCCTTCGTCGCTGCACGCGCAGCAGATCATCGACGCGTTACGCGCAGGCAAGCACGTGTTCTGCGAAAAACCGCTTTCGCTCGACGTTGCCGAGTGCGAGCGCGTGGTGGCCGAGTCGCGCCGCTACGAGGGCCAGCAGGTGACGATCGGTTTCATGCGCCGCTTCGATCCGAGCTACCAGGACGCGTTCGCGAAAGTGCAGGCGGGTGCGATCGGGCGTCCGTTCCTGGTGCGCTCGCAAACCAGCGACCTCAACGATCCGGAAGGCTTTTTTGTACGCTTTGCGCCCACGTCGGGCGGCATCTTCCTCGATTGCACCGTGCACGACATCGATGTCGCCCGCTGGCTCCTCGGCAAGCCGCGCGCGACGCGCGTCTTTGCGAGCGGGACAATCGCGCTGCACGAAGGACTGCGAGCGGCGGGAGACGTCGATAACGGCGTCGCGATCTGCGAATTCGAGGGCGGCGCGCTCGCCATGTTCTACGCGTCGCGCACGATGGCGCACGGCAACGATACGTCGAGCGAGGTGATCGGCACGGCGGGCGCACTCGCGATCGGACATATTCCAAGCGCGAACCGCGTCGAGATCTACGATGCGCACGGCGTGCGCAGCGAATGCACGCCCACTTTCTTCGACCGCTTCGAGGAGGCGTTTCTCGTCGAGGCCCACGCGTTCGTGGCGGCGGTGCGTGAGCGCATGGGCGAAGGCGCGGGTATGGGTGGGCAGGGCGCGACGCTGGAAGACGCGCTGGAGGCGACGCGCATCGGCCAGGCGCTGCGCGAGTCGATGCGCACGGGGCAGGCCGTCGTACTGTGACCATCGAGCCGCGTCGATCCGGGCGCGCCTGCGGTAAAATTGAGACTATTGTGTGCGCCGTGCCCGGCGCGCCGCCCGAAGGATCCTACCCCGATGCAGATTCAGATTCACAAGGAAGTCGACGCGCGCGGGCTGAAGTGCCCGCTGCCGATCCTGCGCGCCAAGAAGGCACTTGCCGATATGGAAAGCGGCCAGATTCTCAAGGTCAGCGCGACCGACCCCGGCTCGCAGCGCGATTTCGCCGCGTTCGCGAAGCAGACGGGCAACGAGATCGTCGAAAGCTCCAGGCAGGATGAGACGTTTGTATTCCTGATGCGCAGGCGCTGAAAGCCGCAGCACTGCCGCTGCTGAAAAGCGGCACACAAAAAAATGGCCCGCGTTCGTCGCGGGCCATTTCGTTTGCAGCGCTTGCCGTGCAATGCGCGGTGTTTAGCCTTCCATCACCGGCTTGCGCGAATGCAGATACTCGGCGAAGTCGGCCCCCACTTCAGCGTGGCGCAGCGCGAATTCGACGGTCGCCTTCAGATAGCCGAGCTTGCTGCCGCAGTCGAAACGCGTGCCGTGATACTTGTACGCGAGCACCTGCTCGTCGGCGAGCAGCGACTGGATTGCATCCGTGAGCTGAATCTCACCACCGGCGCCGGGCTTGATCGAGCGCAGATGATTGAAAATGCGCGGCTTGAGCACGTAACGGCCCACGACGCCGAGGTTCGACGGCGCGTCTTCGGGTGCCGGTTTCTCGACGATGCCCGAGAGCTTGACGATCGAATCTTCCCACTCCTTGCCTTCGACGATGCCGTACGAGCGCGTCTCCGACGGCGGAATCTCTTCCACGCCGAGCACCGAGCTATGGTAGTGGTCGAACACCTCCACCATCTGCTTCATCACGGGCGGCGTGCCGTAGAGCAGGTCGTCGGCGAGAATCACGGCGAACGGATTGTCGCCCACGAGCTTCTCGGCGCAGAGCACCGCGTGGCCGAGGCCGAGCGCCTCCGGCTGGCGCACGTAGAAGCAGTCGACGTTGTGCGGCTTGATGTTGCGGACGACCTCGAGCAGTTTCGCCTTGCCACGTGCTTCGAGTTCCGCCTCGATCTCGTAGGACTTGTCGAAATGGTCCTCGATCGCGCGCTTGCTGCGCCCGGTCACGAAGATCATTTCGGTGATTCCGGCCGCTACGGCCTCTTCAACGGCGTACTGGATAAGCGGCTTGTCAACGACCGGCAGCATCTCCTTCGGGCTGGCCTTTGTAGCCGGAAGAAAGCGCGTGCCGAGGCCCGCCACCGGAAATACCGCTTTTGTAACTTTTAGCATGTCTTTAGTCCTGGTCCTGGCGGCAGCGCGGTTTCCGCTTAGGTTCCTGTTCAGTTCCTGTTCAGGTTCCCGCTTCGGTAGCCGCGCGTCGCTTCCTGTTTGCCGGATCGGCTCTCAGGCCGGCAGCCGCCCGAGCTGCGCGGTCAGCTTGTCCAACGTAACTTTGAATTCTGCCAGTCTTTTCTGCTCCTGCTCAACGACGGCAGCGGGCGCCTTTGCAACGAAACTGTCATTGCTCAGCTTTGCGGTGCATTTTGACACCTCGTTAGTCAGACGTGCGATCTCTTTTGACAATCGTTCACGTTCGGCGGCGACGTCGATTTCAACCTTCAGCACGAGCTTGTCCGTCCCGACGATCGCGACCGGCGCACCTTCCGATGCCGCGTCGAGCGCCGCTTCGTCGGCGATGATCTGGACTTCTGACAGACGCGCGAGCGCCTGCGCATACGGTGCGAAAGTGGCGAGCCGCGCCGCGTTTCCGGTTGCGAGCAGCGGCACCTTCGTGGCGGGCGAGAGGTTCATCTCGCCACGCAGGTTGCGGCATGCATCGATCACAGCCTTCAGGTCTGCGGCCCACGTTTCGGCGGCTTCGTCGAGCTTCTTCGGTTGAGCGACAGGATACGCCTGCACCATGATCGACGCTTCGCCTGCGGCCACGTTCTGCGGATACGCGTCGGTGAGCGGTGCGACCTTCTGCCAGAGCGCTTCCGTGATGAACGGAATGACCGGATGCGCGAGGCGCAACACCGTTTCCAGCACGCGCAACAGCGTGCGGCGCGTGGCGCGCTGCTGTGCGGGCGTGCCGCTCTGGATCTGCACCTTCGCGAGCTCCAGATACCAGTCACAGTATTCGTCCCAGACGAACTTGTACAGGGCGTTGGCCACATTGTCGAAGCGGTAGTCGGCGAAACCCTTCGCGACTTCCATTTCCACGCGCTGCAGCAGCGAGACGATCCAGCGGTCGGCCTGCGAGAAGTCCGTGTAGCCGCCTGGCGCGCAGTCGCCCGGCTCGCACGGACCGGGCTTCGAGAAGCCGCAGTCGTGACCTTCGCAGTTCATCAGCACGAAGCGCGTCGCGTTCCACAGCTTGTTGCAGAAGTTGCGGTAGCCCTCACAGCGCGCGAGATCGAAGTTGACATTGCGTCCGAGCGTGGCCATCGAAGCCATCGTGAAGCGCAGCGCATCGGTGCCGAATGCGGCGATGCCGTCCGGGAACTCCTTGCGCGTCTTCTTCTCGATGGTCGCAGCCTGTTTCGGGTTCATGAGGCCCGTGGTGCGCTTGGCGACCAGCGCTTCGAGGTCGATGCCATCGACGATATCGATCGGGTCGAGCGTGTTGCCCTTGCTCTTCGACATCTTCTGGCCTTCGGCGTCGCGCACGAGGCCGTGCATGTACACCGTCTCGAACGGCACCTTGCCGGTGAAGTGCGTGGTCATCATGACCATGCGCGCGACCCAGAAGAAGATGATGTCGAAGCCCGTCACGAGCACGGAGGACGGCAGGAACGCCTTCAGTTCGGGCGTATCCGCAGGCCAGCCCAACGATGAGAACGGCACGAGCGCCGACGAGAACCACGTGTCGAGCACGTCTTCGTCTCGCTTCAATGCGCCCGTGTAACCCTTTGCCCCGGCTTGCGCGCGGGCCTCTTCCTCGCTCTTCGCGACGAAGATCTCGCCGTTATCGCCGTACCACGCCGGAATTTGATGGCCCCACCAGAGCTGGCGCGAGATGCACCAGTCCTGGATGTTTTCGAGCCACTGGTAGTAGGTCGTCGTCCAGTTTTCCGGCACGAACTTGATCTGGCCGTTGCGCACGACGTCGAGTGCGGTTTCGGTGATCGACTTGCCCGGGTTGAACGTGCCTTCGGGCGCGGGCTTGCTCATCGCGACGAACCACTGGTCCGTCAGCATCGGCTCGATCACCACGCCCGTGCGGTCGCCGCGCGGCACCATCAGCTTGTGCGGCTGCACCGATTCGAGGAGACCTTGTGCCTCGAAGTCGGCGACCACCTGCTTGCGAGCCTCGAAGCGGTCGAGGCCGCGATACTTTTGCGGCGCGTTGTTGTTGATCTTCGCGTCGAGCGTGAGTATCTCGATCGTCGGCAGGCCGTGGCGCTGGCCCACCTGGTAGTCGTTGAAGTCGTGCGCGGGCGTGACCTTCACGACGCCTGTGCCGAATTCGCGATCGACGTAGTCGTCGGCGATGATGGGGATCTCGCGGTCCGTGAGCGGCAGCTTCACCATTTTGCCGATCAGGTGCGCGTAACGCTCGTCTTCGGGATGGACCATCACGGCCGTATCGCCGAGCATCGTTTCGGGACGTGTCGTCGCGACCGTCAGATGACCCGAGCCGTCCGCGAGCGGATAGCGCAGGTGCCACAGGTTGCCGTTTTCTTCGTCGCTCACGACTTCGAGGTCCGAGACGGCCGTGAGCAGCACCGGGTCCCAGTTCACGAGGCGTTTGCCGCGGTAGATCAGGCCCTGTTCATAGAGGCGCACGAACACGTCGCGCACGGCGGCCGACATCTTGTCGTCCATCGTGAAGTATTCGCGCGACCAGTCGATCGACGCGCCGAGGCGCCGGACCTGGTCCGTAATCGTCGAGCCCGACTGCTGCTTCCATTCCCATACGCGTTCGACGAACTTCTCGCGGCCGAGGTCGTGGCGCGAGATTTTCTGCGCGTCGAGCTGGCGCTCCACGACGATCTGCGTCGCGATGCCCGCGTGGTCGGTGCCCGGCACCCACAGCGTGTTCTCGCCGAGCATGCGGTGATAGCGCGCGAGGCCGTCCATGATCGTCTGGTTGAACGCGTGCCCCATGTGCAGCGTGCCGGTGACGTTGGGCGGCGGCAACTGGATCGAGAAGTTGTTGCGGCCGGGCGTGAAGGTCGCGGCGGCGTAGCCGCGGCGCTCCCATTCGGGGCCCCATTGGGCCTCGATCGTCTGGGGCTCGAAGCTTTTCGCTAGCGTGCTGTCGCTCATGGGTGGAATCTGCCGATTAAATGGATGCGGAAACCTTCGATTATAAGGGGAATGCCGCCCGCCCCGATGGTGCCGGGCGGCGCGTGAAGCGCCCGCGCTGTGGCGGATGAAGCCGATGAGGCGGACAACGGCGGTCGCACCCACTGTGCGGCGATGCGTCCGAAGCGTGCATTCGAGACGTGCCGACGGTGTGCCAGCCGCGGGCGTCGCGGTCGGGGTGGGCTCCATAGCCAGGACAGGCGGGACTTATAATGGCGGTCGGCCTTTCATCGGCGCGCGCTTCCATTCACCCGCGCGCGCATCCTTACTGCCCGCGCACCCCATGCCCGACCTGCTTGCAAACCTGAACCCCGAACAACACGCCGCCGTCACGTTGCCGAACGAACCGGCGCTGATCCTCGCCGGGGCCGGCAGCGGCAAGACGCGCGTCCTGATCACGCGCATCGCCTGGCTGATCCAGCAGGGGCTCGCGTCGCCCGCCACGATTCTCGCCGTGACCTTCACGAACAAGGCCGCGCGCGAAATGATGGGGCGCCTGCAGGCGCTTCTGCCCATCGACACTCGCGGCATGTGGATCGGCACGTTCCACGGCCTGTGCAACCGCATGCTGCGTGCGCATTTCCGCGACGCGGGCCTGCCGCAGACCTTCCAGATCCTCGACACGGCCGATCAGCTTTCCGCCATCAAGCGCCTGATGAAGGGCCTGAACGTCGACGACGAGAAGTACCCGCCGAAGAACCTCCAGTACTTCATCAACAACGCGAAAGAGCAGGGCTTGCGGCCGAAAGACGTCGACGTCACGGACAACTTCAACCGCAAGTTCGTCGAACTCTACGAAGCCTACGACCAGCAGTGCCAGCGCGAGGGTGTCGTCGATTTCGCGGAGTTGCTGCTGCGCTGTTACGAACTGCTCGCGCACAATCCGCCGCTGCGCGCACACTATCAGGCGCGCTTTCGCGACATCCTCGTCGATGAGTTTCAGGACACCAACAAGCTCCAGTACGCGTGGCTGAAGCTGCTGGCGGGCTCGAACAACGCGATCTTCGCCGTGGGCGACGACGACCAGTCGATCTACGCGTTCCGCGGCGCGAACGTCGGCAACATGCGCGACTTCGAGAACGAGTTCCGCGTGAAGCACATGATCAAGCTGGAGCAGAACTACCGCTCGCACGGCCATATTCTCGACGCGGCGAACCATCTGATCGCGCATAACTCGCGCCGTCTCGGCAAGAACCTGCGCACCGACGCGGGCCACGGCGAGCCGGTGCGCGTCTACGAGGCGGCGACCGATTCGCAGGAAGCGGGCTGGATCGTCGAGGAGATCCGTGCGCTGATCAACCAGGGCCTCGCGCGCAACGAGGTCGCGGTGCTTTATCGCAGCAACGCTCAGTCGCGCACGATCGAGCACACGCTCGTGAACGCGGGGATTCCGTACAAGGTGTACGGCGGCCTGCGGTTTTTCGAGCGTCAGGAAGTCAAGCACGCGCTCGCATATCTGCGCCTCATCGACAATCCGAACGACGACACCGCCTTCGCGCGCGTCGTGAACTTCCCGACGCGCGGCATCGGCGCGCGCTCGATCGAACAGCTCGCGGACGCGGCGCGACTCTACAACTGCTCGATGGCCTCGGCGATTCCTTATGTCACCGGTAAGGCCGGATCGAGCCTCGCGTCGTTCGCGAATCTCATCGCGAAGATGCGCGCGGAAACGGCGCAGATGAGCCTGCCGGAGACGGTCGAGTACACGGTGCGCATGAGCAGCCTCGCCGATTTCTATCAGGGCGAGCGAGAAGGCCAGGACCGGCTGGAGAACCTGCAGGAACTCGTCAATGCGGCCACCGCATTTGTGAGCGAAGAGGGCTACGGGCTCGACACACCCGCGCGCTCGATTCCGCTGCGTCCGGGTGCATCGTCGGCGCTGGAGATCGTGTCGCAGGACGGTGAGATCGAAGTGCTCGACGCGCCGACCATTACGGATCCCGCGCAGAATCCCGACGTCATGACGCCGCTTGCCGGCTTTCTCTCGCACGCGTCGCTCGAAGCGGGCGACAACCAGGCGCAGGCGGGCCAGGATGCCGTGCAACTGATGACCGTCCACGCGGCGAAGGGTCTTGAGTTCACCGCCGTGTTCATTACCGGGCTCGAAGAGGGGCTTTTCCCGCATGAGAACAGCGCGATGGAAGCAGACGGCCTCGAAGAGGAGCGTCGCCTGATGTATGTCGCGATCACGCGCGCGAAGGAGCGGCTCTATCTGTCGTTCGCGCAGAGTCGCATGCTGCACGGCCAGACGCGCTACAACGTGCGCTCGCGCTTCTTCGACGAACTGCCGCAGGAGACGCTCAAGTGGCTCACGCCGAAGGTCGAGGCGGGTGCGCGCTGGGGCGGCCGCTCCGACAATGCGGGCTGGGGCCGCGACTGGTTCGCGCGTCAGGGTGGGGGCAATGGCGGTGGTCGCGAGCGCGACGCCTACGTCGCGGACAACACGCCGTTGCCGTCGTTCGCCAACGAGCAGCGCGCGGCCGAAACGGGCTTTCGCGTCGGCCAGCAGGTCTTCCACACGAAATTCGGCGAAGGTACGATCACGGCACTCGAAGGCAGTGGCACCGACGCGAAGGCGCAGGTCCGCTTCAAGCGCCACGGCGAGAAATGGCTCGCGCTCGCGGTGGCGAAGCTGCAGCCGGTGGAATGACCGGGCATGACCTGGCGCTCTGGCCTGACTGAACCTCACGGAAAAATACAGCGATGAATACAACGTCCCGCGCCCAGGCGCGTCCGCTCGGTGTGCTCGCCGCACTGCCCCAGGAACTCGGCGATCTCATCTCGGCGATGCAGGCGGAATCGGGCGTCGTGACGCGTACGCTCGGGCAGCGCGATTATCACGTCGGCACCGTGCACGGCGTGCCGTGCGTCGTGACGCTGGCGCGCGTCGGCAAGGTCGCAGCCGCGGCCACGGCGAGCGCGCTGATCCATGCATTCGATGTCGAGGGCATCGTGTTCACGGGCGTGGCGGGCGGTGTCGGGTCTTCGGTGCATATCGGCGACATCGTGGTCGGCGAGACGCTCTTGCAGCACGACATGAACGCCGAACCGCTCTTTCCGCGCTTCGAAATTCCGCTGCTCGGGCGTGCGCGCTTCGACGCCGACCGCGCGCTCGCAGCAACGCTCGCTGACGCGTGCGAGCGCTTCGTCACGGAAGAGGGGACAGCGCTCGCGGCGCACTTTCACACGGCGATGCCGCGCGTTCATCGCGGGCTCGTGATCAGCGGCGATCAGTTCGTCGCCAGTGCGCAGGCGGTGGGCGGGTTGCGCGAGGCGCACCCCGAAGCGCTCGCGGTCGAAATGGAAGGCGCGGCGATCGCGCAGGTCTGTCACGAGTACGGCGTGCCGTGCGCCGTGGTGCGCACGATTTCCGACACGGCGGATGAACACGCGAGCACGTCGTTCACCACGTTCCTCACCGATATCGCCGGGACCTATTCCACGGGCATTCTCAAGCGTTTCCTTGCTGCGTACGCTGCCCAGTCGCGCTGATACGGAAGCGCTGCTCGTGAAGCCGTGACGGGCGAAGCGTCGGCTGAGCGTCGCGAACGTGTGACGCTCAGCCAGCAGCGAAGCGCGGATCAGGCCGCGCGATTTCCGACGGCTTCGCGGATTTGCTCCAGCGCCGAAGCATCTTCGATCGTCGGCAGATCGCCCGGATCGTGGCCTTCGGCGAGTGCCGCGATCGCACGGCGCAGCAGCTTGCCCGAGCGGGTCTTCGGCAGCATCGCGACGAAATGCACGCGTGCAGGCCGCCCGATCGCGCCGAGATTGCGATCGACGGTCGCCGCGATCGCCGCTTCGAGCGTTTTGGCCGCAGCCGGATCGGCGGCGGCATTCGCATCGCGCAGCACGACGAACGCCAGCGCCGCCTGGCCTTTCAGTGCATCCTCCACGCCCACCACGGCCACTTCCGCGACCGCCGCATGCGATGAAATCGCTTCCTCGATCTCGCGCGTGCCGAGGCGGTGACCGGCGACGTTGATGACGTCGTCGGTGCGGCCGAGGATCGTCACGTAGCCCTCGGTGTCCTGCACGCCCCAGTCGAACGTCGAGTAGACCTGATGGCCCGGCACGCTTTCCCAGTAGGTCTTCACGAAGCGCGCGTCGTCGCCCCAGACGGTCTGCATGCAGCCCGGCGGCAACGGGTAATCGAGCGTGATCACGCCTTTTTCGCCCGTCGCGCACGGCTCGCCTGTGTTCTCGTCGCGCAGCGTGAGGCCGTAGCCGTAGACAGGCACGCCCGGCGAGCCGAGCTTTTGCGGCAGCGCCTCGACACCGCGTTGAATCGCGAGCATCGGCCAGCCGGTTTCGGTCTGCCAGTAGTTATCGACAACAGGCTTGCCGAGCGCGTCCGAGATCCACGTGGCAGTCGGTTCGTCGAGCGGCTCGCCAGCAAGGAACAGCGTGCGCAGGCTCGACAGATCGGCGGCGCGCAAGAGGGCCGGGTCCTGTTTCTTGAGCACGCGGATCGCCGTGGGCGCGGTGAACATGAGGTTGATGCGGTACTGCTCGACGAGACGCCACCAGATGCCGCCGTCGGGGCGGATCGGCGTGCCTTCGTACATGACGGTCGTCATGCCCGCGAGAAGCGGCGCATAGATGATGTAGCTGTGCCCGACCACCCAGCCGATATCCGACGCGGTGAACATCGTGTCGCCTGGGCGGCCTTCGAAGATGTATTCCATCGATGCCGCGAGCGCGACCGCATAGCCGCCGACGTCGCGCTGCACGCCCTTGGGCTTGCCGGTCGTGCCCGACGTGTAGAGGATGTACGACGGTTCGTTCGATTCGAGCCATTCGCACGGGATCTGCGCGTCGTAGTACTGCTCGCGCAGCGGCTCGTAATTGACGAAATAGCTCGCTTGCAGGCGATTGGGCGCGAGCTGCCGGTCGATCAGCAGCACGTGCTGCGGGGCGTGCTGTGCGCGCGACATGGCCTCGTCGACGAGCGGCGTGTAGTCGATGACCCTGCCGCCGCGCGCGCCGGCGTCGGCGCTGACGATCAGCACGGGCTTTGCGTCGTCGATGCGCGCGGCAAGCGACGGCGCCGCGAAGCCGCCGAACACCACCGAATGGATTGCGCCGAGCCGTGCGCACGCGAGCATGGCGAACACGGCTTCGGGGATCATCGGCAGATAGATCAGCACACGCTCGCCGCGCGTCACGCCGAGCGAGCGCATCACGGCGGCCATGCGGTTCACTTCGGCGTGGAGTTCGGCGTAGGTGTACCGGCGCTCGATGCCGGTCTCGGTCGAGACGTAGACGAGCGCGTTCTGCTGCGCGCGCGAGGCTAGATGCCGGTCGACCGCGTTGAAGCACAGGTTCGTGCGACCGCCGCAGAACCAGCGCGCGAATGGCGGATTCGACCCGTCGAGCACGGTGTCGAACGGCGTTTCCCAATGGATGCGCGACGCTTCTCGCCGCCAGAAGTCTTCTGGGGCGTCAATCGATTCGCGGTGAAAGTCGCGGTAGCTGCGCATGAAAACACTCCTCCTGTTGCCCACACCTGGCGCTTTGGCGCCTCGTGCCGTCCCATGTAAAAAGCGTGCGGCCGGATCGCCGTCATGAATTTTTGAGGATAGTGCAGTGCAACGTAGACGGACAACGCGGGTTCTCCATGATGCGCCCCGTATTTGTTTGACGTCGATCTATTCGATGCCAGTATCGACGTATGAGGCCGCAATGGGCAGCTAGGCGGCCGTACGCATGCCCCGCATCGGCGCTTCACGCCGGCGCGGGGCTGCTCGCCAGCGTCGCAGCTGGCGGCAGGCCGCTTCGACGGCGGGGTCCAGTTTCGCACGCACGACGGGGTCGAGGTCGGCGCCATAGGCGTCGAGTTCGAGCGGCTGTACGCCGATCAGCACGAGATGGCGCGGTGCGCGGCCCTTGAGTCGGGCGCAGGCGAGCGCATCGGCGAAATCCATCTGATGCACGCCTACGCCGCGCGTGTGCAAGTGGTCGAGGGCGGTGTCATTGACGCATAGACGCAGCGTGCCCGGTGCGACGCCGAAATCCGCGATGTTAAACACGATCAGCCTGCCGGCGGATTCGACGAGCGGCAGCAATGCACGCCCCTGCGTGCCGCCAACGACTGCTTCCACGTTCGCCGCGCATTGCCAGTCCGCCTTGAGGCGCTCGACTGCGCGTACGCCGAAGCCCGCATCGCCCCACTGAGTGTTGCCGATGCCAAGGACGACGATGCGCTCGCGCGTGGGCGAGGCGGTGCGTTGGGCTTCGTGGATAGGGTTCAGGTTCACGCTGGAGGATCGGCATCGGATTCGGGAATGAGAATAATCTTGGGTCACTCCGAATTCGGGCTTGATTCAAATCAAATTTAGCGGGACTTGAAGATTATTTGAAACCTCTTGGCATAACCTGGATTTGTTCTGTCGGAACAAGTTTTGCTGAATTAAAAAAAGAGCGCCCGAGGGCGCTCTTTGTCTTATCGATGAAAGGGAAATCGCGTTTCGGGCGGCGTGTTCAGGTTCCCGGTTTCACGATCACCGTGCAGGTCGTGCCCGCGGCGAGGATCATGTCGTCCGGCACCTTGTCGATGTGAATGCGCACCGGCACGCGTTGCGCGAGTCGCACCCAGTTGAACGTCGGGTTCACATCGGCGAGCAGCTCGCGGCTTTGCGGATTGTCGCGGTCGTAGATGCCGCGCGAGATGCTCTCGACGTGGCCCTCGAGCGTGCCGCCGCTCATCAGCTTGATCTCGGCCTTGTTGCCCAGCTTCACGTGCGGCAGCTTGGTTTCCTCGAAGTAGCCGTAGACCCAGAACGAGTGGCTGTCCACCACGGCAAGCTTCGCCTGGCCCGCGATTGCGTAGTCGCCCTTGAACACCTGGAGGTTCGTTATGTAGCCGTCCACGGGGGAGACGACGCGCGTGCGTTCCAGATTGAGCTTCGCAGCATCGAGCGCGGCGAGTGCCTGTTGGTACTGTGCCTGCGCCGCGTTCGCGGTGTGCGATGCGTTTTCACGGTTTTCCTTCGAGACGACGAGGCTGTCCATGTCGGCGCGGCGCTTCGCATCGTCCTGGCGCATCGTCAGCTCCGCCTTGCGCGCGGCCACGGCCGCCTGCGCTTCTTCCACGGCGATCTGGTAGTGCGATGGGTCGATCTGCATCAGCAGGTCGCCCTTGTGGACGAACTGATTGTCCTGCGCGGGCAATTCGACCACCGCGCCCGAGACGTCGGGCGCGATGTTGACCACTTCGGCGCGCACGCGACCGTCGCGGGTCCACGGCTCGTCCATGTAGTGGACCCACAGCACGCGCCCGATCAGGATGGCGACGATGAAGATAATCGCCGTCGCGATAAAGCCAATGATGTTTCGGAGTGTCATGTTTGTTCGGACTACTGGGCGGTTCAACGATAGACGGCGAGGCCCAGCACGCAGCACACAATCACGAGCAGGCTCACACGGAATAGGGAGGGGTGCCAGACGACGCGGTAAATGCCCGTGCGGGCCAGTACGGAGTCGAGCACCCAGGTGATCGCCGAACCGAGGATGAACAGCAGGACGATCGCCGGAATGTAGGCGTCAAGAAACGCGACGTCACGCGGCATGGTTGGCTCCTTGCGGCGCGCCTTCGCTCGCCGTGCGCGCCGGGTGTGCCTGGTGTGGCGACAGCGGCGACTGCGGGTCGATGAGCGCGGTACGGATGAAATGCAGATGGCTGAGGATGCGCTGCAACTGATGGCGTTCTTCGCGCGGCGCTTCGATGCTTTGCAGCAACGCCTGGGCTGCGACGATGGCCGCGTCGGTGGCGGCGAGCGCGTTCTGATAGCGGCGCTCGCCGGGGCGCGCGAAAAGCGCGCTCACTGCACCGAGCATCGCGCGGATTGCTTCGCGCCATGCCGTGCCCGCAGCGTAGCAAGGTTGCGCCGGCAGCGTAGCGAGTTCGTTGCGCAGGTCGATCACGGCGTTGCCCACTTCGAGCACCGAAAAGAGCCAGCCTAGCGTGTCGCGCTTGAGTGAGTGGTCGGCGCCCGCGAGCGCGTTGATCTGGAACATCAGGTCGCGCGCGCCGCTCTCGAAGTGGTTGCGAAGGCCTTTCAGGCGCGTGCCGCAGGCATGCACGACCTGGCTGCGCAAATCCGCGAAGAGACGGTTTCGCAGCCACCGCGTGGAGGGCGGAAGAAACACGGCGAAGGCCGCTGCCGAAACCGCGATCCCCGCGACGAGTGCGAGCGCGTCGTTCATGTAGCTCATCGGGTTGTACTGCATCACGTTGTCCGGGCCCGCGAGAAAGCACAGGAAGATGCAATAGCCCATGCCGATGCCAGCGTACTTCGGGCGCGTCGTGAGGAATACGCCGAACGCGAGCGTGGGCGCGAGCACGAGAGCCAGCAGCGGAAAGCCGTCGATGTGCGGAAACACGCCGAACGTGAGGATCATGCCGACGAACGATGCGAGCACGGTGCCCACGGCCATCTGGCTCGCCGTGCGCGCCGGGTAAGGCGATGACGCCGCGAGTGCGCTCGTTGCCGCCGCGTTGAGGACGAGATTCGTGCCGCTCGGCCAGGCTGTGGCGATCCAGAACGCGCCGAGCAGCGTCATCACGACCGCCGCGCGCAGTCCCGCGACGCCCGCCGCGATCCAGTTCGTCTTCGGCACGTAGCGCGCGATCCACTTTTCGCGCGCGTGGGAGTCGACGGCGAGCGATGCATAGGTGTCCGTGTACTCGTGCATCTCGTGGATGAACCGATAGAGCAGTTCGGTCGCTGTGTCGAATTCGAGGAGATTCGCGGCGCCGTTCGCAACGAGCGCGGCGCGCGTGGCGCGTACGCGCTTGGGGAGTGTTGCGCGCCATGCTTCCAGCTGCTGCGAAACGTGCACGGCATCGGCCGCCGAGAGCACCGGCTCGCCGCCCCTCGCGAGCAGTGGCACGATCTCGTGGAAGTACGGCTCGAGCGCTTCGACGGTCGACGAGGCGCCTTCGCTGCGCAGCCGGTTCATCAGTTGATGAAGCGCGTGAAAGCGCGTGGAAGCGGTCATGAACTCGCTGTTCAGGCGTGCAAATCGACCGGCCCTGCCGCGTGATTCGGGCGACTCGAAAATCGCGCCGCTGCGCGTTGCCTCGAAAGTGACCACGTCCGCGACGAAGCGTGCGTTGGTCGCCTCGATCTGCGAGCGCTCGACGCGTCCTGCGAGCGTGCCCGACACGTAATCGACGAACGACGAGAAACGCTTGCGCACCGTCGTGCGCAGCAGGTTGCCCGAGAATTGCGGAAAGACGACGGCGCTGACGAGACCCGAGCACAAGATGCCGAGCGAGATTTCCGCGACGCGCGTGAGCGCCGACATGAACGCGGTGTCGGGATGCTGCGAGGCCGGGATGCCGATCAACGCGGCGGTGTAGCCCGCGAGGACGAAGCCATAAGAGCGGAAGTTACGGTTGCGCGCGGCGCCGGCCGTGCAGATGCCGACCCACAGCGCAGTCGACACGATGAACAGCTCAGGCTGCTGCGCGAACAGACCGATCAGTCCGAGCATCACGACGAGGCCGACGAGCGTGCCGCAGATCCGCCACGTGCTCTTCGCGAACACCATGCCGCTTTGCGGCTGCATCACGATGAAGACGGTGGTCATCGCGGTGCGCGGCTGCGGCAAGTCGAGCTTCATCGCGATGCCGAGCGCAAGCAGCGCCGCGATGATCGCCTTGAACAGATAGATCCAGACGAGACCGTCGGTGCGCGCCCAGTCGGCGATGGCAGCGGCAAAACGCGGGCCGGACACGCGCGTGGATGTCGAGGAGGAAGACTGCATGCGCGTGGCCTTACTCGTCGCGCTGGACCGGGCGACTGGCCGGCGCATCGGCATCGGGGAGCCTCGGCGCGAGCAGTGCCGCGGGCGCGAGCGGCACGTCGCGAGTCTTCTTGCCGTGTGCGGGCAGTTGGTCGGCGTCGGCTGGTCCGAGCGCTTCAGGGCCCTGGGCCGGATCGATCGCGCCGCCGCCCAGCGCCGCCACCAGCGTGGCATGCGCGGCGAGGCGCTCAGCGCCGATGCGCGCGAGACCTTCCTGCGCGCGCAGCAACTGCGTCTGCGCGATCAGCACATTCACATAGTCGGTGAGACCGCGTCGGAAGCCTTCCTTCGCGAGATCGAAGTTGCGCTGTGCAGCCGCGACCGAACGATGCGCGTCGTCATCCTGGGTCGCGAGCGAGCGCATGCGCACGACCTGGTCGGCGATTTCCTTGAGCGCGGTGACGATGGTCTGGTTGTACTGATCGACGGCGATATCGTAGGCCGCCGACTGCGCGCCGAGTTGCGCGCGCAGGCGCCCGCCGTCGAAGATCGGCAGCGAGAATGCAGGGCCGGCGGTGTAGCTGCCGCTCATCGACTTGAGGAACTGGAACAGCGGGCCCGCTGCGGCGTAGCCGCCCATCGAGACGAGCAGGTTCACGTTCGGATAGAACTCGGCTTTCGCGACGTCGATGCCGCGCGCCTGCGCGGCCACGACCCAGCGCGCCGCGACGATGTCGGGGCGATGGCCGATCAGCTCCGCAGGCAACGCCGAGGGCAGGCCCGCCGGGCTCGCGAGCGAGAGCGCCGGGCGCGCGATCGACTCGCCCGCGCCGGGGCCCTTGCCCGCGAGCGCGGCAAGCTGGTTCTTGCCGAGCGCAATCGCTTCTTCGAGCGCGTCGACCTGGCGTTCGTATTCGGGCAGCGGTGTTTGCGCCTGACTGACTTCGAGCTGTGTGCCGATGCCGCCTGCAAGGCGCCTTTGCGCGAGCGCGAGGATGTTCTGTTGTTCGCGAAGTGTTTGCTGCGCGATATCGAGTAACGCGTAGTTCATCGAGAGTCCGATGTACGCGCGCGTCACGTTGACTTCGAGTTCGAGCTGGGCCGCACGCGCGTCGGCGGCGCTTGCGTGGGCGAGGTCGAGCGCGCGCTCGGCGCTGTTTTTGCCCTGACCCCACAGATCGAGGTGGTAGGAGAGGCCGAGCGTCGCGGTGTTGTTCCAGGTATTCGTGCCGGCGAGCGGACCGGGGCCGTAGAAGACGTTATCGGCCCATTGCTGGCGCTGGATCGACATGTTGCCGTTGATCTGCGGCAGGAGGCCCGCTGCGGCGACGCCCGCCATCGAGCGCGCCTCGCGCACGCGCGCCTGTGCGGCCGCGAGCGACGGGTTACCGGCCACCGATGCGTCGATCCAGGCGTTGAGCTGCGGGTCGTTGTAGCTTCGCCACCAGTCGCTGACGGGCCACTGGGCGTCGGCGTTGGCCGCGCGGATGGCCGATCCGGCGTCGAGCTGCGACGCATCGGTCCGCGTCGCTTGCGGTGCGATGCCCCCAGTGCTGGCGCAACCTGCGATTATCAACGAGAACGTAAGAACTCCGGATGCTGCGAGTCCTTGCGGTATCGAAGGGCGCACAATTTACTCCCTGTCTTGACTATAGAACAATGAGCGCCATTATATTTTTTGATCTATTCCCGAATAACCGGTAAGAATGCAAGGCATTCTTGCCACAACTGAGACAATTGACCTTGCAAAATATGTAACAATCCATCTGTCAAAAAAGGATGGGTATGGACACGCTCCAAAACATGCGGGTATTCGTTCGGGTGGTCGAGGCGGGCAGCTTCACGGGCGCCGCGCAACACCTGAATACGACGACTGCATATGCTTCGCGCGCGGTGTCGGATCTGGAGGCGCATCTGCGTACGCGTCTTTTGAACCGCACGACACGCCGGATCGCGCTCACGGAGGCGGGGGAGCGCTACCTGCAGCGCTGCGAGCAGATTCTCGCGTATGTCGACGAGGCGGAAGCGGAGGCGGGCCACGCGCAGGCGCAGCCCGCGGGCAAGCTGAAGATCCACGCGATGACGAGCTTCGGCCAGCACTATGTCGTCCCGGCGGTGGGCGCGTACCAGGAGGCCTACCCGGATGTGAGCGTGGAACTGACGCTCGCGCAGCGCATGCCGGATCTGCTCGACGAGGGCTACGACGTGGCGCTTGTTCTTGCCACCGACCTGCCCGATTCAGGGTTCGTCTCGCAGCGCATCGCGAGCGCGTTCAGTATCGCGTGTGCGGCGCCTGCGTATCTGGAGCGCCGCGGTGTGCCAAAGACACCCAGTGATCTCGCCAATCACACCTGCCTGCAACTCGTAACGCCGGTTTTCCCGACTGCGCAATGGAAGTTCACCGGCCCCGGCGGCGAAGAAACCATCAACCTCGGCGCTGCGACGTTCCAGGTGAACGTCGCCGAGGCAATGGCGGTGGCGGTGCGCGAGGGCATGGGTGTCGGCCTCTTGCCAATCTATTCGGCCATCGGCGGGCTGCGCAGCGGCGAACTCGTCTGGATCCTGCCCGAATACAAATCGCAGGAGATGAATGTGTACGCGATGTACCCGTCGCGCCAGTATCTCGACGCGAAGATCCGTACCTGGGTGGAACTGCTGCGCGAGAGACTGCCGGTCACGCTCGCGAACGATCAGACCGAACTGCGCAAGTTCGCGCGTACCTGAACCCAGCGCCAGCGTGCGTGCCGGTGGCTCGGGCTACGTCGCGGGCTACTGGACTTGTGACAGGCCGTTACAGGCGACGCGTATCGCAACACTTCCTTACGCCCGGGCTTCCGGCGCTTTGCTAACGTAGCGGGACTCTTTGCCGCCAACGTTCAACTCTCGCCAGACCCGGAGTTTCCATGGATACGCATCTGATGATCGGCATCGCCGTGATGGTGGGCCTGATCGGCATCGCCGCGTCACGCGATCTTCTGAACATGCGCCGCTCGCGGCTTCAGCCCGTGTCGCTGCGTTCACGGCGTGCAGACGATGCACCGGCACGGTCGCGAGGCTTGCGCTGAACGTGCCGCTGGCTCGGCGCGTTGCGTCGTGGTGACGACGGGCAGAACGGTGTCTAAAGCTGTCACCCTGACACGCTCCAACATTCTTCTTTCTTTCAGCGAGTGTGGCCCGGCGGGTTCCTGTCCGACGGGTGGCGACTCGCTGTGTCGACACCCGTCAGATCTCCACGACCTTGTCCCACGCGAACGTGGGGTTCTCCGGCTGCCCGGTGCGCCGATCGCGATAGCCGCGCGGATTGCACACGACGCGCGTGCCGTTGACCGCGTAGTCGAAGCACGAGTGTGTGTGTCCGTGCACCCATAGCGCAACCGGCGCTCGCACCAGCGCATCGAGGTCGCTCACGAAGCCGCCCGAGACCAGATCATCCGCGTAGCGCGGAGCAAGGCTCTGCCGGTGAGGCGCGTGATGCGAGACGACAATCGTCTTGCCCGCGAACGGTTTCGCAAGCTCCTCTTTCAGCCACGCGAGCGCGTGCGCGTGCAGTGCGAGCGAGTCCTGCGGCGTGAAGTCGTGCGCCAGTGCGTCGGGGCGGTCCGGCCACGATACCTGGATCAATCCGCGAAAGTCGAGCATCACGCGCTTCGCGGCGGCAATCGCCTCCGCGCGCGCCGCGTCGTCGGCGCCGAAGAGCGCGAAGTCCGTCCACAGCGTCGTGCCGAGCACGCGCCAGCCGCCCGCCGGATCGACGAGCGCCGCGTTATTCAGGAAGTGGACATGGTCGACGGTGGATGCGGCGTCGCGCATCGCCGTTTCCAGTGCACCGAACTCGCCGTCGTAGTACTCGTGGTTGCCCGGCACGTAGACGACCGGCACCTGCGGATCGAATGTTTCAGCCGCCCAGCGCAAGCCGAGCGCGTGGTTGTGGATGTCCCCCGCGAGCACGACGAGATCGGCCTGCGCATGCGGGATCGTGTCGGGCTCGTCGTTCTCCAGATGCAGGTCAGACAGCACGCGGATTTTCACGATGTCGTCTCCAGATTGATTCCTCCCGCGCGCGCAATCAGCGCAGCACCTTGCCCGGATTCATGAGGTTCAAGGGATCGAGTGCCGCCTTGATCGCACGCATCAATTTCAGCTCCACTGCGCTCTTGTAGTGCGCTGCTTCGTCGACTTTCAACTGCCCGAGACCATGTTCCGCGCTGATCGTGCCGCGATGGCGTTGCACGCTGTCGTAGACGATGCGGTTCAAGGTTTTCTCGTTTTCCGCGAGGAAACGCTTCGGATCGCCGCCAACGGGCGCCTGCACGTTGTAGTGCAGGTTGCCGTCGCCGAGGTGGCCGAACGTCACCATGCGCGCACCTGGCACCTCGCGCGCGATTTCGGCGTCCGTCTCTTCGATGAACTGGCCGATACGCGAGATCGGCACGCCGACGTCGTGCTTCACGTTCAGGCCTTCCTGCGACTGGGCGAGCGAGATGTGTTCGCGCAGGTCCCAGAACGCCTGCGATTGCGCGAGGCTTTCGGCGACTACGGCGTCTTCCACGAGGCCCTCTTCGAGCGCGGTTTGCATCAGGCGTTCGAAGAGCGTGCGCGCGTGTTCCTCGCTCTCGTTGTCGGAGAGTTCGAGCAGCACGACCTGCGCGTGCCGCGTCTGGAACGGGTAGCGCATCTGTGGGAAATGGCGCCCGACGAGCTGCATGCAGAAGTCCGACATCAGCTCGAAGCCGGTCAGGAGCGGCCCGGCGTGGCGCTGCGCGAGCGCGAGGAAATCGAGCGCGGCGTAGGCAGAGCCGAGTCCTGCGAGCGCGGTGACGCGCGCGGCCGGTTGCGGGTGCAGCTTCATCACTGCGGCAGTAATGACGCCGAGCGTCCCTTCGGCGCCGATGAACAGGTCGCGCAGATCGTAGCCGGTGTTGTCCTTGCGCAGGCCGCGCAGCCCGTCCCAGATCTCGCCCTCCGGCGTGACGACTTCGAGTCCGAGGCACAGCTCGCGCGTGTTGCCGTAACGCAGTACGCCCGTGCCGCCGGCGTTCGTCGAGAGGTTGCCGCCGATCGTGCAACTGCCCTCCGACGCGAGCGATAGCGGGAACAGACGCCCGGCTTCGAGCGCACGCGTCTGGACGTCGGCGAGTATCACGCCGGCTTCCGCGGTAATGGTGTTGTTGTGGGGATCGATCTCGCGCACGCGGTTCAGGCGCCGCAGGCTCAGCACGGCTTGCTGGCCGGACGCGTCGGGTGTCGCGCCGCCCGCGAGGCCGGTATTGCCGCCTTGCGGCACCAGCGCGACGCGATGCTCGCGAGCGAGCTTCACGATGGCCGCGACTTCAGCGGTGTCGGCCGGGCACAGCACGGCGCGCGCTGCGCCTTGATAGCGGCGGCGCCAGTCGCCGAGGTAGGGTGCCGCATCGTCGGCGTCGGTCAGGACGTGCTGCGCGCCGATCGCGGCGGCGCAGGCTTCGAGAAAGGCGGTGTTGGTCATGATGTCGGGGCTGCGGGCGGGGGCGGGGAAACGCGAGCGTCGCTCATAACTTTGGGCAGATGTTTCAGTTTGACACGGCTGACGTGACCTATGTGCGCTCGCTCTCAGGCCGCTGCCGTGGCGGGACGGCGTTCGGGCGGTGCCGGCGGTGCGACCTGTGCGATAGGTGCGCCGCCTCGCCGGTTGGCGCGGCGGCCGTGCAGCTGACACCCGTTCACATTCATGCCGCTTCGCGCTTGCGGCGCCGTGCTGCGCGCTTGAACGGTGCGACGTAGGCGAGTGCGCACGCGAAGAAGCCGAGCGCGAGGGCGACTTCGACCCAGCCGAGCCGGTTGCCCGGTGCCGGATCCGTCATGCCGCGCACGATGCCTTCTGCGAGATAGAGCAGCACCAGCATCGATGCCCACTGCAGCGTATAGATGCGCCGGCGCAGCACACCCGGCAGCGCGATCATGAGCGGCAGCGCCTTTAGCACGAGCGCGCTGCCACCCGGACGGAGCGGCGCAAGCCGCCATTCCCAGGCGACGCAAAAAAGTGCAAGCGCCGCGAGCGTGACGAAAGCGCCGAGCGCGGCGCGGCGGCTTGGCGTAATGGCGTTGGACATGTCGGCAGCGTCGTACGTCGATTGCGTGGCGTGGGGTGCGCTGGCTGCGCGCGGCGAGTCGGCCGCATGGGCGTCGTCGTGCGCGTATTCGTCTCTGCGCCCGCTCACGGTTGCTCACCCAGCGCGGTCGCCGTGCGCGCCAGCCGTGCACCGAGCGCGAACGCAAGCGCTTTTTCATCGGCGGAAAGGCCGTGGCCGCGGCCGTCGGCGCGCGCGTGGTGCGACGCGCCGTAGGGCGTGCCGCCGCCTTGCGTGGTCGTGAGCGCGCTCTCGGTATAAGGAATGCCGAGGAGCAGCATGCCGTGATGCAGGAGCGGCAGCATCATCGAAAGCAGCGTGCTCTCCTGGCCGCCGTGAAGGCTTCCCGTCGATGTGAACACACAGGCCGGCTTGCCCGCGAGCGCGCCGGAGAGCCACTGTGGCGTCGTGCCGTCGAGGAAGTACTTGAGCGGCGCGGCCATGTTGCCGAAGCGCGTCGGCGAGCCGAGCGCGAGTCCCGCGCATTCCTCGAGGTCGCGCAGTTCAGCGTAGGGCGGACCATCGTCGGGGATATCGGGTTGCGTGGCTTCGCAGACCGTCGAAACGGGGGGGACGGTCCGCACGCGGGCCTCCGCGCCGGGGATGCTGTCGATGCCCTGGGCAATCGCGCGCGCCAGGTCGAGCGTCGCGCCGTGCCGGCTGTAATAAAGCACAAGGATGGGTTTCATAGGCCTCGTCGGTGGTCGCGATATTATATAAGGCTGGGTTGCCCGCTCATGCGGCGCATCGTTTCGGGAAGGCGGGCAGATGGACGTGTTGTCGAGGATTCGCATTGATCTGGACATCGTGAAGCGGCTCGCGCGCTTCGCCGTGCGGCGCAGCCGTGAAGATCGCATTCCGCAGGTCGCGGGCAGCCTCACGTTCACGACGCTGCTCTCGCTCGTGCCGCTTGCGACGGTCGCGTTCGCGCTTTTCACGGCGTTTCCCGACTTCGCGTCGTTCCAGAATTCGCTGCAGGCTTTTCTGGCCGATCACCTGATGCCTGCGCAGATCAACAGCCAGATCTTCCGGTACCTCAACCAGTTCGCGTCGAAGGCCAAGGGCCTGACGACGATGGGCATGATCGTGCTGTTCGTCACGTCGGTGATGACGATGATGACGGTCGAATCGGCGTTCAACCTGATCTGGCGCGTGCGCAAGTCACGGCCTTTCGCGCAGCGCGTGCTCGTCTACTGGTCGATTCTCACACTCGGTCCGATCCTCATCGGCGTGAGTCTCTCGATCTCGTCGTACTTCTTCACGCGTTCGCTCGCCATCGCGACCGAGCAGCACGTCTCCGGGTTGTTCGACTGGGCGCTTGCAGTCGCGACGCTGCCGCTCACGGCGCTTGCGTTCACGATGCTCTACGTCTACATGCCGAACTGTCGCGTCGCGTGGCGCGACGCGCTGGTGGGCGGCATCGCGGCGGCCGTCGCGTTCGAATGCGCGAAGCGCGGCTTCGGTTTTTACGTGCGGCGCATACCGAGCTACACCGCTGTCTACGGCGCGTTTGCGGCCGCGCCGATGTTCCTGCTCTGGGTGTATCTGAGCTGGTTCATCACGCTCGTGGGCGCGATGATCACGTCAGCCCTGCCGGAGATCCGCACCGGGCGTTTCGACCGGCCGCGCTTTGCCGGCAGTGACCTGCTCGATGCGCTCGAACTGCTGGCGCAGCTTGCCCACTCGCGTGAGGCGGGCCAGCCAGGGCGCAGTGCAGAGCAGCTTGCGCAGACGTTACGGCGCGACCTTGCGACCGTGACGTGGCTCATCGACCGCATGGAGCAGGACTTGCTCGTCGGGCGTCTGGAAAATGACGGGGCGAAACCGCACTACCTGCTGATCGCGAATCCCGCGGCCATTCCGGTGGCGAGACTCTTCGACCGCTTCGTGATCGATCGAAAGGAACTCGCGTATCAGCTCAAGGCGAAGTCGAGCGTCATCGACGCGCGCACGCTGCTTGACGCACTCGACAACGATAAGCTCGCCGTCTCGCTTGCCACGCTGCTGGCAGCATCGCGCGCCGAGGCGGACAGCGCGGTAGAGGAGAGCGCGCAACCGCGTCCATCGATGCCGCATCAGGCGGCTTGATGTGATTGCGGCGATTGCGGCGATTGCGCGGCCGCAGTGCTGGCGGCCTGTAGATCTAGAGCGAGATCTTTCCGCGGCAGATATCCGAGAACATCACCCAGTCGCCCATCAAGCTGTAGATGGGGTGACGAAAGGTGGCCGGGCGGTTCTTCTCGAACGCGAAGTGGCCCACCCAGGCGAACCCGTAGCCGCAAACGACTGCCGCCGGCAGCCAGAGCCACACGCCGGTGGCGATGGCCATGGCGAGGCAGCCGATCACGCCCAGTGAGCCGATGAAGTGCAGGCGCCGCGACGTGAGATTGCGATGTTCGCTCAGATAGTACGGATAGAACTCCGCGAAATTTGCGAAGTGCTCGGTGTGGGTTGCGTGATTCATCGTCTCCTCCTTTGTGCGGCGGCGTGCTTCGCGCGCTGTCCGGACGCTGCGGCAACCATCCTGCAAGGCAACCCCATTTTCCGGCGATCTGTCGGGTGGCGCAAGCCGACCTGGCGGCTCGCACGCCTCCATGCTTTCCCGTGCTCGATGGCCTATGGATGCACGGCAAACGTGTAGAGCGCGTCGAGCGTCGCGTCCGGCTGCTCGGTCATCAGCGCGTGGCCCGCGTCGAGCGTTACCGTGTCCACCGGCACGCCGGCTTGTGCGAGCGCATCGGCGATCGCGCGCGCTGCGCGCGGCGGCGTCATCGCGTCGAGCCGTCCCACCACGAACCGCACCGGGCAGCGCACCTTCGCCGCGCTCGCGAGTCCGTCCGCGTAATCGTTGCAGGCCGCGAAATCGGTATGGAAGAGTTGCGGCTCGCCGCGCGCCGAAACGCGCTCCATCAGCCGCTGGTTCACGCCGCGTAGCCAGAAGCCCGGGCCAGGACTGGACGGCTTCGCAGCAAGCGTCGAATGCGACCACTGGTTCACGAGCGCGATCGCTTCGGGCTCGCGCTCGCGGGCGGCATCGAGCAGCATCGGCGATACCGTCATCGGAAACGCGGTGGCGAGGAGCGCCACGCGGCGCACGCGCTCCGGATGGCGTGCCGCGAATTCGAGCGCGACGAGCGAGCCCATGCTGTGTCCCGCGACGAACGCCTCGCGCACGCCGAGTGCATCGAGCAGCGCGGCGAGCCAGTCGGCAAGCGCACCGATGCTCGTGAGCGCGGGGCCCGCGCTGCGCATGTGGCCGGGCAGATCGACGGCGAGTACGGAAAAGCCGTGATGCGCGAAGTAGCGCGATTGCAGGCCCCAGACGCTGTGATCGTGCTCGGCGCCGTGGACGAACACGGCGACAGGCCGCGCCGCATCGAACGCTCGCGTACCGGTGTAGGCGTAGACCGGCTTGCCTTGCACATCGACGATCATGACACCTCCTTGCCAGCCGTCTTCGCGCGTGCGCTGGACGCGGCCTTCTGCGACGCCTTGAGCGCGCGTTTGAGGTCGTCGATGAGGTCGTCGGGATCTTCAAGTCCGATTGAGAGGCGGATCGTCCCTTCCGTGATGCCAGCCGCGGCGAGGGCGGTCGCGTCCATGCGGAAATGCGTCGTCGAGGCGGGATGGATCACGAGCGAACGCGCGTCGCCGACGTTCGCGAGATGCGAGAAAAGCGACAGCGATTCGATGAAGCGTTTGCCCGCCTCGCGTGTGCCACGCAGGTTGAAGCTGAACACGGCGCCTGCGCCGCGCGGCAGCATGTGTTGTGCGAGCGCGTGATCGGGGTGGTCCGGCAATTCGGGATACGCGACCGATTCGACCGCCTCGTTCGCGACGAGAAACTCGACGATGCGCCGCGTATTGGCGACGTGCCGTTCCATGCGCAGCGGTAGCGTTTCGATACCCTGAAGCAATTGCCACGCCGCCTGGGGGTGCAGGCACGCGCCGAAGTCGCGCAAGCCCTCGCGGCGCGCGCGCAGCAAGAAAGGCGCGACCGTGCTCTCTTCGGCGAACACCATGCCGTGAAAGCCTGCGTACGGTTCGGTGAACTCCGGAAAGCGGCCCGACGCCTCGAAGTCGAACGTGCCGCCATCGACGAGCACGCCGCCGATCGTCGTGCCGTGGCCGCCGAGGAATTTCGTCGCCGAGTGATAGACGAAGTCGGCACCGTGTTCGAAGGGGCGCAGCAGCCAGGGCGTCGTGAAAGTGGAATCGACGAGGAGCGGCACGCGATGATCGTGCGCGATCTGAGCGACGGCGGCGATGTCGAGCACGTCGAGGCCCGGATTGCCGAGCGTCTCTCCGAAGAGAAGTCGCGTGTTGGGGCGTAGCGCGGCGCGCCACGCGTCGAGGTCGCCGGGTTTGACGAAGGTCGTCTCGATGCCGAAGCGACGCAGCGTGTAATCGAGCAGGTTGTGCGAGCCGCCGTACAGCGCCGCCGACGCGACGATGTGCGCGCCCGCGCCCATCAACGTGGCAATCGCGAGATGCAGTGCGGCCTGGCCGCTCGCGGTGCCGATCGCGCCCGCGCCGCCCTCGAGCGCGGCGACGCGCTCTTCGAAAACGGCGACCGTGGGGTTCGAGATCCGCGAATAGACATGGCCCGCGCGCTCCATGTTGAAGAGCGCGGCGGCGTGGTCGGTATCGCGGAAGCTGAACGAGGTGGTCTGGTAGATCGGCGTCGCACGGGCGCCGGTGGCGGGGTCGGGTGCCGCGCCGGCATGCAGCGCGAGCGTATCGAAACGGGTATCGGGCATCGTGGCGGCGCGGCCGGCGCCTGGCCGGCGTCGGAGATCAGGTGAGGCAATCGTAACATCGCTTGGGCGCGCGGCCAGGGGCTTTCCTCGCGCGACGGCCTGCAGATGGGTTCCGCGTGGCGGATTTTTCGGGACGGATGGGCTAGTGGCGCGGTTCTGATCAGGTTTGCATGCCGCAGCCCGTTTGCTTTCCTTTTGGCAGCCTTTCCGCTAGGATCGAAAACAGGTAGGTATCTATTCAGCATCTCCCCCTATTTACGCGGCATTTCCAGGAGACACATCATGCGCGTGAGCGACATCCTCAAGGTCAAGGGCAACGTGCTCTTCACCGTCACGCCCGACACCTTGTTGCAGGACGCAGTCACGACCATGGCCGAGCACGACATCGGCTCGCTGGTCGTGATGGAGTATGGCGATCTTGTCGGCATGCTGACATTCCGCGAGGTTATCCTCACGTTGCGTGCGAACGGCGGCACGGTCGGCACCTCGACGATCCGCAAGGTCATGGACGATCATCCCATCTCCTGCACGCCGGAAACCGATGTCGACGAAGTCCGCCGCATCATGCTCGAGCATCACGTGCGCTATCTGCCGGTGATGGAGAGCCGTGCGCTGATGGGCGTGATTTCGTTTTACGACGTCGCGAAGGCGGTGGTGGAGGCGCAGGACTTCGAGAATCGTCTGCTGAAAGCGTATATCCGCGACTGGCCCGAGGAGGAGCGCCACGTGGCGCGATAATCGGCGTCAAGCGTTCTTCGCTTCGAACATGAAAAAGCGCGCGTCAGGCGCGCTTTTTCGCGTCTGAGCCCCCTTAACTTCTGTCAGATCCGGGCTGCTTTCGATGAACGATCGTCCGATCCCTGCTACGAGCGACGCCACGCGCGAACGCACCGGGCATGCGTCGCAATTCACGCTGCTGCGCGAGCGGCGCTTCGCGCCTTTCTTCTGGACACAGTTCCTCGGCGCGATGAACGACAACGTGTTCAAGATTGGTTTCACGTCGCTCGTCACGTATCAGGCGGCGCGGTTTTCCGGCGTCGATCCGAAAACCGTTGCATTCCTCATTTCGGCGATCTTCATCGCCCCATTCGTGCTCTTTTCCGCCACCGCGGGCCAGATCGCCGACAAGTACGACAAAGCGATGCTCGCGCGCTGGGTCAAGACTTTCGAGATCGCCGTGATGCTGGTCGGCGCAACGGGTTTCTGGCTGCATAGTGCGCCGCTTCTCTACGCATGCACGTTCCTGATGGGCGTCCATTCGACGGTGTTCGGGCCCGTCAAGTATGCGTATCTTCCGCAGAATCTCAGCACGGATGAACTCGTCGGCGGCAACGGGCTCGTCGAAATGGGCACGTTCGTCGCGATACTGCTTGGGACGATTATCGGTGGCGTGGCGGCCGGAATCGGCGCGACGGATGCCGGCGCGGGCGGCGGCACGCCCGCCGGCGCCGTGTGGCTGGGTGCGTTGTGCATTGGCGTGGCGATCGTCGGGCGCGTGGCGTCGGCATTCGTGCCGCCCTGTGCGCCTTCGCAGCCGGGACTGCGCATCAACTGGAATCCGGTCTCCGAAACCTGGCGTAACCTGCGACTCGCCCACGGCAACCGCACGGTGTTCCTGAGCCTCCTTGGTATCTCGTGGCTGTGGTTCTTCGGCGCGACGTTTCTCTCGTCGTTCTTCAATTTCGCGAAGGACGTGTTGTCGGCCGACTCCGGCGTCGTGACGGTGCTGCTCGCCATGTTCTCGCTGGGTATAGGCCTCGGCTCGCTGCTCTGCGAGCGGCTCTCGCGGCGGCGCATCGAGATCGGGCTCGTGCCACTCGGCTCGATCGGCATGAGCGTGTTCGGCATCGATCTTTTTTTCGCGAGTCATGCGCTGCCCGCGGCGCCGCATCTGCTGTCGGTCGGCGAATTTCTCGGCGTCGCCGCGCACTGGCGCGTGCTCGCGGATCTGTTCCTGCTCGCGATGTTCGGCGGCTTCTACAGCGTGCCGCTCTACGCGCTGATCCAGAGCCGCAGCGAGCCGAGCCATCGCGCCCGCATCATCGCCGCGAACAACATTCTCAACGCGCTCTTCATGATCGTGTCCGCGCTGATGGCGATGGCGCTCAGCAACGCGGGCGTCGGCATTCCGGGCATCTTTCTCACGACTGCGCTTCTGAACATCGTCGTCGCGGCGTACATCTATACGCTCGTGCCGGAGTTCCTGCTGCGCTTCATCGCGTGGGTGCTCGTGCATACGTTCTATCGCGTGCGGCTCGTCCACGCCGAGCACATTCCGGTCAAGGGTCCGGCGGTGCTGGTCTGCAACCACGTGAGTTACGTCGATGCGATCGTCATCATGGCCGAAAGCCCGCGACCGATCCGCTTCGTGATGGATCACCAGATCTTCCGGAACCCGTTCCTCGGCTGGGTGTTTCGGCACGCGAAGGCGATTCCGATCGCGCCCGCGCACGAGGACGCCGCGCAACTCACGGCAGCTTATGACGCGTGCGCTGCGGCACTGGCCGACGGCGACCTCGTCTGCATCTTTCCCGAAGGCAAACTCACGAAGACGGGCGATATGAACCCGTTCCGCCACGGTGTGACGGAGGTGCTCAGGCGCTCGCCGGTGCCCGTCGTGCCGATGGCGCTACGCGGGCTGTGGGGCAGCGTGTTTTCGCGCGGGGCGGTTTCGGATCAGCCGCGTCCGGCGCGGCGCGCTTTGGCTAGCCGCCTCACGCTGGCGGTGGGCGAGCCGATTGCGCCTGACGAAGTGACGCTCGAACGATTGCAGGAAACCGTCGCTGAATTGCGCGGGGCGCGGCGGTAGGGAAGAGGCACCGACCGCCCCGGCCTGAAGCGCGGGCGGCGGGCCGCTCAGGCTGGCATAATGCTGGATTCCCCGATTTTCTTTGGACGACTGCCATGTCCGGCAACACGCTCGGTACGCTTTTCACCGTCACCACCTTTGGCGAATCCCATGGTCCGGCCATCGGCTGCGTCATCGACGGCTGCCCGCCCGGCATGGCGCTAACCGAGGCCGACATCCAGCATGACCTGGACCGTCGCCGCCCCGGCACGTCGCGTCACGTCACGCAGCGCCAGGAAGAGGACAAGGTCGAGATCCTGTCGGGCGTGTTCGAAGGCACGACGACCGGTACGCCGATCGCGCTGCTGATCCGCAACACGGACCAGCGCAGCAAGGACTACGGCAATATCGCCGAGACCTTCCGGCCTGGCCACGCCGACTACACGTACTGGCAGAAGTACGGCATTCGCGACTATCGCGGCGGCGGCCGCTCGTCGGCGCGCCTGACGGCGCCGACTGTCGCGGCGGGCGCCGTGGCGAAGAAGTGGCTGCGCGAGCGCTTTGGCGTCGAAGTGCGAGGCTACATGGCGGCGCTCGGCGAAATCGACGTGCCGTTCGTCGACTGGAAGCACGTGCCGGAGAACCCGTTTTTCGTGCCGAACGCCGACATCGTCCCGCAGCTCGAAGACTACATGGATGCATTGCGCAAGGACGGCGATTCGATCGGCGCGCGCATCAACGTGGTGGCATCGGGCGTGCCGGTGGGCTGGGGCGAGCCGCTCTTCGACCGCCTCGACGCCGACATCGCGCACGCGATGATGGGCATCAACGCGGTGAAGGGTGTCGAGATCGGCGCGGGCTTTGCGAGCGTCGCGCAGCGCGGCTCGGTCCATGGCGACGAACTCACGCCCAACGGCTTCCACGGCAACCACGCGGGTGGCGTCCTCGGCGGGATAACGACTGGGCAGGACATCACCGTCTCGATCGCGATCAAGCCGACGTCGAGCATTCGCACGCCGCGCCGTTCGATCGACAAGGCGGGTACGGCCGCGAGCGTCGAGACGTTCGGCCGCCACGATCCGTGCGTGGGCATCCGTGCTACGCCGATCGCCGAGGCCATGCTCGCGCTCGTACTGATCGACCATGCGTTGCGCCATCGTGCGCAGTGCGGTGACGTCGTCGTGACGACGCCGAAGATCGCGGCCAGCGACGAATGAGCCACGCTTGAGCCGATAATGAAAAACGCCGCGTAATGCGGCGTTTTTTATGGGGAGAGCGTCGTGGGCATCGCAACAGCGTCGATGCCCGAACTGCAGGCGAATTACATGTTCGGGTAGTTCGGCCCGCCGCCGCCTTCCGGCGTGACCCACACGATGTTCTGCGTCGGGTCCTTGATATCGCAGGTCTTGCAGTGCACGCAGTTCTGCGCGTTGATCTGCAGACGGTCGCTGCCGTCGTCGTTCTTCACGAACTCGTATACCGCCGCCGGGCAGAATCGTGCCTCGGGGCCCGCATACGTACGCAGGTTCACATCGACCGGCACGCTCGTATCCTTCAGCGTCAGGTGCGCCGGCTGGTTTTCCTCGTGATTCGTATTGGAAATGAACACCGAAGACAGGCGGTCGAAGGTGAGCTTGCCATCGGGCTTCGGATACTCGATCGGCTTGCACTGCGACGCCGGTTTCAGCATCTCGTTGTCGCGATGCTGGTGATGCAGCGTCCACGGCACCTTGCCGCCGAAGAGCTTCTGCTCGATGCCCACCATCAGCGTGCCGAGGTACAGGCCCTTGCTCATCCACTGCTTGAAGTTGCGCGCCTTGTACAGCTCGTCGTGCAGCCACGACTGCCGGAACGCTTCGGGGTAGGCCGTGAGTTCGTCGTGCTGGCGGCCGGCCTGCACGGCGTCGAACGCCGCCTCGGCGGCCAGCATGCCGGTCTTGATCGCGGCGTGGCTGCCCTTGATGCGCGAGGCGTTCAGGAAGCCCGCATCGTCGCCGACGAGCGCGCCACCCGGGAACGTGAGCTTCGGCAGCGACGTCAGGCCGCCCGCCGTGATCGCCCGCGCACCATAGGACACGCGCTTGCCGCCTTCGAGGAACTTGCGGATTGCCGGGTGCGTCTTGTAGCGCTGGAATTCCTCGAACGGCGAGAGGTACGGATTCGTATAGGCGAGGCCGACGACGAAACCGACCATCACCTGGTTGTTGTCGATGTGATAGAGGAACGAGCCGCCGTAGGTGTCCGATTCCAGCGGCCAGCCGGCCGTGTGGACCACCAGGCCCGGCTGGTGCTTCGCCGGATCGATTTCCCAGAGTTCCTTGATGCCGATGCCGTAGACCTGCGGATCCGAATCCTTGCCGAGCTTGAGCTTCTCGTTGAGCTGCCGGCCCAGATGTCCGCGGCAGCCTTCGCAGAACAGCGTGTACTTCGCGTGCAGCTCCATGCCGAGCTGGAAGTTCTCGGTCGGCTCGCCGTCCTTGCCGATGCCCATGTTGCCGGTGGCGACGCCCTTCACCGAACCGTCGTCGTTATAGAGCACCTCGGCGGCCGGGAAGCCCGGGAAGATCTCCACGCCCAGCGCCTCGGCCTGCTGGCCCAGCCAGCGGGTGACGTTCGCGAGGCTGATGACGTAGTTGCCGTGGTTCTTGAAGTTCTCCGGCAACGCCCAGTTGGGCACCGCTTTCGCGCCGGTTTCCGAAAGGAAAAGGAACTTGTCTTCGGTGACAGGCACGGTGAGCGGCGCGCCCTGTTCCTTCCAGTCGGGGATCAGTTCATTGAGCGCGCGCGGGTCCATGACCGCACCCGAGAGGATATGCGCCCCGATTTCCGAGCCTTTTTCGAGGACGCAGACACCGATCTCGACGCCTTTTTCCTGAGCCAGCTGCTTCAGGCGGATCGCCGCCGACAGGCCCGCCGGGCCGCCGCCTACGATCACCACGTCGTATTCCATCGACTCACGCGGGCCGTATTGCTCCAAAAGACTTGCAGGGGTCATCAGTGCTCCTCTTGCCATTAGAATGCTTTTTTCGGGTTCGTATTGTCGGGTAACCCACCCCGGGCTGCAACCGGAGATACCGACATTAGCACGACCGTTCTATTTTTTCCAGAAACGCCCGCCTGGCGCCGATAGCCGGCATGGGCGTTTCTCCATACTTGAACAGGAACCGCAAATGGGCCGCTCGATCAATCTGGAAGGCAAGGTGGCGATGATCACCGGCGCGTCGAGTGGGCTCGGCAAGCGTTTTGCCCGTGTGCTCTCTCAGGCCGGCGCGAAGGTCGTGCTGGCGAGTCGGCGCGTCGAGCGGCTCAAGGAGCTACGCGCCGAGATCGAGGCGGACGGCGGTGCCGCGCATGTCGTTTCGCTCGATGTGACGGACTACCAGAGCATCCGGTCGGCCGTTGCGCATGCGGAGACCGAGGCGGGGACCATCGACATCCTCGTCAACAATTCCGGCGTTTCGACCACGCAGAAGCTGGCGGACGTGACGCCCGCCGATTTCGAGTACGTGTTCGACACCAATACCCGCGGCGCATTTTTCGTCGCGCAGGAAGTGGCGAAGCGCATGATCATGCGCGGTAACGGCGGCGGCCCGAAGCCGGCGTACCGGATCATCAATATCGCGTCCGTGGCGGGGTTGCGTGTGCTGCCGCAGATCGGCCTCTATTCGATCAGCAAGGCTGCCGTCGTGCATATGACGAAGTCGATGGCCCTCGAATGGGGCCGCTACGGGATCAACGTGAACGCGATCTGCCCGGGCTACATCGACACCGAAATCAACCATCACCACTGGGCGACCGAACAGGGCCAGAAGCTCATCTCGATGCTGCCGCGTCATCGCGTCGGCACGCCTGAAGATCTGGACGGCCTGCTGCTGTTGCTGGCCGCCGACGAGTCCGCTTTCATGAACGGCTCGATCATTTCCGCCGATGATGGCTTTGGGCTCGCCCCATGAGCGAGCCCGGGGCCGGGACCCGGCGCCTCGTATTGACGCAAGAAGAAGTGTAATGAGTGATTACCACCCCGTTTTTGAAATGACCATGCCGATCCGCTGGGGCGACATGGATGCCTTCGGACACGTGAACAACACGGTTTATTTTCGCTACATGGAGCAGGTGCGGATTTCCTGGTTCGAGCAACTGGACATGGCCGGCCCCGACGCCAAAGGGCAGGGGCCAGTGATCGTCAATGCATCGATGGAGTTTTTGAGGCAATTGCACTATCCGGGCGACATCGTTTGCACGATGACGGTCGGCGAGCCGGGCCGCAGCAGCTTCGACACCGGTTTCGAACTACGCCGCGCCGACGATCCCGAAACGCTCTACGCGCGAGGCAATGCGCGTTGCGTATGGATCGACTACACCGCCGGCAAATCCGTGCCGATTCCCGACACGCTGCGCGTCACGATCGAGCAGGCTCCGCTCGTCAAGGCTAGCCGCCCCGGCTGAGCCTGGCGGGACGCGTTCGCCGGCCGTCATTGGCCGAGCAGCCGCTGCAACAGTTCGGTCGCGTTGCCGGTGTCGTACTTGCGCATCAACCGCGCACGGTAGACATCCACCGTGCGCGAGCTGATGTCGAGAATCCGGCCGATCTGCTTGCTCGTTTTTCCCGTCACCAGTTGCGCGGCGATTTCGCGCTCGCGCGGCGTCAATTCGATTGCGACGCGTCGTGTCGCGCTCAGATCCTCGAACGTCCAGATACCCGCCGCATGCGGCGTCGCGCGGTCGAGTGAGCGGCCGGTCACGTGGCACCAGAACAGATCGCCGTCGGCCCGTTTCATGATGCGGTCGTCGGCGTAGCTGCCCTGGGCAGTCATGATCGGCAAAATGCGTGCGCCAATGCGTTCGAATTCGTCTGCGGACGGATACAGCACCTGAAAGGACTGTCCGATCAGCGCTTCGCGCGGGCAGCGGAAGATTGCCGCGACCTGGTCGTTGCAGTCTTCGATCATACGTTCGCGCGATAGCACGAGGCCGATCGGTGCAAGATGAAAGGCGGTCTGGTAGTCGAGCGCGGAACGGGCAGGCGTGTCGGACATGGCGGCGATGCGGGTATTGCTTTATGTAGTTTTGCGTATTGTGCCGCATCGGGGCCCCAGCGTACGCTTTGCACCCATCAGAGGGCCGGTTGCACGATCGCCCGGGGCGAACTGCTTGACAGCGGCGCCGTCGGCGCGTGACTAGAATGAGGCTTTCCCGGGACGTGACGGGCACCCCCGCGCACGGCCGGAACGAGCCGGAACAAGCACCGGAATCCGGATTTCCATTCGAGGAAGGGACACACTGATGAACAAGGTCTATGGAAGCGCGGCTGCCGCGCTCGAAGGCATCGTCAAGGACGGCCAGACGTTCGCGGTTGGCGGTTTCGGGCTGTGCGGCATTCCCGAGGCGCTGATCGGCGCGCTGCGTGACACCGGCGTGAAGGGCATCACCTGCATCAGCAACAACGCGGGCGTGGACGGTTTCGGTCTCGGCCTGCTGCTGGAGACGCGCCAGATCAAGAAGATGATTTCGTCCTATGTGGGCGAGAACAAGGAATTCGAGCGCCAGTACCTCTCGGGCGAACTCGAACTTGAATTCACGCCGCAGGGCACGCTGGCCGAGAAATTGCGCGCGGGCGGCGCCGGCATTCCGGCGTTCTTCACCAATACCGGCTACGGCACGCTGATCGCCGAGGGCAAGGAAACGCGCCAGTTCGGCGAAAACCACTACGTGCTGGAGCACTCGTTGACGGCCGATGTCGCGCTCGTCAAGGCGTGGAAGGCAGACAAGTCTGGCAACCTCATCTACCGTCGCACGGCGCGCAACTTCAACCCGATGTGCGCGATGGCGGGCAAGATCACGGTCGTCGAGGTCGAGGAGATCGTCGAGAACGGCGCACTCGATCCGGATGCGATCCACACGCCGGGCATCTTCGTGCAGCGCATCGTGCTCAATGCGCACCCGGAGAAGCGTATCGAACAACGTACCGTGCGCGCTGCAGTACGCGCTTGAGGGAGACCGACCATGGCATGGAATCGTGACGAAATGGCTGCGCGCGCGGCGCGGGAATTGCAGGACGGCTTTTATGTGAACCTCGGCATCGGCTTGCCGACGCTCGTGGCCAATCACGTACCCGCGGGAATGGAGGTGTGGCTGCAGTCGGAGAACGGCCTGCTCGGCATCGGACCGTTCCCGACCGAAGACGAGGTCGATGCGGACATGATCAACGCCGGCAAGCAGACCGTGACGACGCTGGCGGGTTCGTCTATTTTCTCGTCGGCGGACTCGTTCGCGATGATTCGCGGCGGCCACATCAATCTCGCGATCCTCGGCGCGATGCAGGTGAGCGAAAAGGGCGACCTCGCGAACTGGATGATCCCGGGCAAGATGATCAAGGGCATGGGCGGCGCGATGGACCTCGTCGCGGGTGTCAAGCGCGTGGTCGTGCTCATGGAGCACGTCGCGAAGGGCGACCAGCACAAGATTCTCGATACGTGCACGCTGCCGCTCACGGGTGTGGGCGTAGTGGACGTCATCATCACCGATCTTGGCGTGATCGAGGTGACGGACGCAGGCCTCGTGGTGACCGAGCTGGCGCCGGGGGTGACCGTGGACGAAATCAAGGCGAAGACGGGCGCGGCGCTCGATGTGAGCGCGGTCAACTGAATGTTGTAGCTGGTGGAGCATGACCTGGGCGGGCGGGACTTCGGTCTCGCCCGTTTTGTTTGGGTACGTGTATTTTCGCGTTTCGTGGCGCGGGTGAAACGTCGTCCGGGCGGCATAGGCCGGAACGCCAGGTCTCGTGCGTGCGCCGCCTTGCTGTGCGCGGTTTCCGGCGGTGTGCAGTGGATTGCCGATACCGTTACGCCGGGCGGCGCGTGGCTATCCAGAGGCGCAAAGCCGATTACAATCGCCGGACAACCTTCCACGAGGAACCAGCGATGAGCCTGCCGTCCGCCGTGCCACGTCAACACTACGTCCAGTGTGTCAGCCCCTCGGGCCTGCATCGCATCGCTTACACGGAGTGGGGTGACGCCGGCAATCCGCGCGTGCTCGTTTGCGTGCACGGGCTCACGCGCTCGGGGCGCGACTTCGACGGGCTCGCCGCCGCGTTGTCGGCCGCGTATCGCGTCGTATGTCCCGATGTCGTCGGGCGGGGGCTGTCGTCGTGGCTCGTGGACTCTCGCAGCTATGGTATTGCGCAGTATGTCGCCGATATGGTCACGCTGATCGCGCGTACCGGTGTCGAGAAGGTGGACTGGTTCGGCACGTCGATGGGCGGACTGATCGGCATGTCGCTCGCGGGGTTGCCCGACGCGCCGATTGGCCGCATGGTGCTGAACGACGTCGGCCCTCGCATCGAGCCAGGCGCTCTCGCACGCATCGGTGAATACGTCGGGCGCGACGAGCGATTCCCGTCGCTGCAGGCGGGCGTCGATTGCGCGGCACGGCTCGCTGCCTCGTTCGGACCGCTCACGGACGACGAGTGGCGCGAGATCAACACGCCGCTTCTGCGCGAAGTGGATGGCGAGTGGCGTTTCCGGTATGACCCGCGCATCGCCGAGCCGTTCAAGACGATCACGCCCGAACAGAGCGAACTGGGCGAGCAATTGCTGTGGCGTTCGCTGGCGGCGTTCAGGGGGCCGGCGCTCGTTGTGCGCGGCGAGCAATCGGACCTGCTCTCGCGCGAGACCGTCGCGAAAATGGTCGAGGCGGGCCATGATCTGTCGAGCGTCGAAATCCCGGGCGTTGGCCATGCGCCGGCGTTTCTGTCCGACGACCAGATCGCACTGGCACGGCGTTTCCTGTGCGCTGGGGACGCCGACGCGTCATAATATGAGATTGCCCGACGCGACCCGGCCAATGCCCGCGTCCAACTTCTACAGGAATCTTCATGGCAGTCATTCGTCACCACGTTGGGCCGCGCCTTTCGGAAACGGCGGTCCACAATGGCACCGTCTATCTCGCTGGCCAGATCGCGGAAGACACGAAGCAGGACATCGCGGGTCAGACGCGCGAAGTCCTTGGTCACATCGACCGCCTGCTCGGCGAAGCGAACAGCGACAAGTCGCTGTTGCTCTCCGTGCAGATCTATCTCGCGGACATGAAGGATTTTCCCGGCATGAACGCCGTGTGGGATACGTGGGTCGTGCAGGGCGCGACGCCGCCGCGTGCGACGGTCGAGGCGAAGCTCGCGAATCCAGAATGCCGCGTCGAAATCGTCGTGGTGGCTGCCCAGCGCAGCTAACCCTCTGTAACGCGTCCAACGGTTGTTTATTCCGTTTTGTTGTAGCCCGTCCGGTGCGCCGGAGGGCACTGTCTCATGAGTAACGAAAGCCTACCCTTGCCCGCCGTACCGGTTGCGTTACCGTCGATCGACGACGCGCTTGCGTTCGTGCGCGAGCACGCGCGCGACGCACGCCTGTCTACGGGCGAGATGCTCATCGAGCACGCGCAGGGCACGGCAGCGATCATGGGCGGACTGAACGTCGATCCGCCTGCGGTGCTTGCGGCGGCGCTGTTCAATATCGCGCCGCATCTCGATGACCCCGAAACGACGCTCGAAGCGCGTTTCGGCCCGGATGTGACGAAGCTCGTCTTCGATGTGCGCAAGCTCCTGCGTCTTGGCACCGTGAGCCTGCGCGCGGCCCAGAACGCGGCGGCCGATACGGGCCGCGACGCGCAGTCCGAGCGCCGCGCGCAGGTCGAATCGCTGCGCAAGATGCTGCTCGCGTTTGCTCACGATATTCGTGTGGTGCTGATCCGGCTCGCGTCGCGGGTGCAGTCGCTGCGCTACTACGCTGCTGCGAAGATCACGCCCGCGCCGGAAGTGTCGCGCGAGACGCTCGAGATTTATGCGCCACTCGCCAACCGGCTTGGTATCTGGCAACTCAAGTGGGAACTCGAAGACCTCGCATTTCGCTTCGAGGAACCCGCCACGTACAAGCGCATCGCGAAGCTGCTCGACGAGAAGCGTGCCGAGCGCGAGTCCTACGTTTCGGAGGCGATCGCGCGACTGCAGCGCGAGATCGCGGCGGCACACATCGAGGCGGAGGTCAGTGGGCGGCCCAAACACATCTACAGCATCTGGAAGAAGATGCGGGGCAAGGACCTCGACTTCTCCGAACTCTATGACGTTCGCGCGTTCCGCGTGATCGTGCCGGACATCAAGGATTGCTACACAGTGCTCGGCATCGTGCACAACCTGTGGCAACCGGTGCCGAAGGAATTCGACGACTACATCTCGCGGCCGAAGCCCAATGGCTACCGGTCGTTGCACACGGTCGTGATCGGCGACGACGCTCGCGCATTCGAGGTGCAGATCCGCACGCGGGAGATGCACCAGTTCGCAGAGTACGGTGTGGCCGCGCACTGGCGTTACAAGGAAGCGGGGTCGAAGGGTTACGGCGGGCAGTTCAGTGCAAGCGGCAGCTATGACGAGAAGATCGCGTGGCTGCGGCAGTTGCTCGCATGGAAGGACGATGTTGCGGACAGCCGTGAGCCTTGGGAGCAACTGCGCCAAACCACGCTCGACGACGACCACATCTACGTCTTGACGCCGCAGGCGCGCGTGATCGCGCTGCCTGTGGGGGCGACGCCGCTCGACTTCGCCTATCACCTGCACAGCGAACTGGGGCATCGCTGTCGCGGCGCACGTGTGGACGGCGCGATGGTGCCGCTCAACACGCAGTTGCGCAACGGCCAGACTGTCGAGGTCGTCGCGGTGAAAGAGGGCGGTCCGTCGCGCGACTGGCTCAATCCGCAGCTCGGCTATCTGCAAAGCCACCGCGCGCGGCAGAAGGTGCGTGCATGGTTCAACGCGATCGATGCGCAGGAAAACATCGCGAACGGCCGGGCGATGGTCGAAAAGACCTTGCAGCGCGAGGGCCGCACGTCGGTCAGCCTGGATCAGCTTGCGACCAGGCTCGGATTCAAGACGCCTGACGACCTCTTCGCGGTGGTCGGCAAGGAAGAGTTCAGTCTGCGCCAGGTCGAGCAGGCGTTGCATGATGCGCCCGCCGTCGAGCCGGAAGAAGAGACGCCCGAGCAACTCACCAAACGCGCGAGCGGGGCGAACGTGGCGCATGGGGCGTCGTCGGGCGTGCTGGTCGTGGGCGTCGACGCGCTTCTCACGCAGCTCGCACGCTGCTGTCGCCCGGCGCCCCCGGACGAAATCAGTGGGTTCATCACGCGCGGCAAGGGCATGTCGATCCATCGCAGCGACTGTCCAACGTTCCTGCGCATGGCGGGCCGATCGCCCGAACGCGTGTTGCAGACCACCTGGTCCGCCGACGTGATGGGCGGGCGCGGACAGTCGGTCTACCCGGTGGACATCTCGATCGAGGCCACCGACCGCCAGGGTCTTCTGCGAGACATCTCGGAGGTGTTCGCTCGCGAGAAGATGAACGTGATCGGTGTGAAGACCCAATCGCGGCGCAATGCGGCGTACATGATGTTTACGGTTGAGGTGTCGACTTCCGCCCAGATCCAGCGTGCCTGTGTGCTGCTGGGCGAGGTGGGCGGTGTGGTGAAGGCGTCACGCAAGGCCTGATTGGGGCGAGTTCGCGCGGCGTTTTTCCGCACCGCAAAAAACTGCTTGCCAAGTCAGCCAGTGCATCATACAATCTTGCTTCTTCAGGCTCGTAGCTCAGCTGGTTAGAGCACCACCTTGACATGGTGGGGGTCGTTGGTTCGAGTCCAATCGAGCCTACCAACGAAATCGAAGCTTTCGGTGTTGCTTTCGCATTACCGAGGCTTCAACTGCAGTAAGGGCGCAAAGCGCTATAAGGCGGATACGGTTATGACACCGCGAACGTTCACCGAAACTACTTCGGAACGACGCTAGTCGAGGACCACTTTCGCCCTGCTGTCTGGTTTGATCATGTGAATGCGGCCCCTCGAAAGCGGGGCCGCATTTTTTTTCGCCGCAAGTTCGCCGCAAGCGCTCCGGGGTTTGCGGCGAGGGTCTGCTTGTACGACGTGCGACTGGCTCACCTCGAGCCAGCCTCTTTTGGAGAATGCAATGGTTGCGATACGTCTGCCTGACGGTTCGGTTCGACAGTACGATCATCCCGTGACGGTCGCCGAAGTGGCGGCCTCGATTGGCCCGGGTCTCGCCAAGGCGGCGCTCGGCGGCAAGCTCGACGGCGAACTGGTCGATACGTCGACGCTGATCGATCGCGACGCATCGCTTGCCATCGTCACCGACAAGGACGCAGACGGCCTCGACATCATTCGTCACTCGACGGCGCACTTGCTCGCCTACGCGGTGAAGGATCTGTATCCGGAAGCGCAGGTTACGATCGGACCGGTCATCGACAACGGTTTCTACTACGACTTCGCCTACAGCCGTCCCTTTACGCCCGAAGATCTCGAAAAGATCGAAAAGCGCATGCAGGAACTCGCGAAGAAGGATGAACTGGTCACGCGTCGCGTTGTTTCGCGCGGCGAGGCGGTCGATTATTTCCTGAGCATCGGCGAGAAGTACAAGGCCGAGCTCATCGAGTCGATTCCGGGCGCGGAAGAAATCAAGCTGTACGCACACGGTGGGTTCACGGATCTGTGCCGCGGTCCGCACGTGCCGTCGACGGGCAAGCTCAAGGTCTTCAAGCTCATGAAGGTTGCGGGCGCCTACTGGCGCGGCGACTCGAAGAACGAGCAACTGCAGCGCATCTACGGTACGGCCTGGACGAAGAAGGAAGATCAGGACGCCTACCTGCACATGCTCGAAGAGGCGGAAAAGCGCGACCACCGCAAGCTCGGCAAGCAGCTCGACCTGTTCCACATGCAGGACGAGTCGCCGGGCATGGTGTTCTGGCACCCGAAGGGCTGGACGCTCTGGCAGCAAGTCGAGCAGTACATGCGCGGCCGTCTGCGCGAAGCCGGCTACGACGAGATCAAGACGCCGATGATCATGGATCGCTCCCTCTGGGAAGCGTCGGGCCACTGGCAGAACTACCGTGAAAACATGTTCACGACGGAGTCGGAAAAGCGCGACTACGCCGTCAAGCCGATGAACTGCCCGGGCCACGTCCAGGTGTTCAACCACGGCCTGCGTTCGTACCGCGATCTGCCCCTGCGCTATGCGGAATTCGGCTCGTGCCATCGCAATGAAGCGTCGGGTGCGCTGCACGGCCTGATGCGCGTGCGCGGCTTCGTCCAGGACGACGCGCACATCTTCTGCACGGAAGACCAGGTCATCAGCGAGTCGATTGCCTTCAACACGCTCGCGATGAGCGTCTACAAGGATTTCGGGTTCGATCACATCGACATCAAGCTGTCGCTGCGCCCGGACTCGCGCGCGGGGACGGATGAGACGTGGGACCGCGCCGAGCAGGGCCTGCGCGACGCATTGACGGCGTGCTGCCTGCAGTGGGAAGAGCTGCCGGGCGAGGGCGCGTTCTATGGCCCGAAGGTCGAGTACCACATCAAGGACGCGCTCGGCCGCTCGTGGCAGTGCGGCACGCTGCAGCTCGACATGGTGCTGCCGGAGCGCCTCGGCGCCGAGTATGTGGCCGAGGACAACAGCCGCCGCCGCCCGATCATGCTGCACCGTGCGATCCTCGGCTCGATGGAGCGTTTCCTCGGGATTCTGATCGAGCACCATGCTGGTGCGATGCCGTCGTGGCTCGCTCCGGTGCAGGCTGTCGTGATGAATATCGCGGAAAGTCAGGCCGAATATGCCGCCAATCTGGCCCAATCGTTGCAAAAACAAGGGGTTAGAGTGGAGGCTGATTTGCGCAACGAGAAAATTAGCTATAAAATACGCGAGCACACGCTCGAAAAGGTCCCGTACCTGCTTGTCGTAGGCGACAAGGAGCGTGAAGCGCAAACGGTAGCCGTGCGTGCCCGTGGCGGTGTCGATCTGGGTGTGATGCCCGTCGGCGCCTTCTCCGAGCGCCTGAGCGAGGACGTGAAGACGTTCCGCTAGTCGTCTCGATCAGCCACTGTGGTCGGCGGCTCTTTTTAATTTTTAGAGGAAACGTAACATCGCTACTGAAAAGCCGCATCGCATCAACGGTGAAATTACTGCACCCGAGGTGCGTCTCGTCGGAATCGAGAACGAGCCGCTCGGCATCGTGAAACTTGCCGATGCGTTCCGTCTGTCGGAACAACAGGACGTCGATCTGGTTGAAATTGCCCCGCAGGCAGTGCCCCCGGTCTGCCGTTTGATGGACTACGGCAAGTTCAAGTACCAGGAGGCGAAGAAGCAGCACGAGGCCAAGCTCAAGCAGAAGGTCATCCAGGTCAAGGAAGTCAAATTCCGCCCGGGTACCGACGACGGCGATTACAACGTCAAGCTGCGCAATCTCGTCCGCTTCCTCGAAGACGGCGACAAGACGAAGATTACGTTGCGTTTCCGGGGCCGCGAAATGGCCCACCAGGAAATCGGCATGCGGATGCTCGAGCGTCTGCGCACCGACCTCGACGAGGTTGGTCAGGTCGAGCAGATGCCGAAAATGGAAGGGCGCCAGATGATCATGGTGCTCGCTCCGAAGAAAAAGAAGTAAGCATACGTAGCACCGCTCTGGCGGCGCGGCGAGTGTGAGCAGGTTTGAGAAGTGCGCTCCGGCGGCGTTCAAGGCCGGGGTGGAAAGCAGGTTCCGGAACGGCGCCCGCGCGCCGCACGAGAGTGCGCTCACGTGCGGCAGACGGGCGTTTTTCCTGAAAGCGGCGGTGAGCGAAGTCTGTCGAAACAGTCGACTGAAGCAGCCAGCTGCGAAAACAAGTGGAGTGGGTTTCGAAGGGCGGTCATAGGGCGAAGCGCAGGGTGTATCACACAATGCGCGAGAGCCAGCCGCACACCCATATCCATCAAATAATGGAGTTTCGTCATGCCCAAGATGAAGACCAAGAAGAGCGCTGCAAAGCGCTTCGTGGTGCGTCCGGGTGGTACCGTCAAGCGCGGTCAAGCCTTCAAGCGTCACATCCTGACCAAGAAGACCACCAAGAACAAGCGTCATCTGCGTGGTGCCACGGCCGTTCACGATGCTGATGTGAAATCCGTGCGCGCAATGATGCCGTTCGCGTAATCCTCAACCGACAACTCATAGGAGCTAAACATGCCTCGAGTCAAACGTGGGGTTACCGCACGGGCCCGCCACAAGAAAATCATCAACCTGGCCAAGGGTTACCGCGGCCGTCGCAATAACGTCTATCGCATCGCCAAGCAGGCGGTCATGCGCGCAGGCCAGTACGCCTACCGCGATCGCCGCAACAAGAAGCGTGTGTTCCGCGCACTGTGGATCACGCGTATCAACGCGGCGGTGCGTCAGCACGACATGACCTACAGCGTGTTCATCAACGGCCTGAAGAAGGCGTCGATCGAACTCGACCGCAAGGTCCTGGCCGATATGGCGGTGTTCGACAAGCCTGCATTTGCTGCGATCGTCAAGCAGGTGAAGGCCGCCGTCGCTGCCTGATTGAACAGGTATTGCGCAGGTTCGTTGCAGCAGACATTCCGGTCGTTTCGGTGATGCTGCAACAAAAACGGGGCTCCTCACCGAGCCCCGTTTTTGTTGGTACGTTCCGTGCGTGGCTATCATGCTGTGTCGCCCGCCATGCGCGAGCGGTATCGCACAAGACTCAAACACTGACGCTGAAAAGATGGGATCAATGGATCTGGACCAGATTGTCGCCGACGCGCAAAGCGCCTTCGCTGCCGCCCCTGACGTCAACACGCTCGAAAACGAGAAAGCGCGCTTTCTCGGCAAGTCGGGTGCGCTGACCGAACTGCTGAAGGGGATGGGCAAGCTCGATCCCGAGACGCGCAAGACCGAAGGCGCGCGCATCAATGCCGTCAAGCAGCAGGTCGAGGCCGCGCTCACCGCGCGCCGCCAGGCGCTGGCCGACGCGCTCCTGAACCAGCGGCTCGCCGCCGAAGCGATCGACGTCACGTTGCCTGGCCGTGGATACGGCACGGGCAGCCTGCACCCGGTGATGCAAACGTGGGAGCGCGTCGAGCAGATTTTCGGCTCGATCGGCTTCGACGTCGCAGACGGTCCCGAGATCGAGACCGACTGGTACAACTTCACGTCGCTCAACAGCCCGGAAAACCATCCGGCGCGTTCGATGCAGGACACGTTCTACGTCGACGGCAAGGATGCGGAAGGCCGGCCGCTGCTGCTGCGCACGCACACGAGCCCGATGCAGGTGCGCTACGCGCGCACGCATACGCCGCCCATCAAGGTGATCGTGCCGGGCCGCACGTATCGCGTGGACAGCGACGCGACCCACTCGCCGATGTTCAACCAGGTCGAAGGTCTCTGGATCGAGGAGAACATCAGCTTCGCGGACCTGAAGGGCGTCTACACCGATTTCCTGAAGAAATTCTTCGAACGTGACGATATCAAGGTGCGGTTCCGTCCTTCGTATTTCCCGTTTACGGAGCCATCGGCCGAAATCGACATGATGTTCGAGCAGGGCAAGAACGCGGGCAAGTGGCTCGAGATCTCGGGTTCGGGCCAGGTGCATCCGACCGTGATCCGCAACATGGGCCTCGACCCGGAGCGCTATATCGGCTTCGCGTTCGGCAGCGGTCTCGAACGCCTGACGATGCTGCGCTACGGCGTGCAGGATCTGCGTCTGTTCTTCGAAGGCGATCTGCGCTTCTTGCGCCAGTTCGCCTGACGCGCCGACCAAGCACTCGACGCATCTGCGCTTCACGAAACGGACGCGGCACTGAATGACGGTGCGCGAGAACCCGCTTCGTGACGGTCTCAATCTGTCTGGAACGTAAAACGAAATGCTATTCCCCGAATCCTGGCTGAGAAGCTTTGTCGATCCGAAGCTCACGACCGATGAACTGGCCCACGCGCTCACCATGGCGGGCCTCGAAGTCGAGGGCTTGAGCCCGGCTGCGCCGCCGACGTCGAAGATCGTCGTCGGCCGCGTGCTCGAAGTCGTCAAGCACCCGGACGCGGACAAGCTCAACGTGTGTCAGGTCGATGCCGGCACGGGAGCTACGCTGAACATCGTCTGCGGCGCGCCCAACGTGGCTCCCGGTATCAAGGTGCCGGTAGCGCTCGTCGGCGCGGAACTGCCTCCGGCCGAAGAAGGCGGCAAGCCGTTCGCGATCAAGCTCTCGAAGCTGCGCGGCGTGGAAAGCCAGGGCATGCTGTGCTCGGCGCGCGAACTGAAGCTCTCCGAAGACCACAGCGGTCTCTTGATCCTGCCGGAAGACACGCCGATCGGTCAGGATATCCGCGAAACGTTGAATCTCGACGACACCATCTTCGAAATCAAGCTCACGCCGAACAAGGCCGACTGCCTTTCGGTGTACGGCGTCGCGCGCGAGACCGCCGCGATCACCGGCGCGCCGCTCACGGCGCCCGTGTATCCGCAGGTCGAAGTGAAGCTCGACGGAGACAACGCCCGGCTGCCCGTGAAGGTTTCGGCGCCCGATCTGTGCGGCCGCTTCTCGGGCCGCGTGATCCGCGGCGTGAACGCGCACGCGAAGACGCCGCAATGGATGGTCCAGCGTCTCGAACGCTCAGGCCAGCGCAGCATCTCGGCGCTCGTCGACATTTCGAACTACGTGATGCTCGAACTGGGCCGTCCGTCGCACGTTTTCGATCTCGACAAGATCCACGGCTCGATGGACGTGCGCTGGGGCAAGAAGGGCGAAACGCTCAAGCTGCTCAACGGCAACACCGTCGAAGTCGACGAAACCGTCGGCGTGATCGCCGACGACCGCCACATCGAAAGCCTCGCGGGCATCATGGGCGGCGACAGCACGGCCGTCTCGCTCGACACCACGAATATCTATGTCGAAGCCGCTTTCTGGTGGCCGGACAGCATTCGTGGCCGCTCGCGCCGCTACAACTTCTCGACCGATGCGGGTCATCGTTTCGAGCGCGGCGTCGATTGGTCGACGACCGTGGAGCACCTCGAGCGCATCACGCAATTGATCCTCGACATCTGCGGCGGTGCAGCAGGCCCGATCGACGATCAGACCGTCAACGTGCCGAAGCGCGAGCCGGTGAAAATGCGCGTGGCGCGCGCCGCACGCATCATTGGCGTGCAGATCGGCGCCGACGAGATCGCGCAGATCTTCACGCGCCTTGGCCTCGCGTTCGAGCGCGACGGCGAAACGTTTAGCGTGACGCCGCCGCCGTACCGCTTCGATATCGAAATCGAAGAAGACCTGATTGAAGAAGTCGCGCGCATTTACGGCTTCGAAAAGATTCCGGCGAATCCGCCCGTTGCAAAGAGCGAGATGCGCGCGACCAACGAGACGCGCCGCTCGATTCACGCGATCCGTCACGCGCTCGCGGCGCGCGACTACGCTGAAACGGTCAACTTCAGCTTCGTCGATGCAGAGTGGGAGCAGGACTTCGCCGGCAACGATGCGCCCGTGCGACTCCTTAACCCGATCGCGAGCCAGCTTTCGGTCATGCGCACGACGCTCTTCGGCAGCCTCGTCAATGTGCTGCGCCACAACCTCAACCGCCGCGCCGATCGCGTGCGCGTGTTCGAGGCGGGCCGCGTGTTCCTGAACGATCCGTCGATCAGGGCGGGCGAGTTGACTGTCGAAGGCCTGGAGCAGCCGAAGATGATCGGCGCGCTTGCCTATGGTCCCGCGCTCGAGGAGCAGTGGGGTGCGTCGGCGCGGGCCGTCGACTTCTTCGACGTGAAGGGCGACCTCGAAGCGCTTTTCGCGTCGCTGGGCGCGGCCAATGCGCCGCGCTTCGTGAAGGCCGAACATCCGGCACTGCATCCGGGCCGCAGCGCGCGCGTCGAAGTGGGCGGCAAGGCTGTGGGCTGGATCGGTGAAATGCACCCGCGCTGGATGCAGAAATATGATCTGCCGCATGCGCCGATGCTGTTCGAAATCGAGGCCGACGCGCTGATGGCCCGCGATCTGCCGGCTCCGTCCGATGTCTCGAAATTCCCGCCTGTGCGACGTGACATCGCGCTTGTGGTGGATCAGAAAATCGAGGTTCAGGCGCTGCTGGACGAGTTCCAGAAGGGCGCGCAAGACGACGCCTGCCGGATTGTTCAGAAGGTTGCACTTTTCGATGAATTTCGTGCAAAATCAAATACTTCCGGACTTGGCGCAGACGAGAAAAGCCTTGCCTTCCGGGTGACCCTGCAAGATACTGGCGGGACCCTGCAGGACGAGACGGTCGATGCGGCCATCAAGTCCCTGGTGGATCGCCTGGCTCGAGTGTATGGCGCCCGGCTGCGTGGATAAGACCCAAGGCTGACGCTTAGCGTTGAGAGACTTCCGGTTGCAGTGCGGTTGTTACCGGAAGCGCGCCATTTCATAGATAGATGAACGAAATGAACTCGAGTGATTTCGAAGCCCTTCTTGCGGCACAGCGTAGCCACATGACCCGCGATCTTCCTGCCTCCATGTCGAGCGCCACGACGGACACGCCGACGCTGACCAAAGCCGAGCTGGCGGAACTGCTGTTCGACAATGTCGGGCTCAACAAGCGCGAGGCGAAGGACATGGTCGAAGCGTTCTTCGAAGTGATTCGCGATGCGCTCGAAAGCGGCGACAGCGTGAAGCTGTCGGGCTTCGGCAATTTCCAGTTGCGCGACAAGCCGCAACGACCTGGTCGCAATCCGAAGACGGGCGAAGCGATTCCGATCGCGGCGCGCCGCGTCGTGACGTTCCATGCGAGCCAGAAATTGAAGGCGCTGGTGGAAAGCGGCGCCGAAGCGAGCTTCAGCCGCTGACCCGATGCGACGCCTCCGCCGCGGTGGCACGCGGTGGTAATGAGGCGGGCAGCGCGGCGACGGTGACGCAATATTGCGCAACCATCACGACAGCACTCCGGCGATGACACAGACAATCGAGAAGGTCGTCTTGCCTCCGATTCCCGCCAAGCGCTACTTCACGATTGGCGAAGTGAGCGAGCTGTGCGGCGTGAAGCCTCACGTGCTGCGCTATTGGGAGCAGGAGTTCACGCAGTTGAAGCCGGTGAAGCGGCGGGGCAACCGCCGCTACTACCAGCATCACGAGGTCCTGTTGATCCGGCGCATACGCGAGTTGCTGTATGAGCAGGGGTTCACGATCAATGGCGCGCGCAACCGTCTGGATTCCCGCGGAGCGGTGATTGACGACGCCGCGCCGGCCGTGAGTGCGGAGACCGAGGTTGCGGAGCAAGACACGATGGCACTGGTCGATGTCGATCAGTTACGCAAGGAATTGCTGCATGTGCTCGATCTGCTCGGGCATTGATGGTGCCGCTGCAAATCTCCTCGCCGGCAGTTTGAATCGGGGCGAGGCTCTGTTATACTGTTCAGCTCTCGGGGCGTAGCGCAGCCTGGTAGCGTACCTGCATGGGGTGCAGGTGGTCGGAGGTTCAAATCCTCTCGCCCCGACCAAGGAAATCAACGGGTTACAGATGAAAGTCTGTAACCCGTTTTTCTTTGTGTCGATTTTTACCCCACTTTTTACCCCACCGCGAATTTACCCCACCGAAAAGCGCTTTCTGTGGCGTCTCCCGTTGTTTCCACCTCTAAAGTTTTGACCTCCATCGCCCGTTAGCTGGATCGATGCGCTCGCATTCGTCTAGCGTTGTAAACCCAGTCATATAAGGTGGAACCGTTGCTACAGAACATCGCTTTCGCGTCGAGCGCGTTTACTATCCTGCGCCCTGATAGCCGCCCAGCGATCCGAGATTTCGTGAACGCCATTGGTCATGGCCTCCGGTTCAGACATCCTGATTTGACAGCGGATGATGTCGAAGACCTTGTGACCTTTTCAGCTTCGGTACTCGACGAGGAGACACGGGCCAGCCGCCAAGGCGTCCCGCTGGACGAATATCTCGCGCTCACCGGCGGCGTTGCGGATAACCTCGTCGATTACCTTCAGCAGCGAAAATTCATCATCGATGGTCAGTGGCGAGTGCGGAATGCCGTCTTGCTGGGGCAGCTTCGGCAGTGGCCGGAGCGGGCCGTCGCGCTAACGCTATATGCCCATGCATTGCTTCGTGTCGATCACACGCTTACATATGTAAGGAATAACGAGGGTGCGGCTGCGTTTGATGCGATGGCGATTGCGGCAAGCTGCGTTGTCCACGCTGGGTTCTATCTTGGCGTTGAGGCTCCCTTGGTCGATGGTGCTGCAATCGACATTCGTACAGCCAAAAGGGAGTCTGCCGCAGCATCTGCCGAAGGCCGGAAATCTGCAATACGCGAGCGTGTATTGACCCAGTGAAAACCTGCTCAAGTCATAATTGAAGGAACGTGGCGATGAGCGTGAAGATGGAAGAAGACATCAAGCGATG
>NZ_RQIS01000021.1 GCF_003837865.1 Paraburkholderia dinghuensis | reverse complement strand
CCGACATGGTTCCGCCGGCGATCTTTCGCCTGTAGAGCTTGAAAGGCGCTATGCGCTGAACGGCTCGTGAGTGTCTATGAAACTCTGGTCGGTCCACCGGGCTGCTTCGTTTTTACTGCAATGCAAGTATCTAATTGACAAATTTTCACATTGCCTCCGGAGTGCGGGGCTATCTTTTCACCTGAATCGCACTGAAAATAGAAGTCAATTGTTTCGCGAATTATCGATTTGAATTAAATTTACACGTTCGCAGTACTGATCAGTTGCGGCCCACTGGGACGGGGAACCGTTCGCCCGTCGCAGAGCGCGGGCGCATCCAATAAGAAGCAGAGCGGATTACGTATGGACATGACCGAACTGGCACAGGCCATTCGCGGTGGTTTGATTCAACAAGACCGGTTGCTGAAAACTGATATTCCAGCCTTACCCGGCAATGCGCTAATACCCCGCCGGGCTGTGACTCATGCCGAATTGGGTCGGGATTTCAGTGTCGAGCTCGACATGGTGTCTGCAGCCGGCGATATCGAACTGAAAACGCTTATCGCTCAGCCCATAACGCTGTGGATTCAGCAGGCGGGTAAGTCTTATCTGCCGATCAACGGTTATATCCATACGGCCCATCGACTGGGTGCTGATGGCAGCTTGACTGGCTATCAGCTGAGTTTCGCGTCGTGGATGTACTTCCTCAAGTTCCGTAGCGACATGCGGCTCTGGCAAGACAAATCGGTCGTCCAGATCGTCACGGACGTGTTCAATCAGCATCCGCAGGCGCAAGGACACTTCCAGTTCGCGCTGTTCAAGCCGCTGCCTACGCGCTCGTATTGCCGCCAAAGCGAAACCGACTGGAATTTCGTACATCGGCTATTGGAGTCGGAAGGGTTGTTCGGATTCTGGCAACAGGCCGAAGACGGCAGGTCGCATACGTTCGTCATCACCGACGATCTCTACAAGCTCAACAAGATGTCGCCGGAGACGGTGGATTTCTACCGCTCAGGCGCAACCAGCGAAGTCGACGCGTTCACCCAGTGGTCGGCATCACGCACGTTGCAAAGCGTGACGTACACGACTCGAACGTTCGACTACAAGGCTCCCGCGTCATTGTTCAACCCCAAGGGCACGACGTTGCCGACGCGGCCGAATCAAGGCGAATTGCCCGGCCAACTTGAGATTTACTCATACACGGGCGCGTACACCTACTCGGATCGGGATCGCGGCGATCATCTGACGCATATCCACCTCGAGGAATGGGAGTCACGTGCAAAGCGCTTTCATGGCGCGGGCGGTGTGCGCGGTATTGACGCCGGGCTTCGTTTCAGCCTGAATAATCACCCGGAGCACCAGCACGATCCGGCCAACCAGCGGGAATTCGCGGCGATCAAGGTATCGCGGTACATCGAAAACAATCTTCCGCCTTCTAGCCATGAGACAAATTTTCCGCACAGCCTGAAGAGTCGAATTGCCGAGGCCCAAAATGGCTACTCGGGCGATACGTTGCTCAAGATTTACCATGCCGACGGTAGTGAGGGGTTCTTTCTGGTCGAAGTCGAAGCGCAACGGATAACGGTACCGTATCGCAGTCCGTTCGAGCACAAGAAGCCTGAGATGCATCTCGAGACGGCGATGGTCGTCGGCCCGAAGGGTGAAGAGGTCTATACGGATGCGCTGAACCGGATCAAGGTTCGGTTCATTTGGGAGCGGATCAACCCGGGCGACCAGAATGCCTCTTGCTGGGTGCGGGTGGCGCAGTCGGATACGGGAGGTGGGTACGGCGGCGTGCATGTTCCGAGAGTCGGTGAAGAGGTCATCATCGGGCACATCGGTGGGGACTGTGACCGGCCGATTGTTTTACATCGTGTTTTCAATGGCGCGGTTCAGCCTCAATGGCACAGCAACGGGATTCTGTCGGGTTATCGGACCAAGGAATATTCGGGCGCTGGTTTTAACGAGCTCGCGCTAGATGACGCTACGGGACAAAACCGAGTCAGACTGATGAGCAGTACAGGGAACAGTTTGCTTCACCTGGGGTACTTGATTGACCAAAGCGGCAATACACGTGGGTCTTTTCTAGGAAGCGGCTTTGATTTGAAGTCCGATGCGTATGGTGCTGTCCGCGCTGGACAGGGCCTATATATTTCGACGCATTCGACTTCAGTGGCGCAACCTTTAGGTGCACAACCCGCTACCGAACAACTGATCAACGCCGGAAGCGTGATTGAAGCGGTCTCTGAGGCCAGCGTGGCTGGCCACGCAGAAAGTCTGAAAGCTGGTCAGGAAGCGCTGACCAAGTTTGCCAACGCAACGCAGCATAGTATTTCTGGGGCAGAAGGGGCTGGCGGACGAACCGCTGGCGGTGGTGCCGGCAATGCAAACGGCTTCTCGAAACCGGTCATGTTGATGGCAAGCCCTTCGGGTATCGCACTGTCAACACCGGGGTCGACCCATATTAGTGCGGACCAGCACATCAACCTGATCAGCGGCAAAGACACCTATCTCGCAACGGGCAAATCGCTCGTAATGAGCGTGGTGGAAAAGATTAGCCTGTTTGTACAAAAGACGGGCATCAAAATGTTCGCTTCCGCTGGCAAGATTGATATCCAGGCTCAAAATGACGAGATGGCACTGAGTGCCCTAAAAAATTTGACGGTTCGAAGCACCGATGCCCAGTTGGCGCTCTCGGCGGCGAAGGATGTCAAACTCAACAGTGTCCAGAGCCAAATTACCATTGCGGCGAAGCAGGGCATCACGCTCACCAGCGGCGGCGCATATGTGAAGATCGCCGATGGCAATATAGAACTAGGCTGCCCGGGCAGCATTACGCTGAAGTCTGGCAACTTCCACTGGGAGGGGCCTGCCAGTGTCACTGATTCTGCAAACCTTTGGCCAGGCCAAATTCCTGCAAATTTCAGTGCAAAGGTCATCGTGGACCAGCAACTCCAGGAGCGGCTTGGTGCAACCGGAGCGATTCCTTATCAATTCATCAGTGAGAGCGGCGCTGTGATAGCGAAGGGAACGATCGATGAAACTGGGGCAACACAACGAATCTTTCATCCCAATACAGAAGGCATGGATGTGTTGTTTGGCGAAAAAGGCGAATGGAGCATGGCGGAACATCCGGATGGTGACAGCTGTGAATGCGGCGTTGATCATGCCGCTCAGTCGTCGCCGGGTTTTGCGCAACTCGCTGGTCAGGCGCAACAAGACGGCAACGAGAGGGTTGACGAGGAGCGCTCGCTCCAATCGACGTTCGACTCGGCAATGGTAACAAGTGTCGATTCCGAAACGATTCAATTTCAACGGAGCCTGATCGAGCAATTGGTGTTCAAAGACCCCAAAATTGAACAGGCAATTCTGGATGGTGAGGACTAGCCGATGAAGATGGTTGCAGTATTGTGTCTGGCGCTTTGTTTCTCAGGGGCGCATGCAGCGGAAGTCAGCCAGATCCCCGCTAGCGTTCAGCTGAAACTGGTTGATGGACCAACCGATGTTCCTCTTGCAGGAATGACTGTGCGCGTTGTCAAAGGTTATGTCGGCACCCTCACGGCGCATGGCTATGAAACCTTCACGAGCTATGTATTGCCTGGGAAGGCGGGCGGCAGTTGGCTACAGATTCTTGTCGATCAGCCCGAAGGCAGCGATTCCGAACTTAGGACCGTCGAATCCGCTGATTCGACGGTCCAGGCCATCGCAATGTATCGATCCAATGACGCACTTTACGCGGTCCAAGCTACTAAGAGTGGGGCCACGGCGCCGGACCTCTACCTGAAACCAGAAATGGTTGCATTCAAGGTTTACCGGTTTAACGGAAACCTCGACGTAGCACGCTTTAAGCTCGTGCAGACTTTGCGTAGCAAGGCGTCGTACATGAATGCGGGCGACGCACTCGCCAAAGAGTTCTTTTCTCACTAAAGGGATTACGTATGTTCGTGAGAGCAACCTATGACAGGGAAAAGAAGACGGTCCATTACTTCGATGAAGAAGGTAACGAGACGCTCTATATCGGTGGATCGTTTGCGTGGCGCACGAATAATCCGGGCAATTTAACCAAGCCTAGCAGCTACGTCATGAAGTCGGCGATCGGCTATGCGCTGCGGACAAGCAAATCCAAGGTTTCCTTCATCATCTTTCCAGATCGGGCCGTGGGTCAACAGGCGCATCAAGACCTGCTTAAGGGCGTTTACGGTGATAAGACCATCCGAGGCATGATTACGGAATATGCTCCGCCGTCAGAAAACGACACAGAGAGTTACATCAATTTCGTGACGAAGAAGGCGGATGCTTCATCGAGCAACGTTGTCGGTTCTTTAAGCGATGACAAGTTCAAGGCCGTCAGCGCGGCGATGGAACAAAAGGAGGGATGGGTTCCAGGCGTTATCAAACCGCTCGGCAAGCCGGTTCAGGTTCAGATGTTCGACAAATTGAACCAGCCTTTCGCCGGTCAGACGATGCAACTCAGCGGTGAGCACGCGACCATTGACGCGCGAACGAACGCCAACGGTGAGTTGCCGTGGATCTATAGCGGATTGATGGGAGAGAATGTCAACATCCAGTACAAACGCGGTCAGGATGACAAGGAGCACGTGGGCCAATTAACCACGTCGGAGACGGCCAGCGCCTATACATTTAATGCGCCATATTATCGGGTTCCGACACGTCCGAGGCTGCACGACAGCGAGGAGCGCCCGCGTCCACGTGTTCACATCGTACAGTCAGGCGAGACACTTTCCGCGATCGCAGCGAAGTACGGTACGACCGTAGGCGCGATGGTCGCGGCAAACGGACTGAAGGACGCGAACCACATCTACGCAAGGCAGCATCTCTCGATTCCGGCAACGTCGGACATGTCGTCTGCGCAGGGGGAGCATGGCGATGTCACGCCGCAACAAGCCGCATCGGCAACCGTCACGAAGCCGACGCTCGAGCCCGCAGCGGAGGCGTCCGCCATGGAAAAATTGCAGTCGACGACCTCGTCTCCTGCGAACGCAACTGCAAATCCCGCGCAACCCCATGCAGGCTCAGCGTCCCCATCCAACTCCGGTTCGAGCTCGGTTGCAGCGGGAGTTGTGCATCAGCACGCTCCGAGCGGCCACCCACAGACCGTTGTGAGTTCGCCTGCACTGGAAGCGAGCGATGCGGCATGGTGTCATCGCTATCCGGGCAGTGCGTCACTCGATTCGTTGAATGCTTCGTTCAAGGCAGCAGCGAGTGCATTTATTGGCGCGATGCGGGATGCCAATATCACGGTAAAGATCAATGCCGCGCTTCGCCCCATTCAACGTTCGTACCTCATGTATCACGCTTTTCAAATCGCCAAGGGAAAAGAAAGTCCGGACAAGGTGCCGTCCTATGCCGGCGTCAATATCGACTGGGTACATCGTAAAGCCGACGGCAGCATGGATCTCGACGCGTCAATCAAGGCGGCAAAAGAGATGTGCATGGGCTACGGGACTAACATTCACTCGGCCAAGCAGGCAGTGGGACGGCCCGGACATTCTCGGCATAATTTCGGTGCGGCAGTTGACCTAAATATCATTGGTCACACTGGAAAGAAAATGAAAGACTCGAGTGGGCATGACGTCGAGATCAAGTCGTTTGATGACTTGAAGGCGGTTGGGGCTGGCTATGGCGTGAGATATTTTGAGAAAGAAAATATGCACTGGTCTGACAACGGTTCTTAATATAGACACTATGAGAAAGATTGCACTATGTATTCTGATCGCGTCGACATGTCAGTTTGCTCATGCGGAGCAACCTCCGGCTGTCGGCTTGTGGGAGCAACTTGCCGCTGGAGATACGGGCGGCTCTCCAGCCAATACTCAGCGCGTCGACGTTGTATTCGTTGATCGAAAAATTAACGAGGATGTCCTGTTTAGCGGTCTTTTCGATATAGGTGAGAAGGTGGAGGTTTTGTGTTGTGTCAATGTGATCAAGAGCGCATTGATTACGCTGCCGGAATTATTGAAGAAGTATCCATGGGACCCGGATACTGCCGAACATCTCACGAAAATCACCGGCTGGAAATACATATACGAAGCGAGAGTTGTCGATTCGAGCGAGCAAAATGCGAGGATGCGGAGCTTGATCAAGAGTTTGATCATTCCTCCCGCGTTGTCGCCATATTCAGCTCCCGTGGTTGTCGGGAAGATTCCCGCCGTGGAAATCGACAAGAAGTTCAAGGTAGGCAGTGCGGATGTCGCTTATTCAATGCGAGTGTCGCAGGATAAACGCGTCATTTCGTACAAGTTCTTGATCAATGGGAAGCCAGTGACGCTGACTGAGGAAAATTTCCCGGATTGATAGCGGAATTTTCTGCGAGCGAAGGTTCGGTACCGCGGACCGGGCTTTTGACAAAGGACTAAATATGCCGGGTGTGATACGCGTGGGCGATCGTACCAGTTCGAATGGGGAAGTGCTGAGTGGATCGGAGACCTGCTTTTTTATGGGCAAAGGGGTGGCAAGAGTCGGTGATCCAGTTTCGTGCCCGAAGCACGGTGATAACCACATCGCACGCGCCACTTCACACGCGCACGATAACGGGCGGGAGGTGGCGCAACATGGGGATGCGTGCGAATGCGGATGCACGCTAGTTTCGTCCTTGCCTTCGGGCGGACCTAAGTAAATACAGCCAAGATGAAAGGACTAAGAGTCGCTAACACAAGTCATCAACGAAGCGTGAACAGATAACGGCGGCAGCGAGGGAAAGCAACGCGCCATGAATGTCGAGATGTGCGATTCACAGACATCGTTTCACTTTTTGTGAGGCCGTTTCTTTGACTCCTTGGAAGCCGTGGCGCCGGTAGGGGCCACGGCTTCCAAGGAGCGTCGATGATGTTCGCCGAGGATCTTGTCGACCCGCCATTCACGGTGCCGAAGTCGCTCTTTCCGTTCGTCGTACGCACTTTGCACGTCCTCCGCGAGAGGTGTGATTTCGCCCAACTCTGCAATGCGGTCAACAGGGGTCTTGCCACCGAGTGAGCCGTGTGGCCGACGCCAGTTGTAGTCGAACTGCCACTCTTCGATTCGCAGGCCAATTGCCCGCTCTGTCGGCGCATGGTGGAACCAGAATTCGTTCAGGTCAGTAAGCTGAGAACGTTCAACCTTGCCATTGAGGTGCGGCGAGCGCGGTGGAATCGGCCGGAACTTGATGCATTCGTTCATCAGGCGCCGCTGCACAGACTCAGCGAAGAACTCGCTGCCGCGGTCGGTCTGGATGCGTTGAATCGGAAATGGCATCTCCTCGATGACTCGATTAAGGAAAAGCAGCGTATTTCGGGCATTTCTACGCGGATAGACGGCCAGTACACGAAAGCGTGAACAATCGTCGATGGCCGTGTACTGATAGACGCCTCGCGCAATTTTCATCGTGTCCATCTGGACGCGATCTCCGGGAACCGGACGGCTGTAGCGCCTCGGCTGCGCTGGCCTCCTGGGGCGAACCAACGGCTTCACGGACGCTTCGCACAGAACCTTGTGAATCGTCGCAAGGGACAGTTCTCTTTGCTGGTGCAGACGCAAATCGTTCTGAATCCGCCGTGCCCCTTTGCGCTCAGCCCGCAGGCGGAGAATCGTTGCTCGATCTGCGTCGGAGACCTTTCGATTCGGGCTATTCAGAGGGCGGCGGCTTTGAGAGCGAAGACCTTCTTCTCCCGCCTCCTGGTAGCGGCACAGCCACTTGCGCAATGTCGGTCGGGAGATGCCACACCGCGCGCAAACGAGGCCGGCATTGCCGGTCTCCTGATGCAGGCGCACCCAATGCAATCGCGTGGCAATTTCGCGGTCCATCGCCTCATTTTAGTTGAAACGATGTCTGTGAATCGCACACATGAGTGCTCTGCATCCTCGCCTACGAACGTCCAGGCACGCGTTGTGCTGCACCTCTGCCGGTACTCGTGCCCGGAGCCTGCCGACATGCTGTTGTGGAAGAACTGCCTCGCCGCCGTCCTGTCCGCCGCTGCCGCGTTCGTGCCCGCGCACGCGCAGACGCAGACGGAGGGTGCGGTGCAGCCCGCCGTTCCTGCGTCGCAACGGCTGGTGATACACGCCGTTCCTCTGAACCCGCCCGCGTCCGCCCCACAACCCACTCCGCAGGCCGCTCAAAAGCCGACGCCACAACCTGCTCCACAGCCCGCTCAAAAACCTGCTGAAAAGCCCGCTAAAAATCTCGCTGAAAAGCCGGTTCATAAGCCTGAACATAGGCGTGTCCATGAGCCCACCTATGAGCCCGTTCCGCAGCCTGCCGTGCAGTCGGAACCGCCTATACTCCCGCCGACAACGTCGCAGCCCGCGGAGCAGCCTGCGCCAATACCGCAGCCGTACGCGCAACCAGCACCAGCGCCGCAGCCGAACGTACCGCCAGCACCAACGCCTCGCCCCTATGCACAGCCCGCGCCAACGCCGCAGCCCTACGCACAACCAGCACCTCAGCCTTACGCGCAGCCAGCGCCACCACCTCAACCGTATGCCCAACCAGCACCAATGTGGCAGCCCTTCGCGCAGCGCAGCGTGCAGCCCGTCGTTAACTGGACGCTGCAGGTGATCCGCGACGGCCGGCAAATCGACTCATTCAACGGGACGACTGCGGTAGGCCAGGCTCGGACCAACAGACATCACAAGCTCGTCACGCACGACGTCGGCTGCATGGATCAACCTGCGGCCAGGATCGACCTGCAGCGCACCATCACGGTCTCGCCGCTGCGTGCGGACCCGACTGGCTCCGTTCTCGCAATCGAGGCGCTGGAAACGCTCGAAAGCGATTTCCCGTCCGAAACCCGGGGTGGCTGCATGCTGCCGCCGCAGCCGAGCCAGGTGCACGCCATCCATCCGGGACTGATCGTGCCGGCGGGTCAATGGGTCAACTGGCAAATCGTCGGCCAGGATCCTTCGCTGCTGTACCGGGTGCATGCGAGCCTCGCGCCACCGTCTGCGCAACCTTGACTGGCAGTCGCGGGGAGACTGCACCAGGCCGCCAGTATCGCGTCGTCGGCCACGGCAACGCCCACACCAAACCGTCTGCTGACACGCGCGCCAACCCCGCGCCAGCCTGGCCACGGCTCGTAAGAAGAACTCACAGAAATAACGCGCCAGAACCTTTCATTATTCTGACGTTTCGATTTCCCCGTCCTGTTTGGTTAGACTTCAACTCTCGGCCTTCGCTGCGGAGCGTGTGTCGCTGCGCAGCGAAGGCATAACAACCACAAGAGAATGCGTATGGAGCCATCCGAAAGCTTCCGGCATGCCGTCGACACCGCGCGGCCGCCGCGTGCAACGCACACCGGGGAAGCGGCACTTGGGGCGTCTTCCACCCCGGCGTGCGCACAGGCAGTCAACCGTACCGGGACCGCTTTCCCACGGAGGCAAGCGTGAGCACCGCGCCAACCCCGCAACCGCCGGCGCAGCAAGCGCCAGCCCAGCCACCGCGCAAACGCCGCGGCCCGCTGTTGATCGCTCTCGTCGTGATCGTCCTGATTGCGTTAGTGATCGCGCATCTGCTGCGTGGCACGAAGCCCGAACACGGCCCGGCCGCGCAGGTCGTGACAGTCGCCACCGTCACACTCGGCCCGATGCCCGAAACGCTCAACGCACTCGGCACGATCACGCCCATCGCCACCATCACGGTGCTTCCGCAGTTGAGCGGGTACCTGACCGCCGTGGGCTACGAAGAAGGCCAGGACGTCAAGAAAGGCCAGTTCCTCGCACAGATCGACCCACGCCAGTACGAGATCGGCAAACAGCAAGCCGAGGCGCAGCTCGCGAAGGACGAGGCGGCGCGTGACCAGGCCCACGCGGACCTTGCGCGCTTCACGCTGCTGAACGAGCGGCATTCGATCGCCGAACAGACCTTTTACAACCAACGGTTCGTCGTCCAGCAGGCGGAGGCCGCCGTGAAGGCCGATCTCGCGAACATCGCGCAGTTCGCGCTCGACATCGAGTATTGCCACATCACGGCGCCGGTGGCCGGGCGCGTCGGTCTGCGGCTCGTCGATCCGGGCAACTTCGTGACGGCGTCGAGCCAGCCCGGCATCGTCGTGATCACGCAGATGAAGCCCACCACCGTCCAGTTCGCCATTCCGCAGAACACGCTCGGCGATGTGCTGCAGCGTTTCAACTCGGGAGCGACGCTGCCGGTCACGGTCTACAACAGCAACAACACGAAACAGCTCGCCACCGGCAAGCTGTTCGCGATCAACAACCAGATGGCGACGGCCACCGGTACGGTCACGCTACGCGCGAGCCTTCCCAACGACGACGAAGCGCTCTTCCCCAACGAGTTCGTGAACGTAATCCTGATGGTGGACACGCTGCAGAACGCCGTGCTCGTGCCCACACCCGCCGTGCAGACCGGCGCGCCCGGCGATTATGTGTATCTCGTGAACGCCGACAACACGGTCTCGGTCCACAAGGTCACGCTCGGGCCCGGCGACGGGAGGCACACCGTGATCGTCTCGGGGCTCTCGGCGGGTCAGCGCGTGGTGACCGACGGCCTCGACCGCCTCTCGGACGGCGCAAAGATCCAGCCAGCGGCCGCACACCCCGCAGCGGCCGGCGCCGCGCCCGAAGGAAGCGGCCCGGCCCCCGGCGGCAAGGGCCAGGCAGGCAACGCGCAAGCGCACCACGATAAGGCGGCGTCGACTGCGCCGGGCACGCCCCGCGCGGCATCGCCGGCATCGTAAGCCGCGGACCTGGTGCAGATGAATATCTCCCGCCTGTTCATCCTCCGGCCAGTCGCTACATCGCTCCTGATGATCGCGATGGTGCTGGTCGGCCTCGTCGCGATGAAGTTCCTGCCGGTGTCGTCCCTGCCTTCGGTCGACTATCCGACCATCCAGGTGCAGACCTTCTACCCCGGCGCGAGCCCCTCGGTGATGGCCACCACCGTCACCGCGCCGCTCGAAGTGCAGCTCGGTCAGATCCCTGGCCTGCAGCAGATGATCTCGTACAGTTCGCAAGGCGCGTCGGTCATCACGATGCAGTTCGACCTCGCGCTCAATCTCGACGTCGCCGCGCAGAACGTCCAGCAGGCCATCAACGCGGCCAACAGCTTCCTGCCGGCGGGCTTGCCCGCACCGCCGACCTACGCGAAGGTCAATCCCGCGGATCAGTCGATCCTCACGCTCGCGATCACGTCGAAGTCGATGTCGCTCACGCAGTTGCAGGATGCGGCCAACAACCGGCTCGCGATGAAGATCTCGCAGGTGTCGGGCGTGGGTCTCGTCACGACGGCGGGCGGCAACGTGCCCGCCGTGCGTGTGGAAGCCGATCCGCAGAAGCTCGCCGCCTACGGCCTCAATCTCGACGACCTGCGCACGCTGCTCGCCAACGTGAACGTGAGCGCCCCGAAGGGCAACTTCGACGGCCCCGAGCTCAACTACACGATCAATTCGAACGATCAGATCTCGGACCCGAGGGATTACGAAGACACGGTCATCGCCTACCAGAACGGCGCGCCCGTGTTCCTGCGCGATGTCGCGCGCGTGAGCACGGCGGCGCAGGACGTGGAGCGCGGCGCCTGGTACAACCGCACACCCGCGATCGTGCTGAACGTCCAGCGCCAGCCGGGCGCGAACGTCATCGCCACGGTCGACCAGATCACGCGGCAATTGCCGCAGCTCGAAGCGGCGCTGCCCGCGGGCATGCACGTCACGGTGGTGTCGAACAGTGTCGGCGTGATCCGCGCATCGGTGGCCGATGCCGCGTTCGAACTCGTGCTCGCGGTCGTGCTTGTGGTGGCCGTGATTTTCGTGTTCCTGCGCAACGTGCCCGCCACGATCATTCCGAGCATTTCAGTGCCGGTCTCGCTGATCGGCACGCTCGCGCTGATGTACGAGCTGAACTACTCGATCGACAATCTTTCGCTGATGGCGCTCATCATCGCGACGGGCTTCGTCGTGGACGACTCGATCGTGATGATCGAGAACGTCGTGCGTTATCTGGAGGAGGGCAAGAAGCCCCTTGAGGCGGCACTGGAAGGCGCGGGGCAGATCGGCTTCACCATTCTCTCGCTGACCATTTCGCTGATTGCCGTGCTGATTCCACTGCTTTTCATGGGCGGCGTGATCGGGCGGCTCTTCAGCGAATTCGCGGTGACGCTCGCCGTGACCATCGTGCTCTCGGCGGTCGTCTCGCTCACGGTCGTGCCGATGCTCTGCGCTCGCATGCTGCGCGCGCAGGCCGAACGCCACCCGAGCCGTTTCGAGCGCATCAGCGAATCGCTCTTCAACAAGCTGCTCGGCGCCTACGAACGCGGCCTGAAGTGGGTGCTCGACCATCAGACGCTCACGCTGCTCGTGGCCGTGGGCACAGTTGTGCTCACGATGCTCCTGTACATCGTGATCCCGAAAGGTCTCTTCCCGGTGCAGGACGTGGGCGTGCTGCAGGGCATCAGCGTGGCCGACAACTCGGTGTCCTACCTCGCGATGGTGCGCCGCCAGTCCGCGCTCGCCGACGAGATCCTCAAAGACCCCGACGTCGTCTCGCTCACCTCGTATGTAGGCATTGACGGCATCAACACGACGCTCAACAACGGGCGCTTCCTCATCAATCTGAAGCCGCACGACGATCGCTCCGAAACCGCCGTGGAAGTCGCGCGGCGCATCCAGCAGCGGGTGGCGAAGGTACCGGGCATCCGGCTCTATCTGCAGCCGGAGCAGGAACTCACGCTCGACACGACGGTGTCGCCCAATCAGTACAACGTCGTGCTGCGCGGCCCGAATCAGGAGGCATTCAATCAGTACGTGCCCGCGCTGATCGCGCGTATGAAGCAGATCCCCGCGATCAGCGACGTCACGAGCGATCTGAATACGGACGGCCTCGCCGTCAATGTCGAAGTGAACCGCCAGCTCGCGGCGCGCTACGGCATCACCGCGGCAACGATCGACAATGCGCTTTACGACGCCCTCGGCCAGCGCATCGTCTCGACGATTTTCCAGCAGTCGGACCAGTATCGCGTGATTCTCGTCGCGAAACCGGAGACGCTCGCCACCGTCGATTCGATCGGCAACATCTATCTGCCTAGCCAGACGAGCGCAACGGGCCAGGTGCCGCTCAAGGGCATCGCGACGATCCAGATCATGCGCTCGCCGCTCGTGATCAGCCACCTCGCGCAGTTTCCTTCCGTGACGATCTCGTTCAACCTCGCACAGGGCGGATCGCTTTCCGCCGCCGTGCGCGATATCCGCAAGGCTGAGGCGGCTGCGCAATTGCCGCCGTCGATCACGTTGTCGTTGCAGGGCGCCGCGCAGGCGTTCGAAGATTCGCTCACGAGCGAAGTGTATTTGCTGATCGCCGCGCTCGTGGCCGTCTATATCGTGCTGGGCGTGCTCTACGAGAGCTATGTGCATCCGGTCACGATTCTCTCCACGCTGCCTTCCGCCGGCATCGGCGCGCTGCTCGCGCTGATGATCGCGGGCGACGACCTCGACGTGATCGGCATCATCGGCATCGTGCTCCTGATCGGCATCGTCAAGAAGAACGCCATCATGATGGTGGACTTCGCGCTCGAAGCCGAACGCGTGCACGGCAAGCCGCCGCGCGAAGCGATCTTCGAGGCCTCGATCCTGCGTTTCCGCCCGATCCTGATGACCACGCTCGCGGCCATGCTCGGCGCGCTGCCGATGCTGCTCGGCGCCGGCACCGGGTCAGAGCTGCGGCGGCCGCTTGGTCTCGCGATCATCGGCGGCCTCACGCTATCGCAGATGCTCACGCTCTTCACGACGCCCGTGATCTATCTGTTCTTCGACCGTCTCGCCGTGCGCTTCGGCCGCAAGCGTAGCGCCGACGGTGCAGGCAATCCCGATGGCGGCGCACCGCCCGCTCCCGAAGGCACGCCGTGAACATCTCGGCGCTCTTCATCCGGCGACCGGTCGCGACCTCACTCCTCGCGATCGCGATCCTGATTTCAGGCGCGCTCGCGTTTTTCCGGCTGCCGGTCGCGCCGCTGCCGAATATCGCGTATCCGGTGATCGTCGTGCAGGCCACGATGGCGGGCGCGAGCCCCGACATCATGGCGGCCACGGTCGCCGAGCCGCTGGAGCGCCGCCTCGGCACCATCGCGGACGTCAGCCAGCTCACGTCGATCAGCTATGTGGGCTCGTCGATGATCATCATCGTGTTCGGGCTGACGCGTGACATCAACGGTGCAGCGCGCGACGTCGAAGGGGCCATTCAGGCCGCGCGCGCGGACCTGCCCACCACGTTGCGCAGCAATCCGACCTATCGCCAGTACAACCCGGCGAGCGCGCCGATCATGGTGCTCGCGCTCACCTCGGACACGCTCACGAAGGCGCAACTCTACGATTCCGCCGATTCGGTGATCCAGCAGCAGCTTTCGCAGGTGAACGGCGTGGGCCAGATCACGCTGGGGGGCGGCGCGCTGCCGTCCGTGCGTGTGGAACTGGAGCCCGGCAAACTCAACAGCTACGGCATCGGCATGGAGGACGTGCGCGCCGCGATCGGCGCGGCCAACGCGAACAGCGCGAAAGGCCACATCGATCAGGGCGACCAGCGCTACCAGGTCCTGTCGAACGACCAGATCAGCAAGGCCGCGCCATTCAAGGACATCGTGATCGCGTATCGCGAAGGCTCGCCGGTGTTGCTCAAAGACGTCGCCGAGGTGCTCGACTCGAACGAAAACATCCGCAACGCGGGCCTTTATAACGGCAAGTCAGCGGTGCTCGTCATCGTCTATCCGATGCCGGGCAGTAACGTCGTCAAAACCGTGCAGCAGATCGGGGCGAGGCTGCCCGCCATCGAAGCGGCGCTGCCCGCGTCGATCAAGGTCCACGTCGCGATCGACCGCTCCGAATCCGTGCGTGCCTCCGTGGCCGAAACGGAGCGCACGCTGTTCATCGCCGTTCTGCTCGTGATCGGCGTGGTGTTCGTGTTCCTGCTCTCGCCACGCGCCACGCTGATCCCCGCCGTCGCACTGCCGATCTCGATCGTCGGCACCTTCGGGCCGATGTACCTGCTCGGCTACAGCATCGACAATCTCTCGCTGATGGCGCTCACCATCGGCACCGGTTTCGTCGTGGACGACGCCGTGGTCGTGCTGGAGAACATCGTGCGCCACATCGAAGCCGGTCTCGAACCGAAAGAGGCCGCGTTGCGCGGCGCGGGCGAAGTGGGCTTCACCGTGGTGTCGATGAGCCTCTCGCTCATCGCCGTGTTTCTGCCGATCCTGCTGATGCCGGGTATTGTCGGCCTGCTCTTCCACGAGTTCGCGATGACGCTCTCCATCGCAATCCTCATCTCGCTCGTCGTCTCGCTCACGGTCACGCCGGCGATGTGCGCGTATGTGCTCCAGCGCCGGCAAAACGCGCGCCCGCAGGGGCGCGTTTCCGCGTGGTTCGAGGCGCAGTTCGGACGATTCAAAGCGGCCTATTCGCGTTCGCTCGAAGCCGCGCTCGACCATGCGGCGCTCGTCATCTTCGTGCTGATGGGGCTGCTCGTCGCCAACGTGTTCGTCGCTCGCCTGCTCTCCGCCACGTTCTTCCCCGAGCAGGACACCGGCATCCTGATTGGCCAGATCATCGCGGACCAGAGCATCTCGTTCCAGGCGATGTCGAAAAAGCTCGCTCAGTTGCAGTCGATCGTGCAGAAGGACCCCGCCGTGGCCTCGGTGGCCGGCTTCACGGGCGGGCGCGCGCTCAACACGGCCAATGTCTTCATCGAACTCAAGCCGCTCAACGAACGCCATCTCTCGGCCACCGAAGTCGTCAACCGGCTGCGGCCGAAGCTCAACGCGGTCTCCGGCGCGCGACTCTTCCTCCAGGCGCAACAGGACCTCCAGATCGGCGGGCGGCAGGCAGCGGCGCAATACCAGTACACGCTCACGAGCGAAGACGCAGACGCGCTCTTCACCTGGGTGCCACGGCTCGTCGACGAACTGAACAAGCATCGTACCCAGATGCTCGACGTGAACTCCGACCTGCAGCAAAACGGCCTGCAGGCCGACGTGACCTACGATCGCAAGACCGCGAAGCGCTTTACCTTCGATCCGAACCAGATCGACAACACGCTCTACGACGCGTTCGGCCAGCGCACCGTGTCGACCATCTATAACGCGATCAACCAGTATTTCGTCGTGATGGAAGTCGCGCCGCAGCACTGGCAGTTTCCGCAATCATTCGACCAGATCTGGCTTTCCACGGCAGCGGGCAACGCGAGCGGCGCCGCACAGACACAGATGCATCCCGGCACCATCTCCGGCGTGACGTCGCACGTGGCCGTGAGCACGACCTCTGGCACCACGTTGAACACGAACGCACTCAACGCGAACGCCGTGGCGAACCAGCTCACCAATGCGATTGCCAACAGCAAGGGCGGCGGTACGACCGGCAGCCCGGATAGCACCGCCGCCGAAACCATGGTGCCGTTAAAAGCGCTCATGACGTGGGTGACGAGCCACACCGCCACGCAGGTGAATCACCAGAGTGGCCTGGTCGCGGGCACCATCTCGTTCAATCTGCCCAAAGGCGGCTCGCTGAGCGGCGCGGAGCAGATCATCAACCAGGCCGAACGCGACATCGGCATGCCCGCTTCGGTGCATGGCGCATTTGCTGGCGCGGCACAGGCCTATGCGCAGTCGATGGGCACCGTGCCGCTCCTGATCCTCGCCGCGCTCGCCGTCGTGTATATCGTGCTCGGCGTGCTCTACGAAAACACCATCCACCCGCTCACCATTCTCTCGACGCTGCCCTCCGCCGGCATCGGCGCGACGCTCGCCATGCTGATCTTCGGCACGCCGTTTTCGGTCATCGCGATGATCGGCATCATCCTGCTGATCGGCATCGTCAAGAAGAACGGCATCATGATGGTCGACGTCGCGATCCAGTTGCAGCGCTACGAAGGCATGGATGCGAGACGCGCGATCCATGAAGCCGCCGTGGTGCGTCTGCGACCGATCATGATGACCACGTTCGCCGCCGTGCTCGGCGCGGTGCCGCTCGCGATCGGCATCGGCCAGGGTGCGTCGCTGCGCCAGCCGCTCGGCGTGACCGTGGTGGGCGGCCTGCTTCTGAGCCAGATCTTTACGCTGTACACCACACCCGTTATTTACCTGTTCCTCGACCGCCTGCGCGCTCGTCTCGCACGCTGGGCCGAGCGCCTGCCCTGGAACCGCCAGGCCGATGAGAGCGCATCATGATGAAGCCCCCCCACATGCCAGCGCGCCGCCACTCTTCCGCGACGCTCACGCGCGCCGCGCTGCGGCTCGCACCGTTCGCCTTTGCGATGCTCGTCGGCGGCTGCATGGTCGGCCCCGATTACCATCGTCCGCAGGTGACTGTGCCCGCCACCTGGAAGGAGCTGCCCGGCTGGACCGAGGCCGAGCCCGCCGCCGAAAGCCCGAAAGGCGACTGGTGGACCGCTTTCAACGACCCGCTGCTCGACGAACTGGAGCCCCTCGTCGCGGTGTCGAACCAGACCGTGCGGCAGAGCTACGCGAACTATCAGCAGGCGGTCGCTGAAGTGCGCGTCGCGCGTGCTGGCCTGTTTCCGACGCTCGGGGTGACCGGCTCGCTCACACGCGAGCGTTCGGCCATCGGCACGCTCAACAGCGTGAGCGGGGTCAGCTCGCTCGGCAGCAGCGGCGGCTTCTCGCGCATCAACAACGCGGGCGCGCTTGAAGGCACCGCGAGCTGGGACATCGACGTGTGGGGCGAAGTGCGCCGCCAGATCGAACAAAACTCCGCGACTGCGCAGGCCAGCGAGGCGACGCTCGCCAACGCTACGTTGTCCGAACAGATCGTGCTGGCCAACGCCGTGATAGGCCTGCGCGTCGCCGACGCGAATATCGACCTGCTCACGCACACAGTCGCCGCCTACACGGCGTTCCTGCGCGTGGTGGCCGATCAGGATTTCGCCGGCACCGTCCCGCCGTCCAGCCTCGTTCTCGCGCGTACGCAACTGGAAGCGGCACAAGCGAACCTGATTTCGCTCGGCGTCGTGCGCGCGCAGAACGAGCATGCGATCGCGGTACTCGTGGGCCGCAATCCCGAGGACCTCACTATTGCGCACAGCGAAAAGCTGCCGACTCTCCCGTCGATTCCCGCTGGCGTGCCCTCCACGATCCTGCAGCGCCGCCCGGACATCGCGGCGGCGGAGCGGAACATGGCCGCAGCGAACGCGTCGATCGGCGTAGCGACCGCGGCGTACTACCCGACGATCTCGCTCTCGGCGCTCGCCGGCTTCACGCAATCGCCGCTCGCGGGCTTGCTGCATATGAACAACTACGTGTGGTCGCTCGGCGCGAGCGCGACGCAAACGATCTTCGACGGCGGATTGCGTGGAGGCCAGGTAGCCGCGGCGCGCGCAAGCTACGACGCGGCGCTGGCGAACTATCGCGGCACGGTGCTGAATGCGTTCGAGAGCGTGGAGAACGATCTGTCCGGGTTGCGTATCCTCGCGCAGCAATCGGATGCGCTCGACGCCGCCGTGCGCGACGCCATCCACGGCACGCAGATCGCCCAGGATGAATTCGAAGCGGGTACCGTCGATTACACGACTGTCGCGACGGCTCAGACCACGCAGTTGGTCCAGCAGCAGACAGCGCTGGGCGTGCAGCAGCAGCGGCTGCTCACGGCGGCCTCGTTGATCGGTGATCTGGGGGGAGGATGGTCCGGCGCACTGCACGAGGCAGGGCATCCGGACCGCGAAGACCCGAATGCCAACACGGCGAATGCGCCCTCCGAACAGGCGAGCCACATGCCGGCGGCGACACAAAGCCCATGATCGCCAGGCACGGCGCTATAGCGACGTGGGGCGGGCTTTGCCAGTGGGAACGTGTGAGCGACGGGAGAACAAGAGTGCGCAAGGCAGGCGCGTAACACCCACGCCCGCCTTGCGAGCCAACGTTACGCGAGTTCGGTGAACACGGTTTGCACGGGCAGACGCGACTTCGGCAGCTTCGCGTTGAAATCGCTGTCGCTGCGGTAGCCGAGGCTCACCACCACCACCGACGTCAGGCCCTTTTCGCTCAGGCCGAGTTCCGCGTCGAGCGTCTTTACGTCGAAACCTTCCATCGGGCACGCGTCGATCTCGAGCGTGGCCGCGCCGATCAGCAGCGTGCCGAGCGCCAGATACGCCTGCTTTTCCATCCACGTGGACAGGTCGCGGCGCTCCCGATGCAGATCCACGTAATACGCACGCGTTTTCTGCTGGCCCGCTTTCGCATCGGCGTTGGCGAAGCGGCCATCCGCTTCTTCCTGCGCGATCACGGCGGCGAGATGGGCGTCGTCCATGTCGGTGCGCGCGCATAGCACGACGACGTGCGATGCGTTCAGCACCTTCGGCTCGTTATAGGCGTAGCCCGGTTGCATGGCCTTCGCGACGCGCGCGCGGCCCGCGTCGCTCGATGCGATCACGAAATGCCACGGCTGCGAGTTCACCGACGACGGGCTGAAACGAACCAGCTCCTTCAGTTCGTCGATGACGGATGCGGGAATCTTGCGGGCGGGGTCGAATGCCTTCGTGGCATGGCGGCCCTTCGCGAAGCGGGTAAGGTTCAAATGCGTTCTCCTGGGTGTATCCGGTGTTTGCCGTGCGTCGAGGGGGCGCTTTCGCGCCGCCGGCCCGGCGGCAAGGGCGACATCCTACCAGCAAGCACGCGCGCGTGCCGGACGCTCCCCGGGCGCCGCGGCATCCGTTATGCTCATCCATCACACGGATCACGCGACCACGAAGGAGTTACAACCATGCGCCAGGCACTTCATCATCTGCGCGTGAACGCGCGCACGCGCGGCCTCGTCGACATCAGCGCGGACGTGCGCGCGTTCGTGCGCGAACACGGCATCGGCACGGGCCTTTTGACCGTGTTCTGCCGCCATACGTCGGCCTCGCTGCTGATCCAGGAAAATGCGGACCCGTCGGTGCGCCGCGACATCGAGCGTTATTTCGATGAACTCGTCCCCGAAGATCCGCAGCGCTACGAACACGACACGGAAGGCCCCGACGACATGCCCGCACATTTGCGCACCGTGCTCACGCAAACGCAGCTGTCGATACCGGTCGAACACGGCGAGCCGGTGCTCGGCACCTGGCAGGGCATTTATCTGTTCGAGCATCGCCGGCATGCACAGGCACGCGATATCGTGCTGCATCTGATCGGCGAATGACGCGCACGCCTCAGGCGTTGCGGACGCGCAGGCGCTATGCTACGGCTTCCGCCCAATTCAGGTTCCGCACAGAAAGGAATGAGCACCATGAAACAGCACGCAGGATCCATGATCACCTTTAACCGCCCCGACGGCCAGGCGCTGCAGGGGTATCTCGCGAAGCCTGAGAAGGTCGACGGCGCACCCGCCATCGTCGTGATCCAGGAATGGTGGGGATTGAACGACCAGATCCGCGGCGTGGCCGACCGCCTCGCACAGTCGGGCTATGTGGCGCTCGTCCCCGATCTCTATCGCGGCAAGGCCACGGTCGAGGAAGAGGAAGCGAACCACCTGATGCAGGGGCTCGACTTCGCGGATGCCGCTTCGCAGGACGTGCGCGGCGCCGTCGATTACCTGAAGACGCTGACCGACCGCGTCGGTTTGACGGGCTTCTGCATGGGCGGCGCGCTGACGCTGCTCGCCGCAGGCATGACTCCCGCGCTTTCCGCAGTGGTGACGTGGTACGGCCTGCCGCCGCTCGAATACATCGACGCCACGAAGATCACGGCGCCCGTGCTCGGCCACTGGGGCATGCAGGACCAGTTCTTCAAGCCCGAAGCCGTGGACGCGCTCGAAAAGAAGCTGCGCGACGCCAACGTGAACGTCGAATTCCACCGCTATCTCGCGCACCACGCGTTCGCCAATGAAGACGCCGTCGGTCCGGACCGCATCGCCGCGACGCAGTACGACCCGGTCTGGGCGCAACTGGCGTGGGACCGCTCGCTCACGTTCTTCGGCAAGCACCTCTGGGCGTAACGCGGCACGCGCGATTTTCACGCAGGGCACGCAGGGACGCGGGCGGCCAAAACACGCCGCCCGCGGATTCCCCTAAACTGGGCGGTGTTTGCAAACGCACACACGACGCCTGGTAAAAGGAACCGCCCGCATGAACGATCTCTCCGCTTTTCCCATTACCCGCAAATGGCCCGCGCAGCATCCCGGGCGCATTCAGCTCTATTCACTGCCTACGCCGAACGGCGTCAAGGTTTCGGTGATGCTCGAAGAATCGGGCCTCGCCTACGAGCCGCATCTCGTTCGCTTCGACGCGAACGATCAGATGTCGCCCGAATTCCTTTCGCTGAATCCCAACAATAAGATTCCTGCCATCCTCGATCCCAATGGCCCGGATGACCAGCCGCTCGCGCTGTTCGAATCGGGTGCGATCCTGATTTATCTCGCGGACAAATGCGGCCAGTTCCTCGCGCGCGCAGGCAATGAGCGCTACGAGACGATCCAGTGGCTCATGTTCCAGATGGGCGGCATCGGTCCGATGTTCGGCCAGTTGGGCTTCTTCCACCGTTTCGCGGGCAAGGAGTACGAGGACAAGCGTCCGCGCGACCGGTATGTCGCCGAGTCGCGCCGTCTGCTCGGCGTGCTGAACGGCCGTCTCGAAGGTCGCACGTGGCTCATGGGCGAGCACTACACCATCGCCGACATGGCGACGTTCCCGTGGGTGCGTAATCTCGTCGGGTTCTATGAGGCAGGCGATCTGGTCGGGATTCGCGACTTCCCGCACGTCACGCGCGTGCTCGACGCTTTCCTCGCGCGTCCGGCCGTTGTGCGTGCGCTCGATATTCCGCATCGGGGATGAGTGGAAAAGCGAAGCCGCCGGGTGTCGGCGGGCTTCGCTTTTGCGGTGCGGGCCACGCGCCGCCTGCTTCGCGGTTCGACATCTACCACGCCCCGTTGATCAAGCGGGAACCCGGTCCCGGTCATGGAAGCGCTGCATCCAGTGGGGGAACGGAACAGGTGTCCCGGAGACCTTATCGAGGCGCGCGAGCTGTTCAGCGGTTAGTGCGAAATTCTGCGCGTCCAGGTTGGCTGCGAGTTGTGCGGGCGCGCGGGCTCCGACGATAACCGAAGTGATCTGCTCGCGCGCGAGTAACCAGGCCAGTGCAACTTGAGCCGGCATGGCCGCCAGTTCGCCAGCCACTTCACGCAAGACGGCGACGATCGGCTCGGCCCTGACGATGTCGACCGGAGGAAAATCGAGCTTCGTACGACGCCCGCCAGCTTCGCCATTCTGACCATACTTGCCGCTCAGGTAGCCGCCGGCCAGTGGGCTCCAAACCATAAGACCAATATGGTTTGCCGCTGCAACAGACATGATTTCGTGCTCCACATCACGGCATGTCAGCGAGTAGTGCACCTGATTGCTCGCCACACGCACCCGATCGGTGCGGGACGTTATGCCGAAAGCGCGCTCGAGATCGGCTGCACTGAAATTGCACACGCCGATGTGACGGACCTTGCCCTGCGTGACGAGGTCGTCCATCACACGAAGCGTCTCGTCGAGCGGAACGAGCGCGTCGCGGTCGTGCAACTGGAGCAGGTCGATGTGATCGCGGCCAAGTCTCTTCAGGCTGGTCTCGACCGAGCGCATGATATGCGAGCGGCCCAAACCCACATCATTCTGGCCAGGGCCGGTGCGCAGCCGAACCTTGGTCGCGACGAGCATTCGACTTTCGTCCAGCCCGAGCGCACCCAGCACCTCTCCCACGACTTCCTCGGAGCGACCCTGCGAGTAGACGTCCGCCGTGTCGATCAGGTTGACGCCCCGGTCCACCGCCATCGAGACGAGCCCGGCGGCCTGATCGCGGTCCACTCCGGCAATGTCGCCCCAGATGCCCGAGCCTGCACCGAACGTCATTGCGCCAAGGCTCAGCCGTGAGACGCGCAGCCCGGTTCTGCCAAGCGTGCTGTATTCCATCGTGTACTCCTTCGTGAATCGGTGTGTGATGCAATCGTCGATCGACGCGCAGTTGCCTGCATCGACCAACCGGTAGCGGTCAGACCGCCCGCGACACAATCTCGTCAAGAACCGTATTCAGCTCGACTACATCGTCCTTGCATGTAAAAAAGAGAGCGCGCCGCGTTGCGACGTTGCGGCGGCCAGGTGGTCAGGCGCTCAGGCACGCTTCAGGCCGTCGTAAAGCGCGCGCTCAAACTGTCCGTAGAGGTCCACGACGCGGGCATCGTAGAAAGGCAGAACCTGCGTATAGAGCGATCCGGTGACGCGCTTGACCGGATCCACCCAGTAGTAGGTGTTGAGCAGTCCCGCCCAACTCACGCTGCCCGCGCTGCGTCCGTTTGGCCCAGGTTGTGTATTGATGTCGAACGACAGCCCCCACTTGTGCACGGTGCCCGGAAACTGATCGAAGCTGTTCGACCACGATGGCAGCGCCGTCTTCATTTCAGTAACCTGCAGATCGCCGATGTGATTGCGGAACATCGCCGCCACGGTGTCGGCGCGCAGAACACGCTCACCGCGATACGTGCCGCCGTTCAATAACATCTGCAGAAACGCCATGTAGTCGCGTGGCGTGCTGAACAGTCCACCCCCGCCCATGAAGAATTCAGGACGCTGGTTGATCTCGAACGGCTCGGCCACCAGTGAGCCATCTGCCTGACGTCTGTGCATGGTTGCGACGCGCTCTTTCTGTGCGCTGCCGATGAGGAAGCCCGTATTGCGCATGCCTAGCGGAGTGAAGATGTGCTCGCGGAAATAGACCTCCAGCGACTGGTCGGTCACGGCCTCCACCAGCTTGCCGACCCAGTCCATGCTGATGCCGTACTGCCAGCGTTCGCCCGGCTCGAACTCGATCGGCGCCGCGAATGCGCCTTCCATCGAATAGCCGATGTCGGGCATCCCCGTCGCCTTCTCGTACTGACCGATTTCGCCGCTCCAGATGCTGTATGTGAAGCCGGAGGTATGCGTGAGCAGATGACGCACCGTGATCGTATTGCGCGCGGGACGCAGCTTCGGCTGCCCCGAAGCGTCGAACCCGTCGAGGATACGAGGCGACTTCAACTGCGGCAGGATCTCGCCCGCGGGCTGATCCAGGCGCAGCCTGCCCTGTTCGACGAGTTGCATGCACGCGGTTGCGGTAATCGCCTTGGTCATCGACAGAAGCCAGAGGATCGTGTCGGGGGTGATGGCGTCACGATTGTGAACATTCGCCACCCCGCGCGCTCCCTCGTAGACGAGCCCGCGCGGCGTGGCACCCATGGCCACGACACCGGCTACCGTGCCGTCGTCGACCGCCCGTTGCAGGCATTGATCGATCGACGCGTAAGCGGGATGCCGGACCCGCGCTGCTTCTTCTGGTGCACCTTGCTGCGTTGCTTGCGCGTTCCGGCTTGCGAACGCGCCGAGCGTCGCAACGGCCAGCAGGCTCGGCGCACCTTTCAGAAGCCGACGGCGATTCAGAATGACCGTCATTTTGTGCTCCTCTACGGGTGAATAAATCGTGGCATCACGGAGTCTCAATGATGCGAGAACAACTGGCTTTGCGAGCCGCTCGCGACAAGGCGAATCCCCGAATCGGAGTGGCCATCCGTTGCGCCGCCTACGGCGTTGACGGCATACGAATTGGCACCGCCAGCCGCGCGAATGCGCGCTTCAGCTGCGAGAATGTCATCGGGGTAATTGGCGTTGTCGAGGCGTGCCGGTTGATATCCCACACGCTCGAGTTGCACGATTTCCTGACGGACCTGCGCACGTGTCGTGCCCGATGCATCACTCTGCGCATGTGCGACGACGGGAAGAGAAATCGCGGTCGCGATGGCAACGATGAGAATACGGATGTTCATGTCAATCTCCTTTCGATCAGCAAGACGGAATGTCTCGGTGATGTGAATTCTGGAGAAACGCCGATTGAAATTAAATGACATGGATGGCATCGGATAAGTGACATCGAATCACCAATGAGGCATGCTGTGCATCGGTAACCCACGTGGCGGCACGGTGCGGCGTCGATGTGTTGGCCCTCATCGGATCGATTGCAGTCCGTTGCGCGTATTCACCCCCGCGACCATGACATCGAGTAGCGAGAAACTGTCCAGTGGTATTGGCGTATTCGCCGCAGTGGTCGATGCGGGGACGTTTGCGGCCGCTTCAGAAGCGTTGGAAATGTCGCCACCGGGCGTCAGCCGGGCGATCGCGAGGCTGGAAAAGAGACTGAAAATCCGGCTATTCAATCGAACGACGCGCTCCGTCTCCTTGACGGAAGAGGGTCGTCGCTTTTACGAGCAGGTCATGCCCCACCTCGCAGGCCTGGAAGAAGCGGCCGCTGCCGCGACAGGTGGCGCGTCGGCTGTGCGCGGCAAGCTGAGAATCAATCTGGATCCCGCCTTCTACCGGACCATCATCGGTCGACAGCTGGATGGATTCATGGATGCCCATCCCGACCTCGAAATCGAGTTCATCGCGCGAGACAATCTTGGCGATCTCGTCATGGACGGCTTCGACCTCGCCGTGCGATTCGGCGAGCCCAAAGCATCCACCCTGATCGCGCGAAAGCTGCTCAATACCGGCATTGTCACGGTCGCGGCGCCCTCGTACGTCGCGCGTTGGGGACGCCCGGCGAAACCCGAGGACCTTGAAAGCCGAAGCCACAAATGCCTTGAATTTCGCAACCCGGAAACGGGCAGGCCGTTTCCCTGGGAATTCCATCGCAAGCGAAAGCGCATTGTGGTGGACACGCGGGGCCGCCTCACGGTGAACGACCCCAGTGCGCTGATCAACGCATGCGTCGACGGTTCCGGGATTGCGCAGATGCTGCTTCTTGTTGCCGAGCCACTGATTGCAGAAGGCCGATTGATCAATCTCTTTCCCGAATGGGCAGACGAGCGATACCCCTTATACGCCTACTTCCCATCGCGCCATCACGTGCCGGCGAAGACGAGAGCTTTTATTGACTTCGTTGTCGAGCTGACGAGCAATAGCCAGCGCGTTGGCTTGAGTTAATGCTGTTGCTGCGAACAGGTGAGGCGAAGGCAAGCGACCGGCTACATGCCGTTATCGGTCGGCTCGGTCGCGCCAGTGCATTGAGCGGGAAGTGGCGCGCGGCCACGAGTGACGAACGAAATGGTCAGAACGAATGGGCGATCACGTTTTCGGTGCGCGCGCATCATCGTTTCGGGAATCGACGTGACCGGGATTGTCCGCAAGAAGCAGATGCATGACGACGAAGTGAAGATGCGAAACGCATCGGTTGTCGGTGGGATAGCACGCAGCGCTGGTTGTGACGATCACTAACCTCAACAACGTCTCACTCGTGGCCCCGTCTAAAACGTAGAACCACGAAATGAAACCACCTGCGAACCATGCCCGTCTGCGGGGTATGCCCCCGGCGCCAGGCTATTGACTATTCCCGTAAAAAGGACGACGGTCTCCATCTGGAACCGGGTTCGCCGTTGTCTCGATCAGGCCGTTTATCCGGGGCAATCATGTGAATCTTCCGTCGCGATGAGCCTCGCCTCGAGGTTATCCGCATCCGGGAATGGCGTCGTCGCGCGTGCCGTTCCGTCCAATGGAGGTGACGCCATGAAGCCAGCGGCATCCGCAGGGTCTCATCTACATCACATGCCATTTCTGCAGGGGCTCTTGCCAGTCAATCCCGTGCAACTCCCCCATGACATCATTGCGGGGATCACGCTGGCGGCACTCGGCATCCCCGAAGTCATGGGTTATACGAAGATCTCCGGCACGCCCACTGTCACCGGCCTTTACACGATCCTGCTGCCGCTACTCGCATTCGCCGTCATTGGTGCATCGCGTCAACTGGTTGTCGCTGCGGACTCTGCCACAGCCGCCATTCTTGCCGGTACGCTCACGACCGTCGCCGCATTGGGCAGTAAGGAATACGTCGGCCTGACGAGTACCGTCGCCCTCACGGTGGCCGTGATGCTCGTCATTGCGCGGATCTTTCGTCTGGGGTTTCTGGCCGACTTTCTTTCTCGCAGCGCCCTGATCGGTTTTCTTACCGGCGTGGGCGTACAGGTCGCAGCCGGCGAGCTGGCCGGGCTGATCGGCATCGCAAAGCAGGGGCATGGCCCGTTGATGCAGGCCGCATCCGTGGTCCAGCGCATCGCCGAGGCGAACTATCCGACCACAATACTTTCGATTGCCGTCCTCGCCGTGATCATCGGTTGCAAGCGTCTCGCACCACGTGCGCCGGGTGCGCTGATCGCCGTGATCGGTTCCATCGTGGCAAGCGGCGTGTTCAATTTCGCCGGACGTGGCATCGCGGTCACCGGCGCAGTACCGGGCGGGCTTCCGTCGTTGTTCCTCCCACCGCTGCACATCGGCGAGATCGACCAGGTACTGGCAACGGCCGCATCCTGCTTCATCGTCATCATCGCGCAGAGCGCGGCGACGGCACGCGCGTACGCCGCCCGCTACAACGAGAAGGGTGACGACAATGCCGACATCATCGGGCTCGCAGCGGCGAACGCCGCTGCGGCATTCACCGGCACCTTCGTCGTGAACGGCAGTCCGACCAAGACCGAGATGGTCGACGACGCGGGCGGTCGCACCCAGGTCGCCCATCTGACGACCGCTGTCATCGTGCTGGTGGTGCTGCTTTTCCTCACGAAGCCATTGAGTCTGCTGCCTGCCCCGGTATTGTCGGCCATCGTGTTCATGATCGGCGTGAAGCTGATCGACGTGAAGGGCATGACCGAACTTTTTCGCATGCAGAAGGACGAATTCATCGTCGCGTTGCTTACGGTGTGCGTGGTCGTGTTTGTCGATGTGATGCACGGCATCCTTGCCGCCATCGTGCTGTCGCTGATTGCGCACGCGCGGCATAGCTACCGGCTGCGAACACGCGTGCTCACACGCAGCCCTACCGGCAACTGGGTCCCGCATCGTGTCGAACCGAATTTGCTCGCGGCTCCAGGCATCGTCGCCTACCGGTTCGAAGCGGACCTGTTCTATGCAAACGCCGGCCGCTTCGCGGAGGAAGTGCTGAAGCTCGTCAACGACGCAGATCCTCCGTTGCGCTGGGTGGTCCTCGATGCATCGGAAATCAACAACATCGATTACACGGCATGCAAAACACTGATCCAGCTTGGTGACGAACTCGACAAGCGGGGTGTACGTATTGCCATAGTCGCGCTTCCGACGGGTGTCCGGCATGAGCTCGAACGATATAAGGCATTGCGCGGGCCGGACATCCATCGTGAGATCTTTCCAACGGTCGATGCCGCGATCGACGCGCTCGGCAAACTGCCGCCAGTCGCGCCCGCGGCGCCGCCCGACGAAAGCGCGAAATGACGTCAAGCACTTTTGGCAATGAACCGGGAGAGGGAGTCAGACGTGTCCAGGATCACCGCACCGAGGCCCAACGAACCTGCTACGGAACCGGCCGATCCGGGAACAGTGGCGGCACACGAAGATCCGTCCATCCTGTTTGCGGGACGTGGCTCGCTTGCATCGCGCATCGAACAGGGCAAAGCGGCGCGCAAAAAGGTGCCGCGTGCGAAGCTGGCCGAATGCAGGACAGATGGCCGCGATCCCCTCGCGTTGCTCGACGCGTCCAACGTGGGGCGGGTGCCCGAGCTGATTCCCATTCGCTACGGACGCATGGTTGCGAGTCCCTTCGCGTTTTATCGCGGGGCCGCGTCGCTAATGGCCTATGACTTGTCGAAACTGCCGAATTCGGGCGTCAACGTGCAACTGAGCGGAGATGCTCACCTGGCGAATTTTGGACTGTTCGCAAGCCCCGAGCGACGCATGCTTTTCGGACCCAACGATTTCGACGAAACGCTGCCCGGTCCGTTTGACTGGGATGTGCGCAGGCTGGCCGCATCGTTCGTGATCGAAGCGCGCGAACGCGGATTCTCGACGCGTGAGCAGCGCGCGGTGATAAGCAGGCTCTGCAAGACGCTTCGCGAAAGCATCGCCGACTTCAGCCGGATGGATACGCTCGCTGTCTGGTATTACCAGTTCACGGCAGCCGGCATGCTGGCTATTGCCGATTCGCAGCAGGAAAAGAGAAAGGAACTGGCCGTCATTACCAAGGCGCGCCAGCAGTCATCCCAATCGGTGATGACGCACGCGACCGAGATCGTCAACGGTAAGCTGCGCATCAAGGATGAGCCGCCGCTGGTGTATCACGTCCCCCTCGCAAGCCCGCACGATCATAGACAGTACGAAGCGATGGTCCGGCGTTTCTTCGCCGACTACCGGCTCACGCTACCGGACGACAGGCGTGCCCTCTTTGACCGCTATGAACTGGTGGATGTCGCCATTCGCGTCGTCGGCGTCGGGTCGGTGGGGACGCGCTGCTACCAGGCACTCTTCATGGCCGATGGAGAGTGCCCTTTGTTCCTCCAGTTGAAGGAGGCAAGAGCTTCCGTGCTCGAGGGTTACGTGCCGCCGAGCCGGTTTCCCAATCACGGCCAGCGTGTGGTGAACGGGCAGCGTCTGCTGCAGTCGGCCAGCGATATTTTTCTCGGATGGTCGAAGATGCGGCACACGGGCAATGACTTTTACGTGCGCCAGCTGCGCGACATGAAGGGCGCATTCGACTTCACCGCCTTCGATGTTGACGATCTCGGCGAATACGCGGTTTCCTGCGCTCATGCGCTGGCCCATGCGATGGCGAAAGCGGGCGATCCCGGGCTTCTCTGTGGGTATATCGGAAAGTCGGGCGCATTCGACGAAGCCATCGAGCGATTCGCGCTCGCCTATGCCGAACAGAATGAAGCAGACTGGACGGTTTTAAAGGCAGCGGTCAAGTCGGGAGGTGTCAAGGTTATTCGTCAGTGATGCACGCGCGAAGCAGGACCGGAGGCGGCTCGAAGTCGGAGGCCAACATGCTGCACGATGTAGCGGTCGCCACCCCGGTCATGCTCCTGTGCCTGCGCAACTACGCGCACATCCGGCACGGCTATAAAGACACCTCATGAACTGGCTGGCCAATACCGTCCTGGTGTTGCACGCGCTGGTCGTACTATTCATCGTCGGCGGACTACTCGCGATCTGGGCGGGGGCATGGTTACAACGCAGTTGGGTACGCAACCGCGTATTCCGGCTCGTGCATCTCATGGCTATAGGCGTCGTGGCGATTCTCGCTGTCCTTGACATACAGTGCCCGCTGACGGTCCTTGAGGACTGGCTACGTACCGGGCGTGCCGGGCCACAGGGCTTCATCCAGCGCTGGGTAAGCCACTGGCTGTATTACGACCTGCCCGGCTGGGTGTTCACGACGGCCTACGCAGCGTTCCTGCTGATCGTAGTGGTCACGTGGTTTCGCGTCCCGCCGCGTTCGTGACAGCAGCAGACTACGCAACGGCGGATTCAGTTCAAGGTCACGGAGTCGGTCAGCCAGAGCGTCGAAGGCTGAACATAGGGCTCTTCGCAGATTATTCATAGAATGGCGGCACAAATGCTCCGAAAAGTATTGCGATCAGAAGGACCACAACAAATGTGCCGATTGCTGCTGGCCGAGCGGGCAGTCCGACGCGAGGCAGTAGAAACACTCGAGCATAGAAGGCGAGTACGCAAACCCACGATATAAGGAATGGGTACGCAATGCCCGCCCAACCCGTTTGCGCGGGTTCGTTGAAGGCCAGTAGCGCTGCTACGAATGCGGGAGCAGGAAGAAGAACGAGACCGATGTCGGCCGCGAACAGGGTACGCCTTCGGAACGCGGTGATTGCGGGAACTATGGCCAAGCCAAGAGGCACAAGCGCAAGCAGAGGGGCAAAAAATTCGGGGGACATTTGAACTGTGGGACCCAACGTGGTATCAGGATGCTAGAGCAGGCTTGAGACAGCAAAATAGCGCAAGAGCACAGGCAGCATTGTCAATAATGCTTATCGCAAAAATCTCTCTGTCTTTCCGGGCGCGCTCCCCCGGATCGACTGTTGACGATCCAGGCACTGAGGTTGAACGGCCGCTCCTGGTTTGAGTCCGCAAGCGGTCGCCCCGGAAATCCGCGCGAAACCGAATAAAGCCCCACCGCTTAAACCCCACCAACTATCCGGAATCCGGTCCCAAAATGGCCCATCTCATGTCAGAGGACAATCCGGCGACGCTGTTCTTGTAGCCTGCCCGGACCCTCTCCGCTCCTGCCGACGAAAGCCCAAAATTAATCCGAAAGCCTTGTGCGACAAGGCTCCCGGCTAGACGGCCTAACGCCACACGAAAACCGCAACTTCCCCTCCCAACCCCAACCTCAAACGCCCCAACTCTTATATAAGACATAAGACATTTGACCTCATAGGCGTTTTGCCATTAAAATCGCGACCGAAGTAGCGCCCGGCACAGCCTCGGAGTGCCTGAAAAGTCTTCCCCCTGAAACGCACAATCAGCAGGTTCCCCATGCTTGAAAACTTTCGTGCTCACGTGGCCGCCCGCGCCGCGCTCGGTATTCCTCCCCTGCCGCTGACGGCTCAGCAGACCGCCGAACTGGTCGAACTGCTGACGAATCCGCCCGCCGGCGAAGAGCAGACCCTCGTCGATCTGATCACCAACCGCGTGCCGGCTGGCGTCGACGAAGCCGCCCGCGTGAAGGCCGGCTTCCTCGCCGCCGTGGCCAAGGGCCAGACCGCCTGCGCACTGATCTCGCGCGCACGCGCCACCGAACTGCTCGGCACGATGCTGGGCGGCTACAACATCCAGCCGCTGATCGAGCTGCTGTCCGACGCCGAAGTCGGCACCGTTGCCGCCGACGCGCTGAAGAAAACCCTGCTGATGTTCGACCAGTTCCACGACGTCAAGGAACTCGCCGACAAGGGCAACGCCAACGCAAAGGCCGTGCTGCAAAGCTGGGCCGACGCCGAATGGTTCACGAGCCGTCCGGAAGTGCCGCAAAGCCTGACCATCACCGTGTTCAAGGTGACGGGCGAAACGAACACCGACGACCTGTCGCCAGCCCCGGACGCCACCACGCGCCCGGACATCCCGATGCACGCGTTGGCGATGCTCAAAAACGCCCGTCCCGGCATCACGCCGGAAGAAGACGGCAAGCGTGGCCCGGTCAAGTTCATCGAATCGCTGAAGGAAAAGGGTCACCTGGTCGCCTACGTGGGCGACGTGGTCGGCACCGGCTCCTCGCGCAAGTCGGCGACCAACTCGGTGCTGTGGTTCACGGGTGAAGACATCCCCTTCATCCCGAACAAGCGCTTCGGCGGCGTGTGCCTCGGCGGCAAGATCGCCCCGATCTTCTACAACACGATGGAAGACGCCGGCGCCCTGCCGATCGAACTCGACGTGTCGAAGATGGAAATGGGCGACGTGGTGGAACTGCGCCCCTACGACGGCAAGGCACTGAAGAACGGCGAAGTGATCTCCGAATTCCAGGTCAAGTCCGACGTGCTGTTCGACGAAGTGCGCGCCGGTGGCCGCATTCCGCTGATCATCGGCCGTGGCCTGACCGCCAAGGCGCGTGAAGCGCTGGGTCTCGCCCCGTCGACGCTGTTCCGCCTGCCGCAGCAGCCTGCCGACAGCGGCAAGGGCTTCTCGCTGGCCCAGAAGATGGTCGGCCGCGCCTGCGGTCTGCCGGAAGGCCAGGGTATCCGTCCGGGCACGTACTGCGAACCGAAGATGACCTCGGTCGGCTCGCAGGACACCACGGGCCCGATGACCCGCGACGAACTCAAGGACCTGGCGTGCCTCGGCTTCTCGGCTGACCTCGTCATGCAGTCGTTCTGCCACACCGCCGCTTATCCGAAGCCCGTGGACGTGAAGACGCACCAGACCCTGCCGAACTTCATCAGCACGCGTGGCGGTATCGCGCTGCGTCCGGGCGACGGCGTGATCCACTCGTGGCTGAACCGCATGCTGCTGCCCGACACCGTCGGCACCGGCGGCGACTCGCATACGCGCTTCCCGATCGGCATCAGCTTCCCGGCGGGTTCGGGCCTGGTCGCGTTCGCGGCCGCTACCGGCACGATGCCGCTCGACATGCCGGAATCGGTGCTGGTCCGCTTCAAGGGCAAGATGCAGCCGGGCGTGACGCTGCGCGATCTCGTCAACGCGATCCCGCTCTACGCGATCAAGCAAGGTACGCTGACGGTCGCCAAGCAAGGCAAGAAGAACATCTTCTCGGGCCGCATTCTCGAAATCGAAGGCCTGCCCGATCTGAAGGTCGAGCAAGCGTTCGAATTGTCGGATGCGTCCGCCGAGCGTTCGGCCGCTGGTTGCACGGTCCACCTGAACAAGGCACCGATCATCGAATACCTCAACAGCAACATCACGCTGCTGAAGTGGATGATCGCCCAGGGCTATCAGGACCCGCGCAGCCTGCAGCGCCGCATCAAGGCGATGGAGCAGTGGCTGGCCGACCCGCAACTGCTGTCGCCGGATGCCGACGCCGAGTACGCGGCCGTCATCGAGATCGACCTCGCCGACATTCACGAGCCGATCGTCGCTTGCCCGAACGATCCGGACGACGTGAAGACGCTGTCTGATGTCGCTGGCGCCAAGATCGACGAAGTGTTCATCGGCTCGTGCATGACCAACATCGGTCACTTCCGTGCCGCATCGAAACTGCTGGAAGGCAAGCGCGACATTCCGGTCAAGCTGTGGGTCGCCCCGCCGACCAAGATGGACCAGAAGCAGCTGACCGAAGAAGGCCACTACGGCGTCTTCGGCACGGCCGGTGCCCGCACCGAAATGCCGGGCTGCTCGCTGTGCATGGGCAACCAGGCGCAGGTGCGTGAAGGCGCGACGGTCATGTCGACCTCGACTCGCAACTTCCCGAACCGCCTCGGCAAGAACACGAACGTGTATCTCGGCTCGGCGGAACTGGCGGCAATCTGCTCGCGTCTGGGCAAGATCCCGACCAAGGCCGAGTACATGGCCGACATCGGCGTGCTCAACGCCAGCAGCGACAAGATCTACCAGTACATGAACTTCGACCAGATCGAAGACTTCAAGGAAGTGGCGGATACCGTCGTGATGTAAGCGTGATGTTTGGCTACGGCGTGTTGTTTGCGTCGTAGCGGCACACGATGCGCAATGGCGCCTCAGGCTGAATGCCTGCGGCGCCATTTTTTTTGGTGTGATGCCGGGCAGCCTTTCGATAAGGAACGTTGCTGAACGGCTTCCTGTGCTTTCCTCTGTCCGCTGATTCGGTGACGAATGTCGCGACCTGGTGTCACTCGCCGGTGAGTTGCCGCGATCGAGCTCTGTGCTGGGCAGCCTCGTACAAGAAGGTGCAACTCCCTACAACGCTAGCGCCGGACAATGGGAGCGCGTCGGCCATCTCCGGCCATTCGGCCGTGCTCCAGGACGGATATTCAAACGTCGCTTCTGCCTAAGACAAGGGACGTTCGTCAACTCACGGACGCCAATAAACGGTGAGGAGTCTCCGGATGTGGAGACGTGGAGTAAAGAGCCAGGGGTCCTGCCCCTGACCATCGACTGACCGCCAGCACTTCAAAAGTGTGAGCGCCAGCGTACAGACACGATGTAGCTCCGAATTGCGGAATTGCGGAATTGCGATGCGGGCATAGTCCCGTTGGAAAAAGTTGTAGTCGAAGCGCGCGACCGCCGTTTTCCAGCCTTTGTAGATATCAGCGCCGTAGCCACGCCTTTGCCTCGCGCAGCTCCGAGGTAAAAAGGTCTTGCGCATAGCGACTGTGTGCAGGCTGAGCGGTGCTGCGATGAAGAAAGAAGTACGCTAATCCGGGTAAGTCGCCGTCGCGTTCCGCTACCAGGCGTCATAACCTCATACGGACCGACGAATCGTGACCGCGTCCTGAGAGTTATTTATCGGAGCAAAGCGGCATCGCTGCGGCGATTGCAGAAGGCGTTATAGCATCTCAAAGAACTTTCCATTTACGAAAAGCGCTGCGCACAATCGGGCGGATCCTCATGAGATCCGACATGGTTAGGTAACCTTGATGAAGGCTGTGCCGGAATTCTGTTTTGAGCATGAGTCGAGCGATTTTGAAAGATTCGAGCGCTCTCGTTAACCAGTCGAAAAGCCGGAAATCCACTATTTGCAATCCGCTACGCCGGACGCCGAGTGTGCTCCACATCCTCGACCAAGTCGGAAGACAACCGGCGGGAAGCCTCTGACACTGAAAACCGCTTCAGAATGACGCGAAGCGCAAGCGCGTAACCCGAAACCGTAGAAATGCAGCGGCCGTGTAACGCACCGGAATCGTTACGACACGGCTTCGAAGTCTCCCATTAAGGAGGGTGACATGGCATTGATTGAGTCCGACTACTTCGTGACAGGAACGGGTGCCACTGCCATGGCATTCGTCGACACGTTGCTCAGCGAGTCGCCAGATGCACGAGTCGTGATGGTGGATCGCCACCACCGTCCCGGTGGCCATTGGAACGACACCTATCCTTACGTGCGGCTGCACCAGCCGTCCGCCTGGTATGGCGTGGCATCGCGCGAACTGAGTGACTGGTCGCATGAAACGACGGGCTTTAACGAAGGCATGCTTGGTCTTTCCTCGGGAGCGGAGGTGCTCACGCATTTCGAACAGGTGATGAAACAGCGCTTCATTCCCTCTGGCCGCGTGCAGTGGTTCCCGAAATGCGATCACTTCGCGAGCGACGGCCGCACGCACCGCTTCCGCTCGCTGCTGACCGGCGCCGAGCACGAGGTGCGCGCGCGGCGCAAATGGGTGAATGCCACGCATGCGAAAACCGAGGTTCCGTCCACTCACCCGCCAAAATACAGCGTGGCCGCGGGTGTGCGATGCATCCCCTGCAACGAGCTGCCGAAGGTTATGCGGCCTTACGCGCGCTATACCGTTGTCGGCTCCGGCAAGACCGGTATGGATGCGTGCATCTGGCTGATCGAGAACGGTGTCCCGCACGAGCACATCCGCTGGATCATGCCGCGCGACGCCTGGGTGATGGACCGTGCCAACATGCAGCCCGGCCCGACCGGCTGGCGGCACTATTTCGAGAACAACGTGGTGCAATTCGATGCGATCCGCGACGCGCGCGACGTCCCCGACCTGTTCCGGCGACTCGAAGCGGGCGGCGCGCTAATGCGGATCGACGCTGCCATCGAACCCACGACCTACCGCTGCGCACTCGTTTCGCGCGGTGAGATGGCCCAATTGCGCAAGGTCGGCGAGATCGTGCGGCTAGGCCGCGTGCGCGCGATCGAGCCGTCGCGCATCGTGCTGGAGAAGGGTGAACTCGCCGCCGATCCCGACACGCTGTACATCGACTGCACGGCCTGCGCGATCCAGCCGCCGCCGGAGGTGCCGGTGTTCCAGGATGAAGCCATCAACCTCCTGATGGTCCGCTGGTGCCAGCCGGTCTTTTCGGGCAGCGTGATCGCCTGGGTCGAAGCGCACCTGGAGAATCTGCAGGAACAAAACGCGATGTGCATGCCCGTACCCGTGCCCGAACTGCCGATCGATTACCTGCGTATGTGGCTGCCGACTCTCGCCAATGCAGCGCGCTGGCAGCAGAACCCCGACCTGAGCGCCTGGCTCAGGCAGTGCCGCCTCAACGGGCAGGTTGTGGTTCTCAAAGGCGTGGAGGTGGACGCTGCCGTGCTAGACCTTATCAAGGCCGTCGGGACCAAAGCGACGGACGCGGCGCAGCGCATTCCGCAATTGCTGGCAGCAGCGGAGGTAGCGTGAGCGCCCCCTGCGAGGTACAACTCGAAACGCTACAGGTCGGCGCCATCCGCATGCGTGTCGCGCTGCAGGGCACCGGGCCGCTCGTGCTGTTTTGCCACGGATTTCCGGAGTTGTGGGTATCGTGGCGCGCGCAGATGGCTGCAATCGCCGACGCGGGCTACCGCGCCGCGGCACCGGACATGCGCGGCTACGGCGGTACAGACGCGCCGGCCGACCCTGCACAGTACACGATGCTGCACCACGCAGGCGACATGGTGGACCTGGTCAGAGTGCTCGGTGCCGGTTCGGCGGTGATCGTGGGCCACGACTGGGGAGCGCCCGCAGCCTGGCACAGTGCGCTGCTACGGCCCGATGTTTTCCGTGCCGTCGTCGGCCTGAGCGTACCCTATGTCCCGCCCGCGAAGACCGATTTGCTGACGGCACTCGAGCACCAGGGCGTGACGACGTTCTACATGCAGTACTTCCAGCAAGAGGGTGTGGCGGAAGAGGAGCTCGAGGCCGATGTCGCCGCGACCCTGCGCCGCGTCACGTTCAGCATGTCGGGCGACGGCCCGGGCCGCACGGTCGCAGGCATCCTCGCGCCGGGCGCCGGCCTCCTCGACAACACCGTCGAGCCCGACGTATTGCCGGATTGGCTTCTTCAGGACGACCTCGATTATGTCGTCGGGGAGTTCCGACGCACCGGTTTCCGCGGTGGGTTGAACTGGTACCGCGCGATCCGCAGGAACGCCGAATTGCTCGCCCCCTGGTATGGTTGCCCGATTCGTCAGCCATCGCTCTTCATTGGTGGCTCGCGCGACGATGTATTCAGGCTTCCCGGCATGCAGCAGCGCATCGCTGCGTTGCCGCAAGTGCTGCCGGAGTTGCGCGGTGCCCACGTGCTCGAAGGCGCGGGCCACTGGCTGCAGCGCGAGCGTGCCCGGGAAGTGAACCGGTTGCTACTCTCCTTCCTGAACGAACTCGACGGGTGACCTGCACAATTGCGCGGCACGATGCACTGCATAGGGCGGCTGTCCGGAAGATGGCGAGATCGATTGTTCATCGATCAACTCGACAGGCTGAGCGACGGTTGCATTGTAGAAGCGGCCGTCGCAGTGACTCGCGTCCGAACGGCGGTTCACGATCGGCTACGGCCGACTACGTTGGGCGGTAGTCGGCCAGGAAGAGGCTCGCGGCTCCTCCTTCGCCAAGACGTTCAGACGTCAGCTCCGCCAGCGGCGAAGTGCCATTCTCCATCTGATACGTCCGTCGGGCACGGCTTGCGTTTGGACGTCATCCCACCAGGATACCCGGTCTGAATCGAAGCGCCTAACGCCCCGCAGAATCCGCAGATAATTTTACCGATATCCGAAACGAATTAATTCGCGGTGAAATAAATTCCGATTTAACAATTAATTGCGAATTTAGGATTGCGAAAAATCTGCAATCGTTTGTACTATCGCGCGATTAGCGCGGGGGCGCGAATTGCTTATATACGAGGCAGCATGAGCGCTCAGGACATTATCGCGGCGATTAAAGGCGGACTGCTACAGAGTGACCGGCTGCTTAAACTGGACACGCCACTGGGCAGTGACGTCCTTTTGCCGCAAAGGCTGGTGGGTCGTTCGCGCCTTGGCCGCGATTACGAATTCACGCTGGATGCGGTTTCAGCCAGCGAAAATATTGAACTCAAGAAGCTGATCGCCCAGCCCGTCACGCTGTGGGTGCAGCAATCCGGTCTGTCGTACGCCCCGCATCACGGTTATGTCCATACTGCCCGTCGCTTAGGTTCCGACGGCGCCATTACCAGCTATCAGATTGGTTTTGTCTCCTGGATGCACTTTCTGCGTTTCAGAAAAGATGCGCGCATCTGGCAGGATAAAACCGTCGATGAAATCCTCACGGATGTATTCAATATGCATCCCCAGGCGCAGCGGGTATTCCGGTTTGACTTGCGAAGTCCATTGCCGCAACGCTCATTCTGCGTTCAATACGAGGACGACTGGAATTTCTGTTGCCGGCTGATGGAAACAGAGGGCCTGTTCAGCTATTTCGAACAGGCCGCCGATGGTAAATCGCATACCCTGGTGGTGACCGACGACATCGGCAGTCTGCAACCCCTGTCGCCGCAGACGGTAGCTTTCTACCGCTCGGGCACTAACAGCGAAACCGATGCCTTCGTGCAATGGAGCGGCACACGCACGCTGCAAAGTACCTCTCTCACGACCCGCACGTTTGACTACAAGGCCCCGTCCGTCCCCGCCAATCCAAAGGGGACGACGATCCCGACGCTGGCCACCCAGGGCGACCTGCCGCAGCAGGCCGAAGTGTACGAATATACGGGTGCCTACACCTACCGCAGGCAGGACCGCGGAAATCATCTCTCGACAGTGAGAATGGAGGAGTGGGAATCCCGGGCGAAGCGCTTCCACGGTGTGGGCGCGGTGCGCCGGGTCGACGCCGGCCGCTGGTTCGAACTGCAGGACCACCCGGAGCACGACACCGGCAGCCAGCAGGATCGCCAGTTTGCCGTCATCGGCGTTCAGTGGGTGATCGAGAATAACCTGCCGGTCTCGGGCGGTACGACGGACTTCCCGCATAGCCTTCACCAGACGATCGCCGGGGCGCGTGCGCAGCACGCCAACGAGCCAGCAATGCTCGTCAGGTCACCCGACGGCAGCGAAGGCTTCTTCATGGTCACCGTCGAGGCGCAGCGCAAGGCCATCCCGTTCCGCAGTCCGCTCGAGCATGAGAAGCCGGAAATACACCTGCAGACGGCGACCGTGGCGGGCCCCGCGAACGAGGAGGTCTTCACGGACCCGTTGAACCGCATCAAGGCGCGGATGCACTGGGACCGGCTGAACCCCGGCGATGAAAACGCCTCGTGCTGGATGCGTGTCGCGCAATCGCATGCCGGTGGTGGTCATGGCGGTGTGCATGTGCCGCGTATCGGCGAAGAGGTCATTGTGTCGTTCCTCGACGGCGACTGCGACAGGCCAGTCGTCACTGGCCGCGTCTACAACGGCGCCAGGACTCCCGACTGGCATTCGAACGGGATTCTCTCGGGCTACAAGTCCAAGGAATATCAGGGCCGCGGTTACAACCAGATGGTGATGGACGATGCCACGGGCCAGAATCGCATGCAGCTCTACAGCACGAGCGCAAACTCCCAATTGCATCTTGGCTATCTGATCGCGCAATCGGGCAATTCGCGCGGTGCCTATCTCGGGAGTGGCTTCGATCTGAAGTCGGATGCCTATGGCGCAGTCCGTGCCGCCAAGGGGCTGTATGTATCGACGCACCCGGCGACCGGCGCAGCGCGCCAGCCGCTCGATGTGCGCGAGGCCAGCAACCAGCTGGTCAATTCGGAGAGCGTGATCGAAGCGCTCTCGCAGGCGAGCGAAGCTCACGAGGCTGAAAGTCTGAAAGATGGCTACGGATCGCTGAAGTCGTTTACCGACGCAACGCAAGACAACGTGGCGGGTACCACAGGCAACGGAGGTAACACCGCCGGTGGCGGCACGGGTCATGCCAACGGCTTCAAGGAGCCGATCATGCTGTTCGCGACGCCGGCAGGCATCGCGATGTCGACGCAAAACTCGGCTCACGTCGCGGCAAACGAGCAGGTGAATCTCGTGAGTGGCCAGAACACGCACATTGCCACCGGCAAATCGCTGCTGGCAAGCGTTGGCGAAAAAATCAGTCTCTTCGTTCAAAACGCGGGCATGAAGCTGTTCGCTGCCAAAGGGAAAGTTGAGATCAAAGCGCAGTCCGACAATGTGGAACTCACTGCGCAGAAAACATTAAGGTTGCTCTCCGCAACCGAAAAAATTGAGGCGGCGGCCGATCAGGAAATCCTGCTGACGAGCGGCGGCGCATACATCCGCATTGCTGGTGGCAACATCGAGATTCACGCGCCGGGCATGGTCGACGTCAAAGGTGCGCAGCATAGCTTCGGTGGCCCGACGAGTCAGGGCTATCCACTGCCAGCGGCACGTCCCGATCAGCCGGGACAGCTCGAGTTGCTCCATCAATACGCGAATGGCGAGCCCGTCAAAGGCGGCCAGTTTTCAGTGCTGGACGCCAACGGCGGACTTCTACGACAAGGCGCGCTCGATGCCAACGGCCGCATGACCGTCTGCGGTTTGCCGCCAGGCGCGGCGCAAGTGCAATTCGGCACCGATCCTCGCGATCCCTCGCAGCCGGCCAACTACTTCAAGAGCACCCAGTGGCCGCCCGAGCCACTGGGTGCGTCAGGCGATGCCGTAGCCGTTTCGCAGATGGGTTCGTTTCTGCCGGGGGCTGGTGGTGCATCGGGCGCAGCGGCCACGGCTGGGGTAGCGGCTGCAGCAGGCACGATGGGCAGCGCGGCAACCAGCTCAATGAATGCAATGAAAACGGCAGCAGGTGGAGCATCGCAACTCGCGAGTCTCGCGAGCATGGCCTCGCAGGGGACGGGCGGACTCGCATCGATGGCACAAGGTCAGGCTACGGAACTCGCCCAAAAGGAGCTCACCAGGGTGCTGCCAACAGGCGCCAGCGCCGCGCTCTCACAAGCAAGCCAGGCAGCAGGCATGGCCAGGGAAATCAGCCGTATTGCGCAATCCGCGCGCGGCGCGTTGCCCACAATCAAGGGCATCGTCTGATTCGATGTCAGCCATTCGACTTCAGAGTGAAGGCGCGGGCACCGTCGCACTGCGCGAATCCGCTGGATGGCGCGGCGTCGACTATCGCAGGACGGCAGGAAGGAAGGAAATCAGATTGCTTGTCGATCAGCAGGAAAGCCCGGGCTGGATTCTGCTCGGATGCGATTACGACAAACTTTTTACCCGCAGCAACTAAACCGAACTGATCCACCATGAGCGCAAACGCCGCCCAGACCACCGCCGTTGTCCGTAAAGATGTCGCTGTGGCGCCGCTCGCCACCATCGCAAAGGAGGACGCGGGTTCCGCGCTCGAGCAATTCGATGCGTGGCTAAAGAGCGTTAGCGACGGCTACATCACGCTGGAGCGCGTCGAGCAACTGGCTAACTGCATTCCGGTCGTCTCGAACATTCTGTCTGCGGTCGATGTCGTGATGGATATCAAGCAGTTGATCGAAGCTGAAGCGAAAGACTTCTTTGATTATCTGAATCTGGGCATCGACCTCATCGGCGTGATTCCGGTGCCGCCCGTTATGGGTGAATTCCGCATGGGCGCGCGGCCCCTGATGAAGCTCGCCCGCGAGGAACTCTCAAAGAGCGCCAAAACCGTTGCACAGGGTGGTGCGCAGATGATCGCCGATACGATCATTTCGGTGCTGGTCGCGGGTATCAGCGCCAAGTTCGCCGGCGACATCGAAAAATTCATTCAGGAGGTGCAGTCACAGCTCGCGCAACTGCTGGACGACTGCGCGAAACACGCAAAACAACTACTCGAAGGTATTGCGCAGATTTTCGAAAATGCGGCGTCGGGCAAGCTCTTCGACACCTCGGGCAACTATCGGGCGGCCGGCAAACATATCGGGCAGGCCGGCGACGCCTTCGTCGCTCATGATGCGACCAGGGTTGCCGAGAACCTGTGGTCGTATCTGAAAGACGGCACGAAGGTGATGGTCAAGGACGCGGCGAATCTCGCCTCGCGTGCCGCGAATGTGATCTCGCCGTCGACAAACCAGCGGCTCATGCACATGGCCGGGCAAGCGCGCAACGCGATTCCGATGGTAACGGAGAAGATCAAAGGGCTGAACAGCGCGAATGTGGGCGGCCTGATCTGGTTGCTCGACGCCCTCATGAAGGCCGTGATCAAGTGGAAGGACAAGCAGAAACACAACCAGACCGTCGGCATCAAGGCAGCCGGCAAGGTCGAAGCCGAATTGAAGAAAACCGAAGGCGAGCTGGAGACGATCGGCGCGCAGGCGAAGGCGAAGCATCCGGGGGCGAACGACTGCAAGAGCTGTGGGCTGGGACGCAGCGGCGGCTCGATCGGCTACGCACTCGGCGACGAGCGCTTCGATCACGAAGACTTTGTCCTGCCCGGCGCCATGCCGGTGGTCTGGCGACGCACTTACCGGTCTTTTCTCGCGGCCTACGACGAAAGCAGTCTGGGCGCGCGCTGGATCACGCCCTACACCACGCGTTTCGATATCCACGCGGCGAAGCTTGTCTATCACGATCAGAGCGGACGCAGTCTTGACTACCCGCTACTGAAGGCGGGCGAGACGCATGACGATCTCGCCGAGAATCTCACGCTTGCCCGGCTCGATGACCAGTGGCTGACGCTCACTCGTGGTCATGAACTGCTCGAAGCGTACGAAAAACGCGGGGACGCCTTTCACCTTGCGTTTTTGAGGGACCGCAACGGCAACCAGGTCACGCTCGATTACGACGAGGCACACCGGCTCACCCGGCTGATCACCTCGCAAGGCGTCGTGGTGTTTTCACATGATGCGGGCGGCCGTCTCATCGAGGCGGCGGAGGTCAACCAGGCGGGCGAACGGATCGGCACGCTGGTGCGCTACACGTACGACCGGCATGGCGACCTCGTTGCGGCCACCGACCGTCATGGCAACCGTCGCGAGTACGCCTACACGCATCACCTCGTCACCCGCTACACGGATCGTACCGGCCGTGGCATGAATCTGGAGTGGGATGGCACCGGCCCCCGGGCGAAGTGCGTGCGCGAATACGCGGACGACGGCAGCCACGACACGCGCCTCGCGTGGCACCCGGACATCCGTCTTGTCGACGTGACTGACGGGCCAGGCAATGTCACCCGCCATTATTTCGATATCGACGGCTATACGTACCGGATCATCCACGCGGATGGCCTCAACGAATGGTTCTACCGCGACGCCCAGCATAACCTGACGCAGCATATTTACCCGGACGGCACTGTCGAACGCTTCACCTATGACAGGCGCGGCAACCTGACCGGGCAGACCCGTCGGGATGGCAGCGTGGTGCGCATGGAGTACGACGCGAAGGATCAGATGACGGTCCTCATCGATCCGCACGCGTATCGCTGGACGCGCGAATACGACGACGCCGGCAACGTCGCGACGCAGGTCGACCCGCTGGGTCACAGGACGCAGTACAGCTACAACGCCCAGGGCCTGCCAACGGAAATTGTCGACGCCAAAGGCGGGGCAAGGACACTCGCCTATGATGCCGCGGGGCGCCTTGTCCGCTATACCGACTGCTCGGGCAAGACCACGCGGTGGGCCTATGACGTAGAAGGCCGGCTGACCGAAAGCCGGGACGCGGGCGGACGGAGTGTCGTCTACCGCTACGGCGGCAATGGCCAGCTGGCTGCGGTGCAATCTGCTGCGGGAACCGAAAAGCTCGAGTACGACGCCGAGGGCCGGCTCCTGGTGCACACGGATGCGCTGGATCGCGTCACGCGCTATGGCTACGACGCCGCCGGGCGGATCGCGAATCGACGCGATGCGTCGGGTGAACTGCTGACCTATCGCTATGACCGGGCCGGGCGCCTGAGCGCCCTCACCGATTCAAATCGCGCGACTTACCAGTTCCACCATGATCCGGTCGGCCGGCTCATCGAGGAAACGGGCTTCGACGGGATGTCGACCCGCTACACCTACGACGCCGCGACGGGCCAGCTGCAATCCATCGATGAAGCGGGACAGACGACCCGGCTCGAATACGACAACGGTGGACGCCTCGCGCGGCGCGTTTGTGGTGCAAGCGACGAGCGCTTCATGTATGACGGCAGTGGCCGTCTGATCGACGCGCAGAATGCAGTCAGCCGGGTGCAGCATTTCTTCGACCCCGTCGGCAATCTCGTGCGCGAACATCATGCGCAGCAGCTGTTCGACGAGCGTCGCAGCTACGTGTGGCGACACGAATACGACGAGACCGGCACGCGTATCAGGACCGTGCGCCCGGATGGGCATGCGCTCGACTGGCTGGTGTATGGCACGGGTCACGTGCACGGCATGCAGCTCAACGGCCAGGAGTTGATCCAGTTCGAGCGTGACGGCCTGCATCGCGAAACACAACGCACGCTGTCGAACCGGATCGTGCAGGACACGCGTTACGACCCGCTCGGGCGAATGGAGGCCCAGGCGCTCCGGCGTTCGGGCGCACCTGCCCCGATCGTGGCGCGCCGGTACCAGTACGATGCAGCGGGACAGCTCAAGGAGATCGACGACAGCCGGCAGGGTGTGACGCGTTACCAGTACGATCCCGTCGGCAGGCTGCTCGAAGCGGTGAGTCCGCTTGCGACCGAACGTTTTGCATTTGATCCGGCTGGCAATATCGTCGATGCGGGCAGTCCAGCACAGGCGCGCAGTGGTGGCGCGCAACCATCGAGTACGTTGCCGGCGCAGATACCGAAGGTGCTGGGCAACCTGCTGAAGGATTACGCCGGCACCCACTTCAGCTACGATGCCCGCGGCAACCTGGTTGAGAAGCGCTCGGCGGGCGCCGGGCAGCGTTACGAGTGGGACGAATTCAACCGGATGAGCGCGGCCAGTGTCGATGAGCCTGCGCGCCGGCATGAGGTTCGCTACTTCTATGATGCCTTTGGACGTCGCATCGGAAAGGACGTCGACGGCGTGCGCACGACGTACGGCTGGGACGGCGACACGCTGGCTTACGAAAGCGTCGAGGAAGGTAGCACGCACTATGTGTATGAAGCGGGGTCCTTTGTGCCGCTGGCGCAGTTCGTGTCGGCTCCGGTCAGGGGAATTGACACGCCCGGCTGGAAGCCGACCGATCGCTACGCGCCGGAAGATGATCCGCTGCTGAAGCCGGTCAGGCCGGCCTCCCCCGCGCACGTTTTTTATTACCACTGTGACCAGCTTGGCACGCCGCAGTTGCTCACCGATGAACTCGGCGAGGTCGTCTGGGAGGCAAGATACAGGGCGTGGGGCGAAGCGCGGGAGGTGATAGCGCGGGTATCGAAGGCGACGCTCGGCGCTGCGCGCAACCCGATCCGGTTCCAGGGGCAGCAACGCGATGAAGAGACGGGCCTCGCGTATAACCGGTATCGGTACTATGATCCACAAAGCGGGCGGTTCGTCAGCAAGGATCCGATTGGGTTGGCGGGTGGGATCAATGCGTATGCGTATGCGCCCAATCCGATCTCATGGATCGACCCGCTAGGCCTAAGCGGCGCAACTCCGCCGACAATTACTGCGGCGGATATAACGGACAAAACGCGCACTGAGATTCGAGGTCTCGCGAATCAAAGGGGGCTCGTCGTGGCGAAGCAAGATGCTTCGGGGGCGCCGATAAAATGGAAATGTCCATGTACAGGGAAAGAGCGTCTCCGATTAGATCGTGGCCATATAGATCAATCAACAGGATTGCCCTATAACGATCCCAAAGCCGCTGTTGACCATGTACATGCCTATGACCCAACGGGGAAGGTGAAGGTTGTCTCGCCAGTCGATGGCAATCCTCATTTCCCGACCACAGGTGAATAGCAATGCAGGCCGAAAACAAGAAGGACTATTTCGAGTCAAGCGATGGGACGCTTCGGATATGGATCGAGCAAGAGTCGTCAATACACATCAAGGCGACGACAAAAGAAGGCGACCCGGTTGAATTGTCCGAGTCGGAGGCGTTGGAAATAGCAGAAGTGCTGAAAGACTTCGCAAGCCGAATCTAGTTCCGTACGAAGGGCCGCATCTGCGGCCCTTCGTTCATTTGGCGGTGATAGTCAGCCGCCCATGTTCAACAGCGATCCTGACGCGCTGTCCGGCTTCGAAGCCTGCGTGCTCGATCCACCGTCCGGCGAGCTTCATCCACGGATAAAGCGGGGGCGTATATGCGTATGCGCCCAATCCGGTGCAGTGGATTGACCCGCTTGGACTGTCTAACACATTCCCATCGAATCCGAATGACATGACAAAAGTCCTGGGTGTTGATCCCAAGATCGGAACGACTCCAGACGGAACGTCTCGTTATACCTGGTCCCCGAATAGCAATACACGTATCCGCTACGAAAGCCATCCTGAGGGGTTGTGCCGGTGCTCCAACGGATTCAACCCGCGGCATCATGGAGAGCATTACCATGTCGAAACAAAACCCGATGACCTCAGTTGGGGCCAAGCTTCGCGGCGTGGTCAGATAAACAAATCTCTACCGGACGGTTATATACCAGGCAGCGGCACTGGATTTACTCCAGGTGAAAAATTTCCGGGAAGTTAAGAAATGAAAAGCAGTGCGATTCTTGTCGCCGATGCGCAGATTGAGTCCTACTCTTATAAAGGTGGACGTCTAACAGTGCTTATACGGTCTGATGGAGGGGCTTTTGAGGTTGTTTTCCATACGGTCCTTGGCATGAAGGCCGTTTCTCCAGAAGGACAAGATCTGTCGCATTTGGTCGAGAGTACAGAGAAGAGTCCTTATCTTGTTGCTATATGTGACGCAGCAGAGGAGCCCATAGACGGGTTCAAGGAGTTCAGCTTTATCTCGGCTTGGACCGATGAGCCATTATTAACCGTGGTTGCGATTGACGTTCAGGTTCCCAAAACGCCGTATTAAAACAAGGGCCGCTTACTGCGGCCCTTCGTGCTTTTACCCGGCTGTGATGGTAAGCCGTCCGTGTTCAACGCTGATCTTCACGCGCTGCCCGGCTTCGAAGCCGGCGTGCTCGATCCACCGTCCGGCGAGCTTCATCCACGGATAAAGCGGCGGTGTACAACCGACTCTCCAGTTGCGCGGCTGGCGCAGCGACTGCTGGATGGTCACGAAGCGTTCCGTGACGGGTGAACGTGCCTTAAAAGCGGGACAGACGACCCAGCTCGAATACGACAACGGTGGACGCCTTGCGCGGCGCGTCTGCGGTGCAGGCGACGAGCGCTTCATGTATGACGGCAGTGGCCGTCTGATCGACGCGCAGAATGCCATCAGCCGGGTGCAGCATTTCTTCGACCCGGTCGGCAATCTCGTGCGCGAACATCATGCGCAGCAGCTGTTCGATGAGCGTCGCAGCTATGTGTGGCGACACGAATACAACGAGACCGGCACCCGTATCAAGACCGTGCGCCCGGATGGGCATGCGCTCGACTGGCTGGTCTATGGCACCGGTCACGTGCACGGCATGCAGCTCGACGGCCAGGAGCTGATCCAGTTCGAGCGTGACGAACTGCATCGCGAAACACAACGCACGCTGTCGAACCGGATCGCGCAGAACACGCGTTACGACCCGCTCGGGCGAATGGAGTCGCAGGCGCTCCGGCGTTCCGGCGCACCCTCCCCGATCGTGGCACGCCGGTACCAATACGATGCAGCGGGACAGCTAAGGGAGATCGACGACAGCCGGCAGGGTGTGACGCGTTACCAGTATGATCCCGTCGGCAGGCTGATCGAGGCGGTGAGTCCTCTTGCGACCGAACGTTTCGCATTTGATCCGGCCGGCAATATCATCGATCCGGGCAGTCCGGCACAGGCACGCAGCGGTGACCCGCGACAACCGGGTGCCCGGACAGGCACAGGCATTAATTGCTCGAATGTCTGCTTTCGTACTAATCGGTGGGCGGCTCAGGGTCGAACGGACCCCTTCCCCGGAAATCTGCGACGAACCTCTAAAAAAACCAGCCGGAATTATTCCGCTGTTGCGGCCCAAACCACTCTTCGCCGTTCAAACGGGCGCGGCATTGCACACGCGCCCGGACCACCTCATCGAGTACGGAAAATCGAAATCGCCGTGGTCAACCGGCGCGCCTGGTCTTCGAGCGACGCGGCCGCCGCCGCGGACTGCTCGACCAGCGCGGCATTCTGCTGCGTGACCTGATCCATCTGCGAGACGGCGATATTCACCTGATCGATGCCGGTGCTCTGCTCGTTTGCCGCCGTCGCGATTTCGCCCATGATGGCGCTCACGCGCGCGATGGCATCGACGATTTCCTGCATCGTCGCGCCCGAGCGCTCCACGAGCCCCGCGCCGGTTTGCACGCGCGCGGTCGAAGTCCCAATCAGTTCCTTGATCTCCTTGGCCGCCGCCGCGCTGCGCTGCGCGAGCGAGCGCACCTCGCCCGCGACAACCGCGAAACCACGCCCTTCCTCACCCGCGCGCGCCGCTTCGACGGCCGCATTCAGGGCGAGGATGTTGGTCTGGAACGCGATGCCTTCGATCACGCCGACGATTTCGCCGATGCGCTGCGAGTCGCTGACGATGTTATGCATCGTGCCCACCACCTCGCGCGCGAGGTCGCCGCCCTGGCCCGCGAGCCCCGACGCGCCCTGCGCGAGCGAGCTGGCCTGCTGGACGTTGCCGGCGGTCTGCCGGACCGTCGACGTCAGCTGTTCGATGCTGGCCGCGGTCTCTTCGAGTGACGCCGCCTGCTGTTCGGTGCGTTGCGAAAGATCGGTGTTGCCCGTCGCGATCTCGCTCACGCCCGTGTCGATCGACGCGACGCCGTCACGCACCGTGCTGACCATCGTGATGAGCGCTTCCTGCATGCGCTGCAGGCCGCTCAGCAGCTTGCCCATCTCGTTCTGGCTCGTCACGGCGATCGGCGTGGTGAGGTCGCCGCTCGCGATGCGGTGGAACTGCTCGACTGCGGCGTCGACAGGATGAACGATCGCGCGCATCAACGCGACGCGCGCAAACCAGGCGAGCACCAGCGCGCCCGAGAGGCCAACGCCAACCGCCACGCAAACCACCGTAAAGCGCGCGTGCGCGTCCTCGAACCGCCGAGCGCCGTTGGCCAGCTCGCGCTTTTCGACTGAGACCATCGCCTGGTCGTAACCGGCGTAGAGCGGCGGCAGCTTGTGCGCCTGCAGTTCCGAAAAAGTAGCGCGGTCGCCGGTTTTGAGCGCGGTGAGCGCCGGATCGATACCCTGGTGCAGGAACGCATCGCGCTTGTCCAGCATCTCTTTCAGGAGGCGCTGGTCTTCGTCGTCGCCCGTCACGATCGACCGGAAGTGGTCGAGGCGGTCGTTCGAGGTCTTGAGATACTGGTCGAAGCGTCCGAGCACGGCATTCGCGCCCGGCTGGTCGCCGGCGTCCAGGAGCGAGGCATACGTTGCGAGCGCGAGGCGCATACGCAGGAGCTGACCCGCGCTGCCCTCCAGATCGGCGACGGCCGGTTCGTCGATCGTGTACATGGCCTGCAGCGACAAATCGCTTTGCCGGATGGACAGAAGTCCCACTGCGGCGCCGATCACCAGCACAACGCCAATAAACGTGACCATCAAGGTAAGGCTTGTGCGAATCGACAGCTTGCTGAGCATTTAGATCTCCGGCGGGTCGCGCGCGGTTGACGCGCGCTTGACCACGGTTTCATCTGTTGACGGGCGCGCGTGACGCCCGCAAATTACCGGACCCATTTGCAGGTGTCCGTCTAGTGTCAACGGCAACGAGCGCCATAACTTTAGTCGCCACCGAATGTGACAGCATGTCGCACCCTCGGCGTGTGGGCCCGGTGGACGCTGGCTTGAGGCGGTACGGATGGGCATCGGCGCGATCTGCCGGTGCAAACTGAGCGGATACGTCGGCGTGAATGGAATACGGAAAGCCGGGCTAGCGAGACGAAAGGCCACAGGCACCGCCCACGAACAGGGCGGGTACCAGATTCGCGCGAACTGGAAGAATGGTTCTGGAAATTCGCGCCGAAGCGCAGTGGCCGCGGACAGACCGGGCAAGTCCGATCCGGTCAACCGGCTGTTCTTATGGGAAACGCATCACGCTGTAATCATCGCGAGCCACATCGGCGGCGGGGCAACCGTGGAATCACCGCCGCCTTTGATGAACAGCCAAGGCGCTCACCGCTGCACAACCGAAAGCGAAGGCGAGCGCCACTAGCATCGCCTGCTACTACGCTGCGGCAAACTCGAACGCAGGCTCACAACGAATGGGGAAGTTCAGCGAGTTCGCCACGAAGCATTGCTCGTGGGCGGTATGGTGCAGCCGTTCGGCGAGGGCGCGGTCGTCGCCGGAACGAATCGTGACGCGCGGGCGCAGGATAATTTCCGTAAACCGCCCCGCGTCCGGGCCGTCCTGCATGGTGCCTTCGGCCTCGTCGACATACGCCACGACGCAAATGCCCGCCTCGGCGCACAGGTGCAGATACCACAGCTTGTGACACGCCGATGCCGACGCCACCACCAGGTCCTCGGGATTCCAGCGTGCCGCATCGCCGCGAAACGCCGGGTCCGATGAGCCCGGAATGTCCGGTTTGGCGCCGGCACGAATGACGTGATCGCGGCCGTAGTCGCGGTATCCCGATGTGCCGCTGCCCTTGTTGCCCGTCCACTCCACCGTGACGTGGTACTTGTGCTGACCCTGTGCCATCGCAGATTCCTGTGAGAACGATGCGTTGAACCCGGACTGCGGGGGTGCGACGCCTGACTGCACACCGATCCGGTCTGGAGGCGTCATTGTGATGGACATTCTTCAAACCTGTCACGATCGCAATGTTCGATACACGCGCTCGACGCGAGTATCATCGAGCCCCACGTTCGATCTCCCGAAGCCGAAACTCCTCATGAATTCTCCTGCCGATAGTTCCTCGCCGCGCCCGATCCGGGCGCTCACGCAACTGGAAGCGCGCATCGTCGGCGTGCTGGTCGAGAAGCAACATACGGTTCCGGATACGTATCCGCTTTCGCTGAACGCCCTGACATCGGGCTGCAATCAGAAGACCGCGCGCACGCCGGTGATGAACGCCACCGAAACCGAGGTGCTTGGCGCGATCGAGAGCCTCAAGCATCTGAGTCTCGTATTCGAGGGCAGCAGCAGCCGTGTGCCGCGCTTCGAGCACAACCTGAACCGGGTGCTCGGCATTCCGAGCCAGGCGGTCGCGCTGCTCACCGTAATCCTGCTGCGCGGCGCCCAGACCGCCGCGGAATTGCGGCTGAATTCCGCGCGTCTGCATGGTTTCGCGGACGTTTCGTCGGTCGAGGCGTTCCTCAGCGAACTCGCCGGCCGCGAACCGCCGCTCGTCGTGAAGCTGCCGCGCTCGCCGGGCGAGCGCGAGCATCGCTGGATGCATCTGTTGTGCGGTGAAGTCGATGTGAGCGTTGCAGCGGGCAATGCCGCTGAACGCGCCTACGAGAGTGCCCAGGACGGCGTCTCGCTCGCGCAATTCGACGCGCTGAAGAGCGAGCACGATCGGTTGAGTGACGAGGTGGTCCGGTTGCGCGCGCTGGTCGAGCGGATGGCGTCGGAGCTGGGAATTTCGCTTGATGGATCGTCGACGTCGGCGTAACGACGGAGGCCACGTCGCGTGGCATCACGCGCGCAAATTCGCTGAGCGTCACGGTTAGCCGCCAGGTCGACGGACCGGCGAGCGATGACCACTACAACGCCCCCGGCCATCAGCCCTGACCATTTGGCGTATCAAGCGATCCTGCCAGCCCGCCGTCACCGGGAAAGCGGCATTCCCGCGTGCGGTCACGCCCTGAATACGGGTTCCGTTTGCGGTTACACTTCTCCGATGGACAAATGCCGTTACTGCGGAAAAGTTCGTGACGAATGGGATTGTCACGGTCAGGCCTGCCGTACCGCCATCGCGCGGGCGTTGCAGCGCCATCGCAAAGGCCTGCCGATGCTGGCCAACGTGATCCGCAACGAGATTCCCGCTCATGCCAGCACTAGCGAGGTCATCACGGTGCTGTCACGCCAGCGCATGCGCGCGCGGCGCGGTAACGAAGCACGCCGCGAACGCAAGGAACTCGAAGGCACTGACACCGACTGAGCCCACCGCTCACACCCCCATCGCGACGCGCCTCGCGGCCCCCTCTTACGCTGCCGCCTCAAGCGCAGCGGCAACAGCCTCACCCACGGCCGCCGTGTTTGCCGTTCCACCCATGTCGGGCGTGCGCGGCCCTTCGACCAGTACCTTTTCGATAGCGCGCATGATCGCGTCGTGTGCCTGCGTAAAACGCGCGTCGCCGTTACCGAGGTAATCCAGCATCATCGCGCCGGACCAGATCATGGCGACCGGATTGGCGATCTTCTTGCCGAAGATGTCGGGTGCGGAACCGTGCACCGGCTCGAACAGCGACGGGAATTTTCGCTCCGGATTCAGGTTCGCCGACGCCGCAAGGCCGATCGTACCCGTGCACGCAGGACCGAGATCGGAGAGGATGTCGCCGAACAGGTTCGAGGCCACGACCACGTCGAAGCGGTCCGGCTGCAGGACGAAGCGCGCTGAAAGAATGTCGATGTGCTGCTTGTCCCACGTCACGTCCGGAAACTGTTCGCCCATCGCGGCGACGCGCTCGTCCCAGTACGGCATGCTGATCGAGATGCCGTTCGACTTCGTCGCAGCCGTGAGCTTTTTGCGCTCGCGCTTGTTTGCAAGGTCGAACGCGTACTTCAGGATGCGATCCACGCCGTGACGCGTGAACACCGACTCCTGCAACACGAACTCGCGGTCGGTGCCTTCGAACATCTTGCCGCCCACCGAGCTGTATTCGCCCTCGGTGTTCTCGCGCACGACGAGGAAATCGATGTCGCCGGGCTTGCGGTTCGCGAGCGGGCACGGCACGCCGGGCAACAGACGCACAGGTCGCAGGTTCACGTACTGGTCGAACTCACGGCGGAATCTGAGTAGCGAGCCCCACAGCGAAATGTGGTCGGGCACCTTGTCGGGCCAGCCCACCGCGCCGAAATAGATCGCGTCGAAGCCCTTGAGCGTGGCGAACCAGTCGTCGGGCATCATCTTGCCGTGCTCGAGGTAGTAATCGCAGCTGGCCCAGTCGAAGTGCGTGAATTCGATCGACAGACCGAATTGCTTCGCCGCCGCCTGCACCACACGCACGCCCTCCGGCATCACCTCCTGACCAATGCCGTCGCCTGCGATGGCAGCGACCCGGAATGTCTTGCTCATGTTTCGTTCCCCATTGTCCCTATTGCTGGCTTGCTGGCGCGGATCGGCATTGATCCGCGCTTCGTGAGCGCCAGCATGCCTGAAAATACCGTGGAAACAAACTCCGCGAGCGTTGTGCCGTTCCGCACGAAACGTGGACAATCGGCCTGCGTCCATGACTTCCATGACGCCGACCGGGCTTTCGGCATTCGCGCCCGATGCCGCCTAAACTGTGCACTCGGCGCGATGTCGGTGCATCGCCCATAACCCGGTACCTTTCCATGTTTTCGCCCGCCAGCACGCTCCCGGCCGTCAAGGCCGATCTCTATGAAACGCTCGCCGCCCAGGCGCGCGCGATGCTCGAAGGCGAGTCCAATACCGTCGCCAACGCGGCGAATTTCTCGTCGCTCGTATTCAACTCGCTCGAAGGGCTCAACTGGGCCGGCTTCTATTTCTTCGACGGCAAGGAACTGGTCGTCGGCCCCTTCCAGGGCAAACCGGCATGCGTGCGGATTGGAATCGGCAAAGGCGTGTGCGGCACCGCCGCGCAGACGCGCGAAACGCAGGTCGTCCGTGACGTGCACGCGTTCGCTGGCCATATCGCGTGCGATTCGGCTTCGCAATCGGAGATCGTCGTGCCCCTCATCGCGCCGGATGGCGCGCTGATCGGCGTCTGGGACGTGGACAGCCCGCAACTCGCCCGCTTCGACGACGAAGACGCAAAGGGCATGGAAGCGCTGTGCCGCGTCTTCGTCGAATCGGGATGGAACACTGCCGCCCGGGGGACCTGATGCCCGCACGGCGGGCGCGTGCAAGCGGCGGTGCGCGGAACGTAGACGCACCGCGAGCGTTTTGCGTGAATCGTCGCGTTACGACGATGCGAACCGCCGCAGTTGTTCCGCGAAGGTGCCAGTCGCATCGGAAAGCGTATCCTGGCTGCGACGCAGGATTCCAATCTGCTCGACACCCCTCGGTGCGGGAACGCTGACAAGCGCGAGCGCGCCCGCGTCGAGATCGTCCTGCGCGACGCGCTCCGGCACGATCCATATCGCGTCGGACGCCCCCACCACGAGCCGCGCAACCGGCGACGACTGCGTCTCGACACACCCCTGCGGCAACACCAGCCCACGCGATTCGAAGAAGGCCTCCGTGTGGTGACGCGGCGCTGTGTCGACGCCCGCGATCACGAGCGGGTAATCGAGCACGTCTTCGAGCGTCGGCCTCGCGCCGGATTCGGTGAGCGGGTGACCGGCCCGCGCCACCATGGTCAGTGACTCGGTGTACAGATACTCGAACGAAATGCCCTTCATGGCCGACGGTTCAGCCATGCGCCCGACGACGAGATCGAGGTCGCCTGCCTTGAGCGCACCGAGCAATTCGGCGTTCGAGGCCACCTGAATCCGGACGCCGACGCCCGGCATAAGCGTCTTCATACTCACGATGGCCTTCGGCAGCACCGCCGTCTGGACGGTGGGAAGCGCGCCGACGCGGACCGCCAGCGAGTGGTGCGCGTCCTCGCGCGCCAGTGCAGCGGCGGACGCATCGACAGCGCGCTGCACGTCGAGCGCATAACGCAGGAAATGCTCGCCGGCGACCGTGAGTGCCGCGCCGTTGCGGCCCCGTTCGACGAGGCGTGCGCCCGCCCACTGCTCAAGCTCGGCGAGTGTCTTCGAGATCGCCGGCTGACTCAGATGCAGACGCTCGGCTGCGCGCGCAAGCGTGCGCTCCTGCGCAATCGCGACGATGCAGTTCAGGTGCCGCAGCCGCAGCCGATCCCGGACCTGGGCACGCAGATCGTTCAGTGGCGGGTCATCTTTCGTCGCAGCCGGACGTTGACGGTTCGACAATGCGGTCGGCTTCGGCTTTTCCATAACCTCAAGTTATTGATTTTTCCAAAAGAAGTCAATTTACATGATCTTTCGTGAAGATTAAATTAGCGCGAAACACATCGTTTAATCGCCCAAGGAGGAGACTCGTGGCCACACTCGTCGGCGGCATCGCCGTTTCGCACACCCCCACGATTGGTTTCGCGCTCGATGCGCACAAGCAGAACGATCCGGCCTGGGCGCCGATCTTCGAGACCTTCGAACCCGTCAAGCGCTGGCTGCGCGAGCAAAAACCCGACGTGATCGTCTACGTCTACAACGATCACGTGACGTCGTTCTTCTTCGACCACTACTCGGCGTTTGCGCTCGGCATCGGCGATGAGTACGGCGTAGCCGACGAAGGCGGCGGCGCGCGCGACCTGCCTGCCATCAAGGGTAACGCGCAACTCGCGCGCCACATCGGCATGAGTCTGTCCGCCGACGAATTCGATATGTCGTTCTTCCAGGACAAGCCGCTCGATCACGGCTTTTTCTCCCCGATTTCCGCGCTCATCGATCGCGACGAACAGGGCTGGCCGACGCGCGTCGTGCCACTGCAGGTCGGCGTGCTGCAGTTTCCGATTCCAACCGCGCGACGCTGCTACCGCATCGGTCAGGCGCTGCGCCGCGCAATCGAAAGTTATCCTGAAGATATTCGCGTGGTCGTGATGTCGACAGGCGGACTCTCGCATCAAGTGCACGGCGAACGCGCGGGCTTCAACAATACCCCGTGGGACCATCAGTTCATGGACGCGCTCACGAACGACCCCGAAGCCCTTGCGCAGATGACGCATGCCGAATTCGCCGAACTGGGCGGACTCGAAGGCGCCGAGGTCATCATGTGGCTCATCATGCGCGGTGCGCTTGCGGGCAACGTGAAGAAGGTGCATAGCGGCTACTATCTGCCGTCGATGACGGGCATCGGTACGCTCGTGCTGGAAAATACCGCCGCGCCGCTGCCGGGCGCCGCGCACGAACGCCATCGCGCGCATATGGCGCAACAACTCGTCGGCGCGGAGAAGCTGAGCGGCACGTACCCGTTCGATCTCGCGGCAAGCGTCAAGGCGTATCGGCTGAACAAGTACCTGCACGCGATGATCGACGAGGCTCATCGACGCGCATTCCTGGAGGACCCCGAGCGTTCGTTCGAGGCGGCGGGTCTGACCGACGAGGAAAAGGATCTTGTGCGACGGCGCGACTGGCGCGGCCTCATCCACTACGGCGTGATCTTCTTCATGCTCGAGAAACTAGGCGCGGTGGTAGGCGTATCGAACCTCCACATCTACGCGGCGATGCGCGGCGAAACACTTGAGGCGTTCTTGCAGACCCGCAAAACCAAAGCAATGTATTCGGTGGCGGGCAACACGCAGAAGACTGAGTCGTGGAGCAGTGAGCCTGCTGAGCGATAAGTTTGCCGAAGTTCCGCGGTGCGATCGCGCTTATCACGCTTATCGCTCTTCGCACCGCGCGGCGGGCTACGCCATCGTGAACGGAAAATGAAAAAGCCGCGGTTGCTCAACCGCGGCTTTCGTTCTTGACCGCTCGGCACGCGAGGCGCGCGACGCCCGCGCTGCCCCGGCGAAGAGGATCACGTCTGCGAATCGGAACTACCGGCCTGCTGGGCGCTGTCGTCTTCCTTCTTCTCATCCTCTTTCTTTTCGACCACCTCTTCCAGTTTCTCCGCGCCTTCGTAGCCCGCGACGGCCGCGGCTGCCTTGGTCAGGAAGCCTGCATTCGGATCCACCTTGTCCGTCGCTTCGACCGCGACCACTGCACCTGCAATCTCGCCCACCTTGTCCAGAATGCCCATACGACCCTCCAGTTCTCACCCGCCATCGCGTCGAAAAGCGCCTGCGCGCGGACTGCACGCGAGCCGCCAGCCACTGGCCGCGCGCCTTTCGCAGGCACGCGTGTCGTTCCATTCTGTGCGCCCGAATCTGACGGATCAATCTGATTCCACTGCAATTGACAATCTTTAACTATTTCGCCGATTCGCAATTGCTGCGGCGCACCAATCGCTAGACTAGACACGATCACGTTTCCTCCATGTCCTCTGGCATGGTTCAAGCCCGCCGCGTTGCGGGCTTTTTTCTTGTCCGCGCCGACGGGCAGTCCGCCAGCACGCTGGCATAATCCTCACTCCCGGTTCACCTTTCGCCCGTCGTCGTCATGAGTCTGCATATCTGGTGGCTCTTTCTCGCCACCGTATTCGTCGTATCCGCTATCCCTGGTCCCAACATGCTGCTCATCATGTCGCATGGCGCGCAATACGGTCTGCGCCGCACCGGCGCCAGCATGGCCGGCTGCCTGTCCGCACTCGTCCTGATGCTTTCGGTTTCTGCTGCTGGACTCGGCGTGTTCCTGCAGGCATGGCCCGCCATGTTCAACGCGCTGCGCCTGATCGGCGCGGCTTACCTCGTCTATCTCGGCATCAAGGCGTGGAGCGCACCTGTACCCCACGCCGATGCGCGTGAAGCTCAATCGCCCACCGTGGCTCCCGTGCGGCGCCCCGGCGCGCTCTTTCGCAATGGCTTCCTCGTGGCGAGCAGCAATCCGAAGGCGATCCTGTTCGCCGCCGCGCTGCTGCCGCAATTCATCGATGCGAGCCGGCCCACGCTGCCGCAGTTCGGCATCCTCGTCGCGACATTCGCCGTCATCGAGGTGAGCTGGTATCTCGTCTACGCGGGATTCGGCACGCGCATCGGCGCGACACTCAAGAGCCGCCGCGTCGCCAAGGCGTTCAACCGGTTGACCGGCGGTGTGTTCGTGGGTTTCGGAGCGGTGATGGCGCTCATGCGCCAGTAGTCAGCGCCATAAGCGCCACACCCGCGGCGCTTGCGTCTTCAGCGATCGCGTATGGGAATCCAGGCGGCGCGCGCATAAAATCACGCTCATCGATCGTCGTTGCGCCGCAGCCATGAAACTCCATCAGAACGCCATCTTCACGGCACTGCTCGCCGCTGCGCTGTTCGGCGCAACGACCCCTCTTGCGAAAGCCCTCCTCGGAACGCTGCCGCCCTTCATGGTGGCGGGCCTCTTTTATCTGGGCAGCGGCGTCGGCCTTGCCGTCGCCATCGCAGTGCGGCATGCGCGCCGCAAGGCAAACGAACCCCATGCGGAACACCCGCTAAAGATCGCTGAACTGCCCTGGCTCTTCGGCGCAATCGCAGCGGGCGGCATAGCGGGACCTGCCCTGCTGATGCTCGGCCTTAGCACCGCCCCCGCTGCCGCCAGTTCGCTGCTGCTCAACCTCGAAGGCGTGTTCACGGCGTTGATCGCATGGCTGTGCTTTCGCGAGAACGTCGATACGCAGATCTTCCTCGGCATGGCCGCAATCGTCGCGGGCGGGGTGCTGCTTTCGTGGCCGGCGTCGCATGCGGGCGCGGCGCCCGGCGAGCTGCTCGTAGCCGGTGCTTGCCTGTGCTGGGCCATCGATAACAACCTCACCCGCAAGGTCTCAACTAACGACGCGATGGTCATCGCGTGCCTGAAGGGGCTCGTTGCGGGCCCGGTGAATCTCGCCATCGCTTTCGCGCTCGGTGCGCACTGGCCTGATGCAGGCAGGATGGGCGGTGCGATGGCCGTGGGCTTCGCGGGCTATGGCGTGAGTCTCGTGCTCTTCGTGGTGGCGTTGCGCCATCTCGGAACGGCGCGCACGGGGGCCTATTTTTCGGTCGCGCCGCTGTTCGGCGTAACGCTTTCATTTCTGCTTTGGCCTGAGCGCCCGGCGGCTACGTTCTGGCTCGCAGGTGCGCTGATGGGCTTCGGCGTGTGGCTGCACGTCCGCGAGCGACACGAGCACGAACACACGCACGAACCGCTCGACCACACGCACCGCCACCGCCACGACGAGCACCATCAGCACGAACACGACTTCGACTGGGACGGCACCGAGCCGCATACGCACCGGCATCATCACGCGCCCATCACGCATCGTCACGCGCATTTCCCGGACGTGCATCACCGGCATTCGCACTGAATCGCTCGATCACTCGATCACTTGTGGCCGCGCGCTCGCATGGCGCGCAGTTCGCGTCGGCATCGCCGCGGCTTTTTCCAGGACCCGCGCCACGATTACGCGCACAATGCGCGTTATCCATTCGATGCCCGTCCCACGAAGGAGAAGCCGCGATGACTTCGATCTACCGCGAACTCGTACTGGACACCGACGCCGCCCACGTGTGGCATGCGCTACACGACCCCGCGAACCTCGCGCACGCTTTTGCGGGGGTGGTCACCGACTGCACGCTCGACGGCGATCTGCGCACCGTCACGTTTGCGAATGGGAATGCGATTGAAGAACGCATCGTCGCGATCGATGAGGCACGAATGCTTATCGCCTACACAATCCTGGACCGGTTCGAGCATCACCACGCGACGATGCAGATCGTGCCGGAAGGCTCCACCCGCTGCCGCTTCATCTGGCAAAGCGATTTCCTGCCCGACACGCGGCGCGAGGTAGTGGAACAGCTGATGGACGCGGGATGCGCCGCGTTTGCGCGTAACGTTGCGGGCTGAACGAGTTTCAGCGCGGGGACTCGCCCAGGCTCGCCGCAGTCGCTGCTGCCAATGACGGCGCTTCAATACCCCAGTCGCCATACTCCAGCCAGTCTTCGCCGAGCATTTCGATGGGGTGCGGCGTGCGGCCGCTGCCGTTTCCGCAACTGAGTGCATCAGCCGCGCAATAGCGGTCGCAGCCCCAGCAGATACGTTCGGGATGCGTGGGATAGATGGGGAAGACGCGGGCCATGGCGATCGGGAATCTGGCTTGTCGGCAATTAAATCAATATAGATTTCACAATTACGCACGCCAGTGACGCAACGCCGCAACTGGATCACCGGGATACCGCGCTACAAAACGAGACAATAAGAAGCGATATCGACCGGTTGGCGCAGCGCGCGACCGTGATCTGGCCACGCCAGCCGCGCTGGACCGTTAGTTGCGTTAGTGCCATCAGCTAGTACAAATGGCACGTTCTCGATGGATCGCTGAGTGCGCCCCTTCTGCGAGGCCCTGGAGCGACTGGCGTGACGGGGTGCCTCGCGCTGAATTCGCCGCTCGCGCGCATCGCTCCCGCCTGATCCGGGTCGTTCCGGCTTGACAACGGCGCCCGCATCGAAACAAAAGCGAACGATCGTTCTGTTCTCCGCGTGATCGTACCCCTTATATAAGACTTGCCTGCCATCGCCCGATCACGACGTTGCCCCACCCCCACGGCGCAACATGCGGACATGCGGCACCGTGATTTCCATCAGTTCCTGTAAAAAACTGCGATATGGCATTTTGCAATATGAAATTTCATGGGACTTTGGCCCCATCGCGTCGTAAAATCAGGCAAAATTCCAGTGTTTACGCCGACTGTGCGCAGCCGGTGGTGTTCCCACCCCGTTTTTGAACCCCCGCCAAGAAGCCGATGAGTACTCAGCAACCCACCATCATCTACACCCTGACCGATGAAGCGCCGCTGCTCGCCACCAGCGCGTTCCTGCCGATCATCCGCACCTTCGCTGCACCTGCCGGCGTGAACGTCGAGACCAGCGATATTTCCGTGGCGGGCCGTATTCTCGGCGAGTTCCCGGAATTCCTGACCGAAGCGCAGCGCGTGCCGGACAACCTGGCCGAACTGGGCCGTCTGACGCAATCGCCGGATACGAACATCATCAAGCTGCCGAACATCAGCGCATCGGTGCCGCAGCTCGTCGCCGCGATCAAGGAACTCCAGGGCAAGGGCTACAAGATCCCCGACTTCCCGGAAGATCCGAAGAACGACGAAGAAAAGGCCATCCAGAAGCGCTACTCGAAGTGCCTCGGCAGCGCGGTGAACCCGGTGCTGCGCGAAGGCAACTCGGACCGCCGTGCGCCGGCCGCCGTCAAGAATTACGCGAAGAAGCATCCGCACAGCATGGGCGCGTGGAGCATGGCTTCGCGCACCCACGTCGCGCACATGAAGCACGGCGACTTCTATCACGGCGAAAAGTCGATCACGAACGACAAGGCTCGTGAAGTCCGCATGGAACTCGTCACGAAGAGCGGCGAAACCATCGTGCTGAAGCCGAAGGTCGCGCTACAGGCCGGCGAGATCGTCGACAGCATGTTCATGAGCAAGAAGCACCTGATCGACTTCTACGAAGAGCAGATGGAAGACGCGCGCAAGACCGGCGTCATGCTCTCGCTGCACGTGAAGGCGACCATGATGAAGGTTTCGCACCCCATCGTGTTCGGCCACGCGGTCAAGGTGTTCTACAAGGACGCGTTCGCGAAGCACGCGAAGGTCTTCGAAGAAATCGGCGTGAACGTCAACAACGGCATGGTCGATCTGTACACGAAGATCGAGACGCTGCCGGAATCGAAGCGCGAAGAAATCATCCGCGATCTGCACGCGTGCCACGAGCACCGTCCGTCGCTCGCGATGGTCGACTCGGCCAAGGGTATCTCGAACCTGCACGCGCCGAACGACGTGATCGTCGACGCGTCGATGCCCGCGATGATCCGCGCCGGCGGCAAGATGTGGGGCGCCGACGGCCGTCCGGCCGACACGAAGTGCCTGATTCCGGAAAGCACGTTCGCGCGCATTTACCAGGAAATCATCAACTTCTGCAAGACCAACGGCGCGTTCGATCCGAAGACGATGGGCACGGTGCCGAACGTCGGCCTGATGGCGCAGAAGGCTGAAGAGTACGGTTCGCACGACAAGACGTACGAAATTCCGCAGGACGGCACGGCACGTATCGTCGACAACGCCACGGGCGAAGTCCTCGAAGCGCTGACGCAGCAAGTGGAAGAAGGCGACATCTGGCGCATGTGCCTCGTGAAGGACGCGCCGATCCGCGACTGGGTCAAGCTCACCGTCAATCGCGTGAAGAACTCGGGCACGCCGGCCGTGTTCTGGCTCGACCCGTATCGTCCGCACGAAAACGAACTGATCAAGAAGGTCGAAACGTACCTGAAGGATTACGACCTGACCGGCCTCGACATCCAGATCATGTCGCAAGTCCGCGCGATGCGTTACACGCTCGAGCGCGTGATCCGCGGCCTCGACACGATTTCGGTGACCGGCAACATCCTGCGCGACTACCTGACCGACCTGTTCCCGATCATGGAACTCGGCACGAGCGCGAAGATGCTGTCGATCGTTCCGCTGATGGCGGGCGGCGGCATGTACGAAACGGGCGCAGGCGGTTCGGCACCGAAGCACGTCCAGCAACTGGTGCAGGAAAACCACCTGCGCTGGGACTCGCTCGGCGAATTCCTCGCACTGGCCGTGTCGCTCGAAGACCTCGGGATCAAGACGGACAACGCGAAGGCGAAGCTGCTCGCGAAGACGCTCGACGCCGCCACGGGCAAGCTGCTCGACAACAGCAAGGGCCCGTCGCCGAAGACCGGCGAGCTGGACAACCGCGGCAGCCAGTTCTACCTGGCGATGTACTGGGCGCAAGAGCTGGCCGCGCAGAAGGACGACGCGGCACTGGCTGCCCACTTCGCACCGCTCGCGAAGACGCTGGCCGACAACGAAGCGGCGATCGTCGCGGAACTGTCGGCCGTGCAGGGCAAGCCGGCCGATATCGGCGGCTACTACATGCCGGACGTCGCGAAGCTTTCCGACGTCATGCGTCCGAGCAAGACGCTCAACGCGGCGCTTGCGGCGGCTGCAAAGTAAGTGAGACGCGAGGCGGGCCCGCGTAAGCGGGCCTTGCCTTGTCACGATGTCCTGAACGCCCTTGCGGTTGCTGACCGCAAGGGCGTTTTTGTTTTAGTGCATCAGGTGCGTGCCGTCTCGTTCTCGTAGACGACGTAGATTTTCTCGCACGGCTCCACGACTTCCCAGGTGCCCTTGAATCCTGCGGGAATCACAAACCGGTCACCTGCGCGCAGCACCTTCTCCTTGCCCGTTTCATCGCGAATCACCGAAACACCCTTGAGGATTTCGCAGTACTCCATCTCGGTGTAGTTCACGCGCCAGTGCCCGGGCGTGCTCGCCCAGATACCGGTGCTGAACTGTCCGCACGGGCTCGTAAAGCCCTGCGTGAGCGTCTGCACCGGATCGCCCGATATCAGCTTTTCCGGCGCCACGCGGTACTCGAATCGCTCGCCCTGGTCCACACCGATATCGACGATGCCCGAAATGCCTGCCATGTCTCGCTCCCCTCGTGCCGCAATCTGCGGTCGTTGAAAGCTGCGAGTATCGCAGCGTTCGGGCAGCGGCCAATATTACCGAGGGAAGAACCTGGGCACGCGTCGAAGCGCCTCGCGCGAAGGAGAAAAAACGGCCGGATCGCTTCACTCACCGACACCTTGCGCGGCGCGCCGGGCATCTCCGACACGCAACGTCGTCGAGCCAGTTGCGTCGCTTTCCATTCGATCAGGAATACGAATAAAACTTACATGACCAGGAACGCCCGGAGCGAATCGGCTTAAAGTTCTCTTCACGTTCCACCGCCAGAATGGCTGGAGCGTTGCGCTCGGTCTCGCGCCCGTAGAGGCGGACAGAAAGACATTTGCAGGCTGCAAAAATACATCCCGAAAGATTCGCTGCTCGCTTGTCCTGGCGCAAGGCATTGGAGCGGACCTCTAAATGAAGCCGTCGACCATCGAACTTTGGCGCGCGTACTTGTTTGTCGCTTCACTCGCAGCCGCCCTGATCCAGGTCGCCGCCTTCTTTTTAGTCCTCTTCTGGCGCATCCCGCAGGACGTCTTCACTTCATCGCAGTTCCGACTCGGCGTCGTCGCGCTTGTCGCGTGCTCCGTGGTCGTCGTCCGCCGGTTCGCGCTTAACACGTTTCACAGCGCGCTTGCCAGCCGGCACGCCCGCTTCGTCGGCGATCAGCAGCGCACCGTCGCGCTTTCGCCACACTGTCCGCGGCGGCTTCTCGTCAAGCTGCATGTCCGCTTCAATCGGCAGAGTCTCGATCCGGCGCTATACTGAAACCGCTGTGCGAAACCGGTCGCTTTAGATCTGGTAACGTCATCCCAGCGGTCATACCAGCGTCAAGTCTGGCCCCTATACTCCTGGCCGGGTCGCAACACGCGTCACGGGGACATTCTGCTCATGAATTGGCTGTATCTGCAGGCTGGCTGTCACGGCCGCCACATTTTCGCTGCCCGGGCGCCCGCAGCGCGGCGCAGTATGGCACTTCGGCGCGTCGCATGATGGACGTCCCGCGTGCCAGAAGGCCGAAGAAGGGGTATCCGGGGGTGACACGGGCGGTCCTATGGACCCTGCCCGTCGTCGCGGTCGCGCTCTGGGCAGCGTCGCCGCTCACGCTGTTGCATCTGGCGCACGTGTTGCTTGCGCTATTCGCCGTCGCCTGCGCTGTCGGATCGGCGCTCGGTATCGCCTACTGCTGCGTCGCCGCGGTGCTCGTGCGCCGCTTCTTCGCGCAGCCCTGCAACGAGCCAGCCTACTGCCCCGGCGTCACCATCGTGAAGCCGCTGCACGGCGACGAGTGGAATCTCGCCAGCAACCTCACCACCTTCTTCGAGCAGGACTACCCCGGCCCCATCCAGTATCTGTTCGGCGTTCACGACGAGGGCGACGCCGCCCTGCAAACCGTCGAGGCGCTGCGCACGCGCTACCCGGACGCACACATCACCGTGGTGGCGGATTCGCGGCTCTACGGGCCGAACCGCAAGATCGCGAACCTCGTCAACATGGTCGAACGCGCCGAGCACGACCTGCTCTGTTTCGCGGACAGCGACGTCAGCGTCGGGCGCGATTATCTGCGCCACGTCGTCGGTACGCTGGAGCAACCGGGCGTCGGGCTCGTCACCTGCCTCTATCGCGGCCTGCGCGCGCCCGGCTTCTGGCCGCGTGGCGCCGCCGCATCGACGAACTATCATTTCCTGCCCGGCGTCGTGACCGGGCTCGCCATTGGCCGCGCGCGCCCCTGCTTCGGCCAGACGATTGCCATGACACGGGCGATGCTCGAGCGCATTGGCGGACTCGCACAGTTCGCCCACCACCTCGCCGAAGATCATGCGCTCGGCCAGGCGGTGCGGCGCACGGGGGCGAGCGTCGCCATTCCGCCGTTCACGGTGCAGCACGCGTGCGTGGAAACCACCTTCACGACGCTCTTCACGCACGAACTGCGCTGGAGCCGCACGATCCGTGCCGCTGACCGCAGCGGTCATCTGAGTTCGACGCTGATGCATCCGTTCGTGCTTGCGCTGGGCGCCGTGCTGGCGTCAGGCGGCGCAAGCGCCGCTCTCGCGCTGATGCTTGCGGCGCTCGTCGCGCGCGCAGCGCTCAAATGGCAGACCGATCGTGCTATTGGCGAACGCTGCCGCGGGTTGTGGCTGCTGCCAATGTGGGATATCGTGCAGTTCATGATTTTCGCCGCCAGCTTCTTGTCTTCACGCGTCGTCTGGCGCGGCTTCAGCTTCAGCGTCGACGGCAACGGCATGCTCTCGCCGCTGCACGATGACTGAGCGCCGATTGAACAACACACGTCTCTCCGTTACCCATCAATGAAACACCTCGGACGCGCGACGGCCTTGATCGGCCTCGTAATCGCGATCTGGCTGGTCTGGCGCGAACACCCCACGACGATCTTCCGCATGCTGCAAGGCGCGGGCGCAGGCCTGCTGCTGGCCGCGGCAGTCCACGTGCTGCCGATGCTGGCCAACGCCTGGGACTGGGGCACGCTGATCCGGCCAGCGCAGCGCCCGAGACTCGCAACGATGCTGTGGCTCGTGTGGATCCGCGAATCGATCAATTCGATGCTGCCCGTCGCGCGCGTGGGCGGCGAACTCGTTTCGTTCCGTCTGCTCGGTCGCCACGGCGTGCGGCCGGCAACGGCGACGGCGAGTCTCGTCGTCGACATGCAGCTCACCGTCATCAGCCAGGTCCTGTTCGCGCTCGTGGCAGTCGGCTATCTGCTCGAACAGACATCGTCGGATACGGCGCGCGTCGTCGGACAGCTCGCCTGGGCCATCGCCGCGCTCGTGCCCGTGCTGCTGCTCTTCGCGCTCGTTCAGCATGCGCGGCCGTTCGAGCGTGCCGCACGCACGCTCAATCACATCACGAGCGGCAAGGTCTATGAGCTTGTCGGCAAATCTGCGCGGATCGACCAGTCCGTCAAGCTGATCTGGCGGCAGACGGGCGTGGTCGTGCGCTATCTTTTCGTCTGGCAGGTGCTGCAATTCCTGGGCTACTCGCTCGAAATCTGGTTGGCCCTGCACGTGCTCGGCGCGAACGCGACTTTCGTGCAGGCAATGGTGATCGAAGCGCTGATCCAGATCGTGAGCAGTGCGGCGTTTCTCGTGCCAGGCGGCCTCGGTGTTCAGGAGGGCGGCTTCGTGCTGATCGGCGCTCTGCTGGGTTTCGATGCGCCGACGTGTCTCGCGCTCGCAGGTGCACGACGCATCCGTGACCTGCTGTTTTACGTGCCCGGCCTGATTGCCTGGCAGTTCGCGGAATCCTGGCCGCGCGGCGCCAAGGCCCGTGTGCGCCCGCGCGTCGGCATGGGCGGAACGCGGTAAGTGATGCGATAACTACGGCAGTCATCAACGCAGCAATAACCGCGCGCCCCCGGAACGCACATCCGCCTGGCCCGTTCACATTCCCTTTTCATCTCGCGCTGCACAATACCAACGCGTCTGCGCGAATAACGCCGCAAAAGCGCAAATAGTGGGATTGCGCGACATACGAAGGCTGCGGCATCGGCACTTACCTTAGGTTGAGTGTCGCCTGTCCCGCGTCGTAGAATCGTCATACATCGATTTTGCAGGCCCCGGTAATGTCTCTGGCGTCTCGCTGAAATTGCAGCCCGGAATGGCGGAGAAAACCGCCGGAGACGCCCAACGCACTGACACCAGAAGTACCGACGTCCGACGCTTTTTCGACCAACGCTTCCTGACGAGGCTGCCGCCCGCCGGGAATTTGTCGTGAAATCTGCGCCATGACCCCGCTCATTTCCGTAAGCCGGCTCAGCAAGCGCTTTCCCGGTGTGAGGGCGTTGCACGACGTCCAGTTCGAACTGATGGCGGGCGAAGTGCATGCGCTGATGGGCGAAAACGGCGCCGGCAAGTCGACGCTGATGAAAATCCTCGCGGGCGTCTATACCCGCGATTCGGGCGATATCGTCTACGACGGCCAGACCGTCGCGTTCCAGAGTCCACGCGAAGCGCAGTCTGCGGGCATCGGCATCATTCATCAGGAACTCCAACTGATGAATCATCTGAGCGTCGCGCAAAACATGTTCATCGGCCGCGAACCGCGCAAAGGCCTGGGCGTGTTTCTCGACGAAGACAAGCTCAACGCGCAGGCGCGCGACATCCTCGAACGCATGCACGTCAAGCTCGACCCGCGCGCCATGGTCGGCACGCTCACGGTCGCCAAGCAGCAGATGGTCGAAATCGCCAAGGCGTTGTCCTTCGATTCGCGCGTCCTGATCATGGACGAGCCGACCTCCGCGCTCAACGACGCCGAGATCGCCGAGCTTTTCCGCATCATCCGGCAACTCAAGGGCCGGGGCGTCGGTGTCATCTACATCTCGCACAAGATGGACGAGCTCAAGCAGATCTCGGACCGCGTCACTGTGCTTCGCGATGGGGAATACGTCGCCACGGTCGACACCGGACAGACCAGCGTCGACACGATCATCAGCATGATGGTCGGGCGAATCTTGACGGATGCCACGCCCGACCACCGCGACAGCGGCAAAGGCGAAATCGCGTTTGAAGTGAAGCATCTGAACGCGGGCCCGCTCGTGAGGGATGTGAGCTTCGCGCTGCACAAGGGCGAGATACTGGGTTTTGCAGGACTGATGGGTGCGGGCCGCACCGAAGTCGCGCGCGCGGTGTTCGGCGCCGATCCCGTCGATTCCGGCGAGATCTTCGTGAGCGGCACGAAAGTGACGATTAAACAACCGAGCGACGCGGTGGCGCGTGGTATCGGCTATCTCTCGGAAGATCGCAAGCAGTTTGGCCTCGCGACCGGCATGGATGTCGAATCGAACATCGTGATGTCCAACCTGCGCAAGTTCCTCGCGTTCAACTTTTTCCTGCGTCGCGCACAGATCCGCAGGACCGCCGAGCATTTCGTCAAGCTGCTCGCCATACGCACGCCCGCCACGACGCAACAGGTGCGCCTGCTCTCGGGCGGCAACCAGCAAAAAATCGTCATCGCGAAGTGGCTCGAGCGCGACTGCGACGTGCTCTTCTTCGACGAGCCGACACGCGGCATCGACGTCGGCGCCAAAAGCGAAATCTACAAGCTGCTGCGCGCGCTCGCCGACGATGGCAAGGCGATCGTGATGATCTCGTCGGAGCTGCCCGAAATCCTGCGCATGAGCGACCGCGTCGTCGTGATGTGCGAAGGACGCGTCACCGGTGAACTTCGGGCCTCGGAAGCAACGCAGGAGCGCATCATGCAACTGGCGACACAGCGCGAAACCTTAAAAGCAGCGTGATCTTCGAAAGGTCCACTTCATGACACTGCGATCGGATACTTCCGTACTGGGAAACAAGGAACGGCCCACGGGCCTCAAGGCTCGCCTCTTTGCGCCAGCAACGCTGCAGAAGCTGCTTGCCTTCGTGAGCCTGATCCTGCTGCTGGTGTTTTTCAGCATTGCCTCGTCCGCGTTCATGCAGGTGGACAACATACTCGGCATTCTGCAGGCGACGGCGGTAAACGGCGTACTCGCGATCGCCTGCACGTTCGTCATCATCACGGGCGGCATCGATTTGTCGGTCGGCACGCTCATGACTTTCACAGCGGTCATTTGCGGCGTGTTTCTCACTTACTGGCATCTGCCGATGTGGACAGGCGTACTCGCGGCGATCGGAACGGGCGCGCTTTGCGGAACGATATCGGGCACGTTGACCGCGAAAATGAAAATACCGCCCTTCATTGCCACCCTCGGCATGATGCTGCTGCTGAAAGGACTTTCGCTCGTCGTCTCGGCCGACAAGCCGATCTATTTCAACGACACCGAAAATTTCTACATGATTTCGCAGGATTCGCTGATCGGCTATTTCATTCCGAGCCTGCCCGTTCCCAATGCGGTGCTGATCCTGTTCATTCTCGCCATCGCGAGTTCGATCACGCTCAATCGCACGGCGCTCGGCCGCTATACGTTCGCGCTCGGCAGCAATGAAGAAGCGGTACGCCTTTCCGGAGTGAACGTCGATCGCTGGAAGATCGCCATTTACGCACTCGGCGGATCGATTTGCGGCGTCGCCGGACTGCTCATCGCATCACGGCTGAATTCCGCACAGCCTGCGCTCGGCCAGGGGTATGAGCTTGAAGCCATCGCCGCGGTAGTGATCGGCGGCACGTCGCTCAGCGGCGGTGCCGGCACGATTCTGGGCACCATCATCGGCGCGTTCATCATGAGCGTGCTGACCAACGGGCTACGCATCATGTCCGTCGCTCAGGAATGGCAGATCGTGGTGACCGGTCTCATCATCATTCTGGCGGTCTATGCCGACATCTTGCGACGCAGAAAGCTCTGAGTCTGCACACGACGACATATAGAAGAAGGACGGGAGCACAAAAACGCTCCCCATCGGCTGAAGGTTGCTGTCCACTCAAAGAGGAGAACCTCATGTTGAAACGGAGACTTGTCGGTGTCGTGGTTGGCGTAGTTTCACTCGTTGGCGGCACGATGCTCGCGCACGCCGACGAACCCTATATCCCGCTCATTTCGAAGGGGTTCCAGCACCAGTTCTGGCAGGCCGTCAAATCCGGGGCCGAACAGTCGGCAAAAGAGCACAGCGTCAGGATCTCCTTCGAGGGTCCCGAAACAGAGGCCATGGTCGACAAACAGATCGACATGCTCTCGGCCGCACTTGCGAAGAATCCGCAGGCGCTCGGCATCGCCGCGCTCGACAGCAAAGCGGCCATTCCGCTCCTGAAACGCGCGCAAAGCAACAAAATACCGGTGATTGCCTTCGACTCCGGCGTCGACAGCGACATTCCGCTCACGACGTGCGCCACAAACAATCTCGCTGCCGCCGCGCTCGCGGCCGACAAGATGGCCGAGGCGATCGGCAACTCCGGCGAAGTCGGCGTGATCGTTCATGACCAGACCAGCCGGACCGGCATCGACCGCCGCGACGGTTTTCTGAATCAGATGAAGACGAAGCATCCTGGCGTCAAGATCGTCTCCGTGCAGTACGGCGGCGGCGACCACCTGAAGTCGGCGGAAATCGCCAAAGCGATGATCCAGGCGAACCCGAATATCAAGGGCATCTTCGGCGCCAATGAGGGTTCCGCGGAAGGCGCGGCAATCGGCGTCAGGGAATCGGGCAAGAAGCTCGTGCTGATCGGCTTCGACTCCGGCAAGGAGCAAAAAGACGACATCAACTCGGGCCTGATGTTGGGCGCCATCACCCAGAACCCGGTGGGTATTGGCAGGTGTGTCGTCGATTCGGCGGTGAAGGCGCTCAAGGGCGAAAAGCTGCCGCAGAAAGTCGACACGGGCTTCTTCTGGTACGACAAAACCAATATGACCGATCCGAAGATCGCCGCCGTGCTTTACGACTGACCCGCAGCCGACACGGTGCAACGAAAGGAAGGGCTGCGGCCCTTCCTCTTTTTTCGCTCCCGCACGTCGCGGGACAAGGATGCCTCAATGACCACGATCACCAAGCTGTCCGTCAAGGACATCCGGTTTCCGACATCGCGTTCGCTTGACGGCTCCGACGCGATGAACGCCGCACCGGATTACTCCGCGACTTACGTGACGCTCGAAACCGATTCGCCGACACCGCTCACGGGCCACGGACTCACGTTCACGATCGGACGCGGCAACGAAATCTGCGTGTGCGCTGCGCACGCGCTCGCGCCGCTTGTGGTCGGCAGAACGCTCGAGGATATTGCGGCAAACATGGGAGCGTTCTGGCGTGCGATCACTTCAGACAGCCAGTTACGCTGGATCGGCCCCGATAAAGGCGCCATTCATCTTGCGACGGCGGCTGTCGTCAATGCGGTATGGGATCTGTGGGCGAAAGCACAGGGCAAACCCGTGTGGAAGCTGCTGGTCGACATGAGTCCGGAAGAACTCGTGCGTTGCCTCGATTTCCGCTATGTCACCGACGCGATCACGCCACAGGAGGCCATCGCGCTACTGCATCGTCACGCGAAGACGAAGGGGGCGCGCGAAGCGGAAATGCTCGCGAATGGCTATCCCGCGTATACGACTTCCGCTGGCTGGCTCGGCTACGACGACGACAAGATCCGCCGGCTCGCACGCGAAGGCGTCGCGAACGGCTGGACGCATTTCAAGCAGAAAGTGGGCGGCAATATCGAGGAAGATGCGCGGCGCGCACGCATTCTGCGCGAGGAGATTGGCGAGAACCTGAAGCTCATGATGGACGCGAATCAGGTGTGGGATGTCGATGAGGCCGTCGCCAACATGCGGCGCCTCGCCGAATTCGACCCGTGGTGGATCGAAGAGCCCACGAGCCCCGACGACATACTCGGCCACGCTGCAATCCGCGAGCGAATCCGCCCCATCGGTGTCGCGACGGGGGAGCATTGCCAGAACCGCGTGATGTTCAAACAACTTCTGCAGGCACAGGCGATCGACTTCTGCCAGATCGACAGCTGCCGCCTGGGTGGACTGAACGAAGTGATCGTCGTACTGCTCATGGCCGCAAAATACGGCGTGCCCGTATGTCCGCATGCGGGCGGAGTCGGGCTATGCGAGTACGTGCAGCATATCTCGCTGTTCGACTACATTTGCGTGTCAGGTTCGCTGGAAAACCGCGTGCTCGAATACGTCGATCACCTGCACGAACATTTCATCGATCCGGTCGTGATCCGTAACGGTCATTACATGCCACCACAACGTCCCGGATACAGCATCGAAATGCATGCCGCTTCGCTCGATCAATACGCGTTTCCAGATGGACCCGCGTGGCGGTCGTAATCGCTGGCGCTTAACACGTTCTCGCCTGTTAACAGGTGAACGGACGCTCAACCAGCGAAGATTCGATGTATGGGTGAAATTGATTCCGTACCGGATCCCGGCGCAAATGCACCGGGTATCCGGAACGAAAGGCCTTAATTGACCGAATTGATCGCTTCCGTCGCGCGGCCGCGGGCCTCCTGCACGGACTGATTGCGTTCAGCTCTGGATTCGCGGACTTCGGCTCGCTGGACGCTTCTCGCTTCAGCTCTGTTTGCGCGATGCGTCTGGTTGGCCGCACGAACCTCCATGCGCTTCTGAACGATGGGATCGTTGTGCGTGGTCGTGGCTGGAGATTGCTCAGGTGCAACAGCGGATGGCTGTGCCATTACGGGGCCGGCCACGAGCAGACCAACAGCGAAAACGAGGGCGCTCAACTTGATAGCAGGGACTTTCATGAGAGATCTCCATTAAATAGGATGACGAAATGTAACAAACCGTGTTTAAGTTCCTTACGTGAAGCATTACGTGAATATCCGCAATACAATCAGTTGCTTGCGAACGCAATTACGTTTTGCTTTCAGCGATTCTACTGAGCAAAGTGACCAACATCAACCGCCGGACACACCAGAATTGCGTGGCACGTTGTCATCCAGAAATTATTACGCCACGGACGATCTGACACTTCCAGACGCTGCAGCCCCGTATTACGGGGGTTTGCTTCCATAAAACGTGCCCTCACGCACTCGCTCCGCTCTTCGCCGGGAAGCGATCGAGGAAATTGCGGTAATAAATGCAGCCTTCACGGACCGCTTTGAAATAGCGATCACCCTACGCATCAGCGCGAAGCTTTCGCTATCAGGACGCGCGAGTTCGGTCTATCGAATTTCGCTTTACGGCGTTGCAAATAAGTTATCGACCATGGCACGGCAATTCGAACTGCCGAATGGTTTGCGCCATCGAGCGTCATTACTGCGAGCCCCTGGTTTCAGGCACTCCGGCGATCTCTACGCGACGGCAACACGGAAGAACCCCTGGCGATAGCGCGAAATCCCACTGTATCCGCGCGATTTGCTTCGTCGCTGCCCGCACCAGAATTGAAAACGTCGGTCGATAATGATCGCCCGAGCGGCGTCGATGCTCCGGCTCACAAACGGACTCGCGAGCGAAACGAACCTCCAGCTCAAGCGAGCACATGACAACGATCTCAAAGAACGCAAGCGGAGACCACGAGTGCACCCTGAATTGCTCACCACCCAGGGAGAAGTTTCTCTTCCCGCGGGAACGATGCTCGTTTCGACGACCGATACTCGGGGGGTAATCACAAGCTGCAATGATGCTTTCGTTGAGGCAAGCGGCTTTTCCAGAGAAGAGCTTCTCGGACAGCCACACAACATCGTCCGCCATCCTGACATGCCACGCGAGGTGTACCGGGACATGTGGGAAACCCTGAAGAAGGGCGAATCCTGGATCGGTATGCTGAAGAACCAGTTCAGGAGCGGGCACCATTGTTGGGTTCAGGCCGGTATTACGCCTGTTTTCGAGGGGATGGACATCGTCGCGTATCGCGCAGTCCAGACTGCCGCTTCGCGCGAACAGGTCCGGGCTGCTGAAACGCTGTACGCGACCTTGCTGAATGAGCAAAACACCGGGCGGCACGCGCGCCACCTTCAATCCGGGGTGATCGTCCGCACGGACATGACCGGGCGGCTCGCACGCCTCGTACACCCGACCATGAAGACGCAAACCTACCTGTTGACGTGCGGTCTCGCCATACTGGGCATGGCAGTCGGCGTACTCATCGCTAGCGGTGTTTCGTCGATCACGCTGCTGCGTGCTGGTATCGGATTCGCAGCCTGTATCGCGTTGGGCTTTCTCGCCGAGTATCGCATGCGCTACATGTTCATCTACCCGCTGCGCAGATTGCTGGGCGTGGCCAGCCGGCTCGCGAGGGGTGACCTCACGCACACTATCGACAATAGCTGGAAGCCCACCGGCGTGGTCGGCAAACTCGAGCAGTCCGTCAATCAGGTGAGCCTCAATATGCGCGCGATCGTCGGCGACGCCCGCAACCAGATGGCGAGAATGGGCGACGCGACGACCACCGTGTCCGAGGGCAGCCGCAAACTCTCGGCCCGGGCCGAATCGCAGGCCGCCAGTCTCGAGCAGTCGGCAGCCTCGATGGAGCATATGGACGCCAACGTTCGGCAAACCGCCGAAGCCGCGCGCCAGGCCGCCAATAGCGCCGGGAATGCTCGTGCCATCACCGAGGACAGCGGCCGCGCGGTAGACGCCATGACGCAAACGATGCAGGGCATTACCCATGCATCACGAAAAATCGGCGAAATTATTCAGGTTATCGAAGGGATTTCATTCCAGACGAACATACTCGCGCTCAATGCGGCTGTAGAGGCGGCGCGAGCCGGCGAGCATGGACGCGGCTTCGCCGTGGTCGCCAGCGAAGTACGCAGCCTTGCAGGCCGTGCGGCGACGGCTGCCCGGGAAATTGCCAGTCTCATCGTCGATTCGACCCATCAGGTCGAAGAGGGCTGCAAGCTCACTGAAACCGCGCGAGAGAAGATGCAACAAGCCGTTCAGGCAGTGCGCGACGTCAATGCGCTGATCGACGCGATCAATTCGGCCACCGCCGAACAAAGCAACGGAATCTCGGAGATCAAACAGGCTCTGGATCACCTCGGTGATTTGACGAACCAGGATACGGCTCTCGTGAACAACTTCTCGATCTCCGCCAACAAGCTCGCGAACAACGCACAGACCGTCATCGAAACAGTCGGTATGTTCAGGATCTGAGAAGCGTTAGCGGAAGCGATGAATCGCGATGATCGTACCCATCACGCGCGACTTCACCCCTGCGCCTTTGCAACGCCGGCCATGGTACGCACCTTGTCGGCGGTAAGGCGCACCGCGTCGATCATCGCACGAGCAGCAGGCGACGGTACGCTTCCCGCACGCATAACGATGCCGATGTCGCGCCGCGTATCCGGCATCGCAATGTCGACGATCGATAGCTGCCCCGTCATGCATTCGTAGTAGAGCTGCTGGGTCGACAACACGGCGACCATATCCGTCTGCAGCAACAGTCCGCGAATGACGGCGAGGTCGGCCGTCTCCACGGTCGGCATCGGCACCTTGAGCTTGTGACGCTTGAAGAGTCCTTCGAAGAGCAGGCGTGTCGGTGCATAGCTGCGCGGCAGAATCCATTGCGCGCCCGCCAGTTGCGCGAACGTTACGTTGCGCACTTGCGCAAGCGGGTGGCCAGCGCGCACGAGCACAACCAGGTCTTCGGACATGAGCCGTTCGTTGACGAGTCCACTGCCAGTGTCGGTTGGGCGCAGCGCGCCCAGCACAAAATCGATGTCCCCCGCACGCAGACCCGCCACCAGGGTTTCATACGCGCTTTCGTCCGTGGTGATTTTCACGCCGGGATATTGGGCCGCAACCCGTGCGATGGCCTGCGGCAGAATCAGCGTGCGCGCGAGCGGCAACGCACCGACAGTGACTTGTCCCTGAATCGTGCCGCGCAAAGCGGCAATATCGTCGGATATATGCCGCAATTCGTTGAGTGCGCGGCGAACGTGGAGAACAAACGTCTCGCCTTCTGCAGTCAGCAACGAACCGCGCGGGCTGCGATGAAAGAGCGGCGTGCCCGCACCGGCTTCGAGGATGCGAATGGCGTTGCTCACAGCAGGCTGGCTGATGCCGAAGGCCTGAGCAGTGGTCGGCATATGGCGGTGGCGCGCAAGCGCCACGACCAGTTGCAGGCGTCGGGTGTTCAGCAAAAACGAGGGAACTGCGCCGACTTTCGTGGCGCGTCGTCCCGTCTGCTGCGACGCGCACCAACCCGCCAACGTTTCCAGTTCCGCGAAGATGCGCTCGCAGCGTTGAAGCACGACGCGTCCCGCCGGGGTCGGCAGCATGCCCGCCGCGCGACGTTCGAACAGACTCTCACCCACCGCAGTCTCGAGTTCCTGCAAGGAACGCGTGACCACCGACTGCGCACGAAAGAGCGTCGTAGCGCTGCGCGTGACGCTGCCCGTTTGCGCGACCACACGAAACGCCCGCAGATGAGAAAGGTTCAGTTGGTCTCGATTGTCCATCGCAACGTATCCGGTCACGCCGGTAGCCGTCTGGGACCGGCCGGCACTTCCACCGCAATGCCCGGGCGAGCGCCCACCCCCCTTCACTTGCGGATCGACTCACTCGGACGCTGCGCGCCCGGTGTGGTCCATCGACTCGTTGAATGGCCGCTCGACCATGCTGGACCGCCATTCTAATGCCTACGTCATCCTCGAAGAATGGATGAATCCTTCAACCCGCAACTGCGCACCGCTCGTCGCGCTTTTCACGCTGTTCTGAAGTGACCGCGGATACGACGGTCGACCCCTGTTGGGCGAATACCATTTGCGGGGCGCAGCCGCACGATTGCGACATGCGCCCTCGAACATCAATGTGCAGCGCTAACCTGAGGCGTCGCTTCGTTAGACCTTGTGCGTTGCGACACCAGAATGGCGAGTGCCGCGAGAATGGCCGGCACGGCGAGCATGCCGAGAATGGCACCGAATTGCCAGCCAAGTCCGAGCAAGGCGCCACCGATGGCGGACCCGAAGATGCTGCCGAAACGGCCCATGCCCAGCATCCAGCTGACACCCGTGGCACGCGCAGCAGTCGGGTAACGGCCGGGCGCATAAGCGTTGAGGCCCGTTTGCGCACCGCTCATGCAGAAGCCGGCTGCAAAGACGAGCAGCGCGAGCGACGACGACAAAGCACCCAATCCGCCGAGCACCAGCACGCAGATTCCACCGCCGATGTAGGCGAGGCCGATGACGCGTGCGGGACGAACCTTGTCCATGAACCATCCAACCAGCACAGCGCCGATCGTGCCGCCGATCTGGAACATGGCGGTGACGTTGGCAGCCTGCGTGATCGAGAGACCAGCGTCCTTGATCAGCGTCGGAAGCCAGCCGGTCAACAGATAGATGACGAGCAGGCCCATGAAGTAGGTCACCCACAACGCAATCGTCATTACGCCGTAGCCCTGCGAAAACAGGATGCCAATCGGCTTGCGGGTGGGCAGCGACGGCTCAGTCGATACGAAGGTCTCCTGTCCGGTGAACTGCGCACCGGTGACACGGTTGAGAAGCGAGCCGATGCGCGCCGACGATGCACCGCGTACCGCAAGCAGACGCGCCGACTCGGGCAGGAGCCAGATCTGGAGCGGAACGAGAACCAGCGGAATGGCGCCGCCGAAAATCAGCACCGCACGCCAGCCGTAGTTCGGAACGAGCCATCCGGCAGCGAAACCGATTAAGGCCGAGCCGAGATTGAAGCCCGTGAACATGATCGTGATGAGCAATGCGCGCTTGCGTTGCGGCGAGTACTCGGAGAGCAGCGTCGTCGAATTCGGCATCGCTGCGCCAAGACCGATGCCGGTCAACACGCGCAGCACGGCCATCGACACCGGCGACTCCGTAAATGCAGTCAGGATCGTGAAGACGCCGAAAAGGAACACGGAAGTAATCAACACCGTCTTCCGCCCGATCTTGTCCGATGCGGGCCCCGCGAAGAGCGCGCCGATCACGAGACCGATGGGTGCCGCGCTCATAACGAGCCCGAACTCAGGGCGCGAAATACCCCACTGATGAGTGATGGCGGGCGCGATGAATCCCATGATGGCCACGTCCATCCCGTCGGCGGTCACCGCGAGAAAACACAACGCGACCACCAACCACTGGTAGGCCGAAATATGGCGTTCGTCAATGAACGCTTTGATGTCAACTGTCTTGCTGCCAGACATGTGTAGTCTCCTGTGCGTACTGTGGTCCACTGCTAGTGGCGCACTACCGTCGCGCTGATACGGAAAAGCGCGGCGGCATGCTGGTCATCTCTTCGCTTCTTTGCGCGTTCCGGCACGCCGTCGTGATGGACGTCCCCTCGCCGGATCTAGCGTTAGCGCCCTTGTCGCACGCGAATGCGATGGTGGGCGTATGAAACGCGGCAAGCCTCCGATGATTGCCGCCGTGACCTGGTCCGATTTCCACCAGATGACGGCATGTCGGTTGGGGTTTCGACACGCCCGTCGCCTGTGTTCAACGTCGGCACGATAAGCAACTGGGGGACGGGTAAGTAGTGCGGGTTAACCACATATCGGGTTCGTGCGTGCGCGTGCAGCAACGTCAATTGCATGTGCGGGGTGCAGTAGAAAATCCCCGGGAGCCGCGCCCTGTAAGGCCGTCGTGGGTGTCCTGCGTGCTACGTCCGGATCGCACTGCGCCTGGAATGGCATTCCGCGTGATAAATAAAATAGATGCCGCTCGAAAGGATTCGCAAACACTGGTTTGTGCCGTTCGTGCCGTTTCGACACGCACTGTATTGGCAGCCCGCGATTGTTGATCGTGGCGTCCGAATCTCCACCGTTCGACGCCAGCCCCGCCGGTAGCGTTATTCAGCGCTTCATGGCGCGTACCCGGAGAAGGATGTCTTGTTCACTTCGCCGTGGACGGTCGCGATGCGCGTGGCACCGCGCTACATACAATGACCGTGCCCGCCGGACCTGACGACCGCGGCCAAACAAGTTCGTTCACACATCATCGGCGGCTGCATGGCCGCATCAACTGGGGAATTTTGCTGGCAATCGGTATCCATTCGCCCAAACTCGAAACGACGAATCGCACAATTAGTTAGCCTTCGCGACACGACTCCATCGCTACAGAATTGCGACGTCCCCTCAAGCAACATCTAATTTAATTATCGCTGGACTCGCAACCAGTATTGAAGCCAACGCTGTGCGCTGTCGAATGCCGTTATTGACCATCAACTCAGAAACAAGAAAATACGGTTAATAATCAGCGCACTACGACGCACCTCCACAAAGCACTCCTCTCTAGCCGCGCCCGCGGACAATCAGTAATAACCCTGTCGAACAACAGGTTGTCGCGTGCGAACTGGCATCACTGCGAGTCCTGAGCAGGTCTTTCGCCGACCAGTTTCATTTTCTATATTTGGCTCCGCCGCCATCTGGACTACGAACGTGTCGCAGAACTGGTTTCTTCGTCTGCCGCGTTCGTCGATGGACCGGGCCGCCGGCAGCGATCCACAACGAACGCAAAGGCACCAGGAAAGACGGCACAGGCCACGGCGCTACGCATCACGATAGCTGGTGCTCCGGGTCTGACACACGAATATAACCAAGGAGAACTTTTCCAATGAAAAAAACGGGTATCGCGCTGGCGCTTTCGACTTGCATATGTGCTGTGCCGTCTGCGCACGCACAAAGCAGCGTAACGCTTTGGGGCATGATGGACACTGGCGTCACTTATGTGAACAACCAGGGTGGGCATTCCAACGTGAAGATGGACGACGGCGTCAACGGCCCGAATCTGTGGGGGATGAAAGGCGTTGAAGACCTCGGCGGCGGCACCAAAGCCATTTTCGAACTCGTCAATCAGTTTCAGGTTGATAACGGCCAGTTCATGCCGAACAAGAGCCTGTTCAGCCGCACGTCGCTGGTCGGACTGACGAACGAGCAGTTCGGTCGCCTGACGTTGGGTAATCAGTACGACTTCATGACCAACTCGCTTTACTTTGGCGGCAATGACCCGTCGGAGCTTTCCGGTCACTTCTATGATTTCCGGGCCGGTCCTTTCCAGAAACTCGCCCTGCCCCAAAACCCGACGGGTGCGTTCGACTGGGACCGCATGGCGGGCGAGAGCATCAACAACTCGATCGCCTACGTCACGCCGAAATTCGGCGGATTCAGCGCGGGCGCAATGTATGCCTTCGGTGGCGTCGCCGGATCGATCGGCGCTGGCAATGCGAACAGCTTCGGGTTGAACTACGCCAACGGCAACTTCGGCGCGAACGCCGCGTACACGAACGTCAAGACCTACACCGCCGGATCGCCCCAAATCAGCGTGCGAACGTGGGGTGTGGGCGCGCATTACCATTTCGGCGCGTGGGTAACGAACGCCCTGTTCACGACCGTCCACAACTCGCTCAATGGCGGCTCCGTCTTCCAGGGTTCTGCGGGCGCGCACTATAACTTCTCGCCAGCACTCAGCGCTGGTGCGTCCTACATGTACATGAAGGGCAACGAAGTGGTGAACAACAACCACGCGCATCAGCTTGCTGCCAACGTCGACTATGCGTTGTCCAAGCGGACGTCCGTGTATTTGATCGGCGTGTACCAGCGCGCGAACGAAGGTGCGAACGCGCAGATCAATGGTTTCAACAGTGCTGACGGTGCTTCGTCCAACGCCACGCAGGCTGTTGCCCGCGTAGGTCTCCATACCCGCTTCTAACGCGGTGTGACCGAACCGGCACATATCGTCGATATGTGCCGGTTCGGTCATTTAACCCGCCGACTCTGGCGGGTTAGTGTCTTCCGGCGCACTTAGGTCAGCCCGCTGTCCCTGAGCGCACGGATATCTAGATGGTCACGCTGGGAAAGCCGGTTTTCCTTGCCGCGAGAATCTCCGCAATCGCGTCCACGATTGAAATCCGCCCCACATGCGCGTAGACATCGTTGGTCGCCGCCTCCTGGAAACGTGACAGGCCCGGCAAACGGGTCGTATACGCGCCACGCCGTAGGCTTGCCTTAGCGGTCGGCACGAAGGCCACACTTCCATTCAAGCCCCCTTCGAATCACGTCGCGCATGATGCCTTCCGGGATCGCCGCACTACTCTTTTAAACTCAACACCGCTTCTCCACGCGAGCAATCAATGCCATCGAGCTGGTAACGTGCTTCGTTCGCTGCGAATCCGAATCCGCCTCAAATCGTTCTACATCCTGACTTGAGCGAGTCCGTCGAAGCCGACAACCATTCCGCGGCGCGTCTTCGCGACAATCAGTCCGCGCTTTACGGCTTCATGCATTGCGCGATTGACCGTGTTGACGTGCACACCGATCAGATCGGCGAGATGTCGCTGCGAAAGCAGGCTGTCGCCAACCCGAAGCTCGCCAGAGCTTATGGCTTTTTCAAGCGAGGAAATAATTTGAAGCCATTTCGGCTTACCTTCAACTGAAAGACGGGGTATCCAGTTGGCACGAACACGCTTGTTCATTTTCTTCGAAGACAACGCGACCGGGACGATCGGGTAACCTGATGGGCCAGGCGTGCGATATCGCCATCGGGCATGGCCCAGATTAAAAGCGATATCGTGAATGAACAAGCCAGCCCCGAAGGGCTGGCCGCGATAACTGCTACTGCTGAAGTGGACCTTGCTTACGGTGCCGCGACGCCTTGCAGCATCCCCGTGTACGCCGTATAGAAGCTGGAGCCAGCCCACGGATGCGTCGGTTCGTTGTACAGCGGAGCACCCTGCGTCCAGTTCGCGCCATCGTGCCAGTCGCCGGTACCGGAGTACTGCGGAACGGCCGGATACGGGTACACCGGACGCGAGCCAGTAAACACGCTCGTCGAGGGATCGCTATAAGTCATGACCGCGTTCGGCGCCGTGCCTTGCTCGACCCAGCCCGTGATCTGGGACACCAGGTCGATGTTGCTCAAGCCCTCACCACCACCGCAGTGCGCGACGCCGGGCACGAGATACAAGCGCGAGAAGTCATTCACGCTCGAGACGCCCATCGTATTTTGCATCGCCTCGTAGTACTGGATCGTGAACAGCGGCGAAATATGCTGGTCCGCCCAACCGTGCCAGAGGATCAGCTTGCCGCCGGCATTTTTGAACGCGGACAGATCGGGATCGGTTGCGTCGTAGAGCGGGTGATTGGCTTGCAGATAATTCGGGTAGAAGCTCGCGTCGTGATAGCCGAAGTTGTCGAGGTTATGCATGGTCGAGGCGTTCGAGAAGATCAGGTTATACGCTCCGCTCACGATCATGTAGCTGAACAGGCCCGTGACAGGCACGGCCGCGTCCGTCGAGTTCGACGTCGGAACTTCCACGCCGATCCAGTTGATTTCGGAACCGGGCTGCGGCGAACCAGCCAGCATGCGTTCATTCGTAGTGCTATCCAGCGGGCCGCCGTAGATCTTGCTCGCGGTAGCCACTTCGGCTCCGGTCAGGCAGTTGCTGGTGTCCGTCGCGCCGTTCGCACACTCAATCGACGCCGGATCGAAATTGCAGGTACGCGGATCCGCGATCAGACCATCAGCTACGCCAGTTTGGCCACCACAAGCCGCGAGGACCGCTTTGTGCAACACCTTGGCTTTGTCCGCGTAGAGCGTGGCCATGCCTGTCGAGTTGCCCGTCGTGCTTTGCGATTCCACGCTCCAGCCGTGATAGAGCGAGTTCTGGATCGTGAAGTGGGCAGCCGGGGCACCAACGATGATGCCGTTATAGTCGGCGGGGTAGCGTTGCGCAGCCATGAGACCCTCGCGACCGCCATCGGAACAACCGACAAAGTAGGCGTACTTCTGCGCCTGACCGTAGTAGGCCTTGATCAGCTTTTCCGCCGCAAGCGTCGTAATGTGCTGCCCGCGGTAGGCGAAGTCGGCCTGCTGCTGCGCGTTCTGCGCCCAGTTGTTACCGTTGGGGTCAATAGAAGAACCGTGACCCATGTCGGTCTCTGCCGTCACGAAGCCACCCTGTTGCACCAGCGGACACGTATAGCTAAAGCTAAACTGCCCTTGCGAACTCGGATCGTTGACGTTGCCACACAGGCCACCGCAACCAAGTTCCGCAAAGCGTTGAGTCCAGGTGCTGACCGGCAGTGCAACCTGAAACGTGTTGTACGGTGCGAGCGTGCCCTTCACAAGACAGTAATTGACAGAAGTACCGTTGATAGTTTGCGTCTCAACGGAGGCCGACGTGATCGAACTCCCCGCCCCACCGACGTCGGTGAGATCGACTGAAGTCAGCTTCGAACAATCTACGACAGGTGCGACGACAGCCAACGGCGCTTTAGCAGGATCGTTACCACCGCTGCTACTCCCACACGCCGCGACCAGGGTGACCGTCGCGCTGACTGCGAACAGCGCCAGCAACGCGGTTGCTCGTTCCCGTGCGCTCGCAAAGAGTGTTGCCGGATTCAGATATCTCATACGTGCCTCCTGAAAATGAATGTTATTTTGTTCATCTGCAACGTCTCAGCTTCTAGTACAGACAATTAGCATAGCTAACAAACATAGACGTGTAGACTGCAACAAACTTCGCAACCGATGCGATTTTCTTATTGCACGTGTACTACGAATGCTCCTTGCTCAAAGCCGGGCGATACGTATCTGCCGCTCGCTTACCGCGGTGTGCAGCCCCTCGCCGGCTCCATGCCATGTGCGCGCTTGACCGCGTCGGTCTGTTCCGACGCCAGGAACGCGAGAAAACGCGCGGCGGCTTCCTGTCGCTGCGATGCGGAGCAGATTGCCGCCGAAAAGACCGTAGTGAGCTGGACGTCGGGCGGTAACGGCCCGACCACCTCGATGCCGGGTGCACCCGTTAGCTCACTCAATTGCTGAAAACCGAGTTCGACTTCGCCGCTGGCAATCAGGCTGGCGACCGGCACGCCCGGCGGCGTCTGAACGATGCGCGAACCGATCACTTGAGCTATGCCGAAGCGCGCGATCAACTTCAACAAGTGCTCGCCGCTCGGGCCCGTCGAGTAGCCGATTCGTGACGCGCCCAGTATCGCGTCGCGCAACGCCGCCGCCGATCCGATATCCGGATGCGGCGCACCGGCTGCAACAGCGACGGCCATACCCGAGCGCACGATTTCGATGCGCGCAACCGCAACATGGCCGTCGACTGCGAGGCGCTCAAGAGCACCGGACGCCAGCACCGCGAAGTCGAACGGCTCGCCATCCTGCACGCGACGCACAGCCTCGACCCCGCCGATCGACGTAACACTCACGCGGCAACCCGATTCGCGCCGGTACTGGTCGATCAGGTCTGCCAACAACTTGCGCGTCGCCATCGATCCCACGCCGGTCAACACGTCGCCCATCTTTAGCTCGTCCACTGCCGATTGCGTCCCGCTTAGTCGATATAGCGCAGCCCCGCCTCGCGCAGCGGCTCACGCATGTTGTACATATCGAGGCCCAGCACGCCGGAGGCGAGCTTCGCACGCTTGGCCGCCTCGTTCGCCTCGCGGGCGGTGGCGGTCTCGAGTACCTTCGCGGCGAGCGCAGACGGAACCGCGACCACACCGTCTGTGTCCGCAACGATCACGTCGCCGGGATTGACGAGCGCGCCTGCGCAGACGACCGGAATGTTCACCGATCCCACCGTCGCCTTGATTGTGCCTTTCGCGGAAATCGCCTTGCTCCACACCGGAAACTGCATTTCCTCGAGGACGTCGACATCCCGCACGCCAGCGTCGATGATCAGCGCTCTCGCGCCGCGCGCCTTGAAGCTTGTGGCGAGCAGGTCACCGAAGTAGCCATCGGTGCAGTCGGCCGTGACCGCAGCGACAACGATATCGCCCGGTTGGATCTGCTCAGCGGCAACGTGCATCATCCAGTTGTCGCCCGGATGCAGCAACACCGTCACCGCAGTGCCCGACGCGCGCGCGCCGCGGTAGATCGGCCGCATGTACGGCTTGAGCAGACCGGTTCGCCCCATGGCCTCGTGCACGGTTGCCGAGCCCAGTTCGCCCAGTTTTTCCGCGACGGCACCATCGGCGCGCGGGATATTGCGGTAGACCACGCCCATTTCGTACATGCTCAAAGTCCCTTCGATTTGAGTTGCGCGTCGAGACGCGGATAGACACGGCGTGCATTGCCTTCGTAGATCTTGTAGCGATCCTCAGCATCGACATGCGCTGCTTCGATATAGCGTTTCGTGTCGTCGTAGTAGTGGCCAGTCTCGGGATCGATACCCCGTACCGCCCCGATCATCTCGCTTGCGAAGAGGATGTTGTCCACCGGAATGACTCGTGTCAGCAGGTCGATGCCTGGCTGATGGTAGACGCACGTATCGAAGAACACATTGTTGAGCAGGCGCTCCGCCGCCCGGGGCTTGTTCAGTTCCTGTGCCAGCCCGCGGAATCGGCCCCAGTGGTACGGCACCGCGCCGCCGCCGTGCGGGACGATAATGCGCAGCGTCGGAAAATCCTTGAACAGATCCGATGTCAGGCATTGCATGAACGCCGTCGTGTCGGCGTTCAGATAATGCGAGCCGGTGGTGTGAAAGCACGCGTTGCAGCTCGTGCTCACGTGAATCATCGCCGGGATGTCGTACTCGACCAGCTTTTCGTAGAGCGGATACCACTGGCGGTCAGAGATCGGCGGGCTCGTCCAGTGGCCGCCCGACGGATCGGGATTCAGATTGATCGCGACATTGCCATACTGCTCGACACATTTGACCAGTTCCGGAATGCACGTCGCAGGATCGACGCCGGGGCTCTGCGGCAGCATCGCGGCCGGCACGAAATTGTCGGGGAACAGTTGGCTGACGCGGTAGCAAAGCTCATTGCAGATCGCGGCCCACGTGCTCGAAATATTGAAGTCGCCGATGTGATGCGCCATGAAGCTCGCGCGCGGACTGAAGATCGTGAGATCCAGACCGCGCTCGCGCATCAGTTTCAGTTGATTGAGTTCGATCGATTCGCGCAACTCGTCGTCGCTGATCCGCAAGTCGGATACTTTCGGCATTTCGGCCGGGCTGTTGATGCCCGCGATCTGCCGGCTGCGCCACTGTGCAAGCGCTTCTGGCGCCGTGGTGTAGTGGCCATGAATATCGATGATCATTGATACTCCTGCTTCCTGCTATTGATGAATCGTCCGGCGACCCGCCGAAAACCGGAGTCGCGCCGTCGGCCGCCGCGCGTTGATGTGGCGCGCTGGCTAATCCGTGCGCAAGACTGTGCGGCGCAAACAAGGTAATGCCGGATGGCGAGCGCATCGCCCCTGATTGGTTACCGTCGCTACGGTACGAATTGGCGCCCTGCCGCCGGTAGCTAGGGTTATCCCCTGGAATTCGGCGAAAGCGCAGCGCATCGCCAGGCTCGCACGCGTAGCTTGCAGGCTCGAAATGGCGCAAACCGTCTAGCGAAGGGGCACAGCGCGTAAGCCCGCTCCACGCTTACCAGGGTGGTTCGTGCCACCCATCGTCGGAAGATAGATAAGTAAAACGGATACCTGGATAATCATCGAGAAAGTGCGCCGGGTTGAATTCTGTCCGGCCTCCTGGCTCTGGTCGGCCTGCGCCCCGGGCGACCCTGTCGCCAATGCCATGATCGCGATGTGCATCGCACCGGGCTCGCGGATCACTCGCGGATCACCAACGTCGGCATGCCGGGCTATCTCACGCGGCGTCCACGACCACACGGCCAGCACTGGGCGCGAAGCCGCGTTAGTATCCGATTCGTCCTCCGTCACCCGACGGGCACCGCCATGTGCAGCCGCGCCTCGATCCCCGGGCCGACAAAATGAACAACGTCGAGTTCTTTCACACCCTGGTGGTCCTCATCGCCGGCGCGGGCGTGCTGACGTGGCTCGCGGAGCGTCTCGCCATCGCACCCGCCGTTGTGCTGCTGCTGGGCGGCTCCGCCATCGCGCTCACGGGCGGCCCCGCGCCCGACATGGACCCCGACCTCCTGCTCGCAGCAGTCCTGCCGCCGCTGCTCATGTCGAGTTCGTTCTACACCGCGTGGAAGGATTTCCGGCGCGAGATCGGCACCATTTCATCGCTCGTGCTGGGCGCCGTGGCGTTCACGACCGTCGCGGTGGCCGTTGCCGTGCACGCCGTCGAGCCGACGCTGCCGTGGGCCGCATGCTTCGCGCTCGGCGCAATCGTCTCGCCGCCCGACGCCGTCGCCGCCAAAGCGATGCTGCAACGCTTCCCGTTACCCACACGGCTCGTTACCGTGCTGGAAGGCGAGAGCCTCGTCAACGATGCGTCAGGTCTGCTGCTCTATCAGATGGCCATCGCTGCAGCGGTCGCCGGAGCGTTCACCGCGCCGCGCGCGGCCGTCGTGTTCTCGATGCTCACCTTGATCGGCGTGACTGTCGGCGCCCTTTGCGGGTATGGCATGACATGGCTCATCAAGCGCCTTCGCGAACCCATGCTCAGCATCATGCTGACGTTCGTGATGGCCTGGGCCAGCTATGCGATCGCCGAGGCACTGCACGGGTCCGGCGTGCTCGCGGTCGTGACCTGCGGGCTCGTACTCGGGATTCGCCAGCATCAGTCATTCGACGCGTCCACGCGCATCAAGGCGGAGGCATCCTGGGAAGTCATCGTCTTCGCGCTCGACGCATTCGTTTTCATCCTGATCGGCCTCGCGCTGCACGGCATTCTCACGCGCATGCAAGCGCGAAGCGCACTGTTCACCGCAGGGCTCGGGGTCGCGTTTGCCGCCACCGCGGCCGCGATCGTCGCGCGAATCGTGTGGGTGGGGCTTGCGATCTGGCTGCCGTCGGGGATCGCCGCGCGGCGCGGCATGCGGGTGCGAGCGTGGCGCTTCGGCGAGGCGTGCGTGCTCGGCTGGGCGGGCATGCGCGGCGTCGTGAGCCTCGCGGCCGCGCTCGCCCTGCCCGACGGCTTTCCGGGCCGCGACGTCATCATCTTCAGCACGTTCATCGTGATTTTCGCGACGCTCGTCATTCAGGGTCTATCGCTCGCCCCGCTGATCCGCCTGCTGCATCTGCGCGCGAAGAAGCGCACGAGCATGTCCGAACTTGAAGCACGCTCGCATGCGTTCCGTGCGGCGCTGGTCGAACTCGAGAAAATCGCGGAAACGACGACGGACGACGAATGCGAAATCGTGCAACGCCTGCTCGACGAATACCGCCTTCGCGTACGTGCCAATGAAAACGCGCACGCGTCCGGCGCCGCGCACGTGGAGCGGCGCGCGAAACATCTGCGGCTGGAACTCGCACTGGTTGCGAAGTCACGCGAGGCGCTGCTCACGCTGCACGACGAAAACCTCATTCAGGATGCCGTCTTGCACCGTATTGAAAACGAGCTCGATCTCGAGGAATTCAGGCTTCAGCGCCTGCTCGAACCATGATCGGCGCGCGCGCGGGCTACGGCTTGCCGCCGGCTCGCGTCTGCGCGACGCGCGAGCGCAGACGCGGTGTAGCGAAGTCGAGAAATGCGCGCAACTTGAGCGGCAGCGGTGCCTGACCCGCATGCACGAGGCTGATCGGCCAGGGCAGAGGCTCGAAGGCTTCGAGCACGATGTCGAGCTTGCCGTCCTCGAGCGCGTCCTTGATCTGATACGACAACACGCGTGTGAGCCCGACACCCAGCATCGCGGCTTCGATGGCGGCATCGACCGTGTTGACGACGAGTCGCGAATGCACCGCGACCTGCACCGGCGCCTTGTCCGCCCGCAGCACCCAGTTGCGCGCGGCCCCCAGCCCTTCGACCGTGATGCATCGATGGCCAGTGATATCGCGCGGTACCTGCGGCACGCCGTGCTCCGCAAGATAGCCAGGACTCGCGCACATCACACGCCGTATCGCGCCGAGACCGATCGCCACGCTCGTGCTGTCGGGCAGATCGCCGATGCGGACTGCGACGTCAATGTGCTCTTCGAGCAGATTGACCACGCGATCGAGCAGCACCAGGCGAACGTCGATCTCCGGATAGAGCGCGAGAAAGGCCGCCACGACCGGTACGACATGCAAGCGGCCAAACACGACCGGCGCGGTGATCGTGAGGTCGCCTTTGGGCGTGGTGTACTCACCGGTCGCGGCGCGCTCGGCCTCACCGACGTCCTCAAGAATGCGCCGGCATGCGGCCACGTACGACACGCCAGCCTCGGTCAGCGAGAGCTGGCGTGTCGTTCGGGTGAGCAGGCGCGTCTTGAGCTGCGTCTCGAGTTCGGCGACTTTGCGGCTCACCGTGGCGAGCGGCATACCAAGCTGCCGAGCTGCGGCGGAAAGACTGCCCGCGTCGACCACGGCAACCAGCACGGACATCGATTCGAGGCGGTCCACCGGACTCCAATAGGACGGAACGTTGATGGCCGATCTTGCCGCATTCTTCCCGCAAGCGAAAGCACGTAACGCGGCGCGAGCGAGACGGCACAAAGTTCAACGGTGCGATCGGCTGTCTGGTGGCGCGAACTGCGGTTCGGTTCTGTGCCCGTGGTTCATTTGATGAACACAGGGCGCGTCGGCATGACAATGCCGGACGGTTGTGTCGAAGCAAAACCGCCAGATTGCGCCGCACTCGATCCGCGGCACCCGAGCCAATAACGCACGAGCGCGAGCACGAATGGGACGCCGGACGGAGCAAACGGTCTGAGTCGCACGAACGACGAAATGGCGTCGAGCCCGGCAATCGGGCGCCACGGCAGACGCAGTTGCTGTGGAAGCGCTATTCCGGCACCGGATCGTGGCAGCAAACGCAAATCTTGTTGCCTTCTGGATCGCGAAAATATGCGCCGTAGTAGTCAGGATGATAGTGAGGTCGCAAGCCCGGCGGACCTTCGGATGTTCCGCCGATAGCGAGCGCAATGGCATACACCGCATCGACGCACGCCCTGTCCGGCGCCAGCAGCGCCACCATCTGGCCATTGCCGGGCTGTGCGCAATTGCCGTCGTAGGGCGTCCCGACGATGATGATCGGACGCGGCATGCCCGGCGCCGTCCAGCCGGCCCAAGCACCCGACCATGGGGTATCGCGCTCGCAGAACTTCGGCGTGTGTCCGAGCGCTTGCATGATGGCGGAATAGAACTCGAAAGCCCGATCGAAGTCGTCAATTCCGATGAAGACGTGCGAAATCATTTCGTCCTTTTGCGGTACAAGCGGCGCAACCGTCGTCGCTAGAATGAAATCCGTTCAACTCTCATTGGCGAAACTTGCATGCAACTCATCGACCACGTATCAATCGGCGTGCCCGACATCGACGCAGCCAGGCCATTCTACGACACGATCATGGCCGCACTCGGCGCGTCGAAGGTCTACGACCGGCCGCAGGCGCTTGGCTACGGCGAGCGCTGCTCGCAAGCCGACACGATGTCCACATTTCTCGCGGTCTATCTCGACGCGAGCGACATCGGTGTGAACAGGCAGCATTGGTGTTTCAAGGCGCAGACGCGCGCGCAGGTCGATGCGTTTTTTACGGCGGGCATCGCCAGTGGCGGACGGTCCGATGGCGAGCCGGGACTGCGTCCGCACTATCACGCGACCTACTACGCGGCGTTTCTGTTCGATCCGGCGGGCAACCGCGTCGAGGCCGTGTGTCATGCGGCACCGGTGTAAGTTCAGCGGTCTCAAGGTAGTGGCCTACGCGGCAAGGTGCACCTCCGTGGGACGGGCCACAAGCCGGTGTTGGCCTGAATAGCCGCTGAAGCCCTCGCGCGAATCGCTTCGTAGTTCGCTAACGGCTCAGGACTGAAGCGTCCGTTTGACGAGCGCCAGGTCACCGGAAGTCTCGGCGCAGTGAACCTTCGAGCGTTAACGCTCACTCGGGCGATCGCGTTTCGGCCGTGTTCCCTCCCATTTCGTGTGACCTGGAGTCGGTAACCTGATATGGGATCTGGTGACCTTGATTACAGTGATTGGCCTCGTTGGATCGCTGCATCAAGTTCATCGGCTGACCAGCAAGCTCTTCTTCGATGACACAGCCGCCCAGGAATGTATTAGGAAGTCGAGTTCGGGAGAGCGATATTCATCCCACAGAGGGTTACCTTTGAGCTTTCCAGGCTCCCATAGCCGGCAACCATTCGGGGGTTTAGTTTTTAAAATCTTGAGGTTAGCCGTGGTTCAGAAGGTAGAACCTGAATAACTGGGGCGCGTTTGTTGTTTCCCTCAGGGCGATTCGGAGCCGTAGAGACGCCAAGGTAGCTGGAAATGGGACCTCTGCGGTTGGTGACCACTTACTTGTCGACAGGGTCCCGGTTTTGGGAGACGTTTTTATCTCTCTGCACAGGTTTCAGTGTTTACCTATAACGCTTTAACAACTTTAGTAAACCTTTAGCAGGCTGGAAGCCTTACCTGGCATGGCTTTGCGGGCGATTTGGTTGCTCGTTATGGGATTTCGGGTACGCGATATGGGTACTTCGGGTTGTGGATATGGGAACTCGGTATCCGGGTATGGGTTTTCGGGGTTGTGGATATGGGGAAACGGTCTCGTTCTATGGGGTGAACGTGCTGGAAGTACCAAGGTAACGTGATATGGGATGTGCTAAAGGTCACTGTCTATGGTGTCACGGGCGGATTCAGGGGGCGTTTTTTCGGGTTGTCTCTGTCCTATAGGTTGCCTGTTATGGGAGATTCTGTTGGTCACCAATTATGGGGGCGTTATTTCACGGAGTTTCAGGCGTTCCTTCGGGGCCCTGGATGCGCGGCCCCACTCCGCGCGGACGTCTCGTCGCAGAGGAATCAAAGGTCACTTGCTATGGGATCAGTCGAAGGTAGCCAGATATGGGTGTTTCCGCGTCAATCGCTCGTGGTTCTGAGCGACTTCTGGATTTGGCTGGGTAGCGTGTTATGGGATGGCCTAAAGGTCGCTATTCATGGGATATGTTCTGGGCGACGCACGTCGGGTGGCTGTGGATAACCGTGACACCAGGAATTTCCCATAGTTGGATACCTTAACGGTGTTCTCTCTGAGAGTAAGTACTCACACCTTCAGGAATGGTTGCGGGTTATGGGATTCCGCCAGGATCGATTGCCCGCTAAGGTATCCACTTATGGGAGTGCCCCTCGCAAGCTCCGATCGTGCCCCGGGCCGCACCTTGTAGCCGCGGGATGTCAATCGGCGCGCCTGGCAATGTTGTTGCGTGGCACGGGTTGATTGCGTTCTTGAGTCACCTGTTCGCTTGGTATACAGTTACCAACCGATCAGGTTCCCTTCTAACGTGGGTCACATGGCAAGAAAAAAGGCCGATGCCGGCGATGCCGATAAGCAAGGCGCACTCATATTTCAGCAGGGCCAGCCGCCTGATCTCTTCCGCAAGGCCGTTCCGGCGATTCATATTGCGCCGAAGTCCGGATCCATCAGCCTTCAGCAGCGCAAGATGTTCAGTTCGCTGATCAAGCACGCCATTCGCCAGGACTCGCTTGATCCGGGCCGCTCGTCGTTCGAGATCACCATCTCCGCGCTCTCGCAGGATGTCGATCTGAACAGCAACAACACTGAATACGTCAAGGAGACGATCAACTCGTTGATCAGTACGGTCGTCAACTGGGACTATCTCACGCAGGATAAGCGCAGCATCTGGAAGGCGTCCGGCCTGCTCGCCGGGGCCGAGCTCGAGCGTTCGGTGCTGCGCTATACGTTTTCCGAACAGATTCGCGGTGAACTGCTCAACCCGGAAATCTACGCGATGATCGACATGCGGATCACGCGTCAGTTCAGAAAGGCGCATTCGCTTGCGCTCTGGGAAAACGTCGTGCGCTACGAGGCGGTCGGAATGACTGCGCGCTTTCCGCTTGCGACGCTTCGCGATTTGATCCTCGGCCAGGATACGTCGGCACAGTCGTACAAGCTGTACAAGCAGTTCAAGAGTCGTGTGCTCGTGCCGTGCATCAAGGAAGTGAACGAGATTTCGGATCACATCTTCGAACTCATTGAGCACAAGGTTGGTCGCTCGGTTGTTGCCCTTCAGTTTCGGGTGATGCGCAAGCCCGAGACCGACCCTTCCCAGGAATTCCGTGGGAACGAGACCGTGCTGATTGGCGAAATGTCGAAATTCAGCATTCCGGTCTCCGAGGCGAAGCGCCTGTTGAAGCAGTACGGCGAAGAAAAGATCCGAACGGCGGTTGCCTACACCGCAGCCCGTATCGCGCAGAAGAACGCTGCGCCGCTTGCGAATGTGGCGGCCTACTTCCGCAAGGCGCTGATGCAGGGTTACGAGTTGCCCGGTGCCAACGCGGCAGGCGCCGTGGCTGAATCGGTGAAGGCGCGCGAGAGCCAGGATCAGGTCAAGGATCGCTACATCGCCGCCAAGATCGCCGAGGCGCGTGCCTACTTCAACGAACTCGAATATGACGACCAGACGGCGCTGATCAAGCGCTACAACGAGACGGTCGGTATGGACAAGCTCAAGGTCTCGACCACGAAGGTGCCGAGCAAGATGGCATCGACCAACTTCTTCCGCTGGGTCGTCCTCGATACCTGGGGGCAACCGACGGCCGCAGATCTGCTCGAATTCCTGCTAAGCGGCCAACAGGGACCAGGTGCTGCGGATGCTCAGTCCTCTTCCGATGTCGAACTCGCCCTGAAAGCGCGCGCCGAGTGAGCATTAGGAGTGGCGTGCTGTCGCTGCGTATTGCGATATCAGGCACGCGACACCAGGAATTTTCTAAATTCCATGAATAAGCGGTCGTAAGTTAATTTGCGCCGCCCCTCCCCTTCCAGTTGGCTTCGCGTTTGGTCAACTCCGGCTTTGATTCTGTCCTCTTCGACTTCGGCCTGATTACATCCTATGCAGTCAGGTCGAGGCCTTCACAACATTCGAGTCTGTCTGGGATCTCCACGTGGAGATCGAAATCGGTAGCCCAGCATCCGATGAAACCTGATCGCGCTAGACAATGTTTCTCGTCAATGCTGATCAAACGGGTCCTGACTTGACGCGCATTCGTCAAGGGGGGCTGCGTAGCGAGACGTGTTCGGGTTGCGTTGGATCTCCGCGTGAAGAATTTCCTTCCTGGCAATTTTGTTCCAGGTAGCGATGTCGGTCGCGTAATCAAAGCGTTCCGGGGATATCTCCACGTGGAGATCAAGATGAGCCCTTGGGGTCGCGACTTGCATTGCGTATCGATCTGCTGTGAATCGGAGCGCGATTCGCGTTATGAGTCAGTGCGGGCTCGCCGTTGAATCCAGCGTGCTCAACGTGCGATGAGTCGTAAATTTTGTAGATATGCTGCCGCGCCTTCCGTCCGTATTCTTTCCGCTCCAGTGTACAACCGCATCGACATCCGTCGATTCTCCACGTGGAGATCACACACTAACTACGCTCTGCACCGCAATAGCACTGCGACGCCCTCTTTTTGTCACCCGGGCCATTCAAGACTCGTCCTTTTGGCCAAACGGTTGTGAGTCGGCAACGGATTTGGCGGAAAACCTAGAATTTACTTTAACGTGCCGTTAGACTCCCAACTGGCGCGCTGGCGTCTCCACGTGGAGAGTGCACGAGGGTGATCGTCAGAGATTGAACATTGCATGGAGAACCGAATGGGACTGGTCATAGCCGTAGCGAATCAAAAGGGTGGCGTGGGTAAAACCACCACCACCATGAATCTGGCCGGGGCGTTTCAGTCTGAGGGGTACAAAGTCTATGTCGCCGACGCTGATGGCCAGCAGTCATGCATGAGTTGGTGCGCTGCAGCCGGTCCAGATACACCGCTTCCGTTCCGGGTCGGTAGCATTCACAAGCTCGAAAAGATGATTGGACCCGAAGTCGCCGCGCTTGCCGACGACTACGACGTAGTGATTGTCGATTGCCCTCCCAACATCAACGACCTCACGACTGCACGCGTGCTAGCCGTTGCGGATGCCACGGTCATCCCGACCGATGCTTCCCCCATCGATATCTGGAGTAGTGAAGGGATGATGGAATTGGTTGAACGCACACGTATCGCCAATCCAGCTGGAAAATTCGCAATTTTGCTGAATAAATCGAACTCGAAGACGCTGTTGCACACACAGATGAGCGCGATCCTCGCCGAGAGCAACGTGCGTGTTCTGTCGTCCACGATCAAGCAGCGGGAACTGTATCGGCAGACGGCCGCGCTAGGTCGAACGGTATTCGACGTTCGCGGCGTCCGGGGGGCCAAGGTCGCAAAAGACGAAATCAGCGCGCTCTATAACGAAATCATTGCACTTGTTCAGGAAGAGGAGGAGATCGTCGATGGCCGCTAAGCTCAACTTCACCAGCAAGGTCCGTGCGGGTATGGCGGTGGAGCGTGTCTCTGCCGGGGAGCGTCTTGCTGAAGCCGATGTCGTCAACATCGCGCAGCGCGAGGCGGCCGTCGTCACCCAGCCGGAAGAGGGGAGTGCCCAAACGGAATCGCATGCGGTCAGACAGATTCTGGTCGAAGACGTCGTTTCTAATCCGTACAACCCGCGCGCTTTCTACAGCGCGGAAACGATCGATGAACTCGCGGATAGTTTCGAGAAGCAAGGTCAGATCACGCCAATTCTGGTCACACACCTTGCCGAATTCCCGGGCAAATACGTCATCGTCGACGGTGAACGGCGCATCCGTGCAGCCCGCTCGCGCGGCGACAAAACGATCGAAGCCGATGTTCGGGACGGGCTCGACAGTCAGAACCTCTACCTACGCGCTTACCATGCGAACAAGGAGCGCGAGGAGCAGACCGTGTTCGACGACGCGCTCGCGTGGAAGAAGCTGCTCGACGAGCGGGTCTATGTCGACCAGGTCGAGCTGGGCGTAGCCGTGGGCGAGGATCCGAAGCATATCAGCAAGGTCATCTCGCTCACGTCGCTTCCGCCTTTGCTGCTGCAACGCATGGCGCAGAACAAAACGGACGTCGGACTTGGACATGCCTACAACATCAAGCTGATTTTCGACCGCGCCGGAGCGAGCGTCGCGGAGCATTGGCTCGATCAGGTCATCGAAGGGAAGGCGACCGTTCGCAAGCTCGAGGCCGCTGCGTCGGCCGAAGCGGGCGCGCGCCGGATCGGCCCGCGTCGTACGCATTACCAGTCGCGCGTACAGTTCAATCGTCCCGACGGCGTAGCGCTCGGCGAATTGAAGCTTTTCGGCGATGGACGAGCCGAACTCAGCCTAACTGGAATTGCCCCCGCCGATCAGCAGCGCCTCGCGGAACGCGTTAAAGCCGTAATCGAGCAATGGGCATCGGAAATGGAGACGCCGGAGACCGTGTAGTCTCAGGTGGGCGTCAGTTGCGAGAAATAGGGAGTTTCAGTGGGCACGTGAGGCGTTACACGCCTCACTGCGTGCTCTTCGAGAGGGCATAGGGTCAAATCCGTGAAACAAGGAAAGACGATTCGTGCTGCGGAATAAGGTTTAAAAATCAGCGAGATACGATAGATTTCCAAGAATGTTTCACGATTTAAGCGGCTATGGGGCCGGTAAACATCTACTTTTGGGGCGAAATCATGAGCTTGCGCCCGCGCAGCTTACGTGTAGCGCCGAAATGTAATGTTTGATACGTAAAAATCATTTTTTATACAAATTGCCTAAATGTGGCGGGATTGACAAACAATCGGCGCCAGGCGATGCTTATTCCCCATGAACTGCCGCCAATTTTCGATTGCGCTGATTATTAGCACCATTCCAGGAATGGTGGGTTAGCGCGCGTCGATCGCAGTGTCACGCAGTTGTCAATAACCCGCCCCAAGAGGCGGGTTTTTTGTTTCCGCCTCCTGGCTAAATGTACTGCAGCGTAGGAGCGCCTATGTCGGCCAACCCGAGCCACACCCCAGTCGAAGTCCGCACGACCGAGCAGACTGATTACCTCCGGAAAATCCTCACCGCCCGCGTCTACGACGTCGCCCGCGAGACCGAGCTGGAGCGCGCGCCGAACCTCTCGGCGCGCCTTGGCAACGCC
>NZ_RQIS01000020.1 GCF_003837865.1 Paraburkholderia dinghuensis | reverse complement strand
CGTACATCCGGACCTACGAGGGATGGCTGTATCTGGCGGCGGTCATGGATCTGTACTCGCGCCAGATTGTCGGCTGGGCCACGCGCTCGACGATGACCAGTGACTGGCATTGCAGGCCTTGCTGGCAGCGGTATGGAAACGCAAACCGGGACCGGGCGTCATGGTGCATTCGGACAGTAAGAATACGGGTATCAGATGTTTCCGGGCAGTCGGCGGTTTGCAACGGCGGCTTTCCGGGGATATCTGGTGCCGTAAAGCGTTCCGGGCGACCTGACCCACACTCTGATCGACTCAATGTCTTTCCCTGGACCTGTCGGTCGTCCGGAACTGCCGAACGGCGAGGTTTCGCCTCGTCGATACGTGTGACTCAAGAAGGGCCTGACACCCTGTCACCTTACTGTCTTGTCCAGGTACTCGATGCCGGTGAAATCGCCCATACCCATCGACAACCGGAGCAAGGCTGTATGAAAGAAGAACAGGCTACTGCTGGGCATCGCAGCATCGTGGGTGGCGTTGATACGCATAAGGATCTGCATTTCGCGGCGGTCGTTGACGAACATGATCGCGTGCTCGGCAGCGAATCCTTCCCAACCACGCGGCACGGCTACAAGCAGATGCTGCTTTGGATGCGCTCATTCGGTGAGCTTGTCCGGGTCGGCGTCGAGTGCACTGGGACCTACGGAGCGGGCTTACTCCGCTACCTGCAGCAGGCCCACGTAACCGTGCTGGAGGTCACCGCGCCGGACAAGAGCGATCGGCGCAAACGGGGGAAGGACGATACGCTGGATGCCTGCAACGCGGCTCATGCCGCCTTTGCCGGTGTACGTACGGTCACGCCCAAGACGCGCGATGGCATGATTGAATCGCTGCGCGTTCTGAAAGTCTGCCGGAAAACGGCCATTTCGGCGCGTCGCGTCGCATTGCAGCTGATCCACAATACCATCATCAGCGCGCCCGATGAGTTACGCGAATCACTACGCACGATGACACGCATGCAGCTCATCCGGACACTAGCCGCGTGGCGTCCCGATCTGTCCGACTATCGGAACGTGACCTCCGCTTGCCGGATTGCACTGAAGTCACTTGGACGTCGCTATCTCGAGTTACACGACGAGATCGCCGACCTCGACGTCATGATCGCGACGCTCGTCGACGAACTCGCCCCCGACCTTGTCTCCCGAAATTCGATTGGATACGAGTCCGCTTCGCAGCTGTTACTGACCGCTGGCGACAACAGCGACCGGCTTCAGTCAGAGGCCAGCTTCGCCGCCCCTTGTGGAGTAAGCCCCGTCCCGGCGTCTTCCGGTAAGGTGACGCGACATCGACTGAATCGCGGAGGCGACCGTGCAGCCAACAGTGCCTTGCACATCATTGCCATCGGTCGCTTGCGAACCGACGCTCGCACAAAGGCCTACGTCGACAAACGCGTCAGCGAGGGGCATTCGAAGCTTGAAGCGATCCGCTGTCTCAAGCGCTATATCGCCCGCGAAGTCTATTACGTCATTCGACATGAGAAACCGACAGATCGCGCAGGTGCAAATTACCCCTTGATCTTTAGAAGGGCGTCCAGGGCAGCCAGTTCACCAGTGACGACTGGCAGTCGTTCCTGAAGGCCCACCACATGGTGCCGAGCATGAGTCGTCGCGGTAACTGTCACGATAATGCCGTGGCGGAAAGCTTCTTCAGTGCGTTGAAGAAGGAGCGGATCAAGAGGCGGATCTATCCGAACCGGGCAATGGCTACCTCGGATGTGTTCGATTACATCGAGATGTTCTACAACCCGATTCGCCGACATGGTTCCGCCGGCGATCTTTCGCCTGTAGAGTTTGAAAGGCGCTATGCGCTGAACGGCTCGTGAGTGTCTATGAAACTCTGGCCGGTCCAAGTCGATCAGGACGTGCTCGATCTCCGTTTCCTCTGACACAGCAGGCGCGACCCTCTGCTAGACGCCGCTGCGGCGCCATCGCGAGAAGCGCATATATGCAACTGCTGCGGGATATGGTGAAAGTGAAATGGATAGACTGTTGCGATCCGCGTTTGTCGCCGGGATTGTCCTGGCTTCGTCGCCAGCACACTGCGGCCAAGGCGTTCAGCAACGCGTGGTGCTGTCGTGTCCGCTCGCGGGCGGTGATAGCGCTACGCTCAAAGTGAAGCCGTCCGGATACGAAGCTGAAGACGTACTTGTCGAAATCAAAGGCAAGACCGAGCGGGCATTTCCCGATGACAATGCCACCTCAGGTAACGATCATCTTGTTCTGTCAGCATGCGCGCATGGAACACTGATTTTCGCGGTCGAATATGGCCCGCCATATCGAAAAGGCATTGCAATTCGCGAGAATCCGCTAACTAAGGAAATTGAACGCCTTCATTTTTCAGAGAAGGCGTTGCCGCTTTGGTTATATGCAGACGAAAAAGGTATGTTGCTAGTTATTCCGAACGAAGGGTACGAAACGGATAAAAAATATCTGGTTTACAGCTATGTATCAGGAAAAGGCGAGCCGGACGAAAGCACACCAATGAACAAACTTCCAAAGCCTATGCGAGAGCTAACGCGAATTCCGTCGCATTGAACCGATACAGTTTGGCGGGCCGTAATCACCGACCCGCCACGAACACGCCCCATCAACCCGGCTTACCATCGACCCGCGGTTTCGCGAGCCATCCAGCGTAGCGAGCGAAATACCCGGCAAACGCGATGATCCAGCACGCCGCCGAAACATCAATCGCAACGAGCATGAGCTGCGGCGCGAGCGCAGGAACCACCACGCGAACGACCGCCGCGAGCACGAGCAGCACATAGCACGCGACATCCATATATCCGGCAACGAGCGGCCGCCCCGTATGCCCGCGCGCAGTGCGCGTCATCATCGCGATGATCGCGCCTCCAATCGCACCCACCGTGAACGTATGAATTGCGAGCGTATGCGCGATGACACCTAGCGCCGCGAGCGTGAGCATGACGAAGCCGACCGGAATCCACGCATAGGCGATGTGAAGGATCGTGAGAATCGGCCGGTTGCCGACGCGCCACGAGCGCCATCCGAAAACCCGCATCCCCTGGACGAACGCGGCGGCGGCAGCCGCGACAGCGAGGAAGGGGCCCGTCACGCCGAACCCGTCGAGCAGGAACGGGAGCAGGGTCAACAGCATGATGCTGGACTCGACGAAGCGCCACTTCTTGATCTCGAAGCCGGGAATCGCGTTGACGGTGAACGACGGGATGATGCGTCCGCCGATGATCGTGACGAACAGCACGAGCAGACCGACCGCGACGTAGGCGCTGCGCACGGCCAGGTCCGCGCGCCCGCTCGCGGCGGCGAGGTGGAACACGAGATTGGTCGTGGCCAGCAGTGCAAGCGCGATGGGCAGAAAGACGTTGTGGCGGTTCTTCGCGTGCACGAGCACGCGCAGCAGAACGATTGCACACACGGGCAGGAACGCGATGTCGAGGGTGATGGCGATCGGGGCGCTCCCGTATGCGACGGCCACGCGGCCCGCAAGCCACAGCCCCCACAGTGCTGCGAGCGATTTTCCTTCCGCGGGCGTCACCGTGGTCCATGCCCGTACGGCGGTAAGCAGGAAGCCTGCCACGATTGCGGCTGCGAATCCGAAAATCATCTCGTGAATGTGCCACAGCATTCCCGGCAAATACGGGTGCAGGGCAGGCAGCGGATGCCCGTCGAGTTCGGCTAGCCACGCCAGCATGGCGGCGGTGGCGAAGAGCGCGCCGCCCAGGTAAAACGGGCGGAAACCGAGGGCCCACAGGGCGAAGCCGCGCTGGGGAGCTGCTGGCGGTTCGGTAATCCGATATAGGGTCATGCTGGTTCTCCGGCATAAAAGAGGTATTTCACGTGCATCTTATATGGGATGGGCAGAACACGTTGATGCGGCATTTCCTCGCACGCGCGGCCGGGTGCGACACGGCGCCGCTACGGCACCTTTTTTGATTTATATCAGCACACGAATGATCCGAACCCGGCAACATTTAAAAAGATTCATACGAAAAGCATGTTAATTGCGTTTGCGCCGTACCGTAACCGAAGTGACGCATGCCAACTCCGCGCCCCCCATGCGCAACCGTCGAAATAGGAGAAGTACTCGTGTTTTGCTACCAGTGTGAACAGACCGACCGCACCCAAAGCCAGCCGGGCTGTGCCTCGGCAAAAGGCAATTGCGGCAAGGACGCGACGACCGCCGACCTTCAGGACCTGCTGGTGTACGCAGTCAAAGGCATCGGTCAGTATTGCGGTCTCGCTCGCCGTCTGGGCACGCCGGATCGCGAAGCGGACCGCTTTATCCTCTACGCGCTGTTCACGACGTTGACGAATGTCAACTTTAACGCCTCGCGCTTCGTCGTGCTGCTGCGTGAAGCGGCCGAAACGCGTGACCGCGTGAAGGCCGCCTGCGAAGCGCAGGCCACGTCACAGGGTGTTGCGTTCGAGGCGCCGACGGGCCCGGCGCAATGGCAACCGGCTGACTCGATGGCGGGTCTGCTGGAGCAGGCGAAGCAGGTTGGCATCCAGGCGGGCGTAGCCGACGTGGGCGCCGATATCGTCGGTCTGCGCGCGCTCGTCATCTACGGTCTGAAGGGCGTGGCCGCGTATTCGCATCACGCCTGCATGCTCGGCTATGAAAGCGACGAGGTCTATGCGGGCGTCGAAGCCGCACTGACGTTCCTCGCAAGCGATCCCGCCGATGCCGACGCGCTGCTCGGCCAGTCGCTCGAACTCGGCCGCGTCAACCTGAAGGTCATGGAATTGCTCGACGCGGCGAACACGGGCCGCTTTGGCGAGCAAACGCCGACGAAGGTGCGCGTGAGCCCGGTGGCGGGCAAGGCGATTCTCGTGTCGGGTCACGATTTCGGCGACCTGTTGGCGCTGCTCGAGCAGACCGAAGGGACGGGCGTCCAGATCTACACGCACGGCGAAATGCTGCCCGCGCACGCTTACCCGACGCTCAAGCGCTACACCCATCTGGCCGGCAACTATGGTGGCGCGTGGCAGGACCAGCACGGCGATTTCGCGAATTTCCCGGGCCCGATTCTGATGACGTCGAACTGCATCATCGAACCGCAGCCCCAGTATCGCCAGCGTATCTTCACGACCGGTCCGGTTGGCTGGCCCGGCGTGCGCCACCTCGAGCATCACGACTTCGGCGTGGTCGTTCAGGCTGCTCGCGCGTTGCCCGGCTTTGCTGAGACGGCACCCGAAGAGACCATCACGGTGGGCTTCGGCCGCCATGCAGTGCTCGGCGTCGCGGACAAGGTCATCGACGCAGTCAAGGCAGGCCAGATCAATCACTTCTTCCTGATCGGCGGCTGCGACGGTGCTGCGCCGGGTCGCAACTACTACACGGACTTCGCCACGCAGGCCCCGAACGATACCGTCGTGATGACGCTCGGCTGCAACAAGTACCGCTTCAACCGCCACGAATTCGGCGACATCGGCGGCATTCCGCGTCTGCTCGACGTGGGCCAGTGCAACGACGCCTATTCGGCGATCCGCATCGCCATGGCGCTTGCCAGCGCGTTCGATTGCGGCGTGAACGACCTGCCGCTCTCGCTCGTCATTTCGTGGTTCGAGCAGAAGGCCGCTGCCGTGCTGCTGACGCTGCTTGCACTCGGTATTCGCAACATCCGCCTCGGACCGACGCTCCCCGCGTTCCTCACGCCGAATGTTCTCGGTCTGCTCGTCGAGCAGTTCGGCATTCAGCCGATCGGCAACGCCAGCGACGATATCGCTGCCTCGCTCTCGCGCAAGGCTGCCTGACGCGCTGCAAGGAACGCCCAAATCATGAATTGTCGAATCGAGATCACCACGCGCGACGGAGCGCAGTTCGACTTCGCGTGCGAGCCAGGCCAGGACGTGCTGTCGGCGGCCGCGGCGGCGACGATCACGTTGCCGTCGCAATGCCGGCAAGGCAGTTGCGGTGCCTGTCACGCGACGGTCTCAGCTGGCGACTATGCGCTGGGCGTCCACAGCCCTGACGCATTGCCGGCTGGCCAGGGCTCCATCCTGCTTTGCCGCACGATGCCGCGCAGCGACCTTCGCGTGTCTTTGCCTTACGACAGCGCGAAGGTGCTGTTGCACCCGGTGTCCGCGCGGGCTACGCGGATTACGGCGCTCGAGACGATCGCGCAGAACACCGTGCGAGTCGAGTTGAGCATCGATCCCGATGATCCGCTCGGCAGTGCGGTGGAGTTCGAACCGGGCCAGTTCGCCGAGCTGGAGATCCCCGGCACCGACGTGCGACGTCCCTTTTCGATCTCGAACACGAGCAATTGGGAAGGACGGTTCGAGTTTCTGATCCGGTTGCAGCCGCAAGGACAGTTCTCCGCGTGGCTGCGCGACAGCGCAAAGGTTGGCGATGCGCTGACCGTTCACGGTCCGCAGGGCGGCTTCGGCCTGATCGCGGGCAGTTTGCGGCCACGCTGGTTCGTTGCGGGCGGCACGGGTCTCGCGCCCGTCATCTCCATGCTGCGACGCATGGCGGAGTTTCAGGAACTGGACGATGCGCGGGTCTTCTTCGGCGTTTCGCATGAGGAAGAACTGTTCATGGTCGACGAATTGCGCAGCCTTCAGGCGCAGTTGCCGCAGTTGAAGGTGGAACTGTGCGTCTGGCGTCCCCGTGACGACTGGTCCGGTTTCCGCGGTACGCCTGTCGATGCGTTGGCCATGGCGCTCGCAGAGTCTGACGCGGCGCCGGACATCTATGTCTGCGGGCCGCCCGCGCTCGTGACCGGCGCGCGTGATGCGGCGGCTGCCGCGCGCGTGCCGGCGGATCAGTTCGTGAGCGAGCGCTTTTCCAGCTGAGCGCGGCTGAACTCCCCTTGCCGGTTTGCGGAACGGCAAGGTGGAGTAGTCCGTGCGACATATTGTCTTATGGTGCGGCTTGGCCCGTTGATGGCCGGGCCGCGCCAATCTTGTTTTCGTGAATGCGACAAACGGCCTGATTTGTGTCGTGTGTGTTTCAGGTACTTTGCAGATCAATCAACATAACTAACTAACTGCAAAAATGTCACGTAAAACAAGAGGGAATTCATCTAATTGGCATAGGATTAATGCCGCTCGTTTGAGTGGTCAGTTGTCGTTGGTGGAACGGTGCGAGCGCACCCAAACACCCATCAGCGTTCGTTCGTGCGGCTGAAGCAAGAGCTACTCCCAAAGGAGTAGTGTCCGGTTGTCACACGATCCTGATGAGTAATGGAATCGCCCGAAATAGTCAGTAAGCTGACTGTTATCCACTAACTACCAGGCCATAAAAAATGGACGGGGAAAATAGAAGCATCAATAACGGGGCAGACGCCGCGTGGCGTGTGCTCGGATCAAGCACCTTTGCTTTCACGATCTGTTTCGCCGTCTGGATGATGTTTTCGATCCTCGGCATTCCGTTGAAGTCGCAACTTCATCTGAGCAACGCGGAGTTTGGCCTCATCGCCGCAACACCCGTCCTGACCGGCTCGCTCATTCGCGTGCCGCTCGGTATCTGGACCGATCGTTTCGGCGGCCGGATCGTGTTTTTCCTGACCATGCTCTCGACTGTCGTGCCGATCTGGCTCGTGTCGTATGCAACGCAGCTTTGGCAGTTTCTCCTGCTCGGTCTGTTCGTCGGTGTGGCGGGCGGATCGTTTTCCGTTGGCACCCCCTACGTCGCGCGCTGGTTTCCGAAGTCACGCCAGGGTCTCGCGATGGGGATCTTCGGCGCGGGCAACTCCGGCGCCGCACTCAACAAGTTCGTGGCGCCAGTGCTGATCGTCACCGCCGGTACGTGGACGATCGTGCCGAAGGTCTACGCGATCGCCATGCTTATCACCGCGTTCGTCTTTCTCGCCCTGTCGGCGAGCAATCCCGCGCATCGCATCCCGACCCGGTCGAGCGCAGGGAGCCAGCTCAAGGTACTCCGCGACCCGCGCGTTCTGCGCTATGCGCAGTACTACTCGGTGGTGTTCGGCGGCTACGTCGGGCTCTCGCTGTGGATGCCGCAGTACTACGTGCAGCAATACGGCTTTGGTATCGAGACCGCGGCATTGCTTGCCGCCTGCTTCTCTCTGCCGGGTGGCGTGGTGCGTGCATTCGGCGGCTGGCTCTCCGACCGTTTCGGTGCATATCGCACGACCTGGGCCGTGATGTGGATCGCGCTCGCGGGCTTCTTCGTGCTGAGCTATCCGCCGACCGATTTCGTGATCCACAGCGCGCGTGGGCCGATTGCGTTCACGATCGGTGCCGGTCCGGTGCTCTATACGGTCGTCATGTTCATCATCGGCGTGGCAGTCGCGGTCGGCAAGGCGTCGGTTTTCAAGTTCATCGGTGACGACTACACCGACAACATCGGCGCGGTCTCGGGCGTCGTCGGGCTGGCTGGCGGTCTTGCCGGTTTCATCCTGCCGATTCTGTTCGGATTGCTGGTCGATCTGACCGGCGTGCGCAGCACGTGCTTCATGCTGATGTTTGGCGCAACTGTGGTCAGCCTGCTGTTCATGCACTTTTCGTACCGCTCGGAAGCGCTGGCCAAGGCCGGTGCTGAGAAAGAGAGCAAGGTGTACGAGCGCGAGACGGTGGCCCACTGATTTTCCCGCACGCCACGTATGTGGCGTGCCTTTTTTGATTGAGCAAACATCATGTCTAAATATCTGTTGACTGAATGGGAGCCGGAGAATTCGCGTTTCTGGAAAGCGAGTGGCGAGCAGGTCGCCAACCGCAACCTCTGGATCTCCATTCCCGCGCTGATGCTGGCGTTTGTCGTGTGGTCGCTGTGGAGCGTCACCGTCGTCAATCTCGACAAGGGCGGCTTCCACTTCTCCAAGGACGAGCTGTTCTGGCTCACGGCACTTCCGGCACTGTCCGGCGCAACGCTGCGCATCTTCTACTCGTTCCTCGTTCCCATCTTCGGCGGTCGCCGATTCACCGCGATCTCGACGGCCACGCTGCTGATCCCGGCGCTCGGCATGGGCTTCGCGCTGCGCGACCCGTCGACCTCGTATCAAACGCTGCTGGTGCTCGCACTGCTGTGCGGCCTGGGTGGCGCGAACTTCAGCTCGTCGATGGCCAATATCAGCTTCTTCTTCCCGAAGCAGCGCAAGGGCTTCGCGACCGGCATGAACGCGGGTATCGGTAACCTCGGCGTTTCGGTGGTGCAGTTCGTGACGCCGATCGTCATCTCGACTGCTGTGTTCAGCGGCGTGCTCGGTGACGGCCAGACCTATGTCGCGAAGGGTGTCGAGCACGGCATCTGGTTGCAGAACGCGGGCTTCATCTGGGTTCCGCTGATCATTGTGTCTTCGATTGCCGCCTGGTTCGGCATGAACGACATTGCCGATGCGAAGGCGTCGTTCAGCGAGCAGGCAGTGATTTTCCGCCGCACGCACAACTGGTTGATGTGCTTCCTGTATGTCGGCACGTTCGGTTCGTTCATCGGCTTTTCCGCAGGTCTTGCGCTGCTCACGAAGGCAGAATTTCCCGCGATCAACCCGACCGCCTACGCGTTTCTCGGGCCGCTCGCCGGTGCGCTGACACGTCCTCTCGGCGGCTGGATCTCGGACCGTCTGGGCGGCGCGCGCGTTACGCTCTTTACGTTTCTCGCAATGATCGCGGCGGTCGTCGGCGTGATCGCCTTCCTGCCGCATGACGGATCGGCCGGCAACTTCGGCGGCTTCCTCGCGATGTTCATCGTACTGTTCGCGCTGACCGGCATCGGCAACGGTTCGACGTTCCGCATGATTCCGGTGATCTTCCTCACGCAGCATCAGCGCCTTGCGAAGGCCAAGGGTGCGTCTGCACAGCACCAGGTGTTGGCCGAGGCGGGCAAGGAGTCGGCAGCGGTCCTCGGTTTTGCAGGTGCGATGGGCGCATACGGCGGCTTCTTTATCCCGAGGAGCTTCGGTTCGTCGATCGCCGCCACGGGGTCGCCCGTCACGGCGCTCGTGTGTTTCATCGGTTTTTACCTGGTGTGTGCGGCGGTCACGTGGATTTTCTACGCGCGCCGCAACGCGCCGATGCCTTGCTGATGCGTCTGTAGTTCGTTTCCGCTGGCAACCGGGCGCTTGCGCGCCCGTGACACTTAGCTTCACGAATACCCCGCGTCCATGCAATCACAGAGTGCACGCTGGACGCAGCATAAGTCCCGGAGAATAAGATGAGTCACTTTCTGGACCGTCTCAAGTTCATGTCGCGCGTCAAGGCGACTTTCTCGAACGGTCACGGCGCGGTCGTCAACGAAGACCGCAAGTGGGAAGACGGCTATCGCAGCCGCTGGCAACACGACAAGATCGTCCGCTCGACACACGGTGTGAACTGCACCGGCTCGTGTTCGTGGAAGGTCTACGTGAAGAATGGCCTTATCACGTGGGAGACGCAGCAGACCGACTACCCGCGCACTCGCGCCGACCTGCCCAACCACGAACCGCGCGGTTGTCCGCGTGGCGCGTCGTATAGCTGGTACGTGTATTCGGCGCAGCGCGTCAAACACCCGATGATCCGCGGACGGCTGATGGACATGTGGCGCGACGCGCGCCGCACGCTCGGCCCGGTACAGGCGTGGGCGTCGATCGTCGAGAATCCGGAAAAGGCCGCGCGTTACAAGAAGGTGCGTGGGCTCGGCGGCTTCGTGCGCGCCGACTGGGATACGGCGACCGAGATGATCGCCGCAGCGAACGCCTACACGGTAGGCAAATACGGCCCTGACCGCGTGGTCGGCTTCTCGCCGATTCCGGCGATGTCGATGGTCTCGTATGCGGCCGGCTCGCGCTACCTGAGCCTGATCGGCGGCGTGCCCCTCTCGTTCTATGACTGGTACTGCGATCTGCCGCCGTCGTCGCCTCAAGTGTGGGGCGAGCAGACCGACGTGCCCGAGTCCGCCGACTGGTACAACTCCACCTATCTGATGGTCTGGGGCTCGAACGTGCCGCAGACGCGTACGCCTGACGCGCACTTCTATACGGAAGTCCGCTACAAGGGTACGAAGACCGTCGCTGTGTCGTCGGACTTCGGCGAAATGGTCAAGTTCGGCGACATCTGGCTCGCGCCGACGCAGGGGACCGACGCGGCGCTCGCGATGGCGATGGGTCACGTCGTGCTCAAGGAATTCCACGCGAGCGGCAAATCCGCGTACTTCCGCGACTACGTCAAGCAATACACCGACATGCCGTTGCTCGTCGTGCTCGCCGAGCGCGATGGCGCGATTGTGCCGGACCAGTTCCTGCGCGCGTCGCAACTCGCTGGCAATCTCGACGAAGCGAACAACCCGCAATGGAAGACGCTCGCGATCGACGCGGCGACCGGCGACATCGTCGCGCCGAACGGCTCGGTCGGTTTCCGCTGGGGCGAGTCGAACCACAACGACGGTGCGAAGGTCGGCCGCTGGAATCTCGAACTGAAGGACGGCGGTAGTGGCCGGACGATCGACCCGCGTCTGTCGCTCATCGATGCGCACGACGAAGTGGCCGACGTGAGCTTCCCGTATTTCGGCGGGGAGCACGGTGCGATGCTCGCGCGTCGCGTGCCGGCGAAGCGTGTTGCACTGGCGGACGGCACGAGCGTGCTCGTCGCGACGGTCTACGACCTGCAGATGGCGAACTACGGCGTCGATCAGGGCCTCGGCGGCCCGAACGTCGCGATGACGTACGACGACGACGTTCCCTGCACGCCCGCATGGCAGGAAAAACACACGACGGTGCCGCGCAAGCTCGTGATCCAGGTCGCTCGCGAATTCGCGGACAACGCGGATCGCACGCACGGCAAGAGCATGGTGATCCTCGGCGCCGCGCTCAACCACTGGTACCACAACGACATGATCTACCGCGGCATCATCAATCTGCTGATGATGTGCGGCTGTATCGGCCAGAGCGGTGGCGGCTGGGCGCACTACGTCGGTCAGGAGAAGCTGCGGCCGCAGTTCGGCTGGACTCCGCTCGCGTTCGCGCTCGACTGGAACCGTCCGCCGCGCCAGATGAACGGCACGTCGTTCTTCTACAACCACACGAGCCAGTGGCGTCACGAGAAGGTCTCGCTCGACGAAATTCTCAGCCCGGGCGCCGATCGCGAGCGCTACAAGGGTTTGAGCATGCTCGACCTGAACGCGAAGTCCGAGCGCATGGGCTGGCTGCCGTCGGCACCGCAGCTTGGCGCGAATCCGCTCGACGTCGTCGAAGCCGCGAAGCGCGCAGGCCGCGAGCCGATCGGCTGGGCCGTCGAACAACTGAAGTCCGGCGCGCTGAATTTCGCGTGCGACGACCCCGATAATCCCGTCAACTTCCCGCGCAACATGTTCGTGTGGCGCTCGAATATTCTCGGCAGCTCGGGCAAGGGTCACGAGTACTTCCTCAAGTACCTGCTCGGCACGCAGAACGCGGTCTTCGGCGACGAAGACCACGCCATCAAGCCGTCGGAAGTGAAGGTGCGCCCGGCTGCAGAGGGCAAGCTCGACCTGCTCACGGTGCTCGATTTCCGGATGAGCACGACCTGCCTCTATGGCGACATCGTGCTGCCGTCCGCGACGTTCTACGAGAAGGACGACCTCAACACGTCCGACATGCACCCGTTCATCCATCCGCTTTCGGAGGCAGTGCAGCCGCTGTGGGAAAGCAAGACGGACTGGGAGATCTACAAGGCGATCGCGAAGAAGTTCTCGGAGATCGGCGGCGAGCATCTTGGCACGCGTACCGACCTCGTCTGCACGCCGCTCATGCACGACACGCCGAACGAACTCGGCCAGGCGTTCGAGCCGAAGGACTGGCGCCATGGCGAGTGCGACCTGATCCCGGGCAAGACCGCGCCTTCGATGACTGTTGTCGAGCGCGACTATCGCGAGATCTACAACAAGTTCACGTCGGTCGGACCGCTGCTCGACAAGCTCGGCAACGGCGGCAAGGGCATCAACTGGAACACGGAGCACGAGGTAGGTGAACTCGCGCACCTCACCGGCATCACGAATCGCACTGGCGTGACGGATGGACGCCCGCGTCTCGACACCGCAATCGACGCGGCGGAAATGATCCTCACGTTCGCGCCGGAAACCAACGGTCACGTCGCGGTGAAGGCGTGGGACGCGCTCTCGAAGATCACGGGCCGCGATCACGTGCATCTGGCCGAAGGTCGCGAGCACGACAAGATCCGCTTCCGCGATGTTCAGGCGCAGCCGCGCAAGATCATCTCCGCGCCGACGTGGTCGGGGCTCGAATCGGAGGAAGTCAGCTACAACGCGGGCTACACGAACGTGCACGAGCTGATTCCATGGCGCACGCTCACCGGTCGTCAGCAGTTCTATCAGGACCACCGCTGGATGCTCGACTTCGGTGAGGCTTCGGCGAGCTACAAGCCGGCCATCGACACGAAGACCATCAAGCCGATGCTCGGTGCGAAGCCGAACGGCGAGCACGAGCTTGTGCTGAACTGGATCACGCCGCACCAGAAGTGGGGTATTCACTCGACGTACTCGGACAACCTCCGCATGCTCACGCTTTCACGTGGCGGTCCGCACGTGTGGGTTTCGGAATCCGAAGCGAAAGAGGCCGGCCTCAAGGACAACGACTGGGTCGAAGTCTTCAACGTGAACGGAACGCTGACTGCACGCGTGGTGGTGAGCCAGCGTGTGCCGCGCGGCATGTGCCTCATGTATCACGCTCAGGAGAAGATCGTGAACACGCCGGGCGCCGAGACGAGCGGTTTCCGCGGCGGCATCCACAACTCGGTCACGCGCACGGTGCTCAAGCCGACGCACATGATCGGTGGCTATGCGCAGCTTGCCTACGGTTTCAACTACTACGGCACGGTCGGCAGCAATCGCGATGAATACGTCATTGTCCGCAAGATGAACAAGGTGGAGTGGCTGGAAGGGCCGCTCGTCGAAGGAGCAGCATCATGAAGATTCGTGCCCAGGTGGCAATGGTCCTGAACCTGGACAAGTGCATCGGCTGCCATACGTGCTCGGTTACGTGCAAGAACGTGTGGACGTCGCGTGACGGCGTGGAATACGCGTGGTTCAACAACGTCGAGACGAAGCCGGGCATTGGTTATCCGAAGGAATGGGAAAACCAGAAGAAGTGGAACGGCGGTTGGGTGCGCAATCCGGACGGCAAAATCGAGCCGCGCCAGGGTTCGAAGCTCAAGGTGATCGCGAACCTCTTCGCGAACCCGAATCTGCCCGCAATCGACGACTACTACGAGCCGTTCACGTACGACTACGAGCATCTGCAGAAAGCGGGTCTCTCGCAGACGCCGCCGACCGCGCGCCCGGTATCGGTGATCACCGGCAAGAAGATGGACAAGATCCATTGGGGTCCGAACTGGGAAGACGACCTCGGTGGCGAGTTCGAGTCGCGCAGCCGTGATGCGCTGTTTGAGAACGTGCAGAAGGAGATGTATTCGACGTTCGAAAACACCTTCATGATGTATCTGCCGCGCCTGTGCGAGCACTGCCTGAATCCGGCGTGCGTCGCGTCGTGCCCGTCGGGCTCGGTGTACAAGCGCGAGGACGACGGCATTGTGCTCGTCGACCAGGACAAGTGCCGCGGCTGGCGTATGTGCGTGTCCGGTTGCCCGTACAAGAAGATGTACTTCAACTGGAAGACCGGCAAGGCCGAAAAATGCGTGTTCTGCTTCCCGCGCATCGAAGCGGGTCAGCCGACTGTGTGCTCGGAAAGCTGCGTGGGCCGTATCCGCTATCTCGGCGTGATGCTCTACGACGCCGACCGTATCAGCGAAGCGGCAAGCGTCGAGAAAGAGACGGATCTGTATCAGGCTCAACTCGACATGTTCCTCGATCCGAATGACCCGGCTGTGGAAGCCGAGGCATTGCGTCAGGGCATCGCGCAGAACTGGCTCGATGCCGCGAAGAAATCGCCGGTGTACCGGATGGCGGTGGAGTGGAAGATTGCGTTCCCGCTGCATCCCGAGTACCGCACGCTGCCGATGGTCTGGTACGTGCCGCCGCTCTCGCCGATCCAGTCGGCCGCCGACGCAGGCCACATCGGCCACGACGGCGTGATCCCCGACGTCGCGAGCCTGCGCATTCCGATGCAGTATCTCGCGAACCTGCTGACCGCAGGCGACGAGGCGCCGGTGATCGACGCGCTGCGCCGCATGCTGGCGATGCGTGCGTACAAGCGTGCGCAATCCGTCGACGGCATTGAAGATCCGTCGCTGCTGAGCACGACGAACCTCACCCCGGCCCAGGTCGAGGACATGTACCGGATCATGGCGATCGCGAACTACGAGGACCGCTTCGTGATTCCGTCGTCGCACAAGGAAATGGTCGAGGACAGCTTCAACGAGAAGGGCAGTTGCGGCTTCTCGTTCGGCAACGGGTGTTCGGGCGGCGTGTCGGAAGGTTCGCTGTTCGGCGCGAAGGAGCAGGGCAGCGTCGTGTTCGCGGATATGCCGAAGTCGCGTAAGGCGACGTCGAACACGTAAGCGGAGGAATACACGATGTCGATTTATCCAATTCTGGCAGGCCTGCTCGATTATCCGGAGCAGGACCTGCTCGATGCCCTCGAGGAAATCGATGATGCGCTGCTCGCGTATCCCGATGCGGCGCGCGATCTGGCGCCGCTGATCGGCGCGCTGCGTGGCCGTTCGTTGATCGAGTCGCAGGAGGAATACGTCGGGACGTTCGACCGTAATCCGCGTCACTCGCTGCATCTGTTCGAGCACGTGCACGGCGAGAGCCGCGACCGCGGCCAGGCCATGGTCGATCTGCTCGAGGAATATCGCAGCTTTGGCCTCGACGTGTCGGCGAGCGAATTGCCCGACTATGTGCCGCTCTTCCTTGAAGTGCTTGGGCTGATTGGCAGCGAAGATGCGTCGACGCTGCTCGGCGAAGCGATTCACGTGCTCGCCGAGCTCGGCAAGCAGCTAAAGCGCTCCGAGAGTCCGTACGCGTGCGTCTTCACCGTGTTGTGCAGCATGTGCACGGTCGAGCCCAAGCCACTGACCGTGGCACCGGTGCGCGACATGGACGAAGCGCTGGAGCTGTTCGGCGTCGGCGCGGACGGCGTCGAGCCGCTCATTACGCGCAATGCACCGCAGACCGTCCATTTTCACCCGCCGCGTACGCGGCAAGACGCGGCGGGCCTTGCAAAGGATATGCAATGAACACGTTAAACCAGTTTCTGTTCGGGACCTATCCCTACATTGCTTTAGCGATCTTTCTGTTTGGCAGTCTCGCCCGCTTCGAACGCGAGCAGTACACGTGGAAGGCGGATAGTTCGCAGCTCCTTCACCGCGGACAACTGAGGATCGGTAATATCCTCTTTCACGTCGGCATTCTGGGGCTGTTCTTCGGCCACCTGTTCGGTCTGCTTACGCCCGTCGCGGTCTGGGATTTTCTCGGCGTGCCGCACAGCGCCAAGCAGATGGTCGCGATGGTGGCGGGCGGCGTGATGGGCTCGATGTGTCTCGCCGGGCTCGCGATCCTGCTGCACCGTCGTCTCTCGAACGTCCGCGTGTCGGCTGTGACGCGCACCGCTGACAAGATCCTGCTCCTGTGGATTCTCATCACGCTGCTGCTCGGTCTTTCGACGATCGGCGAATCGGCCGGGCACATGGACGGCGCGATGATGGTGAAGCTCATGACGTGGGCGCAGCACACCTTGACGTTCCGTGGTGATGGCGCAAGCTTCGTGGCGGACGCACCGCTCATCTTCCGCGTACACCTCTTCATGGGCATGACGCTTTTCGTCATCTTCCCGTTCACGCGCCTTGTGCACGTGTGGAGCGGTTTTGCGTCACTCGGCTATCTCGGCCGCGCATGGCAGCTCGTGCGTAGCCGGTAGTCCCCGTTGGTCAGCTCGGAGGGTTGAGGCCTGATCACGTTAGGGCGATCTGTGTCTGGCAGTCGCCCTTTTTTTTTGCAGGAGGATGCGTGTCATGGCACGTCTCTTTGGCATCGCAGGCCGCTCGGGTCAGGGCAAAACGACCCTGATCGAGGCACTGCTCGCCCATTTCGGCGCTCAGGGCCTCGTGGTCAACGTCATCAAGCATTGTCACCATCGGCTTGATCTGGAGCCGCCGCACAAGAACAGCGCGCGCTTTCGCGCCGCCGGTGCGGGCGAGGTGCTGGTCGTGTCGCCGACGTCGTGGGCTATCTTGCACGACGGACCGGAGCCGTCGTTCGACACGATGCTCGCCCGGCTCTCGCCCGCCGACCTCACGCTCGTCGAAGGCTACACGACCGCCGAGCTGCCCCGGCTCGAAGTCGTGCGCAGCGGGAGCGGCTGCGAGGTGCTTTATCCGCATGACCCGCGCATCGTGGCGATCGCGTCCGATATGGTTCTCGATACCCGTTTGCCGGTCCTGGCGCTGGACGACGTGCCAGCGATTGCCGCGTTCATCGCGCGGACGGTGGGCGGGCTTTCGGCGGGCGGCGCACAGGCGGATAATCGCAGCTGAGCCACACACCGACCGGTCAAGACATGTCCACGCCCTCCGACTCTTCCGAACACGCCGACGTCGCTCCGCCGTTGGCGCCGTTCCCCCGGCGCCTGTCGACTCGCATCATCGTGCTTTCGGCGGTGGCGCTCGCACTCGTGCTCTCGATGATCGGCGGCACGCTCTGGCTTTCGTGGCAGCTGGAAGGCGCGGGCGCCGCAATCAACGACGCGGGCAGCCTGCGCATGCGCGCGAACGCCGTGGCGATCGCGTTGTGGGAGACGCGTCTTGGCGAGCCCGCCGACCTCGACGACCAGCTCAAGCTACTGGACGACACGCTGCGCCGCTTGCGTGAGGGCGATGCGGCACGTCCGCTGTTCCTGCCCAACGACCCGGCGATTCACGCGCAGTTCGATCGCGTCGCCGCGGTATGGGACGCGCAACTCAAACCGGCTGTGCTGAGCGAACGCGACACAGGCGAAGGCGAGCCACCGAAATATCTCGCGCTGCTGCCGGGTTTCGTCGACGAAGCGGACCGGCTCGTCGGCATGATCGAGCGCGAGAATGCACGCAAGACTGCCTGGCTGCGAACGTCGCAGCTCGCGCTGGCTGCGCTGTCATGTGTCGGGACGGCGGCCATCGTTTATTTGCTGTACCTGTGGTTCATCGTGCCCGTGCAGCGCCTGCAGGAAGGGCTTTCGCGCATCGAATCGCGAAAGTTCGACACGCGTCTGCCGGTCGATACCGAGGATGAGTTCGGCTATCTCGCCCAGGGTTTCAACCGTATGGTTGGCGAGCTGCAGGCGCTGTACCGCGACCTCGCGGCGCTCGTCGAGGCGAAGACCGCGCAACTCGCGGTGCAAAACCGCGAACTGTCTCTGCTCTACGAAATGACAGCGTGCCTCAATGGAAACGAGTCCGCAGAAGTGCTGTGCGGTGACTTCCTCAAGCGCCTCATGCGCGAGTTCGATGTCGACGGCGGGTCGGTGCGGTTGGTATCGGCGGAGGACAGCAAGCTGCATATGCTCGTGTCCGAGGGATTGTCGGAGGAGCTGGTGAACGCGGAGCGGTGCATGGGAGTGAACGACTGCATCTGCGGCAGCGCGACGTCGTCGGAATATGCGGTCATGCGCAGTCCGCGCAGCATGACGGGCACGGACCGCGAATACTCGAAGTACTGCATTCGGGCCGGCTTTGTTAACGTTGCCGCGTTCGGCATCGTATCGCAGGGGGAAAGTCTCGGCATGTTCTCGCTGCACTTCCGCCGCGAGCGGGCGATGTCGCCGTCCGAGGTTCAGTTGCTGCGCACACTGGGTCGGCATCTGGGCGTCGCGCTCAAGAACCGGCGGCTCGCCACACTGGCGCGGCAGCTTGCCGTGTCCGAGGAGCGCAATCTCGTCGCGCAGGGTTTGCACGATAGCATCGCCCAAGGCCTGAGCTACCTGAAAATGCAGGTGCAACTGCTCGACAAGGCCGTGCGCGCGCGCGATCTCGACGAAATCGGCGAACTGGTGCCGCTGCTCGCCGGTGGTGTCGAGGAAAGCTATGAGGACGTGCGCGAACTGCTGCTGAACTTCCGCACGCGGCTCGGCCCGGGCGCGCTGCGGCCAGCGGTCGAGGATACGGTGGCGCGCTTCCAGCGTCAGTCGGACGCCGAGGTGACGCTCGACTATCGCGAGGAAGGCGGCGCGCCGCTGCCGGCCGATCAGCAGCTACAGGTGCTGTTTATCCTGCAGGAGGCGCTCTCCAACGTGCGCAAACATGCCGAGGCACAATCGGTTCACGTTACGGTAGTCAACGGACGCGATTTTCGGCTGCTTGTCGAGGACGATGGCATTGGCTACGATCCGGCTGATCTCGACTCGGCGGGTGAATCGCACGTGGGGTTCCATATCATGCGCGAGCGGGCGAGGCACCTTGCGGCGACGTTGAAGCTGGACGGCCGCCCCGATCACGGTTCGCGCGTGGAGCTGGTGCTTGGCGCCGAGGCGCGTATGGCCGCTTGAAGTAACCCAATACTCCTGTATCTACGCTCACATGACAATACGCATTCTGCTCATCGACGATCACACGCTCTTTCGCTCGGGCGTCAGGGCGCTATTGCTGCGACAGCCTGATTTTGAGGTCGTGGACGAAGCGGCCGACGGCGTCGAAGGGATCAAGCGCGCGAAGCAGCACGCGCCGGATGTTGTGCTGCTCGACCTGAACATGCCGGGGCTTTCGGGCCTGGAAACGCTGCAACTGCTCGTGCAGGATTTGCCCGACACGGCGGTCGTGATGCTGACGGTCTCGGAGGATGGAGACGATCTGACCGCTGCGATGCGCTCGGGCGCGTGCGGATATCTCTTGAAGGACATCGAGGCCGAGACGCTGGCCGACGCAATTCGCAAGGCGGCGGCCGGTCAGCCGGTGATCACCGAGCACATGACGGCGAAGCTCGTGGAGCGGATGCGCAGGCCGGTGCTGCAGCCGCCCGCGCCGCGTGCCGGCGATACGGGAGAAGCGTTGACCGCGCGCGAGCAGGAAATCGTGCAGGAACTGGGGCGCGGTGCCAGCAACAAGGAGATCGCGCGCGCACTGGACCTCGCAGAGAGCACGGTGAAGATTCATGTGCGCAATATTTTGCGCAAGCTGAGAATGACGAGCCGTGTGCAGGTCGCGATCTACGCGAAAGAGCGCGAAGGGTATCTGGGCGCTGGCACTAGCCAGGGGGCAGCGGACGTATAGTGCCTTGCGCACATTCGATCGCCCGCTGTATTGCTATCCCCCGATCCTGAACGATAACGCGCGATAACCGCGCCATAGCCACGAATTCAAAGGCCGACAGCCAGATTTTCGTGCAGCATGCGGACGCGCAAAAACTTGAACGGGAAGTCGCGGAGGCCCGGAATGGCCTTGCGCAGCCGCTCGATTGCGATCGAAAGCGGGCTTTCGTCGCCCCCCTGCGCCAACGCGTGCGCGAAGCGGACGATTTCGTGCTTCTTCACGGGCGCCTCCGGATTGCTGCGCAGCGATTCCAGCGTGCGCGTGATGCCGTTTCTCGGCATGTCGCCGCGGACGATGCACAGCATGTGAATGGCGTCGTAGAGGTCCGCATTGAGCCCGCTCATGCATGCACGAGGATCGCGCTCGGTGCCGTGCTTTACATAGGATCGATAGAGCGGATTGAAGACTGGCAGCGGGAGTCTTCCGCTGCGGCAAAGCAGTTTTTCCGCGTAGCGTCGTTCCGCGACGAACGTGATGGACTGCCCGCCTTCACGCGGCAATGCCTCGAGAACGTAGTAGGTGTCGCTCGGCTGGAGCGGGCCACACGGCAGCGTCCGGTGACGCAGATTTCTGAAATGGGCCAGGGGGGTAACGTAATGCGTTTCCCAAACGCAGGGTACGTGGTGTCGGCCGCTCACTTGCCTCATAGGTCATACTCCCGGCGGCACGTTCTATTAGTTGAACTATCCGCCGATATAACGCGCCGCTCTACAGCGGCAATTTAAAACGCCCCAACCGGCAAGGTCTCTCGGCTTGCCTGGAGGGCGAACCTCACTTCATCTCTGGCGTCGGTTACGAACCCGGTTTGCCGATGGATTGCGCAAGCACTGCGACTTCTCCATAACGAAGTTCCATGACCTCGGCAAGTCGAGCGCGGGAGAACGATCCGCGGATGACCGTGGCAAGGCCCGATGCTGCGCAGTACAGCGATACATTCTGCGAAATTGCCCCAATGGTGATCAGCTCGGGCGTGGAAATGCGGTCCGGCTTCGATGTTGGGTCTTTCGGGGGCAGCGCGACATAGACAAGGTTCAGCGGCGCATCCGTGACGAACGCCTGCTGGCCAGTCAGATGGCGTGCGTCTTCGGCCTTTCTGAGGAGCAACCTGTGCGAAAGGGGGTCGTAGCGGTATATGCCGCGGCGCAGGAAGGCGTAGATGTCGATGTCACGAGCGTCGTCGTGGCGGGGTGCTGTGCGCCCGCCAGTGATGACCCGGTTGACACCAAAGCCGGCCCAGAGAATCTCGCTGATGAGCGTCGTCGACAGCGCTTCCGGGCTGACCTCGCGATGGCTCGCGCGGTCGCCGAGTGCTTTCATCAGCGAGCGTTTGCGCTCCAGGTTCGGTGCGGGAAGCTCGACGATACCGAGGATATCGTCCGGCTCTGGCGCAAAGCAGCCAGGCGCTTCAAGAAAAGGGGCATCAGCCATTATTCGATTCCGCGATGGTTGCCGGCGAACGTATGCGTTGGGCGGCAGATCATAAGATCAGTTACGGATTAAAAAGAACTATATGCAATGCAGAACGCCGCGGATATACGCAAGTGGAATTAGCCTGGTGTAATTAGCCCACTGTGCGTAGAGGCGCTTTGTCGCCTCCTCCTTTCGGATGATGGACAAAGGCTGCGCTGGCATCTGGCTTCATTTACCCGTTGAGGCGATGGGTGAATGTGTCGTGTGACGTTTCTTTGTGGTAGCGAATATTATCGCGATTGCGGCGGAGATAAAATAATGCAGGTCAAGAAAGGGATAATCGGATTTTACGGTTAATTCGTGATATTGGGGGTGTGACTGAACTGGGCATCGTGCGCTGCGCATCGCGTTCCGCAGAGGCGCGATTCTCGCTGCGCCGCATGTATCGCGACGAGTTGCGACGTGTTGCGACGATCAACCGCAGAATCCGAATACCTGAAAAAAAACGCCGCTCGCGCCGCGAGCGGCGTGCAGATCGTTGCGGTACCCGAAAATCAAGCGGCCCTTTTCTCGAGAACGGGCGTGTGCTGCACCTCGGACAGATACAGCAGGATCAGCGACACCCAGACGATGCCGTAAAGCAGCATGAAGCAGGTTGACCGGACCCTGAAGACATCGAGCAGCGCGCCGAACAGGATCGGCAGCAGGAAGCCGCCAAGCCCGCCTGCAAGGCCGACGATTCCCGTCACGACACCCATGTTGGTCGGATAGAAGTCAGCGACATATTTGAACGTCGACGCCATCCCGAATGCGAACACTGCGCCGAGCACGAACGTCAGCGCGACGAAGCCTGCGATGGGTACAGCGAGGTGCAACGTGACCGGGCCGTCGATCGTGTGGATGACGAAGTCGGTGGATGGGTAAGACAGGAGGAAGAGGCAGACCCACGCGACCCATAGACCCCACCAGGTGACGCTGTGCGCACCGAGCTTGTCGGAGAGGATGCCACCCACGGCGCGCAGCACGGAGCCCGGTAGCGAGAATCCGGCCGCGAACGCAGCCGCCATCACGATCGACATGCCGTATTCGGCCTTCAGGTATTGCGGAATCCACAGCGAGAGCGCGGTGAAGCCGCCGAAGGTGATGGAGTAGTACTGGCAAAGGCGCCAGACACGCGGGTCGCCGAGCACCTTGAACGAATCGGCCCAGGAGCCCTGTGACTTCCCAACGCCTGGATCGGGCGCGGACGCAAACCAGAAGATCAAGGCCGTTATGAGCAGCGCAATGGCATAAACGCGCGGCACGAAGCGCCATCCGAAGTCCGCGAGAAGTACCGGCGTGACGAACAGGTTGACCGCAGCACCTACCGTGCCGGCTCCGAAGAAACCCATGGCGAACCCGCGTCGTTCCGGCGGGAAGAAGCGCGCGACATAAGGTGTGCCCACGGCAAACGAGGCGCCCACGCAGCCGAGAAAAAGCCCGATCACGAGAAACTGCCAGAGTTGATTGGCAAAACTAACGATAAAAACGGGAATCGCACAGACAAGGAGCAGGAGTGTCATGACGATCCGGCCGCCGAATCGATCGGTCCAGGCGCCGAGCGGCAGTCGCATCACGGCGCCGGTGAGCACGGGCGTGGCCGTGAGCAGACCAAATTCGGTACTGTTCAAGCCAAGCTCGTCGCGTAGTCGAATGCCGAGCACGCCGAACATCATCCAGACCACGAAGCACACAAGAAATGCGAGCGTGCTGGCAAACAGGACCGACCACGCCTGAATGCTGATCGTGGCCGGCGCAGCCGGACCCGGTCGGGTGGATTCGCTACGCAGACTCATGTCGTATTCCTCGCGTTTGGATCATTGAACCAGTGGACTGGTCGCCGCTTCGAGTGCGGCGTTTTCAAGTGATGCCTCAGAAGCAAGAATCGATACGTATTGCTGAACGGCCTTGTGGCGCACGCGCTCGCTGAGATAGCGCGCGATCGTGTCGGCGGCGTCTTCGAATGAGACGGGATCGCCGGGCACCCGTTGGTCGATGCGCACGAGGTGAAAGCCGAAGCGCGTTCGCACAAGCCGCGGCAAGATGCCGAGGTCGGTGCAATCGAACAGCGCCGCTTCGAACTCGGGCACCGTGTCGCCGCGCGTAAGCTGGCCGAGACTCCCGCCGACGCCTGCCGAAGGGCAGTTAGACAGCTCACGCGCGTGCGCCTCGAAGGTGTCGGGCGCGCGCAGCAATTCGCCCAACGTTTGCTCGGCCTTCTGACGAAGGAGTGCGAGCGGCACGCGGTCCGTCACGGCGAAGAGGATGTGGCTCGCATACACGAGTTCGTTGCGCACAAAGCGCGCCGGATGTTGCGCGTAATAGCGCGCGCAGTCCTCGCGCGTCGGCTCGGGGACGCGCATTTCGCGGGCAAGCAGCGTGTCGAGCGTGGTGTCGTCGATGTCGGCATCCGGTGCGATCAGTTCGAGTGCGACAGCGCGCTGGCGCAGCAGTTCGTGAACGACGAGCGCGCGGCGAGCGGCGAGAGACGGGTCCGGTGCGTTCGCGTAGTGGCGGCTTTCGGCTTCGATCGTCGCGGCGCTGATCACCACATCGTTTACGCGCGCGGGCAACTCGCGCGCGATCGTTTGCGAGGCTTCATCCATCGGTGGTATTCCTGTTTGCTTGAAGTAGTTTTAGCGCTTGCGCACGAGCTGGTACGGACGGAACAGATACGCGATGGACGCGATGCCGCTCCAGATATGCACCATCCGCGTGAACGGCGAAACGAGGAAGATCGTGAAGCCGAGCGCGATGTGCATCTGGTAGACGAATGGCACGCCGTCGAGCAGGCCGGCAATGTTCGGCCGGAACGTGACGACGCCCTTCACGTAGTCGGTGAGTTGTTCGAACATCACGCCGTCCATGTGGTGCGCCGAAAGCGCGACGGTCGCAAGGCCGAGCGCGAGCTGCAGCCACAGCATGAACACGATGATGATGTCCCACGTCCTGCTGTTGTGGCGGATGCGCGTGTCACCGAGGCGCCGGGCGATCAGGATCGTGAGGCCGACGATCGCGAAGGACCCCGCGATGCCGCCCGCGACCATGGCGAGCAACTGGTGGACCGTCGCCGACATGAACGGCGCGGTAAGCCAGTGCGGCGCGAGAAATCCGACGAAGTGTCCCAGCACCACGACCAGAACGCCCCAGTGGAACAGATTGCTGCCGAGGCGCAGAGAGCCGCGCCGCAGTAGTTGCGACGTGTCGCTTTTCCACGTGTATTGCTCGCGGTCGAATCGCGCGAGCGAGCCGAACAGCAGCACCGCAAGGCAGATGTACGGGTAGATGCCGAACAGGAACTGATGGAAATAATGGTCCATGACTGCTCCTTACTGGGCGCCCGGTCGGCGCGTTGCGGTTTTTCAGCTCGTTTTGCGTCGCGGATGAAATTCGACGTTCGCTGTGGCGGGTGGTTGCTCGGCGCCCATGAAGCGCACGGGTTCTTCGGTCCACGCGTCGTCGAGTGCGCGCAGTGCGTCCTTGTCGTGCGGAGCCCCGGCGTCGTCGTCGTGCGCGGACTCGGGCAGGCTGCCATCGCCTGCGCCCGCCAACGGCAGCAGCGCGCCAATCACATACGCGTAGTGGCTGTTACGTTTGCCGAGTTCGGTGGTGATCGACTGGAGGATGGTCGACGTTTCGCCGAGCAGCGAGCGCGCTTCACCGGCATCGAGCATCGACAGATATTCGAGGAACACGGGAAGATAATCGGGTAACTGGCCCGAATGCAGCAGCATGCCGTGCTTCTCGTATAACTGCATGAGGTCGATCATCGCTTGACCGCGATCGCGCGATTCGCCGTGCACGTGCTCGAACAGATGCAGCGACGTGGCGCGGCCGCGGTCGAACAGGGCGACGTAATTCTCCTGCAATGCGATCAGCTCGCGCGAACCGAGATAGTCGACGAAGCGCTCCAGCTTCTCGCGCACGTCGGAGTTGAACGCGCGCTCGCTGCGCACCATCGCCCGGATCTCGTCGGTCGCCTCGACGAGCGCGGACTCCGGGTACTCGAGGAGCGACGCAAGGAGCCGGTAGGTCATGGGCTGTGGCTTGACTGCAAACATCTCAGATCTCCTGGATTGGAATCTGCCGATGGCCGGATTTCGGCGCGAACAGGCTCGCTTCCGTGCGCCCGTCCGAGCAGCCGTTGCCGAACGTGAAGCCGCACGACGAACGTAGATCGAATGCGTTCTCGGCGTATTCGCGGTGTGTCGTCGGGATGACGAAGCGGTCCTCGTAGTTGGCGATCGCGAGGTAGCGGTACATGTCCTCGACTTGCGCCAGTGACAGCCCAACCTGATGAAGGATCTGCGGCGCGTCAACACGATCGACCTGGCGCGCGCGCATGAACGCGCGCATGGCGAGCAGCCGCTCCAGTGCAACCTGCACGGGTTTTTCATCGCCTGCGGTCAGCAGATTCGCAAGGTACTTCAATGGAATGCGCAGCGCGTGGACGTCGGGCAGCCAGCCGTTCATGCTGAGTTCGCCGCTGTTGGCGGCCGCGTTGATCGGCGAAAGCGGCGGCACGTACCAGACCATCGGCAACGTGCGGAACTCCGGATGCAACGGGAACGCGATCTTCCAGTCGATCGCCATCTTGTAGACCGGCGAGCGCTGCGCGCCTTCGATCCATGCGTGCGGAACGCCGTCAAGCGCGGCTTGCTCGATGACGGCGGGGTCGAACGGATCTAGGAAGACATCGAGCTGTGCCTGATACAGGTCGGTTTCTTTCTCGACGCTCGCCGCTTCGTGAATGCGGTCCGCGTCGTAGAGCAGCACGCCGAGATACCGGATGCGTCCCACGCACGTTTCCGAGCACACGGTCGGCTGGCCGACCTCGATGCGCGGATAGCAGAAGATGCATTTCTCGGCCTTGCCGCTCTTCCAGTTGAAATAGATCTTCTTGTACGGGCAACCGGAAACACACATGCGCCAGCCGCGGCACTTGTCCTGATCGATGAGCACGATGCCGTCTTCCTCGCGCTTGTAGATCGAACCGGAAGGGCAGGAGGCCACGCACGATGGATTGAGGCAGTGTTCGCACAGTCGCGGCAGATACATCATGAAGGTGTTTTCGAACTGGCCGTAAATCTCCTTCTGCACATTCTCGAAGTTATAGTCCTTCGAACGCTTCTCGAACTCGCCGCCGAGAATCTCTTCCCAGTTCGGCCCCCATTCGATCTTCTCCATGCGCTCGCCGCTCACGAGCGAGCGCGGTCGCGCGACCGGCATCGCTTTCGTGTTGCCCGCTTCCTGCAAATGGGCGTAGTCGAACGTGAACGGCTCGTAGTAGTCGTCGATTTCAGGCAGATGCGGATTGGCGAAAATCTGCGCGAGCAATCGCCATTTGCTACCGAGGCGCGGTTCGATTTCGCCACTTGGCTTGCGCACCCAGCCGCCACGCCAGCGTTCCTGGTTCTCCCAATCCTTCGGGTAGCCGATGCCCGGTTTCGTCTCGACGTTGTTGAACCACGCGTATTCCATACCTTCGCGGCTCGTCCACACGTTTTTACAGGTGACCGAGCACGTATGGCAGCCGATGCACTTGTCGAGATTCAGCACCATCGCAATCTGAGCACGGACTTTCATGAGGACTCTCCTTCGCGAACAGCCTGGGGCAGGGTACCTACCGGCGTTTCCTCATCGAGCCAGTCGACATGCTTCATCTTTCGCACGATGAGGAATTCGTCGCGGTTCGAACCCACCGTGCCGTAGTAATTGAAGCCGTAAGAGAGCTGCGCGTAGCCGCCGATCATATGCGTCGGCTTGAGCGCGATACGCGTGACCGAGTTGTGAATGCCGCCGCGCGTGCCTGTGATTTCCGAGCCCGGTGTGTTGACGATTTTTTCCTGGGCGTGATACATGAGGCACATGCCGCGCGGAATGCGCTGGCTCACCACGGCACGCGCGCAGAGCGCGCCGTTCGCGTTATAGCACTCGATCCAGTCGTTATCCACTACGCTGATCTGCGCCGCGTCCTTCTCCGAGATCCAGACGATCGGCCCGCCGCGCGAGAGCGTGAGCATCAGCAGATTGTCGGTATAGGTGCTGTGGATCCCCCACTTCTGATGTGGCGTGATGAAGTTGAGCGCGATCTCCGGATTGCCGTTCGATCGGGTGCCGGCCATCTTCTCGTAGCTGCCTGTATCGATGGGCGGCTTGTAGACGCACAGCGCTTCACCGAAGGCACGCATCCACGCGTGGTCCTGATAGAGCTGCTGACGTCCGGTCAGCGTGCGCCATGGAATCAGCTCGTGGACGTTCGTGTAGCCCGCGTTGTACGAGACGTGCTCGGACTCGATGCCGCTCCACGTCGGCGACGAGATTATCTTGCGCGGCTGGGCCTGGATGTCACGAAAACGGATTTTCTCGTCGGCGCGGGCCTCGGCCAGATGCGTGTGATCGATGCCCGTGAAGCTGGAGAGGGCCTGCCACGCTTTCATCGCCACTTCCCCGTTCGTCTCAGGCGCGAGCGAGAGAATCACTTCGGCCGCGTCGAGCGCGGAGTTGATGCGCGGCCGTCCCTTCGCGTCGCCCGCTTGCGGGTCTTCGTCGCGATAGTTCAGGTCGCCGAGGTGGTCGACTTCGGTCTGCGTGTTCCAGGAGATGCCCTTGCCGCCGTTGCCGAGCTTGTCCATCAACGGCCCGAGCGACGTGAAGCGGTGATACGTCTCGGGGTAATTGCGCTCGAGCACAACGACGCCCGGCATCGTCTTGCCAGGAACCGGCTCGCAATCGCCGCGTTTCCAGTCCTGAACGCCGAAAGGCTGCGCGAGTTCGCCGGCCACGTCGTGCGAGATCGGCGCGAGCACCACGTCGCGCTCGACACCGAGATGGCCCTCGCTCAGTTCCGAAAAACGCTTTGCTATGGCCTTGAAGATTTCCCAGTCGCTGCGGCACTGCCACGGCGGATCGACGGCGGCGGAAAGCGGGTGAATGAACGGATGCATGTCGGACGTGTTCATGTCGTCCTTCTCGTACCACGTCGCGGTGGGCAACACGACGTCCGAGTACATGCACGTCGTCGACATGCGGAAGTCCAGCGTGACGAGCAGATCGAGCTTGCCGCGCGGTGCCTCTTCGTGCCACGCGATTTCTTCGGGGCGGGGCAATCCCTGTTTCGCGACCTCTTCGCCCTGTACACCGTGAGTCGTGCCGAGCAGGTGCTTCAGGAAATACTCGTGCCCCTTGCCGGACGAGCCGAGCAGATTCGAGCGCCACACGAACATGTTGCGCGGGAAGGCGACGGGATTATCCGGATCTTCGCAGGCCAGTTTGAGGCTACCGTCCTTGAGCCGGCGAGCGACTTCGGCACCGGCGCTGGACGGGTCCGCGAACGATCGGCCGAGATCGAGAGGATTGCTCATGAACTGGGGCGCCGAGGGTAGCCAGCCCATGCGTTCAGCGCGCACGTTATAGTCGATCGGCAAGCCGTGGTAAGCCGATTTGTCCTCGAGCGGAGAAAGCAGGTCGGTCGGATTCATCGGGTCGTAACGCCACTGGTCGGTGTGGGCGTAGAAGAAGGAGGTCGCGTTCATCTGCCGTGGCGGCCGGCTCCAGTCGAGCCCGAATGCGAGCGCCGTCCAGCCCGTTTGCGGCCGCAGCTTTTCCTGACCGACGTAGTGCGACCAGCCTCCACCGGACTTGCCAATGCAGCCGCACATCACGAGCATGTTGATGATGGCGCGATACGCCATGTCCATGTGATACCAGTGATTGATGCCCGCGCCGATGATCACCATCGAGCGTCCTTCGGTCTTGTCCGCGTTTTCCGCGAACTGCCGCGCGACGTTGATGACGTCGGCGCGCTTGACGCCGGTTATGGCTTCCTGCCATGCGGGTGTGTAGGGCACGTCGTCGTCGTAGCTCTGTGCGATGTCCTTGCCGCCCAGACCCTGGTCGAGTCCATAGTTCGCGACGAAGAGGTCGTGGACGGTAGCGACGAGGCGCTCGCCGTCGCGCGTCGCGACGCGTCGCACGCCGATGCGCCGGGTCAGAACCGGGTCATGCGTGGTGTGCGGAAAGTGCGGATGCGCGACGTTGCCGAAGTAGGGAAATCCGACGTCGACGACGTCATCGTGTCCGGACACGAGCGACAGCACGGGCGTATAGGCCTTGCCCTCGGCGGTTTCTTCCCGCAGGTTCCACTTGCCGCGATCGCCGCCTTCCTGTTGGCCCCAGCGAAAGCCCACTGAGCCGACTGGTACCGTGAACGCATTCGTTGCTGCGTCGATAGCGACTGTCTTCCATTCGGGATTGTTGGTCTGCCCAAGCGAATCGCCGAAATCGCTGGCGCGCAGATAGCGGTCCGGCACATACCGGCCGTCGCGCTCGACGAGCGTGACGAGGCACGGCATGTCGGTGAAGCGGCGGCAGTAATCGGCGAAATACGCGCTCTTGTCCGCGAGATGGAATTCCTTGAGGATCACGTGGCCCATCGCGAGCGCGAGAGCCGCGTCCGTACCCTGCTTCGGATGCAGCCAGATGTCGCCGAATTTCGCGCCTTCCGCATAGTCGGGGAAGATGGAGACAATCTTCGCGCCGCGGTAGCGGGACTCCACCATGAAGTGCGCATCGGGCGTGCGCGTTTGCGGCACGTTGGAGCCCCACATCATGATGAACGACGAGTTGTACCAGTCGGCGGATTCGGGCACGTCGGTCTGCTCGCCCCAGGTCTGTGGCGAGGCCGGTGGCAGGTCGCAGTACCAGTCGTAGAACGAGAGGCACACGCCGCCGATCAACGAGAGATAGCGCGAGCCGGCCGCATACGAAACCATCGACATGGCGGGAATCGGCGAGAAGCCGACCACGCGATCGGGGCCGTGGCGCTTCACGGTATGGACGTTCGCGGCGGCCACGATTTCGAGCACCTCGCTCCAGTCGGCACGTATAAAGCCTCCGAGGCCGCGACGTGTTTGATAACTTCTGCGTGCTTCGTCGTCGTCGACGATGGCCTGCCATGCGGCCACCGGGTCGAGCGTACGACGCTTCTCGCGCCACAACTTGACGAGCGCGCTGCGCACGAGCGGATACTTGAGGCGGTTCGCGCTATAGAGGTACCACGAATACGATGCCCCGCGCGAGCAGCCGCGCGGTTCGTGGTTGGGCATGTCGGGGCGCGTGCGCGGGTAGTCCGTCTGCTGGGTTTCCCAGGCGACGATGCCACCTTTCACATAGATTTTCCAGGAGCACGAGCCGGTGCAATTGACGCCGTGCGTCGAACGCACGATCTTGTCGTGCTGCCAGCGCGTGCGGTAAGCCTCCTCCCATTTTCGGTCTTCGTCTGTGACGGCGCCGTGACCGTCGGCGAATTGGGGCCGCACGGTAGTGAAATAACGCAGACGATCCAGAAAATGACTCATGACATCTCCAGGTTTCGGTATCGCGTTCGATCAGGTACGAATTAAAGAGGAAGGCGTGGCATTAGTAAAGAACGTGGATCCAATGCGCACGGTGCGCATTCACCGGGTTTCGATATGCGTCCAGATGCATGTCGCATTTATGGTGACGCGCCGAACGGTCAGTGCAGAATCTAGCGTATTACGTACGAGGTTGTATTGAAAGCGAACGGACGGTAGATCGTGCGAACACTCCGCCCCACTCGTGCATTTCATTTCGGAGCGTGCTTGTCACCGCACTGCGGTTACGTGAGATCCGCGGCGGCCGTGTCATCAGAAACGCCGGCTTGCAGTTCACGCCACAATTGATCAGTGTGCCTGAATGTATACGTCGTTGATGTAAAGACGGCCCTGCATCCACTATCGACGGGCGAGGACGGCGAGCAGATCCACACCGGGTGCGAATTATCAGGCGAACATCGTGTGGTCTCCGCCGGGGCAGACTCCGCGTGGTCTCGTCTTTCATGGCCGTCTCGGGCTTGTGCATCCTGTGTGGATTCAGTGGGCTGCTATCGGACACGGGGAACCGCCGTTTGAGTGTATATCGCAACGCCGAATCGGCCATAGTGAATATCCCTGCACGGCGCTTGCGCTATGGCCGCGGCTTGCGAGTGGCGACAGTCGTGCGCGGTTCGTCGCGCTGCAGCAAACGCCGGACTGAATGAAAAGGGAAATCCTGGTAATTGAGACCAACTGCAACGCCAACTGCGGGCAGCAGATTGCCTCAATCCGACGAGCGATTACGCGCTTGAAAGCATCGCAGGCGGAGCCGTTGCCACGCGATTGAGGCATCGTGTTTGCATGCTGCTTTCGGCGTCTCGCTTGAATGCATCACAACATGATATAAAATGAAGGCAAGCCCACGGGTGGGATGTGACCAGATCAGGCGTGGTTCGACACCGTACAGAACACAGAGATGACTGGTCCGAGCGGCGCGAGTTCTCCGAGGGAATTCGTGCGCGCGCCTTTTTGTCGTCGCATTCCACCTTGGGCCTCAATTATTTTCGACAGGGGCGGGCGAGGTTTTATCGGGCGGAAAGCAAAGGACACCCAACCGGGGAGGACGGACATGCTGGTTACGTTTCAATCGCGGGCAGCGCCGGACGTGGTCATGCTTAGGGATCTCGCCCAATATCTGCTCGGACTCATGGGGCGAAGGCTCGATGCGCGTGGCGTCATTCTGCATGACGAACTGCCTCGTGCAATAGAACGCATGGAGGCGGAGATCGCAGCAGCCGGGCGCAACGACCTGGCTCTGCAGTATTCACGCGACGGCGATCACGCACCCGCCAATGAGCTGTCCCAGCGCGCATGGCCCCTGATTACCATGATGAAAGCGGCCGAAACGCTCGACGCTGACATTATCTGGGGACTGTAGTGCTGCGCCAGGCGGCGCGGGCGTGACCGCAGCGGCTCGCGAAGTCGCTGCGCGATAAACGCGCTGGTGGGCGGCGCGCCGGCAGCAATGCTGCGGCGGAACCACTCGCGGGTTGCGGCGTTCAGACGTCGATTTGCGGAATCGTGAATGTACCTTCGAGCGTTCGCAGCTCCACACGGTGCATCTCTGCAAGGCGCACAAGGACCTGCTCCCCTGCGTCGAGCAGATGGACTTCGACCTGCCGCCGGTCTCTTTCGCTAATCTTGCGTTCGACCAGTCCCAGCACCTCACAGCGTGAAACCAGCGCGACGACGCCATGATGCTGCGCCTGAAGGCGTTCGGCCAACTCGCCGATCGTCGCCCAGTCGCGGCCCGGGTAACCCTTGATGTGCAGGAGCAGCAAATATTGGCGCGGTGTGATGCCTTCGTCGTGGGCAGCTTGTTCGGAGAAGCGCTCGAAGCGTCGCATTTGATAGCGGAACGCCGAGAGCTGTTCGAAATTCAATTTGCTCAGGTCTCGCCCAAATGTGTTCATCGATCATCCATACAGGAATCGTGCGAAAACAATATCACGAAATGATATATTTCGGCGACACGCATCCTGAGGCGAAAGCGCGCAGCTTTTGCGTAGGGATTTGGCCGTGCTGGCGTGTGACTGCTCAATCCGTGCGGGTCTGCAAGCGGAGCGTGGCGATGGGGATCGCTACTGGTGTGTCGTGTATGGGCTGTGGCGGGTTATTTGCCCGCGCCGGTGGACGGCACACAGGTCAGCACGAGCGTGCCGCTGTGTTTCTGAGCGGCGCGGACGGTCGCGCGATGAAATACACCCGGTCCGCAGGACCATTCGGCCACGAGATCGGCGGCGCATTGCCCCTGGCGTGGGGCGGCTGCTATCGGGTCGATTTCATAGCGACAGGTTTCGAGCGCGTCGCAGTGCGCAGCAAGGTCGCGCGTAGCGTTGCCTTCACGCGCGCCGCAATTGGCGCCGTAGCTGCCTGACTCGATGCGAATGGATTGCGCTTGCGCGTCCGACCCAGCGGCGGACGCGCAAGCGAGACAGACCAATAAACCGACTTTCCGAAACACGGCTACGCTCCATGGCTCGCGTCGCCGCGCAGTCACATTGCGGCGATTCGATCTCCACGCCCGCTGCCGACCGTTGATGCTCGAGACGTCGGCAATTGCGGTGAAGCGACGTCAGCCCGTCCGGAAGATCGGTCTCATTGCGACGGCGTGGCCGTTGCGGCGCGCGCGGCGCGTTCGCGCTCCACACGCTCCGTTACATCCCGTGCCATGGCCACCGAGCCGACGATCTGCGACGCGTCGTCCTTCACGAGCGCAAAGGACATCTCGACGTAGAGCTTTTTTCCGGTCTTGTGTACGCCGCGCGTGAGCGTCGGATGTCCGCCGAGCCGCGTGACGCCGCTTCCGACTGCGGCGTCGAAGCCCTTCCAGTGCGGTGCGCGAAGATGTTCGGGGATGATGAGGTCAAGGCTCGCGCCGAGCGCTTCATCCTTGCCGAAGCCGAACAATGTGGTCGCTGCCTCGTTCCAGCGAACGATTTTTCCTTCGCGATCCGCGTAGATCAGGGCGTCGGAAGTCTGCTCAATGATCCATTCTGCAATCATGGGAATTTTAGAGTTGATCCAGAAGGTTTCAGTGTATCCGCAAACTTCTCGCATGCGGTGCCTTGCATGTAACTCGATTGCGAAAAGAATGGCACATGCTGGGCCTTTTAATTCCCGTCTTGAATCGCGTACTGCGTGATAACCCCATAGCGCTCGGGTCGCCGATCGCGGAACACGCCCCACGCGCGGCGCTTGAACGCCAGTGCGTCGAGATCGAATTCGGCGGTGATGATGGCGGTTTCGGCGCGATTGCATTCGACGATCTTCTCGCCGTCCGGCCCGGCGATGAACGAACTGCCATAGAAGGTGATCGCGCCCGTTTCGCCGGTCTCGGTGCCGACGCGGTTGCTGGCCACGAGCGGCATCAGGTTGGCGGCAGCGTGGCCGCGCTGCACGTTCTGCCAATGTGTGCGCGAGTCGATCGAAGCATCGTGCGGTTCGCTGCCGATCGCCGTCGGGTACAAGAGAATTTCGGCGCCGGCCAGTGCCATCGCGCGCGCGCATTCGGGAAACCACTGATCCCAGCAGATGGCCACGCCGATCCGTCCGTATGCTGTGTCCCACACCTTGAAGCCTGTGTCGCCCGGCGAGAAATAATATTTCTCCGTGTAGCCGGGCCCATCCGGAATGTGTGACTTGCGATAGAGGCCGAGGGCTTTGCCATCGGCGTCGAAAATGACAATCGAGTTGAATTGCGTTTCGCCCGCACGTTCGAAGAAACTCACAGGCAACACGACACCCAGTTCGCGCGCGAGCGCCGCGAAGCGACCGAGCCACGGGTGGCCCTTATAAGGCTGCGCCAGCGCAAGATGGGCAGGATTCTGGTCGATGCAGAAGTAGGGCGTCGCAAACAGTTCCTGCAACAGCACGATATTCGCGCCCGCATGAGCGGCTTCGCGCACGGTGCGCTCGGCCTCGGCCAGATTCGCTTCGATATCCCAGCTTGCCGCCATCTGCGTGGCAGCGACCACGACCTTTCTCATTGCCTCACCTCTCGTTATGAATTGCCCGGGTGGCCCAGGTGGATTGGCTGTGATAATAAGTCAATAAATACGGCCAGTTTTGTGCCTGTTTTGCACACCACCTGTGCTTTAAAGGAAATGTTCACCGAGAGGACAAAAAAACCATGGCGCGTATCGACCTGCTCGTCGCGATAGAAACGTTCGTGTGCGCCGTCGAGGAAGGCAGTCTGAGCGGCGCGGCGCGCCGGCTCGCCAAGACGCCCTCGGCCGTGACCAAGGCGATCGCCGGACTCGAGGCAACGTTGGGCACGCGTCTGTTCGAACGTACCACGCGTACGCTTGTATTGACCGAGGGCGGCCGGCAGTATCTGGCGACCGCGACCGATGTGCTGCAACGTCTCGCGGACGGCGCACGCCAGCTTTCCGAACATGACGATGAGCCACGCGGCCTGCTGCGCGTGACGGCTGCGCATTCGTTCGGGCAGGCGGTGCTTGCGCCGCTCAGCGCGCCGTTCAGTCAGTCGTTCCCGCGCGTTCAACTGGAGATTGCGTTATCGGATCGCTATGTCGATATCGTCAGCGAGGGCTTCGATCTCGCGCTGCGCATGGGCAATTACGATTTGCCGAACCAGATCGTCAAGCCCATCGGCTCGAATCGCAGCCTGCTCTGCGCGAGCCCCGCGTATCTCGCGCAGCACGGCACGCCTCTATCGCCGCATGAACTCGCGCGGCACGCGTGTATCGCGTACCGGCATCCGGCGCTCTCCAGTGTCTGGCACTTTAGTCGTGAGGGCGCGATGCATGAGGAGGTCGCGATCGAACCGCGCGGCGCCATCGCCACCGATAGCTACGATCTCGCCCGCGCAGCGGCCACGGGCGGCGCCGGTATTCTGCCCTGCCTCTACTGGAGTGTCGTGCCGGAACTGGAGAGCGGGCGTCTCGTGCCACTCCTCACGGACTGGCGCTTCAATTGTCCGTGCTTCGGCGAGGCGCACGTCTGCGCGGTCTATCCGGAAAGCCGTCGCGGGTCGACGAAAATCCTCAAGCTCATCGAAATGGTGCAGACGCGGCTCGCCAGCGACGAGGCATGCGTGGCCGCTGTAACGGCGGCTCTGCGCTAACGCATTCAGCGTTCGAAGCTTGGGAAAAAAGACTGTTTGTTAATGCGCGCGATGGCGACTAGATTAAAGGCCAGGGACTAACAGCCTGGAGCAAGCGATGTCGAGGTTAATGGCTTTTTCCCTTCATAGCGCGGTTCACCCGTTTGAAGCGATGCGGCGGCTAAGGCATGAACACGTGCAGGCGCAGCCGGAGGGCCACGGCGAGCCGGAGCAGGTCGAACGCATCGCTGCCTATGCGCGGGCGGGGTACTTCAATATGGGGTACACGTTCGAGATGTTTCCACTCGTCGGCGATCTGCCGCCTTACTAAGCGCTGCGCCTGCGTTTCTGGCGCGGCGTGATTACTATTTGTCCGGTCCGCCCGGTTCGCGGGCAGATGCCGCTGAAGCTGGCTGCCAGATAGACAGATTCCCGAGCTACGTCGCTCAACGGCTTGCACAAGGCAAGCCGCGGTAGCGCAACCGTCAGTCGTATCTGGCGATGCCATTGCGCAAAACCCATCCCCAGTTAGTGCGTGACGAGATGCGAAAGCGTCCGCACGCTGCGCCCGCAATTTCCCCGTACTGCTCGAAGCCGATATCAAGTGACGGATTTCCGCCGCGGCCAGGCTCGTTATCGAGTCCGGGGGCGGAGCATGGCGCGAAATCCCGCGACCTGGAAAATGCGGGAATGCCGCATGCGGCGCAGCGACAGACCTCACACCAGCACGCCTCGCTGCCGACGCGCCGCGAACAGGCCGCGCTTTAGGGCTGCGTGTCTGGCGCGCGTTCCGTCGATACAAGTTGCAGCACCGCGTCGCGCTTTTCGAGCAGATGGTGCCGCAGGATGGTGGACAGGCGCTTGCCGTCGCGCGCGTCGAGTGCTTCGAGCATCGCCTCGTGCTCCTCGATGGCGCGATCCCATTTGGGGGTCTGATAGTTCGAGCGGAACCGCAGCGCTTGCAGCCGCCGGTTGATCGAGATGTATGTCTGACGCAGCGCCGAATTGCGCGCGGCCTCGTTGATGCGGTCGTGAATGGCCTGATTACGGCTGTAGTAGCCCGCGAGATCGTTCTGCGCGCGGCACGCGACCATTGCGTAGTGGAGAGACTTGATTTCGGCGATCTCGGCGGGCGTGATGCGCTCGCACGCCAGCTCGCCCGAGAACGCTTCGAGCCCGCTCATCAGCTCGAACGTTTCGCGGATCTCGGCCTCGGTCATTTTCGCCACGGTGGCCCCGCGGTTCGGCGAAATCTCGATGAGCCCCTCGGCGGCCAGGACCTTGAACGCTTCGCGCAGCGGCGTGCGCGAGATGTCGAGGGTCTCGCACAGTTCGCGCTCGTTGAGTTTCCTGCCGGGTTCGAGCAGGCCTTCGACGATGAACCGGCGCAGGTGCTCGACCACGGTGTCGTGCAGGCGCTGGCGCTCGACCTTCGGAAGCAGCGGCGCGATGACCTTGTCATCGTCGAAATTTGCGTTTTGCATGCAAAAGACTCTTGATCAGTTTGTCGTTATTTTAACCCATGAGAGATAAATACCAGAAAAACAAGGGTTAACACCGAACAAATTGCGCTTGGACTCGACTGCTTTTGCCGATTATAGTTTTTTGCATGCAATATTCAAACGGAGATGCATCGATGTTGAAGCTCGACTTTCACCCCTCCGGTCGGCACTTCCTGCAGATTCCAGGGCCAAGCCCGGTCCCCGACCGCATTCTGCGCGCGATGAGCTATCCCACCATCGACCATCGCGGCCCCGAGTTCGGCGCGTTGGGGTTGAACGTGCTGGACGGTATCAAGCGCATCTTCAAGACGCAGCAGCCCGTGGTGATCTATCCGGCTTCAGGCACCGGCGCCTGGGAGGCCGCGCTCGTCAACACGCTTAGCGCGGGCGACGCCGTGCTGATGTACGAGACCGGTCACTTCGCCACGCTCTGGAAGAAGATGGCCGAGAGCCTCGGCCTGAAGCCCGAGTTCCTGGGGTTGCCCGGCATCGAAGGCTGGCGGCGCGGTGTGCAGGCCGACATGATCGAATCGCGTCTGCGCGCGGACAGCCAGCACGCGATCAAGGCCGTGTGCGTCGTGCACAACGAGACGTCCACGGGCGTCACTTCGGATATCGCCGCTGTGCGCCGCGCCATCGATGCCGCCGGACACCCTGCGCTTCTCATGGTCGATACGATCTCGGGCCTCGCGAGCGCCGACTATCGCCATGACGAATGGGGCGTGGACGTGACGGTCTCCGGGTCGCAGAAGGGCTTGATGCTGCCGCCGGGCATCAGCTTCAACGCGGTGTCGGAGAAGGCGCGCGCGGCGAGCAAGCGCGCCACGCTGCCGCGCAGCTTCTGGGGCTGGGACGAAATCATCGACATGAACCGCAACGGCTATTGGCCGTACACGCCGAACACGAATCTTCTCTACGGGCTCGCGGAATCGCTCGAGATGATCGAAGAAGAAGGGCTCGACAACGTGTTCGCGCGGCATCAGCGTCTCGCTGAAGCCTGCCGCCGCGCAGTGCGTGCATGGGGCCTGGAAATCCAGTGCGCGGACCCCGCCGTCTACAGTCCGGTGCTGACCGGCGTGACGATGCCCGATGGCATCGACGCCGATGCGGTGCGCAAGCTGATCTACGAACGTTTCGACATGTCGCTCGGCACGGGGCTCGGCAAGCTGAAGGGGCGAATGTTCCGCATCGGACATCTGGGCGACTGCAACGATCTCACGTTGCTCGCCACGCTCGCGGGCTGCGAAATGGGCCTGCGGCTCGCGGGCGTGCCGCTTGCTTCGAGCGGCTTGCCCGACGCGATGGCCTGGCTCATGGAGCAGTCGAACGATACGCCGCTAAAGGTGGCAGCATGAACTGACGCCGCGGACGAAAACAAAAAAACGACGCGCCATACGGTATCGATTTCACGTAAGGGCGTGTCCATGGCCGCCGGGTACACCGCGCTTCAGAATGCGATGGCCCGTTGAGCGCAACGGAGGCGCAGCAGGGTTTACCGCACCACACCCGCCCGAAGCTGCCCCCAACCGGAGAGAAACGATGAAACGGCTTCGACTCACCAGCGCGACGAGTGTCGTGCTGATCATGCTGTGCATCATGTACTTCATCACGTACCTCGACCGCGTGAACGTCAGCACGGCAGCGGCTGGATTCGGCAAGGAGTTCGGGCTTTCGCACACGCAGATCGGTCTCGTGTTTTCCGCGTTCGCTTATCCCTATCTGCTGTTCCAGGTGAGCGGAGGCTGGGTCAGCGATCGCTTCGGCGCGAAGCGCACGCTGCTGTTTTGCGGCGCACTGTGGGCGGTCGCGACGTTGCTCACCGGTTTCGCGACCGGCCTCGCGACGCTGCTTGCCGCGCGGCTCCTGCTGGGCTTCGGCGAAGGCGCGACGTTTCCCGCCGCGACCTCCGCGATGTCGCGCTGGGTCGCGAAGGAGCGCCGCGGTTTCGCGCAGGGCGTGACGCACGCGGCGGCGCGCATCGGCAATGCGGTTGCGCCGGGCATGATCGTGCTCGCGATGACCGCCTGGGGCTGGCGTGCGTCGTTCTTTGTCTGTGGGGCGATCAGTCTCGTGTGGGTGGCGGTCTGGTATTTCACGTTCGCGGAGCGCCCGGCCGAGCATCGCCGCATCACCGAAGCCGAACTCGCTGTGCTGCCCCAGCCCGCGCCTAAGGCCGGCAAGGTGCCGTGGGGCCCGCTGCTGCGCCGCATGGCCCCGGTGACCATTGTGTATTTCTGCTACGGCTGGACACTGTGGCTCTTTCTCAGCTGGATTCCGCAGTACTTCCTGCACAACCATAGTCTCGACCTGGGCAAGTCGGCGGTGTTCGCGTCGGCGGTGTTTTTCGCCGGGGTGATCGGCGATACGCTCGGCGGTACCGTGACCGACTGGCTCTACGCGCGCACGGGTAACCTCAACCGCGCGCGCAGCTTGATGGTGTCGGTGTGCATGCTGCTGACGCTGCTTTCGCTCGTGCCGCTCATGTTCACGCACGATCTGATCGTGTCGGTCCTGTGCCTCTCGGCGGGCTTCTTCTTCGCGGAGATGACCATCGGGCCGATGTGGGCGATTCCGATGGACATCGCGCCGCAATACGCGGGCACGGCAAGCGGCATCATGAACACCGGGTCGGCGCTCGCGGCGATTATCTCGCCCGTGCTGTCGGGGTTCGTGATCGATGCGACGCATAACTGGCAACTGCCGTTTGTCGGCAGCATGGCGCTGATGGCGGTGGGTGTGGTGCTCGCGTTCCGTATGCGTCCGGGCGATCGCTTCGAGGCGACCAGCACTGCAGGCGAGATCGCGGCTTCGCAACAGCGCGCCTGATGCGTCGAGACGCTAATTAATTTCGCATCGCTTATGACCCAGTCGCCTTCCAGTTTGCTTGTCAAGCCGGTGCGTCTCGTGCCGGGCGCCGCGCATCGCGGCTCGCCGCTCGCGCGTCGTCTGCGGGAGGCGATGCGCGGCGATGTCTTCTTCGATGCGGCGAGCCGCGGCCGCTACGCCACCGATGCGTCGATCTATCAGATCATGCCGGTCGGCGTGGTGGTGCCGCGCGATCAGGACGATCTGCGCGCGACGCTGGACGTCGCGCGCAGCGAACACGCGGCGGTACTCGCACGCGGCGCGGGGACGAGCCAGTGCGGCCAGACCGTCGCCGAGGCGCTCGTGATCGATACGAGTCGCTGGCTCAACCGTATCGTCGATTTCGACGCGAACGCGCGTACCGTGACGGTCGAGCCCGGCATCGTGCTCGATCACCTGAACGCGTGGCTCAAGCCGCACGGATTGTGGTTTCCGGTCGATGTTTCGACGTCGGCGCAATGCACGATAGGCGGCATGGCGGGGAACAACTCGTGCGGCTCGCGTTCGATCGAATACGGCAACATGGTCCACAACGTGAGCGCCATCGACGCCATTCTCGCCGACGGCACTGAAGCACGTTTCCAGTCGCTGACGCTGCCCGTTGCTGCGGACAGCGCGCGGCTCGCGCAGATCGTCTCAGGGGTGACACACATCGCGCAGCGCGAGCGCGCGGAAATCACAGAGCGCATGCCGAAAGTGCTGCGGCGCGTGGCGGGCTACAACATCGATCTGTTCGATTGCCAGAATCCGCGCGCCTACACGGACGATGGTTCGGCCAATCTCGCGCATCTGCTGGTGGGGTCCGAGGGTACGCTCGCGTTCAGCCGCCAGATCACGCTGAAGCTCGCGCCGCTGCCGGCGCATCGCGTGCTTGGTGTGATTAGTTTTCCTACGTTTTATCAGGCGATGGACTCCGCGCAGCACATCGTCGGACTGCGGCCCACGGCGGTGGAACTCGTCGATCGTACGATGATCGAGCTTGCGCTCGGCAATCCCGCGTTCGCGCCGGTGATCGGCAAGGCACTCGTTGGCCGCCCCGATGCGATTCTGCTCGTGGAATTCGCAGGCGACGATCGCAGCGCGCAATTGCAGCTTCTCGAACGCCTTGAAGAATTGATCGGCGATCTCGGGTTGCCGGGCAGCGTCGTTAAGATGCCTGACACAGGCGAGCAGAAAGCGCTGTGGGACGTGCGCAAAGCTGGCCTGAACATCATGATGAGCATGAAGGGCGACGGCAAGCCGGTGTCGTTCATCGAAGACTGCGCGGTGCCGCTCGAACATCTGGCCGAGTACACGCGACGTCTGACCGAAGTGTTTCATCGGCATGGCACCGAGGGCACCTGGTACGCGCACGCGAGCGTCGGGACGCTGCATGTGCGGCCCATTCTCGACATGCGCCGCGACGGCGCGGCGAAGATGCGCGCCATCGCCGAGGAGGCGGCCGAACTCGTGCGCGAGTACAAAGGCGCCTATTCGGGCGAGCACGGCGATGGGCTGTGCCGCGGCGAGTGGGTCGCATGGCAATACGGGCCGCGCATCAACGAAGCTTTCGGCGAGATCAAGCAACTGTTCGACCCGGATAATCGCTTCAATCCGGACAAGATCGTGTGCCCGCCGAAGATGGACGACGCGCACAACTTCCGCTTCGCGCCCGGCTACCGCGAGCGCGCGATGGACGCTGCGCTGGACTGGTCCGCCTGGAACGTCGTGCGCGATCCGCTCACGGGCGCGGAACACGAGCCGGGCAGTGGCGGCGATCTGAGTGGCGGGCTCGCGAAGGCCGTGGAGATGTGCAACAACAACGGCCACTGCCGCAAGTTCGACGCGGGGACGATGTGTCCGAGTTATCGCGTGACGAAGGACGAACAGCACGTCACGCGCGGACGTGCGAACACGCTTCGTCTTGCGATATCGGGGCAGCTCGGCAGCGACGGTCTCGCGAGCGACGACGTGAAGGCAACGCTCGATCTGTGCGTGTCCTGCAAGGGCTGCCGTCGCGAGTGCCCGACCGGCGTCGATATGGCGAAGTTCAAGATCGAGGCGCGCGCGGCGAGGGCTAAGACGTACGGCATCGGCTTGCGCGAAAAGCTGATTGCGTTCATGCCGCGCTACGCGCAGCGCGCGGCCCCTTTCGGTGGGTGGCTCGCGGCCGCGGAGCACATGCCGCTAGTCGGAGCATGGATGAAGCGTGCAGTGGGGTTCGCGCCGCAGCGCGCGTTACCGCGCTTTCAGGAGGCGTTTTTGCGGCGCGCGTCGAGCAGCGCCGGTCAGCCGGGACGCGAGGTCCTTCTCTTCGTCGATACGTTCAACAACACCATCGAGCCAGAAAACGCGCGCGCAGCGCAGCGCGTGCTGGAGGCAGCGGGCTATCGCGTCCACTTCAACACGCGCGAGGGCGAACGGCCGCTTTGCTGCGGGCGCACGTTTCTTGCCGCGGGCCTCGTCGATGAAGCAAAGCGCGAAGCCCGGCGTCTGCTCGATACGTTGAAGCCTTATGTCGATCGCGGCGTCGCGATCGTGGGACTCGAACCGTCTTGTCTGCTGACGTTGCGCGACGAATTCCTGCAGTACGGGTACGGCGAAGAGGCACGTCGGCTTGCGGATTCGGCGTTGCTGTTCGAGGAATTTCTCGTGCGCGAAAAAGCGGCCGGCCGTTTCGACCTGGCGCTCAAGCCGCTCGAGGCAAAGCGTGCGTGGCTGCACGGGCACTGTCATCAAAAGGCGTTTGACGCGTTGCGGCCCGTACAAACCGTGCTCGGATGGATTCCTGGGCTGGAGATCAAATCGATCGAATCGTCGTGCTGCGGAATGGCAGGCAGCTTCGGCTATGAAGCGGAGCACTACGCCGCTTCGATGGCGATGGCCGAACTGTCGCTGTTGCCTGCGTTGCGCGAGGCATCGCCGGGTGATCTGGTCGTCGCCGACGGCACGAGTTGCCGCCACCAGATTCGCGACGGTGTAGATGCCGAGCCGCTGCACGTCGCGCGTGTGCTGGAGATGGCGCTTTCCGGCGCGCGCGGGTAAGCGCACGCACGAGGCGGAGCGTATCGTCGAAGCGTTCTATCCCGACGCTGTCGTCGTGCAGAAACTGCGCAAATTGCGCGCACTGCCGGCAGTCGCGTTCGAAATGCTGAGTCGTCTGCACACTGGTCACGCGCGATAGAACGCATGCCTGTGCGCATCGCGGCCTTGCAGCGGGCAGGTGAGTGAACTAACTTGTCTTAAGCGTTCGCTTCCATCCTTGCGTGCGCGGCTATTCACCTGAAGAAAGACTACGGGCATGGCGATCCACGATCCCAGCCATCACATCGACTACGACCGGCTCTACTATCAGCTCGACCTGGAGCCAGGTGCATCTGCGGCCGAAATCACGCGCAAGTACCGGCAACTTGCGCAGATGCTTCATCCCGACAGGTGGCGTCATTCATCGCCCGCGCAGCAGCATTGGGCCAATGAGCAGTTCAAGAACATGAAGCACGCGCGGGAGGTGCTCGAGCATTACTGGTCGGAGCATCACGAAGCGCCGTCGAGCCGTCCGGTGTTCAGGCGCGAGCAGGTCGAGGCGCTGCACGACACGTTGCGGCAATTGCAGTCGCAGCGCGAACGCGTGCAGGCAGAGATCGGCACGCTATACACGGAAAAGACGCGCGGCCTCGACGGGCTGCTGCGTATGAAGACGGAACGCGATGCCTTGCTGACCGAACTCGTGAGCCTGCGCGATGAGGCTGCACGCGCACGCGCGAACTGGGCGCAATTGCGCGAGCAGGTCATGGCGAGCGCGGAACGTGGGCTCGATGATGCTGCGCCACAGTGGCACGGCACGATGGGCGAGCGCATGTTTGCCCTTCTCGACGATTCGCGGCGCGGCTGGATGATTCGTCTCGGCGCGATCCTCGTTGCGTTTCTACTTATCTATGCGATCGCGCACAAGATCGTCGCGGTGGTGCTTGGGCCGTTGCATCTCGCCGCGCATTCGCACTGGATCGTGAGCCTGCTGCAATGGGCGCTCGTGATTGGCGGCGTGCTGCTGGTCTATGGCAATGGCTGGGCACTCTACGCGATGCAGCGGGCAGCGCGCGCCGGGCAACAGCGGCTCGTGTCATTGCCTGCCGATCAGGTCTGGCACCGCGTGAGCACGGCGTTGCGCGGTCAGCAATATCACGGCGCGTCGTGGTCGTTCGAGTCGTGCGAGATATCTCCGTTCGATTCCGCGCTCGATCTTCGTGCGGTCATGCGATTTTCGCCGCGCGCGGAGGGGGCCGCGGCCGGTGCATATCGCGATGTCGTGACGTTCCGATGCCGGGCGCGGACGACGGGCGCATCGCAGACGGCGCTTCAGTTCGGCTTCGACGTGACCGCGCCTTTTTGGTGGCGCGTGAGCGCGGCCCGTGTTGTCAGTGGATTGTGCAGACGGCTCGCGGATGGTCTTTCCCGCTAACGCGCGGTCGGTCTCGAAAGCTGCTCACGGGGCGCAGTGGCGTATTTCGAATTCCGCGCCAGCCCGGAAATGCTGCCTGACGTAACGCAAGCCCGCGAACGCGTTAGCGCTGCGGGGCAGGACTTGATGCGTATCAGGAATTTGATACTGCTCTATGCCGGGCGCCCCGCAACGACCACATGCGCGTCCAGCGTTTCCATTCGCAGCGTAGCGTCGAACGCCGCTTCGTCGAGTGTTGCGATGCTGTCGAGGAACGCAACGGCGAAGCTGCCAGGCGCTTTTGCAGTCAGCGCCGCAAGCTCGCCCGCCACCGACATGAACGCCACTGCGGCAACTGTCGCGTCGAAAAACGCCGACGGCTTGCCGCTCGCGCCGAGGAACGCCGCCACGACGGCCGAGAGGACGCAGCCTGTCCCCGAAACCCGCGGCATGAGTGGCGAACCGTTCGAGAGTGCGACGGTGCGCGCACCATCGGTCACATAGTCGGTCGCGCCGCTCACGACCACAACGCACTGCGTCGCATTGGCCAGCTCGCGCGCCGCGGGAAATGCGGCGGCGGACAACTCGGTGCTATCGACGCCCCTTGCGCTCGGCACGCCGCCAGCAAGGCAGATGATCTCCGACGCGTTGCCGCGAATGACCGCCGGCCGCTCGCGTAGCAACTGCTTCGCGAATCCGGTCCGCAAGGACACCACGCCGACTGCCACGGGATCGAGTACCCACGGAACATTGCAGGCGTTGGCCGCTGCAACGGCGCGCCGGATCGTGTCCATCTGGGGCAAGTCGAGCGTCCCGAGATTGACGGAAAGGGCGCTCGCGAGCGGCGTGAACTCTTCCGCCTCTTCGGGCGCCGTCACCATCGCCGGAGCGGCGCCAAGCGCCAGCAGCGCGTTCGCCGTGAAATTCGTGGTGACGCTATTGGCCAGGCAATGGACGAGCGGCGAATGTTCGCGCACGAGCGCGACATGGGAATAAAGCGGAGTTGAACGCATGATGCCGGATGGAAAAGTGGACATGAAGTATAGCGGTCGCATGACCTGCATGCAGCCGGCACACGCGGGTCAATTGGTCGCTGGTGTCCGGTGTGTATTCCGGAATAGATTACGAAAATTTGGCCGCGCTCGCTCGCGCGCCGACGGACTACGCAAGGAGGACTAGCCCGAAGGTACCGGTCGTGCGTTCTCGTCCCACCTTTCGCAGTATGGACAGAAACATCGGCTGTCACCAAAGTCGTCGTCTGTCGACATGATTTGATTTTCATGACGTTTGTTCAGAAATTCCCGGTGAATGCGGACATTGTCACTGTTGGTGCAGGCCAGGCGGGTGTGTTTGCCCGTTCGCACTACAAACGCCACCGTTTGACGGCGGGTCTCACCAAAGACGTTCTGCTGCCGATCGGCGAGCGGCCGGTCTCATTCAAACGCGGTGTTTCGATTAATCTGGCCGGAGGACTCTAAGGCATGCTCAGTGGCAAAACGGATTCACAACTGCAACCTACACGTGCGGAAGACAAGCGCGTCGTCAACGGTCGCGGAGATATCAACCAGCTCGCGCCATTCCGGTATCCGTGGGCGTGGGAATGCTTTCTGAACGCAAACCGCAATCACTGGACGCCGCTCGAAATATCCATGAGCGATGACGTGCATGATTACCAGCATCGCCTCACCGCAACGGAGCGCCACGTTTTCGAAAACGTGCTGGCCTATCTCACCACGTCCGATATCCTCGCCATGCGCAACATCGGGCTCGCGGTCATGGAAAAGATGACGGCCCCCGAGTTGCAGATCTATCAGGCGCGGCAGGTATACGAAGAGGCTTTGCATACGTGGACGTATCAGCATTGCATCGAGAGCCTGGGACTGGATCAGCAGGAGGTCTACAACCGCTATCGTGTCGTGCCTGAAATCCACGCCAAGATCGCCATGGCGAACAGGCGCCTCGAACGCATATTGACTTCCGGACTTGATTTGACCGACCGCGACGCGCTTCACGAATTCGCGCTCGCGTATCTTTTCTTTGCGGCAGTGTTCGAGGGTTGCTGGTTCTATAACGGCTTTACGCCGGTGTTCGCGCTACAGCGGCGCGGCTTGATGAAAGCGACCGCGCAGCAGTTTCAGTACATCATGCGCGACGAAGTGCTTCATTGCGGCTTTGGCATTCGCGTCATCCGGCAATTGCTGGAGGAAGAAAACCTGACGCTCGATCCGCGCGCCGTACAGCAGATCTGGGAAGAGGCTGATGCCGCTGAAGCCGCTTATGCACGTTACATTCTGCGCGAACCCATTCTGGGCTACTCCGCCGATTTGCACTGCGGCCAGTTCCGTTACATCGCGAACCGGCGTGCGGGCCAGCTGGGCATGCCTGCGCCGTTTCCCGGAGCGGAAAATGTGCTCCCGTGGCTCGACGAGCAGGCCAACTTGCGCAAGGAAAAGAACTTCTTCGAAACGCGCGTGACCGACTATCAGACGGGCGGGGCGTTGAACTGGAGTTAGGCGGCTGGAAGTTCAGGCGGTGAAGTTCGGCGTGTCCGCGCGAATAGCGGACACGGCGGGTTGACGCGGTGGATGCGCGTTTAATCGCGAGACGACTAAGAGGCGTGCGTATGAGCTGTAGCGCTTACGCACGCTTTTTTATTGTCTCCTCGCAGACTTCCGGGGCAGGGTTCTATGCGACACGTTAGCGATATTCGTTGCGTTGCCTACTGAAAGGAAACCTTCAGGTAGTGCGCTCGCGTTTGTGGCAGTTTCGTGGTTCCCGTTCTTCTGCATGCGGCTACATGCAGATTTCATATCGATCATCCGCAAGTCCTATGCCACGTCAATAGTGATTGGATCCGGCATGATGATTCGGTATCCGTAACAAAAAATTACACCAAAGATGTACGCCGCGTCCTATTTTTTATGTGCAGGTTCGGCGGCGGCGAGCGCTGATTTTTCGGTCGGCCAGCCGAGTGCAAAAAGCGGTTTATCCCTTTTCGCGAGGCGAACATGACATCTGTTTTCAGACGACTATCCCGTTCTGTTTCCCGGGGCTTTACGGGTGGCAGTGTCATCGCGCTTACTTGCGCGATCGTCCCTGGCGCCCATGCGCAAACGCTGGGCCCGCTCGTCCAGGTGGCTGCGGGCGATCCGTTCAGCGGATGCACTGCCGACCAGCTTAACGCGCAACATTCCGCATTCGGGAGCGTCCTTTATCCAGCCACGTCGATCGAGCCATGGGTGGCAGCCGACCCGACCGACGCGTCCCGCCTCCTGGTTGGCCACCAGCAGGATCGCTGGAACGACGGTGGCGCACGCGGACTCGTCGGCGTCGTTTCCACGGACGCGGGCGGTAGCTGGACCGGGTCGATACCGACCGGTGTGACCAGGTGCACAGGGGGAGCATTCCGTCGAGCATCTGATCCCTGGGTAGACTTCGCGCAAGACGGCACAGCCTTCTTCATGTCGTTGGTGCTGGACCCCATGAAACCGACGACTCCGTTTGGGGCGCGAAATAGCGGGATACTGGTCAGCCGTTCTGTTGACCACGGTGCGACGTGGAAAGCTCCGGCGACGCTGATTCGAACCAACTCGCCGCACGCGCTCAATGACAAGGACTCGCTCACCGCCGATCCGACGGCGAACGGTTACGTCTATGCGGTGTGGGATCAACTGAGCGTTTTCCCGCCGAGCCAGGCCGGCGATAAGTTGCTCGCGGGAAATGATGGTGTCGAAATCGCGCGTCAATTGCGTAACGCTGCAGCCGGTGGTGCCCCGCTCGTCAAGTTCAATTTCACCGGCCCCAGCTTCTTCTCGCGATCCACCGACAATGGCGTGACCTGGAGCACGGCCGCCCCGATCTACCAACCGGGCACGAATGCACAGACTATCGACAATATCGTGCGGGTGTTGCCTGATGGGACCTTGCGCGACTTTTTCACGGCGATCGGTGTTACTGCGCAGGGCCTTAACATAGGCTATATAGCGTCCACGGATAAAGGGGCGCACTGGAGCGCGCCGACCTTCGTCAGCGATATTCAGGTGCAGGGAGTGGTTACCCCGGACACGGGCCAGCCGGTACGCGATGCGTCTATTCTCTACAGCATTGCCGTGAACCCGGTCACAGGGGCAATCTATCTGGCGTGGCAGGACGATCGCTTTTCGACTGCCACCTGCACCACCCCCGGTGCCGGGAAAATTCCGATCGACGGGATCGTCTTCAGCGAATCGGACGACGGTGGGGTGACCTGGTCGACACCTGCGATGATCAACAAGACGCCGGTTAATGGCGCAAACCCGTGCCGTCAGCAGGCCTTCATCCCTGCAGTGGTGGCGACGGGCGACGGCAAGTCTGTCGTGGTGACTTACTACGACTTTCGTAACGACACGAATACGCCTGCCGGCTTTGAGGGAACGGACTATTTCGCGCTCATCTGCCCGACCGCTTCCAACTGCGCGAACCCCGCGAACTGGGGCAACGAGCAGCGATTGACCACGGCCTCGTTCAACATACTCAATGCTCCCGCGGCGCCTGGCCATTTCCTCGGCGATTACATGGGTCTGACCGCAAGTGGGCCCACGACCGTGTACCCGGTCTTCGGCGTAGCCACGGGTCTCAACGTGACGGACGAATTCACCCGCAAAATCTCAGGATTGCCTTGAGCGTACAACAGGCGGCGACCCGGGGGCGCCGCCTGGTTTGTGGCCCGCAAAGCGCTTCATGGCCGAAACGCTCACAGATCGCGGTCAGATCTTCTGATCGTTGCTTTGTTCGTGGAGCCTTTGCTGCTTCACGGAAGCCCACCATCACGCAATACATGCGCCTCGATGCGAGCGGCAACTTCCGCAATGCGCCGCAAATGCCTCGACTCAGGATGTGTCAGCAACCAGAGGTCAATATTGCAGTCCTCCAGCGGAAGCTTGAGGGGGACCAGATCTTTGTTTTCCCGCGCATGAAAGAGCGCAAGGATTCCGACTCCCAACCCTTGTTCGATCATGCGCGCCACCATCTGCATCGTATTGGCCTGTAGCGCGGGCTTCACATTGGGAAGGACACGCTTTCGCCAGGTGACCCCGGGATGCTCAGGCATCGCGTCATCCACTGTTATCCAGGGGAGGTCGGCCAGCCCTTCCGCTGAACTTGATGAGTCCCGCTCGAAGTTGCGCGCCAAAGCTCGCCCACCAAAGACGCCAAACCGGATTGAACCGAGCCGTTTGCCAATTACGTGTTGCGGTGGGCGGTTCGTCGAGCGTAATGCGATATCTACTTCGCGGTGAGTGAGACTGAAGGGCTCATTTGAGGCCAATAGCTCGATGTTGAGCCGGGGATGCTCTGCTCGAACCGCCACCAGCGCGGGAACGACAAACGCTTGCAGCACGGCGTCTACCGCACTGACGCGAACTGTGCCGGTCAACTGATGATCGGAGGAGGCGAAAGCACTTTGCGCCTGCGCCAACGCGGTCTCGATGATTTCCGCCTGAAGGGAAAGCTGAGTAGCCAGGTCGGTTGGACGATACCCGGCACGCGTTCGCTCAAAAAGTCGCTCACCCGCGGTGCGTTCCAGGCGCTGCACAGCACGAAACACCGTTGAGGCATTCATACCCAACAGTGCACCAGCGTCGGCCAGGGTCCGGGCGCGTATCAGCGCAAGCAGGATGGATAAATCGGTTGGGCTAATTTCGTATTGCACAGTTGCAATGATTGTTTTCAGTGTTGCGCATTTACGTTGCACCGCTGAAATTATACAGTGCGATCCACCAGCCTCATGAGCTACGGCGCGCGCGGCAGTGCGCTCGGGTTAGAGACCGTCGGAATACTGGCGCATGACTAAAAATTCGGGGGAACGATATGAACAAGGGTTACTGGATCGTGCGGGTCGACGTAACAGATCAGGAGAAGTTCAACGCGTATGCGAGTGCCAATGTCGCGGCATTGGAGAAATATGGAGCGCGTTTTCTGGTTCGCGCCGGTGCTTTCGAGAATCCCGAGGGGACCAGCCGGTCGCGCAACACGGTGGTGGAGTTCCCGTCGTACCAGGCCGCTCTGGATTGTTGGCGCTCGAATGAGTATCAAGCTGCTGTCTTGCATAGACGGCAAGCTGCGATATTGGATCTCGTCATCATCGAGGGATACGGAGAGCAGCAGGTCGCCTGATTCACGTCGATCGCTCGCGACAGGCTCATGCCCTTCGTGAACGGACAGAGGTGGCGTTGACTTCTGCGGCTTCAACTGGCCGCATGCCGACTCATGCGATTTGCATGGGACGACGCCTGGCTCGTAGCGGCGCGGCCGGCTGAGTGCGACCCACCGCGGCCCTTCGACCCACCGTGATCTCGACGGCAGCTTGCAAGGTGCAACGGTCGTCAGGCCGGGAAAGGCCGCTGACGGGCGAAGCCCGAAGCCCCAGCGCAATACGCCGTTCGCGAAGCGAGCTTCAGGCAGCGACGTTTGCCAACCGGCATTCGACGCGCATGAGGTACGGTTCTACGATGGCTCCTGGATCTGTACGAATTCGCACGTAAGACAGCACAATTTTCCGTCAACATCCTCCCTTGGCTGAGCATGAGTTCGCATCAAGCTTCGAGACCAAGCCTAGGGACTTCGATGACCGCATTGAACGACTGTCTGCCGCCCGACGGGTTCGCACAGGTGAGCGCGGCGAGCGCGCAAGCACTGGCCAGATCAATGGATGAATCCGGAGTAGGTATCCTGCACAATATCGTGCCGCATGCGATTCTCTCGCAGCTGCGAAGCTTCGTCGCCGATCAGATCGCGCAGCACGGCGGTCAATATATCGGCTTTGAGGGCAAAGCATGGATCGCCGACACCTGTCTGAGTCCGTTATTTGAGGACGCGGGCCTGCACGCGCTGTTGCGATGTCTCTACGAACAAAAGATGCGCATGCCGCCGCCCAGCGACCGGATTTTTCCGGTCCTGCGCGTGCTGACCGGCACGCACGGACTGCGACATGCGCACAACTTTCACTACGACTCGTATGTCGTAACCATACTGCTGCCGGTTCTTATCCCCAGCGGCCCGGGTGAGCCTCCGGGCCATTTGGTAATGTTCCCGAATGTGCGCAATGCGAGGCGCTTTGCGGTCGTCAACATCCTTGAAAAGCTGCTGGTAGAGAAGCTGCTGAAACGGCTATGGCGTATGCCGCGTGTGCAGCAATGGCAATCGGCGAAAATCGTGCCGCTCACACCGGGCAATCTCTACTTCTTCTGGGGCATGCGCTCACTGCATGCGAATCAGGCCTGTCTGCCCACCAGCGTGCGCTGCACCGCGTTGCTGCATTTCGGCGATCCACACGAGGGCAGTTTGTTCAAAGGTCTTTCCCAGCGATTGCACGTAATGAGACTGCGGCGCATGGCGCGGGATTAGGCCTGCGCAAAAGGCGCAAATTAACCGCAGTGCCGATGACGCGACAGGCACGATCTGCGGCGGATGTCTCTTGTCAGGGCAGAGGTGCCGTTCGAACGTCCACGTGGATGACCAGGCGAATGGCGGCAGTTGGCCGGTTAGCGTCCCCTCGCGAACTGGCCAGGCAAGCTAGACCTCTGTCTGTTCCGCCATTTCAAGCGCGTCATCTACCTCGATGCCAAGGTAGCGGACCGTACTTTCAAGCTTTGTGTGGCCGAGCAACAACTGGACGGCCCGGAGGTTCTTCGTGCGACGATAGATCAACGACGCCTTGGTCCGTCGCATCGTATGGGTACCGCAAGCGGTGTCGTCGAGGCCGATCCACGCGATCCACCGATGGACCAGCCGAGCATATTGGCGCGTCGACAGGTGCGGGGAGTCGTGAATTCTGCTCGGGAACAGGAAGTCGGTTGCGTTCAATCCCGCATGCCTTATCCATGCCGCCACGCTATCGCGGGTCTGTTCGGTGATCTCGAACTGTACTGGACGTTGCGTCTTCTGCTGCATGACTGTGGCGCGGCTGGCGACGTGCTCGCCGTGACAGATATCCCTCACCCGCAGCTTCGTCAGATCGCATGCGCGAAGCTTGCTGTCGATTGCGAGATTAAACATGACCAGATCCCGCACTCGGAACGAAAGCTGCAGGCGCACGCGGATCGCCCAAATCTCCTTGAGCTTCAGCGGTGGCTTCTGGCCGGTCAATCTCCCTTTGTTCCACGGCACCCGCGACGGACCTGCGCCGATTGATGCGTTCATGACAATCTCCTTTCAGATGAAGGGAGATTTAGTCTGTACTTTTGCAATGGTCGCTACCCGACCCCGAGCGGCCGTTCGGCGCGTGTCGAAGGCAACGGCTGGTGGCAAGGTCTAACGGACTCTCGAGGACAAAGCTTGGGGCGCGCTCAAAAAGACGGCCTCGTGCTGCACCGCCAGCGGCGCAGCCTAGTTTCAATCTCTAGCGATTGATTTCAAGTTCGTCGAAATGCCTGGTTCCGTGGATCACGACCGCAGCGAGCCAGCTTAGGAAAGAAATCGCAATAGTGAAGTATCCAAGGGTTCCGAAGTTCTCATTCGGTGCTCCAATGACATCCCAGGCTGGGCCATGGAGCTTTAGCTGGTCGCCTGGCAGTCCACGTGCCTCGATGCCACCGATCACGACCGCAACGACCACCGACACGAACGTAATCGTCATGTGGTAGTAGATCTTGCGAATCGGCTTGAGGTAGCCCCCCGCCATACGCTCCGACCATCAGGTGACCGTCCAGTGTGCCAATCAGAGACATGCCCGCGCTGAACAACACTGGAAACCGCATGATTGCCCACAGAGATATCCCCTTCGATGCCTGAGTCGCGACGATGCCGAGCAACCCGATTTCAGCGCGGTATCGAATCCAGGACCGAACAGAAAGCTGAGGGGGTACATGTGCCAGCTGTGCATAACGGGGCGGAACAATGGGCGAAAAAGCCGACCCAGAAAACCACGATCGGCCGGCAGCATTTCGAAATCATCCTCGGCGTATTTCCATCCGTTTCGGACTATGCATGATGGGCTTATACACTGCGCTTTGGTAACGTCGCCATGACGCGCAATATACGCAAGGCCGCGCAGGCCGCGCCGTACCCATTGTCTATATTGACGGTCAAAATCCCTGGCGCACAACTGGCCAGTGCGGCGTGCAGCGCGGTCGCACCGCCCAGCGCCACTCCGTAGCCGACTGACGTCGGCAGTGCGATGACGGCGCTCGAAACCAGACCGCCCACAACGCTGACGAGCGCCGCGTCCATGCCCGCGGCCACGATGACGACGGGAGAGGATCGTATTTCGTCGATCCGTTCCAGGAGACGCCAGAGGCCTGCAACACCGATATCGGCATACTCGCAACAGGTTTGGCCGGCGAACGCCAGCGTCCGCGCGGCCTCGCGTCCGACCGGCAGGTCGGAGGTCCCGGCCATGACGATCGCCACCGGCGGCATGAGGAGCGCGTCATGAGGCTGACCAAGAATGGCGGTGCGCGAGAGTGGGTCGAATTCAAGTTGGGCGCCGTGGCGCGCGAAGAGCGGTTCATACTTCGATTGGTCGAGGCGAGTGAGCAGCAGTCGCCCCGTTTTCGCTTTCACGGCGTCTACGATCGCCGAAATCTGATCAACGGTCTTGCCCTCGCAGAACACCGCTTCGTCGAGGCCAATTCTCGCTCCGCGCCCAAAATCGAATTTGAATTCCGGCGTCATGGGCGCGAATGCACGAACGCGCTGCCATTGCGATAAGGCTCGAACGAGAGTTCGAGCGTCGATGCAATTCCGGCAAAAATCCGGTCCGCTTCAGCGCGCACCGCATCTTCGTGCTTCCCGACAATCGCTGCGAGGGTTTCGGGATCAAGCTCGATCACGACTCGCTCCGCGCGCACGCGGCAACGGATGATTCCCGTCGGAAAGTCCCTTGCGATGCTGCGCTCCACCGCATGGATCGCTTTAAGGACCTCTGGGCGGATCCTGATGCCTGTCTCGACCCGACTCGAAAGACAGGGCGCAGCCGGCAACTCGGATATAGCGCCCAATCCGAGTTCGCGAGCGAGCAGGCGCACAGCGCCTTTGTCGATACCGGCCTCAAGATAGGGGTGACGGACCGAATGCCGTTTGGCGGCTTCGAGCCCAGGCCGATACTCGCGAAGGTCATCGAGATTGGCGCCTGAAAGAATCTGTGCGTCGCAGTGGCGCGCGATGCAGGCATAAAGATTGGTCTTGCAGAAGAAGCAGCGATCGACTGGATTGGACATATAGTTCTCGTCCGTGAACTCGCCCGCGCTCACAATTCGGAGGCGCCAGCCTTGATCCCTCGCGAGCTGTTCGATGCGGTCAGTTGCCTCTTCAGGTACCGCAGGCGAGATCGCATGAAACATCTCAACGCGACCTGCCGCGCAGCGATGGGCGAAGGTCGCCAGCGTGACGCTATCCACGCCGCCGCTGACAGCGACCGCCAGCGGTCCCACAATATTCGACAAAACGGCGGCCAATCGCGGCTGGCCGCTTCCAGCGGCTTGGTGGGTCTGCATCTCAGAGACCTCCTCCGTTGCGTGCGCGGCGACTTTCCGGCTCCTGTCACTTGTTGCCAGCGCAAGCGCTATCGCCTCGCCCCTCAGGCGCTATCATCCTGACCGTGAAGGTGCGCCAATGGTCATGGCCTCCGCAAAACGGACCACAAACACAATTCGAGTTCAAGGGGCGAACCAGAATTTGCACAGTGCGTCGCCATTGGACTTTACTACCAAAAACCGAACTCTGTGCCACGTCCGGACGACATAGTCGATGACGACTCATGCCTGCTCTTACGCTTGACCAGTGATTCGCGCGATATTCCTGTTGCCGGTTCGGCCGCGCCCGCAGGTGGTGACCAGCCTCAGCCGGTCCTCCGGAAATCTGACTTTGGAAGCGTGGCGTGGCTCAGTGTCATCTCGTCGTAACAGCCAGGCCGGTCTGACCGGCCGCCGGCTCGCCAGGAAAGCCCGCTTGAGCAGGGAAGGATTGACGTATCCTAACGAATCCACTGTCTCCTGCAGGCTGCGAATCGCATTGCTGCGGTGTTGGTCGGAGAATAACCTATTATGGGAATCAATCTCTTCGCACCACGTAGAGAGGTTTCCCATGAAGCAGTCTCCCTCTCCCGACCGCCGCCGATTCCTCAAGACCGGAGGTGTCCTCGCCGCAGGATTTCTTTCCCACGAAGTCCACGCCGCACCGGACCAGCTTCCGGCCCTGCCCGACAATCCGAAAACGCAGGGGTCCATGCCCACGCGCAACCTCGGCAAGACGGGTTTCAAGGTCGGTATCTCATCCCTTGGTGGCCAGAGCGCTATCGAACAACCTAACAATTTCGACGTTGCCGTACCGCTAATCGAGCGAGCGCTCGATCTCGGTGTCAACTTCATCGACACCGCCCCCAGATACGGCTTCCCTGAGCGGTGGAGCGAGCAATACATAGGACGCGTCATGGAACACCGCCGCAATGAAGTGTTCCTTTGCACCAAGACCAGGGAGCGCAGCCGCGACGGCGCCCTCCGTGATATCGAACAGTCCCTCAAGCTCATGAAGACGGATCACCTCGACCTCTGGCTGCTCCACAACATTGGCGTCCCCGAGGAGATCAACGTCGTCTTCGGCAAGGGCGGCGCCATGGAAGCCTTGACCCAGATGCACGACCAAAAGGTAGTCCGCCATCTTGGTTTCGCAGCCCACTACCAGCCCGATCCCATCATCGAACTCATCAACCGCTTTCCCTTCGACGCTTGCATTCTCGCCCTCAACGCAGCCGACACCCTCAGCCCCCACAGCTTCATCAAGCGTCTGCTCTCCGCCGTCGTCGAAAAGCAGATGGGGATCATCGGCATGAAGATTGCCGCGCGTGGCCGTATCCTGTCCAGCTGGACTCCGCCACCCGTCGAGGTGCAGCGGCGCTCCTGGGAAGGTGTAGCCACTCGCCCGGGAACGCTGAACATGCGTGACGCCACGAACTACGTGCTTTCACTCCCCGTTAGCACCGTCATTGTTGGTTGCGACAACATCGCGCAACTCGAGGAGAACGTTCGGATCGCCCGCGAATTCACGCCGCTGTCCGCGGCCCAGATGGCCGCCATCACCCAGCGCGCCGCCCCTGTCCTGAGCCAGGCCACTTTCTTCCACTCCGAAACCCGTCCCAGGGACATCACGCTACCGGACGCCCCGGACGAGTAGCACCTCCGGCCAGGATTCGATGTAATCGGCGTGTCGCGCGGTCGGCACGATGCCGAGCGAGGCGCAGCGAGAACGCCCCAGCCAACGCCACGTATGGACATCGCCACGCCGTTCTACTTCTACTAATTGTTCCCGGAGGATCGAGGAATGGCTGAAAAAGATAATTGCAGACGTCTTTGCGTTCATCTCGATCCGCTCGGCGGAATTGCCGGAGATATGTTCGTCGCGGCACTTCTTGATGCTTTTCCCGAATTCGAAGACACCGTACGCGATTCGATCGACCAGCTCAGTTTGGGACCGGACGCCGAATGTCGTCTGGAATTGCACAACGATGGGACGCTTGTCGGCCATCGGTTCATTGTGGGAGTTCCGGGGGCGTTGTCGCATCGACACGAACCGGCCGGTGCGGACGGCCACGCAGGGGAAATTCATGAGCAAAACCTCGCGGAGTTCAGCGAGCTACGCGGTCGGCGCGACCAGGCCTCGCCCGAGTCCAGGCACGACCACGCGCATCGTAGGTGGCAGGATATTCGCGAACTTCTGCAAAACGCTCCCTTATCCGATGCGGTAAAGCAGCATGCCGTGTCTATATTCCAGCTTCTGGCGCAGGCGGAAGCTCGGGTCCACGGCGTGGCAGAGGAGGAGGTGACGTTTCACGAGATCGGCGCCGTCGATACGATCTGCGACATCGTGGCGGCCTCTGCACTCATCGCTTCGGTTCATGCCGACTGGAGCGTCGCTCCGCTTCCGCTCGGCCAAGGGCGCGTACGCTCGGAACATGGTCTGCTCCCCGTCCCTGCGCCAGCAACTGTGCTGCTTCTCGAAGGATTTGAAACGATCCAGGACGGCTTTTCGGGAGAGCGAGTGACGCCGACCGGCGCCGCTATTGTTCGCTATCTTTGTAATCGGCAAGTCATGCCGTCTCTCCCGCGCGCTCTCGAAAGATCAGGCATCGGATTTGGAACCCGCAGGATTGCAGGCTTGAGCAATTGTGTTCGAGTCCTCGTATCACGAGAGCAAGCGCAATCCGCTTCGCGGTTGCCGCATCGCGAACTCACGGTCATTGAGTTCGATATCGACGATCAAGCACCAGAAGATCTCTCTATTGGACTCGACCGTATTCGTGCGCAGGAGGGTGTCCACGACGTCGTCCAATTTTCAGGGATCGGCAAGAAAGGCCGCAGTTTCGCCCATATCCGGATCCTCGCGGCGCCTGTAATGCTGGAGCGGGCGATCGAAGCGTGCTTTGCAGAGACGACTACCATCGGCTTGCGTTACTACACGGTCAACGCCAAGGCTCTGGCGCGCTCGATCGACTCGGTCGAGGTCGACGGCCGCCGAATCCGCGTCAAGAGTGTGGAACGTCCCAATGGCCAATGGACCGCCAAGGCGGAGATTGACGATGTCGCGCGTGAAGGCAACCGATCCGAGCGGACCCGTTTGCGCAGCCATGCCGAGAACATGGTCCTCAGCCGCCGCAAAACAGGGGATGCGCAAATTGGCCAAGACGAGGAACGCGTGAGAGATGACTGATCACCGAACTAATTGTTCGTCGACATGAAGGCGCCATTCAACGCTCGCGCCTCAGCCTTTGGGGCGAAGTAATCCGCGTGGCAAGGCGAGCCCACCGCCGATTCAATGCCCACGATCGCAAGTGGACCGGCCGCTTACAGTTTGCAGCTGACATTTGACAGTCAACCACGCGTGCAGAGCCAAAGACCGGAAGTGGCCGACAGTTGCCCGGCGCGGTCGGCCGTGGCCGACCCTGAGCCGCCGTTGGCACTCTAGCGGTTTGAACGGCCGGTCCCCGAGTACATCGTCGACTTCGATGCCGAGATGGCGAACCGTGCTTTACCGTCACGTCTCTGGGTAATATGCCGATATACGATGATCGACCACCGAAATCCATTGAAATGCCCATCGCACCGTGCTTCCTGTTCAAGAACTCCTACGAGTTCAAGCCCAAGAGTGAAATAAATTCTGTTCCCATCCGGGTCCGCGGTATCTACGTCCTATATGACGAAAGGGACGTGGTCTACATCGGAATGGCGCGGGGCGAAAAATCTGGAGTACGGGGCAGACTCAAAAAGCACGAGGATGATTGCGGAAAAACCTGGTCTCATTTCTCGGTCTTTGAGGTCTGGGACAACATAACGAAGGAACAGGTCGAAGAGTTGGAAGGGTTGTTCCGCCATATCTATCGGCACGACACCCATGCGAACCCCTTCAATATCCAGAGGTCATACGCCCCGCTGCAACAGATCGAGCGGGGTGATGTAGCCGACTGGCTCTGATCTCTTGACGCACAGATGGATCGACACGACCTCGTGCGACTGCTTTTGGGGTTGAACCGCCGACAGGATGTCCGACAGACGGTATCAACTAAGGACCGCTTCTGGCCGACTACCGCCTGTCCGCAAGCGGTCTCCCCCGAAATCCGCAAAGAACCTTCTTCCCACTGATCTAGTCGATTTTTCCAGCACACCGAGATCCCTGCACTGCCATCCGGCGGTGTTGGCCGAACGCAGGCTGTTCGCGACGCCGATGCAACGTCGTTTGCGCGCCGCTCGGTCCGTTGCTGTTTTCCATCGCACGTATTCGCCAAGGCCTTTCTCATTCTCCCCAAGGGGCCCAAGGCGCACAAGTCGCACGCAAGCACTGCAAATGCGAGACCGTCACCGGTGCGCTTGTCGTCGAGCGTCGGGGTTCTGAGTGCAGTTCAGGCTTGCTTCCGCGTGAAGCGGGCGGTTGTGCCGTTGTCTGACGAAATCCGCGCCGTCGCCGAAAACGCCGCCCGAAGCCCCCGGAATTGCACGAAACGGGAATAGAACCACCGGCCGCGTGTTAGCCCATCATCCCAACCTCGCACGGTCGAAAGATCATGATTCTCAAGGGGACGCTTGAACACCCGCCGGTGTCGGAGGCAGATATCCAGGCATACACTGACGGTTCCGTTGCACCCGAGCGCGCTGCCCGTGTGCGGCGTTATCTGGCAATGCACCCGGGCGAATGGCGGCGCATCCTCTTCTATCGCCGCCTGAATGTCCTGATGCGGCGCGTATTTCCGCGTTTCCAGGCCGATCCGGCGCCGGTGCCCACGTCCCGTCGCGCAGGCTGGCGGCAGGCCTCGCTTGCGGCCATTACGTTCGTCATGCTGGCCGGCGTGGCAACAGCGTGGCTCGCGACGTCCGAGGCGACGCCGCAAATGCTGAACGACGCCGCGGTCATGGCGTTGATCGAAGCGACCAACGTCTCAGCCGGGGAAGCAGCCACGAGCACACCGGACATGCCGCCGAAGCCCTTCGATTTACATGCAGCCGGCCTGCGTCTCATCGCGCGCGGCACGCCGGACCTCGGGCCGCTGGCGTTTGCACGACGCTACGTCTACGAGAATGCGCAAGGGCAGAAGATCGTATTGCTGTGCGCGCGAGCGTGGTTCGCCGAAAACGAACCACAGTGGAGCGCGCGGCGGATCGGTGCGCTGCGGCTGATCGGCTGGGCCAGGCACGGCACGCGCTGCGTGCTGGCGGGCAATGCGGGTACGCACGAACTGATGCGCGCAGCGGACATGGCGACGATGGCGGGTGCGGGCGGTACCCGCCGTCAAACGAACGGCGTGGAGCAAGCGGGCGGGAATGGAACATGGACATCCGTGACGAACTGATAGACCACGTGCCGCGCTTGCGACGCTACGCACGGGCGCTGATCAACAACCGGGAACTGGCCGACGATCTGGTGCAGGACACGCTCGAGCGCGCGCTGGGGCGCACGGAACTGTTTCGCGCCGGCACCGATCTGCGCGCCTGGCTCTTCACGATCATGCACAACATCTTTGTGAACCAGGTGCGCAAACTGTCGACGCGCGGTGTGCATGTGTCCGTCGATGACGAAGGCGTTCCCGAGACCGAATACGCGGTCCCGGCGAGCCAGTCGGCCACACTGGAAGTCCGCGATCTCGACTACGCGTTGCAGCGCTTGCCCGCGGATCAGCGCGTAGTCGTGCTGCTCGTGGGCCTCGAAGAAATGAGTTACGCCGATGTGGCGCTGGCCCTCGACATTCCGGTCGGCACGGTGATGTCGCGTCTGTCGAGGGGGCGAGAGCGGCTGCGCGCGCTGATGGCCGGTGCGGTCCCGCGAGCGAACCTGAAGGTGGTGCGATGAGCGATCAACTGAATCCCGTCACAGAAGACGAACTCCACGCCTACGTGGACGGCACGCTATCCGAAGCACGCCGCGCGGATGTCGAGCGCGAACTCGAGCGCAATCCCGATCTCGCTCAACGCGTGAGCGGCTATTTTTCGCTGAACACGCTGCTGCACGAGCGCTACGACCGCGTGCTGGATGAACCGGTGCCGGCGCGTTTGCGTCCCGCGCCCGAGGCGAGCCGCAAGCGCGAGGCCGCGAACTGGCCGCGTTTCGCCGGGCTGGCGGCGGCGCTCGTGATTGGCGTCGGTATCGGCTGGGGTACGCACTTCGGCGCGAACGTGATGTCGTCTTCGACGGGCGGCGCGGATATTCACGCGGTCGGCGCGGACAGCAGCGAGCTGTTCGCACGCCATGTGGCGATCGCGCATGTCGTTTATATGCCCTCGGTCGTGCGCCCGGACGACATGAGCAGCAGCGCGCAGGAGCAGGACTTCGTCCAGTGGCTGGCGAACCGCCTCGGCACGGACGTTCATCCGCCGATGCTCGAAAAGAGCGGCTTCACGCTGGCAGGCGGGCGGCTGATGCCCGCCGACGACGGCGGCCAGGTCGCGCTCTTCATGTATCACAACGCGCGGGGCGAGCGGATCACACTCGCCGTTTCGCGCCGTCGGGTCAGTTCGAACACCACGGCGTTCAAGCTGTATCAGGATGGCCCGGTGAACGTGTTCTACTGGGTCGACGGCGATTTTGGCTACGCGGTCTCGGGCGGCATCGACCGTAACGTGTTGCTGCAGGTGTCGCACGATGTCTACGCGCAGTTGACGGCTGGCAAGGGCGGTTGAGTCCGGGTGTCGACATCCGGGTGGGAACCCGCGGCATGGACGCGACAGCGCTGGCGAAAAGTCGCCGTGGTGCGCGGCTCGCGGGTTCGCAACGAGCGTGCTGCCGTGAGCGTTCCGCCGGTAGCGCGACGCTGTCGAGGCACCATTCCACGAAGTGCCACGTTGGCGAGATATGTGCGCTATATACTAGGTGCTCATTCCGTCAGACATATACTCCGTATGCCCGTTACACCGTCACCCGCCGACGCACAGGCCGATTCGACCGCGCCGCGTACCGCCCTTGTGGCGGCGGCCGGAGCCGACTCGCAGCTCGACGGGCTGATGCGGCTGGCGGAGCGCCATTTCGGCGTGGCGGCAGCCTGTGTGATACCGGGCGAATCCAATGGGCGCTGGAGCGGCGCGGGCCTTGATGCGCCGTTGCGCGAGGCGCTGCGCAGCCTGCAAGACGCGAGCGGCGCGCCGTGGCTGAGCGAGCCGCTCGTCGTGACCGACACGGGTGCCGACCCGGTATGGCGCACCTTCCTGTCGACCGCGAGCGCCTTGCCGTTGCGTTTCGTCGCCTCGTGGCCGTTGCGCCGCGCAACGGGCGAAAGCATCGGCAGTCTGTGTCTGATTGACCACGCGCCGCGTGAGCTTGGCGATGCCGAACGTGCGAGCCTCAACGATTTCGCGCGCATCGCCTCGGCGCTGGTGGACCAGCAGGTGAGTGCCGCCATCCAATGCGATGAAGTCGAAGCGCTGCGCATACGGGAACGCTTACTTACGCTCGCGATAGCAGGCAGCGGCACGGGCATCTGGGACCGTGACGTCGTGACGGGCGAAATCCAGTATTCCACGGGCTGGAAGGCAATACTCGGCTATACCGACGACGAGCTCACGAACCGCATCGAGGATAGCTACAAACGTTTGCATCCCGACGACGTCGACTACGTGAAGGCGGCGATGCAGGCCCATTTCGAAGGCCGAACCGAAAGCTACGAAGTCGAGCACCGCATCCGCTGCAAGGACGGTCGCTACAAGTGGATCTGCAGCCGCGGCAAGGTGATGAGCCGCGACGACGAAGGGCGCGCGTTGCGCATGGTCGGCACGACGACCGACATCACGTCGATGCGCGAAATGGCCGAGCGGTTGCGCGAGAGCGCGAACCTCGTGACGAATCTCACCAACGAAGTGCCGGGACTGGTGTTTCAGTGCCGCCGTTCGCCCGACGGGCGTCTGTCGTTTCCATACGCGAGCGCGGGCATTGCCGAGATCTACGAACTGACACCGGAAGCCGTTTCGCAGGACGGTTCCTGCATCGACGCGCTGATCCATCCCGACGACCTCGACGCATGGCACGCGTCGTTCACGCATTCCGCCGCGTATCTCCAGCCTTGGCACCTCGAATACCGTGTCCAGTTGCCGACGCAGGGGCTGCGATGGCGTCAGGGCGATGCAAAACCACAGCGGCTCGCGAACGGTGTCACGGTGTGGCACGGCTTCATCACGGACGTCACCGAGCGCAAACGCATCGAAGCGGAACTGCACGAGTTCGCGACGACCGACGGCCTCACGCTCCTTTCGAATCGCCGGCACTTCATGTCGCGTCTTGAAGCGCAGCTTGCGCAGTTGCGCCGCGCGGGCGGTGCGCAATCGGCCGTGCTGATGTGCGACCTCGATCACTTCAAATCGATCAACGATTGCTGGGGCCACGCGATCGGCGACCAGGCGCTGCGCCACTTCGCCGATATCCTGCGCACGAATCTGCGAGCGGGCGACGTAGCCGGCCGCATCGGCGGCGAGGAGTTCGCCGTCCTGATCGGTGCGGCGAGTGTCGAAGGCGCACGCGTGGTCGCTCAGCGAATCCAGCGCCATGTTGCGGAGCAACCGCTTACCAGCAACGCCGGGCCGGTTGCGCTCACCGTGAGTATCGGCATCACCGAGATGACCGCCGAGGACGCGAACGCCGAAGCCGCCCTCTCGCGCAGCGACTTCGCGCTCTATCGTGCGAAGAAGAACGGGCGCAATCGTATCGAGTGTGCCTGACCGGCACATGCCGGATGTTTGCTGACGAAATATGCGAGGACGATCTCCCAGCCGGAGCGTTCGCGGGCGTTGGTGTATGTTGGCACTACTTCGTAGCAATGGCCGCAGACGCGCACACGGAAACGAATGGCGTCTGATGGCGGCCGTAAGGATCTCGACCCGTTGCGCGCGGTAGACGATACCGCGGGCCAGATGTGGAGGATGGCTTGCCCGATGCGTCGTCCGACCTGCGGTCCCCGCTGACGCGCAGGGAACGTCTTCTGGTGCTGATTCTCGTGGCGCTTGCACCGCTGCTGGCGTGCGTTGTGATCTGCTACTACGCGGCCGGGCGCACCGAGCGCCGCGAGGCCGCCATTGCGGCAAATATCATCGTGAGCGAGGTGAGTGCGATCGTCGAGGTGGCACGTTCTGCCATGCTCACGATCGTGCCTCACGCGGATTATCCCTGCGAGAAATTACTTCCGGACCTGGCGGTGAAGGCGGCTACGGCGCCGTACGTGCGCACGATCAACGTTATCAAGGGCGACGTCGTTTTCTGTTCCTCTGCGTTTGGGAAGCTCTCCATCCCGCTCTCCACATTCATGCCAGATATCGGGCATGAACGTGGCGGCGAATGGATGGCGCTGGTGGGCATGACGCCGATGGTGCCTGAGCGCCAGGCGCTCGTTATCGGCAAGCCGGCAGCGGGCGGTCGCGCTGTCATGGCGGTGATCGACGGACGCTATCTGCTCGATCTGATGCGCGCGGCTGCACCACTCGACATGTATCGTCAAGCAGAACTGCGATTCGCAGGGAGTCCACCGCTCGACGGGGCGCGGATGGCCACGCCGCTCGACGAAAGTTCGTTGCTGGTCAACACGCGAAAGGTGACGGCGAGCGGTGCTTTCGAACTGCGTATATACGGACTGCGGGAGCGGTGGCGCGCCACGTTTATCGCGTTGATGTTGAGGGATATGCCGTGGGCTGTCGCACTATCGGCGCTGCTCGTCTGGCTGGTGTGGCGCTTGCAGAATAGCCGATCGTCACGGCGCGAGCAGTTGCTGCGCGGTATTCGCGCGAACGAATTCCACGTCGAATATCAACCCCTCTATGGCGTATCTGCGGGCCACTGCGATGGCGCGGAGGCGTTGTTGCGCTGGGTGCGTCCCGAGTTCGGCGAGGTGCGGCCCGGCGAATTCATCACGGCCGCCGAGGACGAGCATGTGATCGTACCGCTCACCCAGCATCTGTTGAAGCTGATTGCGCGCGATTTTGCGACCATGGATGTGCGGCCGGGATTTCATCTTTCGATCAACTTTTCGCCGGAACACCTGTCTTCAGAAAAGCTAACCGACGATGTGAACGCGTTGCTCGAAACGGTAAGCAAAAATCGGCCGCAGATCGTCATGGAAATCACAGAACGCACGTTAATCAAGAATACTGAGCAAGCGCAGCGCAATCTGGAGGCACTGCGCGACAAAGGTGTGAAGGTCGCAATCGACGACTTCGGCACGGGCTATTGCTCGCTCACGTACCTCGAGCATTTTCCGCTTGATCTGCTCAAGATCGACCGCGGCTTCGTTCTCACGATCGAGCCGGGGACGACCCGTGCCGTCGTGCTCGACGCCATCATTGATCTCGCGCTTTCACTCGACGCGCAACTGGTGGCGGAGGGTGTCGAAACCATGGCGCAGTTCGACTATCTGTGCGCTCGCGGCGTGGGATTCGTTCAGGGCTATCTGTATGCGAAGTCGATGACCGCCGACGCGTTCGCCCAGTGGTATCGCACGCTCGGCAGCCAGCCGCTTGCGGCGGTGACGGTGACCTCGGCGCAGTGAGGCGGGCCGCGGCCCGCCGGTCACCCAGTTCCTCAGTGCTGCGACGACCAGCCCTTATAGCTGTTCACGTTGTCGCGGGTGATGAGTTGCGGCGTCATTTCGATCATCGGATTGGCGGGCTTCTTGCCGTTCATGATGTCGTGTCCCACGGTCACAGCGGTCTGTGCCATTTTCCACGGGTCCTGGCTCGCCGAAGCCTGCACGAGCGTCTGGCCCTTGAGCGCCGCTTCGATGTCGGGCGCACCGTCCACCGACGTAATCACGATGCCGCTGCGATGCAGTTGTTTCGCTGCGAGATCGCTGCCGATCGCCTGCGGGTCGTTGATTGCGAAGACCGCGTCAACCTTGGGGAAACGCGTGAGGTAGCCCAGCATCGCGTTCATGCCGCCGTCGCGCGAACCCTTGCCGTCCTGGTCGTCGGAGAGAATCTTGAAGCCTGACGATTTCGCGAGCACCGATTTGCAGCCAGTCACGCGATCGATCACCGCCGATACCTGCGGCCCGTTTTCGATGATCACGTTGCCCTTTCCATTGAGCTTCTTTGCGATGTAATCGCAGGACAGCTCGCCCGCTTTCACATTGTCGGTCTGCACGGTGGCGTCCGCGCCGGCGGCGCTCACATCCACGGCCATGACCACGATGCCGGCCGCACGCGCCTTGCGCACGGCGGGTTCGATGGCCTTTGGATCGACGGCGTTCAGCAGGATCATGTCGACGTGCGCCGAGATGAAGTTGTCGATCTGCGTGAACTGCTTGTTGAGATCGTAATCGGCGGACACGGCCGTGACCTTCGCGCTCGGGTTGATCTGCTTTGCCTTCGCTTCGGCGCCCTGGACGATCGTCACGAAGTACGGATTGCCGAGCGAACCTACGGTGATGCCGATGGACTTCAGCTCCTTGTCGGCGGCGTGCGCGACTTGCAGCGCGCAGCCGAGCGTGAGCGCAACGACGGCGAGGACGGCCTTCTTCTTGAACATGGTGGTTGTCTCCAGAGAGGTCCTGTTATCCAGTGTGGGCGCAAGAGGACCGCTTGCGCCCGTCTGTTGCGCTGACCGGTCAGCGGGCAGCATGCTTTGCGAGTGTTCAGGTGCGCGCGGATCCGCGTTGGCGATACCGGTCGAGCGCTACGGCGCCGACAATCACGAGCCCTTTGATGATGTATTGCCAGATGTCCGAAACGCCCAGCAGCACGAGACCGTTCGAGAGCACCGCAATGATGAGCGCGCCGATCAGCGTGCCGATGATCGAACCGACGCCACCGACGAAGCTCGTGCCGCCCAGAATTACTGCGGCGATGGCGTCGAGTTCGTAAGACTGACCCAGTTGCAGACCGTTGGCGGCATAGAGGCGGGCGGCGGACATCACGGCGCCGAGGCCGGCGAGGAGGCCCGACGCGGCATAGACGAACAACTCGATGCCCCACACCTTGATGCCTGAGAGACGCGCGGCTTCACGATTGCCGCCCACGGAATAGATGTGCAGGCCGAGCACGGTGCGGCGCAGCACGAACCACGAGCCGGCCACGACGACGAGCGCGATGATGACGAGCCACGGCACGCCAAGGAGCGTACTGTTGCCGATGAACGCGAACGACAGTTGCGGATTGAAGATCGTCGTGTCGTGTGCCATGAGGCGTGCGACGCCGCGCACGGCGGTCAGCGAGCCGAGCGTGACGATGAACGGCGGCAGACGCAACAGCGAGATCAGTGCGCCGTTGACGACACCGAAGGCGAGGCCCACCGCAAGCGCGGCAGGCACGCCGAGCCAGCCCCAGCCGGGGATATTCGAGGCCAGCATCGCTGCGACGGCTGCCGCAGAGAGCACCGAGCCGACCGAAAGATCGATGCCGCCAGTCAGGATCACGAACGTCATGCCGGCGGCCAGAACGATGTTGATGGACGCCTGCTGCGTGACGATCGACATATTTTCGAACGTGAAAAAGCCGTCGTTGAGCAACCCGAAACCCACGCACAGCAACACGAGAACGGGGAGCATGCCGGCGGTCCGCAAGAAGGACTTCATGCGCGCGCGATGGCCGTCGAGCAAAGTGGCGCCCGGTTGCGCCGGTGCGGCAGCGATGCCATGGCGCGGAATGATGTTTCGCATGTCGTACTCCTGAATGAACGTCGCTCGTGTTCGGATGAAATCAGGCTGCTTCGCCCAAGGCGGACTGCGAGCCGGTGGCCAGCTCGATGATGGCTTCCTGCGTGATCGGCTTGCCGGTATAGCCGCCCAGCTCGCCGGCAAAGACCCCTTCGCGCATCACGATCACACGGTCGGCCACGCCGATGATCTCGGGTAGTTCGCTCGAAATCACGATGATGCCGACGCCGGACTTCGCCAGATCGTTGATGATCCGGTAGATCTCCGACTTCGCGCCGATATCCACGCCGCGTGTCGGTTCGTCGAGGATCAGCACGCGTGGGCGTGTTTCAAGCAGGCGCGAGAGCAGGACTTTCTGCTGGTTTCCACCGGAGAGGGCGCCCACATTCACGCGCGCATGGGGCACGCGGATCGATAGAGACCGGATCGCTTCGCTTGCGCGTGCGGCACCCCGTGCGCGGTCGAGCACGCCGAAGCGCGCATCGCGTCCGCACACGGCGACGTTGATGTTGTCGCGCACGCTCATGTCGAGGAAGAGGCCCTGATGTTTGCGATCCTCGGTCAGATAGACGACGCCGGCGTCGATCGCATCGCGCGGCGTGTGGCCGGGCAGCGTTTTACCGTCGACGGCGATCTCGCCGCTCACGCGTGGTTCGGCGCCGAAGATCAATCGTGCGAGTTCGGTGCGCCCCGCGCCCACGAGCCCCGCGATGCCGAGCACCTCGCCCGCATGCAGATCGAGGCTGCAGCCACGCACGCGGCGAGCGTCCGCCACGTCGCGCACACGGAGCACGACCTCGCCCGGATCGTAGGGTGCGTGCGCTTTTTTGTAGAAGCCCGAGATATCGCGGCCCACCATCATGCCGACCAGACGCTCCGCGCTCAGTTCATCGCGTTCGAGCGTGCCGACGTACGTGCCGTCGCGCAGCACGGAGACGCGGTCGGACAGCTCGTAGACCTCTGCCATGCGATGGCTGATGTAGATGATCGCGATGCCTTCCTCGCGCAATTGACGAATCAGCTTGAAGAGATACTCCGTCTCACGCGACGAGAGCGGCGTCGTCGGCTCGTCCATCACGATGATGCGTGCGTTCGCGTGAACGGCGCGAGCGATCTCGACGAGCTGGCATTCGGCAATCGAAAGTGAGCCGACCAGTGTGCCAGGTCCGAAATTCGCGCCGAGACGCTTGAGTACATCTTCGCAGTCGCGCTCCATCGCCTTGCGATCGACTGTGCCCCAGCGGTGCCCGCCGCGGCGCAATTCGCGCCCCGCGTGAATGTTCTCGGACACGCTCAAATTCGGCGCGAGACTCAGTTCCTGGTAGATCACCGCGATGCCAAGTTCGCGCGCGGCGAGCGGTCCGTCGATCTGCACCTTCTGACCGTCGATCAGGATTTCGCCGCCGGGATCGGCCTCATAGGCCCCCGAGAGAATCTTCATGAGCGTCGATTTGCCCGCGCCGTTTTCGCCCATCAGCGAATGGACAACGCCTGGGCGCACGGACAGGCTCACGTTGTCCAGTGCGCGCACGCCGGGAAACGTCTTGCTGATGCCACGCATTTCCAGTATCGGACGCGGCGGTTCAGGTCGCGACATGGCTCACCTCCAGGGTCTGCGCGCTGGCGCCCATCAGGATGCCTGCGCGTGGCGAAAAGTTGTAGAACATGGGCAGCGTGGCCGCGCCCAGCGCGCCCGCGTCGCGGCCGAACGTGCCGCGCACGATCGCCGGTGTGCCGCGCGCCTCGGGTGCTGTCGCGGCCACGGCCACGCGCAGGCGTTGCATGAGCGTGTCGATGAGGCCGGCGTCCACGTCTGAGTCGAGCACGACGGCCGGCACATCCAGCACGCACAGCGACGCGCGCAGCGCGGGCGCGAGGGCATCGACGCAATCGTCGAGCCACGCGTCGATTGCCGGATGCCCGCGCGCGATGAGTACTTCGAGATCGGCGAGGTTCTCCACGGTTTCGCCGCAGTAGCGCAGATGCCGCCGCAGCGCGATCAGCGACGCGCGTGAGAGCAGAATGTCCCACTGACCCGGTGGTTGAGGCGCGGACGGCAGACGGCTCGGCGGCACGGGCATCACGGCGAAATCGCCTGCGTTGCCGGTGCGGCCGCGCACGCAGTCACCATCGATGGCGATGCCGCCGCCAATCGCGGGACCGAGAAACAGGTAGATGAAGTCATCGAGCTGGCGGCCGCAGCCGTAGAACAGTTCGGCGATGGCAGCTGCGTTCCCGTCGTTCTCGCTGAACACGGGCAGTGAGAGCGCGTGGCCCAGGTCGCCCGCGAAATCGACGTCGTTCCAGGCCCGGAAGGTATCGGCGGGCAGGCCCAGCTCACGCAGCCACGCACCGAGGTTGTACGGCTGTGCAACGCCAACGCCCGCGATCCGGTTGCGTTCGTCGGCATCGAGCCGCGCGAGCAGATCGTGGATATCGCGCTGTACGATTTGCTGCGCCACGGCGGGCTGGGGCAGCAGCATGTCGTGTGAGCGGCGCTCGATCATGTGGCCCGCGAAATTGACGAGCACGGTTTCGATGCTTGTGCGATCGAGCCGCACGCCGATCGCAAACGCGCCGCGGGGATCGAGCCGCAGCAGCGAGGCAGGCTGGCCACGCTGGCCTTCGAGGCGGCGGCCGGTGACCTCGATGAGCCCGCTCTCGATGAGGGACGTGATGATGCTGCCGACCGCCGTGCTCGTGAGATTCGCGAGTCGCGCGAGGTCCGCCTTCGACGCCTGCCCGGCGCGACGCAACGCCTGTAGCAGCAGGCGCTCGTTGAAGCGGCGGACATTGGCCGAGTTGCTGCCCTGGCCGAAATGCGGACTTCTCACGTGTTTCCTCCGGGCGCGGGTGCTGGCGTTGCCTCCAGCATTCGCATTAAATAAATCACGTTGATTTATTTAATGCTGGAAACCGAGGTATGTCAGCCTGGGGAAATCCCGAGATGTTGCGGGGGCGCGGCTTGCTGCGAATCCATGACATCCGTTACGCGCACATGTTTTCTTTCATCTGCGCGATACGCATCGGTCGGCCGCCCACGCCGCGGCAGGGCGTTATTTGACCGACGCAGCCTTGCGCCGATGTCCCGCATTCCGTTCACGGGTATTTCTCGTCGTCAGCGGCGTATTCTCGTTCCGGATGCCGACTCACACGCCGCTCGCGTGTTGCGGTATTGAGCGCATCGAACGATGTCACCTGATCGACCTTCACAACGAGGAGATTGAGCGATGCGATTCATGATCATGGTGAGGGCGAACGCCCTGAGCGAATCGGGCGAAATGCACAGTGACGATCCCATCTTCGCGGAAATGGCCGCGTACCACGAGGAACTGGCGAAAGCGGGTGTGCTGCTCGATGCGTCGGGGCTTAAGCCAAGTTCGTGCGGCTGGCGCGTGCGGTATAGCGAGGGCAAGCCCACGATCGTCGATGGGCCATTTGCCGAAACGAACGAACTGATTGCGGGCTATACGCTGATCCAGGTGCGTTCGCGTGAGGAAGCGCTTGAATGGGCGCGGCGTTTTCCTGCGCCGTTCGGCAAGCATGCGGACGGCGAAATCGAAGTTCGGCAACTCTACGAGCTCGAGGACTTCGAGCAAAACGATAGCATCGAACGCTTTCGCGAGATCGAAAAGGCGCGCGGCGGCACGTCGTCGAACTGAGCGGACGAATTGCGTTTATTCGCCATGAACCGATCTGCATGATTGATTGCGTCGAGGCGTCCGTATCGTGAGATGTGAGACACGTAGACTCGCGATGCGCCGTGCTGTCGAGGCGATCTGGTGCATCGAATAGGCGAAGGTTATTGCATACGCCGCGCGCGATTGCACGCGTTAGCGCGAGGTCATGCTGGCGCGTGCTGATGCTGCGCGGGGGAGCGTCTGATGAGAGTGGTCTTTGGTGCTGCCGGTCCGCGGATCGAATAAATCGAACTTCTGTTTTTTGCAGTCAGAGGGACTCGCTGTGAATTCAGCGCGCGCGATTATGCGCCTCGACTTTATTTCGCCTGCATCAGGACGTGTAGTTCAGGCTGGCGGCCTCTTCGCACCACCTGCCTTTTCGAAGGCGGCGATCTACTGGAATCTCAACAGCGCCTTGTGCGTCCGGCATTTAAAGTTGCGCAGCAATTGGCGCGCCTGGTTGCGTGCTATTTTTTTATTGATCGGGCAAACAACCACTGGCGCATACGTAACGGAATGCGCGCGCTGCGAAGGGGATAACGCAATTGCCGTCGTCTTGTTACACGTTAACGCATGCAGACGTTCTCGCACGATGCCAGGCGAATGGCATTCGTGCCGATCTGCTTGGCGCTGGTGTCGGATTCGACTATAACCAATAACAAGTACCCGGCATTGCCACGGCATGGGTCCGCAGATCGTAGTGCAGACGATCGCATTCGTGGACTGACAGCATTCCCGTCGCCAGGCACGGTATACCCTCTCAAGAAGTGTGATGTTTTTATTCCTTGTGGGATGGAAATCATGCTTTCGACAGGTCGGCGCGAACCGCGTTTGTTAGCGGGCGCGGTATGCTTTGCCGTGAGTGGCATCGCCTCGGCGGGCGGGGTGGATGGCGCGTACAGCAATCTGCTTATCGCGGCCATTGCGCCGATAGCACCGATCGAAGTCGTTCCGCCCATACCCGAGCCCAGCCAGTACATCTTCCGCTACGCGATGCAGTTTGAGTCATATCGCGACGCCACAGCGGCATTCAATCCGTCCGACTTCTACTCCGCGCCAGTCGCGGCAAGCGAGCCTTTCAAGCGGCAGGCGGCGGCATCCTCATCCTATGCGGGATACCAGCATCCGCTCAAAATCCAGACGCAATCGCAATCGGCACTTTCGGAAAGCTACGGCCTCGTTAAGGTGACCCCCACCCTCTCGCTGCTCGACAGGTTTCAGCTGACTGACGATACGGCGCCCGAAGCCGAGCACCCCCATCGCCGGCTTGCCGTGTTGATCGACGACTGGCGCGTTTCTGCCAGTGCGCGTGTTCCACTACTGAGCCACTCGCACGACGTCGGCGCGTCCGTCAACGTCCAGCACAAGTTCTGATGCGCTCGCGCCTCGCTGCGCGATCGTGAATGCAGCACGTATTGGCCGCGCAAGCGCCGTTGGTGGATGCAGGTCGCGCTGAACGCCAGCGCGATGCTACAGCGAGAAACTTCAGTTTATTCCGCAGTCCATTCAGCCAGTTTGGCGACGGTATTCATATTGCGCGCGGTTCCCGTTCTGGCAGCAGCGATTTTCAGCTTCGAGCGTCCGATTCCTTCCGGATAGTGCACATAGATTTCACGCTTGCCGAGGGCAATTTCTTCAGTGGTGGATCCACTCACCTTCGCGAGCGTATCCGCGGGCGGTGCTGCGTCGAGAAAGATCGCAACGGTCCGGTCAGGCGGTGCTGCGCTGAACGGATTGGCCTCGAGAATCGCGGCCAGTTCCGCTCCGGTTCGGACCATCACGCCAACCGGCTTCCCGGCGTAGGCCTCCAGCGCGCGTTCGAGTGTGACCTTGACTTTGGTTTCCGGAAGCGCGCTCTGGAAGACAACGTTCCCGCTAGCGACATAAGTGCGGACGTGACCGAAGCCGGCACGTTCGCATATGGCGCGAAGCTCGACCATGGGGAGTTTGCCGGTACCACCAACGTTGACGGCACGCAGAAAGGCGACGTAGGTTTGCATCGGGCGATTCTACGTTTTTTGATCGACGCGAATCCGTGAACGGGCGGTTTGGCGAAATGGGTCGAACGCGTCGCAGGGGGAAGGCAACGCCGGGTCCACCACCCGACGCACCGAGCACGTCGGGCGACCTTGTACGGGGTGGATTGGGCGCGGTACATCAGTTGAATGGGCATTCGTATTACGCTCGCCAACATGTTCGCGAACGAAGCATCGTTCCCTGACGAGGTTGCATACGCGAATGCCTTCCTGGCCGTTGCACGGTTTATAGCCGTTGAGACTGCGCAACCGCGGCCGCTCGTCAACGGTAGAAATTGCTTGCGCGTGAGAGAGATTGTATATACGGTATATACTGTTTTTATAACCGGGTTAGCAAACAATATGACTACGCCGAAGGTTCATAAGCCCACAAAGAGTACTTTCCATTTCCCCAAATCCGCTGAAGCCAGCGATGCGACGCCCGCGAGCAAGGCTGCGAAGCCTCGCCAGAGTGCGCGTGTCAAGCGGGTGGATGCCAAAACGAAGGCGGCCGAAATCGTGAAGAGGGCTGCCGAGGCCGTTGCCGAGGAAGTCGCCGTGAAGGCCAAGGCCAAAAGCGAGAAAAAGGAAAGCGTAAAAAAAGTGAGCGCGAAGAAAGAAAAAGTGGTGCGCGACAGCTTTACGATGCCCAAGACCGATTACGACAAACTCGCGATACTCAAGAAGAAGTGTCTCGATGCCGGCGTCGCTGTGAAGAAGAGCGAACTGCTGCGTGCTGGTCTGAAGCTGCTCGAATCGACGTCGGAAAAGCGCTTGCTGGCAGCGATCGCAGCGGTTGAAACGGTCAAGACCGGTCGTCCTACGAAGTCGGTTTGAGACGCAGGTCTGCGGAGTCCGCACGCTCCGGCGCGGCGGACCCCCGAAACGCGCGGGAGGGCTCGATGTTTCATCAGTCGAAGCCCTCAGGCGCACAACGGCGCGAATCGATGCTCCGGATCGAAGCGTTGCGCGATTGTTCAGTCAATTCAATTCGGCGTCCTGATTTGAGCGCGGTGCCGTGCCGCAGACGCAACGCTCAACACCACACGACACGATCATAGGCGACCGTGCGCCGGTAGACGTTCTTGCCGCGCCAGCTTGTGTATTCCATGTAAGCGCAGTCCAGTACCACGATCCAGTTGGTCACTCGCATTGCTGCCCCCATCTTGTCCGGCCGGGTAGTTGTGCCCGGTTCTTGTACGGCCTCGAAGCCAATCCATGGCGTGAGACCCAGGCACGGTGTTCCGGGCGGACACGGTTATCGCAGCCAGTTCCCGTCTTCGACGCGTACCCCGCACAATCGGCAGGCTCGCGCGTCGCAGCATGTTGGAATAAGCAGCTTTCCGTTATCCGGTTTACCACTCTGAAGCATCGTGCATTCCAGCGTATGCGTTTCCCGTGCAGTTTTTCGTCTTCGCACGCAGAAGCAGCACCGCTGATGAGATCAGACCACAACCCCACGAATCGTCAGTGCGTTGCCGTACGCGACGAACGGAACGCCGCGTACAACCCGGTGAAAGTTACAAAGATTGCCGGTCAGTGGGCCAGCGGGTCAGCTTCGCGGAAGCGCTCGAACAGAATGGGCGCGGCGAGCGGCGTGGATTCGTTCGCGAGATGGAAGTTCTTGTCGAGGTGGCGCTCCGAGGCAGTGAGCAGGCGCCGGTAAATTTCCTTGCACACGAGACGCGCGTGCTGGCCTGGCCAGTCGGCAGGCAACAGTACGTCGGGCAAAGCCGGATCGCGCAGCAGCAGGCGACGGTAATCGTGAATCAGCAATAGTCTGAGCAGAAAGGCGCTTTCGTCGTCCAGGGCGTCGTGGCTGTCACGCAGTTGGCCAAGTATTGGCTGATACCGGGACACGAACTCTGTATACATCCCCGACAGGTTCTCCAGATCCCAGGCCTCGTGAACCATACGCTGATCATTGGCGGTGCCTTCAAGCTGAACGTCGGCGGCAATGAGCGGCTTGAGCTTGTCCAGCACGCTCCCCAGACCTTCCGCGATCAATGCATCGAATGCCGCACTCATATCGGCGCCCGGATGCACGAAGCAGTCTCCTCCCAGCAATCCGAATCCCTGCCAGAACATCGCGCGCCGCAAACCGTCGCGGTCCTTTTGCGTCAATTTGCCGACAGTCATGATCAGTCGCCAGCGCTGATCCCACTGCGGCGCGGTCGAAGCGTAGATGTACCGGGCTGCGTCTTCGAAGCGACGTTGGCCGGATGGGGAGAGCGCGTAGTCGGAACGGCGGCCCGAGGGTTCGGCGAGCAGCCACGCTTCTTTGGTCAGGCGGAAAACGGCGGTACGGATCAGGCGCTCGTTCAGTTCGAGCGGCGCCAGGAGGCGGATCAGGCTGCCAAGCCAGATCCGCCCACCGCGAGGCACCACGGCGTCGCCGAATACCGAAATGACCAGGGAGCCTGTCTGTACGCGGCCCTGGTGGCGAAAATCGTCGATGCGTTGATGGATCCTGGAAAGCACTTTTCTGCAGGGAGGTTCTGGATCGAATTGCGCAGTTTAGCGATTTGCCTTTGTTCCCGGTAGGTCCACCGTCTCCTTCGCAACACGGACTAGTTCGTGCCGGCTGTCTCGGGTTGCTGCTGGGTGAAGAATCCCTCGGAATAGATACGCTCCGGCGCGGCGCCCAGTGACTTGACGCTGGCCACGCAGGTGCTGACGAACTCGGGACTGCCTGCCGCGAAGATTGTGTGCTTCGACAAATCGCTGAACAGCTGCGGCACGACTACGTCCACTCTGCCGTGAAGGTGAGCGTCGTTGTGTTCGCGGGTCAGGGTGATCTTGTAGTCGAAATTGCGGTGTTTGGTGCGCCACCAGGACAGCATGCCGCGCGCATACAGGTCGGCTGCGGAGCGGGCGGAAATGACCATGGTCACCGGTTGGCGGAAGTTGCGCCGCAACGCGGCCTCGGTCAGCGCGAGGATGGGAGCGAGCCCTGTGCCGGCAGCGAGGCACAGAACAGGCGTGTCGACACCCGGGTCACCGATGAAGGTGCCGTATGCGCCGGAGATCTTCACGCTGTCGCCGATGGCGAGCGTATCGTGGACCCAGGCACTGGTGGCGCCGCCTTCGGCACGCGCGATCTGCAGCACGAGTTCGCCGTCCGGGCGTGGCACGTTGGCGATCGAGTAGGCGCGTGCCGGAATGCCCGCGCCGGGATTGCCGAGCGTGACGTACTGGCCGGGCCAGAAGCGGATCGGCTGGCCGACCGGCCGCAAGTGCAGTTCCACGACCCGCGCGGCGACCGGAATTTTCTGGGTGACGACGAAGAGCGCATTCTCGCGAGGCGGGAAGAGCTTGGGCTTCGCATCCTCGGTTCCCCACTCGATGGTCAATTCGTCGGAAATCGGCTTGGCCATGCACATCAGGCCGTATCCCTGACGACGCTCGTCCTGGGACAGGGCCATATCGAGGACCATGCCCTGGTCGAACTGACCCGACGTGACCTTGATCTTGCACTCGCCGCAAGCGCCAGCGCGGCAATTGTTGGGCAGCGCGTAGCCGGCCTTTTCGAGGGCCATCAGGACGGTGTCGCCGTAGGCGCACTCGACCGACTTGCCCGAGGGTTGCATGATGATGCGGGACATGGATCTTCGAGGGATTGAATACGTGAGGGCAAGGCAGACTGGCGGGTGGGCGGCACACCATCAAGGGGCCGCCCACCCGCCGATTCAAGCTGTATTAGCCGGAATCAGAACACCGGGATGATGTCTTCCATCTCGATGTCGCTGATTTCCTGGCCGGTGATGCCGACTTCGGGAATCGCCGGGAACGGAATGTTGTAGCGGTCGAGCACACCCTTCAGGTTGATCATCGCGTTCTTCCAGTTCTCCAGCTTCGCCTCATACGAGGGGATGCCGAAACCGGCGCGACGGGCCACTTCTTCGGCTTCGCGCTGAGTGGCGATGAAGTCGCTCGGGAGGTCCCAGAATTCCATCGGCGGCTCGAACAGCACGGCGGACAGGAACAGGTAGCCGGCGCGGATCTGCTTCGTGACGATGCTCTTCGTCTCTTCCTTCAGGCCCGGGTAGTCGCGTTCCATCACGGCCATGCAGATCGCCATGTGGCGGCCTTCGTCGCGGCCGATGTTCTTGAAGCCTTCCTTGAACACGGGTTCACGGCTGTTTTCGTACATCTGCTTGAAGATGGTCGCAGCGGCGATTTCGCCCATCAGGAACGAGCTGAACAGCACCGCGAGGTCGTACTTCGGCACGGCCTGCTTGTAGCCGGTCCAGTAGCGGCCGCCGTTGTAGTACAGCCATTGCGCGTTCTTCTGCAGGCGCTTGCCGAGTTCGGTCTTCGGCTGGTAGGTGAGCGGGTCCGAGTGGCCGAGCAGCTTCGTGATCGCAAGGCCGCACATGATCTCGTGATTCTGCTCATCGCGCGTCACCGAGAAGAAGCACTTGCGCACGGGGTCTTCTTCGTGAACTTCGTACGTCTTGATCAGGGCTTCGGCGAAAACCGGGGGCGCCGAGGCATCGAACACCGACAGAAGTGTCCACCAGTAGGCGATCGACTCGCGCTCTTCCCAGCTATAGCTGTCGAGGTCGAGGGTGTCCCACGGCAGTTTTTCCGGATCCCAGTTCTCGCGCAGCGCCGCTTCCCAGACTTCCTGCAGTTTCTTCGTCCGGCTGTTCCACGACAGCGGGTAGACGTTGGGTTGCTGGGTCTCAGGCGGGAATTCCATCTTGTCTGAGAGGCGTTCCTTGATCGTGGCCATATCGTTCCTCCTGGTTGGGTAATTCGGGTTCAACAGATCTAGTCATTTCGGATGACGTCTGAAGTGATACGAGAATACAAAAAAGTCGTAGATATCTGTATCACAATCGCTGTGAAGTTGGGTTTCCATGCTTTACGACAAATATTGATGAAAAATCGGGGTTTGTCCTGATTGATCGCAAAAATGCGATGAGTGCGTCGTCTTGTCACAACCGGTTAAACATTCCCGGATTGCCCCAGGACAGGGTGGATCGCAGATTTATTTGTGATACGGAAAATTCCATCGATTCGGTGCGCTGCGTTTCATCTGGGCGGCCGATCTCGGCGGAGGTGCTTCGATATGAATGGAGATGCGGGGAATCTGGACGATGGGTTGGGTCACGTCGCTGATCGTTGGACTCGCGCCGTCACCGCAAAAAGCAGGAGCTGATTTGGCGTAGGCGGACGCGTTCGCCGTCCCCGTTGGCGTCACCCTTGCGACGCTGACGCCTGCAAGGTGGTTGGTCCGCCAAAGTTGGGAATTTGACGTTTTACGCTATGTTATTTACGTCTATAGCCTGGGCTACCGACTCATGTCCGATTCCCTTTCTGATGAAGCGCGCCTTGCCGCCGACATCGACCGGCTCAAGGCGGAGTTCCCGAAGACTCGCGAGCTTTATCGCGAAGTTTGCGCGCTGATGTTCTTCCGTTTCGGCATCACGCCTACGGCCAACCGGCTCTACCAGCTGGTACACCGAGGCAGCATGGGCACGCCCACGGCCGTGCTCGCGGAGTTCTGGTCGGATTTGCGCGAAAAGAGCCGGGTGCGAATCGAGCACGCGGACCTGCCGGAGGACCTGCAAGGCGCGGCTGGCGAATTCATTGGCGCGCTCTGGACGCGCGCAACGACGGCGGCCCAGGCGTCGCTCGTTGCGTTGCGCGACGAGGTGGAGCAAGCGCGCCGGGCGGCCGAAGCATCGGTTGTCGCGCGCGAGGCCGATCTCGAGCGCACGGAAACGGCCCTGGAACAACGGACCAGCGCGTTGCTCGCTGCGCAGGTTCGTATCCACGAACTGGAACAAGCACACGCGAGCGCCGAGTCCAAGCGAGGTTCGCTGGAGGGCGAAATTGCACGCCTCGAGCGGGAGGCCCGCGAACGCGACGCCGCGCTCGCGCGGACGCATGCTGATTTCGCGTCCCAGCTCGAAAGGCAGCGGGCGAGTACCGAACTTGCCGAAACGCGTCTTCAGGCGGCGGAAAAGCGTGCGTTGCTGGAGGTCGAGCGTGAGCGCACAGCCAATGCACGGCTGCAGCGCGAGTTCGAATCTGCCGCAAAACGTGCCGCCCGGTTCGAAGAGGGGGCGCGCGCCGAAATCCAGTCGTTGCAGTCGCAGCTAGGCGACCTTCGCCATCGCGCGGGCATGCTGGAAGGACATCTGGAGGCTTTGCGGGCGAGTCACGGCGCGCAGTCGCCGGAACGCAGCAAGCCCCTTCGTCAGACGTCGCCCGACACAGGTGCCACTGCGCCGCGTACGGGCCGTGCAGCGAAGTCATCGTCCGGTGCCCGGAAGCGCGCCGCCAAATCATGATTTGAATGGGATCTTGCCGTGTTTTTGCGGATGCTCAGGCGTGTTTGCTTAAACGGTGAAAACCACAACACGTTCTGATGTTCTGATCCGTGGCTCAGTAATCCAGAGTATTCAGGGATGCGAAGGATAAAGCGAACGCCAGTGGCATGCGCTCGATCGCATGAATCGCGCTCAAGAGCCATGTCCTGCGGATGGCGGCCACCGCTCGTACCGCCATCGCACTGGCTCAGCAGACCTTCGGCACTAGTTGACCTCAACCCGGTTCCGGCCGCTTTCTTTCGCGCGATACAAAGCCTCATCCGCACGCTTCACGAGCGCCGTAACGTCTCGCTCGCCGGGTAACCGCTCGGTGACACCGATGCTGACCGTGAATGGAATCGGCTTGCCGAGTCGCCAGGGGTGCTCGAAGCTCTGCTGCTCGATCTTGGTCCTCAGCTCTTCCGCAACGGACTGGGCTTGTTCGATTCCCACGCCCGGCAGCGTCGCAACGAATTCTTCGCCGCCCCAGCGGGCGAAAACGCCGATGCGACTGTCGCAACCCATGGCAACCTTGGCCAGGACGCGGAGCACCTCGTCGCCGATATCGTGTCCGTAACTGTCGTTGATGTTCTTGAAGTGATCGATGTCGAGGATGAAAACCGAGAGTATTTTATCGGTGTAAAGGATGTTGTCGACGGTATCGGTAAATTCCCTGCGGTTCGGTAGGCCGGTTAGTTCGTCCGTGACGGCCTGCTTTTGAAGCAGATCCATCAGTCGGACACGATCGGCGATGTCCCGAATGACCGCCGTGAATTCGATCAATCCGCCCACATTGATCTTCGATATCGCGATCTCCACCGGCAGCAGCGTACCGTCCCGGTGCAGTCCATACACCCGGTTGCGCTCATCCATCTGCCGTGAACGCACCGGGGACCGGGCGAACTGCATCACATAGTGGGAATGATTGGCCCTGTAACGCTCAGGGAGAAGATTCGTAATGGGCCTTCCCAGCATTTCTTCTGCCGTGTAGCCGAAAAGATTTTCTGCTGCACGATTGAACAGCGTGATGCAGTGCTGCTGGTCCATCGTAATGATCGCGTCATACGCGGCGTCGACGACAGACCGGAAACGGGACGTGCTGACTTCAAGCTCATGGGTCAGCAGCATCTTCGAAGTGATTTCGAGACCTGTCACGAGGATTTCAAACTTTGCCTGATCGCCTTCGTTGTGCCTGAACGGTTTCAACGACAAGCGCCACCAGTGTGTCCCATCCCTCAAGTCATAGGCTTGCTCGAGTTCCCGGGCGACTCCGGTATCAAAACACTCCTGGATCAACTGCCGAAAGTCGTTTCGCGCATAGTTAGGAAGCAGGGTATCGAGTGGTGCCGGTAGCGATTTGACCGCGCCGGGTTGCCTGCCGCCCGTCATCTGAATGAATTGATCATTACAGGCAGAAACCGCTAGTTGCCCCCTCTCGTCGCGTGCGATTACAGCAACGCTCGCTGCAATTTCATCGACGAATTCCCGGATCCGGGCGGACAAGTCCGACATCACGCCTCCGTCATGAAAATTCCTGCGCTTTACGCAGATGTTTCCGAACGCTTACCGCAAGCGGATTGCGGAGAATGCAGTGCACACTCATAGTTTCGTTCTACATAAGGCGAGGTGATTGCATTATGCGCTCGGTGCCGTACCGCTCGCCTGATAGGCGAATGATGCCCGGTAATATAGTTGCGGATCGACGCATGACCAAGTGTATGGGAGAGATACGATTTCAAGCAGGCACGCGAGGTGCGACCCCGATGTTAAGAAAGGTTTTTGACGATCAGGCTGAACCGGAATTTTCCTTGCCGTTCGGTAGGCGAGTACTTTTTGCAGCTGAGGAAACGGAATCCAGGTGACGGAGCGATATCAGGACGCGTTCGTAGCACCGCAACGTCGAGGCCATCACCGAGCGCCGCAGCGGTCCTACAATGACAACGCGGACTTATGGTGCTTATCGCTGCAAGCCTCCACGGCCCGTTTAGCGCGACTTGACCCGGATTGCACCGGTGCCCCGATGATTTCCAGACTAATTTCTGAAACGGTTAATCGTTCAATTGCGCAAAACGGCCAATTAATATCGCGGGAATTCATTGAATTTACAGCTATCATTCGCCAAAGTGTCGATGCTCTCCTGAAGATAGATTTATTTCTGAAGTGCGCTGCGCGGAGGCGCGGAATGATTTACCGCTTGTCAGTGCGTTTTATCGTGTTGCCAGGAAAGTTTTTACCGGTCTGAATTGAAATTTGGCTTTAATTCCTGGTTCCAACTTCTTCAAGAAGCTCAGCCGCCGGTACCGGCACGACAAGTTCGGTTGGCATCGGTGAAACCGTGCCAGTGCGCGGCGAACGGGATTCGGCGGCTAGCCTGACGCATGCCGATGAGGCCTTGTTTCGTAAGGGGGCAGGCAAGAGCGATTTGAAGTTGGCTAACGTTGTGCGTGGGAGCGCAGTTCGACCGTCGGTTGGCGGGTGTGGCGAGGCTGCGGTGTCACGGATCCAGGCGATGCTCGATGCCGTTTTGTTTCCCCTACCTGATAGGGTGAGTCCATTATGCTTGGTGTTCATAAAGCTGTGTTCCCTGTGGCGGGAATCGATACGCGTTTTCTGCCGGCGACCAAGGCGAGTCCGAAGGAAATGCTGCCGGTCATCGACAAGCCACTCATCCAGTACGCCGTTGAAGAAGCGATAGCCGCAGGAATCACTGAATTGATCTTCGTTACTGGCCGCGGCAAACGGGTCATCGAAGATCATTTCGACAAGTCCTACGAGGTTGAGCATGTGCTGAGAGCGCGTGGAAATCAGAAGCTCGTTGAACTCGTGCAGAGCATCAAGCCCCCGGAGGTTGAATGTGTCTACGTCCGGCAAGCCGAACCGCTCGGTCTCGGCCATGCTGTGCTGTGCGCGGAGAAGCTGATCGACGGGGAGCCCTTTGCGATCATTCTCGCTGATGATCTGCTTACGGGACAGCCGCCGGTCCTCGCGCAAATGGTTCATATTTTCAGCCACTACGATTCATCGGTTCTGGCCGTCGAGGAGTTCGCTTCGCATGAAGCGTCGAGCCATGGCGTGATCGATGGACGACATTGGGATGAACGTGTGATCAACGTTTCCAGTATCGTGGAAAAGCCGACGCCGGAAGCCGCACCATCGAGCTTCGGCGTTGCCGGGCGCTATGTGCTGATGCCCAGCATCTTCGAGCATTTGCGCGCTTTGGTGCCTGCCGGGAACGGAGAGATCCAGCTAACCCCCGCGATTCATTCGATGCTCAAGGATGAGCAGGTGCTCGCCTACGAGTTTGTTGGCAAGCGCTATGACTGCGGCACCAAGCTGGGTTACCTCCAGGCAACGGTCGACTTTGCTCTGCGGCATGCCGAAGTGCAGGACGCTTTCGACGCGTGGCTGCACGATCGCCTCCGCAGCTCGCATCCATCCGTTGGCGAATCGGGGTTGTCTGGCGGTCAGGCAGGACCGGGCATTTTTCCGCCTCATTGACGGACGAAGGATCGACGCCGCCGGCAATACGCGGAAGCCGAATTTGCCGGCTTGTTTCCTTTAGCTGCTCGTCCGGTGCAGGCAGACGCCTCGCTTGCCCGGACTGAGCCGATGACAAAGCATCCGGTCGTGTTGCAGCGCGAATGCCTGGTCACTATCGCTGGCTGTGCGGCGCCTGGCCGGCTTGCGAGCCTCGCCTCGCGAACTGCGGTATATCTTCGCGGTCAGGGTGAGTAAGTGACGGAGCCGATCAGCCAACGAGCGGTCCTGATGGTTGGGGCCGATGCCCTGGACCGAAACCCCCTGCAATCAGGAGCGGCGAATGAACATGTCTGGGATTGCGGCTTCAGGCGTGGATGCGACGGCGTGGCACGCGATGCCAGTAGGCGAGCTCGAGCGGCAACTCAACACCGATCTTTCGCAAGGCCTCGATGCCGGAGAAGCTGCCAAACGGCTGGGCACGTACGGGGCGAACCTCCTGCCGAAGGGCAAGAAACGTGGGCCTATCATACGGTTCCTCGCGCAGTTTCATAACATCCTCATTTACGTCCTGCTGGTGTCCGGCTTCGTCAAGCTGATGCTGAGTCTGTGGCTCGACGCCTCGATCATCTTCGCCGTCGTCATCCTCAACTCGCTGCTGGGCTTCATCCAGGAGGGGCGTGCCGAAAAGGCGCTCGATTCGATTCGCAACATGCTTTCTGCGGAAGCGCGCGTTTTGCGTGACGGCGCGGTTCGCCTGATCCCGGCCGAAGACGTTGTGCCGGGCGACATCGTGCTTCTGGAATCGGGCGACAAGATTCCCGCGGACATCCGCCTTGCCGACACCAAGAACCTGCGGACTGAGGAAGCGGCGCTCACGGGCGAATCCGTTCCGTCCGAGAAGAGCGCCGCTGCGGTATCCGCGAAAGCCACGGTCGGCGACCGCGAGAACATGGCTTTTTCCGGCACGATGATCGTGTCCGGCCGGGCGACCGGTATCGTCGTGGCGACTGGGAGCCAGACTGAACTCGGCCGGATCAATCAGATGCTCGCCGAAGTCAGCGTGCTCGAGACGCCGCTGCTACGCCAGATCAAGAAGTTCGGCTACGTCATCACGGTGGTCATCGTCTGCGTCAGCGCGTTGCTCTTCGCGTGGGGCCACTGGCTCGGACACATGACGTTCGTCGAACTATTTCAGGCCGTCGTCGGCATTGCGGTGTCGGTCATTCCGGAAGGCCTGCCAGCGCTGATCACCATCACACTCGCCATTGGCGTGCAGCGCATGGCTCAGCGCAACGCCATCATTCGCCGCCTGCCGATGGTCGAGACGCTAGGTTCCGTTTCGCGCATCTGCTCCGATAAGACCGGTACGCTAACCCTGATGGAAATGATGGTGACCTCCGTCGTGACGGCGGAGTCGGCCTATGCGGTGACCGGCAACGGCTATGCGCCAGAAGGCGAGATTCACGAGAGCGGTACGCGGCTCGGCGCCGCCCCCGAGGTGCTTTCGCTGATGGGTCGCGTGTCCATTCTGTGCAACGACGCTGCACTCTTCGAAGATGACGGTAAATGGAAAGTCGAGGGCGACCCAACCGAGGCCGCTCTCTATCCGTTCGCCACCAAGCTCGGCATGGACCGGACCGCAGAGACGGCCGCCGCACCGCGAATCGACGCGATCCCTTTCGAGTCCGAGCACAAGTTCATGGCGACGCTGAATCGCTCGACGCACGGCGAGATGTTGCTGGTCAAGGGCGCACCGGAAGTGATCATCGAGCATTGCGACCGGCAGCAGACGGCGCAAGGTCCAGCGCCGCTCGATCGCGACCGTTTCGCGAGGGAGGGTGACCGGCTTGCTGCGCAGGGAAATCGCGTGCTGGGGCTTGCGTGGCTGCCGAACCCGGGACTCGAAGCGGGCGGGCTGGGTCCGCAGCACTTGCCGAAAACGCTCGTGCTGTTAGGCCTCGTGGGCCTCATGGACCCGCCGCGCAAGGAAGCGATTGAAGCCGTGCGCGAATGCTACGGCGGTGGTATTCGCGTCACGATGATCACGGGCGACCACAAGATCACTGCGGCCGCGATCGCAAGAATGCTTGGGATTGGCGACGGGAAGACGGCCGTGGCCGGCGCGGAGATCGAGGCGATGAACGATGCGGCGCTGCAGGAATGCGTGCGTGACGTCGATGTCTTTGCCCGTGCGAGTCCGGAGCACAAACTGAGGCTGGTGAAGGCCATTCAGGCCAACCGGCAGGTCGTCGCCATGACAGGCGACGGCGTCAACGACGCGCCGGCGCTCAAGAAGGCAGACGTTGGCGTCGCAATGGGCATCAAGGGTACCGAGGTAACGAAGGAAGCAGCGGGGATGATCCTCGCCGACGATAATTTTGCCTCGATCTCCGCAGCCGTGAAGGAGGGGCGCACGGTCTACAACAACATCGAGAAAGCGATGTTATTCGTTCTGCCAACCAATGTCGCCCAGGGCGTCGTGATCGCGGTGGCAATCCTGTTCGCCTTCACGCTGCCAATTACGGCGCCTCAGGTGCTGTGGGTGAATATGGTCACGTCCGTCGCGCTCGGCCTCGCGATTTCTTTCGAGCCGCACGAGGCAGACGTCATGCGCCGGCCACCGCGTGAAGTCGACCGGCCCATCGTCACCCGTTTCGGTATCTGGCGCATCCTGTTCGTCGGCGCGGCGCTCGTGATCTATACGCTCGCGACGTTCTTCTGGATGAAGGCCCAGGGAACTTCGGATCAGATGGCGCGCACGGCTGCTGTCAATGCCATCACGCTGGGTCAGGTCTTTTATCTTTTCAACAGTCGGTACCTGCTCAATTCATCGCTGTCCGTGCGTGCGCACATGGGTAATCCTTACATGTGGTACGGCATAGCTGGCGTCGTGGTGCTGCAGCTTCTGTTCACCTATGCACTACCGTTTCAGGCAATCTTCGACACAGAGGGTCTACCCATGTCGGCGTGGATCTGGCTCGTTGCCGGAGCATTCCTGTTTTTCCTCGTGGTTGAGCTTGAAAAGCTCGTTATCCGGTCTATACCCGCATTGAAAGGTTCCGTGGCCCCCCAGCAGGAGGGGGTGGTCATGCCCAATAGTTGAGTTCACTCATGGGGCGACGTGGATATGAAGTTATCGACAACTCCCGAACCGGTGACTATTGCCAAGGCGGCCACGACGGCCACCGCGGCCACCGCGCCAGATAATTTTATTCCGGCCGTCTGCGACATTTCAGTCACCAACGTATGTAACGCTGCCTGCGATTTCTGTGGCTTTTCGCGCGACAAAAAACTCGCAGGTCCGCGACGCTACCTGGACCCCGACGCGTTTGCACGCGCGCTGCCGATCCTGCGACGCCGCCGCATCAAGTACGTCACGTTTCAGGGGGGCGAGCCGCTTGTTCATCCGGATATCGATGCACTCGTCGCATCGGCTTCGCAGGCAGGCATGGTGTGCGCAATCATCACGAACGGCTGGTTTCTTCCCCGCCATATCGAGCGTCTCGCGCAAGCAGGTCTCAAGCGTTTGCTCGTTTCTATCGATAGCCCCAACATCCACGAGCACGAACTGAATCGAGGACTAAACGGACTCGGCCCGCGAATCAGCGCAGGCCTTGCTGCGGCGCGCGCGCATGGCATCTTCACCTGTGCTTCTGTGACAGTCAGCCGGCTCGTCCGTTATGACGCGCTTCCCGAGACGCTTGCGGAACTTGGTTTCGATGCCGTCTCATTCTCATATCCGCGGCGCGCACCCTTCGGATCCACGTCGCTCGTCTACGATGAAGCGTCGAAGCTAATCGACCTCGATACGCAGGAATTGCTCGATGCCTTGCGCGCCATTGTTCGAATGAAGCGCCACTTTCGCGTGCTCGATCCGTCTGGAGCGCTCGCCGAGGTGGAACGTTTCGTGCGCGGCGAAGAACAGCGCGTGCCGTGCATAGGCGGGAGAAAGTACTTTTATATCGACTGGAATCTCGACATCTGGCGGTGCGAAGCGTGGTCCGAGCCTATGGGTTCGGTTTTCGACCTGGATGACCTCCCCGATGAAACGGAGCCCTGTAACGCGTGCACGATGTCGTGCTATCGGCATGCCAGCGTGCTGATGCACGGCGCCATAGCCGTGGCCGATGCGCTTCAGGCGTTCAGGCACGGCAACGTGCAGGCAGCGGTCAACGCGCTGCGTCAGCAAGGCGTGCTGTATTCGATATGGTCACTCTCGCGCGAGACGCTTCCACGTCAGATGCTGCGTTCAAGAGCGAAGATGGCGCCCGCGCCCGCTGCGCAAGTGGACGGATAAGGGAGGTCTCGGGACGTGAGTATTCGTCGAGCCAGTTCGCTGCTGCACGTTTCGTGCTGCGCCCGGTCTTGTCCAGCGTTCCCATGAAAGGCGTGGGAGGTCTCGCCGCGCTTGCGGGTGCGGGCCTTGCACTCTGGTTGCTGTGGCACGAGGATCCACGTGCTGTCCTCGCGGCGCTGCATGCTGCTGGTTGGGGACTGGTCCTTGCCGCGCTGATTCACGTGCTGCACATCTTGAGCAACGCACGCGCGTGGCAAATCCTTTTCGAGCGCGTGAGCCGGCCGCCGTTACGGTTCCTGTTTTTGCTGACCTGGATCCGCGAGTCCGTCAATAGCCTGCTCCCCGTGATACGCGTGGGCGGCGATATCGAAGCCTTTCGCCTCCTGCTGCGACGCGGCGTGCCCGTTCCCCTCGCTGCATCCAGTCTGATCGTGGATACGCAGCTAACGGTAATCAGTCAGTTGATGTTCACGATTGTCGGCATCGGCTTTCTGTTTAGTCACGGGGAGTCGGGCGACCTTCGACTTGCGGGCGATCTCGCCCTGGGCGTTGCCGTTCTAGCGCCGCTGCTGGCGGCCTTCGCGCTAATCCAGCACGCAAATCCGTTCGAGCGGGTGACGCGCGTGCTCGACCGTATGTTGAGCGGCAAGCTTGTCGGCACCGTCACTGCTTCGTGGCAGGTGGATGAAGCTATCAAGGAGGTCTGGCGTCGTCGCGGGGCCGTTATTCGCTATCTGTTTTTCTGGCAGCCGCTGCATTACACGATTACGTCGTTCGAAATCTGGGCAGCGCTGTTTTTTCTTGGCGCGCGCGTCACATTCGTGGAAGCACTTGTCATCGAATCGCTGATTCAGGCGCTCAGCAGCGCGGCGTTTTTCGTTCCCGGCGCGGTGGGCGTGCAAGAAGGCGGATTCATCGTGATCGGCGGGGCGCTCGGACTCGATCCCGCGTTATGTCTCGCATTGGCCGGGGCGCGGCGTATCCGCGACGTGGTCATCTTCGTCCCCGGCCTGCTGGCGTGGCAGGCCGTCGAAGCGCCGCAGGTGCCTGGCGGGTTGAGGTACCTGTTCTCGCGTACCCTTTTCCCGCGCAAGCGCCAGTGACGCTTCGCCTGCCGTCTCGCCGTGACATCGACGCAATCGACGCAATCGATGTGTGGCGCGTTCAACCCTCGCGCGTGTTCGCGAGTTGTGCCTTGAGCGTCAATTGCTGGCCGTCGCGATAGACCACGATCGACACCTTGCCACGCGCGTCGGCAATGGTCTGCTGCAACTGCTCGACGTTACTCACCTCGACGCCGTTGACCGCGAGGATCACGTCACCGGGGCTAACGCCCGCCGCTGCCGCCGGACCCGACGCGCGCGCGACGAGCACGCCGCCATCGACACCGATCTGCGCGGCTTCGTCGTCCGAGAGCTGACGCACGGCCACGCCGAGTCGCGGACGCGGTGTTTCGCTTTGCGCGCGAGTTTGAGGCGCTGCGTTGCCTGCCGCGTCGCCGCTGGCAGCGAGCGTGAGCGTACGCTTTGCGCCATCGCGCAGCACGGTCAGCTTGGTATTCGCGCCGGATTCGAGGTGCGAGACGCGTGCGCGCAGCTCGGCTGGCGTTGCGATTTCCTGGCCGTTGAGCGCGACGATGACGTCACCTTGCTGGACGCCCGCCGCTTGCGCGGGGCTGCCGTCCTCGACTTGCGCTACGAGCGCACCATGCGTCGAGTTCAGTCCGAGTTGGCTCGCCGTGGAGGAATCGAGCGCTTGAACGGCAACGCCGAGGCGGGCATGCGATGCGTGTCCGGACCCGACAATCTGGTCTTTGATGTGCATGGCTTCGTCGATCGGAATGGCAAATGAGAGCCCCTGGAATCCGCCCGTGCGCGAGTAGATCATCGAATTGATGCCGATGACTTCGCCGTTGAGATTGAAGAGCGGTCCGCCCGAATTGCCGGGGTTCACGGGGACATCGGTCTGGATAAACGGCATCGGGTTGTCTTCGGACATCGTGCGCGATTTCGCGCTGATGATGCCGGACGTCACGGTGTTGTCGAGGCCGTAAGGCGAGCCGATTGCGACGACCCAGTCGCCGACGTGGCTATCCGCCGGGTTGCCGATCTTGACGGTCGGAAATCCGCTGCCGGCGATTTTCAGCACGGCAACGTCGCCTTCCTTGTCCGTGCCAATCACCTGCGCCGGGAATTTGCGGCCATCCGAGAGCTTGATCGTCACTCGGGCCGCGCCTTCGACAACGTGATTATTCGTCAGTATGTAGCCGTCCTGGCTGACGATGAATCCCGTTCCCAGGGCGCCGGAATGACCGCCGTCGGACGTTTGTTCATCGCTTCTGGCCTCGACGTGCACGACCGCCGGGCCGTACTTCGCCACGATCGCCGAAAAATTCGGGGCCTGATTGTTGCCGGCTGCAGGACTGGACAGAGTGGTTTTTGCGCTGCTGTCCTCGTCTGCGCGGGCACGTTCGTGACCCACGAGATAGGCGCCGGCGACCGCCACTGCAACACCGACGATCAATCCGCGGTTCCGATTTTTGCTGGTAGTCATGGCTATGATGAAAAGGGAGGTTGACCAATGGGGCGTAAGGTACTCATAGCTGCTTAAACGTGACTTAAAAATCACGACGAAACAGCGCATTTCAGCGGCGCAAAGGCGAATACAAAGGGGCCGGTTCGCCGTTCGCGGTCTGCCTTCAAGGTTGTTGATGAGGCAACCTTTGTTCGCGCACGCATTGAATATCCGTCGCCCGTGATTTGATGCCGAAGAAGCGAACGTTGCTTGTGAGCCGGCGAGGATTTTGTCGCCGCCTGATCGCACGCTGCCGTAGATGAACAAACGCGGTGGTGCTGCCCATCGCAGGCGTTCGGCGCCGAGCTGGAAAGACAGCGTGTGCTGCGCTGCTGCGGTGCAATGTGCAAGCGGGCCAATGAAGTCATCAGCAATTCCAGTCGAGGTGGCAGACACGGTGGTCGATTACGGTTCGCGTGCCGGAAGCCGGTAAAGCACGGGTGAGTGGCACGCAGTTCGACGGCGCAGTGATCGTGCATGAGCCGCGCATGACCGGGATCCGCCCCGTTTTCCCGTTTTGAAACAGAATAGGCGGGTTGACGGTCGCGATCCGGATCAACGGGGCTTTCGTCGTGCCGGTGCGGAACCGGACGGGCACGAGATCGCGTGAACATTGAAGCGGGCAGACAGCGTGGGTACGCAATGACGCGAGGCGCAACGACATGACTCCCGATCCCTCGTCTATCGATCAGGCAAACCTGAATCTGGTCCACATGTCCGGCCTTCTTGTCGGTGGACTTGCGCTCTTTTTGCTGGGCCTGCAATTCATGACCGGAGGCTTCAAGGCCATCGCCGGCTCGAGACTGCAGGCATGGCTCGGCGAGCTCACGGCCAACCGCTTCCGGGGCGTACTGGCCGGTGCAGTGGTGACTGCGCTGCTGAACTCGTCCACGATCACGACCGTGTTGATGGTCGGCTTCGTTTCCGCTGGATTGATGACGTTGACGCAGTCGGTGCCGATGATCATGGGCGCGAACATCGGCTCGACGGTCACGGCTCAAATCATTGCGTTCGATGTTTCCAGGCTGGCGCCTTTCATGCTGGCTGCCGGGTTCGTCATGTACGCATTCGGCAAGCGCATGCTGATTCGCCGGGCCGGCGAAATCGTGATGGGGTTGGGGCTGCTGTTTATCGGCATCGAGTTCATGGGCGACGCCACGCGTCCGCTGAGAACCTTCCCCCCGTTCATCGATGCGATGCAGGACATGAAGCATCCAGTGCTGGGTATTGTGGTCGGCGCCGTCTTTACCGCGATCGTGCAAAGCTCTGCCGCGACATTGGGCATTGTCATTGCCCTCGGTGCACAGGGGTTGATGCCGCTTGAAGCCGGTATCGCACTGATTCTCGGTGCGAATGTGGGCACTTGCGGAACGGCGTTGCTTGCTGCGATAGGCAAGTCGGCGGAAGCCCTTCAGGTGGCTGTCGTACACCTCATATTCAATGTCCTTGGTGTGGTGGTCTGGGCGTTTTTCATTCCGCAGATGGCAGAAATGGGCCGGTTCGTCTCGCCGTCGTTCCCGGAACTGGAAGGTGTTGCCAGGCTGGCAGCCGAAACGCCGCGGCAGGTCGCCAACATCCACACGATTTTCAGCGTGAGCAATACCCTGGTGCTAATTTGGTTCTCGGACTGGATCGCCCGGTTCGCGCGCTTGATCGTTCGTCCGCGCGCGCGGGAGAAGAAACGGATCGGCGACCCGGTCTATCTCGACAAATCGTCCCTGGAGATGCCTTCGCTTGGGCTTCAGCGCGTCCGGATGGAATCGAGCCGGTTGGGCAATGAGGTCGTCGATATCGTGCGCAGCGGCGCACACGTCGTCGTGGGCGGGTCCATCGAAGAGATCAATACGCTGCTCGATCGGGACAAGGAGGTGGACCGGCTCGCTGCCGAAATACTCTATTACATCGGACTAATTTCGCAGGATGAACCATCAGAGCAGGAAGGCGTACAGCTAGTCTGCTTTACGCAGATCGTCACGAGTCTCGAGAACATCAGTGCCATTATCGGGACGAATCTGATGTCCATGAGTCAACAACGGCTGACGCAGAATATTGAATTCACGCGTCTGAAAGGCGTTGCGAATTCGCGATTCGCCGAAGTCGTGATTCAGAATCTGGCACAGGTCGTCGAGGCGATCGGCGACGCGCAAACAGACGCGGACGTGGATGCCGATGGCGACGCGGATACAAATGCGCGTCCCGCGTCTCGAACCTTTGGCACCAAGCCCGAGATCAAGGCGCTCGTTGCGCAGACGCGGCAGAGCATTCTCGGTAATGTGCAACTGGCGCAGAAATCAGACGTGCTGGACTATCAATTGGCCGTCGATCTGATCGAGCAGTACAGGCAGATTGCGCGACTTTCGCGAGGGATCGGCAAACTCGTCGGACAGATGCGCAAGCGTTAGCGATTGCGAGCGCAAGCGTGGTCCATTCACGTTCCGGCTCGCAACGACAATTTCGGCGCGCCTTGTTCGGCAAAATTCATTGTGCATTGCCAGATGCACGCGATTCGATATGGGATACAGCGTGCCGCCGGGCGACTGACGAGCGCAGTGCCGAAAATAAACAACAGAAGAGGCGTACGAAACCGGGTGCCGCCGCGCAACCAGCGGCACCCGATACCGCATCACTGGCCAGAATTCCCGACCGTGATCCAGGTATGGTATTGCGCGGACCAGAAGCGTCGCGGAGCTGCTGGACCCGAAGGCGACGGTGCTTCCGCGGAGGCAGTCTGTATCGCCGGCTGGGCGTCTGTTTGTGCGTCGTCGGTCCGCGACATCTCCCGCGCATAGGCTTGCGCATCGGCCTCGAACTGCTGGGGCGTCACGGCCTGCGCCTGGCTGTCATCCTCTCCATCATCGGGGACCTGATCTTCACGTGCCGTCACAGCGGCTGGGTGAGCGGGCTGCGGAGGCGGATTTCCCGCGGCGTGAACCGATGCCGCCGAACAGAATTCGGCAATCAGCTGGTCTCTTGAAGGAACCTTCGCGGGGGCTGCCGCGGCGTGCGGCGCCTGGGCGACTTTCGCCACGTGGGGCGCTGGCGCCTTTTGTGCTGGCAACGGGGCGCTCGAGACCGGAATCTCCTGTACCGTCTCAACGTCCCCTCCATCGCTGTACGTCTCCTTCATGTCGACGATGTTGTGTCGGGGCGGTGCGGTCGCCGCCTCCTGTGCTGCGCCGCCGGACTGGCTGGCCGGGACTTCGGCATGCGCGGCCTTGTACCCGGCCTCGTAGGCTTCCCTGACGGCCTTCAATTCCGCCGGTGTCATCGTGCCGGAACTACTGGCGGCGATGGCGGACACGGACAACGAACCACATACCGCCATCACTGATGCGACCGCAAGAGGCTGTAAGCGTAGGTTCATATTGTCGTGCGGGCACCCGCCCGACCGGACGGGGAGGGATAGCACGCCGGCGTATCGCCAGCCAGGCCCGCGTCTCCTTGTACGAAGCTATCCTTTTACTGGAACGGCGTCCGGGCAGACCGTAACGCGCCCGGGATCGCTCACGCAAAAATCGCTAGCGCCACCGACGATAACCTCCGCCATACCACCAGGGTGCCCGGTAGTATCCGGCCTGCACCACGGGGTACGCGCTTGCTACGGCGACGACTGGCCAGCCAGGCGGCGCCGCGTACACGGCTTGCGGGTACTGTTGATACACCGGAGGCGCTGGCGGATACACCGGCACGTACTGAACCGGCTGAACGGGTGCGGGCGGTTCGGCGTACATCGGTTGCGCATACATCTGCGGCGCGTACTGCGCAGGCGGCGGGGCGTCCACATACGACGATGGCGGCGGCGGTGGCAAGTACCGCCGCACTGTCTGCGCCGGTGCCGCCGGAGGCGGCCCGCTCACCGGCGGGATGGCCGCGCGGGCAGCGGCCATGTTCGCATCGTGCTGCTTCTGGATGAGGTCCTTCAGGATCCGGTCGTCGGTGTTGCCACGATGAATCCAGCCGTTGCGATACGCCCGGGCGATTTCGCTCATCCTTGCGTTCGGATCTTCCTTCGCGCCGTCGGCATTCACGAGGTAGTCGCCGGGCTTGAGGTTGCGTTGGGCCGGCGCGCCGTTGTCGTATGCCTCGGGCGGACCGTCCGCATACGATGCGCTTCCATAGAACAGCGTGGCGAAGGCCATGCCAGCCAGACTCCGCGTAATCAGTTTCTGCATGGCTTCCTCCGTGCAGAGTGAGGGAGTGGTTGAGCGAGCCACTTGGCCCGCTGGCGGCGCGCGAACGCAGTGCGACCTTACGCAACATGGCAGCACCTGGTTGCGCTGGCATCTAGCCAGGACAAACCCGGGCGATGCGAATGCACACGAAGGCGCCAGTCAACACACTACCGCGATTGCGATGTTGCGTTGTCTGGAGTGTCCAGCGCCTCACTGGGACCGATTAGCCTTGCCTCCCAAACCGTTCGCCTTCGGCTAAGGCGTAGGGGGTGGGTTCCGCTAGCTACGATGCCAGGGAAGTCCGCGATCGCGTCCATTGCCGCCATGTACAGAATGATTTCCCGGACGCCGGTCTTGTTCTGTGGCCGACCACACGTCCCTTCACAAAATACTCAGGTATATGCGGACCGCGTCCGGCCAGGCCGCGTACGAGCCGGCGGCGAGTGCGCGCACTTGCTTCCACTCGCGGCCATCGACGGCCTGTGCGGCATCGAACGCGATGCTCGCCAGCCCGCCGCGGACCGTCACGTCGGCGAACGGATTGACGACGACGTGCTGCTGCCCGACGAGCCGCGCAAAGCGTGCGCGCAGGACGGGCAGCGCGTATGTCGCGGAGCGCACGCTGCGTTCGCGCGCAAGCGGACGCCACTCGGACGTTACGCGGGCGAGCTGCGCGGTCAGGGTGGCCCGACCCGGCGTGCAGCCGGTGCGCGACGTCGATCGAAGGCGCAGTACGCGATGGGGGCGCGACGAGTGCCGCCCGTGGCGTTCGCCGAGGACCCACAGCAGCAGGCGCCAAGTCTCACTGCAGTAAACGCGTCGCGTGTCGCGGCTCGTGCAGCGTCAGCCACGCGGCGATCGCTTCGGTGTCGGTCGTAGCGTTGAGACCGCATTGCTCGTGCGAGCCGCGGAAGCGCCCCTGCGCGCCGTCAAGCATCCCAGGCAGCGACGCGAGCGACCAGGGCAGCTCCACTTGTCACGTTGGTCTGCGGATGCTCCTCTGACTTTGTGCGGCCAACTTTCTGACAAGCTACGCACCCTTCCGCGCAGGATTTCCGTCATAGCGGGAGCCGGATACTGACGCTAGACTGCGAGTTCTCTTTGGATAGGAGTAGTCCATGCAACGCCCTTCAGCCGCCGTAATCGCGGCATCGACCGTCGTCCTGCTCGCGGCTGCCGTTCTTTCGTCGTCCGCCTTTGCAGACGCCACGGCACCTCAGAAGGAGGCGACACAACATAGTCCGCGGGCGAGTTCCAGTGCCCACGTCCACGGAGATGATGAGGGCTCATCCGCTGGAAGACCCGGCGACGCGAAGCACGCAACGCGCACGGTCGCAGTCACTATGCTCGACACCATGCGCTTCGAACCGCCGACTATCGCCGTCAAGAAAGGCGAGACGGTCCACTTCGTCGTCAAGAACGCCGGCGCGGTACGCCACGAGATGACGTTGGGCTCCAGGCAGGAACTGAAGGAGCACGCCGACATGATGCGTGCGATGCCAGATATGACGCATCAGGACGCCAATAGCGTGACGGTCGAGCCTGGAAAGACCGGCGATCTGGTGTGGCAATTTACCCGTGCCGGCACCTTCGATTTCGCTTGCCTTCAACCCGGGCATTTCGAGGCGGGAATGAAGGGGACGATCACCGTCAAGTAATGCAATTAGCTCTTGCAGGCGTTTCCAGGGTCATCCGTAGCGACCATGAATATGCTTTTGCCAGCGGGCCAATGGAACTGAAGCAGGGCGTGGCTATGAGGTAGGGCGGCGTACAGGATGCTGATTCCTGCTGCTTCCTTCGCCGTTCTGTTTAGTGTGTTCGCGGAACACCGGCGTCACCCGGCGGCCGCCGACAATCCCCGTCGGGCGTTGTCAGTGCGCGTTCAAGACGGCTCCGAGGCCGGGCCATGCGTGCGCAAGCGGTCCGGCCTCGGGGGACGGACCGCGCAAGGTGTCTTGCGGCGTTCAGTAGCCACCGCCTGAGGAACTCCCGGAAGAATTCCCTGAACTGCTCGACGCACTGTCGGCGCTACGATTCATGTCGCTGCCGGCAACCGCCGACGCGGACATCGCGACCATGCCAAGGCAGACGAGATACGCAAGAACCATCCGAATCCGTTTCATGCCGATCTCCTGGTGGGAAGCCCGCGGGAAGTTCCGCACAGAGCATTCGAGCGAGGCATTCACTTCAAAACTACCGGGGTGTCGAACTCAAAGTGCATGGTGTGCGAACGCCATGCATCGACATTGGTATAAACGCGGCACAGCGGCGCCGTATTCCTGATCCTCTGGCAGCGTGCGGAACTAGATCGAGCAGAGCATCCTGGAACGCACAACTCATGCGACCTGGTTCCTCGCGCGGCAACACGATGAGTTGCGCTCGTGAAATTGTCGTGTTATTTTTTCATGAAATTTCACCAACCAATTTTCACGGGCGTCGACATGTTCGTCGAATCGACTCATCACGTAGAGAGCTATTACGCCGGTAGCTGGCCCGGCTCACTGCCGGTTCGCAAGGCGTTAGAGGGCGACTGCAACGTCGACGTCCTGATCGTCGGCGGCGGGTTTAGCGGCCTGCATTCAGCGCTCCGGCTCGCACTCGCGGGCAAGCGCGTCGCGTTGCTCGAAGCGAGCCGCGTGGCCTGGGCTGCGTCGGGCCGCAACGGTGGGCAGGCAATCCTCGGCTGGTCCTGCGACATGGGTCCGCTCGAACGTTCATTGGGCGTCGAACGCACGCGTCAACTCTGGGACAGCATGTGCTGGGCCGCCTCTGAGGTGCGCGAATTGCCCGTTCGGCACGGCTTTGACGTCGATTACCGATCCGGCAGCCTGTGGGCGGCCGTCAAGCGTAGTCGTGTGGGCATGCTGGAAGAGGCGCGCGACGAAGCCGTGCACAAGTGGGGTTACGACAAGCTGCGCCTCATTCCCGAAGAAGAGATGCCGGATTGGATCGGTAGCCGCCGTTATCGCGCGGCGCTTTACGATCCCGAGGGCGGGCATCTTGACCCGCTCAAGCTGGCGCTCGGACTCGCCGACGCTGTCGAGCAGGCGGGCGGCCGCATCTTCGAACAAAGCCGCGTGCTGGCCTGGCACGAGACCGATTCCGGTTATGTCGCAAACACGAACCAGGGGACCGTGCGCGCGGACACGCTCGTGCTTGCCTGCAACGCGTATATCGATCAGCTCGATCGGCGGCTGGCGAGCCGCGTGCTGCCCGTCGGCACGTATCAGGTCGCGACGCGCCCGCTTGAGCCGCAACTCGCGAAATCGCTGCTGCCGCGCAATAGCTGTGTCATCGACAACCAGTTCGTGCCCGACTATTTCCGTCTGAGCCCCGATCATCGTTTGTTGTTTGGCGGCGCATGCACGTATCTCGGCGGCATTCCGCGGGACATCGCTGCCGCGACCCGGCCGAATCTCGAGCGTGCGTTCCCGCAGTTGCGCGGCATCGAATTCGATTACGCGTGGGGCGGTCACATCGACATCAGCATGCGACGGACACCGGACGTCGGGTGCGAAGGACAACGTTACTGGCTACAGGGATTCTCCGGGCACGGTGTGTTGCCCACACTCGCGGCGGCGCGCGCCGTTACGGACGCGATCCTCGGCGATAACCGCTTGCTTGCGCTTTACCAGGCCATTCATAATCCGGGCTTTCCGGGTGGCGAGCGGTTCGCGGCGCCGCTGGAGGCGTTAGGCAAGCTGTGGTATCGCCTGCGGGACGTCGTGTGACGGAGTAAACAAGCATGGACAAGGAAGAAGAAATTGAAGGCCTCGCGATCCTGATTCGCGATCTGCGAAAACACAAAAAGGTGACGCTGAGCGAGTTGTCGAAGCGCGTCGGCCGCTCGGTTGGCTTTCTTTCGCAGGTCGAGCGCGGATTGTCACGACCGAGTGTGGCGGATCTGACCGCCATCGGCGAGGCGCTGCAGACGCCCACCACGTATTTCTACAGTTTGAGCAAGCCGCGCGCGTTGCCCTGGGTGACGCGTCCAGGTGAGCGTCGCATTCTGTACTACGCGAGTGGCATTACGGATGTGCTCGTATCGCCCACCATGTCGTCGCGATTTTCGATGCTTGAGAGTCTGCTGGAGCCGGGCGCCACGAGCGGCGATCGCCCAGTGGACGACAGCGATGAGCAGGGCGGTTTCGTGCTGGAAGGCGAGTTGACCATCTGGATCGACGGCGAGCAGGATCCCGTCACGCTCAAGCCAAACGACAGCTTCCAGTTGCCGGCGCGTTGCCGGTTCAGCTACGCGAATCTCGGCGACAAGGCGGCGCGGGTGCTCTGGGTATTCACCTGATATCGCGGGTGTTTTGCACCAATCGACGCATTCCGTGCGGTCTGGATAAACAATAAGTTGTACATAAAGTCAGGCTATCAACTGTTTCCAATTGCGAAACCAAGGAATCTACCGTGACATCTCCTGCAGCCGGTCTCGTCAGCGAAGTGCGTGCGTTTCGCGAAGCACATGCCGATGTGCGCTACGTCGATCTCATCTGCCTCGACATTCCCGGTCATTTCTACGGCAAGCGCTGTCCCATCGAGATGCTTGAAAAGGTTGCTGCCGGATCGATGCTGAAGTTGCCACAGAACACCATACTGCTCGGCACGCAGGGTGGTATTTATCCGATTGGCGACTATTGCCTCAATGACGGCGACCCGGATGCAGTGCGCCGCCTCGTGCCTGGCACGCTCAGGCGCGTGCGTTGGGAAAAGCAGCCGCTCGCGCAGATGCTGATCACGTCGGACGGCACCGAAGCGCCCATCGGCTTCGAACCGCGCGAGGTCCTCGCGCGCGTGCTCAAGCGACTCGAGCGTCGTGGCCTTCGGCCGGTCGTGGCCTTCGAACTGGAATTTTATTTATTCGACGGCAAGCTCAAGGACGGTCTGCCGCAATATGCGCGCGATCCGCTGTGCGACGACGAAGACGATCAGGCGAACATGCATATCGAGCGCATTTCGCGCTTTTCGGACGTATTGCATGAGATGGTCGACACGGCGCGCGAGCAGGGCGTGGACGCAACCGTCATCACCGCAGAACTCGGACCGGGCCAGTTCGAAATCAATTTCGGTCATTGCGACGATGGGCTTCGCGCCGCCGACTGGTCGGCTCTCTTTTGCCGCAGTACGCGTGGCGTGGCGATGAAACACGGTTATCGCGCGAGCTTCATGTCGAAACCCTGGCTCGACGCACCGGGCAGTGGGATGCACGTACACGTGAGTCTCTACGACGAGGCCGGAAAGAATGTGCTCGCAGCGAATGGCAAGCGTGCACTCCGCCATGCCGTGTCCGGATGCCTTGCGCTGCTGCCGCACTGCATGCCGATATTTGCGCCCAATCACAACGCGTTCCGGCGGTATGGCGCGATGGTGAATGCGGCGAGCCGGGCGAGCTGGGGTTTCGAGGATCGCGACGCGTGTATCCGCATTCCCGAGTCCGACGACGCGAATCTGCGCATCGAGCACCGTCTCGCAGGCGCTGACGCAAACCCTTATCTCGTGCTGGCCGCGATTCTTACGGGTATCGAACACGGACTCGACGCGGGGCATGAACCGATTGCGCCGCTCAACGAAAACCGGTCGAGCGGCGTCGATTTCCCCGGCGACATGCTGTCGGCCGTGGCGGCCATGCGACAGCATCCGGCAGTGCGCGAGGGACTTGGTGACGATTTTGTGATGGTTTATTGCGAAAACCGACGCCAGGATCATCTCGACTTCATGAATTCGATCAGTAGCCGGGAATATCGCTGGTTCCTGTGACGCCGGGCCCGCTGCGCGTAAACGCGCATAAATCGTTCCCGGCCAGATACTTAGCGCATCTGGATGGTGCGTTCGCGCTCTGGTTTGACGGTGGGTCGTTCATCTGAACCATCCCCGAAACGGGGCGCAGCGACCCTCCGTGACCGATAAAAGACCGTATCGACATGAAACGCGATTTGCCTGTTTCGCCCTTGTGCGGTAGGGTATGCAAGTTTTCTCAACTCAACACAGGTAGCAGATGAACAAACAGGAACTCATTGACGCAGTCGCCGCAAGCACGGGCGAGACGAAAGCGGCCACTGGCGCAGCTATCGACGCGATCCTCGAAGTCGTCACGCGCACGGTTACGTCGGGTGATTCCGTGCAACTCGTCGGCTTTGGCTCGTTCTCGACCGGCCAGCGTGCTGCCCGCGTGGGCCGCAACCCGGCTACGGGCGCGGAAATCCAGATCGCTGCTGCCAAGACGGTGAAGTTCACGGCCGGTAAGGCTTTCAAGGACGCCGTCAACGCGTCGTGACATGCGCATCGAGGTGCAGTGCGTGTGACGCATTGGGCAATGGCCGCGCCGTTTGGCGCGGCGTCTGATCGTCTTCGCTGCTCCCCCTCTTGACGCTTGAGCATTGGCGCACCGGCCGCTTTCTCGCGGCGCGGTGCCGGCACGGCGAGCAACAGAAGGCCCGTGGCTTTTTTGTTGCTCGCGTGTTTTTCATCTATTTGATTCGGCATCCGAACTAATCAGGGATTACTTCGGGAAGCTCGACTTCGCGTGTGTAGTCTTTCAGGCGTTGTCCGTCGTTTGCCGTATTGAGCACGATGCGCGTGATAAAGACCTGCGCCGGCACTTCAGTATTCGGACGAGACTGACAGTTGCCGCGGATTATTTTTTTCTATCGCGGTGTTGAAAGCGGCATACCTGTGCCGCGCCTTCGCAACATATCGTCCTCATGTAGTTGCCGCGCATCGCACGTTCCAGCACCGTATGGCGCGTTCTTCATGATCGAAGCCCAATACGCTGACTGATGCGGTATCGAGATACAGATGCGCGCCCAGCGACGCGTCGCCGCCCATCCAGCAACCGGCGAGCGCACGCAGGAAATGGGCGTGCGAGAACAGGGCCAGGCGTCCCTTCATCATCATCAGCCGCTCGATCACGGAGTTTGCCCGTATCTGAACCTGTTCGAGGTTTTCGCCTTCGGGAATGGGCGAGTGCCACACACTCCAGTCGGGCTCGGTCGCGCGGATTTCCGCGGTAGTACGTCCTTCATAGATACCGTAGTCCCACTCACGAAGATCGGACATTTCGGTCATCTGGTCGCCGAATCCAGCCAGGCGGCAAGTCTCGATGGCGCGAGACATCGGGCTCGATAGCACTGCATCGAACGGCTGTTCGCCGAGCAACGGCACGAGCGCGAGCGCCTGCTCACGGCCGCGATTGGTCAGTGCAATGTCGGTGCGGCCCGTATGCTGGCCCGAGAGGCTCCATGCAGTTTCGCCGTGTCGGATCAGCGAGATTTCGCGCAGCGCGTGCGGTGTATTCGCGGGTCGGGTTGGCATGAGTGACTCCCCAAGGGTCCGGGCGCGCGTGTCCGGTTCGGGGCAGCGATGCCCGAGGCCGGCCCAACGTGCGCCACTAGTGGTCGTTCCGTTCCAGGCCGGCATGCAAGCCGCTGTGCTGTGACGCGCTCAATACGAGCGCCAGGGGTTCCGCATGCCGGATCGAAGATGACTCAGGCATTGCTTGCCACGAGCAGCACCGACCAGGTCAACAATGTAACGCCGAGTGGCGCGCTGAGTCGCTGTCCCCACGAAATGTTTTTTTCGACCGCCATCACGGACGCAAGCATGAGCATCCAGCCGAGACTGCCTGCGCCGACCACGAACATCAGCAGCATCAGCGCCCAGCAGCAACCGACGCAATACAGTCCATGATGTGCACCCAATGCGAACGCGTTGCGCTGCGTTGTACGGCCGCGCCAATGCGTGATCACGAAACTCAGCGGCGTGCGGCATTTATCGAGGCAGCGATACTTGAGCTTGCTGAACTGGAATGCGCCGGCGCACGCCAGCGTAGCCGCTCCGATCAGCCAGCCGTATTCGCTGATCGCAGGCACGCGCGCGATTGTGCTCAGCAAGAGCGCGTGAAGGCCATGCGCGAGCAACCCGAACGCGCTCCACGTCACGATGTAACCGAGGCAGAGTAGAGACAGCAGGCGCAACTGGTCGGACCGCCCCGCGACCACGCGCTCGAATGCATTGAACAGAGGCAGTGTGGTGGGGAGCATCATCGCCGTGATCATCAGCGTCCACGACAGCGCGTATAGCACGGCTTGCACGACCGGAGACCCGCCGGGGACGGCCCGGCACAATACCGCCGCGGGCCCCGACGATGCCCAGTCGCCGTGATCCAGATAGCGTCCGTAGGGGCTGCGCGACCAGAGCCACAAGATGGTCCACGCGAGCACGACTACGCTGCCCACCACGGGCACGAAGATGCGTCGATGACGCGACATGCCGCGCATGTTCGGCTCCGCTAATCGGCGTTGTGACGGTGCCGCCGTCGTGAATGGCAGCACCTGGAACCCGGTCACGCGTCGAACTGGAAGGTGCTTTGCAGCGCGTTATGGTTCTTCAGGTCGAGGTTGATCCCCAGCGCTTCGTTCTTCGCGCGGTAGACAGGGGCTTTGCCGACGAACACCGGCGCTCCCGGTACTGTAGAGAATATGGTATCGGTCAGGGTCGTAGTTGCGCCGGTAGGTCCCAGATACGGTTCGAGATCGGCGTAATAGTCGGCGCCGATCTTGAGCGTGCCCTTTCCGCCGACGACATCGAAGCCGATTGGTGCGCGTTCCACCGACACCACCGTGCCGATCAATTTGGCAAGTTCCGCGACAGGACCGCCAGCCTGTCCCGTGAAGACGTTCAGCAGTGCCTCTTCCTGTTCCTTCGACGCGTGGTCGCTGATGAAGACCGCCACCGACCAGTTGCCCTGCATGATGTTGCCCGGAATGTGGCATACCGTGGCAACCGTATTGCCTGCGACATCGACGCCGTTGATTGTGCCTTGATCCATGTGCCACGCGACGATGGAATCGCACGTTCCATTATCGGCGTCTTCACCAATCCAGCAAGGACAGAGCACGCGGCAGTTGCAAACTTCAAGCAGGCGACCCTCAAGGTGATAGCTCATCGCGTCCTCCATCGAAACGGGTAGCGCGCTTCATAACCGTGATCTGGCCAGTGCGCTATGTGTGGAATTGTAGAGAATCGAAACGGACACTCAAGGTCTTTGAAGGACAAACAGGCTGCCACACTTGACTCGCTGTTTCTGCCGCATTGAACCGATTATTGGCAAGCCCGGAATCGAATCGACGTTTGCCTACGTCTCGTTTATCTGTTTGGTAATACCAATTAGTGTATATACACACTAAACACACTAACGGAACGATGTCGAAGGGATTGCATCGTGTGCTTATGCTTCGGTCAGCTGCTGGCCCTGCTGGAGTTGACCCTGTAATTCCGGACACAGCTTCACACTAAGGTTGCTGATTCCGTCGCGCGCCGGAATGCTCGTGGTGAGCGGTATTTCAACGCGCTATGGGGATGCTTCTCGTTGTAATGCTCGAATGCGATGGCCAGATTGCTTGCGGCAGTCGCCGCATCCGGCTTCGGCATGAAGGCGACGTAATCGCGTTTCATCGTTTTGACGAA
>NZ_RQIS01000002.1 GCF_003837865.1 Paraburkholderia dinghuensis | reverse complement strand
CGACACCGGCCGAGGCCGAGGCCGACACGCTCGTGATATTGCTGTTCGTCGTGGACAGACCGGTCGACAGCGAGTCGACGCTCGTCGATGACGACGCCGACAGGCTGGTGATCGTGCTGTTCGACGTGTCGAGGCTGGTCGACAGCGACGATGCCGCCGTCGACGTGGACGACGACACGCTCGTGAGCACGCTATTAGTCGAATCGAGGCCGGTCGACAACGACGCAACGCCGGCCGACGCCGAACTCGACACGCTCGTGAGCGTGCTGTTCGTCGTGTCGAGGTTGGTCGACAGCGACGCGATGCCAGTCGAAGCGGACGCCGACACCGTGTCGAGGCCAGTCGACAGCGACGTGACGCCGCTCGCCGCACCGGCAACACCGGTCGACAGCGAGCTGACGCTCGCCGCCGTCGACGTCGACAGATTCGAGATGTTGCTGGTGACCGAATCGAGGCCCGTCGACAGCGACGCAGCGCTCGTCGACGAAGATGCGGACAGATCAGCAATGCTGCTGTTCGTGGTCGTCAGACCCGTCGACAGCGAATCGACACCGGCCGACGTGGACGCCGACACGCTCGTGAGCGTGCTGTTCGTCGTGTCGAGACCGCTCGACAGCGACGCGATGCCGGTCGACGCGGACGCCGACGCCGTATTGAGGCCAGCCGACAGCGAAGTGACGCTGCTCGTCGCGCCGGCGAGGCCGGTCGACAGCGAACTCACGTTGGTCGCCGTGGAAGTGGACAAGCCGGTCACATCGCTCGTCAGCGTGTCGACGCTCGTCGACAGCGACGCCGCGCTCGTCGAATTCGAAACCGACAAGCTGGCGACCGTGCTATTCGTCGTGGCGAGGCCACTCGACAACGAACTCACACCGGTCGAAGCCGATGCCGACACAGCCGTGAGCGTGCTTGCAGTCGTATCGAGGCCGGTCGACAGCGAATCGACGCTCGTCGACAGCGACGTGATGCTGCTCGTCGCGCCAACAAGGCCCGTCGACAGCGAGGTCACGCTCGTTGCAGTCGAAACCGACAGGCCGGTCAGGTCGCTGTTGGTCGTGCTGAGGCCGCTCGACAGCGACGCGATGCCCGAGGAACTCGACGACGACAGACTGTCGAGGTTGCTGCTGGTCGCGGACAGGCTGGTCGTCAGCGCATCGGCGCTCGTCGAAGCCGACGCGGACACGCTTGTGATCGCGTTATTGGTCGTGTCGAGACTGCTCGACAGCGACGCGACGTTGCTGTTGGTCGTGACAAGACCGCTGGACAGCGACGTCACATTGTCGGTGACCGTCGACAGGCTGCCCGACAGCGATGCAAGGCCCGTCGAAGCGGAAAGCGACAGCGTATTGACGTTGCTGTTGGCCGAATCGAGCCCGGTCGACAGCGTCGTGAGACCCGTCGACGTCGACATCGACAGCGAATCGATGCCGGTGGACAGCGAACCGATACCGGAAGTCGCGGTGGACAGACCCGACGACAGCGACGCCACACTGCTCGACGTCGAACCGGACAGGCTCGCGAGGTTGCTGTTGGTCGTGGACACGCTTTGCGAGAGCGACGCGCCGCTCGTCGACGCCGACGCCGACACGCTGGCGACGGTGCTATTCGTCGTCGACAGACTCGTCGTCAGCAGATCGATCCCGCTCGACGTCGACGACGACAGGCTGGCCAGATTGCTGTTGGTCGTATCGAGCGACGAAGACACGCTCGATATGTTGCTGTTCGTGGTCGAGATGCCGCTCGACAGACTGCCGAGGCCGCTTTCGACCGTCGAGATGCCGCTCGACGTCGACGCGGACAGACCGTCGATGCTCGTCGACAGCGACATGACGCTGGTCGACGTCGAAGTCGACAGGCTGAACACGTTACTCGTCGTCGTGGCCAGGCCCGTGGACAGCGAGGTCAAACCGGTCGAGCTGGAAACCGACAGGCTGAACACGTTGCTATCGGTCGTGCTGAGCGCCGTCGAGAGCGACGTGACGCTGGTGGACGCGGACACCGACAGGCTCGACACGTTGCTGACCGCCGACGACACGCTCGTCGACAGCGACGAGATACCCGAAGACGTCGAGGTCGACAGGTTCGTCATGTTGGTGTTCGTATCGGCGAGACCCGTCGAGGTCGACGTCGACAGGCTGTCGACGCTCGTCGACACCGACGCAAAGCCCACCGACATCGACTGAGACACGCTCGCGACACTGTTCGACACGTCGACCAGACCGGACGACAGCGAACCGACGCTGGTCGACGTGGACTGCGACATGCTCGTCAGGTTGCTGTTGGTCGTAAAGAGGCCGGCGGACAGCGAATCGACACCGGTCGAAAGCGTTGTCATCGTCGTCGACAGCGAGCCGATGCCGGTCGAACTCGACACCGACAGGCTGCCGATCAAACTGGCGGTCGTGTCGATCCCGGACGACAACGATGCGATTCCCGAGGACGTCGAATTCGACAGGTTCGTCACGCCGGTGCTAAGCGAGCCAGCCGCGTTCGAGGTGGACATCGACAGCGTATTCAAGCCTGTCGACAGCGATGCGATGCCGGTCGACACCTGCGTGTTCACGCCGTCGAGCGCGGTAGACAACGGCGCGATCGCGGAGGATGCGGAAACCGACAACGAAGTGAGGTTGCTCGTCGTCGTCGACAGGCTGGCGGACAAGCCGCTCACCGTCGTCGACACCGACGACACGCCGGACGACAACGAATTAACGCTGGACGACGTGGACGACGAAAGCACAGCCATGCTCGAGTTGGTCGAGCTGATGCTCGTGTTCAACCCTGCAATGCTGGTGGACGTCGAATCGGTAAGATTCAGGAGCGACGAGCTGAGCGCGGAGATACCGTTCGAACTGGACAGCGACAGCGCTGTCAACGAACTGTTGGTGGTCGCGATGCCGCTCGACGTCGACGCGGACAGGCTCGTGATGGAGTCGGTCGTGGTCGAGAAGCTGCTCGACGTCGAACTGGACAGATCGGCCATCGAACTGTTGGTCGAACTCAGGCTCGTGGTCAATGAGCTGATGCTCGCGCCCGCCATCGTGGACAGTGAGGTGAGCGAGCTGTTCACGCCATACAGGCCGGTCGAGGTCGAGTCGGACAACGTGCTCAGGCTGGCGTCGGTCGAATCCAGACCCGAACTCAGGCTCGCAATGCCGCCCGATGCGGACGCCGACACCGACGTGAGCGTGCTGTTTGTCGTATCCAGGCTCGTCGACAGTCCGCTGATTCCAGAGGACGTCGACGCCGTCAGGACCATGATCGAGCTATTCGTTGAGCTGAGGCTTGTATTAAGCGAAGCGATGCCGCTCGACGTAGAGGTCGAGAGCACCGTCATGTTGGAGTTGGTTGTGGAGAGCCCAGTGGAAACCGAAGAGATCGCAGTGGACAGGCTGCTGTCGCTGGTGCTCAACTGGTGGACGGTTACCGCGTCCTGCTGTGCCGAGCCGTCGGCCACGTTCGTGACGCGGCGCAGCGTCGTATCGTTGCCGACCGACACCTCACCGTTAGCCGTCGTGCCGGTCAGATAAGCCGTCGTCATCGGCGCCGTTGCGCTTGTCGTGCTGCCGGCGCCAATCGCCACGCTGTTGGCGTACTGTGCGTTCGCGCCGCTGCCGATTGCGACAGCGTTCGTCGCGGTATTCGTGGTGCCGTTGCCGAGCGCAATCGCCCCAACGGCAGTCGCGGTAACATTGTTGCCCAGTGCAATCGCACCCGCGCCAATAGCCGAGTTCGAGCTACCAAGCGCAACCGCGCCATCCCCATCAGCGAACTGTGCACGACCAACGGCCACCGCACCGCCGTTCACCGTATCGCCGTTCGCATAGGTATTGGCTGAACCGATTGCCACGTTCTGACCGGTTCCATCCGCAACGGAGCTGTCGCCTTCCGCGATCCCGTACGCGCCCTTTACGGTCGCCGCCTGGCCGATCGCGATACCCGAAGTCGCGTCGCTGCCTCCGTCGCCGGCGACAGTCGCGGCCGCGCCGAGCGCAATGCTGCTCGTACCGGCCGCCGTGGCAAGCGTGCCCATGGCGATCGTGTCGGTACCGGATGCGGTTGCGTAGGTGCCGTATGCGAACGAACCCTGCCCCGACGCGGTGGTGTTGATACCGAGCGCTACGGCAGACGTGCCTGAAGCAACGGCACCCCAACCCATCGCCGTGGACCCGATCCCCGATGCCTGCGATCCGCACCCGACCGCAAGCGAGTTCATGCCGTACGCCGTGATATTGGCGCTTGTACCCGACGCATTCGTCGTACTGGCTGCCAATGTGACGTTGCCGATGGTTTGCGCTGCCGACGACGAAGTAAGGAATCCAGTTGTGTTACCGGTAGTAACACCATCGCCCGCGTTGGTGGCCGTCGCGGTCCCGACAGCAGTCGTCTGCGAACCGAACCCATAAAGGCCGCCGGTGTACATCGAGTCGGTACCGTAGATCATCGACGATACGCTGCTGCCGCTCGCCGGAGTCAACATACCGCACGCCGCAGTACCCGCCAGCGCCACACCGTTAAACGACGCCCTCACTGTATTTCCGCCAACGGTGGTGGCAGGCGTCGAACCGTCGATGACGTTGTTCGTCGAGCCCGCTATGGCGACACCGGCCACCGCAGGGGCAATGCCAGTCGTGTAGATCCCCCCCGCCAGTGATGCAGCGATCAGCGCTCGTCCGATGGCTGTGCCGGAAACCACCTTCGATCGGCTCTTTTTGCCTCGCGCGGTTTCGAGTTCACTAACGGCAACCCACGTGCCGAGCGTTTCGTTGTAGATACTACGGTAACTTTTGTTCATTCTGTTTCTTGAAACGTTGAGCCTACCCGGTGACGGTTGTCACGGAACAGCAGGCAGATTCCGGGGTCGGCCACCCGGTTTCCACCTGCATCAAGACGTACAGACCCTTGGCTACGCATTCACAACACCGACAACCCAATTGGGCAACGCGCAAGCACACACCCCGGCCGGAACAACGCGCAGGACCCGGAATGCTTCTCAACCACCAACTATCCACTCATTCACTTCGCTCCCCGAACAGAGAATCGGCTGCATCTGACAGGGCATTCCTGTGTTCGGAGTTTTCTGATTGAAATTATTGGTGATCGCTTTTTAGCGCACAACGATAAGAGTTTTCTTAACTGTCAAATCTGCACACAAGACTGATGGCAGTCAAATTTCGCCTGCCCGAGTGTCTATTTTTCGGTTTCGTCTGCGATCCCATCCCATTAAAAAGATGGACCCAAAAACCAAATTAATGGATAAACACTTAAAAATAGGACGCGTCCTAGATCCTTGCCCGGCGGGCCTTTCAGCCATCATTGAGACAATAAAATTTGGGCGATTTGGATTTTTAGTATTAACCGTCCCATCAGGGCAGGCGCAATTCTTAAATTTTGAAAAATCTCCCCGAAACCACTGGAGGTGAAATTTCGCCTATCTAAAAGTCATACTAATGTCTCAACAAACGATCTCACCCCAAATGACCGCTTAGATACGGATGCCTAATTTTGCGATATTCATTTCCCGGATGGGACTAGTCCGATTTCGATACCAGAAGTCCAGACACTTAGTCCGCGCGACAGTGCCCTTTCATCACTGAGGTGTCCTGCTGCAAAGTTACTGGCAAGGCCATAGGAGAATCCCTACAGCGAAGAATCCGCGGCTCAGCGAAGCGCTGATTACCCAGGAGGTGCAGGAAGCCGGAGCGAGCATGAAAGTCGCGGACATCTGCCGAAAGCCACGTTCCAGACGTGGCGCAGCCGCTGGGGCTGCATGGATGTCTCCCGCACACGACACCTTCGACCGTTGGTGGAGGAAAACCGTCGGCTTTAGCGACGGTTGACCGGCCAGGCGCCGCTCATCCGGGTGTTGAACGATGTTCCCGGGAATAAATAACTTTGCCAGCGCAACGTCCGGAGGTCGCACGGCAGGTGATTGAGCGACGTGGCTATCCGGAGCGACGGGCATACACGCTCATTGGCCTGCTGTGGAGCAATGCGTCGATCTTCGCCGCCTGACGGAGACCATAAGGCCCGGCAATGACTGCGTGAACTGAGGCGGGAGCCGCGGAGCTTTGACTCACCCCGTCTGCATGTTCCGCTGCACCAGTAAGGGCCTGATCCAGAACCACAGACTGACGAGGCGACCGCACCGCGGAGAAGACTTGTCGTTTCACGGACGACAGGGCAGGAAGCGTCCGAGCCATTTACCTGTCGCGATGTTCACACCCGACGGCACGGATATAGTCCGTGCAACGGACTTCGCTGCGGCTGGCCCGATCAATGGTTGGCGCGTTCGGGTGTCGACCGCCATTGATGCGTGGAATCGCGAGTGCCCACACATCGAAGTCCGCTTTTCGTTGCTGGATGCGCGCGTCGTGCGTGCGTTTGCGCAACTACGGCTGCACAGACGGCACTCAAAGTCGATTCAGGTCGACAACAAGTCAGTGGGTGTCAGCAAGACGCTTGAGTCACGGGTGTCCAGCCATGGGCGGTGCGGTTCATTCGTCCGGGCAAGCCGGTCGAAAGCGCCCACAGCGAGAGTTCCAACGTCCGGTCGCACAAAGAAAGTTTGAATCGGCTTGCATTCGCCAGCCTCGACGAAATTGACCTCGTAACAGGTCAGATCTTCCATTCAAATCTGACTGATCTCCACGCATCCGGATCATCGCAGTAGCCCCTCTCGGTCAGGGCGTTCTGCATGCCGGTAACCACTGCTTTTTCCGATGGCACGCAGAGTAGATCAAAAGACCATACACCCTGAAGGAAATTATCAGGATTCTTGGAGAAATTCTGCGGATTGTAGGCCGGACAGATGTAATACCAGAAGCTGTAGTTGAGGTGCTTCAGGCGGCTAATAATTTCCCCGGAACTGTCCAATGTATGGTGATTCAGGTATTCCAGGTACAAGACTGGCCGATGCCGTTCGATGGTCTGCTTCGCACCGTCGAGAACCATGGGTTCATATCCCTCGACGTCCGCCTTGATGAAGTCGACGCGATCCAGCGCATAGGAGTCCAGCGTTCTAACAGTGACGGATTCCGAAGGGAATTTACCCAGATCGTAGAAAGTCGCGGCACCGAAATTGTTCGGATTTCGCGGATCGTAATACGGAAACTCCGTTATTTCGTTTTTATTCCCTAATGCCGCATGAAAGGCCCGGACGTTCAGCAACTCATTCAACGCGAGATTGGCGCACAGCATCTGGAATACGATCCGCTGCGGCTCGAACACATAAAGGCGGCCATCCTCTCCAACCATCTTTGAAAGAGGAACGCTGTGCGCACCAATATTCGCTCCAGCCTCGACCACTACGTCGTTGGGACGGACGATCTGGGAAAACAGGAGCGGCTCCGGTTCAGACCATTCACCGTACTCGTCAAGACACTTGCCAACCGTATTGTCGTTTTCATTAAATAGCATCTTGCCGTAACGACACTGTTTGACTTTGTACATGGGTAGGGGGCCCCTTGCGTTGCCGGTCACTCGCCAGCCAACGCCAAAACAAAAACTCGCTTACGACTGTCTAGCACTGGCGTTTCGAATTCGCACGCTGTGGAGAAACGCTTCAGCGGATCGCACGGCTTCGCGCGGCAGCATGTCCAGATCGGCCTGCGCCGCCGCCGGAGGCACCACACCAACGCCCTGCCCGACTGCAAACCAGCTCGTAGCGTCGAAGTGCAACACGTGCCCCGCGCGATAGGCATTGAAATCCACCGGACGCGGTGTGCGAAGCTGCCAGGCCTTCTTGAGGTCGGAATAGGTCGACGGCACCGCGCGCGACGTGACGTCGCGCCAGAACGGCGTGTCGCGGCGCGGGACATCGTAGTGCAGGCACAGAAAGTCGCGTATTCCGTCCCAATCGAGGCGATTGCGATGATTGAACGTTGAGATCGTCGATTGCGGAACGACGCCGCAGCTCTGCTTCACTGTCTCGCCGAACATCGTGAGCTGGCCGAGCATCTGCCCGATGGAAGTCGCTTCAAGCGGCTCGATGAAACCCGATGCAAGCCCCACCGCCATCACGTTGCCCACCCATACCTCGGGGAAATGGGCGGCATGGAAGCGCAACGTGGGCATCGGCTCGATCTTCTGTCCGAGACGGGACTCGATCTCCGCCAGCGCCTCGTCTTCGCTGAGATACGCGCTCGAATATACATAACCGCATCCGACCCGCTCCCGCACCGGGATCTGCCAGATCCAGCCAGCACTCATGGCAAGCGAACGCGTGACGAGATGCGGGTTCGGGCGAGGATGGGGAATATAGAACGGAATCGCTCGATCGTGACTCATGTAATCGGTGAACGAACGCAGCGGCGAGCCCATCGTCTTCTGCAACGCGATACGCGCGAAACCCGATGCGTCGATCAGAAAATCACATGGCATGGGGAGCTCTTCGCCTTCGAAGCGCAATGCACGCACGTGTCCGCTCTCTGCATCGCGTAACAGCTCGACCACGTTCCCGACACGCGTTTCGATTCCGCGCGCCATCGCGGCCAGTTTAAGCCACGCCGCCACGCGATGTGCGTCGAAGTGAAGAGACCACGGCATCAATCCGCCAGCCGCCTCGAGCGCCTTTCGCACTTCGCTCTGCGACGCATTCGCAAGGACGAAAGGCAGCGAGTAAACCGCGTGATGAATACCAATCCCATGTGCCGCCAGCATCGACCAATATGGGGCGACACCGTCGATCATGCGCCCCTCGCCTTCCGCCGGGAGTCGGTGAAACAGATGATAAAAAACGTCGTCGTCGCGGCCGTTGTTCCATCCGACGTATTCGAACCCAAGCTTGAATACGGCGCCGGTGCCTTCAAGGAAGGCATCGAGGTCGATTCCATAGCGCCCAATGAGTGCTTCCGGAAAATTCAGGATTCCGCCCTCACCCACGCCGATCACACCGACGCGGGGCGATTCGATGACCGTGACAGATACCGCCGGCCCAAACATTCGCCGCAACTCGAGCGCGGCAAACCAGCCTGCCGTTCCGCCGCCGAGTACGACAAAATTCTTCATCTTCCGGAAGTCGAGCATGAAAAGGGCTCCAGAAAAATTGATTGGCCGGGATCGCGCCCGGCCGTCAGGAAGGACGCTTCGTGAGCTTGTCGAGGAACCGTTGTGCGTTGACCAGCCCGGGCCGGAGCGCCAGCGCCCGACGATAGGCCTCTTTAGCCGCAGTGAAGCGCCCGGTCTCCTGCAACAGCATGCCCAGTTGCTCCTGCAGTTCAGCCGCTTCGGGGTGCAGCGTCAGTGCCCGGCGCAACAGGGGCTCGGCCTCAGCAGAATTTCCCTTCTCCCGCAGCAGGCAACCGAGGTTCGCGTGCGCCTCCGGGTGATCCGGATCGCTTTTGACCAGACCCCGCAACAGCGTCTCGGCTTCCTCCAGTGTGCTGGGATCGCGCATCAGCAGTATCGCAAGATTGTTGCAAATGTCTGATCGCGCCGGCTCGGCTTCGTGGGCCTCGCGCAAAACATCGACTGCTTGCGCGCGGCGCTGCGTCCTCTCGAGCAGGAGCCCGAGGTTGTAAAGCGCGTCGACGTATCCGGGTCTTAGCTTGAGCGCATGGCGAAAGCACTGTTCGGCTTCGTCCAGCACGCCCTCGTTCATCAGGACGATACCCAGATCGTGATGAGCTTCGGGATAATCGTTTCGGAGTTCGATGGCCCGGCGAAACGCGCGTACCGCGTCGTCGGTACGGCCAACCTCCCGGTATAGCGAACCGAGGCAGAAGCTGATCTCCGGATGGAACGGTCGAAGCGTTTGCGCGCGCAGATAGGCGGCCTGCGCTGCTTCGAATTCTCCGCAACGGTGATGAAGCACGGCACTGTTGAAATAGGCCTCGACCAGGTCGGGCGCAAGCGCCTGCGCATTCCGGTAAAACTCTTGCGCAGACTCGGCCTTGCCCTCGCATGCAAACAGCAGACCGAGATTACACAGCGTTACGGGGTCGGAAGGTTGTGCCTGACGCGCCCGCGCCAGCAGGTCGTGTGCCTCGTGGAAACGGGCGGCGGCGATGCAGTGAAGCGCCTCTGAGTTAATCATGGCGACATCCTGCGTGCGATCGTCGCTGGATACCTCACGCGCCAGATTCGCTTTGGATTCCTGCTCTACAGTACGTGCCGTGTCAGTGCGTTTCGGGACCATTCAGGCGCCCTCCTTTTTGTCGCGGCGTTGACGGTGGCTCCCGGTAGTTCCGGTCGGAGTGCCCTGGTACAACGCTTCCGCTTCCGTCGGGCGCCCCGCTCGGTGCAGCGCGGAGTACAGCTGATGCCTTCCTCCCTCATTATCGGGCTCGAGCCTCACACCCTGCGCCAGATGCTCAATCGCTTCGTCGACGCGGCCGGAGGCCAGCAGCGCCGAGCCGAGTGTCAGATGAGCCGCCGGAGAGTCCGGATTCAGCTCAAGCGCCCGTATCAGGCTCCGCTGCGCCTGATCGAGACGTCCATTACAGAGGAATAGAGCGCCCAGATTGATATATGCGGCCGCAAAGTCCGGCTGCAGGGAAATTGCCTGATACAGAAAGGCCTCCGCCTCGGTCCGGCGATTCGCGCGAAGCAACAGCAAGCCGAGGTTATAGTGGCTTTCCACGAGGCTCGGACCATGCGCAACCGCAGCGCGAAATTCCGCCTCGGCCTCTTCGAAGCGGCCGGAATCCATCAGCAGACGCCCGAGGTTGTTATGCGCCTGCGCCAGATCCGGCGCCCGCGCGAGCGCCTCTCGCAATGCAGCCTCCGTGCCGTGGCTGTCCTTCCGGAACGACAGAAGGAGGCTCAGGTGGTACCAGGCTTCGGCAATATCGGGATGTTTGTCGAGCAGAGCGCGCAAACCGCGTTCAGCAGCGGCGTGGTCGCCGGTCGCAAACTGCTCCATGCACCGTTGATAGTCGCTCGAGATTGCGTCAACGTCGCTCGTCTTCATTTGCATATTCCATCGCGACTGAATCGCTGTCAGGAATGCCGTCGCGGATTTGGGGTTGTATTCCACATCCCCGTTCGCACTGGAGCGCGAACTACCATCTAAGACCCGACGTTACGTCCCTGACAAAAAACGACCGCCGCAATTCAGGGTTGGCCGACAGGTAACGCGAAGCAGTCGTACGAGCAGACTGCGATAACGCGTGCTGGAAGTATAACGAACGCCCAACAAGCGCAGACTTCGATAAGCATCATTAACTATTGCTCGCACTGATAGCCATCAATTTTCCATACGCCTTTCTTTGGCTACAGGCATACGACGCCACATAATCAGCAAACTCCCAATGATTCGAGACGCCCTGTTGCCAACAGCCGTAAGCTGCACGCTTCAGGCGCGGCACATCGTCACCCGGTCGAACCGCAATGCAGGATCTACGTTCCGTTGAACCCCGCCTTCCCCCGCACTTTCTCACTTTTCTGAGACACGCAGCGGAGGCCAGGAATGCTGGCCAATCCGAAGCAATGGCCATCTGGCTGAAGGCTGCCGCCTATTTGCACGATACGGACACATCCGCAATCGTTGAACTGATGGATGAACTCATTCGTGTGGGCCAACCCTGGTTCTCCGTCGAACTCGGTGAACTGGCTACGCGGCTCGGCTATGACGCCCCGACACTCCAGTTCGGCCTTGGGTACGCCCTGCAGTCAACCGGTCGACATGCCGAAGCCACGGTCGCTTATCGCCGGGCATTAGCCGTCGACCCGGAATACCCGCAACTGCGCAATAACCTTGCGTCCGCCATCCGCATGTCGCACGGGGATCTGCAAGAGGCCTTTGCACTACTGGAAGAAGCGGTGGCAGCGAACCCCGAAGAAGTGAACGCCTGGATCAATCTTGTCAATGCGAGACGCGAACGACACGATCTCGAAGGAGCGCACGCCGCAGGTGTCCGTGCACTGGAACTCGCACCAGGCAATGCGGCCGCAGCGAACAACCATTCGCTCACGCTGAAGGACGCACAACGCTGGAGTGAAGCCGACCAATACGCAAAGACGGCGTGCAGCCTCGATCCGGACAACGCGACGTATCGTTTCAACCAGGGCATCCTGCACCTGATGCAAGGCCGCTACGCGGAAGGCTGGCCGGGTTTCGAGGATCGCTGGCTAGGGGCAATGGAACTGCGCGGGGCGCGCCCCATTTTTCCTGTGCCGCGTTGGAGAGGCGAATCGCTCAAAGGTAAGACGCTTTTCGTGTGGGGCGAGCAAGGTTTCGGCGACGTATTGCAGTTCTGCCGCTTCATCCCCATGCTGGCTGAACGTGTCCACGCGCAGGGCGGCCGCATCATATGGAACTCGTTTCCGCAGGTGGGCAACCTGCTTGTGCGCAGTCTCGGCCGGCATGTCGACGGCTATACGGTCGGCGGCGGAATCGAATCGCTCCCGGCCTGCGACTACGAGTTCCCACTAATGAGCCTGCCGTTTGCGCTCAAGCTCGACGAAGCGACAATCCAGTCCACCGGCCCCTGGCTTGTGTCCGACCCGACGCTGCACGCCGCCTGGAAAACACAGTTGGCGGCGGAGCCACGCCTGAAAGTCGGCCTCGCATGGACCGGAAGCCTGACGCATCGGCGAAACGCGTGTCGGCGCGTCGGCTGGGAACGTTACGCGGCCCATTTCCACGACCTGCAGGACGTGGTGTTTTATTCGCTGCAACCGGGTGCCGCTGCAGACGTTTCAGCAGCCAGGGACGCCGGCCTCGACCTCGTCGACCTGACCGCCAGCTTCGCAACGTTCGACCATACGGCAGCGTTTATCGACTCGCTGGATCTCGTCATTACGGTTTGCACGTCGGTCGCACACTTGAGCGGCGCGATCGGCCAGCGCACGTGGGTATTGCTCGACGCGAACCCGCACTGGCCCTGGCAGCTCGAACGGACCGACAGTCCATGGTATCCGACCGCGACGCTGTATCGTCAGCACGAATTTGCCCACTGGGAGCCGGTACTCGAAACAGTAACGCAAGATCTGCGGAGTCTGGCTGCTGCGCACAAGATACGTACGCAGCGCGTCCTGCCGTAGTGCACCTTCGTAGTTTTGCGCGAAATAACCAGAACCTGACATAAGCAGGTCACACTGAACTGCTTTCGATGCTTGCCGATCCAGCGGTGCCTCACCGCGCGGCCTTCACGAAGCGCGATACGGCTACTGTTGCAGGCAGATGCTGATCCTGCCATGGTGATGATATGAAGAAGCCCGTAGTCGACCCGCAGGGTCCCGAAATCCGTCAGGACATCGCCGATGCGACTCGCAGTCCCGAACTCCTGGTGCCAGGACAGGATCGGATCGCCGAAGCACAAACGGACAGTCCCGAGTCAGCCGGACAGCGTCCGCTCTCGGCCGCTGTGCAAAACGCGCGTGGCACGGCGCTGATGGCGGTGCAGCGCGTGGAGGAAGCGCTTGAATGCTTCCGGGAAGCCATCGAGCTCGATCCAGACAACGCCGAAGCGCAGTACAACGAGGGTGGCGCGCTGCTGTCACTAAACCGCCTCGACGAGGCCACAAAATCACTATTGCGCGGATATGCGCTGGCGCCCGCGCTGCCGGGTGGCCGCCTCATGCTGGGCATGGCTCTGCTCAAGCTCGGCCGGTATCGCGAAGGTTGGCCGCATGCCGAGTACTTCATGGCCCACCGTGGCCCCGGCGAGCCCCGCTCGATATTGGCCAGTCTGCTCCCCGAATGGCAAGGCGAGACGCTTGAAGATCGCTCGCTCGTCGTGCAGTGCGACTATGGATTCGGTGATGCAATCCAGTACGTGCGTTTCATGCCGGCACTGAAGGCGCGTGGACTGGGACACGTCACGCTCGTGTGTCCGCCTGCGCTAAAGACGCTGTTCAAAAGCGCGCGCGAGATCGATACGCTGAAGTCCACCGACGAACACGTCGACCTCCGGAAGGCCGATTACTGGTGCTACCTGTCGAGCGTGCCGCTTCGTCTTGACGTGACACCCGACAGTCTCGCCGCGCAACGACCATACCTCAGCGTACGATCGGCGCAGATCAGGCATTGGGGCCGGCGTCTCGAGCGCAGCTTGCCGGCGGGGCTGCCGCGCGTCGGTCTGGTTAGCGCGGGGAAACGTCGCGCAGACGACTTGCACGCGAAACTAATGGACGAACGGCGCTCGCTCCCCCATGTGTGCCTCTACCGCCCGCTGCTTGCTTTACAGGATGTGGCATTCGTATCGCTGCATAAAGACCCGGACAAGCGCGCGCAATGGCGTGAGTTGCCTGAGGCACAACGGTCATTCGACCTCATGGGTGACGTTGGAGACTTCGCCGATACAGCGGCACTTATGCGCAACCTCGACCTGGTGGTGACCACGGACACATCGATCGCGCACCTTGCCGGGGCACTGGGTACGCCGTGCTGGGTGCTTCTGAATTTTGACTGTGACTGGCGTTGGCTACACGAACGCACCGATTCACCATGGTATCCGGGCACGATGCGCCTGTTCCGGCAGCCGGAGCCAGGCGCGTGGGACGCTGTGATCGGCGAGGTCGCAGGGGCACTGCGGGGATGGGTGGTACAGGCACGCGCACGATGAGCCACCCCTGGCGACCCGCATAAGGCTGGACCAACCACCCCCCACGTTTCCCGGCGTGGTTCACCTGCGTGAACCAACTCTAATTGAGGACCTCCATTCTCCGTTGGAAGCCATTCACGCAAATTCCAACTCGTCCAGAAAACGTCCGGCAGATCACCGTATCGAAGACGTTGCCGACGGCTATTTCTGTGGCCGTGCGCATGGCAGGTTGTGGCGATGGCCGTGTGATGTGCAGCGGCGGCGTGCCGTCCAGCTTCTATATGCAGCAGCCGTCACCAACGGCAACCCAACCATAAAGGTCGACACCCGTTGACCCGTGCCGTCACGCCATTAGCGTTAGTGAAGTGCACCAGACATCAGGACGAGCGCTTTACGGCATCGCAAGCAAACCGCACAACGCACTCCCCTTTAGCCTTCACCCTGTGATTCATATTCGAAGGCAATCCACCTGTGCGTGCTGCTATTGCACTCCCCCATGCGCAAGCTATAACTGGAAGTGCAGTGCGGATAATCTCTGCGCCCTCAGCTCTCCCCCATCTTGCGACGCGCCGCGCTGTGCCGCCCCCAATTGCGTGGGCGCATGCCCGTGGAGTAGTCAGTTAACACGTTCGGCAGCCGGGCCATCGAGCCGGCATCCCGACTTTCCTTTCGAATGCGCGAGACACGAGGGCACGTGCCTCTCGCGTACCTCTCGCGCGCCGTCCGGTATCGCCGCAGGTGAGCGATGCGCGTAGTCGCGCACGGCGCGTCGAAGAAGGAGTGTGGAAATGAAGATCCGTTTGGCGCTGATCGCCTTATGCATCGCAGCAGTGGCCGGTGGGGCGCCCGGCACCGCGCATTCCAGGTCGAAGACCGAACCCGTCGCGGAAGAACAAGCGCGTCAGGCCATGACCCAGAACGCAGACATGTCGGCCCAGGCCACCACCGACATGTCGTACGGCGGCGCAGCCGACACGCACGGCATGTCCGGCACCCGCGTGTCGACCACGCGCACACACACAGGCAAGTTTTGCTGGCCGAACTCGACCTGCGAAGTCCCTGCCGGGCATTGAAGCGCGAGTCTATGGACCCGGCTGCTGCATCGATAAACAACGAACAGGCGCGCAGCCGCCGGGCCCGGTGTCGTAACGACGTACCGGCGCAGTCTGTTACTGCAAGGCGCCCTGCAGCAGAACTGGTACGCGCTGCAGCGGCGCGAGCAGTCCGGCGTCGAGTCCGTAGATCGGGCCGAGCGTCTGCGTGACATCGGCATAGTCCACGTGCGTGCGCCCCTCGTCATCGTCCCAGACCACGAGACGCAGCGGTAATTCGAGTGCCGCATGCGGATTCGCGACCATCACCGGCGTGCCCGCCTTCGGATTGCCGAACAGGATGAGCCGCGTGCGGCGCAGTTCGAGCCCAGCCTGTGCCGCCGCCTCGCGCTGGTCCACGTCGGCGAAGACAGTGGCGCCCGCAGTCACCAGCGCGGTCTTGAGCTTCGCGATGGTCGTGTCGAGGTCGTAGGCGCTCACGAGCGTCAAGACAGATGAGGGATGTTGCGCATGACCGGTCATGGCGAAGCTCCTTCATGGAGGCAGGTGTGCGCACGGCACGGGATCGAACGAATCGCGCGGCTGCAAGGACGCCAGGCGTTGCATTGCACCAGACTGTAGACCAGAACGCGGTCGGCTGAAGCCCGGCCGCACGTCTCGTCCGCTGGCCGGTCGCGGCCCTCGCGCAAAGCCAATGCCGTCGCGCTTTGCGCCGGACACTTCCCGTACAACCGTCCCCAATCCGTACCGCCACACACACTTTAAACTGTACCGGTACTGTACCGAATTCCGAAGATACACTGGCCCGGCATCGTCACCCCGGAGTCTTGCGTCATGTCGCCCATATTGCTCAGCGCCCTTCCCGCCGGCATGCTATACGTCGTCGCCACGTCGATCACGCCCGGCCCGAATAACACCATGCTGCTCGCGTCCGGCGTCAATTTCGGCTTTCGCCGCACCATACCGCACATGCTTGGCATCAGCGCCGGCGTCGTCGTGCTGATGTTGTCGGTTGGCTTCGGCCTCGGTGAAGCGCTCAAGCGCGTTCCGGCGCTCTACAATGCGCTGGAAGTCGCAAGCGTGGCATATCTGCTTTATCTGGCGTGGAAGATCGGATCGTCTGGAGAACTTAAGGTTCGCGACGGCGAGCGTCGGCCGATGCTCTTTCACGAAGCGATCGCGTTCCAGTGGGTCAATCCAAAGGCATGGATGATGGTGCTCACCGCCGCCACCACGATCCGGCTGTCCGCCGATTTCGGCGTCAACACGGTCATCATGGCCACGTTGTTCTATGTGCTCGGCTTGCCGTGCGTCTGCGTGTGGGCCGCCTTCGGCAGCGGCGTGCGGGACTTTCTCTCGAATCCGCTGCGGCTGCGTGCATTCAACATCGCGATGGCCGTGTCGCTCGTCGTGTCGATGTATCCGCTCTTCGCGCACATGATCGGACTGTGATGCCGTTCAACGCACACGCCCGATAAACCGCCACAACGCATCGTCCATCGAATAAGGCGCGTTGAACCGGAACCACGCGCTGGCTTCGTCGTCGGGCCGGAAATACGAGCCCGGCGCAAGCCAGATGCCGTCGCGCAACGCTGCCGTCGTGATCGCGCCTGCGCGCGTCGCTTCGACCGGCAGGCGCGCCCAGACGAAGAGCCCGGCGCGCGGGCGATGAAAGATCTCGAGACCGAGCGCATCGAGCCGCGCCTCCACGGTTTGGTGCGCATCCTTGAGGCGCTCGTTCACGAGCTCGACATGGCGGGCATAGCGCCCTTCCAGCAGCACCTTGTCGACGATGCGCTCGATTGTCTCCGACGACGTGAGCCCCACCGCCATCTTCGCGCGCGCCAGTTCGCGCAGCACGTCGCGCTCGGCAACCACGTAGCCGCAGCGCAGCGAAGGTGTCACCGTCTTCGAGAACCCGCCGACGTAGAGCACGCGCTGCAAGCCCTCCATCGCGGCGAAGAGCGGCGCGCCCGCGCCCGCGAGTTCGCGGCTCACGTCGTCCTCGACCACCCACATCCGCTGGCGTTCGGCGATCTGCAACAGGCGAAACGCGTTCGCCATCGTGAACGTCGTGCCCGTGGGGTTTTGCAGCGTCGTGTTCACGAAGATCGCCTTGGGCTGATGCGCGGCGGCCTGGCGCTCCAGCGCATCGATGTCGAGCCCGGCAGGCGTGCGCGGCACACCGTGGACCGTGAGACCGGCGAGCTTGAGAATCTGCAGGAGATTACAGTACCCCGGGTCTTCCACGAGCACCGCATCACCGGGACGCAGCAGCGTGCGCACGATGAGATCGAGGCCCTGCGTGGCGCCCTGGGTCAGCAGTACGTTGCTCACCTCCACCGGCAGGCCGTGGCGATCGAGCTGCGCGGCGATGCGTTCGCGCAGCGGCGCGAAACCATACGGATGGCCGTAATCGCCGAGCCGCGCGGCCGGCACGCGGCTCGTCGCGCGCAAGGCGTGGTGAAGGCCGGTTTCGTTGATCCACTCGCTCGGCATCCAGCCACAACCGGCCTTGATCGGCACGGAGTGGTCCGCGAAGACGTCCGAGAGCAGCCACGTCGCCGTGAGCGTGGGCGGCTGCCAGAGCGCCGGACTCGCGTGCGCGACCTGTGTACGCGCAGCCACGCGATAACCGGAACCACGCCGCGCGGTCACAAATCCCATCGAAACCAGACGGTTATAAGCTTCGGTAACTGTATAGGTCGAGAGGTCATGCGTTCGCGCGAGTTGCCGCACCGATGGCAGCAGCGCGCCGGCGCGCAGCGAATGGCCCTCGATCGCCCGGGCAAAAGCGCTCACGACTTGCTCAACGAGGGTGGAAGCCGCATGGCGGCCGCGTTCCAGTTCGAATTCGATCATCGGGGATGGACGCGCCAGCGGCGCGCAGCAACCAATACAGTTGACGGAGATAGTCCAGCACGGTTATCTGCGCAGTATAGAGACTGTCTATGCCGCCGTTCAAGCGGGAACGCTACAGTTTCAGGTACCAACCTCAGGAGGAGACCGCATGACTTCGCGCCCCGTCATCGACGATCTGTCGTCGTTCTGGATGCCGTTCACTGCAAACCGCCAGTTCAAGGCAGCGCCGCGCCTGCTCGCATCGGCCAAGGGCATGTATTACCGCACCACCGACGGCCGTGAACTGCTCGACGGCAGCGCGGGTCTGTGGTGCGTGAACGCGGGCCACGCGCGCGATGAAATCGTCGCCGCGATCGCCCAGCAGGCCGCGACGCTCGACTACGCACCGCCGTTCCAGATGGGCCATCCGCTCGCGTTCGAAGCAGCGGCCCGGGTCGCGGAGCTGATGCCCGCCGGACTCGACCGCATCTTCTTCACGAACTCGGGTTCCGAGTCGGTCGACACGGCGCTCAAGATCGCACTCGCCTACCACCGCGCGCGCGGCGAAGGCCAGCGCACCAAGCTGATCGGCCGCGAGCGCGGCTATCACGGCGTGGGTTTCGGCGGCATTTCGGTCGGCGGCATCGTGGCCAACCGCAAGGCGTTCTCTGGCCAGTTGCTGCCCGCGGTCGATCACCTGCCGCACACGCACGACCTCGAACACAACGCGTTCTCGAAGGGCCAGCCAGCCTTCGGCGCGCATCTCGCCGACGATCTCGAACGGCTCGTCACCCTGCACGACGCATCGACGATTGCCGCCGTCATCGTCGAACCCGTAGCGGGCTCGACCGGTGTGCTGGTTCCGCCGCAAGGCTACCTGCAGCGCCTGCGCGAGATCTGCACGAAGCACGGCATCCTGCTGATTTTCGACGAGGTCATCACGGGCTTCGGACGCCTCGGCAAAGCGACGGCCAGCGAGTATTTCGGCGTGACGCCCGATATCCTCACGATGGCAAAGGCGATCAACAACGCCGCCGTGCCGATGGGCGGCGTCGCCGCGAGCCGCGCGGTCCACGACACGATCGTGAACAGCGGCGCACCCGGCGCGATTGAACTCTTTCACGGCTACACGTACTCGGCGCACCCGCTCGCTGCGGCGGCCTGCGTGGCCACGCTCGACCTTTACCGCCGCGAAGGCCTGTTCGAGCGCGCTCACGCACTTGCGCCGAAGTTCGAAGCGGCCGCGCACGCGCTGCGCGACGCGAAGCATGTGAAAGACATTCGCAATCTCGGCCTCGTCTGTGGCATCGAGCTCGAATCGCGCAGCGGCGCGCCGGGCGCGCGAGCTTACGAAGCGTTCCTCAAGTGCTTCGAGGCGGGCGTGCTGATCCGCTTCACCGGCGATATCCTCGCGTTCTCGCCCCCGCTGATCGTGAGCGAAGAGCAGATCGAACGTATCTTCGACACCGTGCGCAACGCGCTCGCCGCCGTGCAGTGACGTAGTGCGATGCGTCAGGCGCGCGCGACGTCTACGACGCGCAGACGTCGCGCCGATCTAAAAGCGCAAAACGGCCCGGAAACGGGCCGTTTTCGCTGCACCGCCGGTTTCGCGGCAACGGTTCCCGCACGGATTCCCATTCGACGGGGAAGCGCAACGCGCGCCAACGGCGTATCGTTAGACTACTAACGATGCAATGCCGCCCTGATGCGGCTCGTGGAGGAAGTCGAATGAAATCGCCGATCCGCGTAGGGACACATATCGAAGGCATCCACTGGGTAGCCGAGTATTTACAGAACACGGGCGCAATCCGCGTGTTTCGCGATGGTCAGGAAATCGAGACGTTCGACGCGCCGACTTCCATGTTCGGCGAAGAACGCGAAGCGGGCTCGGCCAGCGACGCCGCCAGCCGGGCCGAAGAAGCCGCCCTGCTCGCCACGCTGCGTCGCTATGTTGCTGAGGGCGAGCCGGAAGAGTGAACGAAAAACGGCGCGCCTCGTGGGCCCGGCGTCTGTGGATCGCGAGTCGCGCCAATGTCGTACCTGGATCGAACGCCGCGCATCAAATCGCCCGCACCCGGCGAAGCCCCGCCGGGCAAGCGGCTCAGGCCTGCGCACCATCCTCTTCGCTAAAAACGCGCTCGGCGAGGTGGAACGCCGAGTTCGCCGCAGGCACGCCACAATAGATCGCCGTTTGCAGCAGCACTTCCTTGATTTCGTCGCGCGAAACGCCGTTGTTCTTCGCGGCGCGCAGATGCAGCGCGAGTTCTTCGCTGCGATTGAGCGCGACCATCATCGCGATCGTGAGCAGGCTGCGCGTGTGACGCGGCAAAGCTTCGCGCGTCCAGATCTCGCCCCACGCATATCGCGTGATGAGTTGCTGGAATTCCCCGGTGAGTTCAGTGCGGTTCGCGATGGAACGATCGACGTGCGCATCGCCCAGCACCGCGCGCCGCACGCCGAGGCCCGCCTCGTAACGTTCGTCTTCAGTCATCGTGCCTCCAGCAGGAAATCGACTACGGTCTGCGTGAACGCGCCGGCCAGCTCGACGTTCGAGATATGCGCCGCATCGAGCTCGACGTAGCGCGCGCCCAGCACGGACTCCGCGAGTTCGCGGCCTTGCGCCGGCGTTGCGGCGAGATCGTGCGCGCCGGAGATCACGAGCGTCGGCGCCGCGATCGAGCCGGCTTCGCCGCGCAGGTCAGTGGCATTGAGGGCGTCGCAGTTCGACGCGTAGCCCTCGGCATCGGTATGCACGAACACGTCGCGCACCTGCGCGAGTACAAGCGGATTACGCTCGACGAACTGCGTTGTATACCAACGCGACAGCACGGAATCGGCGAGCGCGAGCATGCCTTCGTTGCGCGCACGCGCCGCGCGCGGCTCCCACACCTCGGGCGAGCCGATCTTCGCAGCTGTGTTGCACAACACGAGGCGGTCGATGCGGCTGGCAAAACGCGCGCCGAGGCCCACACCGGTCAGCCCGCCCATCGACAGGCCCACGAAGTGCGCGCGCTCGATGCCGAGGTGATCGAAGAGGCCGATTACGTCGAGCGTCAACTGCGCGATCGTGTATGGACCCGGCGGCACATCCGAATGGCCGTGGCCGCGCGTGTCGTAACGCAGTACGCGGAAGTGCTTCGAAAACGCGGCGAGTTGCGGCGTCCACATCGATACGTCACTGCCGAGCGAATTCGACAAAACCAGCCACGGCGCCGTGACGTTCGCCACGCCGTCGATGCGATAGAACAGTTTCGTGCCGTTGACTGCGGCATAAGGCATGCGAATTACTCCTCGTGAGTCTGCGATGAAGAAGCTGCAACGGATTGCGCATACGACGCGAGCACCGCGTCGACGAACGCTTGTGCCTCGCCCGTGTAGTTTGCCGGATCGAGCAGCGCCGCAAGACGCGCGGCGTCGAGGTGCTTCGTGACAACGGGATCGTCTGCCAGTACCTCGTGAAGCGTGCGACCGGTCTGCACAGCGTTCTTCGATGCCTTTTCGACGAGATGATGCGCGTCGAGCCGGCCGATGCTATCGCCGAGCGCGAGCATGACGGCCTCGCCGAGAATCAGGCCGTGCGTGGCGTCGAGATTCGCTGCGAGCCGCTCGGGGTTGACCTCGAGCCCGCCGGCAATCTGTTCGATATGTGCGAGCGCACCGCCCGCGAGACGCGCGAGATCGGGCAACGCGTCCCACTCGGCCTGCCAGCCACCGAGCGCGCGTTCGTGCTCCTGCACCATGCCCGCGAAGACCGTCGCGACGAGCCCCGGCGCACGCGTCGCGGCAGTGAGCACGGCGGCGCAGCCGACGGGATTGCGCTTGTGCGGCATCGTGGATGAAGCGCCCTTGCCCGCCGCCGCGGGTTCGGCGAGTTCGCCGATTTCGGTCTGCATCTGCAGCGAGATATCGCGCGCGATCTTGCCGAGCGTGCCGATTAGCATGCCGAAAAACGAAGCGGCTTCAGCAATGCGATCGCGCTGTGTGTGCCACGGCAGCGTGGGCTCGGCGAGCGCCAGCGCCTTCGCCAGCGACGCGCTGACCGCCGGACCCGCATCGCGCAGGCTGGCGAGCGTGCCCGCCGCCCCGCCGAACTGCAGCACGAGCGCGCGTTCACGCAGCGCCGCGAGACGCTCGCGGTGGCGCAGCATGGCGTCGAGCCATTGCGCGAATTTCAGGCCCAGCGTGACCGGCAGCGCCTGCTGAAGCCAGGTGCGGCCCACGGCGGGCGTCGCACGATGCGCGCGTGCGAGTGCGGCGAGCGTGGCGCACAACCCATCGAGCCCGCCCTCGATCAGGCCGAGGGCATCGCGCAGCTGCAACACCGTCGCGGTATCGATGATGTCCTGGCTCGTTGCGCCCCAATGCACGTATTTCGATGCTTCGGGATCGGCCGCTTTCACGCGCGCGGTTAGCTGCTTGACGAGTGGAATCGCCAGATTGCCGCCCAAAGCCGCATCGCGCGCGAGCGCTTCGGCGTCGAGCTGCTCCGCATCACACGCGGCAACGATGGCGGGCACGGCGGCTTGCGGAATCACGCCGTGCACCGCCGACGCGCACGCGAGCGCCGCTTCCACATCGAGCATGCGCTGCAGCGTGGCACGCGGCGACCAGACGGCGTTCATCGGCTCGGTTGCGCAGATCAGGCTCGTCAGGCGTTCGGTCATGGTGCTCGGACAAGGGAAAAAGTCATGCGTCGAAACGCACTCGGTGCGACGCTCGCGACGCGAGTCGTTTGATACCGTGCCGTGCCGGCATTTATGCCGCGCACTCGGCCTGCGTGGCATCGATGAGCGGAACGCCAGCCAGCCTCTGAAGTTCGTCGAAGCCGATATCGGAATAAATCTCGCGCACGGCAAGCCCGTTGGGCGTCACGTCAAACACAGCGACGTCGGTATACACGCGGTCCACGCAATGCATGCCGGTCACCGGATACGAACACTCAGCGACAAGCTTGCTTTCGCCCTGCTTCGTGAGCAGTTCCATCATGACGAAGACCTGCTTGGCGCCGATCGCGAGATCCATCGCGCCGCCCACGGCGGGAATGGCGTCCGGTGCGCCAGTATGCCAGTTCGCGAGATCGCCGTTCACCGAAACCTGGAACGCGCCAAGCACGCAATAGTCGAGATGACCGCCGCGCATCATCGCAAACGAATCGGCGTGATGAAAAAAAGCGCCACCGGTGAGCAGCGTGACGTGCTGCTTGCCCGCGTTGATCAGTTCGTCGTCTTCCTCGCCGGACGCAGGTGCGGGGCCCATGCCGAGCACGCCGTTTTCGCTGTGAAGGAAAATTTCCCTGGCAGGATCGAGGTGGTTGGCCACCAGCGTCGGCACGCCTATGCCGAGATTCACATACGCGCCCTCGGGGATATCCTGGGCCACGCGCTGGGCCATTTCGTCGCGATTCAACCGGTTCATGGCTTACCTCCTCACGCTGCGTGGCAGTTTTGCTGCAGCTGATGCGCCGGCTGCGGCACCTCGATCACGCGCTGCACGAAAATTCCCGGCGTGACGATCGCTTCGGGATCGAGTTCGCCGAGCGGCACGACTTCCGACACCTGCGCAATCGCGACCTTCGCCGCACTCGCCATGATCGGGCCGAAGTTGCGCGCCGTCTTGCGATAGACGAGGTTGCCCCAGCGATCGCCCTTGTACGCTTTGATGAGCGCGAAATCGGCGTGGAGCGGCAACTCGAACACGTACTGGCGGCCGTCGATCAAGCGCGTCTCTTTGCCCTCGGCGAGCTTCGTGCCAAAGCCCGTGGGCGTGAAAAAGCCTCCGATGCCCGCGCCCGCTGCACGAATGCGTTCCGCCAGATTGCCCTGCGGCACCAGTTCGAGTTCGATTTCGCCTGCGCGGTAAAGCGCATCGAAGACGTGGGAATCGGCCTGGCGAGGGAACGAGCAGATGATCTTGCGCACCCGTTTCGCCTTTAACAGCGCGGCCAGTCCGATGTCCCCGTTGCCGGCGTTGTTGTTGACGATCGTGAGATCGCGCGCACCCTGCTCGATGAGCGCGTCGATCAGTTCGGACGGCATACCCGCCGTGCCGAAACCGCCAATCATCACCGTGGCGCCGTCATGCACATCGGCGACGGCCGCTTGAAGCGAGTCGAAAATCTTGTTGATCATGCCTCTTCCCGAAAGCGGCGAGCTCGACAGCAGAAGTCTGCCGTTCGATGGACAAAGTTCTATATGCGAACACAGATTCGTATATAGAACTTCCAGCGAATTATCGGAGTCGCCCCAGCGGGCTGTCAAGGTGGCATCACCCTGAGACGAAAGGCAATCCGGAAAGCGTCCAGATAAGTGACCCTGACTTTATAAAAACCTCCACCATTTAGCGTTGGTCGGCGCGCAACATCGGATGTGTACTCGCGCGCTTGTCAAGGCAAGCCTCCGGGCAGTTGCAGCCGACTTCATGGTGTGCCGGTCCAGGTCCGTGCTTGCGCCGTCCGACCGGACCGCGGCCGCGCAAGTGCTCAACGACGCCCTCGCAGCGTGACCGACGTAAATAAACCAGTGCCCGACGAGCCCGCTGAAAACGTGAAACAATGCGCGTTCGTGGTACGCGCTGCGCAAACGCGCCGACCACATGAAAGGAGCCGAGGTATGCCTGACGAGAAGAATGCAGAAAAGTCAAAAAAACGGAAATCGCAGCCGGCCCCGGTGGCCGCGGAGCGCCCCTCACGCGCTGAAGCCGAGGACGCCGTGCGCGTGCTGCTGCGCTGGGCGGGTGATGACCCGTCGCGCGAAGGCCTGATCGACACACCTGCACGTGTGACACGCGCCTACGAGGAGTTCTTTGCAGGTTACGCGGTGGATCCACGCGAGATCCTGTCACGCACGTTTTCGGAAGTGGATGGTTACGACGAAATGATCGTGCTAAAAGACATCCGTTTCGAGAGCTACTGCGAACACCACATGGTGCCGATCATCGGCCGTGCGCATGTCGCGTATCTGCCTGAGCATCGTGTGGTGGGCATCTCGAAGCTGGCGCGGCTCGTCGACGCCTTTGCGAAGCGTCTGCAGATCCAGGAGAAAATGACCGCACAGATCGCCGACACGCTCAACGAGGTGCTCCAGCCCAAGGGCGTGGGCGTGATCCTCGAGGCAGCGCATCAATGCATGTCCACACGCGGCGTGCACAAGGCCGGTGTGGAGATGGTCACGTCGCGCATGCTCGGCACCTTCCGGACCGACCCGTCGACGCGTCGAGAATTTCTCGCCATCGTCGGAAATTCCGCGGTGATGTCCGTTCCCAACAGCTGAGCCGGTCATCCGCAAAGGAAACGGGAGGCGCACCGTGCGTGCGCCCTCCGTTACGTCAACTGGCCTTCGTCACCGCGTTCGATCTCACGAATCTTGCCCTGCCGCACGCTGCTGTCTGGCGGCACGCTATGCGTTAGCCACACGTTGCCGCCGATCACCGATCCGCGCCCGATCGTCACGCGACCAAGAATGGTCGCACCCGCGTAGATGACGACGTCGTCCTCGACGATCGGATGGCGCGCGCTTCCTTTCACCAGCGTGCCGTCGGGTTCCGCGGCAAAGCTCTTCGCACCGAGCGTCACGGCCTGATACAGGCGCACGCGCTCGCCGATGATCGCCGTCTCGCCGATCACGACGCCCGTGCCGTGATCGATGAAGAAACTCGAACCGATTTGCGCGCCCGGATGGATGTCGATGCCGGTGGCCGAATGCGCGATCTCATTGATGAAGCGCGCCAGCAAGGGCACACCGGCCCGGTACAGCGCATGCGCGAGCCGATGATGCGTCATCGCCCATACCCCCGGATAGCACAGCAGTATCTCGGTGGTGTGCTGCGCGGCCGGGTCGCCGGTGAAGGCAGCCTGGATATCGCTCACCAGCAGTGCGCGAATGGCCGGCAACTGCTTGCCGAAATCGCGCGCAATAGAAAACGCACGCGTGCGCAGGACCTCTTCGGTAGCTTCGGCGTTTTCCGGCAGGAAGCGTAGTGCACGCCGGATCTGTTCCGCCAGCAGACGTAACGTGCTTTCCAGCGTATGACCGACGTAGTAGTCGACGCTCTCGTCAGTCAGGTCCGGTGCGCCGTAGTGCGTGGGGAACAGCGCGGCACGCAGGCCCGCAACGATGCTGACCACGGCGTCACGCGAGGGCAACTCGCGGATGCCGAGCGGATGGCGCGTGCGATGCAGTTCTTCGCGCGACGCGCGCAGATCGGCAACGATCTGCGCAAGACCCCAGTCGGGGGAAGCGGGGTTTGACATGATGAAGCAGCAGCAACAAGAGCCGCGCGGGAGTGTACAGACCCCGGAGATTACCGCGTTTTGCACAAGTTCGCCCGGGCACCCTCGACACGGCGCCCAACCGGAACCGGCCCGAAACCCGCGGCGCGCGCCGCTCTAAAGGGTGACGCTGCTCGCGTCGATCCAGCGTACGGCCCAGTCGCGCGCGTGCGCAATGGCGGCGCCTTCATCGCCGAATCGCAGGTCGGCAGGAAAAAAACGATTGGCAACCAGTTCGCCGTCGCTGGAACGGGAGATCACGACATAAGGTTGCCAGCTACCGTCGCCGGCGCGCGCCGGTGCGCAATTGAGCAGGTAGCCGCGATGCGTGAATGCAGCGTCGAAGTGCATGTGAGTCATCCGCCCCTGACTGCCATGTCCGTTTTCGGTGGGCGCGTCCAGGTTCGTGCCGCAAAGTCACAGCACGGCCTTTCGCTCAGGCCGTTGATTGACAGCGCGCCAACTCGATGAAAGAGGATCATACTCCGAGGAAAAACGACGATCCAAAGAAAAAAAGCAAAATCGTCGAAGTCGTTCTCCTGGCGAACCGCCTTGCGCTTGACCCCGGCCCGAGCCCGGCCCGAGCCCGGCCCGAGCACTGCGAGACACGCCGCGGGACAGGACTTGCCGCGACTGGAGCGTATCCCGAACCTCCCTAAAGGAATCACCATGAACCGCAGCGACGAAAGCAATGAAAGCGTCGAACTGGAGCGTGAGATCCGGGCTCGCGCCGCCGACGCGAACATGAGCCCCGACGAAGACACGACGAGCGACGCATCGCTCGACACGAGCGTCCCTGAAGCCAAGGACGGGCTGGCCGGATTCGACAGCCGCAAGGGGGGACCTCGTCTCCTCTTTGCGCTGCAGCCTGGCTACGAAATGGTGGACAAGGGCATGGCCGAACCGCAGGTGCCCTACGACTTCGACTGGCAATTCCGCGATCCGCGTTTGCCCGGCCAACGTCGCAGTCCAGGAAGGCTCCACTACTCGCTCAATCACCTGCGACCGACACGCATCGTCGAACTGCAGCGCAAGACCTGAAGTCCGCTCGCAATAACGCGCACTTCAATGGGTGGTTTGCGCGCGGGCGGGATCGCCATCGTTGGTTCCGCGCGCACGCCCGGTACGTCACATCCGACCGATTGCGCGAATCTCGTGCCGGCATTTCGAGTAGAACGGCAATCGGCGCTCGCATGGCAATGCAGCACAAAGCGCAATCCGGCCTTATTTATCGGATACCTGAAGGAAAATAAAGCCGGATTTACGCCCGAATTGAAGAGCGCAGTTGATTAGCGGCGCTTGCGCGAATTGCGAGCGTCAAATTGCCTGACGCAGCCGATATAACTCCGTTACCCGGAACACAAGCCCGACACCCACGTCCGCGCTTACAGCGCGCTTGCGTGCTGTATTTTTCTTTACCGAAGGCGACTCGCACTTCCCGGAATAAACCCGAATTGACGTCGAAATCCCTATTTACTGACAGAGAATAGGAACAGAAAAATAAACGGGATGAAAAATAGTGATAAATTGCTACACCAAAAGAAGCCAGCCAGCTCATCGTAGGGACTTTGCCCGCGACCTGGCACGCCGCCGACGGAGAGTGTTGAAGTGCCTCTACATTTCATTGAGCAGATGTCGTCCGTGCTTGACGCGCCCGAAGATGCGGCGTGGTTCGACGCGGTGACTCAGCTCTCGAGTTCGTGGGGATTCAGTCAGGTCATGATGGCATTTTTGCCGCGCCCCGGAATGCGACTCGAAGACGCGTTCATCCGGACGAACTATTCGTCCGCCTGGAGGCAAAAGTACAACGATCAGAACATGGCGTATTTCGACCCGACGGTCGCGCATTGCTTGACGCGGTCGGCGCCGCTTGTCTGGTCGCCAGAACTGTTCGCAACGGAACAGCAGCAATCGATGTACGAGGAAGCCCGTTCCTACGGACTGCGGGCGGGCATCACCCTGCCAATCCACGGCCCGCGCCAGGAAGTCGGCCTGCTGTGCTTCGTCAACGACTCAGACCCGGCCGGAGACTTCAGCGACGACCTCAACCGTGCCCTGCCGAATCTGGTCTTGCTGCGCGATCTCGTGCTGGACACAAGCCAGCGACATTTGAACGGTCACGCCCAGTCGCTGATCCCGAAACTCACACCGCGTGAAAAGGAATGCCTCAAGTGGACCGCCTTCGGCAAGTCCACCTGGGAAATCTCGCATATCCTGAATTGCTCTGAGGCAGTGGTGAACTTTCACATGAAGAACATTCGTGCGAAGTTCGGCGTCAACTCGCGGCGCGCGGCAGCCGTGATCGCCACCCAGATGGGGCTTATTGACCCGGGTTAAGCAGCATCGGCGCGCCGGAGTGGCGCAGGACACGCTCGGCGCGGCCGAGGTCACCATCCGAAACTGTCTTGTTGAAGTACAAACCCAGCAGGATTGACACCGGCGGCGGAATCTCCGCGCCTGCCTCGAAGCGGCTACCGCGCGACTGTGTGACACCGAAGCGGGCCCAGAAACGACGCTGGCTTTCCTTCTTCTTCTTGCGATACTCGACGATCAGGAATCGGTCGATTGCCGACGACAGATCCCCTGACGGGAGTGAATGCATTTGCGTTCCCGCCGACCATTGATTGCCCATCAGTTCCATGGTGTACCTCGCTGTCAGTTATGCCGGATGAGTGACTGCCGCCCGTGTCATTCTCCAGAACTGCCATCCCTTGCGCACCTACCTATGTGGATAGGTGTCTTTTCATATTCATGGCGCATAGGTTTCGATCCACATTGCTGCCGTATCACGCGCATAAGGGAGAGTTGCCATGCAAACGACAATCCGTACCGGACTCAGCCAGGAGTTCGACAAGAACGAGATTTACGGGATGTACCGCCTCAGGGCCCGGGTATTTTGCGACCGTATGGGGTGGGACATACCGACTATCGACGGGATGGAGATCGATGGCTACGACGCGCTCGGCCCCCATTACATGCTGATCCAGGATCCGTCGCGCCGCGTGCTCGGCTGCTGGCGCACGATGCCCACCGACGGGCCGAATATGCTGCGCGACACCTTCGGCCAGCTGCTCCAGGGCAGCAGCGCGCCCGCCGGCCCGCATATCTGGGAATTGAGCCGGTTCGCGATCGAGTCCAATAACGATCAGGCGTTCGGTTTCGCCGATCTCACGACGCAGGCAATCCGCACGGCCATCGCCTTCGCGGACCGGATGGGCATCTCGCGCTACGTTACCGTGACCACCACGTCGATGGAACGCATGCTCCGCCGCACCGGCATGGAGGTATCGCGGATTGGGCAGCCGCAGCGAATCGGCGTCGAGAACGCGGTCGCGCTGGATATTGCCATGAGCCCCCAGACCCACGCGGCCATGTTCGGGCCTTTGTTGGCCACTGCCTGACGCTGTATGGGGCGGTTCGAACTCGCCAGGTGCGACGAGGCTGTCGCCCCTGTCTGATGCCTGGCGCTTGCAGCGAGTGCCGCAACATCGGCGGCCAGTAACCGGAAACTGAGGGAACGGCTGGCGGGGTGTCGCTGGCCCGCCAGGTGCAGATGACCGGACGCCTCGCCCGATGAACCGCTCCCCGCCCCCAGGACGGCCGGCAGTCGAAAACTTGACGTTTCTCCTTGCGCCTTCCATCTTTCATCTATATGTGGCGCATTATTTGTCCCCGATCAGTTAAGCTCGTGCCCATAGCAGACGGCACGTCGCCTCACCCGACGCAGTGTCGGGACCAGGCCGTGCCCTTACCGGGTCCACTCAAGCGGAGGTTCCATGTACAAACGCATCCTGGTCGCAGTCGATGGCAGCGACACGTCGCGCCGCGCATTCGACGCCGCGCTCGAACTCGCCAAGGCGATGGGCGCGAAGCTCCAGCCCTACTACGTGGTCGAAAACACGCCAATGTATTTCGACGCCCCCGGCTACGATCCGTCGATCCTGCGCAACCAGATGATTGCGCAGGGCAACGAGCTCGCCGAGCAGATGAACAAGGCCATGCAGGAACGCGGTGTCGAGGGCGAGATGGTGACCGGCGAGGCGTCGTCGCTCGACGACGTCCCTACACTTGTGCTGAACGCCGCCAAAACGGCGAACGCCGACCTGGTGGTGATGGGCACGCACGGGCGGCGCGGTTTTCAGCGGCTGATCCTCGGAAGTGTGGCAGAGCGCTGCGTGCGCCAGTCGACGCTGCCTGTCCTGCTCATCCCGTCCGCGGCTGGCGCGACTGTTGCTGTGTAACAATTAAATAAGAGCGACACTTGACAATGGGCCGCGTCTTCAATCCCTATGATGTACGCGGCTTCTGACCAGGCTCAAGGGCACTCATCTCAAAAGCGCGTCGTTTTGCCGCCAATCAAAGTTTCAAACACGGTGGACAATGTTCCCGCATAAGTAAATCAGAGGAAGGAGCAGGCAGATGTTGACCCCCACCGTCGTGTCCAATAGCAGCGTGCGCCGCGCAAGCCGTACACCCGTGGCCAACCCGCGCAGCTCTGCGCGCTGCTCCAGTTGTGCAATGCGTCATCTGTGCATGCCACAAGGCCTCGCAGTGGACGACATGCCGAAGCTCGAAGCGCTCATCTGCACGGCGCGCAGCGTGCGCCGTGGCGAGGCGCTCTATCGCGCCGGCGATCCGTTCGACAATCTCTATGCCGTTCGGTCAGGATCGCTCAAGACCGTCATGGCTCACCGCGATGGGCGCGAACAGGTCACCGGCCTGCGTCTTGCGGGCGACCCGCTCGGGCTCGACGGCATCAGCACCGATAGCCATACCTGCACCGCCGTTGCGCTTGAAGATAGTTCGGTGTGCATCGTCCCTTACGCCGCCCTCAAACACATGTGCCGCGAAACGGGCACGATGCAGGACCGCCTGCACCGCCTGATGAGCGAACAGCTGATTCGTGAATCGTCGCAGATGATGGTGCTCGGTTCGCTTTCCGCCGACGAGCGCGTCGCCGCCTTCCTGCTCGACGTATCCGACCGCAACGGTCAGCGCGGCTACTCGCACGCGGAGTTCAACCTGCGCATGACGCGTGAGGACATGGGCAGCTATCTCGGCATGACGCTCGAAACAGTGAGCCGCACCCTGTCCCGATTCCAGAAGCGCGGTCTGATCGACGCGCAGGGCAAGCTCATTCGCATCATCGACCTCGAAGGCCTGCGCCACGTCTAAGCGTAGCGCCAGCATTTCCCGCAATACCCCGAGGCCCGCGCGTCGTCCTTCCTGACGCGTGGGCCTTGCTTTCTGCACACCCCTCCTTGCGCGCCTGGCAGGGCGCTGGCACGCCTTCTGCGGCAGCGGTAAAGTCTCGTTCACCGCCCAAGCAAGGAGAATCGCTGAAATGCCTCTCTTGCCTCCGTCCACGCTCGCCGAGCGGCTGGTTAGTGCGCGCGCCGCCAGCGACGCACTCTTCGGCATCGTCAAATCCGATTTCCTCTATGAACGCCCGATCCGCGAGCGGCACCGGATCGTGTTCTACATTGGCCATCTCGAAGCGTTCGACCGCAATCTCTTCGATCAGCGGTTGTTCGACCTGCCGTCCTCCGATCCCCGGCTCGACCGGCTGTTCGCGTTCGGCATCGATCCGGTGGACGGTGCGTTGCCCACCGACACACCCGCGGACTGGCCGCGCCTCGACGCGATCCGCGACTACTGCCGCAATGCGCGGGTACAGATCGACACGCAGCTTGCGACACTCGACGTGCCACCCGACGCCCCGAATGACAATACCGCGGCCCAGTTGCTTAACGTCGCGATCGAACACCGGCTGATGCACGTCGAAACGCTCAGCTACATGCTGCATCAATTGCCGTTCGAGCAGAAATGCGAACCAAGCGGCACGACCACCCCGCCGGATCACCGCTACACGGTGACACCGTCGATGATGCCGGTTCCCGCGGGGCGCGCGGCACTGGGCATGACCGCCGAGCGCGGTGTGTTCGGCTGGGACAACGAATTCGGCGAGGTGCAGATCGACGTCCCCGCATTCGAGATCGATCGCTTTATGGTCACTAACGGGGCGTTTCTCGAATTCCTCGACGATGGCGGCTACGTGGATAAGGCCTGGTGGAGTGACGAAAACTGGGCGTGGAAGGAAGCGGAGAGTGTCGCGCATCCGGTGTTCTGGACGCGCGGCGCGGACGGCTGGCGGCTGCGGACGATGTTCGACGAGATCTCGCTACCGCTCGCGTGGCCGGTTTATACGAGCCATGCCGAGGCGAGCGCCTTTGCCCGCTGGCGCGGTGCGCGCCTGCCGAGCGAAGCGCAGTGGCAACGCGCAGCACACGGCGCGCTGCCCGGCCCGGGCGACAACTTCGATTTCCGCAACTGGAACCCGGTGGCCGTGGATGCGACGCCGGGCAGCGCCAGTACGTGGGGCGTCGAAGGGTTATACGGCAACGGCTGGGAATGGACGTCGACGATATTCGGACCACTGCCCGGCTTCAAGGCCTTTCCGTTCTACGAAGGCTATTCGGCGAACTTCTTCGATGGCCGTCACTTTGCGATGAAAGGCGGCTCCGCGCGAACAGCCGGATGCATGCTGCGGCCGACTTTCCGCAATTGGTTTCAGCCGCACTATCCGTATGTCTATGCGGGGTTTCGGTGCGTGAGGTAGTAACCGATCGATGAATACTTTGGCATTGACTTAACGTGCCGGTCGATTTTTTGTGTCGGTCATCGGTTAATTCCTCAAATCGAAGACCCGCCAAAGGTGCCCGCCGACCTGTTTTCCCTATTCAACGTCTCGTCGCTGAATCTGCAGACATACCAGGCACGATGCCATCAGGTATTTCCTGTGCACTGTCCATGCGTTCGGGCGGCGCAAAGACAGGCGACTTCACCCTTCCAACATCTTCGGCCGCCTTTAGCGTAGCCGAACGACGAGCAGGACCAAAACAAAGAGGCAGGATCGAACGGGTTGCGTGGCATGGCGTCGCGCAAGGCGCGGAAGACTAACCAAACGAGCATCTCAAATTTATACTCAAGCAATTTTGCGATAACTGCATTCAGTTCGCCTGTTCGTAACCCCCGCTCGTGACTAACCGATTCCGCACACACCTGACCGCATGGCTTGGCTTGCTTGCCATGTGGCTCATTGTGTCCGCGCCGATCGTAAGTCAACTCGTTGAACGGGCCCGCTCGCACGAGAACCCCGCCGTCGCGCTCATGGAAATGAACATGAGCGAAATGAGCATGGGCGATATGCGCATGGGCAACATGCCCATGCACAAAGCGCACATGAAAGCGGCTGCCCGCGGGGTCAACGACGGCAGTCATCATGCCTCGAAGCCGTCGATGGCGGCATGCGACTACTGCAACCTGCTCGCAACCCACGCCGCAATGCCGGCGCTCAGGCACGTCGCAGAATCGGCGCACATGTTCATCATGTTCGCTGCCACGCGCGTCCTTTCCACCCGATTCACGCCAATAGGCGCTTTCCCCGCCGGGCGCCCACGCGCGCCCCCCGTCGTTTCCTGATCGCAAGCGTTTGAGAAGACCTCGATAAACGTGCGTCGTTGACACACGCGATGTCGTTCGTCCATCGATTTCAGGAATTGATATGATTTACTTCGTATTACGAAGCGTATTCGCTCGTCCGTACAAAATGGCACGGTATGCCCCGCTGGGTATGCTTCCCTTTTCACTGTTTACACCTTACGCCCACGCTGACAATACGCAGGGCGAAATGACCCTGCCGGCCGTCACTGTTCAAGCGAAGAGTGATTCGACCAGCACCGTCCAGCCCGCGGTCGATCCCAACCTGCCCGCGTCCGTGGAAACCGTCACGCGCGACCAGTTCAACAACTGGAACGTGGTCAATACCGAAGACACGCTGAAGTATCTGCCGAATCTCGCGGTGCGCAAACGCTTCATCGGCGATTTGAACTCGATCATCGCGGTGCGTGGAACGAGCAATACGCAAAGCGCGCGCGGTCTCGTCTATGCCGACGGCCTGCTGCTCAGCAACCTGCTGGGCAACAGCTACTCATTTCCGCCGCGCTGGTCGATGGTCTATCCAGATGAGATCCAGCAGGTCGACGTGATCTATGGACCGTTCTCCGCGCTCTATCCGGGCAATTCGCTCGGCGCGACGGTGCTCATTACGACACGCATGCCGACGAAGTTCGAAGCCACCGCGGACGTAAAAGCGTTCACGCAGCATTTCAGCCTCTTTGGCGTCAACCAGAATTTCAACGGTAGTGAAGCCACGGCGACGGTCGGCGACAAGATCGGCAATTTCTCGTTCCGGCTGGGCGTCAACCACCTCGAGAACACCAGCCAGCCGTTGAGCTTCGCGACGCTTGCGAAGTCGTCGACGCCCGCGAAGCCCGGCGATGTGCCGGTAACCGGTGCGCACTTCTACAACAACCAGACCAATACGCCGACCGCCGTGATCGGCGTTAACGGCGAAGGGATCGAGCACACGGTTCAGGACCAGTTCACGCTGAAAACACAATACGATTTCACGCCGACCGTTCAGGGCGCCTTCACGCTCGGCTACTGGCACCAGACTTACGACAGCCAGACCTCGACGTTCCTTACCGACGCGAACGGCAATCCGGTGTATAGCGGCGCAGTCAGTATCGGCGGCTACCACTACACGATTCCGGCCGTCGCGCTCGCGCCCAGCCGCGGCTACAACGAGAACTGGTTGTACGGTCTGTCGTTGCGCACGCATCAGGCGACCGGCTGGAATGCGGAAGCGATCGCATCGTATTACGACATATCCAATAGCGTGGCGCGCACGGCCAACGCGGGTGGTCCAGGCAACGGGCCAGGCGTTGTGACCTTCGGCGATGGCACCGGCTGGAAGACCCTCGACCTGAAGGCGACGTGGACACCGCAGTCGCCCGCACCCGGATTGCTGAACCACTGGCTGACATTCGGCTATCACTACGACAACTATTTCCTCGACAACGAGAGCTACAACACGGCGAACTGGCGCGACGGTGCGGCGAGTTCCTTCGCTAATTCGTTCAGCGGCAGAACCCAGACCCAGGCGGTGTACGCGCAGGATGCATGGCGCTTCCTGCCGCGCTGGAAGTTCGTCTACGGTTTGCGCTACGAGGACTGGAACGCGTACGACGGCCAGCAGACGGTCGGCGCGACGCGTCTGCCGTATCCCGAGTCGAGCCAGCACCATGTGTCGCCGAAGGCTTCGCTGTCCTATGACGCAACCGAAGACCTGACGTTGCGGGCATCGATCGGGCGCGCGTACCGTTTCCCGACCGTCAGCGAGCTTTTCCAGGGGAAGATCAACGGCTCGACGATCATCAACAACAATCCCAACCTTCAGCCGGAAGACGACGTGTCGAAGGAGTTGGCGGCCGAATGGGCGCACTGGAATGGCCTGTGGCGCCTTTCGGTGTTCCAGGACGACGTCAGGAACGCGATCTTCAGCCAGACCGACACGACCGTGATTCCGAACGTCACGAGTTTCCAGAACATCGGCAAAGTGCGCTCGCGCGGCGTGGAGTTGAGCTATCAGGGCGAGAATGTCGTCATTCACGGACTCGATCTGATCGCCGGCGTCGCGTACACGCAGTCGAAGATTCTCGAGAATGCGCAGAACCCCGCCACCGTTGGCAAGTATTTCTACCGGATTCCGTTGTGGCGCGCCGATCTCGCGGCGAGTTACCACATCGATGAGCGCTCGACGGTCATGGTGGGTGCGCGTTATTCGGGCCGCCAGTACAACACGCTGACCAATACCGATTCGAATCCGAACGTATTCGGCGGCACGAGCACGTTTACGGTGGCCGACGCGAAGTACACGTTCAGCCCGACGAAATCGACCCGTCTTGCTGTCGGGATCGACAACATCTTCGATGCGCGGTACTTCGTTTATCACCCGTATCCGGGACGGACGTTCTACGTCGAAGCCAAGGTCGGGGTATGACCGTGAGCGAGCAACTCGCCCTTCCATCGCCCTGGTTGCCGGCGCACCGGCCGGCGATGCGGTCCCGCAGGCAAAAGCGCTATGTCGTGGGTGCTGCCGTACTCGTTGGCGCGCTGCACGCCGCCGTGCTCGCTTTCGTGATGTCGCGGCCCGAACCGCGACGAGACGCGGCTCCGCTCCATGTCGTCGCGGCCGAACTCATAGCAGCCTCACCCGCAACATCCGCCCCGCCGCCGCCAGCCACTCCGCCGCGCCCGCAACCGCCAGCACATGAGCGGCCGACGCGCGCGCCGCATCCGGTTGCCCGTTCCGTGGCACCCACGCCGCACGAGCAAGTCGTAGAACCTCAGCGACAGCCGACACCCGCCGCAGCGGCCGCACCGTCTGTCTCGCCCGCTCCGCAGCCGGAAGTTTCGCAAGCAGTGCCGCAGGCGTCATCGACACAACATGCCGTTACCGGCAACGGCGAACAGCACCCGCGAGCCGTCGCACAACTCGATTGCACGATCGCCAAACCGGCTTATCCGTTGCTGTCACGGCGCAACAGGGAAACGGGCACGGCGCTCGTCGAGCTACGTATCGACGTCACGGGTCACATCGATTCGGCACGCGTTGTCGCTTCGAGCGGGTATCCAAGACTCGACGCCGCTGCGCTCGATGCCGTAGAGGCCAGCGCGTGCGTGCCTTACAAAGAGAACGGCAAGCCCGTGCCCGCGACCGCAAAAGTACCGGTCGTGTTCAATCTTTCCGAATAAAGGAGTTCGAAAATGCAAACGTATGGCCTGCAACATGTCTGGCATCAGGGCGACCCCGTCACGCGAGCGACCGCGCTGTTGCTCGCTGCCATGTCGATTGTGACGTGGACGGTGATATTGCTGAAGTCCATCGAGCTGCGTCGCATGGGAAAACGCGCGGCGCGTGCCGAGCGACAGATCCGGGACACGGACTGGACGGAGTCCGGTGCACCAGTGTTCGGCGCGCCCGGTTCGCCGTTCCACGACGTGGCCGAAGCTGGGCAACGCGCGCTCGCCCGACTTGAGTCGAGCCGGCATCGCAATGCAAATCTTGTCGACTTGACCGACTGGCTGACGCAGTGCCTCAAGGCCGCGACTGCCGACGCTTTGGCACCGATGCAGCGTGGGCTCGCATTGCTTGCGTCGATCGGGGCGATTGCACCGTTCGTTGGATTGTTCGGCACCGTGTGGGGCATTTATCACGCGCTGATCGCGATCGGCGCGAGCGGCGACGCCAGTCTCGATCAGGTTGCCGGCCCGATCGGTGAAACGCTCGTCATGACCGCGTTCGGCCTTTTCGTCGCCATTCCTGCCGTGGTCGGCTACAACGCACTCACGCGCATGATGCACAGCGTCGTCGCCAGGTTGAACCGTTTCGGGCACGACGTGCTCGCGGCGTTGTTGACCGGCACTACGGCGTCGGTCACGCAATTGCACACCTCGACGGCGCGGAGGCAAGCATGATTGGCGATCACACGAACACCGGTTCCGGGGGCGGCCTCGCGGCGGAAATCAATATGACGCCACTCATCGACGTCATGCTCGTCTTGCTCGTCGTGTTCATGGTGACGTTGCCGGTCGTCCATCATGCAGCGAAGATCGCGCTGCCTCAAGCGAGCAGCCAGCGCGAAGATTTGCGCGTTCCGCATGTGGACATCACGCTCGATGCGAGCGGACAGATTCGCTGGGATGGCCGGGTCATGACCGGGCAATCGCTCGAAACAGCCCTTGTTTCCGCTGCGAAACAGAACCCGCAGCCCGAAATTCGCCTCGTCGCGGACCACATGGTGCGCTACGGCGAGGTCGCCAGCCTGCTCTCGCAGGCGAGCGCTGCAGGCGTCGCCAAAGTCGGTTTCGTCACCGATCCCGTTTCCTCACATTGAGTAGACCGACCATGCCACATTTTTTCATGCGCGCCATGCTTGCCGGTCTCGCGTTGACGATCGGAAACCTCGCATCGGCACATAGCGCCGACACTATGCCGGCGATGCATCATCACGACGCGTCGCCGGCCGCTCAATGTGCGAGCCTCGCGCTCGACTGCGCGACTGTCGCGACCCCGTTCCTCGACGCGCACGGCAGGCTCTGGGTCGTCTGGTCGGCCGACGGTGCCGTGTCCGTTTCCGCCTCGAACGATGCAGGCAAGCACTTCGACGCGCCCGTAGTGATCGGGCGATACGGTGCGCGGCTCGACACCGGCGCGGAGTCGCATCCCCAGATCGCCGTCGACGGCAAGGGGCGCATCGTTGTTGCCTACAGCGTGTTCAAGGACGACAACTGGAACGCCGAGGTGCTGGTGTCGCGCTCGGGCGACGGCAAGACATTCTCGCCGCCGCACGCGATCTCGTCGGACGCGGCGAGCCAGCGCTTTCCGGTCATCGCGTTCGGTGCGCACGATACGCTTTTTGCGGCGTGGCTTGACAAGCGCACGGTCGCTGCCGCGCACGAACATGGCATGCAGCAGGCGGGCGCTGCGCTCGCTTACGCGTGGTCCGACGATGCCGGGGCGACCTTCAAGGGAGAAGCGATCGCCGAGGATCATACGTGCGAATGCTGCCGCGTCGATCTCGCGCTCGACGGGAAGCAGAACCCAGCCGTGCTGTTTCGCAAGATCTACGGCACGAACGAACGCGATCACGCGGTGCTGGCGTTCAACGATCAGCATGTACCGACGAGTTCACATCGCGTCGCGATTGATCACTGGGCGATAGATGGTTGTCCTCATCATGGCCCTGCCCTGGCCGTGTCATCGGACGGGACGTGGCATGCCGCCTGGTTTACGGCGGGTGAAGCGCGCGAGGGTCTCTACTACGCGCGTTCCACCGACCAGGGGCAGAGCTTTTCGGTGCCGCAGAGCGTGGGAGAGGCGGCGTACCAGCCTGGACGGCCTTCGCTTCTTGCGCGGGAGAAGTCCGTGTGGCTTGCATGGAAGGAGTTCGATGGCGAGCACATCCTCGCCCGGGTGCGTCATTCGAGCGACGGCGGTTTGACGTGGTCCGCCGACCGCACGATCGGAACGGCGGAAGGCCAGACCGACCGGCCGATGCTCGTCGCCGACTCGCAGCACGTCTACCTGTCCTGGCTCAGCCAGGAACACGGCTATCAATTGATCGTATTGGACGCGTCATGAATCACTATTTCCGGCCCTTCTTCAGCGTCACCGTCGCGTTCGTATTGGCGTGTTCGTCCGCTCTTGCTCTTGCTGCGTCACCGCGTCCCTTCACGGCTCACAGCCTGGCCGATATTCGCGCGCACCATGCGGGCAAACCGCTCGTCGTTCATATCTGGGCGATGAGTTGCGGCCCCTGCATAGGCGAATTGCCGAAGTGGGGCGAGTTCACGCGCACGCATCGCGGTGTCGATCTCGTGCTGGTGCGATTCGATCAGGCTCCGTCCGACGCAACCGCATCGCGGCTCGCACAGGCGGGCCTGGGTGCCATCGAAAGCTGGGGTGTCGTGTCCGAGCCCGACGAATATCTGCGTGCGAGCGTTGACGTGAAATGGTTCGGCGATGTGCCGAGAACGCTGCTCATCGCGCCGGACGGCGCGGTGACTTCGATTCGCGGCGTCGCCGATCCGCAGAAGGTCACCGCATGGCTCGACTCGGTAGAGGCGGCATCGCGCCATAACGCACGCTGACGCAGGCACACGCGTCGTTGTCTAGCCGCCGGGGACGTCGGTGACGGTATTTGTTTCATTCATCCGATGAATAGCGCAATCGGCGCGACCTGAGCATTTTCGGGTATCGCCACGCGCCGCGATTTATTTTCAATTTTTTCCGCGTTTTGATCGTCTACCGTCATGGCAACCGGATGGCGTTCGCCATTCCAACCTCTCCATCTTCCGTGAGCAAAGGAGCAGGCACATGGCGACAGAAACCAAAGTCTCGATTTGTTTGCCTACGTGCAACCGTCCGGACCTCCTGATCCGATGCATCGAATCGTGTCTCGCGCAGACGCACGCGAACATCGAAATCGTGATCGGCGACGATTCGCCGGACGAGCGGACCGAACGCATGATCGCTCAGTGCTACCCAGACGATGCGCGCATCGTCTATCGACGCCACACACCCGCGCTCGGTCAGGCGCGCAACGTCGCGAGTCTCTTTGCGCGGGCGACGGGTAACAAGATCCTGCTCATCCACGACGACGACTATCTGGCCACGACGGGTATCGAGCACCTGCTGGCGCAGTGGGACCGCTATCCCGGTCTACAGGTCGCGTTCGGCAATCAATACGAAGCCGACCAGAACGGCGCTGTCGATCTTGTGGCAAGCCGGCGCATGAATATCGCCTTTCACCGCACGCCAGGGGCGGCGGGTTTGCAGGCGTTGCCAGGGCGTGTTGGCATCGTGCAGATGTTTCCGAACAACGGCTGGCTCGCAGATGCCGCAATCGTCAAGCAGATCGGCTACGACGAGCACTATGGCGTGTGCTGCGATTTTGTTTTCGGCGTCCGGTTGTGCCTTGCGGCTCGACGTGTGTGTTACGTCGACGCCTATATCTCGTACTATCGGAAAAGCGATGTCTCGGTCTCGCAGGCTACGCGGCAAACGACGAGCGCAGCATCGCTTGCCGCGTGGCATTTCCTGAACGGACTAGCGTTGCCGCCCGAACTCGAATCCGCGCGCAAGCTCGCGTTTCGACGGCTTGTGCCTATCGTGGTATCGCTCCATGCGCGCAACGATGATGCGCGCACCGGGTTGAATCTTGTGCTCGGGAATCTTTACGCTTACCGGTTTGGGTTCAGTCCACGGCTTTATTATCACTTGCTCATGATCTGGAAAAGTGCGCGGCGGGCAAGGAAACAGCCGCGGGCATTCGTATTCGAGGCAAATGAACAAGTTTCCGATCAGAATCGTCAGCGTATTCCTTAGGATAACGGTCTCTACTTCAGAGGCAATTCATTTGTCATTCAGCGTCAGCAAGATCGCCTGTTTTCGCACTGCGCGGCGCACGACAGCAAGTTGGGGAATCTGGCGCCGCCGCGTGGCCGAAGGTACAGTTTGACCATCAACGATGGGAGGTGCCATGAACCAGGGAATCAGCGTCGTGGGCTTGTACGTCGACGATCAGGACGAGGCGCTCGCGTTCTACGTCGACAAGCTCGGATTTCGCGTCCACACGGACGTGCGCAACGGAACCTACCGCTGGCTCACGGTCCAGCATCCGGATCAGCCCACATTCCAGCTCGGCCTGTTCACACCCGGCCCGCCCGTCCACGACGAGGCGACCGCGCAAACCCTGCGTGCCGTGGTCGCCAAGGGGGCCATGCCGCCCCTCATCCTCGCGGTGGCCGACTGTCGCGCAAGCTACGCCCAGCTGAAAGCCAAAGGCGTGGAATTCACCCAGGAGCCGATGGACCGCTTCGGCAGCGTCGATGCCGGCTTTCGCGACCCCGCCGGAAATGGCTGGAAGATGATCCAGTCCCCCAAAGACGCGACATAAGCACGGGCACGCGTATTCATCGATAGCGGTTGCCGCGCAGCGCGTCGAGTTTGTACGCGGAACATGTCGACGAACTCGATATCAGCGCGAATCGTCTGCCCACGCTTTCGCAGTACGCACCGCGCGTTGCCAACCCGCACGGCACGTATCGACCGCGCGGGCGTCCATCGACGGATCGAAGCGTCGATCGAGCCGCCACTGGCTGCGCAGTTCGTCGACGCTCTTCCAGTAACCGGTCGCGAGTCCAGCGAGATACGCGGCGCCTAGCGCCGTGGTCTCGGTGATCTGCGGACGCACCACGTCCACGCCGAGAATATCGGCCTGGAACTGCATGAGCAGGTTGTTTGCACTCGCGCCGCCGTCCACGCGAAGCTCGCCGATGCGCACGCCCGAGTCCGCTTCCATCGCAGAGAGCACGTCGAGCGACTGATACGCGATCGAATCGAGTGCCGCGCGCGCGAGATGCGCCGAGGTCGTGCCGCGTGTCACGCCGAACAACGAGCCGCGCGCGTGCGCATTCCAGTGCGGCGCGCCGAGACCGGCGAACGCGGGCACGAGATACACGCCATCGGTGTGCGGTACGCTCGCCGCGAGCGCTTCGATTTCTCCCGCGCTCCGGATGATGCCCATGCCATCGCGAAGCCACTGCACGACAGCGCCCGCAATGAAGATGCTGCCCTCGAGCGCGTAGTTCACCTCATTGCCGATTTGCCAGGCGATCGTCGTGACGAGGTTGTTCTTCGACTCGATCGGCATCGTGCCGGTATTCATGACGAGGAAGCAGCCGGTGCCGTACGTGTTCTTCACCATGCCGGTGGCGGTGCACATCTGTCCGAACAGCGCGGCCTGCTGATCGCCGGCGATGCCCGCAAGCGGAATATTCGAAGCGTACGCCGCGCTCCGCGTCTGCCCGTAGATCTCCGACGACGAACGCACTTCAGGCAGCATGCTGCGTGGAATATCGAGCGCGTCCAGCAGATCGCCGTCCCACTCGCGCGTGTGAATGTTGAAGAGCATCGTGCGCGACGCGTTGGTCACGTCGGTCACGTGCAGTTCATGCTTCGTGAAGTTCCAGACTAGCCAGCTATCGACGGTGCCGAATGCGAGCAGGCCGCGCCTCGCCTTTTCGCGCGCACCTTCGACGTTGTCGAGAATCCAGCGGATCTTGGTGCCCGAAAAATATGAATCGATGGGCAGACCCGTCTTCGCGCGCACCGTCGCCTCCAGGCCCTGCGCCTTCAACTGGTCGCAGAAGTCCGCGGTGCGGCGGTCCTGCCAGACGATCGCGTTGTAGATCGGCTGGCCCGTCTCCCGATCCCAGACGATGGTCGTCTCGCGCTGATTCGTGATGCCGATGGCGGCGATGTTCGCGCCGCTCATGCCGGCGCGCGTAACGGCTTCGGCCGCGACGCCGGCCTGCGTCGACCAGATTTCCAGCGGATCGTGTTCGACCCAGCCCGGCTGCGGGTAGATCTGCCCGAATTCCTTCTGCGCCATCGAAACGACGTTGCCCTGGCGATCGAACAGCAAGGCGCGCGAACTCGTCGTGCCCTGGTCGAGCGCGAGAATGAACTGATCCTGCATGTGTCTGATCTCCATCCGTCGGTAGTTGTGATCGGCGCTGCGTTGCGGCATCGAGTATCTGGCCGCGTGCCGCATGTCATGCGATGTCCGGCCGATCCTCAGTGTGCCGTATGCGCGCTCGTTGCGTGCGAGCCGGCGAACCAGCCATCGATCGCGGTCGTCACCGCGTCCATCGTACCCGGTTCGACGTGCAAGCCGAGCTTCGAGCGGCGCCACAGGACGTCCTGCGCGCAGGTCGCCCATTCTGCATCGCGCAGATAGCGCAGTTCCGCTTCATAGATGCCCGGCGCAATGGCCTGGCCCAGACCGTCCAGCGACGTCGCATTGCCCACCACACGGCTCGCGCACGTGCCGTAGGCGCGCGCATAGCGGCGCGCGAGTGACGCGGGCAGCCACGCGTGACGCTTCGCGAAGGCATCGGCGAACGGCTCGAAACGCGCGTGCGCGATGTCGCCGCCCGGCAGCGGCACGCCGGCCGTCCACGCACCGGCGCTCGAACCAAGCGCGCGGCACAACACGTTTGACGCTTCCTCGGCGAGCTTGCGGAACGTCGTGATCTTGCCGCCGAACACGGAGATGAGCGGCGCACCGTCGCCCTCGTCCATCTCCAGTTTGTAGTCGCGCGTGACGGCGGACGGGTTGTCGGCGTTCTCTTCCTCCAGCAGCGGACGTACGCCGGAAAAGGTCCAGCACACATCCGCAGGCGTGATCTTGTGCTTGAAGTAGCGGTTGATCGACTCGCAGAGATAACGCGTTTCGTCGCCGTCGATCGCGACCTTCGCGGGATCGTCGCGGTACTCCACGTCGGTCGTGCCGATCAGCGTGAAGTCGTGTTCGTAGGGGATCGCGAAGATGATCCGCTTGTCCGGATTCTGGAAGATATACGCGTGGTCGTGATCGAAAAGGCGTTTCGTCACGATATGGCTGCCCTTGACGAGGCGCACGGCGTGACGCGCGTCGCGGCCAAGCGCGCCGTGCAGCACGTCGGCCACCCACGGCCCTGCCGCGTTTGCGATCGCGCGGGCGCGGACTTCGAAGGTCGAGCCGTCCGGGCGCATGAGCCGCGCGTGCCACTCGCCGCTGTCGCGCCGCGCCGCCACGAGCTTCGTGCGCGTGAGGATCCGGGCGCCGCGCTCCTTTGCGTCGAGCGCGTTGAGCACGACGAGGCGCGCATCGTCCACCCAGCCGTCCGAATAGACAAAGCCGCGCCGGATCGAATCGACGAGCGGCGCGCCCGCCGGATGGCGGCGCATGTCGATGCCGCGCGAGCCGGGCAGCAGTTCGCGCTTCGCGAGGTGATCGTAGAGGAAGAGTCCGGCACGGATCAGCCACCCCGGACGAAGATCCGGCATGTGCGGCATCACGAAGCGAAGCGGCCACATGATGTGCGGCGCCGCGCGCAGCAGCCTCTCGCGCTCCTGCAGCGCCTTGCGCACGAGGCCGAATTCCTTGTACTCGAGATAGCGCAGGCCGCCGTGGATCAGCTTCGTGCTGGCCGACGAGGTGTGCGACGCGAGATCGTCCTGTTCGCAAAGGATCACCGAGAGACCGCGCCCGGCCGCGTCGCGCGCGATACCGACACCGTTGATCCCACCACCGACCACGAGCAAGTCGTACCGATTCTGTTCGCTCACCTGCTGTTCCCGGAAATTTGATGAAGGCGTCATGTTCGCAATCGAACTTTAATGAACAAATTCGAAAATGTACGTTCGATGCGGGCGTCCAAGAGCTGTTCTATTGTAAGAGGAGCCGCCCGACACCCGAAACGTCGCACACGCAACGTGCCGCGCGCCGTTCGTGGCATATCGGCGCAGCAGGGCTCGCTCGAACTCACCGGAGAGACGATATGAATCGACCGCCCCTTCAGCGCGTGCTCGTTGCCGCGTTCGCGGCGCTGGCGACCTCGGCCGTGCTGGCGCGGGGAATCACCCTGGCGCCTCCGCCGCCGCGCGCCGAAGAGGTGCCGCAAGCGCGCGCGGGCTACGTGTGGGACCCGGGCCACTGGAACTGGGTCCGCGGGCGCTACGTCTGGGCGGACGGCCGCTGGCTGGAGGATCGCCCCGACCATCACTGGACGCCGGGGCAATGGATCAGTGAAGGCCGGACCTGGCGATGGGAACCCGGGAAATGGGATTGAACCACTGCGGCTGAGCCTCTTCCGGTGCAACCCCGTTCCCCAGTGAAAACGCCGCGGCTTCAAAAACCCGCAGCGAGGCCATCACGCCGCGAATCGCTCGCCGCGACGTAGCCGCGCTCGGAATCGTTGCGGTCGAGCTTCCAGATGAACTGGCCCGAGCCGAAATCCATGTACGGATCGTCAATGCTCTTGATCTTGTGGCCGAGGTCCTGCAGCGCGCGCGTGGTGTCCGGATTGAAGGTCGATTCGAGGTCGACGGTGAAGTCGCGATTGACCTTCCACCGCGGTGCGTCGCATGCGGCCTGCGGCTGCTGGCCGTAGTCGAGCATGCGCACGACGGTCTGCAGGTGGCCTTGCGGCTGCATGTCACCGCCCATCACGCCGAAACTCATCACCGCCTCCTGGCGGCCGTCCACCTGCTGCGTGAGGAACGCAGGAATGATGGTGTGGAACGGGCGCTTGCCGCCCGCCACCACGTTCGGCGACGCGGGGTCCATCGAAAAGGCGCAGCCGCGGTTCTGCAGGGCGATGCCGGTGCCCGGCACGACCACGCCCGAACCAAAACCCATGTAGTTCGACTGGATGAAGCTCACCATCATGCCGCGCTCGTCCACGGCCGACATGTAGATCGTGCCGCCCGACCTCGGCATGCCGAAGTCGAAATGCGTTGCGCGCTTCGGATCGATCAGCTTTGCGCGCGACTTCAGGTACGCGTCGTCGAGCATCTGCTCGGGCGTCACGTCCATCGAGCGCGGATCGGCGACGTAGCGATAGACATCCGCGAACGCGAGCTTCATCGCTTCGATCTGCAGGTGCTGCGCCCGCGCGCCGTCGAGCGGCAGCGAAGCCATGTCGAACTGTTCGAGAATGCCGAGCGCGATGAGCGCCGCGATGCCCTGCCCGTTCGGCGGAATCTCGTGCACCGTATAGCCGCGATACGCCTTGCCGATCGGCTCGACCCAGTCCGCGCGATAGTTGCGCAGATCGTCCTGCGACATCGCTGCGCCGCACTCGCGCGAAAAGGCCGCGATGCGTTCGGCGATCTCGCCTTCGTAAAAGGCGCGTGGTCCCTGCTCGGCGATGAGGCGCAGCGTCGCCGCATGGCCCGGGAAGCACACGCGCTCGCTGACCTCGGGCGCACGGCCGTGCGGCATGAAAGTCGCGGCAAAGCCTGGCTGATTCTGCAGTTCGGGAATCGCAGCCTTCCATTTGCGTGTGACGATGCTCGCGACGGCATGGCCACGTTCGGCGATCTCGATGGCGGGCGCCATCAGATCGGCGAACGGCAACGAGCCGAATTTCGCGTGCAGCGCTTCCCAGCCTGCGATCACGCCAGGTACGGTCGCGGCGTCCCAGCCGCGCAAGGGGTTTTTCGCGAGCCCGTTTTCCTCGCCGTAGCGCTTGCGGAAGTAATCGACGTTCCAGGCAGCCGGCGCGGTGCCCGACGCGTTCAGCCCGTGCAGACGGCTGCCGTCCCACACGATCGCGAACGCATCGCCGCCGAGTCCGCACGATACCGGCTCGACGACCGTGATGGCGGCCGCCGCGGCAATCGCGGCATCGACGGCATTGCCGCCCTTCCAGAGCATGCGCAGGCCGGCCTGCGCGGCGAGCGGGTGCGACGTCGACACGATGTTGCGGGCGAACACCGGCACGCGCGGCGTCGGATACGGGTTTTGCCAGTCGAAACGAGTCATGTAGGGAAGTCGGTCAGCGATAAAAGGCGAGCCGGCAGGGGGCCGGTGGTTGCTCCAATTATGTTGAAGTTTAAAACAAGGAAATATTAGTAGTTCAATCGAGACGATCGTCACTCTCGTGCGCAGCGACGTCGGCGTGAGCGTGCTGCCCGCAGTGCACAGCGGCAACTAGCGGTACGGTCCGAATCCGCGGCTGCTTGCTCAACCGGGCGCCCCCTTCATGCGCACGGTCCGAATGATTCACCGGAATGCACAACGACACACGCCGCTCGCCGACACCCTCACCCGAATGCGGCGGCCGGCCACCTGAACGTCTTCACGTGGCGCACGGCGGTATAGTGGAACGCCTATGCGAATAACGACCTTCCGGTTGCAGGCGATCCGCGCGACGCCAACGCAGCGCGCCATCGCGCTGATGCTGCTGTGCGCCACGGCGCTTGCCGGGTGCCAGTTACCGCCGCTCGGCCACCGCACGGAATCGTCGGCGCTGAACGCGCAGGACGCGCAAGCCACGCCGCTCGGCCATGCGGTTGCCGGCGAGCTGGCCGCGCATCCCGGCCTCACGGGCATCGACCCGCTGCCCGATCCGCTCGACTCGTTTGCAGCGCGCGTGGATCTCGTCCGGACTGCGCAACGCACGATCGACGTCCAGTACTACATCTGGCGCAACGACCTCACTGGCACACTGTTGCTCGAAGCGCTGCGCGAGGCGGCGGATCGCGGCGTGCGCGTGCGCCTCCTGCTCGACGACAACGGCACGGCGTCGTCGCTCGATCCGACGCTCGCGGCGCTCAACGCGCATCCCAACATCGAAGTGCGGCTCTTCAATCCGTTCGTGGTGCGCTCGCCGAAATTCATCAGTTTTCTCTGGGATTTCCCGCGCCTGAACCGACGCATGCACAACAAGTCGCTCACGGCCGATAGCGCGGCGACGATCCTCGGCGGCCGCAACATCGGCGACGAGTATTTCGCCGCAACCGATGGCGTGGTCTTCGCCGATCTCGACGTGCTCGCGATCGGCCCCGCGGCGGCTGACGTGGCGCACGATTTCGACCGCTACTGGGCGAGCGCGTCGTCCTGGCCCGTCAACCAGCTCCTCCCGGCGCCCGCGCCGGACGGGCTCGACACCCTCGACCGTGCAGCGAAGGCCGTCGAGGCCGACCCGGCCGCCGCGGCTTACGTGCAGTCGCTGGAGAAAGCGACGGACGTGCGCCGGCTCATGGATGGCACGCTGCCGCTCGAATGGGCGACGGCACGTCTCGTCAGCGACGATCCCGTGAAAGCGAAGGGAAAAGCCGAGCCGGAGTCGCTGATACTCGCGCAACTGCACGCCATCCTCGGCGACCCGGACCACGAACTCGATCTCGTCTCGCCTTACTTCGTTCCCGCTGAATCGGGCACCCGCTATTTTTCGGATCTCGCGGCGAAAGGCATCAAAGTCCACGTGCTCACGAACTCGCTCGAAGCCACCGATGTCGTGCCCGTTCACGCAGGCTACGCGCGGCGGCGCAAGGCGCTGCTGGCAAGCGGCGTCGAACTGTTCGAGCTGCGCAGGACGCCGGGCGCACCGACCAGCAAAACCGCGGGCAAGGGTAAGGACTCGGGGGGCGTCGTGTTCGGCAGCTCAGGGTCGAGCCTGCACGCAAAGACCTTCGCGCTGGACGAGCATCGCGTCTTCGTCGGCTCGCTGAATTTCGATCCGCGCTCGGCCAACCTCAACACCGAACTCGGACTCGTGATCGACAGCCCCGAGCTCGCGCTGCGCATCGAATCCATGTTCTGGACGCAAGTGCGGCAGCTTGCGTACGAGGTGAAGCTCGATCACGACGGCTCGCTCTACTGGATCAAGCGGACCGGCGACGTCACCGAGCGCTTCGACACCGAGCCCAACACGACATGGGGCAAGCGCTTCGGCGTGTGGTTCTTCTCGCTGCTCCCGATCGAGTGGTTGCTTTAGGTTACGTCGTGCGGTTCAGCGCCTTGACCGCGTCGAGCGCGCCGGTCACCATTTCGCGCAAGACAGGCTCCACTATCGCGGCGAGCGCAGGTTCGTAGTCGAACGGGGCCACCTCGTGCATGTAGGTCGACTGGCACATTTCAAGCTGGATCGCGTGCACCCCATCGTGCGGAGCACCGAAATGCCGCGTGATGTAACCACCTTTGAAGCGGCCGTTCGCGATCCACGTGTATGCGCTGGCCGCCGCTGCACGCTCGGCGCGCGCCTGTACTTCGGCGGCGACGGTGCGGCCTTCCTGCGTGCCGATGTTCAGGTCCGGCAGCTTGTTGTCGAAGAGACGCGGCAACACGCTCGCTATCGAGTGCGCCTCCCATAGCAGGACGTTCGCGTGCTGCGCGCGCAGGCGTTGCAACTCGGCGCGCAGCGTGTCGTGATACGGCTGCCAGTAAGCCGTCACGCGGCGCTGGCGCTCGGCCGCATCCGGCGCGTGGCCGTCGCGATAGATCGGCTCGCCGCGAAACGTTTCGGTCGGGCACAGCGATGTCGTCGTCTGCCCCGGATAAAGGCTTTCGTCGTTCGGCGGCCGGTTCAGATCGATCACGTAGCGCGAGATACGCGCGCCGAGGATCGTCGCACCCAGTTCCTTCGCAAACGCGTAAAGCCGGTCGAGATGCCAGTCGGTATCGGCCACGGTTAGCGCGATGTCGGTGTACTGGCCGCGCAAGGCGTCCGGAATGTCCGTGCCGAGATGCGGAATCGAAATCAGGAGCGGCGCGGTGCCGCGCTCAAGCGTATAGAGGTCGGTCATGGCTTTGGGCGTTCGAGATTGTGCGCGTGAGTTCACGCGTCGGCGAGCAGGCGCTTGAGCGCCTTGCGATAGTCCGCGTAAAGACGGTCTTCGTCGCGATGGCGGCGTTGGGCCACCACGCGTTCGCCGCCCGTGTAGACGTCGAGGACCGGCGTCTCGCCATGCTCGCAAAACACGATCGACGAAAGCCAGGTTTGCGGAGTCTGTTCGGCGAGATTCGGATGCCCGGCGTCGAGCACGATCCAGTCCGCCCGCGCGCCTCGTTCGAGCGCGCCGGTCGCGCGACCGGTTGCACGCGCGCCACCCGCGAGCGCTGCGTCGAACAAACGGTCGGCGACGTGCGCCGTGTTCGGGGCTGCCAGCACGTTGCGCTGGCGGCGCGCGAGCCGCTGACCGTATTCGAGCAGTCGCAGCTCCGCGCGCCAGTCAACGCCGATGTGGCTATCCGATCCAACGCCAAACACGCCCTGCGCGTCGAGATAATCGTGCGCCGGGAAAATGCCGTCGCCAAGGTTCGCTTCGGTCGTCAGACACAGCCCCGCTACCGCGCCGCTCTTCGCCAGCGTGACGGTCTCGCTCGCATCGATATGGGTCGCATGAACGAGACACCAGCGATGGTTCACGTCGAAACACTCCAGCAACCATCGCACGGGACGTGCGCCTTCCGTCGCGATACACGCTTCCACTTCTGCCGTTTGCTCCGCGATGTGAATATGCACCGGCGCACCGGGCAACATGGCGTCGAGCCCTTCGAGCAGCGCTCGCAGCGACGCCTGCGAAACGGCGCGCAGAGAATGCGGCGCCACGCCGTAACGCAGCGCGCCGTGTTCGGGCCGCGCACCGCGCAGCGTATCGATGAGCGCGAGCAACTGGTCCGGCGAATTGATGAAGCGCCGTTGATCGTCGCGCGGCGGCAGCGCGCCGAAACCGCTGTACTGATAGAGCACCGGCAGCATCGTCATGCCGATGCCGGTCTCGCCCGCCGCATCGACCACGCGCTGCGCCAGCTCCGCCGGATTGCCGTAACGCCTTCCGTCCTGTGCGTGGTGCACGTAGTGGAATTCGCAGACGGACGTATAGCCCGCCTTCAGCATTTCGACGTAGAGCCAGCGCGCGATCGCGCCGAGGTCATCGGGAGTGATGCGCGCCGCGAAGCGGTACATGAGATCGCGCCAGCTCCAGAAGCTATCGGTGGGTTTCGCGCGATACTCGGTGAGGCCCGCCATTGCGCGCTGGAATGCGTGTGAATGAAGATTCGGAATGCCAGGCATCAGCGGGCCGGATGCCTGCGCCACGCCTTCGGGCGCGTGCGGCACATCCGGCGTGACAGCCCGCAGCGTGCCCATCTCATCCCATTCGAGCAGCACATTCCGGCGCCAGCCGTCAGGAAGATACGCATACGCTGCGAAAAGTGCGCGTGTTGTTGTGTTCGTGTCCATGGTTTGCGTCATGCCGCCAGGTTGCGCCGGAAAACGGTCTCGCCGCCACGCACTACGCGCTCGCACAACGGGCGGCCGATCCAGTACGCGAGTTCGGCGAGCGATTGCACGCGCCATACCGCGAAATCAGCGGGACGGCCCGTGGCGAGCGTGCCGTGGCGATCAGCGTCGCCGAACGCTCGGGCCGCGTGCTGCGTCACGCCGAGCAGGACTTCGGGCACCGTCATGCGAAACAGCGTCGTCGCCATGTTCATCATCAGCAGGAGCGACGTAGCGGGCGATGTCCCCGGATTGCTGTCCGTCGAAATCGCGATCGGCACCTCGTAGCGGCGCAGCAAGTCGAGCGGCGGCAACTGCGTTTCGCGGATGAAGTAGTACGCGCCCGGCAACAGCACCGCGACGCTACCCGCACCTTTCATCGCCGCGACGCCCGCTTCGTCGAGAAATTCGAGGTGGTCGGCCGACAACGCGCCGTGGCGTGCAGCAAGCGCCGCACCGCCACCGTTCGAAAGCTGCTCGGCGTGCATCTTGACCGGCAGGTTACGACGCGCCGCCGCTTCGAACACACGCTCGCTCTCTTCGAGCGTGAAGCCGATGCGCTCGCAAAACACGTCGACCGCGTCGACCAGTCCTTCGTCCGCGAGCGCGGGCAGCATATGCTCGCAGACCTCGTCGATGTAATCGCCCGAACGCCCCGCGAATTCGGGCGGTAATGCATGCGCGCCGAGGAATGTCGTGCGCACCGTCACCGGATAACGGTCGCCCAGCCGTCGCGCGACGCGCAACATCTTGCGCTCTGCAGCGAGTTCGAGGCCGTAGCCCGACTTGATCTCGACGGCCGTCACGCCTTCGGCCAGAAGCGGTTCGAGACGCGCCGCCGACTGGGCGAACAGCGCGTCCTCGCTTGCGGCGCGCGTCGCGCGAACCGTCGAGACGATGCCGCCGCCCTGGCGCGCGATCTCTTCATAGCTCACGCCCGCGAGCCGCTGCGCGAATTCATCGGCGCGCTGCCCGGCGTAAACAAGGTGCGTGTGGCAATCGACAAGCCCAGGCGTCACCCACGCGCCGTGCAGGTCTTCACGCGGCCAGGGCGCGTACTGCGCAGGCATGTCCGCAACCGCGCCGAGCCAGGCGAGCTTGCCATCCTCGACGGCAATCGCCGCATCTTCGACCGTGTGCCGGGGATCGCCCTGCGCGCACAGTTTGAGGTTGTGCCAGACAGTTTGCTTCATGACGTCCTCGCGGCGTTCAACGACACCGCACCATTGGATTGCCCGTCCGGATGCAGGCGAAGCACATCGAGCGCGACCGCCAGCAATGCGCCCTCGCCTTGCGTCTCTACGTTCACCGGTTCACTCGCGTCGATCCGCAGCGTATCGCCAGCGACGAGCGAAAACGCACGCTCGCCACGGTCCACGCGGACATCGAACGCGCCTTTCGCGCAATAGAGCAGTACGGTTTGCGCCGCGATGTCACGCACGATCGGCGCGCGCCACACGTCGAGCGTACCGCGCGCCGCATCGCGGCGCACCATCAGGTTGAAGTCGCGCGTGGGCCCGTCCACGAGCCGCGCGTCGATCGCCGTTTCGCCCGCGAAGCGCGCGGTGTCGAGCGGTTGCACGAGGGCGTGCGTCATCGCGGCAGGCCCTGCCTCGTCGAGCAGCATGCCCGCGCCTTCGAGCAGCACCAGCGTCCGATCGACGCCCTCGAAACGCGAGAACGGCCCAGGCTGCGCGACGTCGGCCACACTCACGCGCCACGCGAACGAATCGAGCGTGGCGTCCTGGGTTTCGGCGGAAGCCGCCGCGATCTCGCGCGTGACGCCGCCGCCGTTCTTCCACGGCGACGCAACCAGGTCCGCGCCGCGCAAGAGCACGACGCGGGGTCCGTGCGTGCCGCTCATCGCCCGAGCATCGGCAGCTTCAGGCCCGCTTCGCGCGCCGTCTGCTGTGCGAGTTCGTAGCCGGCGTCCGCGTGACGCATCACGCCCGTCGCCGGGTCGTTGTGCAGCACGCGCCCCAGACGCGCGTGCGCCGCATCCGTGCCGTCCGCCACGATCACCACGCCCGAATGCTGCGAAAAACCCATACCGACACCGCCGCCATGATGCAGCGACACCCACGACGCGCCGCCGGCCGTGTTGAGCAGTGCGTTGAGCAGCGGCCAGTCGCTCACGGCGTCCGAGCCGTCCTTCATCGCTTCGGTTTCGCGGTTCGGGCTCGCGACCGAGCCCGTGTCGAGGTGATCGCGGCCGATCACGATCGGCGCCTTCAGCTCGCCGTTCTTCACCATTTCGTTGAAGGCCTGGCCGAGGCGATAGCGGTCCTTCACCCCCACCCAGCAGATCCGCGCCGGCAGCCCCTGGAACGCAATGCGCTCTCGCGCCATGTCGAGCCAGTTGTGCAGGTGCGCATCGTCCGGAATCAGCTCCTTCACCTTCGCATCGGTCTTGTAGATGTCTTCAGGATCGCCCGAGAGCGCGACCCAGCGGAACGGCCCCTTGCCCTCGCAGAAAAGCGGCCGGATATAGGCCGGCACGAAACCCGGGAAATCGAAAGCGTTTTCGACGCCCATTTCCAGCGCCATCTGACGAATGTTGTTGCCGTAGTCGAGCGTGGCCGCGCCGCGCTCCTGCAGTGTGAGCATCGCGCGCACCTGATTGGCCATCGACTGCTTCGCAGGCAACACGATGCTCTGCGGATCGATCTTCTGCGCCTCGCGCCATTGTTCGACGCTCCAGCCAAGCGGCAAATAGCCGTTGATCGGGTCGTGCGCGCTCGTCTGGTCGGTCACGCAGTCCGGCGTGACGCCGCGGCGGACGAGTTCGGCGAACACAGCCGCAGCGTTACCCAGCAGCCCCACCGACACCGGCTTGCCCGTGCGCTTCGCGTCCTCGACGATGGCCAGCGCCTCGTCGAGCGTCTTCGCCTTGCGGTCCACGTAGCGCGTCTTCAGACGCAAGTCGATGCGCGTCTCGTCGCATTCCACCGCGATCATCGAGAAGCCCGCCATCGTCGCCGCGAGCGGCTGCGCGCCACCCATGCCGCCGAGGCCGCCCGTGAGAATCCAGCGGCCCTTGGGGTCGCCGTTGAAGTGCTGGTTCGCCACGGCGTAGAACGTTTCGTAGGTGCCCTGCACGATGCCCTGCGAGCCGATGTAGATCCAGCTGCCGGCCGTCATCTGGCCGTACATCATGAGGCCTTTGCGATCGAGTTCGTGGAAGTGGTCCCACGTCGCCCAGTGCGGCACGAGGTTCGAGTTCGCGAGCAGCACGCGCGGCGCATCGGCATGCGTGCGGAACACGCCCACCGGCTTGCCCGACTGGATCAGCAGCGTCTCATCCTCATTCAGGTCCTTCAGCGAAGCGAGAATCTGGTCGAAGCACGCCCAGTTACGCGCGGCGCGGCCAATGCCGCCATACACGACGAGCGCATGCGGGTGCTCGGCGACCTCCGGGTCCAGATTGTTCTGGATCATCCGGTAGGCGGCTTCGGCAATCCAGGTCTTGCAGACCTTCTCGCTGCCGCGCGGCGCGCGGATCGTGCGGGTGGGATCGAGGCGGGGATCGGTGAAGTTCGGCTGGTTCATGGCGTCCGTGCTTGTCGGGAAAGTGTGGGTTCGGGTCAGCGCCAGCGCACGCCCTTCAGGGACGGCGGCATAGCGCTGCAATGTGTGCCAAGTCTAACGCCGCTAAGTTGTATATACAACTCGTTTCGATTATTTCCCCGTAGGGAATTACCCTGGAGAATTCGCTGAAATTCCGGCAACAGTGGGGCTGCGGGTAAGCAAAGCCTCACCCGCATTGACTAGACAACACGACGGCCAGCCCATCCTCGAGAGGTACGATCGAACTCAGACGTTGTATCCAGAATCGCGCATCAACTGCCGCGACACCTCGCTGCCCGGGCCTTGCGCCTCGAATTGCGTGCGAAGCCTCGCGTCGGCCTTGCGCGTCACCCCGCGGTGCATCCCAACAACGATCGCGAAAAAGGCTATGAGAAACAAGAAAGGCATCATCGTGCTCCTGGCTGGTCAGACCGGTTGTGTTTCTGGCAACGGTCGAGCGCACCGCTTCGCAAATCACCGTGTCTGTACCCCGATGAGGCGCATAGATCGGGCCTGGACGTGCCCGAGGGGAACTTGAGGGAATCGCAGCGCAAATTTGTGCGAGGCCATTGTTCATCGGGCCGGCCGGGTCTCGAAACGACCGACTGGGTGGTTCCAACCCACTCCTGGTGCGCGATGTCGCTCACCGTCAGCGTCACCGCACTCAACGCTTCGATTAGTGCGGTTGTCTCGTCCCTGTCCGTTTTCCTTTACGTCGCACGTTATTGCTGTCCTTGCGACTTTTCCTGCCGTCATTGACTTCGCGCGTGCGCACAAGGCGATGCAACAGCCAGTCGCCCGCGCGCTCGTCAAAACGAAAGGCTGAGCCCAATTCAGCACACGGCTCAGCCGTTGGCCGTCTTACAGGTTACCGATTATCACCACCACTGCCCGGCGCCTTCTCCTGGTCCGTCTTGCTGGTTCCCGACCCATCACCACCACTGCCTGACGCCGCCCCCTGGGCCGTCGGACCGGTTCCCGAACCAATAACACCACTGGCCGCGATGTTGTCCTTGGCATCCGTGAAGCCCTTTCGCCGCGTATCCGTTATATCGCTGTCCCAGAGCGGATTGAGCGGGAAGTTATAACCACGGTCCTTCGCTGCCTGAACCATTTCTTTCAACTCAGCCTTGTCGTGAATGACGCAGATTTCGTCAAAGCGCCCCATTTTGTACGGAAGGAAGAACGTCGCCGGGTAGTTCGCATCCTGATCCGTTACAGGGTTGGTCGAGTCATCGGCGTGGTGCGCAACGTTTTCACGCGGACGGCCGTCATTCGCCTTGATCTCGTCATTGATGGCAGGGACCAGATTGGCGACGCGCTGCGACGAATTACCGAGATCCGGATCGTCATTCTTGTGGAATTCCTTTTTATCGTCATAGGCCGGTTTCAGATTGGGATTGATGCCATCCTTGTTCTGGTAGGTGTCCACCCGCTGCTTGAATACGTCCTGGTGCACGTCAGGCGTGGGCACCCTGTCCTGTGGACCGACGTCAGCGAGATGCGGCGCGACAGCAAATAGATCGTAATCCGCGGTGAACGGTTTCGCGCCCTTCGTCGTCGGGGCCAGGACTTCAATGGGCTGGTTGTTGCTGGTGATGGTGAAGTTCCCGTTTTTCGTCGGGGTCGCTTCGAAATAATATAGCTTGCCACTCGGCGCGACGGCACCAAAGGTGCGCGCACCCTTCGAATTGGGTTCCGATACTACCGATATGGTCCCCATATCCGAGAGCTTCTGGAGCCGGTCCCACGACAACTCGAGCGGGATTTTCGTGGCATCGCCTCCGTCGATGCTCTTTGTGATTTCCTGATTGAATTTGTCGATGCGCGCGGAATCGGTGTTTTCAAGCTTGCTGAACTTCTGGTCCGCACAGATGAGCCCCGCCTGCGGCCCCCACGATGCGCTCTTTCCTTTGATATGGAAGCCCTTCGTTGCATAACCCTCTTCGATCAGGCCGGTGGCGTATTTATCGACGGGCCGGATACTGATGATCGTGTTGTATTTGTAGGCCATCTTTTGCAGCACCGGCAAATCGACCTTGACGACGCCCGTTTCGCTCGAGGTGTGCGAGACCACATCGTCGATATGAGTCGAATAATCGGGTGATGCGGGGTCCGGTATGTGATTCTGCTCAACCTCTTTTTTGATCTGCACATCGCGCTCGTGGAGACTGCCCGCGCTCGGCGTAATGACTTCCGGATTCGGGACGGTGCTCGTCGACTGGCTCGTTTGCGTCGCTGGCGCGGCCGCGGTATTCGTCGAGGTCGATGGACCCTGGCTCGCTGCGGTATTCGTCGAGGTCGATGGACCCTGACTCACAGCATCACTAGTTCCCGACCCAGACGCCTGTGTTTGCCCAGCATTGGTTTCCACCTTCTGGCCTTGTTGCCCGGATGTGCCCGCGCTGGCCGGGTCACCGCCCGGCAGTCCGGGTCTGCTCCTGCCTTCGTTGAAAAACGCCGTGACATTGTCGATGTCCTGCTGGTTTTGCAGGACCGGGACAGGATTGCGCGCTTCTGGCGCCAGGTAGTTCATCGCGTTTTGCTGGCCCTGCGGCGTGAGTCCGGGCAGTTCGCGAATGACGTTATCGGTGGTCAGCTGGAGGTTCAGATTCGTCACGCCTCCCGAGGTCGACGGTCCCGGCGCGGCGTCCTGCTTTTGTGCTGCGAGCATTTCCGCTCTTCCGCGCTCCATCTCCGCGTCAAATTCGTCCTGGGGAAGTTTCTCGATACGCTTCATTTCCTCCGCTGTACGGTGGTCCTGAAGCCAGGTGATCACCGCGTCGGCATCGGCCGGGGGCGTCGGTGACGAAGCCGCTCTATGCTCGAGCTCTGCCCGTTCCTGCGCACGGGCCGGTGACTGCGACGCATCGGCACTGCCCTGCGTGGACGGAGTTGAAGACCCTGACGAGGTTGAAGACGAGGACCCGGACGACGTCGCCACCGGCGTCGTGGGGGTGCCTTCCTCAGGCATATTCGCGCGCCGCCTGATCATCCCGAGTTCCCCTTCGACCTGGGAATTGGGCAGATCGGCAAGCCGGTGAAGCTCTTCCGGGGTAAGGTTCTTCGACATCCAGCGCATCAAGTCCGGATTGGTGGGCTCCTCCGGATTGACCCACCCCAGTTCGTTCCAGACCTCCTGAAGGTCACGTTCACGTAACGCGGGCAGCGGCGCATCGGCATCGACATTCTGCGCGAACGTAGACTGATGGGATGACTGAGCGGGCGCGGATGAACCGCCCGATGTGCCCGGCTGCGCGCTGGAAGGCGTGCTATCCAGACCGGCCTTGATGTCGTCGACCTTCTTCTGGCTGTTCGGGGACAACGGGGCATCGAGGTCGAGCCCCGCCGGCAACGGAGACGGCACTGGCAGCGGCGCTTCGACATAACCGGGATCATTGCGGATCCGGCTCACGGTCGTGATGCTGATTCCGAAACGAGTGCCGATCTCGGCGTTTGTCAGGCCCTCGTGACTCAGCATGAAGTCGCGGATTTCGATCTTCCGATCGTTACTCAGGGGAATACCCGCACCGCTGGACTTTTGCAGGCCATAATCATGGCGCAGCCTGGAGATCGTCATCCCCGAGACGCCGCACGCCTTGCCGATTTCATCGTTGGAGCCACCGATGTTCTTGCGGATGTACTCGACGATCTCCGCCTTGCGTTGATCGGGAATACCGGTGACCTTGGGAGGGTCGAGTTCCTGGCGAATGGTCTCGGCGAGCGACTTGGTGATATTAAACCGGATCGCGATATCGTCATTGACGGCATCGTCATGCTGCTTAATGTAGTTTTTGATCTCGGTTCTGGTGTTCTCGGAGATGCCACTGGAACGGCCTGAGGTTCTCATCAGGTTAAAGCTTTCGCGCAGGTCAGTGACTACTCTGGTTGGGATCTGGTAATGCAGGGCGACCGTGCTGTCCGCCAGACGCTGATTCGCGCGGACGGTGGCGAGGATACTGTTCTTTAGCTGATCCGAAATGTAGAAGCCACCGTAAATGCCCCCCCCCGTAAAGGTCGGAGCCGCCGGCTGTTGTCCGCTGTTCGCATTGGTCGTCGAAGTCGATGGCTGTCGTCCGTCGTTGGGATTGGTCGTCGAAGTCGATGGCTGTTGCCCGTCGTTGGCATCGGTCCGCGGGCGCTTGGGCTGCGATGGACCATCGCCGCCCGGCGCGCCGCCCAAAAGTCTGAGCTTGCCTCCTTCTTCGTTAAAGAACCGCGTGAGGGCAACGACGTCCTGCTTGTCCTGTATGACCAGCGGCGGGTTCCCGTTTTCGGTGAAGTAGCGCGCCGCATTCAGGTGGCCCTGCGCCGTGAGCCCGGGTAGTTCGCTGGTAACATTCCCCGCGTTCAGCCGGACTTCGGGACGGGTGCCGCCGCCGGCAGGCGACGACGCGGGCGTGGTTGCAGGTGTCGCCGGTTGATCGGTGGCGGGCTTGCCCGTGTTCGTCTGCGATGTGGTGGGTTTCGGTTCGGACGCCTTATCGGTCGGGCCGTTGGGACCGGTGCTGCCGCCGGCAGGCGATGAAGCGGGCGTGGCTGCAGGTGTCGCCGGTTGATCGGTGGCTGGCTTGCCCGTGCTCGTCTGCGACGTGGCGGGTTTCGACCCGGGCGCGCCATCGGCATCGATGTACGGGAAGTCGTAGTGCTCGCCGAACGGCTTTTGTGCGTCCGGTGCTTTGGGTTCCGTGGCCGTGCCTTTCGCCGCTGCGGGCTCGGATTTGTACAGCGTGAAGGAATCCGGAGCCATGACGCCCTTGTCCGAATAGGCCGCGTCGAAGTATGGTTCCAGACCTCTGCTCAACGAATCTTCGGTTTTGTACTTGAACACGCCATTGTTCGAATCGAATAACTGGTATTGCTGATCTTTGGTACGCTGGACTACCAGCATGTGACCCGTATCCAGCGTCTCACCATGCTTGCCCTTGATTTTCGTTCTCAGCAGGGCAACGTCGCCCGGCGCCATGCTCCGGATATCGTTTTCCAGCGCATTGATCGACATCTGCCGGTCAGCGTCATAGCGCTTCGTCGGCTGCTGGCCAAGATTCTGGAACGTCGTCTGCGTCGGATTTATCTGTTGACTCACTACGCTGGTAGAGATCGCCTTCCGGTCGGGACCGGAATTCGCCAAACTCCGCCTGATGTCCAGCACCGCGGATGATAAATCCTTTCCTGAAGCCGAGCCACTGTCAATCCGCTTTATGGCTTCGAGAGAAAGGCCCTGGCTCACCCCGTCCGGATTGGAAATCTGGAATATCGAATAATTGTTTTGATCGAACGTCTTATAGGAAACCGCCCCCGTCTTGAGCGCATCGCCCCCTCTGTCCGCCCGGAAGTTTTTCCGGCTGGCCTGTGTCGGCGACTGCACGGTCTTGCGGGGTTGGGCCGCGGGCGTGCCATCGGCCGTGGTTGCCTTCGGGGCGTCTTGCGTTCCCCCTTTCTGGTCGGTCTTCGGCTTGCCCTGAGCGCCGAATCCCCCTGGCGGGATTTCCTTCGGGCGATTGGTCTGCTTTGGCTGGCTGGCAGGTGTCGTGCTTGCCGTCGCGGGCGTCGTGGGTGTCGCGCTTGTCGTCGCGGACGTCTTCGGTGCCGAATCCTTTGTCGCTTTCGCAGCCTTGCCCGGCTCAATCCTGGGGATTTTTATATTCACGTTAATGGTTTTTTTTACTTTAGGCAGCCTGAATTTCAAGGTCACCGTTTTGCCGCCGAACGCGTCATTCTTGACAGCACCTCCGGAAATAACATCCTTCATCAGCTCGATTATGGAACTCGTGTCGTCCGCCGTCGGAGGCTTGCCTTCAACAACATTGGCAGACGTACCAAAAATCGTGTCCGAAACATCTCTATACTGCCCCCAATACGGGATAAAACCTTCAACCACGCGGCCGACGGATTCCATAAGCCCCTGGGCTGTTTCCCCTCCGCCCATAGCCTTCGTCATGCCCGCCAACGTCTTGCCGATTGGATTGTCGCCCCATTCGTTCAGTTGCTTTCGCCTTTCGGGGGTAGCATTGGGTTCGGTAAGTTGCAGCAACGTGCCAAGCGGATTGCTCAGTTGCCTCAAGACATATGCCGAGATACCTTTCACGTAGAAATCATCGGCTTCAGCCTGCGACGCGAAGCGATGCTCCTTGTTATCGAAATCCACAACCAGCCAGTACGGAGGCGGTGGCTCATAATGACCGCTGTATTCTTTCCAAGGCTTGTAGTCGTGCCTGATGGCGCTTCTAAAATCCTCCACGGCACGACGTCTGATCGCGTCGCCGCCAACATCGGCGGGAGCCTTTTTCCTCGCCTGCTCAAGAAAATAATCGAATCCCGGCGGCGTGGCGTAGTCTCGCCATCCGCCGATGTCACGAAGATAAAGCGCTGCCGTATCGGCATTGGAGGTCAGGATGTCTGCCCGGGTCACATCGTCGTTCAGCAGTTTTTTCCGGACTTCCTGCTTGTCCTTGTCGCTATATATCCAGTTGAGCCGGTCCGCGTATTTTTCCTGGTTTGCCGGGGTCCAGCGGTTGTAGACCTTTACTGCGTCCGCTCTCGAGCTATCGTTGGGAACGGTGCTGTTTGGCAAGCCCAGAACGTACCGGACGGAGTTGTCGTCGAGCGTGGTCGGCGCCCTCCCGAGCACCTGCCAGCAGGTGATGACGTTCGGTACGCTGGATTTAAACTGATGCAGGGCGGTTTTGGCCGAGGTCAGGGCAAATCCATCTTTCGTCTCCTCCACCATGGCGGTCATGAAATCCTGCGTATTGGCCGACAGGCGCGTGAGCTGGTTCATGATGGAATCCACCAGGTCCACGTTATATCGCTTTCCTGCTTCAGCGTCTGAAAGCTTGCTGCGTCCCATATCCGGCGCCTCGAGGTTGATCGCCATCTTGTGGCGATCCTTGAGGTTGATGAACGCATGGGTAGGCGCCTGCGTTTCATGTTCCGGAACCGGTTTGCTCTTGTCGCTTCGTTCGAAAAACTCAATGTCCCTGTAATCGTTCTCCTTCATGAGCTTGAATCGCTCGAATGCATCCGAAGCCAGATTCCCGAGGCGCTCATAGGCCTGATTCAATGCATTTTCGTCCATCGTGTCGAGCGACAGGATCAGCGACGAAAGAATGTCCACCTTCTTGTTCGGGTCGTGGAGCCGCTTGTTGGCATCGTCCAGCCGCTTGTACACCTCGTCGAGCGAATTCTGGAGTCTCTGGAAATTCGTTTTGTCCTTCCCGGTAGCCGACACGTCCCTGACTGCGCTCAGCGACGTATACAACGCCGGATTCGCCTGACCCGTGATCGTCTGGATATTTTTGGTGAATTCGTTCATGGCCTCCGCCCCGTTGCCGGGCGGAAACGATGTCGTGCTGAAATCCTTCTGCCACGGGCCGGAGTAATCGGACGGCGAAGTCGCGGGGGGTTCCGCTCGCACCGCGGCGGCCGACGATTCAGGCGCCAGCAGCAACGTGGCCGCCACACTCATTCCCGGCGCCTCGTTGATGGCCTGGCGCCGGAAGTCGGTGTCAGCGGCGAAGGCACCCCCGCCCTCGCTACCCACGAGTTCCGCAAAGCTTCCAGCCGACAGCGCGCGCTCAATGGGCTTGGTCAGCGAGTCGGTGTGGCCGCTGATCAGATTGTTCAGCCAGATGTCGTGTGTCTCGTGCTTGAGGCTGATTTGAGTAAGATCCTCATCGTTGCGGTTCCGGATACGGTCTGCCATATCCGAAAACGCATCGCCACTAATCTCCTCATTCGCCATGTTGATGCTGCCCGAGTCCCATGCGCCGGAGGCCAGATTCGCAAGCGCCTCATTGATGCCGGACTTTGAAAAGGCACCCCAGTTTCCGGTGCTGCGATCGTAGGCGGAGAAATGGCTCGCCAGTTCCTTTTGCGCAGCGGGATCCTTCGTCTGGGCAATCACCCATTTGTCGAGAGCTGCTTCGTTCTTGAATTCATAGAACGACTGCTTCGATCCGGGAATATAGAGCACGGTGCGGCCGTCCTTGCCCACCATGCGAAGAATGTCGGTGGCCGTATATTTGTCGATATCGAAGCGCCGCACCTTCACGGAAGCGTCCGGTTTGGCCTCGGCTTCCATGTCCTTCATCTTTGCGGGCTTGTCCAGTGCAACATTACTCGCGGCGCCCTTCATCGCGATTTCGTAGCCTTGCCTGGAAAGATGGCCGTCGACGGACGCCTTTTTCGCCAGCGCCGAAAATTCGAATTTCGCCATCTCCCGCCACTGTGGCTTCTGCGCCTCCCAGAACGATTTCTGCTTGGCGTTCAGGTGTTGCTCGAGTTTCTCACCCTGGAACATCGCCCTCAGATCCGTCGGCAGGATTTTGACCTCGTTGTTCGCGCCGTAGGTCGCCGCATTGCTTGAGGTGTACAGGCCATGATAGGAGTTCAATGTGCCCGCGTAGCTGTTTGCCCATTGGTCATCTGCGCCCTTGAGGAGAAAATCGGTCAACGACATGAATTGTTCCACCTGGCTGGCCTTGTGCTGCCAGCCGGTAACGCTTTTATTGCCGTCCGGCGACGCCTCTCCCCCGGAAAAACGCACAAGGTAGGTCTGGTCGGGATCGATGTCGAGACCGGTCTTTGCCTTGATCGTGTCGCGGATGAAGTTGCTGGCCTGGACCATGACATCACCGGATGGGGCCTTTTCCTTGAAAGCCTTGGTCTGTTCAAACAGGTTCTGGAATTCATCCTGTACGTCCTGCGTGATTGATTCCGGATCGACATGGATCTTTTCGATGTCCTGTGAATCCGCATCCGGATTTCCGTCGGCGCTCAAGGCGGAGGCCGCCGGCTCAGGGTTTTCCGGCGGGGCGTCGCGTCTGACGATGTGATGGGCCGACGACACCGACGCAACCGGCGCGGACGATTTCGACTGCGCTGCGGAGCCTCCTGAACTCCTGGCAGAGCGGTTACCGTTTTTTGTTTTTGCATCTTTATCTGAATCTTGTGATGAAATACGCTGCTGTTTTGCATTGGCAGGCAGGAGTGCTGAAGCGTTTACTTTTTGAGCAGTGTCTTTTGTGCCGGTGTCTTTGTTCTTGTCTTTGTCCTTATCGTGGTTTTGGTTATAGAGCGGGATGGGTGCAACATATTGGTTAACTTGCATCGATTTCTCCAATGATTCGATAGCCCATCGTTCGGGCGAAGAGGAACCTGGCATGCATCTGCCATTTTCTGACTAATTAGAAACGGTTAAGACTCACTATCCTGAGTCGTGCGCTTCCGTATCTCCTCCATTTTTTTTCATAAATCGTCATCCGAAAGTTTCTCTATCCTGGCAATCTATTCGATGAAACATTTTCGAAAATCCACCGCATCGTCGCGTCGATCACGTCATGAGACGTCGCCATTCCCATGAGCTAGTCTGGACAGGAACGGGATTCGCGCCAATACTCTCGGTCTCGTCGAGCGAGATGTTTTCCTGCATCCCATCTGTCATTGATCAGCTATCCGTATCATCGTAAACCGCACCGGTCGATTATCTCCATGCGTGTGGCGCTCGCCGATCCCGTGTCCGAAGTGCTCCGGCATCCGTAGCAGTGAACGGATCCTGATTCGCGTGATCCTGCTCACGAAGCCGTTGAAGCATTTTCCCGATAAGCCTCTCCGACACGCGAAAATACCTGCCAGTCTAAAATGATGGCTCGTGTGTACGATCGCCTGATCACCCTCTTTGTTACGTCATCCAAATGAATGATCGGGAGCGCGACTCGTGAGCGTCGCAGGTAACGTGGACGCATTCTCATAGCCCGAGCGCGCGGCAAACACACGCGACGGATCCGGCGATAGATTCTGCTCGTTGCAATGCGAGACCGAAGCGACAGGCGCAGACTTCGGTGAAGACTCGACGCGCGGCGGCTCGTCGTTATGGACGTCCGTGGGCTCGTCAATGGAAGGGTTGACTTGCATATCTCGATCTCCGTGGGGAGTCGAGATCAGTTTCGATGCGCGCCAACACGCCTTGGTGATACGTGCGCATGCACAACACATAGAAGGCACGCGCGACGTACAGCATCCGCAGTGCGGACCAGTTCTGACCATCGGCGTCGAAGCCGACCTGGCGCGCGCCCGGCTCTTCACGCCCACGCGCAACAAGTCGACAAGGACAGCGCGACATCCATGAAAACACGCGTATCAAACCGCTCGACGAGGAGCGCCCTTTTTGCATGGCGGCGCAATATGACTGTCCGATGAAGCACAGCCCTCGTCGCATGGCTCGTTCTGCTAGCGGCGCTCGCGGCGACACCGCGCGTGCACGGGCAGAGGAAACCTGAACCCGTGCGCGTCAGCACGTTCGTAACAGCGCCATTCGTGATGCCGCAACACCGCCAGGCGACGGTTTCTTCATCGACTTGTAGAACGAGATCGCCACGCGTCTGCACCGCCAGACGTACGTCGATGCCGCGCCTGATGTGAACGCGCTTTTCCAGATGCTGCGTGAGGGTGAGGCCGTTGTCTCGGCGTCCGGGCTCTTCTACAGCGCCGAACGCGATCGCGAATTCGATTTTTCATACCCGATGACGGTGGCGGGTCTGCGCGAAATGGTGCGCGATACCCACGAGACCACGTCCGTGTCACCGCTGCGCAGTTTCGGCGAATTGTGGGTCTCGCACACGACGGTGGTCCCGGTCACCATGGTAGAACTGCTCACGGTGATCGCAGCGCATAGGGTGTGTTCGTCAACTACGGTTTCATAACCCGGGGCTCTGGAATGTGATGACCCGATGGAACCTATTTCGAGCGTCTCCTCGACATTCATGTTGCGTTGCTTTCTCCAACTACTTCCGTTATCCGTTTCCGCTTCGTCGATAACTTGTGTTATCGACTCTTATACCCGTTAGCACTGCGATACGCCTGTAGTGCATGCGAAACGTATCCATTCCGTAGACTTTTTCTGCCGGTGAAGACAGGAGCAAACCTGTCCTATCCGGATAGATCCAGCAACCAGCAGGATCGACAAGTCAACCATTCGAGGACTCATTAAATGCAAGCCACAATCGATCGCAGCAGTTTTGCATCGTACAGCCAGACTCAATCCTCATTCGCGACGAGTAGCGCATCGTATCGAAGCACAACACAATCATCCAGTTCGAAGTCGGTCTCGACCGGAACTCGCGATAATGGCACAGGGAATCAGCAATTCTCCGCAACGAGCTATTATCAGCAGAATTCCCGGTCACCGAACAGTACGTCGACATCGACGTGGACGGCCACTTTTCAACAGGTCAGCACCAATACCGGGGCCATGAACAACAATAAAAATATCAGCAGTCGAAATTTCAGCTCGGGCAATACACAGGTCAAGGACAACAAGGGGCATTGCAGCGGTCAGCAAAGTAGCCGGAGCAATACACAGTCAAAAAACAGCAATAGCCGTTGCAGCAGCCAGCAAAGCAGCTGGAGCAATACACAGTTCACGAACATCACGAAGAGCTTCAGTGGTCAACAGAGTAACGGGCGCAACAAGCAATCCGGAAACAACGTAAGCAATTGCAGCAGCCCAAAAAATAGCTGGAGCAACACGGCGGTCCAGAACAACCAGGCGAGTATTAATCTCGGCGATTACACTATCGATCTGAAGAAGAGTGATTCTTCGCTCCTTCTGACGAACAGCCAGACCGGTAATACGACCAAAATCTGGGGTGATCCACACCTCGACACCAACGGCACATCCAACATGTTCAACGGGTCGCTAACGTTCGATCTGCCCGATAAGACGAAAGTCACCGTCGGAACGCAGGCGATGGGCTCCGTCAGTTACGCTGACCAGGTAACGATCACTCAAGGCAACAAGGCCTACGTGGTCAATGGTTTGAGTCAACTCGACAGCAATCCGCTTACCGTGGAACGCAGCCGCAACGGCCGCCAACTCGATCAACAGACCCCTGACGGCTATACGCTCATCGCCAATAGTTCAGGCACAGGCTGGATCGATCCGAATACGGGCAAAGCGCCGACTGCGGCAGACATCCTCAAGGCCTGACCGTAGAAGCCAAGGTCGCCGTAATACGGCGACCTGTGAATGTGCGGGACTCAAACCACCGAAGTCTCACCCGGACGACAATGCCGGGTTCCGTTCGACGTTAGATCATCAATCGTCGGGATCGCTATCGTCCTGCTGTGCAGCGACGAGACGGCGCACCTGCTCCCGCGCATAGTCCAGCCCGCGCATCTCCTTTTGCAGAACATGCAGCGCCGAAACGACGCGTTCCTGTGCGCGCTCCCCGGCATGGCATGCAACGGCTAGCGCCGATTCCAGCGCGTACTTTCCGGCGTCGTGCCGATGCAACGCCATACGCCAAAGCGTCGCGCCCCTTTCGCCACAGGAACATGCATCCAGAATTGTGCAGCGCCTTGCCGCGTGCTCCGCGAGGGCATTCCTTCGCGACGCAACATCTGCTACCGCTCGCTGAACGCCAAGGCGTGCCTCATTCAACAGGCGGCGCGCCCGCTCGACTCTTAGCTGTCGCACACGTGCGAGCAACGTCCACGCACGCACCTGTGCCGCGTCCTTCATTTGTCCGCCCCGCGGCAAAGGGCGTGCAGCGATGAAATCGTGCTCCCCCAATCGCCACATTGGTCTTGCGGCTGGCGCAGGAAGCGTTCAATCAATTTATGACGATCGATCGCGAGATCGCTTTCGGAATCGTTGCCACGCCGATATTCGCCTATCTGCAGCAACAGTTCAACTTCCTGATACCGGCTCATCCAGCCACGTACGCGATTTGCATCGTCGCGATGTTTTTGACTCGTCACGCGTGTCATCACGCGACTCTTGCTCTTCAGCACATCAATGGCCGGATAATGTCCCGCCGCACCGAGTCGTCCCGAGAGTTGAATATGTCCGTCGAGCAGCGAGCGCGCCTCCTCCGCGATGGGGTCCGTCATTTCTTCGTCTTCGGCCAGCACCGTAAAGAACGCAGTGACCGAGCCCTGCCGAGTCAGCCCTGCTGATTCGGTCAGTCTCGGCAACTCGGCGAACACTCGCGGTGGATATCCGCGGCGCACGGGAGGCTCGCCCACTGCGAGGCCAACCTCGCGCAGCGCGCGCGCATAGCGCGTCAGTGAATCGAACAGTAGCAGGACCTGCTTACCCTCGGCGCGCAGTTCGCTCGCGACACTGCACGCCAGTTCGGCAGCCTTGATGCGCTCGGCCGCCGGCCGCTCGGCCGTCGACGTGATCACGATGGACGATGCGCGCCGCGGGCCAAGATGATCGTGAATGAACTCGGCCACTTCGCGGCCACGCTCGCCGATCAGCGCGATGACAATCGCGTCGACGACTGCCCCGTTTGCAATCATGCCTATCAACGTGCTCTTGCCGCCGCCTGCCGGCGCGAAGATGCCGACGCGCTGGCCGACTCCGCAGGACAAGAGGCCGTCGATTGCCCGGACACCGGTCGCGAATGGCGTCGAAATCACCGGACGGTCGAGTGGATTGACCAGTGGCAGCATGCTCGTCTGCTGCCGCGCGGTTGCCGTCGTCGGGGCGGTGCCGCCATCAAGGGGCCGCCCAAGTCCGTCAACCACTCGTCCGAGCAGCGAAGACGCGTCGAAGCCACGCCAGTTGAGCCCGCAGCCTTCCACCTGGGTAATATTCGACAATCCCATCAGCCCGTCGAACGGCACGACGAGCGCCCCGTCCTGCCCGAAGCCAACCACCTCGCCGATTTGCACCTCCTGCGTATCGGGCCGGATAAGCCGCACCATTTCGCCGACGCGCAACGAGGCGCCGACCACACGCACGATTACTCCCCGCGCTTCTGCAAGCCTTGCATTGAGCACTGGTTTCGTCGAAAGTAGCGGCGTTTGCGCCACAAGCGTTTTCATTTTGCTGTTCATTGGTTGCATGGATCAACCCCGTTCGAGCGTCGCGATCGCGTGGACGCGATAGGTGTCGAGCGGAATTTCTTCCATTGCGAGCACATCGGTGCGAATGCCGAGCGTGCGCAGAATGCGCGCGAGATGAGGACGCAGAAGCGCCGTCGTCACCACGAGCCGCACTGGATCGCTTTGCTCGGCAAAGGTCTGCTGCAGGATTTCCAGTTGATCGGCGTCGAGTACGCATCGCGGTTCGCCATCGGGGCCGACTTCAATCTGCGCTTCGAGATCGGCTTCCCACTCCGGTTCGAGCACGACTGCATTGACTACCCAGTTGTTCAGATCCGCCAGCGGGCGAACCACTTGATGTCCGAGGGCGATGCGTGCCTCCCGCACCATCCGGTCGAGCGAGCGCTCCCCGTCCGGCACGCGAAGGATTGCCTCGATAATGCCACGCAGATTCCGAATCGGAATTCGCTGGTCCAGCAGACTGCCCAGCACGCAGGCAAGCTGCACCGTGGTTATCACCTGCTGAATCTGATTCACGAGTTCGCGAAACTCGATGCTGAGCTGATCAAGGAGAATGCGCGTTTCCTGCGTTCCGAAGAACGTCGACGCATGCTGCTCGAACACGTCCATCAGGTGATCACAGAGCGCTGCATCGGCGCTCGATTTTATGATACGTGCGTCGTCGATTGCGGCGGCCGACTGCTCGGGCACCCATACCGATTTCTCCGCGCGCGGGTGATAACCCGACATGCCGTCCATAGTCACCAGCGATGCATCACCGCTCACCAGCACGTGTCCGGCAACCAGCGCCCCCCCGTAGAACGGCACGTCGTCGATATCGAAGATATAGCGATCTTCGTCGAGTTGCGAATCTCGCAAGAGACCGACACCCGGAAACGGCACACCGAGCCGCACCATCAGGTCGCGGCGCATTCGCGCGAAGCGACGGTTAAGTTCGACTGGATGCAGCGCTTCGTACGCTTTGACGCCGATACGCACACGAAGCGGCGAACTCGTGCCCAGTTCGACATCGTCGAGAATGCGTTGCACGTAGGTTCCGCCATCACGCGTCATCCCCGGCATCCGCGGCCGCTCCAACCTTTCCGCCGCCGCACGCTGGCGCTTCGTCACAATTGCCAGGCCGATCTGCGCGCCCCCCGCCAGAATGAACTGGACGTGAGGAAAGCCCGGAATGACCGCGAGACCAAGACAGGCAACGCCCGCCATCACCAGTGCTGCCGGATACAGCGACAATTGCCGAAAAATATCCCGGCCGAGATTCGTGCTTCCACCGCTCGACGAGACGCGCGTAACCAGCAAACCCGCCGATATCGATACGATCAACGACGGAATCTGCGAGACGAGGCCATCGCCAACCGTCAGGATCGTATACGTGTTCAGCGCGTCGCCGAACGACATACCGCGTTGGCCGATGCCGATGGTAAGGCCACCGACAATATTGACAAGCGCGACGACAAGTCCCGCAATGCTATCGCCCTTGACGAACTTCATCGCTCCATCAAGCGATCCATAAAAGTATGTCTCGCGCTCCAGCTCGGCACGTAACCGGACGGCGTCGGAGGCCGTGATCTGGCCGCTGCGCAGATCGGCGTCGATGCTCATCTGACGCCCGGGAATGCCGTCGAGCGTAAAGCGTGCCGACACTTCGGCGACGCGGTCCGCTCCTTTCGCCACGACGATGAACTGGATCACCGACAATACGACGAACACCACAATGCCGACCGCCACATTGCCGCCAACCACTAATTGGCCGAACGCGCTGATGATCTGTCCGGCGTGCGCATCAAGCAGAATCATTTTCGTCGACGCAATCGCGAGGGCCAGCCTCAGCAACGTCGTCACGAGAAGCAGCGACGGGAAGCTCGATAGCTCCGCCGGCTTCGCCGCGTAGATCGTTGCCGCGAGCATCACGAAGCTGGTCGTGAAACTCACGCAGATGAACAGATCGAGGACGAATGGCGGTACTGGTACGATCAACAGCACAAGCACGCAGAGCAGGCCGCCCCCCACGCCAAGGTCCGCGTAACGCGTCAACAGCCCCGTTAAATCGACACGGTTCATTTGGTTTTTCTCGAGCATCTTATTGGCTCAGCTCCCTGTGCAAGGACCGGCGACGCCCCTTGACAAGGGGGTCGCCTTCTTCGTCGCGGTATTCGCGCCTGATTTCGTTCTTGTCCATTCTCAAACGCCGGCGCCACTGGAACTGCTGCAACCTGACGTCCACGGCCGCAGGCACGAGTTGCGAAATGCTCATCATGGCCAGCAAACGCGCAAGCGACTGGCAAGTGACGCTCAGTTGCCCACCGAACGAGAGCGCAAACGAAGGTAGCAACTGCGCACACCACACCTTGAACGCATATGCGAATATGAATAGCAGTATAGAAAACTGCGCCAGCGTGATTGCGGTCTCCACCAACGTCTTCACCCCGAACAGGTTTTTAAGTCCCGACACCGGGTTCATGCGTTTAATGTCCGGCGCCGCACGCTTGAATGCGATCAGACCGCGGGTTTGCGCCACTTCGGGCACGACGATCGCGATCACGCTGACACCGAGTGTTGCGATCACGACCGGCAGCATCGCTGTGAGCGCGCTCACCACTTCGATGTAGCGCTCATCGAACGGTAGCGTTTGATCGATTCGCGTCACAGAATCCACCGCATGAACGCAGACCTGATACATGTGCGGTGCTTCGGTTACCAGAAAGAGCCACCAGAAGAGACCACTCACAGCGACAGTAATATGCGCGCTCTTCGCAATATCGCCGTCTTTGCGCGCGCGTCGTAGCCGGTGAGGAGTCGGGGCTTCAGTTTTGTCGCTCATCGTAATATCGCGCCGGCCAGGAAAATAGCGTTGAATCGTTCGAGCAGAACAGGCACGCAGAAAATAATCGTGAATGACAACACGATCGCCTTGACGGAGGGTGCGGTCATGAACGGATTGATCCGTTTCGCGTAGCGGGACATCAACCCCAGCGAAATATCAACAAGGAACATCAGGCCGATGAGCGGCATCGCCAGTTTTATGCCTTCAACGATTGACAGCGCCAGTCTGCTCTCCGCCAACTCCTGCATCACTCGCATGTAGTCGGGACGTGGCGCACCGGGCGGCCAGAGCGCCCATGCATCGGCGAAGAAGCCGTAGACGGCCTTCAGGCCCGTTCCGGTGAAAAACGTCAACGTGGCCAACCAGACGAAGAGCTTCTCGAAATGCGCTGCTTCGGTGCGGAAATTCGGATCGTAGGACGCGCCGACCATGTAACCACCTTGCTGGTCGATCAACGCACCGGCAGCGGCGGCCGCGTGGAATGTCACGCTCAGCAAGAGGCCAAGCGTCAGGCCGATCAACACCTCAACCCCGATCGCAATGACCGGATTGTCCGGCCAGCCTGCTTGATGCGGCAACACGGCAAGCATCAAGGTCAACGGCAACCGCAACGCTATGCCTAGCGATTCTGTGCCCGCAAAGGGAATCAGCGATAGTGCTACGACCGGCCGGATGCTACAAAACGCCAACCCCTCGATATATCCGATGTAGTCGTCCATCATTTCACGCGTCCCGTTGCGATGTATGAAAACGCCTGATCGAGAAAATGGGACACCTCGGTCTTGCCCCACGGCACCGCGATCATCAACGTAAACGCGACAGCGATGATCTTCACGCTATACGGAAGAGCCTGATCCTGAATTTGCGTAATGGATTGCACGAGACCAATCAGCAGACCGACCGCTGTGGCGACCACGAGCGTGGGCAGCGAAAGCCAGAACACGAGCAACAACGCATCGCTCGCCAGCGAGTGTAGTGACGGACTCCAGTTCATCTTGCGTAGCTGACTATGAGACCGTGCATCAGTTTTGAAATACCCGACACGGACACGAGCACAAAGAGCTTCAACGGTGTCGATACCATCGTGGGCGACAGCATCACCATGCCCATCGCCATCAAGATATTGGCGACGACGAGGTCGATGACGAGAAACGCCATATAAAGCAGAAAGCCAGCTTCGAATCCGCTCGAGATCTCACTGATCATAAACGCCGGAATCAAAACCGAAAAATCGGTTTCCTGTACATCGTGTTCAGGATTCAGGCGCTTTGCGGCCGTCACCATAAACGCACGCTCGGCGGGTCGTGAATGTTGGAACATGAAATCACCGAGCGGCCCCCTCACTCCCCGATAGAGGTCAGCGACGGCGGGCATCTCACCGCGTTCGATGCTCTCGTTGATAGCCGGATCGGCGCCGATTTTCTCCAGTGTCGGCGCCATCACAACCAGCGTTGCCGCGAGCGCCAGCGCCGAAAGCGCCATGTTGCCCGGCGCCTGCTGCACGCCGACCGCTGAACGCAGTAATGTCAACACGATGCTGATCTTGGTGAACGATGTGGTCATCGTGACGATCAGCGGCAGCAGCCCAAGGAAGAAAAAAAGGACGATGAACTGAAGATTGACGACCTGATCTCTCATGATGACTCTTGTGTCTCCGTCATATGCGCCAGATCGACAATGCGTACACCTAGCGCGTCATCAATGTCGATCAGTTCGCCGCGGGCGAACGGAACGCCCTGGCACAGCAACAAGACCGAATTTCTGCGCACCGGCAACTGCAACGACACGATCGAACCCGTACGCAGACGAGTCAACTCATCGAGTGTCAGCGACAGTGTGCCAATCACCGCGTCAACCGGGAACGTCAGGGCGCCGGCGGGAACCAGTTCGCTTGTCATCTCGGCGGATTCCGTGTTTTCGTCGATCATCGGAACATCTATCAACATGTATTCCCCTGCAGGTTTGAGCAAAATACGGCGCGCTCCATGACAGAGCGGCAGACGCAAGAACAGCGACGAGCGATCGAGAAGCAGCGCATCACCGCGCCTCATCCCGCGCAGGCGCCGCAGCGTCAGCGAGGGGCCTGCCTTGCACACTGGCACGGGCACCAGCAGCCGGCGCGATAGACGGGCCATGTCATTCACGGGAGCAGGCTGGCGTTCCAGCCATTGATCGATTGCTTCGCTGTCCAGTGCGAAGTGCGCTGCTCGATGGGTCCGCGCGTGCGTGAGGACGAGACCATGTGCCCCAGGCGGTGGCGCCACATCGAACGACGTGCTACTCACGTCGAGCGTGAATCCGAACACGCCTTCGAGTGCGTCCAGCCAGTCCTCGAAGGCTTGCATGATCAACACATGAGCACTGGCTCCGGCCTGCGTCAATGATTGCCGGGCCAGTTCGGGAAAAAGCGCCTGCGCGTCGCAGTCGAGAGTCAGCATCGCGCCCCCCGCTTGCCCATGAAGCCGCAGTGGATAACTCGCACGACACGGCTCGAATTGCAGCGTGAACATCTGCTTGCCGACGCTGACCGGATAGGCCACGCCAAAATGCAGCGCGGCGACGTTTTGCCGCCGCGCGTGCTCAAGCGAGATCCGCCTGATGTCTCGCCACGGACTCATTTTCCCTCTCCGTCTTCCAGTCCGTTATTCGGCTCCGCAAGCAAGGCGATCACGTCGCGCAAACCGCTGTCGACCAGATCAAACTGCCTCGCCGATTCGCCATCGATGTAGCGGTACTCATCGAGCAGCGTCTTGATTGCGTCTCTCATGCCCTGTTCCAGCACCCGTAGTTGCGGCGTCAGACTGCCGTCGATCACGCCATGCTCGGTTTCGACGACAAGCGAATGTGGCGGCAAGCCCGCATCGGCCAGCACCGTGAAAACCGAGGCGTTCAGTTCCTGTTCAAGCGTGCGTATGCTGCGTTGTGTCTCGTCGTAATCGTCTGCCGACACGCGCACCGAGAGCACCTGTTGCGCACGTGACGCATCAAGGCATCGCCGCAGCTGGATCGGCAGCACTACGTCAGCGGGCAGTTCACCGACTATCCCGGCGACCATCTTCAGCACCATGTCGGCAAGCCGTTCTTCCAGACAACGCGACGCGAACGATACGGCTACCGGTTGCGCGACGAACTCGTACAGCGCGGCGCGACGGCCGGCCTCGTACCCTCTGCGCCACGCGCGGCGCTTCAGTGCACGCACGCGCTCCGCGAGGCGTGCGACCTCGCATTCGGCGTCCCGCGCGCGGAACGCTTCCATTTCCCGCAACCCTTCAAGCCCCTGAAGCTCCGTGGACGACACAAAACCATCAGACTCCACGCGCCACTCACCTCTTCGGCATATCAACATGCTTCACCTCGCGCAAGCGCGTACGCAGCATCGAGCAAGTCGCGGGCGGTTTCTACACGCATGTCGCACACGCCGACGTCCGCCATGCCCCGCACGACGGCGCGTGGTAGACGCAATTCCACCAATACGCGTAGCGCCGGGTCTTCAATCGTACGCAATGCCACCCTCAGACCGGCCGCGGTCATTTCCGCACGATCCAGGACATTTAGCGTCACGTTTTGATCCACATCCACCTGCTCTCCGCGCAAGTCGCGTTGAATCGCGTGCAGCAAGTGCGGTGCAATGCGAATCTCAAAGATTCGCTGCGCCCTCGCGCTGATAACCCTGCGCAATAACCGCGCGTGAGCGAGCGCCGCAGTCACACGCAATACCTTCGCGCATGCTGGGCGTGGCAATACGGCAAACGGCGGCATTGCTGGCGTCGTCTGCATTGCGGTCAGTTGCGGATAGCGCGCGAGCAGATCAGCGTTGGCGTCAACCTGTGCCCACTCCGTAAGCGCGCGTTCACCACGCGGCAGCCAACTGAAGTGCGCCCATTTCGACAAGGCGAGTATCGCGATGCGGGTCATGACGCGTCTTTTCCAGCTGAAGTGTCTGGCTTCTTGTCGGCTGGCTGCTTTTCGGCTGGCTGCCCTGCCATCTTCTTGATGTTTCTTCGCCGAAAGAATGTCGGTGCGAACGAGCGAACGCCCTTGCCCCACACCCACGCCGAAACAATCATCGCCGTCACGGCCAGAAATATCAGCGTCAACATAACGGCGCGGCGCGAATTGCCATCGGACGCGGCAATGCAAGCACTTCTGTTGCTGCCCGCAATGCCAGATTCGACATCAGGCGTGACCGGGACCAGCGTCAGATTAACGTGGTCGGGCGTCAGCCCTTCCACGCTGCCTGCCACCAGACCGCGAATCTTGTCCCTCATGTAGTCGAGGTTGTAGTCGCTGCGATAGCGAATCATTACCGACGCCGATGGCGCCGTGACCTGCTGCATTAGCGGATCGCGTTCGGGTTGAACTACGTGTACACGCGCAATGAGTACCCCGTCGATTTTTTCGAGCGTCTCCGATAGTTCCTCCGTCAATCCATACACATAGCGCACCTGGTCTTCCCCAGGATTCGAAATCAACCCCTGGCGGCTGAACAATTCGCCAAAATTCGCATGGCCGCCGTGAGGCAACGCGTATTCACGCGTAATTTCGGTTGCGGTGGTGACGTTATTACTATCTACAGAGATGCTCCATGTCTTGTCTGCGTTACGCTCCTTGACAGCATCTATACCGTGCTGGCTCAGAACGGCGGCGATCTGGTTTGCCTGGTCCTCGTCCAGGCTTTCGAACAGTGACGATTTGCAGCCGATGAGAAATAGCAGCGGCAGCAGGATCAGTGCGCGGCGCATTAATTCCTCTGTGTAAGCGTGGTCAATGCCTGACTAAATTGATTGGCGACGTTTTTCGCCAGCGTGGCGCTGAATTGCATGTCATCCAGGTCATATTGCAGCTGCAATAGATTGAGCAGTTTCGCCGTCGAGGACTGGCTTTTCGCGTGCGCTTTGAGATCGTCATCAATACGCTGGTCCTGAGCCTTTGAGATTTCTTCCGCACGCTCGAGGATCCAGATAAAAGGAGAATTGCCGGTATTGCCATACGTATTGGTGGGCGACTGAATCTGCCCCGAATCCGGAGCCAGGTCATGATGAAATGCATTCATCACCACGGGTTGCAGCTGCATTTATTTGCCTCTTCAATTTTGTTTGCATTCGAGGCGCCGTCAGTGCGGCGCCTCTATCATGAAATTACTTCAGGTTCGCGATCACACCCATACGCGTCTGATTGCGCTTCGACTCCATGTTGCTTTCTTTCGTCATTTCTTCCTGAAATGCGTTTTGAGCCTTTTGATCCTGAAGGTCCTGAGTGGTCTGCCCATTGCCCGCGCCGGCCGACGAGCCTGTGCCACCCATGTTTCCAGCGTAAGGAGAGTTCATTCCAGCGCCACCTACTTGCATATTAAATACTCCTGATTACATAAATAACGCGCGTTTTAGTTCACATCGACTTATTGCACGCCAGGCAACGCGCGCACATACCCGGCGGGCAAAACCTGTCTCGCTACTCAGTTACACTTCTTGTTGTTGTCACCATTCTGAGCGGAGAGCACATATGGCGTTCCATCGTCGTTGCGGACGATTGTCACCGTGCACCCCGATATGTTCGTAATCTTGCCCAGCGCCAGCTGTGCGCCTGCAAAATAACGCACACCCCGCGTATCAACGAGCCACGAGCCATGGTTCGAGCGTGCCAGATTCATGCCAATGGCTCCGAGGGGTGCTCGCACCGGACTGCTGTCCGCCACATGGCCTTCGAACCGAAGTTCGCGCAGACCGTTGATCGACGCGTAGGCAAGGCGCGCGACGCGTGCGTAATCCCACGATTCCGGCAGAAGATACCCTTCGTCAGCCGGGGGAATGACAGCGAACGTGCCCGGGACGCCTGCCTTGATCTGCGCGCCGCGGTAATACTTCGTCAGAAAGTCCGCGAGTTGTTCCTTCATCTGATCGACGACCACCACGCGCATCACCGATGCACACGTATCGCGGCGAACAATGGCCGCCAGCGAGGAGAGATCTGGCGAGGTTGACACATAGCCATCGTAGACGTACGCATGCGTTTTCGGGTCTTCATGGACTGTCACGAAACGGAACGCACCGTCGAGTTTCGGTGCCTCACGCCCGACATCGTGCGGGCCGTACGTTTGCCATATCACGCCTGCTCCGGCTGACACCAGCATTATCATCAGCGTGAACTTCACGCCGCGCGAAGCCAGCGCCCAACGTTTCGCCACATAGGCGAGGGGCGCATGCGCCAACAGCCACGCAAGCTCCGCCGAGCGCACCTCATCTGGGGTCAACGAGTCGGGTCCGCTGAACTGTATTTGCGCATCGCCCACCGTGAACGACGCCCCCTGCCTCACCACAGTTGTCTTGCCCGGTGCCAACGCGTGACCGAACACCCGCACGCCGACGTTGTGTGATGTCAGTCTCAGCAAATTGCCGCTCCGGCAAATGGTCGCGTGGTGCGCCACGATGCCCGTGTCGACAAGCACGATATTCGCGTCTGCATCGTTTCCGATCGTCATGTCATGACCGTCGGACAAGAGCACACTGGCCCCGGCGTGAATGCCGCCGGTCACGGTAATGATTCCACCGGTGCTCATCGGATTCGATCCTTCGTCGTGGATGAACCCGGCAACGAGCCTGTGGGAAGCGGAGGAAGCAAGTCGGTCGACCCCAGCGCGTACCGGGCAGACTGAATCATCGGTGTGGGTACGGTCGTACCGTCAATGCCGGATTGAGGTATCGACGGCGTAACGCCCGATGGCAAAGGCTCCACGCCAACGGCCGTTCGCGCAGCCGGGGTCGTCATCGACTTGATACGGGGAGTGATCAGGATCAGCCGTTCACGACGCTGTGCCTGCTCCTCCTTATCGCTGAACAAGTAGCCAATGAACGGCAGATCCGACAGCACTGGCACCCCCGACGAAGAATTTGCGTTGCGCTCATACACATAACCGCCGACGAGCAGACTTTCTCCGTCCTTGATAACGGCTTGCGTCACGATGGAGTTGTGACTGACCTTCGGAATGCCGTCAACCGAATCGGACGAATCGAACGCTCCATCTTCGATTTGCACACTCAGCAGGATATTCCTCACGTCCCCCGGCACGGACTCCACAGTAGGTGTTACCTTTAACGTCAGCCCGGTGTCGACGTTATAAAGGTCGACATCCTGATTACCTGCTACCCGCACATAGATAGAATTTCGCGACGACAATACCGCTTCGGTGTTGTTCAACGTCAGCACTTGCGGCCGCGACAAAACGCGCGCTTTGCCGCTCTCTTCGAGAGCACGAATTTTTGCAAATAGAAAAGCTGTCGGGCTGCCGATCATCGTCGCAAGATTGGCACCCGACAATATCGCTGATGTGGCCGCGTTCTGCGCAGACGACAATGCGCCCGTAATGGCGGTAGCCGCGCCCCATCCTCCGCTCGCCGTTCCGCTCAGGTGTATGCCCAGCTCCGTCGCAGCATCCGTCGACACATCAATGACTGCCGCTGTAATTTCGACGAGATCCTGCGGTTTATCGAGCAGCGCGATCGTACGCTCGTAGTTCGGCATCATTGACGGCACGTCATAGATCACAACGGAATTCGTGCGTGCATCGGCGACGATATTGCGTCGCATTGACGCGGCAACGGTGTTAATCACGCCGGCGTCCGGCAACGGTGTATCGATCACCGGCGCGCTATCGGCCAAACCCAGGCCGCGCAGGCTCGGTAGCGGCAGCATCCCGCCGCGATCCTCCCGGCGCTGGCTGCGCACCTTCATCGATGTTTCCGGGCTGGGTACTGAAACTGGAACATCCGCCATGAGCTTGCGCAACAGCGATGCCACTCCGGGCACGATCTGCTGCCGGTTTCCCGAGTTGTAAGTGATGTCCTGTGCCTGAGCGTAGCGAAGCGGAAAGACGCGGATCGCCATCTCGCTGACAACTGGGCTGACGACAATCTGCGCCTGTGCCTGCGCAACGGCATCGGCAATCGCATCGACGTACCCGGATGGACCGGTTACTACAGCCGTCGTCTCCGAATAGCGAACCGGCAGGTGACTGTCGTCGAGACCAAGATTGGACAATAGACTGACCACATCTGAGCGCGTCATGGGCGCAAACGGAATAGTCCGGTTTCGGATATCGCTCGTGCGAGAAACGTGAATGACATGCCCGTCGAAATACCAGCTAAGCCCGTAGGCTTCGATCAATCTGGCGAACACGCGTTCTGGCAATTCGTTGAATTCGCCGTTGACCGGCTCCTTTACCCCGGGCGAGATTTTTACCTGAAGCCCGCCCGCACTCACCACCTCTCTCAAAACGTCGGGTAAAGGTGTATCGCGTGCGAAGTAATGCATCGTTTCCGCGCGCCAGACCGGCTGGACAGCATTGCCCATTGAAGCGTTCAGCACGATTCCAGCAACTACGACCCGGCGAATTCCTACGGCAGCGCGATAACGCCTGACACATATTTTTTCAACTTTCGCGCGCTCGCTTCGTCGCGTCATGAACATATGAATTTCCACAAGTGAGCCCTGCGTATGATGTGACGAGACTCTATCGTGGTCGTTGTTTGCTGCGGTCATACGCAGATACCACCGAAGCAGATCTACGCCGTAGAGCATTACAGGAATCTAAATTACTTTGGATGCCAATGTTTCGAACAATGTCCTGCAATATCAACTCGGATCTTCTCAAGCTCAGACAGCGATCGGTTCGCCTCAACGGTATCGCTACGTGCCTTAGACTGGAAGAGATTTATTGGTCGATCATCGAGCAACTCGCTCGTGAAGAATCGCTAACTGTAGGAAAATTAATTTCACGATGGGCGATGGAAATGGATCTCGCGCACGAATCCATATGGAACTTTACGGGCTACGTGCGCGTAGTCTGTGTTGTTCAAATGATCAAGCGCATGGATTCATCTCATCAGATAGATCTTGCCTAGAACGTGTTAGCCAATTTCGGCCAAGCCACTTATCGCGTTATCCGCATTTTTTCGGCCGACTCTCATTGCAGTCCACATGCGAAGGTGGTCCGCTGACGCTGACCGATGCGAAGAATGGCTTCGTGCTGTTGTTGCGCCGCTGCGTGGTCGAACGCAGCGGCGGCTGACTCAATCCCTTCGGGCGACTGGCACGCGAATACCAGTCGCTTACCCGAATCCTTTGGCGGCCTTCATTTCGTCTCCTTCTCCGTGCTTATGCTCGTTCACACTGTGTCAATTGTGCAAAGTTCCCAACACGCGCGAATACTCCGTCGTTACCTGAAGCGTATGGCGATTTGTAATGCTTGACTTTGATCGTTACGTATTCACGAATCTGGAGGTTCCAATGTAAATATTTGTATTTCCATTCCTACACAACGGGCATTGTTGTCCACATTGAAAAATTGTTTTTCGTCCAGGAATTAAATATGTCGAACAATATTTCGAACATGAGTGCCATGCAGTCATTCAGCGCTGCCAGTGCTAGTCACATGTCTTCGTCTGGTCATTCGCCCGCAGCCAGTCAAGGCCAGTCGGCTCCGATGTTCCCGCCTGATTCTGCCTCGAATGGCCCTGGCGGGGCTGGCGGAGGTGACGGCCCTGGCGGAGCTGGCGGCGCTGGCGACCAGGGCTCGCAATCAGCGCAAAACATGATCCAGGATCTGATGAAGCTCCTCCAGGATGTGATGAGCAGCATGGGTAACTCCAACGGCATGTCAGGCGGCATGATGGGCTAACGCGTATTACTCGCCGTTGAAACGTCCGCCGCATCAAATGTATGGGAGAAGTCACCCGTATCTGGAATTGCGGCGGCCGGCGAAACGAGTCAGGTTGAAGCGTGTTCGGCTTTGTCGAAATACGCGCGTATGGCACCGTCGAGACGCAGTGATCGGATGATGTCGATGACGGGACTAAGGCCATCCTGAGACGCGGAACCAGAAACGGTGATATTCGCCGACTGTTCAGTCATTGCGATGTGAGCGTTGTTGCTTCACGAGCAGTCAACCCACGCCGCCGTTTGGCCCCGACGTGCGTAGCCCAGCAACGCTGCTAGCACCTGCACCGGTGGACGTGGGGATGCGGCGTAGAAATTGGACGCTGCCGGGCGCCAGCTGGCGCCCGGCGAGGGCGAGCGCAAACGCGGCGCGCCCATACCCGTGAGAGAGGGATTGATCCGATGCGCTTGTCTGCCAGTGCATTGGGGACTCTGTGGACGGACTTATCCATCAGCGCTTTGACCGGCTGGAAAGATGGTAATGGGTGGTAGCCAAGCCGGTCCACCTGACGACCTGGCACGTCGCCGGACGAGAGTAACCGGCTCGAATTCCTTCTCTCTAAATTTTTATCGAAGGTTTGCCTTGAAACGACCAAGCACTTCTACTCAAGAACAATGCACGAACGGCAACACCAGATCGTGGGCCACGGACGACGAACTGGAATTCCTGGACCACCTCGCTGCCGGACAAAACGCAGCGGATAGGCTTCACGGCTACATCCGCGCACTGCATCGGCGAACCGACTTCGGCGTGCTTGACTCCGGCGCGATCCTGAGCCACGCCAAGCGGCTGCTGCGCGAGGTCGAGCGCGTAGCAGGCTGATTCGCACCGCACCTACGTAGCCAACCATGGAAACTCCACGTCCCCCAGTCTTTACGTTCACGAAGTCCCTGTTCGCCGCGCTGATCGAACACGTATCGGTAAGCGAACTCGCCACAGCGCTGCGCGAGTTACCTCGATCGACGTGCGCCCGTCTCCTGCGCCTCGTGGTGGAAGGCGACGCCGAGCATGTCGGCCATATCGTCATCCACGCTTACAACCAGGTAATCGTCGCGAAAGAAAAAGCTGTTGCGCGTCGTGGAGGTGGAACAGTGGCGCACCGAAACGACCAACGCCACAGAGCCGCGTCACCGTACGGTTCGCGTCGGCGTGGGCGATTGAGTGTGGCTGTCGATGTGACCACGCTCGCGAATGATGCGCTGACCGCGCGTGCGGCCAGCGCAGCGCAAAACCTGTCGATGCACAACGCGACCGACGGTCGCGCGTGATTTGAGGCACGTACAGCGCGCGAAACGTGCCGCGCGGAGCTGGCGAAGATTTGCCAGAAGGTGTCGGTGTTCAGGAAACGGCACGCCGGATGTCGGTTCCACTCACACTCAAGACGCTGGCGAACTGCGCAGCGGCGAGATCGTTGACTTTGCGTTGAGCGAGCGAATGATGAGGAGTCTGGTCATACAGGCGTTATTTCGCGCCGTGTCGAGCCGGTACCCGAAGCCGGATCTGATCCATTACGCCAACCGCGGCTCGCAATAGTGCGCCCACGCATTTCAGAAACTCATCGGCCAGTTCGGCATGCGGGCGTCGGTGAGCCATTGCAGCAACAGCTACGATAGCGCGCCGATCGAACCATTCCGAGGTTCACTCGCGAGCGAACTGTTCTATCGACAGCGTTTCACTGCGCGAGAACAGTCGAGACGCTCCATCAATTTATCCACCCGAATGTTCGATAGCCGGCAGCGAATTAAGGCGCATCTGGACTACCTGTCGCCTGCCGCGGTTACGCCGCTATTCTGTCTGGATCGTAACGCTTCTTGACGCGTGACCGCCAATAACTCCGACCTCACTATCGAACCTGCAAGGTTCTGATGTAAGGATTTTCCATCCGTGTTTCGAACCCACAATCGCAGTACCCGGTAACATTAGCGCTGTGGGCCACGTTTCACACTGCCGCGACGATTGCGCGAGCGAAACCTATCTCGTCGAATGACGTCCCGACGTTACCAGGCTTACTGCTTCTCCAGAAGCCGTCTGCCAGTTGCGGCTCTGCGCATCCGTCGGCTTATTGGCAAAACGCCCCGCAACATTGGCGTTATGGCTCGCTTCAAAGATATCCGGGCGACACACGTAAAAGTCGCTATTAATTCCTCGGATGACGTAGTCTCCCGGATCAACCCGCACAAGCCCCGCGAGTGTGTGAATGGCAAGCGTCCCCGACGGAGCTACGACGGCCGGAGTCAGACTGTCTTTGGTCCACTCGATAATCGCTTGATTGCTCTCGTCGCTTCCGTCAGTGAGGACAGCCTGAATGACCATCGGTTTCAAGCGGTACAGCTGAGGGACGAACTGACTGAAATTTTCCATAGCCGAAACTCCTTTATTCAGGTGTGTTTCAAAATGTTTACTGACGCTTATCCAGGCGTCATTAACACAGGTCATCAACGAAACGCGAACGGATAGCGGCAGCAGCCAGAGAAAGCAAAGCACGCCACTTTTAGCCCTGCGGCGCTAGCGGTACGCCGGCACCTGCGTTCCGGACGGCGGCTGGTCGGACGGCGGCTGAGGCACCGTTCGCGTGTGACCGGTCGGCGCAACCTGCGAAGCGGCGTTTGCGACACCTTGGCGCGAGAAGGTCAACTCGACGCGCCGGTTGGGCGCGAGGCAGTCGATGAGCGCGTGGCGCTCGCGTTCGCCGCATTGGACCACCGGATTCGCTTTGCCATGCCCGGCGGCGTTCATCGGAACAGTGGCTCCCTGGTTGCGCAGATATGAAACGACCGTATCCGCGCGACGCTGCGACAGAGCCATGTTGTACCGTTCGCCGCCGATGCGATCGGTGTAGCCGTCGGCATGGATCGCCGTCACGTCGAGGTCCGCGCCGAGATCGCGCGCCAGCTCGTTCAGTTGGGTACGGCCTTGCGGCAACATGCCTGCGACGTCGCCGCGGTCGAATTCAAACAGCGTATTGGAGGGCAACGCGACCTTCGGCGGCAGCGCCCGAGGCGGCGGCAACGGTCGCGGCGGCGGGGGTGCGCATGCGCTCAGCGTGTGCGGCAGCGTCGCGATCTGCTGTTCGATAGCTGCAACGCGCCGCTGGCTCGCGTCGAAAGCGCGTGTCCACGCTTCGTGTCCCGCGTGGATCAGGCCGACTTCGGCGCACGCGACGACCTGCTGCGCTTGAGGACAGTCCGGCCACCCCGCCGATGACTTCGCCGACATCAACTGCTGCCAAAGATCCGGACGCAGCAGCGACGCGGTACGCAGCTTCGGATTCTCCGCCGATGGTTGCGCGTGACTTTCGAGCGCACCCGTGAGCAGATCGGCCTGGCGCGTGGCCTCTTCGACGAAGCCCCAGCCGTCGTGCAGCGCGCGCTCTTCGCTCGCCGCATTGATCCAGCACTGCGCTTTCGCGCCGAAGTAGCCACCCCGTTCGCGCGGGCCGAGCGAATGCAGGCGTATCCGCACGTCGTCGGGCGTCGAGGTGCGTGCGGTGCGCCCATACTGCTCGATCCACTCGTCGGTGACGGCGCCGGCCTGCGTGCTCTGCTCCGTATGGAATCCGTCGGCTAGCACCGTGGGGTCCTGAATCTGTAACGCGTCGCGCGCCGCTTGCGACGCGCATCCGGCGACCGCTAGCGCCACGGCGATCGCCATTAGGGAATATTTCATGTTTGTTGCCCGTGAAGGAGCCGCGCGGCCCGGTCATACAACAACGGGAGCTGTCGCTCTCGCCCTTTTGTCCATTCCCGGCCGCGCACGTTAGCCGCCGAACACAATGCCGATGCCGGCGCGAACGATGGTGCTGTTGCCGCCCGCCGACGAAACGCCGAGGTTGTAGTTGACGGTGCCCTTCTGGTTCCAGCGCGACAGGCCGATGCCCAGCGCCGCCTGGCCGCGGTAGGACGCGACGCCGGCGTTGAGTGTCGTGCGGCCGGGCAGGTACGGCGTGACGATGTTCAGCGCCGATGCTGCCGCGATCCCGCGCCGCGCACTGCGATCGACGTCGTCGATGCGCCCGTTCATGCCGCCCATCGCGTTGTTGAGCTGACCGACGTTGACGGCATCGGTGGACACCGTACCCGCTGCAACGTTGGTGATCTGCCGCTCATTGCCGGCGCTGCCCACCGACACCGTATCGTTGCGCGCCGCCACAGAATTCGCGCCGATTGCGACGGAATTCGAGCCGGTGGCGCTCGCCTGATCGCCGATTGCCGTGGATGCATTGCCGCTCGCGCTCGCGCCCCCGCCGACCGCGAGCGAACTGCTGCCGCTCGCGTTAGCGGCGCCGCTCGACGTATTCACCGCGAGGTACTTCGAGCCGGCGGACGCGACGTTCTGCACCGCCTGATCGAGGCTCGCGACCTGCTGGTTGGTGGCGTAGAGCTGGGCGCCGGTCACGGCGTCGGTGCTGGTGTCGCTCAGCGTGGCATCAGTGAGATTCGTCAGGCTGACCTTGCGGTTAGCGTCCACGCCGCCCAGCGTGACCTTGTCGTGCGCCGACGAATCGTACTGGACCGCGTTCGCAGCCGAGCCCGCGATCTGCGTCACCGTGGTCTGCAGATTCGTGATGGCCGTGGTGTTCTGCGTGACGCGGCCATCGAGATTCGTGATCGCGTCGCCGACGTTGTTGACCGTCGCGCCGCCGACCGAATAGGCGGGCGCACTCAGCGTGCCGTCCGGCTTGACCGCCGCACCGCCGCCGAGCGCCGAGGCCACGCTCGACGCGTTGGCGTAGAGTTGCGCGCCATTGATCGCGTCGCCGCTCATCGGCTTCACCTGCCCGGCCGCCACGCCGGTCAGCACGCGATCGCCCGCGCTGCCGGAAATATTCACGATACTGCCGCCCGTGTTTGCGCCGACCGTGATCGTGTGACTCACGGGGTCCTGCGCGACGAGGCCGATGCCCGATGTCGAAACCTGTTGCTGGAGCGACGACAGGCCGGAATCAAGCGTATCGAGCGCCCCGCCGACCGTATGTTGCGTACCGCCTTGCATGTGGTAAGTCGGCGAGATGATCGTGCCGTTGGCCGAGAGGTCGGCGCCGCCGCCGAGCGTCGAAGCAAGCGCGCGCAATTGAGCGGCGTTGACGGCGTCCGAGTCCGCCGACCCTGCCGTGAGATTCGAAATCTTCGTGCCGTTCGCGCCAGCGAGCGTCACCGACGATTTCGTCGCGTCGTCGTAGGCCACGAACGCGTTCGTCACGTTGCCACCGGTGTCGACCTGCAGGCCCGCCGTCCTCAGCTGGCCCACGTTCACCGCATCGCGGTCGGCCGTGCCTGCCGCCAGATTCGTGATGCGCGTGCCGCCGGAACCGCCGAGCGTCACCTGCGACCGGCTCGTATCGTCATAAGCGACAAACGCGTTCGTTACGTTGCCTCCTGTATCGACCTGAAGGCCAGCCGCCCGCAACTGGCCGACGTTCGCTGCGTCCGTGTCGGTCCAGCCCGCGGCCAGATTGACGATGCGCCGGGTATTGGCCTCATTGGTGATCGTGTAAGCCTTCCCCGAAGCGTCGTACGCCGTGTACGACGCGCCGCGGCTGCCCACCGACACCGTATTCGCCTGGTCCGCCACCGAGCCCGAGCCGAGCGCCACCGCGTCGCTCGCCGACGTATAAGCCTGCACGCCCACGGCCGTGCCCGCCGTGCCGGTGGTCAGCGCGTTGGAACCGATGGCGATGGAGCCGTTCGCGGTCGCACGCGCGACGTCGGAGGGCGGCGCCGTGCCCCGGTCGTCGCCGCGCCCGGCCACCTGCGAGTAGTACGCCGCCGTGTCGTACGTGACGTCGAGCCCGTCCGTGTTGACGTTCGGGCCGCGCTGCGGCTGCGCGCTCGACATCGACATGACCCGCGTCTGGTTCGCGCCGCCTCCCGGGGTCGAGGCATTGATCATGTCGTACACCTGGCCCACGTTCGCTGCATCGGTGTCCTGAATGCCGTTGGCGACGTTGCTGATCACCGTGCCTGCCGGCAGGTGTCCCGCTGCGCGGTTACCGTCGCGAAAGTAGACGCTGTCGCCGACGCCGGGATCCAGCGTGATGGTGGGCGATCCTGCGGCACTCGTGCCGGCGTCGTAGGTGACGGCACCGTTCATGATGCTGCCCGCGCTGTCGAAGTGAAACCCTGCCGACTTGAGTTGGGCCACGTTGAGCGCGTCGCTGTCCTCGATCCCCGCCGCTACGCCCTGGAGCCGGCGCGTGCCTGCCGTGCCGGTGAAGTCGACCGTCGTGCCGTCCGTAGCCGCAGCGACGGTGATCGCGCGCGTCGCCGGGTCCTGGCGGACGAGACCGATCGTGCCGTTGTCGATGTCGATCGCGAGGTTCTTGATCCGCGCGCCGTTGGCGTTCACCCCGTCGTCGAGCGCCGTAAGCGCGCTGCCCACGTCATGCTCCGTGAAGCCCTGCACCCGATAGCTGGGCGCCGCAATCGTGCCGTCCGCCACGATGCCTGCGTCGCCGCCAAGCAGCCCCGTCACCGCCCGCAACTGGCCGACGTTGACAGCATCGGTATCGCCGTGCCCAGCGGCCATGTTGACGATACGGCGCGTGTTGGCCTGATTCTGGATCGTATAGGCCTTGCCGCTCGCATCGTACGCAACGTACGAACCCGAACCGTCACTGCCGACCGACACGGTGTTCGCCTCATCCGCGACCGAACCCGCGCCGAGCGCCACCGAGTCCTTCGCACTCGCAAAGGACTGTACGCCGACCGCGACCGCCGCCCCGCCCGGCGTGAACGCGTTGGAGCCGATAGCGATCGAGCCGCTGCCGGCGGCGCGCGCCGCATCGGATGGTGGCGATGTCCCGGTGTCGTCCGCGAGGCCGGCGACTCTCGAATAATAGGCCGCGGTTTTGTACACCCTGTCCAGCCCGGATAGATCGACCCCGGATCCCGCGGGCAATGAGCCTGCCAACATCAGGTTTTGTGCAGCAAGGGCGCTGGCCGGCGCCATTTGATCGGCTGAATTGCTGACCAGCATGCTCGCCGTGCCCGCCGCGGACTCGTCCGCGTACGCCGACAGGGCAAGGCCGCCCACGCCGACTACCGCCAACGTCTTCACGATCGTCGCGATGCCGGGCCCACCGCCCCGCCTCCCCTTGACGCTCTCCGGCGCCGCCACCCATGTTGCCGATGACGCGTTCCAGACAGATCGATAAGCCTTGTTCATACAGATTCCCTGTGCGTAGACGTTTTCTTGAACGAATGCACTGTATCGAGGCGTCACCACTACCCTGATTCAGTTAGCTATCCATAATTAATAAGAAACTGGCCGATGTGCGGCGGCTCTACATCGCCGGGTCCATGCGTTACCTTCGTTTCGACCAGTACCGCAAAAGTACTCAACTGGATGACCATGGGTGTGGTACACGATCATCGCGCGGGTTACGACTTGACCAGGCGCAGCAATATCAAATGACGGCAGCCCGACAAACATGAGGGAGTTCGTACAGGAGTCGCTAACGCGAGTCGTCAACGAAGCGCGAACAGATAACGGCGGCAGGCAAGGAAAGGGACGCGGCGTGAATGCCGGGACGATGTTCGAAACAAATGCGAAGCTCGCGGAAATCGGCAACCCGGGCATGCGTATACGCGACGAGCCAGCGATGCTGCCGGAGCCGCTTCCCGCGTTCTACGCTGGGACGAGCTATACGGGCCGTGTGCCACGTTGTCTCAGGTAACGCCGAAAGCGGACAAAGTCGTAGACCGTGTCCGCATGCAGTTTTCCCGGGTTCTTGTGGGGCTGAGGGTTCAGGGCAGAACCGCAGTATTGGCGTCGAGCGTGGGCTCGAACGTCATCGAGTCGTGCCGGTTGGCGCCCGTGAAGGTGATGGCCCAGGTCCTGGCGATCGAGATTCACCCCGATACTGCCGGACTCCCTGGATTATTTCGGATTTTTGATTGAATAATCGAGGTAAATCTGCTGGGCAGTGCGTACCTGATCGGCGTAGCGGAATGTCAAGAGGCGCGATTCGGCGTGGTCGCCGCCCGATGGCCGTGTAAAACATTCATCAACCGCACACGAAAGCCAAGTCGCCACAGATCAACTGGATCGATGAGCGGTCTCACACGACCATGCTCAACGAGTTCTATCGCGTTGCCTTCCGGAAGAAAATCTACGAATCGTTGGACGCCTTGCAGACTGATCTTGATGTGCGGTTCGAGCAGTACAACAATGAACGTGAACATCAGCCGCGAAGGTGTTACGGCAAGACGCCAAATCGCACCTTCCTTGAATCACCGGAACTCGCCATGGAGAAACTCATGCCCCATTGCTCGCTTCTTCTCTATCGGCCACGACTACATGTCAGATCAAGTTCCGCCTAATCATATTAGACAACTACGATCCACCTGTATTTTTGTCAGCCTGATTCCGGGCGTTCCCTCAACCCTGATGGGATTCGAAATCGACCTTCTTGAGCAGTCCACTCTGATTATCGAAGTAGAACGACGCATTCTTCGTAGTTCCCACAGGAACACCAACGAATATGATTCCGACTGCCGCACGTCTTACGTAGTGGTATTTCCAGATTTCGAAGCTCCCCGCGAGCATTTTTGAATCGGGTGCGCCTAGTTGCGTGGCGACGTCGTCCCGAGAAGCGACGCCTACTTCGAACTGCTTCTGGAGTGATTCCAGCGACGCGTCCGAGAGTTTTTGAGCGCCTTCACCCGGCCCGACAGATACGGCACATCCGGCGAGGCACGAGACAACCACGAGTGCTAGCGAAGTTTTCTTGAAATGGTACATTCTGAAGTGCTTCCCAGTTGTGATGCTTTCCCGTTTTCCGTTGGCTCAGCGAGTGATTATCATTGCGCGGCTGTTTCGACGCGTTTCATGACAAGCGTCGCAGGATTTCGAACCACCAGTATCACCCGTAACGGTAGTTCCCCCTTTTTAAATCACTCCTCGATCCTGATGGCCATCAAGGACAAGAAGGGGGATCGATCGATTCGTCGGTCCAACATCGAAGCAAGAGGATGCTCCGTTTCGCCAAGATTCATTGCCAACTCGATGCATCCCCGAATAACGTCGTTCTCAAGCTTCAAATTTTCAATTCACGATGTGCAGGCATCGACATCGACCTCGCTTTTCGCGCTTGCACTGAGGACAATATGCGTACCATTTTTCCTCTGGTCACGCGATAGCAGTGCGGACATTTCTATCTGCGCTCATCGATTGTTTCGTTATCTGCTTCGCCAATCACCCGATACGTTTCAGTTTTTTTTGTTCCGTGCAAGATATCTCAAAGCAGGGCTTTCAGCGGTTTTCGTGTAGCCACAGACTGTGCGAACATATGCGCATCTGATGGTGCGTCCCGGAGAAACGACGCTTTTTGCGTAAGCCGCAATCGCTGAACGCGGTTCTAGGCAGCGTCAACGGATAAATAACAAATCAACGATTGACACGCGCATTCAGATGTCGCGCGTGCGCGGTATGACGACCGCCTGTCCGTGCAACTTACCGTCCGCATCGAGCAGTTGCCACAATGTGGCCTCCTCGATTTCGAAACGCGCACCTGATTTGGTGATACGCACGCCCTTGTAGCCCGTCTCGTAGCCGAGCCGCTGAACGCGTTCGAGGAATTGCTGCCGCTCCTCGCGATTCGGCGCCTCGGCCGAGAGCCGGGACGGCAGTCGCGTTATTTCATCCCAGCTATATCCGAAGCGGCGCTGCGCAGTTTTGTTGCCGTAAATAAAGACCGGGTCGGGATCGGTATTGTGTGCGAGCACCGCGAACGGAGCACTTTCATAGAGCCATTCGGTAGCTTCGACCAGGGACATGGCCTGCGGCACCAGGGGACGGCCGAGCAGCCGGGCGTAGCTGTCGGCAAGGAGCTGATAGAAGGCGGGATCGCGGTGGAGTGGAATCATCTGGAACATCCCGGCGGTGATCGTTGGGCCAGCAGGAATGGCAAAGGCCCTCACGATACTGCATCTTCACGCGACATTTCGTGATTGCCGTCGTCGCGCAGACACATTGGGCGACATTAGCGCAATCGCCCGGTCGATCGCGCGATCAAGCTGCGACGCCCGGCGTGGTGACAAGCAGCCCAGCCCCAGCGCGATCAGACCGTCCCAGCGAGATGAAACCGCGACGACGGGTGCCACAACCGCACCGACGTAGCCACATGGCGCCCGACCCACGTGCGCCGAAGCAGCAGCAGACACGGTTCGCCAATCTCCATTTCGAGGTACTGCCGCACGCGCGAATCGGGTTTTTGCGCATAGATGCGGAATTCGGCGCGCTGCACCGGCGCGAGACGGACCATATAGTGATTGGGCGTTTCCTGCGTGAAGTCCTGCGCGAGATAATCCGGAAAAACCTCGGGATTCACGTAGCGGTCTTCGTACTGGATCGGTTCGCCCTCTTCGCAATGCACGATGCGCGAATGAAAGACCGGCCCCGACTCGCGTTCAAGCGCCGCGACGGCCGACGGGTCATCGCTCGTCTCCAGCCCCAGCACGCGCGCCGTATGGCGATGGCCGCGCGCGGCGATTTCATCGGCGATATTGCGGATCTGGAGCACCGTCGATTCATACTGACGCGGCGCCACGTAAGTCCCCGATCCGCGCACGCGATTCAGCACGCCTTCGGCCATCAGTTCGCGCAGCGCGCGCGAAACAGTCATGCGCGCAACGCCGAACTCCTTGACGAGTTCCGTTTCGGAAGGCACGACGTCACCCGGCCCCAGAACGCCGCTTTCGATCTGTTCGAGGACGTAACGCTTGATCTGTTCGTAGGCGGGCAAGGGAGCGCCACTGGCCGATTTGTTTTGCATGGGTTCGAACCGGGAATGAACGGATAATCGGGTGAATGGCCAACCGGCTTCGGCCAGACGCCATTTTACTGTCATGCGGCCGCCGCGCCTTGATATTCACGTATCACTTAACGTCGCGCGCTGTTCGGCGACACAGGCTTGCGTCGCCGCCTCGTCGCGCAACCGCGCGAGCACGACCTGGGCGCGCACGCCACGGCCGTCCTCGCCCGGCGAGAGCGTCACGTCGGCGCGATGCGACTGGGCGATCTCGCGCACAATGGCAAGCCCGAGCCCGGTCCCTTCCGTATGGGCCGAAGCGCGGAAGAACGGCTCGAACACGCGCGAACGCGCTTCGGGCGCGATGCCGGGACCGTCGTCGATCACTTCGAACACGACCGTCTCGTCGTCAGTGCGCACCGAAACCGTCACGCGAGCGTCCTGCGGCGAGTAGCGCAGCGCGTTATCAACGAGATTGCTCGCCATCGCACGCAATAGTTCGCGATGCCCTGCCACGATCGCCACGTCCGCCAGCTCCGCGCCGAGGTCAATACCGCGCGTCTGCGCGAGCAGAGCGAGCGATTCGACGACCTCGCGCGCGAGCTGCGTCATGTCGACCGGCTCCAGAGGCAGTTGCGCCGGATCGAGCGCCTCGGCCTGCGCGAGCAGCAACAGCTTGTTCGTGAGGGCAACCATCGAGCGATTGCTCACATGCATGGCCGCGAGCACCTCATCCAGCGCGCTATCGCCGGCCCGCTGCTGCCGCGCGTATTGCAGTTGCGTGCCAAGCAGCGTGAGCGGTGTGCGCAACTGGTGCGCGGCATCGGCGATGAAGCGTCGTTGCGCCGCCGTCTGCGCGGAGAGGCGCGCGATGCACTGGTTGATCGCATCGACCACGGGCCGCAGTTCCGTATGCAGGCCCTCGGCGCGGATCGGCACGAGATGCATCGGATCGCGGTCACTCACGTCGTTTTTGAGCTTCATGAGCGGCCGCAACTCGAACGTGAGACCGATGCACGCGAGCGCCACCGCCAACAGCACCATGCCGATCTGCCGAATGAACTGCGGGCGCCACAGTGCAGTGGTCATCGCATCGCGCGACTGCGCGGTCTTGCCGACGGACACGCGTACGCGCCAGACACGGCCGTTGTCGTACATCGGCCGCACGATGCTCACCGCCCGCACGGCGCGGTCACGCAGCACAGCGTCGTACCAGACGGGCGTATCGACGGCGGGCGCCGATGCAGCACGCGGGAAGTCCGGCATGCCGGCAAGCAGCGGGCCGTCCTCCACCTGCACCTTGTAGAACACCTGGTCGCGCTGCGGCGACGCGAACATTTCCAGTGCGGCGGGCGGCACATCGGCACGCAGCGCGCCATAGGACCACTCGACCTCGCCGGCCATCATCCTCGCTGACGAAAGCAGGAGGCCGTCCTGCACGAGGTCGGCGGTGTGGCGCGCGGCGCGATACTCGGATGTCGCGGTGAAAATCACATACAGCGCGAGCGGCACGAGCATCCACCACAGGAGCCGGATGCGCAGGCTGCCGGTCATCGTCGGTGGTCCATGATCAGAGCGCCTCGTCCTTTCTGCGCAGCAGGTAGCCGAGCCCGCGCAGCGTGACGATGACCGCCGCGCTGCCTTCCAGTTTCTTGCGCAGCCGCGAAATATAGATCTCGACGGCATCCTCACTCGGTTCGTCTGCGAGCGTGAAGACGGCATCCATGAGCGCCGCCTTCGATACCGTCTTGCCGAGCCGCAGCACCAGCGTCTCCAGCACCGTGCGCTCGCGCGGCGTGACGTTGAGCGGCGCGCCCTTCAGCGCGAATTGCTGCGTGTCGATGTCGTACACGAGGTCGCCGCAGCACACTTCGTTGGCGCGCGCGGGCATCTGCCGGCGAACCAGCACCTTGATGCGCGCAATCACCTCGCGGACCTCGAACGGTTTGACGAGATAGTCATCGGCGCCCGCGCCGAGTAGTTCGACCTTTTCGTCGATCGAGCCGCTCGCGGTGAGCACCATGACCGGCGTCGCATCGCCGCGCTGACGCAGCCGCCGCAGCACGTTCTTGCCCGAGAGTTTCGGCAGATTCAGGTCGAGCAGCACGACGTCATAACGGTTGGTGCGCAGCAGTTGATCGGCGGCTTCGCCGTCCTGCACCGTATCGAGCGCGAACGCCTGCTCTTCGAGCGTCTTCACGAGCCAGTGCGAAAGCGTCGGATTATCTTCGATCAGCAGCAGCTTCATCGCTTCGTGAACGCAAGGGGCGTGATTGGGGTGTCGATTGTGCCGTCCCACGCTCGCCACCGCCCTGCGGGTTAACACGGATGTTTTCGAAAGGCCGTAGAAGGATGGCAGAAAGCTTTCGATCCCTATACTCTGCAACATCCATCAGAAAGCGCCGCCCTCGATGCGCGGCGCACCACCCAAGGAGACCCACCGATGCGTTCCCTGCGTCAGATCGCCGTTGTATCGAGTGTTGCGTTCGCCCTCGCCGCCGCCTCCGCGGCCGCCCATGCGGAAAAAATCACGATCATGGTCGGCGGCGCCACCAAGATCATCTATCTGCCCGCCAAACTCACCGAACAACTCGGCTACTTCAAGGACGAAGGGCTCGACGTCGACGTAGAGTCGCAGCCGGCCGGCGTGGACGCCGAAAACGAACTGATCGCCGGCGCCGTGCAAGGCGTGGTGGGCTTCTACGATCACACGATCGACCTGCAAAGCAAGGGCAAGGAGATCGAGACCGTCGTGGTGTTCGGCCAGGTGCCGGGCGAAGTGGAAATGGTGACGAGCGCGGCGTCCGCCACGGTCAAGACCATGGCCGATGTGAAGGGCAAGACCCTCGGCGTGACAGGGCTCGGCTCGTCGACGAGCTTCCTCACGCAGTACCTCGCGCAGCGGGCGGGCGTGTCCGCTAACCAGTTCACGATGCTGCCGGTAGGCGCGGACAATTCGTTCATTGCCGCGGTCAAACAAGGCCGCATCGACTTGGGGATGACCACCGAACCGACCGTCTCGCGCCTCCTGCAGACCGGCGACGCGAAGGTGCTCGTCGACATGCGCACGGTGGAAGGCACGCGCGCCGCGCTGGGCGGCACGTATCCGGCGTCGAGCTTCTACGTGCAGCGCGCGTGGGCGCAGGCGCACAAGGACGAGGCGACGAAGCTCGCGCACGCGTTCTCGCGCACGCTGAATTTCATCGCGACGCATAGCGCGGAAGAGATCGCGGAAAAGATGCCGAAGGACTACTACGGCAACAACAAAGACCTCTATGTGGGCGCGTTGAAGGCCTCGATGCCGATGTTCACGAAGGACGGCCGCATGCCCGCCGATGGTCCGCAGACCGTGCTGAACGTGCTCTCCGCGTTCAACCCGTCGGTGAAGGGCAAGCACATCGATCTCGCGAAGACGTACTCGAACGACTATCTGCCGGCCGCTACGGCCACCGCATCGAAGTAAGCATACCGAAGCAAATATAAAGGCGCGCGGCCTCGTGCCGCGCGCCTCGCCCGACGCATTTCACCGAGGCACAGAAGCATGACTTCCCCCTATTCCAGCGGCACGCCGGCCATCGAGCTGAACCACGTTTCGTGCCGCTTCATTTCCCCCGACGGCAAGGCGACGGTCGCACTGCGCGACTTCAGCATGTCGGTGGCGCGCGGCGAATTCGTCGCGATCGTCGGGCCCACGGGTTGCGGAAAGTCCACGACGCTGAGCATGATTACCGGCCTGCTCAAGCCGACCACGGGCGAAGTCCGCGTGATGGGCGCCCCCGTCGATGGCATCGATCCGCGCATCGGTTTCGTGTTTCAGGCCGACGCCGTGTTCCCGTGGCGCTCAGTGCTCGACAACGTGGCGGCCGGGCCGCTCTATCGCGGCCGCTCGAAGTCGGCTGCCTACGACGAGGCGAACGAATGGCTGCGCCGCGTCGGGCTCGCGAACTTCGGCAAGCACTATCCGCATCAGCTTTCGGGCGGCATGAGAAAACGCGTGGCGCTCGCGCAGACCTTCATCAACAAGCCCGAAATCCTGCTGATGGACGAGCCGTTCTCCGCGCTCGACATGCAGACGCGCACGCTGATGCAGGATGAACTGCTGCAGCTGTGGGGCGGCACCGGATCGGTGGTGTTCGTCACGCACGATCTTGAAGAAGCGATCGCGCTCGCCGACCGCGTGTTCGTGCTGACCGCGCGCCCCGCAACGCTCAAGAAGGTCTACGAAATCGACCTGCCGCGCCCGCGCGTGATCTCCGAGATCCGCTACGCGCCGCATTTCGTCGAATTGTCGCGCGACATCTGGAACGATCTGCGCGAAGAAGTGCAGATCGCTTGATTTCCTTACTCAATCAGACTCAATCAGGCAACGTGGAGCCGTCCCCCATGTCCACCCCGCAACAAACCCTGCCGCAAGGCCTCGACGCCGCCTCGCTCGACCAGGTCGAACGCGACGCGCAACAACGCATCCGCCGCCGCAACGCGCTCGTCATCGCATTGCGCGTGCTCGTTCTCATCGTCGTGCTCGGCGGCTGGGAACTGTCCGCGCGTCTCGCGTGGATCGACCCGTTCTTTTTCTCTATGCCGTCCGCGATCTTCGCGCAGATCGTCGACTGGTTCGTCAACGGAACCTCGCAAGGGCCGCTCCTCACGCAGGTCTGGGTCACGCTCGAAGAGACCGGGCTCGGTTTCATCATCGGGTCGATCGCCGGTGTGATCTGCGGCATCGTGCTCGGCCGCAACAAGCTGCTCTCGGATGTGTTCAGCCTCTACATCAAGATCGCCAACTCGATTCCGCGCGTCGTGCTGGGGTCCGTGTTTGTGATCGCGCTCGGCCTCGGCATGGCGTCGAAGGTTGCGCTCGCGGTCGTGATGGTGTTCTTCGTCGTGTTCGCCAACGCGTTCCAGGGCGTGCGCGAAGCAGACCGCTACATGATCGCGAACGCGCAGATACTCGGTGCGTCGCGTCGCCAGGTGACGACCTCGGTCGTGATTCCCTCGGCATTGAGCTGGATTCTCGCGAGCCTGCACGTGAGCTTCGGCTTCGCGCTGGTGGGCGCCGTCGTGGGCGAATTCCTCGGCTCGAAACAGGGCATCGGCCTGTTGATCTCGACGGCGCAAGGCGCCTTCAATGCGAGCGGCGTGTTCGCCGCGATGATCGTGCTCGCCGTGGTCGCACTCGCCGCCGACTACCTGCTCACGTTCGTCGAGCAACGTCTGCTCAAGTGGCGGCCCGCTCCCGCGAACTGAGCGATTTTGTTTCCCCTGTCCGGGCTGTCCGGGGTTTGCGTCCCTCCAGCCCGTTTTTGCGCGGCGCACTTTCGTGCGCCGCGTTTTTCGTTTACTTCGGCTGAGCGACGTAACGCAGATACGGCTTCAGTGTCTTGAACCCCTGCGGGTACTTCTGTTTCGCGGCATCGTCCGAAACCGAAGTCGGGATGATCACGTCTTCGCCCTGCTTCCAGTTCACGGGCGTCGCGACCGTGTGCTTCGCGTTCAGCTGAAGCGCATCGAGCAAACGCAGTACCTCGTCGAAATTGCGTCCGGCGCTCATCGGATAGACCAGCATGGCCTTGACCTTCTTGTCGGGCCCGACGATGAACACCGAACGCACCGTGGCGTTGTCCACCGCCGTGCGCGGGCCGCCGCTCGCGTTCGGATGAATCATGTCGTAGAGCTTCGCGACCTTGAGATCCTCGTCGCCGATCATCGGATAGTTAACCGCGGTGCCCTGCGTTTCCTCGATATCCTTGACCCACTTGCGGTGATCGCTCACGGGGTCGATGCTCAAGCCGATGATGCGCGTGTTGCGGCGGTCGAATTCCGGCTTCAGACGCGCCATGTAGCCCAGTTCCGTGGTGCAGACGGGCGTGAAATCCTTCGGGTGCGAGAACAGAATGGCCCAGTGATCGCCGATCCATTCGTGAAAGTTAATCGTGCCTTCGGTGGTCTCCGCGGTGAAATCCGGTGCATCTTCGCCTAGACGAATCGTCATATCGAGCCTCCATGAGGTTTATGGGTGCATGGGTGAACACGCTAGTGCTCCACGCTGTTGCATTGTAGACAGCGAATCGCAGGGTTTCAGACTTCTTGCGGCAAGCGCTGCGCGATGCGTCTGACTGTTATGTTGTCTGGCGAACGTATTCGCGTATCCGTTCTGGATGGCATAGAACGTTATGAAACATGTTTTCGTAAAGGGTCTGCAAGGAGTAGCCCGGCTCGCCGGGATTGCACCGGTCCGGCGCGGTCCGGGTGCAAGCGTGGAGATCCCCCATGGCGCGACTGAAAGCGCCCGCCCTGCCGTGTTCAGCTATTCCGGCAACGGCAAAGACTTCCTCCTCCACGGTCAGCCGATCCAGATCCGCAGCGGCGAGCTGCATCCCGCGCGCATTCCGCGGGCCTACTGGCAGCACCGCATCCGCATGGCGAAAGCCATGGGCATGAACACCATCGCACTCTATGTGATGTGGAACTACCACGAAGCGCGTCCGGGGGAGTGCGATTTTCACAGCGAGAATCGCGACATTGCAGCGTTCATCCGCCTCTGCCACGAGGAGGGTATGTGGGTACTGCTGCGCCCCGGGCCATACGTCTGTGCTGAATGGGATCTGGGCGGCCTCCCACCCTGGCTGCTCGCCGTGCCGGATATCCGGCTGCGCACCAATTCGACGACAGACCCTCGCTATATGGCGGCTGTCGGGCGCTATATCGCTGCGCTTGCGCTGCAAGTCGCGCCGCTCATGGCCGCGAACGGCGGTCCGGTCCTGATGATCCAGATCGAGAACGAATTCGGCTCATATGGCTGCAATCCGGCTTATCTCGACGAACTCTGCGCCTTATGGCGCGATAACGGAATCGACGCCCCTTTCTATACAGAAGACGGCCTCGCGCAACTCCGGCAGAACCGGTCGAACGTCCCGGGTGGCGCGATTGCGCTCAGCAATGGCGACGCGAATCAGATACGCCTCGCACGGCGAGCGTATCGCGACGTACCCGTCATGGCTGGCGAAGTCTATCCCGGCTGGCTCACGCATTGGGGCGACTCCGTGATGCAAGGCGCCGCCTATGATCTTTCCGCCACGCTGCACGCATTCATGCGCGAAAAGCTGTCGTTCAACCTTTACGTGATTCACGGCGGCACGAGCTTCGGGTATTACGCGGGTGCGAACATCGATCCGCAAACGCGCGACTATCAGCCCGACATCACGAGCTACGACTATTCGGCGCCGATCACCGAACAAGGCGTCGCGACGCCCAAATTCCACGCCTACCGTCACATCATCGGATCCTGGCTGCCGCCTGAAACGCCGCTCGCGGGGATTCCCGAACCGCTGCCGACACTGGCGCGCTCAGGGCACGAAGCGCTGCAGCCAATACGTTGCGCCTCTTTGTGGAACGACTTACCCGAGCCACTGCCTCTGCACCAGACCATCGATCCGCTTCCCTTCGAACACTATGGTCAGTCGTATGGATTCGTCCTCTACCGCAAACGGCTGGAAGGTTACAAGGGCGGCCGGTTGACGATCGACGCGGTCCACGACTACGCAACTGTCTTCGTCGGCGAGCGCTACGTGGGCGGTTTCTCGCGGGCACGCGTACAGCCGTCGTATGCGGAACCGCTGCGGCTCGTTTGCGGTACGTCGCTGGAATTGCCGCCAGCCGGGCCGGATCAAGAGGAAGCCGTCCTGCTGGAAATTCTGGTGGAAGGCATGGGCCGGGTGAACTATGGCACTGACCTTTCCGATCGGAAAGGCATCATCGGATCGGTCATGCTGCATGATCCTGAAGGCAATCCCCAGGTGTTAACCGGATGGGAGATCACCCTGCTCCCGATGGAGACGGACTATATCGCGCGTCTTTCTCGCGCAGCCGCTTCCGCCGCCAGATCAGAAAAGGCAGGATGGTTCTACCGGGCGCCCCTGGAACTGGATTTCACCGCCGATACCTATCTGGACATGCAGCACTGGACAAAGGGACTCGTGTGGGTCAACGGGCACGCGCTCGGACGCTATTGGCGAATCGGCCCGCAACAGCGGCTCTTCTGTCCTGCGCCATGGCTGAAACGGGGCGAAAACGTGATCACGATATTCGATCTGCACCAGTCCGAGGCGATGCCGATAGCGCTGGAGCGCACGCTAATCTGAAGCACGCGCCGTCGCGTTTCAACCCGGTTGCGACGGACCCTCCAGTTCCAGCACGCGCACCTCGAACGGTGCGAGCTTTAGCGGATGCTCCCGGCCAATGTCCATCCACGCGGGTACGTTTGTGGTGCCGCCTCCCCAAACGTCGCTTACGGCAAACCGGCCCGCAGCGAGTTCAGGCAGTTCGAGATCCCGCCGCAGATCGAGCACGAACGTCTGTGCGCGATCGCTCGGATTGCGCAGCGCAATAACGCCGGCCGGCGCTGCCCATGACGCCCATCCGTAGACATCGAGTTCCTCCGGCACGCCGCCGATCCAATGGCTGTCGCCTAGCACGCCCGCATGCGTGCGCGCCCAATGCGCCGCGTGCGCCAACTCGTCCCAATCCTCGCCGGACAAAAGTGCAGGCGTGACATAGAGTTCCTGCAATTGCGTGCCGCTTGCGAAATACGACCGCACTTCGTGCTGGAAAGCCGCTCCATGCCGCGCGTTCAGCCGTGTGTGCTTCTGCGCAAAGATGACGCCGTGGAGCATCAGCGAGTTCAGTGGAAATAGCGGGCTGCCACGCACCACGTTGCGCCAGGTCTGCCCGTCGCGATACGTGATCCAGCGTTCGCGCGGATTGCCCGCGCCGGCTTCGCCGTCATCCGAGCCACCGCGCCAGATCGAATCGACATGGCGCAACCAGAATGGCGACGGCAACGTGCCCGTGGAGAGATTGACAAAGGCTGCGGGGCGCTCGGCGCGAATTTCACTGATCAGATGAATCGCTGCGTCCCAGTCGCTGTCGAACCGGCTACCCGGCACGACGCGGTCGGCATTGCCGGTCCCGTCGAATTTGAAGTGATTCACCCCCTGTTCGCGCAACAGGTCCATAACGACTTCGCGAAAACGACGGTAATAGTGCGGCCCGGAGAGTGCGAAGCCACCGTCGACGACTTCGTAACCGCGTTCGCGTCCATGTGCGACGCGTGCCACGCGCGGCGCACCGTAGCCGCCCCAGGGCGATAGCCAGATGCCCGGCGCCGCGCCATAGCGCGCGGCGGCTTCACGCAACGGCACGAAACCCCGTGAAAACGCAGAGCTGAAACGCCAATCGCCGCCGAGATCATCCCATCCATCGTCGAACACGAACGAGTCGAGTTGCACGTCGCGGCGCTCGTACAGTTCCCGGCCGATAGCAACGATACGATCGAGGGCGTCCTCCTGCGAATACGGCGTGAGATAACCGATGTCGTACCACGAGTTGTAGTGCAGGAACGGCGCATACGGTCGCGCGCGGGTGACTTCGAGATACCGGGCGAAGTCCCGCCGCAGTTTGCCCGAGCGCGCGACGCCCGCCACCGCCGAAACGACGACACGCTTGCCACGTTCGAGCGGCAAACTGCGGCGCAGCGCAAAACGTAATCCGGCGTCGTCCGCCTCGGCTTGTGCGAGTGGACTCTCGATGCCGAGATACACGTCATCGACCCTGCCCGGCATACCCGGATAGTCGCCGCAAACCCGGGCATGAGGTGCCTCTACCTGCAGCATGGAAATCGCTGCGATGGACTCGTTCCGATCGACTGCAGCAATCTCGAGACCCATGCGCAACCATGCCTCTCCGGCGCGTTGCTCCACGTACCACATCACAAGCAAACGCCGTTGCCGATCGGAAAACGAGGCGCTCGCGCGCGAACCGGCCTTACGCCCTTCGAGACAGCAGGAACCGGCGTCGGCAGTCAGCATTTCCTCACGGAACGCATCGAGCAGGTCGAGATTGGGGACACCGAACGTTGCGCCGCCCGCCATCGCCAACGCGAACGGTTCCGCCAGCGAAAGTGTGCGCCCATGCACGCGGTCGATCAGGACGAAGCCGCCCGCGCGTGCCTCTGCAACGCGCCACGCAAGTGCTACGACGTCATTGCCGAAGGTGAACGCCTCGCCGTTTCGCTCGAAGCGCGGCGCTCCGGAGTCTGGGCAGCACTCCGCTTCATGATTCGTCTGCATGAATTCGTGCCTCCGCGCTGCACGGGAATGCGCGCTGTTCAAGCGTAGCACCGGCCGCGCGTCCGGTAACCGAAGCGCGACTGCGCGCCCGCGACGCGTCGCAGCGGGCGTTTCCGATCCGCATCGTCGAGCCATTGCGCCCCTCGCGCGGCGAGACGCGCGCTCCCATGACGTGTTATCTTTTTATTGCCGGAGTCGAACGCCTGAGCGCCCCGTCAACCGAACGCTGACACTTTCGCGAGCGTCGCCATGAGTGATGTACGCCACCACCTGAGTCCGCGCGACCGCGTGGAATTGCTCTGCTGGCTCACCTGCGGGAGCCTCGGAGCCTACTATCTCAACGAGAGCTGGCCAAACGCGGCCTTCCACGTGCAGGCCGCGCACAAGTGGCTCGACCGCCACGGCCGCGAAGCCGACTGGCTCACAATCGCAAGGCTTACGGCCATTGCACAGGAAATCGCGCAACAGCATGCGTGGTTCGTCGACGCGGCGTGGGCACGCGACGCAGTCGAAGAAATCCTCGACACCGACGATCTCAACTACCAGGCCAAGCTCGTGCTGCAGGTACTCAAGGACTGCGAACGCGCGCTCGCCGACCGGCGCGTCGCCGATTAAGCAATTACTTCATTGACTCGCCCGACCCGAATCCTTCTCCATCAAATGATGGAGGCGTGGGTTCCTATGTCCGAACAGGTCGAAGTGTGCACGCCACGCGCGCGAAGTCGGCTGCGAATCGCATCGTTCGCGGCTTTCTCAAAGCCATTCGCAATCCAGAACAAATCCGAAAGCGCATATGACGGTGAAGTCGGAAACGGCGGTATGCGAGCCAGCCCGCCCCCCCGATGCTAGCCCCTTTCCAGCCGCCGGACCGTGCCAAACTCGGCGCTGGAAACCGTGCGGATCAAGAGCGTCATTGCCTCGCCCACGCGGTCGCGCGCCAGTTCGACATGCAAGCACGCGACATCACGACGACGATCGATGTCGATAGTATGGACGCCGATCGTGCTACCCAGCATGCGGTGCAGAGCACGACGCGCCGTTCCGGCATCGCGTGTCGCCACACGCACGACCATCTGCACAGTGGGCTCGCGCGGCGCAGCGCAGTGGCTCACACGGACAAGCGGCGTCGAAACGGGCTTCGCGGCTCGACAGGTCTGAAACGGATGCATTTCGAGAAGTTGCGCACTACCGCTCAGTGCGGCGCGCATTTTGTGGAACACGTTGCCCATTCTATGAAGGGCCGCGCAAAGAACCTGTAAAGAATCGCCTCACGCATGCAAAAGGCGCGTAGCGCGCCAGTCGACGCGCGGCATGCAAGACGCGCTGCAAGCCGTCCGTGATGACGCGTCGGCACTTGCATGAAAGTGCGCATAAACCGCCGATACGCGCGGCATGCTCAGCGACCTGCACCTGAAGATCGAAGCACGCCCGGTCGAACCTCATCGGCGGCTGGTCTCCCGCGTACACGATACAATGCGGCTCTCATCTGATCCGTCCCTTGCCGCCTCGCTTACGACATGCAGAATTCCAACCGGGCCTTCCTGCTCGGACCGTTGCTCAAAGGGGTTTCCCGTTCGTTCTATCTCACGATGCGCGTGCTGCCAGGCGGCATGCGCGATCCGGTTGGCGAGGCGTACCTGCTCGCGCGCGCCGCAGACACGATCGCCGACACAGCACTGATCCCGCCCGATCGGCGCCTCGCGCTGTTGCTTTCGCTGCGCGAGCACGTAAACGGCACGAGCGAGGACAATACAGGGCTCCGGCAAATTGCCGATGAAGTCGCGGGTCAGCAGACGCAATCGGATGAAAAGCTGCTGCTCGAATCGCTCGGCGGCGCACTCGACGTGCTCGCCCAACTCGACGAAGCCGATCGCGCCGCTGTCCGCGACATCGTCACGACGCTGACGCACGGCATGGAATTCGATTTGCGGACTTTCCCCGATGAACGCTCGGGAGACATCACGGCGCTCCGCACACTCGATGAACTCGACCGTTACACCTGGCTGGTCGCGGGCTGCGTCGGCGAGTTCTGGACGAAGATGATTTATATGCATCTGCCGGACACGCTCGATCCCGCATCGCGCGAAACGATGTGCCGGCAAGGCGTGCGCTTCGGCAAGGCGCTGCAGCTCGTGAACGTGTTGCGCGACTGCGGCAAAGACCTGCGCATCGGCCGCTGCTACCTGCCCGCACCCATGCTCGCGCAGGTGGGCCTCACCGCGCAGGACCTGTTGCAGCCTGACGCATCGGTGCCTGCGCGGACGATCATGCTCGAACTCGTGCGCGTCGCGCTCGACCATTTCCGCGCGGCCATCGACTACACGCTCGCGTTGCCGCGCTCATCAGTGCGGCTGAGGCTCGCTTGCCTGTGGCCGATCCTCATCGGGCTCGAGACGCTCGAACTGCTCGTCGCCAATCGTGACTGGCTCGACCCCGCGAAGGCGTCGAAGCTAAAACGCAACGATGTTTATCGCATCCTCGCGTGCTCGACGCCGCTCGCGCCGTTCAACTCGCTGCTTGGTGTGTGGTTCAACCGGCTCATCGCGCGTATCGAAGCGCGTATCACGGCATAACGCGAGGCACAAAACGAGGCCTGCAAACAGCGGCGCGCCCCTGACGCGACGCGCCGCTGTTTGCGCTCACTCGTTCTGGGCCCGATAGAGCTTGATGATGGCCGAGAAGTCGAGCTTGCCGTCGCCGCGGCTACTCATCGCCTGATACAGCTGCTGCGCGAGCGCGCCCATATAAGCGGGCTGTCGAACGTTCTTCGCGGCGTCGGTGGCCAGTCCGAGATCCTTAAGCATCAGATCCGTGCCGAAGCCGCCTGTATAGCCGCGCGATGAAGGTGCCGTTTCGATCACGCCCGGGAACGGGTTATACGTGTCCGAACTCCAGCAGCGTCCAGTCGACGTGTTCATGATGCCGCCCAGCACCTTCGGATCGATGCCGAGCGACTCGCCGAGCGCCATCGCCTCCGCGACACCTGCCATCGTGATGCCCAGCACGAGGTTATTGCAGATCTTCGCGACCTGCCCCGTGCCCGTATCGCCGCAATGAACGATGTTCCTGCCCATACCGGAGAGAACGGGCTTCACGCTCTCATAGGCTGCCGCACTGCCACCGACCATGAAGGTCAGCGTACCCGCCGCCGCACCGCCCGTGCCGCCGGATACCGGCGCATCGACGAACGCATTGCCCTGCGCTGCCGCGAGCGCCGCGAACTCGCGCGCGCTCGCGGGATCGATCGTGCTCGAGTCGATGATCGTGACGCCCTTTGCGACTCCCGCCAGCACGCCGTCCTTCGCGGTCAGCACACTGCGCACGTGTGCGGCCGCAGGCAGCATCGTGACGACCCATTCAGCGCCGCTTGCCGCCGCCTTCGGCGACGCGGCGCGTTGCGCGCCGGCATCGGCGAGCGTTTGCATTGCGGTCTCGGCGAGGTCGAACACAGATAGCGTGTGTCCAGCCTTGAGCAGATTGAGCGCCATTGGCGCACCCATATGGCCCAACCCGATGAAGCCGATTTTCATGAGCGTGTCTCCCTCTTTTTCGTTGCGTGGTTGCTCAGGCGCCCGGTTTCAGCGCAGGCTGATCGTCGTGTTCACGCCATCCGTCACGGTCGCGTCGTCGAACCAGCGCGCCGTGACCGTCTTCGTCTGCGTGTAGAACTGCACGACCTGCTTGCCGTAAGGACCGAGATCGCCGAGCTTCGAACCGCGCGAGCCCGTGAAGCTGAAATATGGCACCGGCACCGGAATCGGAATATTGATGCCGACCTGGCCGATGTCGATCTCGCTCTGGAATTTGCGCGCTGCCGCGCCGCTCTGTGTGAAAAGGCCCACACCGTTACCGAACGGATTCGCGTTGACGATCGCGATGGCCTCGTCGAGCGTCGCCGCGGTCAGCACCACGAGGACCGGCCCGAAGATTTCGTTCGTGTAGATGTCCATCGCGGTCTTCACGTTCGTGAACACCGTCGGCCCAACGAAATTGCCTTGCTCGTAGCCCTTCACCTTCACGTCGCGGCCATCGAGCGCGAGCGTCGCGCCCTGCTTCACACCCGAATCGATCAGCCCGAGAATGCGTGTCAACGCGGTTCGCGAAACCACCGGACCGACATCAGTGCCCGGCTCGTGGCCCGCGTTGACCTTCAGCGCCTTAGCCTTCTCCACGAGTTCCGGAACCCACTGCTGCGCGGCGCCGACGAGCACGACGACCGACGTGGCCATACAACGCTGCCCCGCCGCGCCGAATGCCGCGCCGACGAGAGCGTTGATCGCCTGCTCACGGTTCGCGTCGGGCAGGACGACGGCGTGGTTCTTCGCGCCCATCATCGACTGCACACGCTTGCCGTGCTCGCTGCCGAGGCGATAGACGTGCGTGCCCACCGCCGTCGAGCCGACGAACGAAATCGCCTTCACGAGTTCGTGCGAGCAGATCGCGTCGACAACTTCCTTGCCGCCGTGCACGACGTTGAGCACGCCCTTCGGAATGCCGGCTTCGATCGCGAGTTCGACGAGCTGCATCGTGGAGAGCGGGTCCTGCTCCGATGGTTTCAGCACAAACGTGTTGCCGCAGACGATCGCCATCGGAAACATCCACAGCGGAATCATCGCGGGAAAGTTGAACGGCGTGATACCGGCACAGACGCCGAGCGGCTGCTGCAGCGTATAAGTATCGACACCGCCCGCCACGTTCTCCGCAAAGCCGCCCTGCTGCAATGTACCGATCGAACAGGCATGCTCGACGACTTCGAGGCCGCGGAAGATGTCGCCCTCGGCGTCGGGCAGCGTCTTGCCCTGCTCGGCGGTGAGCGTCTTCGCGATACGCGACATGTTCTCGCGGATCAACGCCTGGAACTTGAGCATGATGCGCAGGCGCGTGCCTATCGGCGTGTTCTTCCACGTCGCAAATGCGGCTTGCGCGCTGCGCACTGCCGCGTCGACTTCCGCGACGGTCGCGAACGGCACCCGCGCCAGCACTTCCTGCGTGGCCGGATTGACAATATCGCGCCATTCGCTCGTCTTCGATTCAACGAATTCGCCGTCGATCAGCAGCTTGACGGTCGATACGTGGGCATTCGATGCCTGGGTGACTGCGTTCATCATGGACTCTCTTTGGCGGGTTAGAAAGGGCCGGTCGTGGCCGGATAATCAGGAATGCGATTCGATCGCCGCATCGAAGCACGAGCGAAAGTAACGCGCCGGCGGTAACGGCCTGCAGGATGTGGGGACTTCGGGATCTTGAGCTGATTTGCAGACCAGGCGAGCACGAGAACGACGACCTGGTAAAACCAGGTGAGTCCCGCAACGCGCGTACCGATGATATTGAGCCGTTCGCACGGCTGGCGGCCCAGCCCGTCGAGCGTCGACTGCGTGTGCATCGTCTGTCTCCATCCTTGTTGTGCGTGGACCGTCTGTGGATCGTCTGGCCTGTCGAGCGGTCTGCTAACGCAGTATAGTTACTCGAATATCCACGGCATAGAGGCGAAAAAGCCCATCCGATATGCAAAAACACACAACGCGCAAGCCTGAGACACTGAACTGGGACGATCTGCGGTATTTCCTCGAAGTAGCGCGCACACAGCGTGCCAGCGCTGCGGCGAAGAAACTTGGCGTGGACCACACGACGGTGGCTCGCCGCGTGCGGGAACTGGAGACGGCACTCGGCACCGTGCTGTTCGACAAGTCACGCGCGGGCGGTTTCGTGCCGACCGCCGAAGGTCAGCGGCTGCTGGCCTACGCGGACGCCGTGGAAACCACGGTGCAATCGGCAAGTGAACAGTTCGCGCTTGGCGCGCAGTCGCTATCGGGGCACGTGCGCGTGGGTTCGACGGAGGGCTTCGGCTGCTTTTTTCTGGCGCCGCAGCTGGCGCGCTTCACGGGCAAGCACCCGGACATGTCGATCGACCTGCTGCCGGTACCGCATTTCGTGAGCCTTTCAAAGCGTGAAGCCGACCTCGCGATCATGCTGGAGCGACCAGAACGCGGACAGTACGTTTATACGAAGCTTTGCGACTACCGCCTCCGCCTTTATGGCACCCCCGACTATCTGGAAAGCCACGCGCCCATACGGTCTGCCGCGGATCTGCGACATCACGCGTTCATCAGCTATGTCGGCGATCTCGCGTTTAGCCGCGAACTACTCTATCTCGAGCGCGCAGCACCGAACGTCACGGTCAATCTGTGCAGTACGAGCGTAATCGCGCAATACCACGCTGCATTACAGGGCAGCGCCCTCGCGATCCTGCCGTGCTTCATGGCCGAACCCGACACGCGACTCGTCTCCATCCTGCCCGACGAGATCGTGGTGACGCGACGCTTCTGGTTATGCAGCCGCGAAGATCTGCGCAAGCTGCGGCGCATCACGTCACTATGGGAATATCTGCGAGCCGCAGCCGATGCGAACCGTCCGCTGTTGATGGGCGAATCGGCACAGATGAACTACGTCGAACCCTAAGCAGGAAAGTGAGAGGCATGCAAAAGCCGCACATGCAGCCCATCCGCTGGACTTGATGTGCGGCCTGATAGATGCAGCAAAGGCATCCCACTGCCTGACACACACCGGCCACCCCAGGGCGGCCGGTGCGTGAAGGCGATGGTTGGTCAGGTTCCGACCGGGCGAATCGACAGAGCGTTCTTCACCGACGTCACGCCCTCGACGCCCTTGGCAATTTCCGATGCGCGATCGATCTGCGGTTGTGCCGGCACAGTGCCTTGCAGGGTAACGGCGCCGTCCTTTGCACGCACGGTGATATTGGCGACGCTGACGCTGCTGTCGCGCGCAAGCGCTGCGCGGACCTTGCGGGCAAGCGCGCGATTAGCGGCTCTGGCCGCCCTGTACTGCGCCTTCGCTTCCTGGTGCTGCTGCCGGGCCTGCTCAGTCGGACCACTCGCCGCCGCGGCCGGCGACGCTGCATCCTGAGCATAGACTTGAAGCGACGCAGCCACCAGCATCGTGCCGGCGGCCAGTTTAAATGCCTGAATTGCCTTCATGCGGTTTCTCCTGTTGTCACGAGTCGTCACGATCTTCTTGCCTTGATGGCCCACAAAGGACCGCCGCGCACCACACTCGCCACTGCCGGAAGATCGCGCGTACGGCTGGTACACCCCGCTAACAGGCCAGTCGGACGCGAACGGCGTAAGGGAAGCTACGGCTTTACCTGCGTTTTCGGATCGCCATTACTGCATGGCGGATTAACAATACTCCAATTATCTGAACGGCGATGTCAAACGTGCCACATCAACTTTTACTCGCCCGGCACACCGCTCATTTCGCGAGATGGTTCAGGAAACATAAAACGTTGGCAGCATTCGGGGCGATTGAACGAGATTCGCCTGGACGGGCATGTGCCGCCGCTCGAATCCCGAATTAGTCAGATGTATGCAATTACGCTGCCTGTCGCCCTGCTGATACGACGTTGGTAATTCGTGCAAGCGAACGAGTCTTGTCCATCCAGACGCCATTTAAAACCACCGGCCGTAGCCATAACGTACTTGAAGTGCAACATTGAATTACCTGATGAGCCTCCCTCTTTGGCACATGCCGGTCGACTAATCGTTCTTTTCCCGGCCATTCAAACACTATTCAACGGCAATATTTCCATGCAACGGATAGCGCTCAGAACACGTTGACACTGACGACACAGGTCTTACCCGAATAAGTTTCGGCCATGCCCCATAGCCACAGAACCTGGTCAGTTCGAGAGTTGCGACTTGACCCACCGATAGAACTGCAGAATCGCCGCCTCGCGTGGGTGGCCCGCGCGCCAGGTGAAATAGTAGTCGAGCGATGCGGGAATACGCACGTGCCCCAGTTGCACCAGTTCACCCCGCTCGATAAAGCCACGCGCAAGCTGCAGCCGGGCTGTCGCCGCGCCCTGTCCCGCGACCGTAGCCTGCAGCAGCAAGCCAGCATCGTCGAATACGGGGCCGCGCTCGGGCTCGTCGGCCAACACGCCCGCCGCTTCGAAAAAGTCGCGCCACGAACGGCGCGAAAAGCGCAACAATGGCATCTTCGCGAGATCCTCGACGCGAAAACCCGGATAGCGTGCGAGCAGCACCGGGCTGCACACCGCTACGACCTGATCGTCGAGCAGTTTCCGGATCTGGAATCCCGGCTCATCCACTCGGCGATGCCAGATACCGATGTCGAACGGATACGGATCGGGCGGCGTTACATCGGCGTGCATGCGCAGCGATAAATCGACATTGGGATGCTGGTCATAAAAGTCACCCAGCCGGGGAATCAGCCACACCGATGCAAAATCGGACATCACGCTCAGTTCGAGACGCGTGACGCCGCTTACACCCGGGCGCGTGGCATCGAGTGCGTCACGCAGTTCGTCGAGGCTGCGCCGCACGCGTTCGGCGAGTTGCGCGCCAGCAGCCGTGGGGATCATGCGGCTGCCCGCACGGCGAAACAACTCGACGCCCAGCTCCGTTTCGAGCGCGCGCAAATGGTGACTTACAGCGCTGTGCGTCAAATGCAATTCTTCCGCCGCGCGGCTGAAACTGCGCCGCCGCGCCGCGGCCTCTAATGCGCGCAGGGCCTGGAGAGGTGGAAGCGTTCGGGACATGACGTCAAATTCTACTCACAATCCCGTTTGAAATCTCTCGCTGGCTTATGCTCCGGCGATCGCCAATAATCGTCACCCATGCATTCAATCCGCGTTCGGGTCTTACCCGCATCATGACTTCACTCAGATTGCGCGTTTTCGCCGTTTTTGCGCTCGGTTACTTCGTCTCCTATCTCTTTCGCGGCGTGAATCTCGGCTTTGCACCGTTTCTGTCGCATCAAATGGGCTTGACCGCCACCGATCTCGGCACCCTTACGAGCCTGTATTTCCTCGGTTTCGCCGGTGCGCAAATTCCGGGCGGCGTGTTGCTCGACCATTTCGGGCCTCGCCGCGTGACGTCGTGCATGATGCTGATCGCAGCCGCGGGCGCACTGATCTTCGGTCTCTCTCACAGCATCGGCATGATGATGCTGGGGCGGCTCTTGATTGGCGTCGGTGTCTCCGTCTGCCTCGGCGGAGCATTCAAGGCCACTGCCCAGCATTTCCCCGTAGCGCACCTCACGCTCGTCAACGGACTCGTGATGGCCGTGGGAGGGCTCGGCGGCGTCGCCGTGGGTACGCCGCTCTCGTGGCTGCTTTCGGTCGCGCCGTGGCGTGCGGTGAGCGTCGGCCTCGCCATGCTCACCGTCGCCGTGGCGTTTATCATCTGGATTGGCGGACCGCGCACGCGTAACACGCATCATCAGGCCAGCGTCCTCGAACAGTTCAAAGGCACCGCCCATATCCTCCGAAGCCACATCTTCTGGAAGACCGCGACGTTCTCTGCACTGACCCAGACCGTCTTCTACGCGATGCAGTCGCTCTGGGTCGGCGCCTTCCTGCGTGACGTCATCCCGGCCGGCACCACGGACGCGACTGCACGCGCTGCGTCGCTCGTATCGGTGCTGGGCGGCGCGTTCATTGTGGGCAACATTGGCTTCGGCGCGCTCGCGCGCGCATTTGAGCGGCGCGGCGTCAGCGTGCAATTGTTCTCGGGCGTGACGATGACATTGTTCGTGCTCGTTCAGGCACTGCTCGCCGGGCGCGTGTCGCTCCCCGCGCCGATGCTGTGGGCGGCGTACGGCGCACTCGGCAGCACCGGCATTCTCACCTATGCTGTTCTCGCGGAATACTTTCCGCCACGCATGATCGGCCGGGTGAACACGACTTTCACACTCGTCATCTTCGTCGGTATCTTCGTTACGCAGATCGCGATTGGCGCCGCGCTCGCACACTGGCCCGCGCTCGACGGCCACTATCCGGCCATTGCGCATCAAACGGTGTGGGCGGGGCTGATCGCGCTGCAACTGCCAGGTGGCGTTTGGTACTTCATGCCTGCCCGGCGCGCGAGCACCGAACCGCGTACAGTCGAACCCTGACTTGCACGTGCAGTAGCGGTGCAATCGACGCGATGGCGCAGCCCTAGAAGCCGCTACGCTAAATTCGCTCGCGGCGAGCGACGAACGTGCACCGACGAAAGCAAGAAGCGGCGCTTCCGCAATGTCCGCCAGCGCATACTGCCAATGGTCCATCTGCGCCATTGACGAATTCAATCATTCGTAATACTGATTAATATGCCGACAAGCATGTCTGAGCGACCGGCGCTGCTGGCGAAGGTGGACCGTTCGTGGCGCGATGGCGCGCGCCGAGGCTGCATGCTACACGGCGCAATTCATCGCCTTGATCGTCCTCCCCTCGCGGCGCGTCTCGTCGCGATACCTCGCGGTCAAACAGATCAGCGGTCAATACCAGTGACTGCTGCAATCTGCTACGAGGAAGACATCTCCATCGGATTGAAGCGGCGAATCGCCACGCCAACGCGCGCGCACCAAAGCACGAGTTCCATCGACTGACTGACCGGCTGGTCGGTCCTCTGGCATGGCGCTCCGCCGCGATGCACGTACTCACCGCAAACTTCACGCACGTGTAGATCGCAACTCGCCGGCGACGTGAGAAAATGCGCCCCCGAGCGCAACCGTCAAAGTCTGCGGAAGGGATTCCATGATGTTCGACCTTCAGTTCGTCGGAATCGACTATCCCGCCGGGGACCGGAAGTGACGATCGGAAAACGGGAAAACGAACGTGCTACTGGGGTATTTCCAATCCGCAAACCGTCGTGGCAACCTAAACTTCCACTGTTGCGATTCGACTGTGTCGATTCATTTTCACGAGAGAAACATCCATGCCAGAAAACACCCACTCGCACGACGACCACTCCGAATCGTGCGGCTGCGATCTGCAGCACCTGCTCGATGGCGTGGACGAGTTCACTCATCACGTGTTTCCGGGCAACAAGGAACTCTTCCGCAGCCTCGCCCACAACCAGGCGCCGCACACGTTGTTCATCGCCTGCGCCGATTCACGCGTTTCACCGGAGCTGATCACGCAGACACGCCCGGGCGAGCTGTTCGTGTGCCGCAACATCGGCAATATCGTGCCGGCATACGGCGAAATGCTTGGCGGTGTCTCCGCCGTGGTGGAATTCGCCGTGCTCGCGCTTAACGTGCGCCAGATTGTCCTGTGCGGCCATACCGACTGTGGCGCGATGAAGGGCCTGGCCTCCGGCGCCGAGGCCACCGCAGACATGCCCACTGTGCAGGCATGGCTGCGCAATGCCGAGGCTGCGCGCAGTGTCGTGCAGACGCTCGAGTTGAATGAGGATCAGGTCGTGCAGGCGCTTGTCGAGGAAAACGTGCGTCTGCAGCTGACGCATCTGCGCACTCACCCGGCGGTAGCCGCGCGAGTCGCGCAGGGCCGCCTGGCGTTGCAGGGCTGGGTGTACGACATCGGTCACGGCAAAGTTTCGGTCTTCGACGACGCACAAGGACATTTCCAGACACTCGGCGAGGCGCGCGCCCGCCTGCGCAAACGCGCGGCTGGTTAAGGCCGCGTTGAGGCATTGCGCCGCGGCGTCCTGCGTGACGCCGCGCGCTCTTTCTCCCAAGCCAGCGGTACGTCCGCGTTACCGCGCCGCTCCACGGCGATCACGCCTCTTGATGCAACATTTTGCAGCAATGCGTCGCGGGGTAGGTATTTACCCTAGGACCGTTCACGGCTATACTTCGCTCCGTGCTGAATTCGGTGCCCGATCGCAGCAGAAGAAAAACGGGCGCCGGCCCGTCGTACCTCTTGCCCTACCCGAGTTTCAAGCGCAATACCGTTGCAGTAATGCGCGCGAGCACGTAAAACGCGTTCGCGGCACTTGAGGCCCGTCGTCGCCTTCATGCTGGCGATGCCAGGCATAACAGGCCCACTCCACGTCTTAGCCGTTTTCGAAGCCGCAGACAACACCGCGGCGAACGGCCCGCGCCTTACTGTGCGCCGGCGACCGGTAATGGGCACCGCCCCACGAGGGCAATAAACCCAGTAACCGAGGACAACGCCTGTGGATTACCTGCCGAAGCCGCCAGCCAAGATCGAGGTCAAGCTGTTGCTGCACCCGAACGACCATCACCGTGCACTCGACATCGCCAAGGCAGCCAATCTCGCGGAACGCGACTTCTTCGCGCTCGCGATCCACCTCGGTGCAGAGCAGATCCTCCAGGCAGCGGATGCGAGCTGAGCGCGGCGGCGCACAACCAGGCAATCGGCGGCGCGCCGCGAGGCCCGCGCCGTATCACACCGGCGACGGATTGCGCTCGGTAAACCCCTCCTGATGCCAGTACGGATACGCGGGCCGCACCGCGCTCGCGGCGTCCAGCTTCGCGACCTGCGCGGGCGTGAGGTTCCAGCCCACGGCTCCCAGGTTCTGACGCAGTTGCGCTTCGTCGCGCGCCCCGATCAGGACGGTAGCGACACTCGGCCGCTGCAGCAGCCAGTTCAGTGCGATCTGCGGCACGGTCTTGCCGGTTTCCTGCGCAACTTCGTCGATGGCGTCGATCACGCGATACAGATACTCGTCGGGCACCGGCGGCCCCTGATCCGAAGTCTTGTGCAGACGGCTCGTTTCGGGCAGCGGTTGTCCGCGCCGGATCTTGCCGGTCAGGCGCCCCCAGCCTAGCGGACTCCACACAACCGCGCCAACGCCCTGGTCGAGTCCGAGCGGCATCAGCTCCCATTCGTAGTCGCGGCCGATCAGCGAGTAGTAGGTCTGGTTCGCGACGTAGCGCGGATAACCATAGCGGTCGGCGACATCGAGCGACTTCATCAGGTGCCAGCCCGAAAAATTCGACACGCCCGTGTAAAGGATTTTGCCCGCGCGCACGAGATCGTCCAGCGTGGAAAGAACTTCTTCGGCGGGCGTTTTCGCGTCGAAGCCGTGGAGTTGAAAGAGATCGATGTAGTCGGTTTGCAGGCGCTTGAGTGCGGCATCGACGGCACGTTTCAGATGAATGCGCGATGAACCGACGCCGTTCGGATCGTCGTTGAACCGGAAAGTCGCTTTCGTCGAAATGATCGCCTTGTCACGGCGACCCTTGAGCGCCTCGCCGAGCACCGACTCCGATGCTCCGCTCGAATAAATGTCGGCGCTGTCGAACATCGAAACGCCCACGTCGAGACAGATGTCGATCAGGCGGCGCGCCTCGGCGACGTCGGTCGCGCCCCAGGCTTCGAAAAACTCGCCCTTGCCGCCGAACGTGCCGGTACCGAAACTCAGCACAGGCACCTTGAAGCCGGATGCCCCCAGAAAGCGGTGTTCCATTACGTATCCTCCGCAGATCGGTGGTTAACGAACAGCGAATCGAGTCTACGCGCATCGCGACACCCTTGTCGGAAACGAGACCCTGCCAAACGCTGTATAGTTGCGTTTTCGTATTGGAAACTATTGCATTCTCCTGACCCGGCGTGCACAGCGCATTGCGGTCGGTGATTTTCCAGTCAGCAATCCACGCGCAATCCGACCATGCTTTGCCCCCTCGCCGCTTCCGGAACGTCTGCATCGCCCAGCTCCATGAAGTCCACTCCACACCGGGAGGCCCAATGAAAGGCAATCCGGCGCGCACCCCTACAGTAGGCTGGTTGCCCTACGTTGTGGCCGCAACCTTCTTCATGGAATACCTCGATACGACGGTCATCGCCACGGCGCTGCCGCAGATGGCACACTCATTCGGCATCGGCCCGAACAGCCTGAGCCTCGGCATGACCTCGTACATGCTCACACTCGCCATCTTCATCCCCGCGAGCGGCTGGGTCGCCGACCGGTGTGGCTCGCGCACCGTGTTCTTCAGCGCGGTCGTCACGTTCACGGTCGCCTCGGTAATGTGCGGACTATCCCAAAGCGTCGGCGAGTTCGTCGCCGCGCGTGTGCTGCAGGGTGTCGGCGGCGCGATGATGGTGCCGGTCGGGCGAATGATCGTCGTGCGCAGCACCGACAAAAGTCGGCTCATGAAGGCGATCTCCACGATCACCTGGCCCGCGATCGCGGCACCCGTCGTCGGTCCGCCCGTGGGCGGCTTCATCACCACCTACGCGTCGTGGCGCTGGATTTTTCTGCTTAACGTGCCGTTCGGCATCGCAGTACTCGCCGCCGTCGTCGCGCTGATGCCGAACCTGCGCGGGGAACAGCGCCGGCCGCTCGATGTCGTCGGCCTCGTGCTGAGCGGCGCTACGCTCACGGCGATTCTCTACGGCGCGGAACTCGCCAGCCAGCCCGGTGAGAATCCCTGGGTGGCTGGCGCGATCGTCGCCGCGGGCCTCGTGCTGGGCGCCCTTACGGTTGTGCACGCGAAGCGCCATCCGCATCCATTGATCGATGTTTCCACTTTGAAAATTCCGACGTTCTCGGTGACGGTCATCACCGGTTCGTTCACCCGCATCGGTATCGAGGCCGTGCCGTATCTAATGCCACTGCTGTTCCAGATCGGCTTCGGCCTCTCGGCATTTCGATCTGGCCTGCTGCTGCTCGCGAGCGCAATCGGCAATCTCGGCATGAAAGCATTCACTACGCGCGTCCTCGAGCGCTGGGGCTTCCGCCAGGTTTCCATCGTGAACGCCGCAATCGTGAGCGGCTCCATGATCGTGTGCGGAATGCTCACGCCCGAGATCCCGCGCGCCGTCGTGCTGACCGTCGCTTTTGTCTATGGCGTCACGCGTTCAATGCAGTTCACGACGCTCGCAACCCTCGCCTACGCCGATGTTCCGCAGCCGCAAACGAGCGCGGCCAGCACACTCTGGAGTGCCGCACAACAGATGACGATAGGTCTTGGCATTGCGTTCGGCGCGGTCGCGCTGCGCACGGCAGCCACCTTCAACGGCGAGACGACTGGTCACGTATTCACGCTCGACGACTTCCGGATCGCGTTTCTTCTCGCAGGCATCGTGACGATGCTTTCGATTTGGGGATACGCGCGTCTCGCGCACGACGCGGGACAAAACATGGGTGGCGGCTCGCGACGTCAGCGTGCCTGACACCCACTGCGCGGGACCGCCCCAACGGGCGCCGCGCTACTTCGACGGGTCTGCGCACACTCCGATTGCCTCATCGGCGCCCGCCTCGGGCGTTTCACCGCCGCGCGCACGCGTGCCGTAAAAGTCCGCTGACAACGGTTCGACCGGATAGCCGCTGCGCACCCAGGCATCGAGACCGCCCTTGAGCGCCTGTACTTTATAAATGCGCTTGCTGCGCAGCTGGTCGACGACATGCTTTGCGCTCGCCTCATTCGGGCAGACGCAATACACGACGATCGGCCGGGCGAGCGGTTCAGGTGCGAGCGCCTCACGCGAATCGAGGTTTAGCGCTCGCGCGCCGGGAACACGATACGCCTCCCTTTCGCGCACGTCCTGGGGCCGCACGTCCAGCACAAGCGGCGGCGCGGACGATCTCATCATCTCGTCGAGCTGGCCGGGCGTGATGCGATGGTCTGCCAGCCAGCGCCGGAACTGGACCCGGCAAATCCATCGGTACGCGATAAACAGCAGGCCCATCGTGGCGAGCACGTCGAAAATCGTGCCGCCATTGGTGTGCACGAACAGCAAGAAGCGCGCGATCTCCGCGTTGAGGGCTGCTCCGCCGAGGAGCCACGTGCCAGCCCATAACGCCGCCCCTACTGCATCCCACAGCAGAAAAACGCGCACATCGATCGAGGTCGTACCGAACAATGGAGCGGAAATCAGCCCGAACCCGGGCAGGAATTTGGTCACGGACAGTATCGGCGCACCATGGCGCTCAAACACGTTGCGCGCGACACGAACGGACGTGTCGAGTGACAGCGAGAAGCGCACGAGCCGATTCAGAAGCCGTCGGCCGTGCATGCGGCCTGCTGCGAACCAGAGTGAGTCCGCGAGCAACGTGGCGATCACTGCCGCCATCAACAGATGCAGCCAGGACACCTCACCATCAGCCGCCATCGTCCCCGCCAGCGCGAGAACCGGCGCCGCCGGCACCGGCACGCCGAGTTGCGTCACGAGCACACTGAGAAAAACCACCCAAGCGCCGAAATCGGGCGGGATAGCGCTCGAAAAAGTCCACATTTCAGATGTTTCCTGCGTTTGACCGGACTGAGTAAGAAACGAAACGGCGCGCCTGTGCGCGCCGACATCGGAGATTAACCCAAACACATGAATGCCGTTGCGCCCGTGATTGTGCGAATGGTTTCCCACTCGCATCGGGGCCAAGCGTGGCTGTACACAATTTTCACGCACGCACCCTCGCTGTTTGCTCCCTGCAACCGCACATACGCGTAGGCGGCAAAGATGCTAACCTCACGACCGCAGCGTTCTTGCTGCGGCTTTCCGCTACGAAACATGCGTTACTGGCATCTCGACCGACCGAGGCAGACGGGTCAATTCGACCTTTCACGCATCACAAGCCTCGTCTCGGCCATCGGCCGCGACGACGCCAACGCACTTGCCACCGAAGTGCTGAACCTGCTCGGACCCGCGACGGCAGTGTCGCAATGCACGGTCTTCGCCTACGAGTTCGGCAACCGGCCACGGACGGTATCGGTGGCGGATCATCGCGGCGGACGCTTCCTGCGAGACGTGGCCGACACTTACGCGCGCCTCTTCTACGCACTCGACGGCAACCAGGAGATCGTCGGCAGCAATGCCGCCGGGAATCCCGAGTCGTCGCTCGTCCTGCACCTGCAATCGAGCGACGACATTGCACACGAGGCCTATCGTACAGTCTGCTACGCGAACCCCAACGTGTCCGACCGACTCTCGTTGCTGTTGCAACCTTCCGCCGACATCTGGCTCTCCGTGAATCTCTATCGGGAACGTGACGCGGGTAATTTCAGCGCGGCCGGGGTCGAACTCGTCGAATCCCTAGCGCCGCTGATCGGTGAAGCGACCCGACATCACTACGCGTTGCGCGGCCAGAGCCAGATGGGCATTCCGCAGATGATGTTTGCGCGGTTGCGCAGCCTTTGTCCTGCGCTGTCCAAACGCGAACTCGATGTGTTGCACGGTGTGCTCGAAGGCCATAGCGCCGTCGAGATCGCTGAACGCATGGGCATCAAAGCCACCAGCGTCGTGACTTATCAGAAACGCGCGTACCAGCGGCTGGGGATTTCTAGTCAGAGGCAGTTATTTGCGCTGTGCATGAAGCGCTGAAAGCCTTGTCTGACAACGAATCGCGTGCGTTTGGCGATCTTGATTCCGGTGTCATCGCGTCGGATGATCTGGACTGCTCCAAAGACTATCCGAACATCGAGCACTCAAAGCGTGCTTCGCAACGTCTAACGCCAAAAGAGCGTTTCGGGAGTTGCCCATACGGAACACCGTGTCCGCTTAGATTTACAGGTAACGTCAGCCGCGTGACCACCGTGCACCTGAAACCTGGTCCGCCGCAAACGCGATGGCAAACCCTGATGGAATCAGGTTGAGAACCGCTGTCCGGAAATGCCCTCGCAAAAATCTGCGACCCGTTCCGCAAAATCCGTCGACAGCGAAACCCGGCGAATCGTCCACAGACCTGGTCAGCGTTCATCAGAGGGTCACCGGTGAACTAATTGCGCTTGCTTTTCCGAAGTAAAGAGCGCACTCTCGTGGCATTCGGTGTGTTCATAGCCACCGCCTCTGCATCGCCGTAGTGCGAATCCTTCGGCCAACACGGCTCTCCAAAGAGCGCATTCTGACGATCCCGACCGCCGAATAGCGGCGGCAAATTTCGTTCGCCATATGATTGGCGTTCGCCCTGCACTAATCGGCTTGCCGGGGCGCTTGAGGCGTTTCTCCGCAAATTGCCCGAATCGGGACGAGTTCATTGAGTAGTCAGATCCGACGACACTCCGTGATCGGCAGGAGCACGAATTTGGGTTGCGCCGTGGCGACAGCCTGACATTCGTCGCACGTAACGAGTGCCCACGGTAAGTTCGCAATTGACGCTCTTTTTTAACTTTTAAGGAATCGGCATGGTCCCACGAACCAAAGCGTACTCAATTTCACCCATCACGCAGAGCGAATTCGCCAGCACGCGGAAGGCGCGCGCGGCTGCCCTGGAGACCGCGGAAAACGAGCGCGCCCAGAAGCGCCGCGATAATGACGCCCTCCTCAATGTCAACGCCAGCAAGTGGCGATACGTCTGTAACAGCAATTAGTAGTGACATGGCAGTTGCTTCCGTCACTGAAGGAATAACAATGGGAGAAATATGATGGCAAAGAGTCAACTGCGCGGCAACCGCGAGGCGAAAAAGCCCAAACAACCCAAAAAAATACTGTCTCCTGCTGGCGAAGGGGCATGGCCTACACCGGCGAAAACCAGTGTAAGCGGCAAGCCAGCAAAGAAGAAATAGCAGGTTCCCGATCTCGCTGATCGGGGCCTGCGTGTACTCATGGCAGAGACTGGCGGACCTCCATGATCTCAATGCCCGATGCGATCGCGAGCCACGACTCCAGACACAATCAGGTCGTCCGGATCATCCTGGTCGCTCGCAGGGAAGCGCATCGTGGCGCGTGATCTGTCGTGACTGGAGCACTCGAGCGGATTCCCAGATGGTGCGATCAGACCCGTCACCGTCAATCAATCTTTCGGCGTAGGTCACGGACGCGCGCCGCCGGCATTCACAGAAGGACGCTTGCCGGGCTTACGGAATTCGCGGCTCCGGGGGATGTCCATCATGGAATCTGGTTCGCTGATACGAATCGAAGAATCGCCCCCTCGCAATTGTGACCATATCCCGTCCAGGTCACGCGATGGGGATATACGAGCACGGAAATATCGAGACCTAGATAATGGCGAATGGTTGTCATCGGGTAATTCCTTCTGGCCACAATACGCAGCCGTTTATTTGATCGCCGTGCGAGTTTGGGCGAATGCGATATCCGAAACGCGCGACAAACCGCACCACCGAGGCGGTGCGGTTATCGGCAAGAAACCCAGTACACGCGCAAGACGGTGATTTGAGCGACGTTGCTCCGGCCCTGCCAGCGAGCGTCGTGTTTCGCGTTGGCAAACGCACGCTCAACCGGCATTCCGCTTACGTCTGCTGAATCGAACATCGCGCAGCCCTGAACTAACGAAGCGGATCACGGCCAGCCTCACCTTGCATTCACCACGTCATGAGGGACTGCATCCGTCACTGGCGCGACGAAGCCGGGATCCCGGATCCGCCTCATCGCGCGGCAAGCAGGCCTGGCTGTCGGCGAATGCTCTTGAAGAGGCGGCAACGTACAGGGGAGGAGGAACCAGGCTAATGGCCGTCGTTAGATCATCAGAAATAACCGATGGCAGCGCCGGCAGCGATCCCCTTTGCAGACCGTCTGATTCAAAATATGCGCGAGGGCACCTTCGGTCCATTCAATTCCGGTAACAGTCTCTGTGCCGCCCTGCGTTACTCGTTCCAGTGTATAGTGAGTCGTCCCCTGTGGAGTGACCAACATGTCGACGCACCCGCTTCTTCTCTACAAGGGGTACGAACTTCATCCCCTCGTCTTCGCCCGCATGTTCAGTCGCTTTGACGGACATTCCCGCTACGCCGAAGGGTATGACATTGCTGTACGAATATGTCGCCCGGGCGCGATCGTAACCTCCGCCGCAAGCCGTGTTTTCAGGCTAAATCAGCCGGAGGCATTCTCCGACTTCGGTACGGCAAGGCGTGCCGCCCAGCAGCAGGGCAAGGACATCGTCGACGGAAAGATAAGCGGATTTTCGGTGATCGACATGTGAAGAGGCTGCTGGCGTGTGGTATCAACTGAGTGTCTCGATCTGCGAGACGCTGTCTCCTTGACGGTCGATTTAGCCGTCGTTGTTTCAGAAAACAACCACTGGTGGAAAGCATTCTTCGGCGCATTGCTTTGTTCGATCAAAAGCAGCGATCGGCAGCACGACGCGAGAAGCTGAACGCACGCATTCTTCCGCACTGGTATCGCCTCCATGCAAAGTGATCGCATTGTGGTTCCGTACTACCTCGTTTTACGCACGGGCTGTCCGCCGTATGTTCTGAACGCTGACCGCCATGTCCTGCGCCGCGAGGCAAGCCTTCTCCTGCGAGCATTCGCGAGGGCACGCGGCATGTCGACCTCAATCGCTGACGACTCGTGGAACGACTTTTCCGGCTCGGAATCCATTTCGCACCTTGAGCGCGCGGAGGTGCGGGCCTACGCACTGATTCATGGGGCTGAAAGTGAACATCAACTCAGGTTGCTAGCCACCCTTTGACCTCGCCGACGTGCGCAGTCTTTTGGGGTCGGCGATAGATTGCGGTGCATCACCGCAGTCGAAGGACATGCGGGAGTTTCCGGATGGAAAAATGATGCGAGAATTGCCTTGACCGTGCCCCGCGCGGCGCCTACCGTAAATTCTATTAGCAAGGCTTTGGATTACCACCAGTCCGTCCGGCACTATTACCGCAGCATTGGGCGACTTCATAGCTCGATACTTTTTCCCGAACCGAAAATATTCAGTACCGTCACGGAATCGCTATAGATTACTTCGCGATCCTTTATTATTACAGCGACGATGATTTTCGCTTCTCATCGTATTTACGATACTGCGATTCATTGTGAGCACACAACGACAGAAATTTCGTCATCGGCTGCGCGACGCCTATATATGCGGGCAAGGCACAGCGTGGTTAACGGCGAAGTCGAACGAAGGATAGGGATGCAGTCCGGCGATCCAATCGGAGGACGAGGCTCCTGTCGATCACTGGATTTCCGTTGCGCCACACCGAGTGCGCACCGTTATTCACAGTGAAGCTCCGGCACGCGTCGAGCACGAGGCTGATCTGTTCCGGATGCTGAAACGAGATGAACCGCCACGGTCACGATGTGTTCGACGTCAGTCACCTCATCCGTCTCAATCTTTAGCGCATAGATGATCGGCAGTCGATTGTTCGGGCAGCGGCACACGAACTGATGGCGCTAGATGTTGCTCATGTCCGTCTGCGTGAGTGGTGGGTCAAAACAGAGCGCAATCGCACTTGCGAGTTGCTACGCGATAGCCCAGCAGTGTCGCCTTGTGTGTCGTGGCTGACGCCCGTACGGGCCAGCCATTATCGTGCAGATCGGTGAAAAAGATTTTGGTCGGGCTGAACGCCGCGTTCTCTCGTTACTTCCTGAAGGATGCAACGCCTGCAATCGCAGAATGCTGCTTCGAACGCAGCGTCAATGCTCTCAAACGGCCCACACGTGTGATCCAACATGTCGGGCTGCCTCAACGATCTGTATGGCGGCGTGTAGTAACCGTAGGGGAGCGCTATGTAGGCCCGATTCAGCCCCGAGTCGTCTACGTTCACTTCGACGCACGCCGTCATTACGCGACCGTGGAAAGCCTCTGCACGCCATCGCATAGTCATACCTCCTGGTCCATGCCCATCGGACTACTGCTCGTGACCAATGAGTACGTCAATGGCCGCTTGCCCCGCAATCTCAGCAACGAGGTATGCCCAGCGGTAGGTGAAGGGGCCATGGCGCACTGGAATAACAGCCCCATCCACGCTGAGGCGCCCGACATTGTGCCCCTTGATCTGAAACGTCACACTGTACATGTCCTGATCGACCTGAATCAGCTCGACATGGATTTCGAAGTCGCGATACGCAATCAATCGACGCATCATTTCGCGGCCACAACAACGTCAGTAGAAATCTCGACGGGCGCGCAAGTTGATCACCCTTCCGATGGCCTGCCGGCAGCTCTTGAAGGCGGCGTTGAACGCAGCGTCAGAGCTATCAAATGGACCACCCTTTCCGCGAGCCTCCGCTTCGGTCCGCTGAGTGTTTCTGGAGTATTCGCTGTACGTAATGGGCTCGACGATGTAGTACTTTGCTTCACCCTTCGAGGTAAGCCTGCTTTCGACTGCCGCCCTCATTTGCCAACCATTAAAAGTGTCGAGGCGAGTTTCCATAGATCCTCCCATCGGGAGCCGGGAAGACCATCGCGAGATCGAAAGTACGATTCCCTAACCCATAGTGCGCCGATTCCTGTGCGCTCACAAGGCATATATAAAAGCGCGATAGCAGACGTACCGCCCTGCCAATGAGGACGCCACCGGTGGCACGCGTAGTCGCGGCGTCCGTAACTTCAGCGTGCCTGCCGGTCACGGCTGCAGGCGTTAGAAGCGCGTCTATCAACGGCTCGGTATCTCGAGCCAGCGCCAGCTTTTCGCCCTTCGCCTCGTCGCGGACAAACCCTTACTTTCCCCGCGCCCACCCGGGTTTCCGATAAGCCCAGGCTGTACCCAAATTGAGGACAGCGCGGCGCCTGCTGCACCCGATACTGCCGCCATAGCCGCGGATACCGTTCAATCACGCTTCGCGACGGTACGCATCACAATAATTTCGTATCGGAGACGCATCGCCCATGCCCCTCCTCGCCTTTTCTTCTGACGACGGCGCGCGTGCCCTCTTCAACAGGAGCACACGATGAGCATTGAATTCAAACCGTACCCATTCGAGGCCAGGAAATACACTGCCCGGATACCCGAACTCGACAACGGCTGCGACACGCAGCGCCACACTGTCACGATCGTCGGCGGCGGCCCTGTGGGCCTCGCGGTCGCGCTCGGCCTCGCCCGCCACGGCGTGCGATCGGTGCTGATCGAAGCCGACGAGTCGGTCTGCTACGGCAGCCGCGCTATCTGCATTTCTCGCCGCAGCCTCGAGATTTTCGAGCGTCTGGGCGCACTCGACGGATTCCTGGCAAAAGGCCTGCCGTGGACTGGCGGCCGCAGCTTTTACCGTAACGACGAAGTGCTGCACTTCAGCATGCCGCAGGACGAAAAGCAGAAGCTGCCGCCGATGGTCAACCTCGCGCAGTATCACATCGAACAGTTCCTGCTAGATGCCGCCGAGTCTCACGCAAATCTCATCGATATCCGCTGGTGCACCAAGGTGACGGCCTTGCAGGAGGACGAGCACGGCGCGACGCTCAGGCTCTCGACGCCCGAAGGCGACTACGAAGCACAGACCGACTGGCTCGTCGCCGCGGATGGCGGGCGCAGTACGATCCGCGAGGCACTTGGCCTGAAGCTCGTCGGCACGAGTTACGAAGGACGTTATGTGATCGTCGATATCCTGCTCGATAGCGCGCGGCCGACCGAACGCCTCGCGTATTTTGATCCGGCTTCGAATCCCGGCTCGACGGTGCTCGTACACAAGCAGCCCGACAACGTATGGCGAATCGACTACCAACTGCGCGACGGCGAGGACGCCGACGAGGCCATCAAGCCAGCAAGCGTGATGCCACGCGTGCAGAGTCTGCTTGAGATGATGGGTGAAACCGCGCCGTGGTCTCCCATCTGGATCACGATCTACAAGGCCAACGCGCTGACGCTCGAACGCTATCGCCACCGTCGCGTGCTATTCGCTGGCGACGCGGCGCATCTCGTGCCAATCTTCGGCGTGCGTGGTGCGAATTCCGGCATTGACGACGCCGACAATCTCGCGTGGAAACTCGCCTTCGTAGCGAAGGGACTCGCAGCACCAACGCTGCTAGACACGTACTCCGACGAGCGCGTGTACGCCGCGCACGAGAACCTGAGCTACGGCACCAAGAGTACGGAATTCATGGCGCCACCGTCGTTCGCGTTCAATCTGATGCGTACGGCCGTGCTCGGCCTCGCAGTCAAACATCCGGGCTTGCGTTCACTGATCAACCCGCGGCAAACCTCGGCGATCGCCTATACCGCTTCGCCACTGAACGCCGCATCGTCGGACGCGTTCGCGGACGGTCCCGCGCCAGGCACCGTTCTGCCCGAGTGTCCGCTGACGCTTGTGAGACCTGGCGCCTCGTGCGCAGGCCACCTCACCGATCTCGTCGAACCGCGCTTCACGGCATTCTGGTTTAGCGTCGACGGCAAGCTCCCGAGCGCACTGACCGCCCTGGAGGCGACGCTCGCCAGCCGCGCAGTGCCATTTGCACTCGTGCCGCTCTCGGCGCAACAACCCGCAGACGTCACGTGCCCCGGCGGCTGGGACCACACGGGCTGCCTGTTTCCGATGTACGGCGCGGCGCAGCCGGCGCTCTATCTCGTCCGGCCGGACGGCCACGTTCTGGGCCGTTGGCACGGCGACGCCGACGCTATCGCAGCCAACGCCCTCGCTGCACTCGAACTCACATTGCACACGCCTGCCCGGAGAATCCTATGACCGACAGCGAACTCGACACCGTCTACACGCGTTTTTGCAGAACCATGACTGAACTGGGTGAGCCCGACACGCCGCTGTTTCTGGCGCGCTTCGCGCTGCTCGCGATCGAGCGCATCGGAAACGCGCAGACCGCGCTCAGTCTGATCGACGCCGCGTGTGAAGACCTGGCCGCACGCACATCGCACTAAACGAAACTTTGCCTCTCATACGAAACGGGACGCGATGCGAAAGCACCGCGTCCCGTTTTCCTGTGGCTTAGGGGATTTTTCTGGTCACTGGACCATACGCGTCACACCACGTCCGCGCGGATCGGAAACCGGCTCCGGCGTGTCACCGTCGATCCGGATCGCCTGAATATCGCCGTTGAAGTCCTGCCCCTTCAGTACGTAGCCCTTCGCCTCGAGCTGCTTCGCGAGCTCGCCGTCAATCGGCAGATACGGTTCCCAGAAAATCGTGTTCGGCGGCAACAACTGGTGATGAAAACGCATCGCGGCCACCGCATCCTTCAACGGCATCTGGAAGTTGTAAATATTGGTGATGACCTGGAAGATCGACGTGAAGATGCGCGAGCCACCCGGTGTGCCGATCACAAGCGCCACCTTGCCGTCCTTCGTGAGAATGGTCGGCGTCATCGAGGAAAGCGGCCGCTTCTTCGGCGCAATCGCGTTGGCGTCACTGCCCACCACGCCGAACATGTTCGGCACGCCCGGCTTGGCCGAGAAGTCATCCATCTCGTCGTTCAGCAGGAAGCCTCCGCCCGGCACGACCACGCCCGAGCCGAAGTAACCGTTGATCGTGTACGTGTTCGACACTGCATTACCCCACTTGTCGACCACCGAGAAATGCGTCGTCTCCGCTTTCTCGGGCATCGACGTGCCGAGCCCCGGCTGCACGCTCTTCGTGTCGGAGGGACTCTCGGGGTTAACTTCGGCAGCACGCTTCGCGAGATACGCGTCGTCGATCAACCGCGCAACCGGCACGTTGTAGAAGTCCGGATCACCGAGGTATTGAGCACGATCTGCGAAGACGCGTTTCTGAATCTCCGCGATCAGATGAATGTATTGCGCCGAATTGTGCGACACGCCCTCGAACTTCGGCGCGAGCATCGCCTTCATCTTCAGCAGTTGCACGAGACCTACGCCGCCCGAACTCGGCGGCGGCGCGGTGATGATGTTGTAGCCGTTCCACTTCGCCTCGACGGGCTGACGCCACACCGCCTTGTACTCCTGCAGGTCGCGCATCGTGATGAGACCGTTGCCCGACTTCATCGCGGACGCGATCAGCGCGGCGGTCTTTCCGTCGTAGAAGTCTCTCGCGCCGTCCGTGGAAATGCGCGTGAGTACATTCGCGAGGTCGGGTTGCCTGAACGTCACGCCCACTTTCATATCGCCGAAGTAGTGGTCGAAATTGGTTCTGCCGCCGAATTCCTTCGACGCGTCGTCGCGACGCTTCGCGAGTTGCTCGTCGACCACGAAGCCATCGCGCGCATACTTGATCGCCGGTGCGAGCACCTGTTTCCACTTCAGCTTGCCGAAGCGGCGCTGCGCTTCCCACATGCCCTCGACGGTCCCCGGCACGCCCACGGCGTCAACGCCGTAAAGGCTCTTGCCTTCGATCACGTTGCCCTTGTCGTCAAGGTACATCGTGCGCGTGGCGGCAAGCGGCGCGCGCTCGCGATAGTCGAGGAAGTACGGCTTGCCGTGAACGTAGAGCGTCATGAATCCGCCGCCGCCGATGTTACCCGCTTCGGGATACGTCACCGCTAGCGAAAAGGCGATCGCCACGGCCGCATCGACGGCATTACCGCCCTCCTTGAAAATCTGCTCGGCGGCATCAGCCGCGTACTTGTCCGCAACCGCCACTGCCGAAGCGGTCAGTACGGCGGGTTGCTGCGTTGCTTTGGCAAAGGCGGGAGAACCTTCGAGGAAACTCGTCGAGAGTGTGCCCAGCGATACGAGTGCAAAAACAGCGGCGGATATTTTCGTTCTGTCTACCAGCGTCATTCGGTGTCTCCATGTTCCGGTTCATCAACCAACGACCTGCCATGGCCTTATAGCACGCCTGGCAAACGTTTGCGATCAAACGGATCCACCCTGCAGCGGTGCGCGGCGCTCAGGTCGTGCCACGTCGTCCACGCGCAATTTCCTCGCCCGCATTGGCGGGCAGGCGCATCGTCACGGGAATCGAAGCGATCGAGAACAGCCCCACGACGAGAAATGCGGGCCAGAAGTCCGACCAGACGATGCTGGGGTGGCCCTGCACTTTGTGCGAAATCTGCAGCACGATGCCCGCGATGGTCACGCCAAGCCCGAGCGACACCTGCTGGATCACGCTCGCTACGCTGGTTGCGCGGCCGATATCGCGTATCGGAATATCGGCGTAAGCGAGTGAATTGAGGCTCCCGAACTGCAGTGAAGGGAACACACCGCCGACCAGCACGATCAGCCAGATAAGCCAGTGAGGCATACCCGGAAAAAAGAGCCCGTACACAGCAATAGATGCACCTGCGAATGCGGCGTTGACGATCAGTGTGCGTCGAAATCCGAAGCGTCCAAGCACGCGCGAGATGATCGTCTTCATGAAGATCGAACCGAACGCGGAGGCGCAAGTAATCGACCCGGAAATAAATGCCGTCATTCCGAGGCCTTCCTGCAGCGCAAGCGGAAGTAGAAACGGCACAGCGCCGAGACCGATGCGAAAGAGCGAGCCGCCCGCGACGCTCGCGTTGAAGCTGGGAATGCGCAGGAAGCCCAGATCGAGCACGGGCCGCTCGACGCGCTGCGCGTAAAGCCAGTAGACCGCGAGCAGCACGGCGCCGACGACGCACATCGCCACCGTCTTTCCGAACGAGACGAGTCCGCTGCCGACGAGCGAAAGCCCGAGCATGAACAGCGACGCTCCGCCTGCGGAAAGAATGAAGCCAGGCCAGTCGAGGCGGCCGGGATGCTCTTCGTGCATGTTCGCGATGTGTCGTCTCGCAAGCCAGATGCCGAGCACGCCGATCGGGATGTTGACGAAGAAAATGAACCGCCAGTGCAGATACGTCGTGATGAAACCACCCAGCGGCGGACCGACGACCGGCCCAAGCAGCGCGGGCACAGTGAGGTAATTGACGGCGCGAATGAACTCCGACTTCGGCAGCGAACGGAAGATGATGATGCGCCCCACCGGCACCATCATTGCGCCGCCGATCCCCTGTATGAAACGCGCGGCGACGAACATCCCGAGCGACGTCGACGCGGCGCACAACAGCGAGCCCACCATGAAGATGCCGATGGCCGTGCTGAAGACCTTGCGCGAGCCAAAGCGGTCGGCCACCCAGCCACAGACCGGAATAAACACGCCGAGGCCGATCACATAGCTCGTGACGGCGAGCTTGAGGGTAATCGGACTGTGTCCGAGATCGCGGGCCATCGCGGGAAGCGATGTAACGATGACCGTCGAGTCTACGTTCTCCATGAACATCGCGCACGCGACGATGAGCGGAACGATGAAGGTGCCGAGAGCAAGAGGCATGGGCAGTAACGACAGTCAGCGAGGCTGGGTGCGACGATCCGTCATTATGGCACCGTGTTGCGAAACGTGGGTGACCCTGCAACAGATGAAGCCGCGCCCCAGAGCGGCCAGGCCGTGAAGTACCTTCGAATAACAGCGGCACTTCAAGGCCCAGGCTGCGCAAACAGTCAAGCAATCAGTCGGTCGTCTGCGTCGCGCGGCTCACGATCGGACGAAGTTGCGACAACACCGTTTCGGCTGCGCGCGTCACATCGTCGGGGAAGTCGATTTCGATCCACGGCGCGCCAGTCACGTCGGCGGTTTCGAACTCGTTGCCGCGCTCCAGCAGCAGGTCGCGAAGCGCTTCTTCGTGAGGAAGATTCGCGCGGCCCGTGTCGACATAGCCTTCGACAATCTGCGCGAACCGGCGGGCCGTGTCGTCCTTGAGACGGAAGAAGCCCTCTGATTCGCCGATGGTGTCGTATTGCAGGCCCACCGCGAGCTGCTTGCGCAGTTCGATCGGCACGCCGTCGCGCAGGCACAGTTTCACCGGCTCATCGCCGGCCTCGAAATCGCGGTCGATCAAAAGGCGGTTCGCGCTTGCGTTGCCGGCAACCAGCGGATCGAACACACGCTCCTCGTGGAGGACATCGGCGTCCATCAACAACACGTCGCCACCACGCGTGAGCGCGTCGGCCGTGCAATGAACGGTCAGCACGCTGCCCAGATTGAAACGTGGATTCAGGACGATCTCGATGCGATGCGGTCAGCCGATATGCGCAAGTTCGGCCTGTGCGCCGCGTAGTCGAGCCGGCACGACGATTCGTCGATCACGCCGAACAGCACCGTGTAGCGGCGTCCGTCGTAGTACGAGGTGTCATAGTGCCAGCCGATGTGGTCGCCCGCGCGCGTGTAGTAATAGAGCGCATACGCGTGCGGATCGTCTTCGTGCGACAGCAGCAGACGGTCGCCCGTGATCTTTTCGAGCCACGCGATCAACTGCGGCGAGCAATAAAGCTCGGCGATATAAGGTGCGAGTTCATCGATCGTATGGCGGCTCACGCTGCCGCCAGCCTTGTGGCCCGGCAAGTAGTTGCGGTTGACCTCGGGAACCAGCGCTTTGGCGGCGTCGATGAGCCGCGGCGTCGCGTCGGCTGGCAGAAAGTCCGAAAGATAAAGGAACGAGCCCTGCTGGACGTATTCGTCACGCCGCAGGGACGTGTCGATCGGGTGCAGCGCGCGGCCGATCGCATCGTCCGCCGAGCCGGGCAACGCGGTCCGAGATCCCGAAGACAGACCGGCGCCACAAGCCACTCGCCCGCCGCTGCCTCGGCCCCGGAGCCGAGACCAAAGCCCATACCAAGGAACAGCAGGATCGTGACGATGGCGTCGGCGGCGAGATCATAGAAATGGCCGATCCGGCTGGCCTTGCCGCTGATTCGCGCCAGTTCGCCATCGGTATGATCAACAAAATTCGACAAAACAATCAGGAGGCGAAGCGTGGCCAGATGGTTCGGTGTGACGCGGGTCCGGATGAGCGGCGTCACGAGACGGCGCGCGGCGCGTGCGTCCCATGTGCGCGGCAGGGGCACCCGTTTCGCGGATTATTTGGTTCCACTCATGGGGGCGAAATATAGCTTCCGTTCAAAAAACCTGCAGGTTCTCCGGAAGGCGAACGGGGCTCGCAGAGCCTCGTAAAGCCATAACGGGCAGCGATGGCGAGAGAATCTGGTCGGATCGGAAACGGGGACGAATGCGGCGGTGCCGCGAGCGGGATTACACGAACACGCGTACAGTTCAACCCTTTGCATCGCGACGCACGTTCTGTACCGGCACAGGCCACTCGCCGGAATTACAATGAAAAACTCGTTCCTTTTTGCCCTTTTACTCGCGGTTTTGCCGCTTGCAGGCCACGCGGCCGCCCTTGACGAATCGCTGACCTGCAAAGAGTCCGCGCACGACTTCGTCTCTGGCCTGATCGACCAGAAGCTGATCGGACCGGAGCCTTCCAGGGTCGAGCCCAATTCGATCAACGTTTTCTGGCCGGAGCACGGCCAGCACATGACGGCTTACGGCTTCAGCGTGTTCGCGATCGTCGCCTTCCAGCAGGACGATCCGCTGTTTCAGAGGAGCGGCGGCAAGCCGATTGCACGATCGGCCTACGGCGCGGTCGTGATCGGGAGCCAGGCCAAGGTTCAGGCGGCGCTTAACGAAGCCGGCAATACCGCGATCGTCCATCACGCAGGTCCAATGCTGACGGCAATCTTCTGCCAGCAGGACTGACGCCGCAGCGCTAGTCGATCCGGCCGAAACCACCCTCGGCCCACGCGGTCGCGCACGCCTTCGTCAGTTTGAACGTCGGCGCGACGCGCTGCTGGCCCACTTGCTCACCAAAGACGTCGAGCGCGGTCAGAACGGCATACGGTTCGTATTCGTCGGGGACGATTTCGAGGGTCACGTCGATGTCGCCCGCCGCGACGGACACACTCACTCGCTTGTGCAACATCGCGTGCAGTTGCTGTTCGTGACGGCGCAACACCTCTGTCGCGGTCTTCACGAGGGTGTTGAACGCGCCCGTGTCGAGCGGCTTGGGATTTTTCTTGTCGCGGCCCATCGTCCAGGGGCCGACGAGCGCCGGCTCCGGCTCGCCGTCCTTAATCATCTCGACGGCCCAGCCATCATCGTCCTCGTTCTTGATGACGCGCGCCGTCCAGCCGTCTTTGCGCCACAGGCGCGCGTCCTGGAGCACTTCGGCTTCAACGGTCGCGGATTCGGGGGATGTTGCGGGCAAAGAATCGGTCATGGCGGGTTCGGTCTGGTTCTGCAGGACCTGCCGTTCGAGGGCAGGCGCAGGATTTTACCCGCAAGCGCGCGCGAGCGCGGACGCCCGGCTGGTCACGCAAACCCGGTTAATGGGTTTTTAATATAGCGTGAATGCAATCGCGACAATCCGGCGCATTCCGGATTTCGAGATGAAGAATTCGAGGCCGAAATAGAACTAAAAATCCCCAATATCAAAATAAAAAAACGCGGCCCGAGGGCCGCGCAAAACAGATGAAAAAGATCACCTCTCGCTTAGAGGTGCATGAATTGTAGCGTCACGACCTCCGCTCACTGAGCATGCAATCTGGAACAGTATCTTCCAGAAAACGGAGCAAATCGGCGGGTAATATCGAGATGCCGTCATCCGAAGCCTGTCTGATGGGGCTCTTCAGATCCGTAGCACCCGCGCAACAGAATAGCGATTGGCATACCGCCTCGCATATCTCATTAAGATAAAAACCTCTTTATATGCAACACCTTAGGGAAGCATGCATATTTATTTCGATTTTTATCAAATATTGTTACACCGTAGGGCGCAAAATTTTCGGGTTACCAGATTACACTCCGCCTCGAATCGCCAGACCACGGACCTATTAATCAGATAGACATCCGTGAGATTCACAGATTCTATCCGGAGTTATAAAGCATGAAAAAAACCCTTATCCTCGCTGGCGTTCTCGGCACATTCGCCATGAGCGCACATGCGCAAAGCAGCGTCACCCTGTACGGCTCGCTCGACGCAGGTCTCGCCTACGTCAATAACGCGGGTGGCCACAGCCTGTGGGCACAAGGTAGCGGTCTGTTGTCGAACACGTACTTCGGCCTGAAGGGCGCAGAAGATCTCGGCGGCGGCACGAAGGCTATCTTCAAGCTCGAGTCCGGTTTCAACCTGAACAACGGTTCGTTTAGTCCGGGCTATTTCACCGGCAACTCGTCGGGCATGTTTACCCGTCAGGCTTTCGTTGGCCTGCAAAACAACCAGTTCGGCACACTGACGCTGGGCCGACAATTTGACTCGGTCGCGGATTACCTCACGCCGCTGGCACTAGCAGGCCAGGCAGGCGGTATCAACGTCGCGGCCCACCCGTTCAACAACGACAACATCGGCGCGCAGTTCGCGACCTCGAACGCGATCAAGTACGAAAGCGTGAATTACGCGGGCTTCCACTTTGGCGGTCAGTACGGCTTCAGCAATTCAACGCAATTTGCGAGCGGTCGCCAGTGGAGTGTCGGCGCGGGTTACGAGAACGGTCCGTTCAAGGTTGCCGCGGCTTATGACCAGATGAACAACGTAGGCACGGGTGCCAATGCGACAGCGAATTCGGGCGCCGGACTCGAGGGCCAGTCGTTCGCGTTCGGAAGCGCGGATGTACAGAGAACGGTCGGTGTAGGCGCGAATTACGCCTATGGTCCTGGCACGGTCGGCCTGCTCTGGACGCACTCGCGTCTTCAGGGTATCAGCGCTCTCACTGGAAATTTGAACGCGCGGTTCGACAATATCGAGCTGAACGGTACCTATGCGCTGACGCCCGCACTTGCTCTCGTGGGTGAGTACACCTACACGTGGAGCCGGATGACAGAGGACGGCAACAGCACGAGCCCGAAGTGGCACTCGGTCACGGTGGGCGCCGATTACGGGCTCAGCAAGCGTACCGATGTGTATCTCGCGGGTGTCTATCAGCACTCGTCGTCGGTTGACAGCAACGGCGTTTCTATCCCCAGCACTTCGATTGGCGGCATCCTGCCGTCGTCGTCGACGCAAAACCAGGTGGCTGTGACGACGGGTATCCGCCACCGCTTCTAAGCCAGGCCAGGCTGGCCTTTCCGGATCCAGCCTGATATGCGCCGCCCCTGTCCGGGGCGGCGTTTTTTTTTGCCGCCCAACGTCATTCCCCACGCCCCCTGCGCGATCAAGCCGTTGCGGTTCAGTTGGCACACCCGCATGTGCGCTTTTTTTCGCGTGTTTCCTTTCAGGCGCATTTATTTCCTTCTCGCGCTGACACGTCGCCGCGTTGCCCTGTTGCATCTTTTTACGTCCGCCGCTCCGCGAGCATGCGTATACTCATCGGCACTCACCCGCATTCACCGCTTGTGTCTTGACGACTCGCCGACCATGAATACACTCGCTCGACGCCTCCTCACCGCATCTCCTCTCGTCCTCGTTGCAGCCTGCTCATCTGCGCCTCCACCTCAAGCCGCTGCGAACGGCGAACCGATGATCTATGTGTCCTCGGCACGTTCACCTTCATCGATCGCGAATTGCCTCGAAGACCGGCTCCCGCGCGTCCATGAGTCGAAGGCGGGTAGCGCGACGGAGTTGAGCATCGGCTCGGGTTCGGACGCTTCATACTTCGTCACGCTGACGCCTTCGGGTAATGGATCGGTGATTCGCGTGACACACGGGGCGTCGCGCTCCGACGATCCGCCGGAACCGGAACTGCGATTCGACGTGGCGCGCTGCACTACCTGACGTTCGCGTGTGCATTGCCTGGAGCACCGGGTTTCGGATCGCGTGGCCGGGCGCCATGTAAAGTTCGTTGCCGCGGGAATCGTCGATTCTCCCCTGTCGCTGCGACGTTACATCTGCGAAGATTGCGGCCTTTCGATTTCTCACTCCCCGCCTCATGGCATCAGGCACCGCACATCACGCGACGGGTTGGGCCGCCGGCGTCATCGCCGCGGCAATCGTCACGCATCTGCATGTGGACGGCTTATGGCATCTCCACGTCGCCCTCGCGTTTTTCGGGGGCGCGGCAGGCGGATCGGCGCCCGACTGGCTAGAAGTTGCGTGGTGGCGCAAAAAGCGACAGCTATGGATCACCCATCGCACCTTGACGCATTGGGGCATCGGCTGGATGGCGCTGCTCGTCTGGTCGTATCACCGGCTTGGCCATCTGCCCTTCGCGGCACCGGCATTCGGCTTTGCCTGTGGCGGGGTGATTCATCTGCTCGCGGACTGGCCGAATCCGCTTGGCGTACCGTGGGTCATCCAGCGGCATTCGTTGAACTGGTGGAAAAGCGGACGCTGCGACCTCATCGTGGTGGGCGCGTCGTGGGTCGCCGCCTGGTTCTTCGCCGTACATGGCGTACCGCATGGCCTGCCGTTCACGCCCTTGCGACGACTGGTCTCATAAGGGGTTGCGAGACGAATTCGGGCCTGGCACGTGCAGAGCACCGAGTCTGGAACGCCCTTCCGGCTGTTGGCGTCAACATGCCAGTACGCGAGGACGATTCGTCAGTCATACCAGGTAATCTGTAAATGCGCGCTGACCTGACGGCACGAACATCGTGCAGGCGCAGACAAATCACTTCATCACCCGGTTCAGCTCGATGCCTGTCGCAGCTCGGGAAAAATGGTGAATTTGCGTCGGGATAGAACGCATCCCGATCGACACACCCACGGAGAGTCGGAACGGGGATCGTGCAAACGAGCACCCCCGGTTCCGCCAGGAAACCTGTTCAATCGAGCTTGAAGTCGATGCCCTGAGCAAGCGGCAACGCAGTCGAATAGTTGACGGTGTTCGTTGCGCGGCGCATGTACCCCTTCCACGCATCCGAGCCGGACTCACGGCCACCACCCGTTTCCTTTTCGCCTCCGAAGGCACCGCCGATTTCCGCGCCGCTCGGCCCGATGTTCACGTTCGCGATGCCGCAATCGCTGCCCGACGCGGAAACGAAACGCTCGGCTTCGCGCAGGTCGGTCGTGAACACACACGACGACAAGCCATGTGATGCCCCGTTGTTCGCGGCGATGGCCTCGTCGAAATCGCGATACTTCATGATGTAGAGGATCGGAGCGAACGTTTCCTTCAGGACGATCTCGCTCTGTCCGGGCATTTCGACCAGTGCGGGCTCCACGTAGTAGCCGTTCGGCTGGCCATCGACGCTGATCCGCTGACCGCCAGTTACCTTGCCGCCCTCAGCCTGAGCACGCTGCAGCGCCGCCTGCATGCGCTCGGACGCCTGAGCGTCGATTAGCGGGCCCATCAGCGTGCCCGCGTCGAGCGGGTTTCCGATCGGAACCTTGGCGTAAAGCTGTTTGAGACGGCTCACTGTGTCGTCGTAAACGCTCTCGTGCACGAAGAGTCGGCGCAGCGACGTGCAACGCTGTCCTGCCGTGCCCACGGCGGAAAACAGAATCGCCCGCAGCGCGAGTTCGCGATCGGCACTCGGCGTGACGATGCCGCCATTGTTGCCGCCGAGTTCGAGAATCGCGCGACCGAAACGCTGCGCGACGGCCACGCCGACCGCGCGACCCATCTCGGTGCTTCCTGTCGCGCTGACGATCGCCGTACGAGGATCGGCGACGAGCTTCGCCCCAACGTCACGGCCCCCGATGACGAGTGACACGAGTCCCTCAGGCGCATCCCCGAACGTTGCGAGCGCGTCGACCATGAGGCGCTGAACGGCGAGTGCAGTCAGCGGCGTCTTCTCCGAGGGTTTCCAGACGACAGAGTCTCCGCACACGAGGGCAAGTGCGGCATTCCAGGACCAAACGGCCACCGGAAAATTGAACGCGGAAATGATGGCGCAGACACCCATCGGATGCCAGCTTTCGGCCATGCGGTGACCGGGGCGCTCGGAGGCGATGGTGAGGCCATAAAGCTGCCTCGACAGACCGACCGCGAAGTCACAGATATCGATCATTTCCTGGACCTCGCCCAGACCCTCCTGGAGGATCTTGCCAGTCTCAAGCGATACGAGACTGCCGAGCGCCCGCTTATGCTCGCGCAACCGCTCGCCAAGCAGCCGAACGAGTTCCCCGCGGCGCGGCGCCGGAACGTCGCGCCACTTGAGAAACGCCGCGTGCGAATGGGCCAGTGCGGCGTCGACGTCGGAAGCCGCCTGGCTCGCTACGCGGCCAATCACCTCACCGGAAATCGGCGATCGAACCTCGACATCGCCCGCACCAGCCAGTTCGAGGATGCCGAGATCGGCAAAAATGCGTGAAGCGTCCATGGCGAGCCCCTAAATTTCCGATAAGAAACATGCTAAGGTTCGCCGACTATACACGCAGCCCCGCCAGGCTACAAGGCGGGAAAAGCCCAACCACCATAGTGGATACGAGGCACAGCATGCAAGTCACGTGCTGCCTTGACGGACGGATCACGGAGCACTGACCGCAGCCATATTTCCTTTCGGAAATTTTCGGGCGCTTTCGATTCCCCGGGCAACCGGGCCAGAATCGCCCGCCGCAGATCAACCTTGACCAGAGCGTATGCTGGCACACGGGGTTCGAAGAACGCGCTAACGACCGTAGCCGTGCTGCCCATCGGCATCATCGTGGCCCCGGCCCGAGTCCGCCTGCCGCCCCTGTCTGATGCTGCCCGCGCCCGGCGAACCTCCGCGACCGCCGCCACGCTCCTGCGCGTCTACGTGCGCCGAATGGCCACCGTCGCGCGGTGGCGGATCGGCGCGGCGGCGATCATAGCCATCACGATACCCACCGCCGGAGAATTCGACAGCGCCATACGGAGGCGCATAACCATAGGCCGGTACCGCGTCGTAGACCGGTGCACCATAGTATCCCTGCTCATACGCGCCATAGCCGGGAGCCACCACGCAGCCGGTCAAAGCCAGAACTACACCTACCACCAGCGATCGTTTCAACATGTCGATTCCGTGCTTTACCTGCGCCGGGTCTACAGTGATCTGTTGACCCGGGGCCCGCATCGTAACAGCAGGCTTCGCCACAGACGAACAATGCAAAGAACTGGTTAACAAAATCCAGTGTCGATGCTGGATGAAAACGCGGCGCGAGCAGACGACGTTCCACTCGAAAATCGTCGCCCAGCAATCCGCTCAAAACGTTAGCCAAACGGACGATGTTTCTGAAAGTCAGCGGTTTGATATGATCGGAAACACTGATCCCGTCTTGCGTTTCCGATGCTCTCATCATGGACACCCTGCTAAACCAACCGGCCGGATCGTCGACTGCCGACCTTGGGCGCCGCGTTCGCGCTGCGCGTGTCGCGCACGACCTGACTCTCGATACCGCGAGTCAACTATGCGGTGTGTCGCGCTCCACGCTTTCGAAGATCGAGAATGGCATCATGTCGCCGACGTTCGACGTTCTCCAGAAGATCGTCGTCGGCCTGAAGATCGATCTGGGCGAATTGTTCGGATCGGCGCCGAAGCAAAATGCAGGGGGCCGGCGGGCGCTCACACGCCGTGGCGCCGGTCAGCGGCACGCTTATCGCGGATACGAGATGGAATTGCTCGCCACCGACCTGGCTCACAAGGCAATGCTGCCGTTTCGCATCCGCATCACCGCCCATTCGCTCGACGCATTCGACGACTGGGGACGACATGAAGGCGAAGAGTTTCTCTACGTGATTAGCGGCAGCGTGTGCCTTTACTCGGAGCTTTACGCACCTACCGAGCTCGAAGCTGGCGACAGCCTCTACTTCGATAGCCGCACTGGCCACGCAGCCATCTCCACGAGCAAGGAGGACGCCGAAGTGCTGTGGATGTCCACGAGTGCGGCCACACGCGGTGTGGTGCAGCAAGCGCAGCCGGCAACGAAGCCCGCTCGCACGAAATCGAAACCGGCCGCGAAGTAGGCAATCAGCGCAACGTCGGCCGGCTAGCGCTTGCGGCCGCGCGGCCGCTTCGGTGCCGTCGGGCCTTCGCGCCGCGAGTCCGCTGCGGCAGCGTCGGCAGCGTTCCGTGCCTCGCGTTCGAGTGCGGCACGTTTTACCGCATCGATTAACGCACGGCCTGCCGGAGATGGCTGCGTATCGGTCCGCAAAATCAGCCCGACTGGCTCCTCGCTGCCCGCGGGCGGCATCGGCAGGCGCACCAATGCGCCTTGCCGCAAATCGTATTCGACCGCCCCGGCCGGCACGAACCACACCGCGTCGTTCTCGAGTGCGAGCGAGCGGCCGACCGAAACCGACAGCATCTCAACGAAAACCGACAACGGCTGGGCGCCCCACGCGGCCAGCAGGCTGTCGGCGGCCTGGCGAATCAACGTGCCAAACGGCGGCAAGACGAGCGGAAATTGAGCCAGTTGTGCCGGCAGCCCGCCGCCCTGCTCAAGCGGATGCCCTGCCCGCACCACGACCGTGAGCGGCTCGTTGTAGAGCAGTTCGAAACTCAGGCCCACCATGCGCTCGGGGTCTGCGAGGCGGCCGATCGCAACGCTGATCGCCCCTGATTTCAGCCGCTCCAGCAACTCCGCATTGGCGGCCGTCAGAAGCCGCACGCTCACGCGTGGCCATTGCCCCGCAAAGCGACGCAGCGCCGCCGACAATACGTCGGTCGCGACGGTCGGCAACACGCCCACGTCGAGCGTTGCCGCCACGGCCCCTTCGCCGCGCGCGAGCAATTCGACGCCCTGGCGCAGCGCACTAACGCACGCACTCGCGTGCGGCATGAACAGGTGCCCCTCACGCGTCGGCACGGCGCCGTGCCGTCCGCGCTCGAAAAGCCTCACGCCAAGCACGGACTCGAGCTCGGCAATCGTCTTCGATACGGCCGGTTGTGTGATCGACAGACTTTCAGCGGCCTGCTGCACGCTGCCGAACTGGGCGACCGCCAGAAAGCACTGCAGATGGCGAAATTTGACGCGAGCGTCCGCGAGCCGATGTTGCATAACGATCCGTTATACGAAGCGCGAAAAAACGTCATTTTGCATAACTTTCCGGCCCAGATAAAGTCGCGTCATCAACTTGATGCGGCGGATCGCCGCGCCGAGGCCATCCTAACAAACCAGCCAGGAGACAACCCATGGACGAGTCTGTCCTGTCGCCGCGCGACTTCGATTCACATCCCGCCTACGTTCACCCGGCGTACCGCTCGTCGGTCACGCGCGGACCCACACGTCCGCTGATTCCACTAAAGGAAAAATTGTGCAATCAGCGCGTGCCCGTGTACGGCGCAGAAGATCTCGGCCCGCTCGACCACGATCTCACCCGCAACGCGGCGCGCAACGGCGAGCCGCTCGGCGAACGCATCATCGTCGCGGGCCGCGTGCTCGATGTCGGCGGCAAGCCGGTGCGCAACACGCTCGTCGAGATCTGGCAAGCAAACGCCGCTGGCCGCTACGTTCACAAGACGGACCAGCACGACGCCCCGCTCGACCCGAACTTCCTCGGCGCGGGACGCTGCCTGACCGACAATGAAGGCCGCTATCGCTTCCTCACGATCAAGCCGGGCGCGTACCCCTGGGGCAATCACGCCAACGCGTGGAGGCCGAATCACATTCACTTCTCGCTGTTTGGCGAGTACTTCGGCTCGCGCCTCGTTACGCAGATGTATTTCCCGGGCGACCCGCTGCTCGCACTCGACCCGATCTTCCAGGGCACGCCCGAACATGCGCGCGATCGTCTGATCTCGCGTTTCTCGATCGACACCACCGAAGACAGCTACGCGCTCGGCTACGAATTCGACATCGTGCTGCGCGGTCCGAACCAGACCCCCACGGAGCGTTGAATCATGGCACTCAAGGAAACGCCCTCGCAAACCGTCGGCCCGTATTTCGCCTATGGACTCTGCCCGCAGCAATACGGTTTCGATCTGAAGAGCCTCTTTACGCCAGATGTCGTAGCTCCGGAAACACCCGGCGAGCACATCACGTTGATCGGCAACGTATACGACGGCGCAGGCCACGCCGTTTCGGATGCGATGCTGGAATTCACGCAGGTCGATGCGAACGGCCAGTATCCCGCCTCAAGCGAGCAAATCGCGGCGAGCGGGTTTCGCGGTATGGCACGGGTCGGCACCGGCACGGATCCGCAGCAGCGCTTCGTCATCCGGACGGTCAAACCCGGACGCGCTCAAGCTGACGAAGCACCCCATCTAAACGTAACCGTCACGATGCGCGGACTGCTCACGCATGCCTTCACGCGAATCTATTTTGATGACGAGGCAGCAGCCAACGTATCGGATCCCGTACTCGCGTCGGTACCCGAATCGCGTCGTGCCACGTTAATCGCCAGACGCAGCGAGCAGGCCGGAAGCGTGATCTATCGCTTCGACATTCACATGCAAGGCGAAATGGAGACTGTGTTTTTCGACGTCTGAGGCTTGCAAGGCGTTCCACTAGCCTTTCCCATCCGGAAGTGGAACCCGTAGTCGTGCACGGCGAGGCCTGCTAAAAGCAGGCTTCTCTTTTACCCGGCGCAGTTTGCTGCCAGGCCACGCGTCAGGCCAGCGGACGTATACCGATCAGGAATCCGTGCAGCCAGAATGCAAATACGGCCCAGCCCACCAGCCCGATCACGACGACCAATGCGTCACGCGAAGCAGTCGCCTCCGGATAAACCACGCCGGCCTCGCGATCGCGACGGCGTTCGCTTCGGGTATCGAGCAGCGACCACACGAGAAATACGCCGAACAATACGATGGCATTAAGCGTCCCATTCGCGAGCAGGTGCGCGAACGCCCATAGCGCCACGCCGCAAAGAAACGGGTGGCCGAGGACACGCTTGAAATGATTGCCGCGAACATAAGGCGCGGTGAGAAAAATGAAAGCAACCGCGGTGAGGAGCGCGGTGACATGGGCCATCCAGAAAGGCGGCGTCCACACCGCGACGGGGTCGCGGCGCGCGAGTCCATAACCATACACAGTCAGCACGATACCCACGAGGGAAAGCGTCGCATAAACGGCACGCCAGCCCTGCATGCCGAAGCGCTCGATCTGCGCCGCACGCCATGGCGCGGCAACCATGCGAATGGAATGCACGCCGATGAAGAGAATCAACCCCAATACGAGAATCGCCATTTCAGGCTCCTTGTGTCAGGAAGGACTGGATTGGCTGGCATTGTCGCGCAACTAAATAGCGCGGCCAATCGAAATGGTCAAAGGCCGCTCATATGTAATGCTTAATTGGTATAAACGCGTACAGCAGATTTGTGCAGCGCACAGTTAATCCGCATTTATCGTGGGTTAAGAAACTTTTAAATCATTGCTGAAAAAATACGGAATACCCGAAAGGCGCAGTCCGCCGTTCAGGCACATAACCCACATACGATTGACGCGCGGCCGCGGCCTGCCCGGCGTGCTGATTAGCAGCGAAAATGCTCGATATCCTGTCCTGCGTGAATGTAACGCAGGAGCCATGGCGGCATTTCGCCTTCGCCATTCCACGTATTCCCGTAGGCATCGCGATATTTCGGTTGCCGTTCACTTTCGGCAATCGCCGTTTCAAGATCTTCTAGCGTAATGCCGTACTCTTCCATGCGGCGTCTAATCCACACGATGAGCCGTTCGCGCGCCTCTCCATCGAGGTCGAACATTGGATAGTTCCTCTCACTTCGCCAAGGATGCGAAGTCGGTTCAAATCGAAACGTCTGCACTGAAAAGGTAAAGGCTTCGCGCCACACGGCGAAGCCTTGCTGCACTGATGAGGTGGCCGGGAAAGCGAATAAGCGAATCCGTGACCAGATCGGAGGGGAACTGCATATCCACTGCTCCGCTCGCCAGAACTGGCCACCGCAGATGAGCGGCCTCTTGCTGCAAGCGGAGCCCATCATACCGTGCGCTTGCCGCACAGATCAAGCGGTTTCATGGCGGCGAGCCCCGTGGCGCGGGGCCGCGCCGCCATTTAACGCGAAGTCACAGATTACCGAGCCGAATACCGCGCCGCGTGCCGGTTCGGCGGCCGGGTCTCCTCGCGCGGGCCGGCCGCTTCGTTCACCACGCGCGAGAGCACCGGAGCAAGCGCGACCCCCGTATGGCTCGCCGTCACCTTCACGAGCCCTTCAGGATCGGCCGCGGCCACGATGGTTCCGCCGCCTGTACCGCCCTCGGGGCCGAGGTCGATGATCCAGTCGGCCTCGGCAATCACGTCGAGGTCGTGTTCGATCACGACCACGCTATGGCCAGCATCCGCGAGCCTGTGCAGCACACTGATCAGCCGCGCCACGTCGGCCATGTGAAGGCCGACGGTCGGTTCGTCGAGAACGTATAACGTATGAGGTGCCTTCTGGCCACGCCGCGTGATGTCATCGCGCACCTTGCTCAGCTCCGTCACGAGCTTGATACGCTGCGCCTCGCCGCCTGAAAGCGTCGGCGACGGCTGGCCCAGCGTCAGGTAGCCAAGCCCCACGTCTTTCATCAATTGAAGTGGATGCGCGATATTCGTCATAGCCGCGAAAAACTCGACCGCTTCGTCGATCTCCATCGTCAGCACTTCGCCGATATTGCGGCCGCGCCACGTGACGGCCAGCGTCTCCGGATTGAAGCGCTGTCCGTGGCAGACATCGCACGGCACCTTCACATCCGGAAGAAAACTCATGCCGATCGTGCGCACGCCCTGTCCCTCGCATGCCGGACAACGCCCATCGCCCGTATTGAACGAGAAGCGCGATGCACTATAGCCGCGTGCGCGCGCTTCGAGCGTGTCGGCAAAGAGCCGGCGAATCGCGTCCCAGACGCCGATATAGGTCGCCGGACACGAGCGCGGCGTCTTGCCGATCGGCGTCTGGTCGACTTCGAGCACGCGGTCGATGCTCTCCCAACCGGTGATCGAATCGCACCCGAGCCACACGTGCGCGACTTCGAGCTTCGGCTTCACCGCGCTGCGCGCGAGCACGCTGGCACGCTTTGCGGCGGCAGAGGGCGCGTCCTTTTGCGTGGCCTTGCGCGCGCGCCGCTCCGCCGGCGACGAGAGCACCGAACGCCCCACGGCGTCGAGCAGATTCGAGAGCAGCACGTCGCGCGCGAGTGTCGACTTGCCCGAGCCGCTCACGCCAGTAATCGCCACGAGCCGCCCGATTGGAATCTGCGCCGTGACGTCACGCAGGTTGTGCAGCTTTGCGCCGTGTACCGTGAGCCATTGTGCGGGCACCGCCTCGGCGCCAGCGCGTGCCGGTCTCACTTCGCGACGCGCCTGCAATGGATGCACGATCGGCTGCGCGAGATAGCGGCCGGTCAGCGAATCGGGCTGCGCCGCGAGATCGGCGACACTGCCCTGCGCGACCACGCGTCCGCCTCGCTTGCCCGCGCCGGGCCCGATATCGATGATGTGGTCGGCACGGCGAATTGTGTCCTCGTCGTGCTCGACCACGACAAGCGTATTGCCCTTTTCACCGAGACTGCGCAACGCATTGAGGAGGATCTGATTGTCGCGAGGATGCAGACCGATGGTCGGTTCGTCGAGCACGTAACACACGCCCTGCAGATTGCTGCCGAGCTGCGCAGCGAGCCGTATGCGCTGCGCTTCTCCACCGGAAAGACTCGGTGCGGCACGGTCGAGACTCAGATAGCCGAGACCCACTTCCTCGAGGAACTGCAGGCGGCTGCGAATTTCGCTCACCACGTCGCGCGCAATCTGCGCGTCGCGTCCGCTGAGCTTCAGCGCATCGATCCAGCGGCGCGTGTCGGCCACGGTCCACTGCGCCACGTCGACGATCGGATGCGCATCGAACGTTACGGCGCGCGCCGCCGGATTCAGACGCGTGCCGCAGCAGTCCGGGCACGGCGCATCGCCAACTCCTTCGGGCTCCTGCTCATCCGAGGGCAGCGTTTGCTCGCGGCCGCGTCCATCTTCAGCGACGATCGTGTCGTCATATGCCGCACGCTGCTCGCGCGTCAGTGCGAGACCCGTCCCCACACACGTCGTACACCAGCCATGCTTGCTGTTGTACGAGAACATACGTGGATCGAGCTCGGGATAGCTCGTGCCGCAGACTGGACACGCACGCCGCGTCGAAAGTACCTTGACTGTTCCGACGCGCGCCGTCGAGCCGCCATTGCCAAGCGTCCGCTCAAGCCCGTCAAGCGGTGCAAGCAGATGGACGATGCCCTTACCGGCCTCCAGCGTCGCATCGAGCAACTGACGCAATTGCGCCTCGTTTTGCGGCTCGATCATGAGATCGCCGACGGGCAGTTCGATGGTGTGCTCACGAAAGCGGTCCAGCTTCGGCCAGGGCGCAACCGGCACGAACTCTCCGTCCACACGTAGATGCGTGTTGCCGCGCGCCTTCGCCCATTTCGCGAGATCGGTATAGACGCCCTTCCGGTTCACGACGAGCGGCGCTAGCAGACCGACATGCTGTCCGCGATGTTCGCGCAGCAATTGCGCGACGATGGCATCGACGCTCTGCGACGTGACCGGCGTGCCGTCGTGAATGCAGTGCTGCACGCCGAGCTTCACGTAGAGCAGCCGCAGGAAGTGCCACACTTCGGACGTCGTCGCAACCGTGCTCTTGCGTCCACCGCGCGAGAGGCGCTGCTCGATCGCGACGGTCGGCGGAATGCCATACACGGCGTCAACTTCGGGTCGCCCCGCCGGCTGAACGATCGACCGCGCGTAGGCATTCAGCGATTCGAGGTAGCGGCGCTGGCCCTCGTGAAAAAGGATGTCGAACGCGAGCGTGGACTTGCCCGAGCCGGATACGCCCGTGATCACGTTGAAGCGTCCGTGCGGAATATCGACGTCGAGCGCCTTGAGGTTGTGCTCGCGCGCGTTGACGATGCGCACCACGTCCTCGCCCTGCACTTCCCTGCGCGCCTTCGCTGCGCGCAGGGCCGTCTGCAACGCGACACCCTCTTCTTCCGCGATGAGCGGAGCCCCAGCCGTGCCGAGCGCCGTCTCGTAGCGCTCCAGCGCGGCACCCGTGTGCGAGCGGGGACAGGCGATCACATCTTCAGGCGTGCCCACGCAAACGACTTCGCCGCCCGCGTCGCCGCCTTCCGGCCCGAGATCGATCAGCCAGTCGGCGGCGCGGATCACATCGAGATTGTGCTCGATGACGAGCACCGAATGACCGCTGGCGAGCAGCTTCCCGAACGCGCGCATCAGCTTCGCGATGTCGTCGAAGTGCAGCCCCGTGGTCGGCTCGTCGAACATGAAGAGGCGTCCACCTGCGGTCGCATCCTTACCGCGCGACTGTGAGGTTTCGGCGAGATAGCCCGCCAGCTTGAGACGCTGTGCCTCGCCGCCCGAGAGCGTCGGCACTGGCTGCCCGAGTTTCACGTACTCCAGCCCAACATCGACGATCGGCTGCAGAACACGCAATACTTCGGCTTCCTCACTGAAACACTGCGTCGCTTCGCTGACGGTGAGATCCAGCACGTCCGCAATCGAAAGCGCCCGGCCCGCGCGTTCGATCTTCACTTCCAGCACTTCCGCGCGATAGCGGCTGCCGTCGCAGTCGGGGCAACGCAGATACACGTCACTCAGGAACTGCATTTCGATGTGTTCGAAGCCCGAGCCACCGCACGTCGGGCAACGGCCCTCGCCCGAGTTGAAACTGAACATTCCTGCGGTATAGCCGCGCTCTTTTGCGAGCGGCGCCTTGGCAAACAGCTTGCGGATCTCGTCGAATGCGCCGACGTAGCTCGCCGGATTCGAGCGGGCCGTCTTGCCGATCGGCGACTGGTCGACGAACACGGCGTCGCTGATCTGCTCCGCTCCGCGCAAATCGCGATAGAGACCCGGTGATTCGGTGGCCTTGCCGAGATGCCGCGCCAGCGCCGGATAGAGGACATCCTGCACGAGCGTCGATTTACCCGAGCCCGATACGCCCGTCACTACAACGAGACGTTGCAGCGGAATCTGCACCGTCACGTCTCGCAGGTTGTGCTCGCTGGCCCCTTCGAGCAGCAGGCCCGGTGTAGAGGTATCGACGGCGCGCCGCGCCCAGTGCGAGGCGTCGGCGACAGCGCGATGGCCGCCCAGATACGCGCCGGTCAGCGTGCCGGACGAACGGATGTCGTCGGGTGTGCCGTCGTAGACGATCGTGCCGCCGCGCTCGCCCGGCCCCGGGCCCATGTCGATCAGGCGGTCGGCGGCCAGCATCACCGAGGGATCGTGTTCGACGACGACGAGCGTGTTACCGGCATCGCGCAGCCGCTGCATCGCCTCGACGATACGGTTCAGGTCGCGCGGATGCAGGCCGATGCTCGGTTCGTCGAGCACGAACAGCGTCTTCGTGAGTGAGGTGCCGAGCGCAGTGGTCAGGTTGATACGCTGCACTTCGCCGCCAGAAAGTGTGCGGCTCTGCCGGTCCAGCGTCAGGTAGCCGAGCCCCACGTCGCAAAGATACGCAAGACGCGTGCGAACTTCGGCAAGCAGCAGTTTCAGTGCATCGTCAAGCAGTGCAGATGAAAGTGAGAGGTTGTCGAAGAAGCGACGTATCCGCTCGATCGGCAGCAGCATCACGTCGTGCAGCGTGAGGCCGGGCGCTGCTTCGAGCTGCGCGCGCGTCCACTCGACGCCACGCGGCATGAAGCGCGCAGCGCTCGCGAGGACTTCATCTGCGTTTTCTTTGGTGCCGAGGCGCCACAACAGCGCCTCCGTTTTCAGACGCGCGCCGCCACAGGTTTCGCACGGTGTGTAGCTGCGGTACTTCGAAAGCAGCACGCGGATGTGCATCTTGTACGCCTTCGACTCCAGATACTGGAAGAAGCGTTTGACGCCATACCATTGCGTCTGCCAGTTGCCGCGCCAGTCCGGCGTGCCGTTGATTACCCAGTCGCGCTGCGCCTGGGTCAGTTCCGACCACGGCGTATCGCGCGGAACATCGGCCTTGGCCGCATAGCGCATCAGGTCGTCCTGGCACTCCTTCCACGCGGGCGTCTGCAGCGGCTTGATCGCGCCGCCACGCAGCGTCTTGCGCGCATCGGGAATCACGAGCCCCCAGTCCACGCCGATCACGCGGCCAAAGCCGCGGCATGCGTCGCACGCGCCATAAGCCGAATTGAACGAGAACAGCGCGGGCTGCGGATCGGCATAGCGCAGATCGCTGTCCGGACAATGCAGGCCAGTCGAAAAACGCCAGATCGCCGGTTCGGGGTTCGCCTCACCATCCGCGGTCGGCAACACATAGACGTTCACGCGCCCGCCGCCGCGCTTTAGCGATGCTTCGATCGCCTCGACGACGCGGCTCTTCTCCGTGTTTCGCAAGCGAAACCGGTCGGCGACCACATCGAGCACCTTGCGCGAACCCTCGGCCGTCTTCACTTCGCGCTGTGCCTGCACGCGCGTGTAACCGCTCGCGGAAAGCCACTGCGTGACCTCTTCGTCGGTGGTCGTATCAGGCAGTTCGACGGGGAACGTCACCACCAGACGAGGATCGTCCGCCGCAGCACGCACGCGCAGTTCCGCGTAGATCGTTTCGGGCGTGTCGTGACGCACCGGCTGGGCCGTGACGCGGTCGAACAGATTCGCAGCGCGCGCGTACAGCAGCTTCAGGTGGTCGTTCAGTTCGGTCATCGTTCCGACCGTCGAACGCGAACTGCGCACCGGGTTGGTCTGATCGATGGCGATGGCAGGCGGCACGCCGTCGACGCGATCGACCTGCGGCCGGTCCATGCGATCGAGAAATTGGCGCGCGTAAGCGCTGAACGTCTCGACATAGCGGCGCTGCCCCTCCGCGTAGAGGGTATCGAAGACGAGGCTCGACTTGCCTGACCCGGAAGGACCCGTCACAACCGTCATTTCGCCGGTATGCAGATCGAGGTCGAGGTTCTTCAGGTTGTGCTGGCGGGCACCACGGATGCGGATGGTTCGGTTTTCGCTCACTTGCGCTGGCTTTCCGGCTGATCACACGGCGGGGACCGGGCGGCGCGGCCCGGCAACTCTTAGTGCGGCCTAGCCGGACGTCGCCCGGACTGCACCACACTGACGGGTTCAGATTCTACTGTATATTTATACAGCACGTCGGGCGCGCGCCTCGAACCCCTTAACCAACGCGGAACAGGAAGTTCGCAAGGCGGCCGAACAGGTTGCCTGTCCGGCCAGGGGACGCGGGTTTGTGTCGTAGGCACAGGTGTTCTGTGACGCGTCCGTCGTTATAAGCCGCATCGACGCCGCGCGCAAAAGTACACCAACAGCACGGCCTTTCGTCACCGCAGATCGCTCCCTCCGGGCGTGCATTCCCATCCACCGGTTCGCGACGCGCCGCTGATCGTTCGAGCGTGCGTTTACCGATATGTCGAGATCTTTGACCAACGCCTGTTGGCGTCGCTGGACGTGAGCACGGTCGGCGCACTCAAAACGGCTTTCCTACAGAATCAAATGTTCCGGCAGACGCGCGCCTGACCGGATGCGCCTCGCGTCCGGACGCACGCCGCCACACAGGAGCCCGACCATGAGCCAGACGATGCAAGCCGCAGTCGTACGCGCCTTCCGGCAACCTCTCGTCCTCGAGGAGGTCGCCGTCCCGACACCGGGGCCAGGCGAGCTGCTTGTGAAGATCGAAGCGTGTGGCGTCTGCCACACCGATTTGCATGCGGCCAACGGGGACTGGCCCGTCAAGCCGCAACCGCCTTTCATCCCGGGGCACGAGGGCGTTGGCTACGTCGTGGGCGTCGGCAGCGGTGTTACGCGCGTCAAGGAAGGTGACCGTGTCGGTATCCCGTGGCTCTATTCAGCGTGCGGTCATTGCGAGCATTGTCTCGGTGGCTGGGAAACGCTGTGCGAACAGCAGCAGAACACCGGCTATTCGGTCAACGGGAGCTTCGCCCAGTATGTGAAGGCCGACGCGAACTATGTAGGGCTATTGCCGAAGAACGTTGACTTCATCGAGGTGGCGCCGGTGCTCTGCGCGGGCGTCACGGTTTACAAGGGGCTGAAGATGACCGATACGCGACCGGGCAACTGGGTCGTGATTTCGGGGGTGGGCGGCCTCGGGCATATGGCAGTTCAATATGCCCGCGCGATGGGACTTAACGTCGCCGCGGTGGACGTTGACGATGCGAAACTCGAGCTCGCGAAGCGTCTGGGCGCCACCGTGACGGTCAACGCAAAAACGACGGATCCTGCAGCCTGGCTGAAAAAGGAAATCGGCGGCGCGCACGGCGTGCTCGTTACCGCCGTTTCGACGGTCGCGTTCTCTCAGGCGCTCGGCATGGTACGCCGTGGCGGGACCGTATCGCTGACGGGGCTGCCACCCGGCGACTTTCCGCTGCCGATCTTCGACATGGTGCTCGGCGGCGTGACGGTTCGCGGCTCGATTGTCGGCACGCGGCTGGATCTGGAGGAGTCGCTGATGTTCGCGCAAGAAGGCAAAGTGAAGGCGACCGTCAGCGCCGACAAGCTCGGCAATATCAATGACATTTTCGCCCGCATGGAGCGCGGCGAAATCGAGGGCCGCGTCGTGCTCGACATGGCGGGCGGCTGAACGGCCTGCGTTTTTTTCCGAATGGAAAACCGGGCGGGGCCGCTTCGCGGTGCCCGCCCGGTTCCGTTTTTCGGATCGGCAAAGATCAGCCGACCCTGTAACGCTCGAGCCAGTGCGCGTACGGCGCGGGCAAGGTCCACGACGGGCGCTCAACGCCCAGTTCACGCGCCGCGTAATACGGCCAATGCGGATTCGCAAGATGCGCGCGGCCCACCATCACCAGGTCGAGCTGCTCCGAAGCCACCGACCGTTCGGCGAGCGCGGGCGTGTCGATACCCCACGCGGAAGCGACGGGCAGACCGACGGCTCGGCGCACTTTCTGCGCAATCGGCGCAAGGAACGCGGGGGCCCACGGGATCTGCGCGGACGGCGTCGAAAAGCCCACACTCACGCTCAGCATGTCGAGCCCCTCGCGCTTGAACCCCTTCGCCAGTTCGATCGATTCAGCGAGCGTTTGCTCATCGCGTCCGTCGTACTCGATCACACCGAATCGTGCAGTCAGCGGCAGATGCTCCGGCCAGACTTTTCGCACCGCGACCAGCGTTTCCAGCAGGAACCGACTGCGGTTTTCGAGGCTACCGCCATAGGCGTCGTCGCGTTGATTCGAGTGTGGCGAGAAAAAACTCTGTCCGAGATAGCCATGGGCAAAGTGCAGTTCGAGCCACTCGAAGCCCACCGCCAGTGCGCGCTTCGCCGCCGCAACGAAATCGTCGCGCACACGGGCGATATCGTCGAGCGTCATCGCCTTCGGCACCTTCGGCAGATGCGCGCCGAACGCGATCGCCGACGGAGCAATCGTCTGCCAGCCGCGCGGGTCCCCTTCGGAAATATGGTCGTCGCCCTCCCAGGGACGGTTCGCGCTCGCCTTGCGGCCCGCATGTGCGATCTGGATACCCGGCACCGCGCCCGCTGCCTTGATTGCTGCCACGGTCGGCGCGAATGCCTGCACCTGCGCGTCATTCCACAAACCGGCACACCGCGGCGTGATGCGGCCTTCGGGCGACACCGCAGTAGCCTCGACAATCACGAGGCCGGCGCCACCGCGCGCGATCTGCGCGAGGTGCACATGGTGCCAGTCGTTGATGACGCCATCGACGGCCATGTACTGGCACATCGGCGGCACCGCGATACGGTTGCGCAGGGATACGTCTTTGAGCTTGAACGGTTCGAACAATGCGGACATCAACTGCCCTCCTGGTGGACGCAGACCGCGGCAAACGCGATGCCCGCGCCAGGTTGAAAAAAACGGTATTTCCATTCGGCAACGCGAAGCCGCTGTGCCGCTTCACGAGCGGAGCGACAGGTTGCCCATCGGAATAAGGAATAACGGGCGAGGTAGTGCGCGCCCGGCGCATTCGATCTCGCCCTTCGATTCGTTCGACTGTAGCGCGCGCAGAATGCTTCAATCCGCGGCCTTGTACCGCGCCTTGAAGCACCCGTCCGCTTGAATGCGCGAACGCGCAGCCGGACCGGAGCGCACGATCATGCGCCGCGCAGTGCCGCGAGCAGCGCCTCGGCCACGGGCTCCGAGGATCCGAATCTTGATCGGCGTTCCCTCATGAATGGCGTTCAGGCACTAGTGCCCCATCGGCGAAACCGGTTGGCAATGTGGAGTCCACCATCGGCTGGCAAGCCTGCCATCCAGCCCGCAGCCATAACGCTGCGCACATGGTGTGGCATGCTGGAAAGCGACTGGACCAGTCGCCGGATAATCGCATAAAGTCGGAAGTCACATTCCCGCGTCTGGCAGCGCCTGTCATGCGCCATCAGGATCGCGGATCGGCAAGTCAACTCATTAGCAAGCGAGGAACTCATGGCGTCCCGCACCCTGCTCTGTTACGGCGATTCCAACACACACGGCACCAAACCTCTCACGCAGCCCGGCGTATTCGAGCGTTTCGGCCCCGCAGACCGCTGGCCCGGCGTGCTTCAGGCAGTGCTCGGCGATGACTGGAGCGTCATCGAAGAAGGACTGCCCGGGCGCACCACCGTCCACGACGACCCGATCCAGGGCCAACACAAGAATGGGCTCAACTACCTGCGCGCGTGCCTCGAAAGTCAGTTGCCCGTCGACATCGTCGTGCTGATGCTCGGCACCAACGATCTCAAGACTCGCTTCTCCGTCACGCCAGCCGATATCGCAGCCTCGGTTTCGCTGCTGCTCGAAACGCTGGTCGCCTGCCACGCAGGTCCTGGCGGCACCACGCCGCACGTCCTGTTGGTGGCGCCTTCGCCGATCGACGAAGTGGGTTTCCTCGGCGAAATCTTCACCGGCGGCGCAGCGAAATCGCGGCTGCTCGCGCCGCTCTACGAGCGCGTCGCGGTGAAGTTCGGTTCCGCATTTCTCGACGCTGGCGAGATCGCCGCAGTGAGCCCAACCGACGGCGTCCACTACGAAGCCGAACAACACCACCGCCTTGGCATTGTCATTGCCGAACTCCTGCGCCAGCGCTTCGGCGCCTGAAACTTTTCCCCTTTTCCGAAGCGAAACGACACACTGGAATGAAAAACGCCGCCGGGGCACAAGCCCGGGCGGCGTTTCCGTTCGTGCACTACGCGAATGCGAAGCGCACGATCCGAAACAATGACGCTTAACGCGACATCATTTGCATGGTGACATTGTGCATGACCCACAGCGTACCGACGATGACGATCAGCACCGTCAACACCGTGAAGCCAAATGCGGTCACGTTCCAGCGCTGCGTCGACGACGTGTTCATATGCAGGAAGAACACGAGGTGGACCACGATCTGCACCGCAGCCAGCACGGCGAGACCGAGCAGTGCGGTTTCGCGCGGAAAGCCACCATGCAGCACAAGCCAGAACGAAGCGGCCGTGAGCACCACCGCCAGGACGAAACCCGCCAGATAGCTGCCGAGGCTGCCGTGGCTATCTTCTTCGTGGATGGAATGAGCACTCATTTAGATCACGCTCGCAAGATAAACAAAAGAGAACACGCAGATCCAGACGATGTCCAGGAAGTGCCAGAAGAGGCTCAGGCACGTCAGGCGGCGCAGTTCGCGTTCGCCCAGCGACGGCGCCTTCACGATCTGCACCATCAGGACGATCATCCACAGCATGCCGAACGTCACGTGGATACCGTGCGTCGCGACCAGCGTGAAGAACGCCGACAGGAACGCGCTACGGCCCGGGCCAGCACCGTCTGCGATCAGATGCGCGAATTCATGCAGTTCGAAGTACAGGAACGTCGCGCCGCACAGGAACGTGACGGCCAGCCAGAACAGCACCTGACCGGTGCGCTGCTTGTGCGCGCCGATCATCGCGAAGCCGTACGTGATGCTCGAAATCAGCAGCACTGCGGTTTCCAGCGCAACGCCGGGAATATCGAACAGGTCCTTGCCCGTCGGGCCGCCCGCAAACTGGTTCTGCATCACGGCGAACACTGCGAACAGCGTGCCGAAGATGATGCAGTCCGTCATCAGGTACAGCCAGAAGCCGAAGACCGAATGCGACGGCGGGTGATCGTGGTGATCGTGCTCCGCCAGCGCGGCCGCACTTGTTTTCTGCAACATCAGTTGGCCTCCAGTGCTTCTTCGTCAACCATGCCACTGCGCTGCTTGCCCGCGAACGCCTTGACGAGTGCGCGGTTGCGCAGTTCTTCATCCGCCCGGACCTTGGCGGCCGGGATGTAAAAGCCTTCGTTCTTCTGGAAGCTGTAAGCGATTGCGGTGCCGATGATGCCGGCAAAACCGAGGATAGCCAGCCACCAGATATGCCAGATGCCCGCGAAGCTCAGCACGAGGCTGAACGCACCGATCAGGACACCGGCGCTCGTGTTCGACGGCATGTGAATGTCGAAGTACTTCGTATTCGCCACATCCGGCGTTTCACGGCCCGTTTCCTTCATGTGCGCGAATTCGTCGAGTTCGCTCACGTGCGGGATCACCGGGAAGTTATACGACGGCGGCGGCGACGAGATCGACCACTCCAGCGTGCGGCCACCCCACGGATCGCCCGTCAGGTCGCGGTTTTCCGGCAGGTTGCGATCGCGAATCGAAACGTACAGTTGCAGGAGCTGGTGAGCGATGCCGATCAGCACGAGCACAGCGCCGAACCAGGCGATGACCATCCACGGATGCCATGCAGCGTTGTCGTAGTGGTTCAGACGGCGGGTTGCGCCCATGAAGCCGAGCACATACAGCGGCGTGAACGCGACATAGAAGCCCGAGAGCCAGAACCAGAACGCGCGCTTGCCGAGCTTTTCGTTGAGCTTGAAGCCGAATACCTTCGGGAACCAGAAGTTCATGCCGGCCAGGTAGCCGAACACCACGCCGCCGATGATCACGTTGTGGAAGTGTGCGATCAGGAACAGCGAGTTGTGCAGCACGAAGTCCGCGCCCGGGATCGCCAGCATCACACCGGTCATACCGCCGATCGTGAACGTGACCATGAAGCCGATCGTCCACAGGATGGGCGTCGAGAACTCCAGACGGCCGCGGTAGATCGTGAACAGCCAGTTGAAGATCTTCACGCCCGTCGGGATCGCGATGATCATCGTCATGATGCCGAAGAACGCATTGACGTTGGCGCCCGAACCCATCGTGAAGAAGTGGTGCAGCCACACGAGGAACGCGAGCACCATGATGGCGCAGGTCGCCCACACCATCGTCTTGTAGCCGAACAGCGGCTTCTTGGCGAAGGTCGAAACGACTTCCGAGAAGATACCGAACGCCGGCAGGACGAGGATGTACACCTCAGGGTGACCCCATGCCCAGATCAGGTTCAGGTACATCATCTGGTTGCCGCCGGCATCGTTCGTGAAGAAGTGCATGCCGAGGTAACGATCGAGGCCGAGCAGCGCGAGCGCCACGGTCAGGATCGGGAACGAGGCCATGATCAGCACGTTCGTGCAAAGCGCCGTCCACGTGAACACCGGCATCTTCATCATCGTCATGCCGGGAGCGCGCATCTTGATGATCGTGACGAAGAAGTTCACGCCGGTCAGCAGCGTGCCCACGCCCGAAATCTGCAGTGCCCAGATGTAATAGTCGACCCCAACGCCTGGACTGTACGCCAGCTCCGAAAGCGGCGGATACGCGAGCCAGCCCACCTGCGCGAATTCACCGATGACGAGCGAGATCATCATCAGCACCGCGCCGACGGCCGTCATCCAGAACGAAAGGTTGTTGAGGAACGGAAACGCCACGTCGCGTGCGCCGATCTGCAGCGGCACGATGATGTTCATCAGGCCGACCATGAACGCCATCGCGAAGAAGAAGATCATGATGACGCCGTGCGCCGTGAAGATCTGGTCGTAATGGTGCGGCGGCAGGTAGCCCGGCGCGTTATACGCGAGCGCGAGCTGCGTACGCATCATGATCGCGTCCGCGAAACCGCGGACCAGCATGACGATCGCGAGGACGATGTACATCACGCCCAGACGCTTGTGGTCGACGCTCGTCAGCCACTCCGTCCAGAGATATTTCCACTTGCCGAAGTAAGTGATCAGGCCGAGCAATCCTGCCCCGCCGAGCGCCATCGCGATCGCCGTCACCACGATGATTGGCTCGTGGTACGGAATCGCATCCAGTGTTAGTTTGCCGAACATGCTTGCTTTACCCCTTCGTACCGCACGACGCGTCGTCGAAATCGGTGACGTGGCCGTTGTTGTACTTCGCGATGATGTTGGTGAAGAGCTTCGGATCGACCGTCGAGAAGTACTGAACCGGTGCCTTCTCGCTCGGTTGCGCGACCGTCGAGTATTGATCCATCGAGAGCTGCGTCGACGACGCCTTCACCTTCTTGACCCACGCGTCGAAATCCTGCTGGTTCGTCGCGAGCGTGTTGAACTTCATGTCCGAGAAGCCCTTGCCGCTGAAGTTCGCCGACAGGCCCTGGTACGTGCCCGCCTCGTCCGCGATCAGGTGCAGGCGCGTCTGCATGCCCGCCATCGCGTAGACCTGCGTGCCGAGTTGCGGGATGAAGAACGAGTTCATCACCGAATCCGACGTGATGCGGAAATTCACGGGCGTACCGACCGGCACGGCCAGCTGGTTCACCGACGCGATGCCGAGGTCCGGATAGATGAAGAGCCACTTCCAGTCGAGCGCGACGACTTCCACGTTAATCGGCTTCACGTTCGATTCGAGCGGCTTGTACGGATCGAGCTCGTGCGTGCTCCTCCAGGTGAGGATGCCGAGGAAGAGGATGATGAGCGCGGGAATGGTCCAGACCACGATTTCGATGGCCGTGGAGTGCGCCCATTTCGGTGCGTACGTGGCGTTGCGGTTCGACGCGCGATAGCGGTAAGCGAACCACAGCGTCAGCAGGATCACGGGGACCACCACGATCAGCATCACGAAGGTGGAAGTTGCGATCAGTTGTTTCTCGGCCACCCCGATGCTGCCTTTGGGATCGAGAATTTCCATGTTGCACCCCGAAAGGCACGCGGCCAGTCCGGCTGCGACGGGAAGCAATAACCTTTTCAAGGTCGTTCTTTTCATCACGTTTGCCTGAATTTCAATCATTGAGTAGTCTCGGGCACATTCCCTGACGTCACGCAAAGAAAGCGCGCCCGAATCATACAGCCGCTTTGATAAAAAACAATCAACGAATACGTAAATTGATCCTTGCCAAAACGACGCTGAGACACTATGTCGCACAGAACGGCCGCGGGTCGCCGCATCTGGCGAGCCCTTGCACACCGGGTCCTGCGTCCGTTCGCCGCAGATTCAGCGCAACGCTTTTTAGGGGGTTGCGGTCGCAACCTTTTTATGGCCACGCACGCGCTCTACCACATCGTGAGATGTGGCAGCGCGCATGCGCAGTCAAACCCGGGTGATTACGTCGGCGAGTGCTGTGCGTGGATATCCGCGCCAGCGCGCACTGCATCGGCCGGTACGCCATCGTCCGACGGCTGCTTCGAGCGTCCCGCCTCCGTGACGAGATTCGCCGCCGACACTTCGATCGCATCGGTGAAGGGCTTCGGATAGACACCCATCGCCAGCACCAGCGCTGCAAGCGAAACGAAGATCAGCGATTCGCGGGCGCCGATGTCGGTCAGCTTCGCCACGGTCTTGTTCGCCACCGCGCCGAAGATCGCACGCTTGTACATCCACAGGGTGTATGCCGCGCTCAGAATGACGGTCGTCGCGGCCACCGCGCCGATCCAGAAGTTCACGCGGATCGCGCCCATGATGACCATGAACTCGCCCACGAAGCCCGACGTGCCAGGCAGGCCGAGGTTGGCCATCGCGAACAGCATCAGGAACGCGGCGTAGCGCGGCATCGTGTTGACGACGCCACCGTAGTCCGCGATCGAGCGCGTTTTCGTGCGGTCGAACAGCACGCCGATCGACAGCAGCATCGCACCCGACACGAAGCCGTACGAGATCATCTGCACGATCGCGCCTTCGGTGCCGATCTGGTTGAAGAGGAAGAGACCGAGCGTGACGAGGCCCATGTGCGCGACAGTCGAGTACGCGAGCAGCTTGGTCATGTCGGTTTGCGCCAGCGCGAGCAGGCTCGCGTAGATCACCGCGACGAGCGACAGCGCGATGATGGCCGGCGAGAAGAAGTGCGCGGCATCCGGTGTGATCGGCAGCGTAAAGCGCAGGAAACCGTAGCCGCCCAGCTTGAGCATCGCGAGCATCACGGTGGCGCCGGTCGGCGCTTCGAGGTGAACGTCGGGCAGCCACGTGTGGAACGGCCACATCGGCACCTTCACTGCGAAGGCCGCGAAAAAGCCGATGAAAACGAAAATCTGCGGCAGGAAGCCGAGTTGCAGTTCGTGCCACGCGGACATGTCGAACGTGTGCGACTGGCCGTAGAGATACAGCATCGACACGAGCATCAGCAGCGAGCCGGCCAACGAGAAAAAGAAGAACTTCACCGCGGCATACGTGCGGCGCTCGTTGCCCCACGTGCCGATCAGCAGGTACAGCGGGATCAGCGTGGCCTCGAAGAAGACGAAGAACAGCATGCCGTCGGTCGCCGCGAAGGTGCCGACCATCAGCCCCGAGAGAATCAGGAACGCGCCGAAATACTGGGCGACGCGCACGGTGATCGACTTCCACGACGCAATCACGATCACGAGCGTCGTGAATGCGGTCAGCACGACGAGCCACAGCGAAATGCCGTCGATCCCGAGACGCATCGCCACGCCGAACGCCGGCAGCCAGTCGCGGTACTCGACGAACTGCATGGCCGCGACATGGTTGTCGAAGCCGGTGATCAGCGGCAGGGTCAGCAGCAGACCGACGACGGCGCCGGCGAGCGCCAGCCAGCGCGCGCGCTGCGGGTGACGATCGGACCCCAGGCGCAGCACGGCCACGCCGAACAGGATGGGAATCCAGATCGCCAGACTCAGTAACGGGACGGAATGCATTTCACAAGACCTTACAAATGCTCAGGGAATAGTGCGTCTTCGCTCCGAAAGGAACGAAAGAAAAATGAAAGGGGTTCGCGGGATGAAACTCGGGCCAGACAGACTGAAATGAATTTGTCAGCCTTGCGGCAAAGAACCACACACGCTCAAGGGTTAACGAGAGTAAACGGAATGAGGAAGTTTTGCAGCGCAACAATACAAGCCAGATCAGGCGTTGACTCAAATCATTGTTTTTACTTGACTTCTCATGTTAGTGAAATACGACATCTGCGCGCTTGCGCGGCAATTTGTACCAGCAGACGGGCTGTCCAGGTGTCCCAACTTGCTCGCGCGAGGCACCCGTGGCCGCGGAGCGGGCCGAATAATACCTTACTTGTTGCTTTCTGTTAAATAACTTGCAAAGTCAACTGCTATTCCACCTCCCGTTGCCGCGGTGGGCGAAAAAAAAGCCCCGGCCATCATCTGGCCGGGGCTGAACTCTCACTATGCGTCAGGGGTTGCAGTACGCAAGTAATTTGGACTCTACCCCCTTCTCAAACGGGGATTAACCCGCGCACCAGGAAGGGTCCCTTCTGCAGATTGGTAAATTTGACTTCGCGCAACGCTCGCCGCCAGTCTATCGCTGGAATCGCCGGTCGCCGCTTGCCACGGTCATATGCAATTTATTGGCATTCGGTCTCGAATTGGCGCGTCGCGAGGCCCATGCCGAAGCACCCGACGCTGAATGGCGTTCGAGCGGCCCGCATTCGACACGGTGCTCACCCGGGTTTCGGTGCGCCCGCTCCTTTCAACTGCGACGCCACGCTGCTCGAAGACTCGTTCGTATGCGAAGTATTCGGACGTTGCAGCGCGGATCGTCTCGGCGCACTGGGTAACGGCGGATCTGCCCTGCAATCGCTGGCGAATTCACTGGTCACTTCGGCTCGCCAATGCCGCGCACGGACTAGCGTCCGGTACGCTCGCGCAGGAACTGCCGCGCGGCGCGCGCGATCTTCGGATAGTGTTCGCCGCGCACGGCAAACAATACGAGGGCACATACAGCGAGCAAGCCGCAGAACAGGAATGTGCCGCGATAGCCGAACGCCTGCACGAGCATCCCCGAAAGCACACCCGATAGTATCGACCCGAGCCGCGCCGCATTGAAAAACAACGCCGTCGCACGTCCCGGCGTCGCGGGCATGAGGTCCTGCACGTAGGTCATGCCAAGGCACGAAGTCACGGCCACCACGAACGCGTTCAGTATCTGCATCGGAATCAGCGCATTGACGCCCGGCGCCGCGGACATCGCAACGAAGTAAACCCCATGCACAATCGCGCACGCGGCGAGCCAGCGCGGCTTGTTCAGCACGGAGGCGCGCGCGCCCAGCGCGAGCATCATGGGAATCTCCATGAACGCGCCGAGGCCCAGCATGATCGAAACGTCAAGCCGCGTGCCATTCAGCCCGTGAACGATGTAGAGCGGCAACACGATCATCGTTGCATTTGCCGCGAGGCCAATCAGCGTCAGCGCGACGACCGCACGCATGATCCCGTCCGACGACACCTCCTCGGGCACGCGCTCACGTTGTCCCCGCGCGGCGCGTGCATGCCCCGGCGAGTTGACCGGCTGCACTTCGGCCTGCGTGAGCTGCTGGCCCGCGTGTTGCGCCATGTCGGCTGTGTCCAGTTCAACCGACCGGGCCGTGGGACGCGGCATCAGGTGCTGGGAAGCATGCTCGTCGACGCGCGGCTCGCGCATACGCCACACAATCGCGCCGCACGCAGCAAAACTCGCGGCGGCGAACAGGAACAGGCCGTAAAACCCGGCGGCCGCGAGAACGAGCGCACCGACCGCCGGGCCAAACACCCACGCCGCAGAGAGAATCGTGCGCAATGTTGCGCTAGCGAACGTGCGCTCCGCATCGTCCGCAGCGGGCAGCGCGGCGCGGCTGAAGGAGAAAACCAGCGATAGCGCGCAGCCGCCCGCACCGATAAACGCGATGCCAACCGCGAGCAGCAACCGGTAGTCGCGCACGACGCACAGACTCAGATAGCCAAGCGTCGCCGCACCGAGCGACACGAGCAGCAGCACGCGATGCTTGCCGGTCGCGTCGCTGAAACGGCCGGCTGCCGTGCTGGCTATGACGCCGCTCGTCGCGATCGCGGTCATGAATATGCCCAGCCTGAACGGCGTCATGCCCGCGCGCTCGATGCCGAACAGAGACAGATAAGGCGCCGTGAAGGACATCGCCACGCCTAACATGAGGGTCGCGCCAGCAAGCGGAAGGAAACCCGGGATACGGAGTAGACCGGCAAAGCGCGAATTGTTGAGCACGGCGCGGCGGAGAGTGGCGGGAAAGTGAGTGGTCGGCCCGCACCGTGTCGCATGAAGGCCATATCGACCGCGATTATCGAGTGGGATCGCGAAGTCGTGCAAGGAAGCGCAACGATACGCCAGTATCTGGAGCGCGTGCGCGTTGCGCGGCGGTGCTTTGCGAAGTGCGGAAGCGTGTTCGCGTCGTCCGCGACAATCGCTAGCCTGGCGGACCAGGTTATGCACAGTTTCTCTGGACAGCCCTGTGGGTAACACCTGGATAGCGAAGCCAACTCCCTGATCGGAAACGAACTTCTCCCGAATGCGCTGCGACAGGCACTGACCGGGTCGACCCGGTTTGTCCACAGATTCCGTGCACAAGCCTGTTGATAACCGCACCGCCATCGCGGCAACTCCTTGATCGGACTGGCACTTTACCCTCTGCACCGTCCGCGGCGATCCACACGTTTCCTATGCGCAACCATGGCTGCCATGCCGAACAGTCGCGGCGCGCAGGCCGGATTCAGCACGCCCGCGATATCGCCCGACGGCGTCTGTCTACGCAACGCGAGCGCTCTGGCAACGCTGGCACGGCGCATGCGGGCTCTATGCGTGATACGTCTGGGAAGCACGCTTTATGGTCGAAAGTGGCACGACGAGCCGGAACGTCCTGCGATCGATGGCGCGGCAAACGTGCCAGGTCCTGCTGCTTGCGCTGGCCGCCTGCACAGCAACCGATCCGCCGATGCATACGCCTGTTGATGTCGTCGAAACCGGTCAGGCTCACACATCCGTCGCGGTCGTTCAGCGCGACTGGCACACCGATGTGTGTTTGCGCGTACAGGACGTTGACGCGTGGGTCATGACGCTCGCACGCGGGTTCGTTGGTGCGAGCGTGTTGTGCTTCGGATTCGGCGAGAGACAGTACGTGGTCGAACGTCAGCACGATCCGCTTACCATGGTCGCGGCGCTATTTCCGAGCCGCGCCGCCCTCCTGATGACAGTGCTGCGCGCCACACCGGAGGAAGCGTTCGGCGCAGAGAACGTAATCGAAGCGCCGGTCGGGGACGCCGGTCTCGACGGTGTCCAGCGCTTCCTGCGCGAATCGTTCGAAACCGACGCCGCGGGAAATCCGCAACGTCTTGCAGACGGCCCCTACCCCGGCAGCCTGTTTTTCGCGGCGTCCGGCACTTACGACGCCTTTCACACCTGCAACACGTGGACGGCGCGCGCACTGCGCTCAGCAGGACTAATCAATGTGAAAGACACCCAGTTTTCAGGGAGTCTGATGCGCGAGGCGCGTGCAGCTGTCGCGCGCACCGAAGCCGCATCACGCTAACGCGCATCACCCGTCTGGCACTGCGCCGCACGATCAACACGGCGAGACGCATACCGTCCCCGGCGGCACGGGACCGGGCTGGGGAACGACCACCGTGCGGGGCGGCGGCGGGTTCGGATCGCTGCTGCTGAACGAAAGACATCCCGCCAGCGTGAGCGGCAATACGAGAGCGATTAGGCTGAGCCTTTGCATGACTATCTCCCTGATTGGCTGGAACGCCGTCACGCGCGCATGACGGCGATATCAACGGGAGAGCAAGACAAATGCCGCTCACATCAGACCAATGCAGGTGGCCGGCAAGACGCGAAGTGCCGGGACTGCGCGGGGTCATCGCAACGGGACGGTGTCGCCCCGCGCATTCAGGCCAGTTCGCTCCTGCACACCCCACTTGCGGCGGCCCAGCAGAAAGTGAACCCAGCCGAGTGCCGCGCCGCTGTGGCGCATCAACTGGAACGAAAACGGCTCGAAAATGGCCGCCAGCAACGCCATGCCGAAGCTTGAACTCGCGTGATCGCCGCTCCAGCGCCGGTACAGGTGCACCGAATACAGATGAAACGAGAGATCGATGACGATCTTCCCGACGATCACACCGAGCACCGGCAACACGATCGTGAAGTGGCCGGCAAAGAGAAAACCGAGCAACAATGCAAAGGCCGTGAGTCCATAAATCGGCTGCATCGTATCGAACGCCTTGACCGGCAGCATCATGAGGCCGAGCTTGCCGTATCGCGGATTGCCGGTCATGTCGCGATACCAGTACTGCGTCTGCAGGAAGCCTGCGAACCACCGGCGCCGCTGGCGCAGGAAACTCACGAGCGTTCCAGGCGCGTCGGTTCGCGCGCGGGCCGCGCCTATCACGCGAACGTCCCAGCCGAGTCGCTCGCGCGTCGAATAGCGGCGCAGGCGATGAATCAGTTCGTAGTCCTCGACAAGACAATGCGGATCGAAACCGCCGACCGCCATCACGGCGTCGCGACGAAAACACGCAAACGCCCCCGACACCAGCAGCAGACTGTCCGCGCGCATCCACGCGAAGCGCGAGATGAAATTGCGGATGTACTCGTAGGTCTGGAACCACTGGAAAAAGCGGCCGCTCAGCGATTTGTTGCACACCGGCGCAAGCAGGCCCGCCGCCGCCACGAGTGCAGGATCACGCCCGAAAGCGTGGACCATCGCCGCGCAGGCATCGGGGTCGAGCAACGTATCCGCGTCGACTGTCATGAGCGTATCGGTGTCGACGGCGATCAACGCCGCGTTCAGCGCACGCGCCTTGCCGCTGTGCGGCAGTTTCAGCCAGCGCAGATTCGGATATCGCGAGGAAGGCGCGCCCAGTTGCCCTTCGCCCGGATCGGCGAGTCCATATCGCTCGACGAGCAGCGCCGCTGTACCGTCGGTCGAGCCGTCGTCGGCGATCACGATCTGTTGCGGCGCATGCGTCTGCGCGAACAGCGCGTCAAGCGTGATCGGCAGAACAGCGGCCTCGTTGTGCGCCGCGACTATCACGCCGAGCGTCGGCTGGCGGGACGCCTCAACAACCGCATCGGGTATGCCGTCCGGCGTCAGCAGCACACGAGCCTTCCACGCAACGAATACCAGCAGCACGGTATCGTAGATGACATAGGCAATTCCCGTTGACCACGCAACGACGCCCTGCAGAAAGAATGCGCGCGCGAAGAGCACGAGCCAGAGCACCACGACGCCGAGATGAATCACGATGCTCGCGAGCGGCACAGGTGGCGGCGTGATGCGCGGCGAAGTGCGCGCGAGGGCTGCTTCAAGCGTGTTATTCAAGACATACCCTTTGGTTGCTCACGGCATCATTCGGCGCAATACCGAATGACGATCAATCCATTGATGTTTGAGCGCACCGGCCACGTGCAGCGCCAGCACGCCGTAGAGCGCGTAGCTGCACGCCGTGTGCAACGCGCCGAACTGCGTGTGCAACTGCTCCTTCGTGGCCGCATCGAGTTGCATGATGAAGCCGATGCGCGGCCACGGCACCAGCCCGTAGAGATACATCGGATGCGTGGCCGCCGCGACCCACGCGGAATCGTGCAGCCAGCCGGTGAGCGGCAACGCGAAGATCAATACGTACAGCGCGACATGGGCAAGGTGCGCGGCCGCGCGTTCCCAGCCCGGAAAATGCGCGGGTAGCGGCGGCGGCCGATGCGTCATGCGCCACAGCACGCGCACGATCGCAAGACCCAGCACGGTGATGCCGATCGACTTGTGCGTGTCGATCACGAAGCGGATCCCCGTGTCGGAGAGCGTGCCGTCCGGCAGCAGCGCGGCGGTCAGGCCAAGCGTGACATTCGCGAGAATCAGTAGCGCGATCAGCCAGTGCAGCAGCATCGCCCCGCGCGTGTACTTTTGCGCGGCGGTCGATTCATCGTCGATGCTTACAGTGGAAGAGATATTTTTCACGTAGACGTACCGTAACGATTCAGCGAGGATAACGGGCGACACTGGCGCTTTATTCCCAGGTGTCCCGTAAAGGCCGCATTATGCGCCGTGGAGGCGGCCGCTGCAGAAGTCCTCCAGCCGCGTTTCACCCGCTGAAACGCGCGAGCAAAGCGAATGCAGTACCCCATCTGTGTGGCAATGAACAACGCCTCGCGGAGGGCATGTGCGCTAACGACCGCACGCGCAACGCATCACACACTACGCACGAAAACCACAAAAAAGAAGGAGACGTCATAGTGATTCACCGGCTGTTTGTAATCGGCGGCGCCGTCTGCACAACGCTTCTTTCCCCGCTCTGCGCCGCACAGGACACGGCTGTGCCTCAGCCAGTCAGCGGCGACTTCGTCGCGCACGACTTCCACTTCTCGAACGGCACTACGCTGCCCGAGGTCCGCATCCACTACACGACACTCGGCACGCTGCAGCGCGATGCGCAGGGACATGCCACGAATGCCGTCCTGCTGCTGCACGGTACGACCGGTACAGGCCGCGTCTATCTTGCGCCGGCCTTCCAGCGCGAACTGTTCGCTCCCGGCGCGCCACTCGACGCGAGCCGCTTTTTCATCGTGATGCCCGATGGCCTCGGGCGCGGTGGCTCGACCAAGCCGAGCGACGGTCAGCGCGCGCGCTTCCCGCACTACGGTTATGGCGACGTGATCGAGGCGAACCACCGCATGCTCGTCGAAGGGCTCGGTATCGACCATCTGCGACTCGTGCTGGGAACCTCGATGGGCGGCATGCAAACGTGGATGTGGGGCGAGCGCTACCCAGCGATGGCCGATGCGCTCATGCCCATCGCGAGCCAGCCGATTCCAATGGCCGGACGCAACTGGCTGTGGCGGCAGATGGTAGCGGGCGCGATCCGGAACGATCCGGGCTGGCACGACGGCGATTACACCGCGCAACCAACGCAATGGACCCGCGTGATGCCCGTATTCACGATCATGACAGGCAATGCCGCGCGCATGCAGACACAAGCGCCGGACCGTGCGGCCGCAACGAAGCTCTATGACACGCTCGTCGCCGACGCCTCGAAAAACGATGCCAACGACGTGCTCTACTGGTTCGAATCGTCGTGGGACTACGACCCGTCACCGCAGCTTGCGCAGATTCGCGCGCCACTCTTCGCCGTGAATTTCGCCGATGACCTCATCAACGCGACGGATCTCGGCGTGATGCAAAAGCTCGTCGCGCAAGTGCCGCACGCTCGCTACGTCGAAATGCCTGAGAGCGCGCAGTCGTACGGACACCAGACACTGGCCCATCCGGAAGTATGGAAACCGTATCTGGTCGAACTACTGAACAGCAGCGGCGCGGCGCGTTAGACACACAGGCGCGAATCGTCGCAGGCTGTCACTGCATAACGGCCGGCCACTACCTTCTTGACGGGTACCGTGCGCCGGTCGTGAATGAGCACGCGACTGGCGAGATCGCCGGTTTCCGTGAAGTCGTCCTCCGCGTGCAGCGTACAGGCGCTGCCGCGATCCGCGCCGCGTTGCGCGACGGTTTCCGCCCCCGTTTCCGATCCGAAACGGGTCGCAATGTGCGGCATATTTTCCATACAAATCAATCGACTGTGATATTGGTGCGACGCACAAATTTTTCTTGACAGGCAGTTTCATTGCGCTATCATGACCTCAGATTGCTGCAACGCACAAATCCGCGAACCGGTGATCGATACGAAAGTTTTCTCATTTTCCAAGCGGAACCGGGCACACCGGTTCGTCATCAGGAACGAAGACATGACTCTGCCGACACCCGAACAATTCGCCGCCACTCAGAAAGCCAACCTCGAGGCATTTTTCGGCCTCACGAACACGGCCGTCGACGGCGCGATCAAACTCGCCGAACTGAATCTCCAGACCGCCCGCTCGTCCGTCGCCGAAGGCCAGGAGCACGCCCAGGCCGTGCTGTCGGCAAAAGATCCGCAAGTTGTCCTGGCACTGCAAGCCAGCTTCGCGCAGTCCGCTGCGGAAAAGGCCGTTGCGTATGGCCGCTCGATCTACGACGTCCTGTCGGCCGCTCAAGCCGAGTTCACGCTCGCCGCGCAAGCCCAATTCGAGCAACAGAAACACGCTGCGCAATCGTTCGTCGACAACGCTGTGAAGAACGCGCCGGCTGGCTCGGAAAGCGCTGTGGCCGCATTCAAGTCGGCATTCAACGCAGCCGGCTCGGCCTACGAAACGGTGAACAAGGCAGCAAAGCAAGCTGTCGAAATCGCCGAAAGCAACTTCCAGAACGCGGCGCACGCCGCTTCGAAGGCCGTGGCGCAAGCTTCGCGCGGCACGAAGTCTGCCTGATTCTCAGCGATTCTCAGTCTTACCGGGCATCGTCAAACGTGAGCCAGCTCCGCGCATGCGGAACTGGCTCGTGACGACCTGCCACTCCGGATCACGCCCTTGCGGCGTGCCACGCGCGTTAGCCATGGCCGCTAATTTCGCGCAGCCTCCCGTTTCGAACATCGTTGCTGACGCGCACGCATACGCGGGCATGCGTCCGCCATCGCGGCCCACGCCCGGTACGAGCTACATCGACTGATTCAGGCTATACGTTGACCCCGCCTGAAGGTGGCGGGAAAGGCGCTGTGCCCAGCGCCGCCAGAAACGGGAACTGTGCTTCAGGAACCGAACATACGGTTGACCGCGCTTTCGAGATGCACGCGCATCGCTCGCGACGCGCGTTCGGGATCGCGCGCGCGTACGGCTTCGAGCACTTCGAGGTGCTCTTGCTGGACGATGCGTTGCCGCTCGATCGACTTCACGAGCGACAGATTGCGCGAGAGGTTCATGCTGAACACCATCTGCTCCTGGATTGCCGAGAGCGCGGTGATAAAGAACTGATTCTTCGACGCGCGGGTCACCGCGAGGTGAAACGCGAAGTCGTCTTTCGAGCCGATCCCCGAGGTCTCGACGATCGTCTGAAGGTTGTCCCACTCGCGCTGAATGGCATCGACATCCGCGTCTTCCGCCTTTTGCGCTGCGAGCGCCGCCGCGCCCGACTCCACCACCACACGGTACTCATAGCAGCGACGGATGTCCGACAACGTCTCAAGCGGCGCGAAGCGGCGCACGTCCGGATCGGGGCGCCGCATCACTGTCGTGCCTGAGCCATGGCGCGTGGCGATGATGCCATCCGCACGCAATTGCGCGAGCGCTTCGCGCACGGTCGGACGCGAGGTCGAGAAGCGCTCCGCGAGCATGTGCTCGGTCGGCAGGCGTTCCCCTTCCTTGTATTCGCCTTCGATGATGCGATTCAGAATATCGCTGTAAATTCGCGCCGGCATGTTCGGCGCTTTTTGCTCAGCCATGGTGAGGCGTACGTTCCGAGTTGTCAGAATTATTCCCAATTGTAAGTCAAAGAGTGCACGCCGAGGCTCGTCAGGCGTCGACTTCCTTGTGTTGCCCCGCGTTTAACGGAACGCGCTCACGCTGATACGCAACGATGCGACTTCCGTCTCGCCAGGTTCGACCCAGCGCAGCCCGAGGCCGTTGTGGATCGCATCAGGCAAACCGAGCCACGGCTCGACGCAATAAAAATCCGACTGCGGCGTTTCGGTCCACGAGGTCACCGCGTACCACGGCACCGATCCCGGACGCCGCAAGTCGATCTCGATCGTGCGCTGCAAGGCCGGAATATCGATGCGCACCGGCGCGTCCGGTGCGCCGTCGAGGCAATGAAAGCGGTCGAGAATCTGCGGGTCGTCGAAGGTGTAGCGCGGCTGCCCTTCGATGGGTTCCGTGATCGTGCCGTCCGGACGCTGGTGACGGGTGACCGTGCGCGGCAACGTGAGCGTCGACTCGCTACGTTTCGCATGCGGTAACGCGAAATAGAAATGATGCCCCGCGTAGTACGGCAGGCGGGACGTGCCCGTGTTCGTGGTCGTCAGATCGACGTCGAGCGTACTCTCGTCCGCGAGCCGATAGGTGGCCTCGAACCGGAAGCCGAACGGAAAGCCGGCACGCGTCGCGTCGGTATCGGCGAGCGTCATGCGCACGGCGTCGCCTTGCGGCGAAACTTGCGCCGCGAACGGCAGATCGCGCGCGAAGCCGTGCATCGGCAGGGCGCGCACGACGCCCTCGGCGTCCTTCCACCAGCCGATCTCGCCATTCACGCGATGCCTCCCGAGGAACGGAAACAGCAGCGGATTGCCGCCGCGAATGCCGGCTGGCCGGCTCCAGTCGGCCACCTCAGGCCAGTGAATCAAAGACGACCCGTCGAGATGCCACGACAGCAGCCGTCCGCCCGCTTGTGGCGCAAACAGCAGGCGCGACGCGCCGCTGACAATTTCGATGACTTCCTGGTCCTGAAACTTCGGCATGGCTAATCGATGAAATAGAAAGATCAAAGCGTGCCATCGAACGCGGGCTCGGGCAATCCGCGCACGCCGGTTTCCAATACGAACACGAAACCGTCCTCTTTGCCCACTTGCGCAGGACAGATCGTCGTCACGAACAGCAAGTCGAGGCCGGGTCCGCCGAACGCGCACATCGACGGCTTCGAGACCGGCACCGCGACCTTGCGGTCGAGTTGGCCCTCGGGCGTAAAACGCAACAACAGGCCCGCATCGTTCGCGCATGTCCAGTAGCAGCCATCGGCGTCGACGGCTGCGCCATCGGGACGGCCTGCGTAATCGTGCAGGTCGGCGAATACGCGCCGGTTGGTCGGCACGCCGTCATCGGTATCGTAGTCGAAAGCCCAGATCACGCGGCACGAAGCATGCGAGTCCGAGAGATACATCGTGCGTCCGTCCGGCGACCAGGCCAGCCCGTTCTGCGTGCACAGCCCCTCCACCACCGGCGCGGACAACCCATCGTGCGCCGTATAGCGATAGAGCTTGCCCGCCGGATTCGGCGCACTCGCGTCCTGCACCATCGTGCCGGCCCAGAATCGGCCCTGGCGGTCGCAGCGGCCGTCGTTGAAACGCATGTTGGCGGCTTCGTGTGCAACGGCCGCGAGCGGGCGCACATCAATGGTGCCTTGCCTGACGAGCGCGTCGCCAGGCACCGGTTCGTGCAGCGTCACCGCGAACAGGCCGCTCTCCAGCGCGGCCAGCACCTTGCCGTTGCGCGCAAAGGTGAAGCAGCCGATACGCTCCGGCAAGCGCCACTCCGTGCGCCGCTGCGTCGCGAGTTCGTAGCGCACAAGCATCTGCGCGGGAATGTCTTCCCAGTAGAGCGCATTCTCCTCGACTCGCCAGACCGGGCACTCGCCCACCGAGGAGCGCCGCGCGTCACGCGTCTCCAGTTGCCGAACCGGCGTGTGTCCTGCTTCCATCGTCATCGTGTTGTTCCCGCTGCGTTCACGACTGCGTCTTGCGCCACTCGGCGAAGGCCGCGAGCGTCACCTCGTTTGGCGGATAGGTGCCCGGCAGCGGCGCCCCCGCCTCGATGCGCGAGGTGATGAAACGTTCGAGTTCTTCCTGCTCCCACGCAGCCTGAGCGACTTCTTCGGCCAGATGGCGCGGCACGACGACGACCCCGTCCGCGTCGCCGACCATGATGTCGCCCGGATAAACGGCAACGCCACCGCACGCGATCGGCACGTTCAGGTCGATGGTGTGGTGCTTCGTCAGGTTGAGCGGCGCCGATGCGCCCGCGCAGAAGATGGGCAGGCCGAGCGCGGCAATGGTCGCGCTGTCGCGCACCGGACCGTCCGAAACCATGCCCGCGACGCCGCGCACCTTCAGGCGCGTGGCGAGAATCGAGCCGACCGACGCCGCCGTGTGCTCACCCCGGCAATCCTGCACGAGCACGGCGCCGGGCGGCACGGTCTCGACGCCCTTGCGCTGCGGATGCTCGGGGTTCTGGAACGCGCTCAGTTGATCGAGATCCTCGCGCGCCGGAATGTTGCGCATCGTAAAGGCCGGGCCGACGAGGTTCGGTGTTCCTGGTGACGGCACGACGAGCGGTTTCACGCCTTGCAGAAAGACGTTGCGCAGACCGCGCTTGAACAACTGCGTGGTGAGTGTCGCATTGGAAACGTGGCGCAGTTGCTCGAGTGCAGTCTCGCTCACGGGGATGGCGGGTGAATTCATCGTGTGTCGTCCAGTGTCTTCAGGGGCGGCTCGTGCGGGCCACGACGTCCCTCAGGTGCGATGTGGTGTCCCAGCATTGTTGTAATACAACAATAGAATTGTCAACCTGTCCCCGGCCTTCGCCTGCCTTTACACCAATCTGCCTCACGTCCGGCGCGGCTTCCCGTTCCGCCCCTTGAACGCAGGCACCATTTGGCGGGGATGCGATAGCCCTGGTCCCGGCGCCACACCAGGGAAGATACCTACTCGAAGCAGATTTGCTTTACAACTTTATGGAAATAGAATCACGCCTTACCTGGCAGCACGCCAGTAGTCGGAGGCACGCAGTGCAACGCAGGACAATCAAGGGACTCCGGTGGTGGATCATCAGCCTCATCATGATCGGCACCATCTTCAACTACCTCGCGCGCAGTTCACTCTCGGTAGCGGCCCCTACGCTCATGCAGACGCTGCACATGAGCACCCAGCAGTACTCGTACATCGTCACGGCATTCCAGGCCTGTTACGCGCTCGCGCAGCCGGTCGCCGGTTTCGTGCTCGATTCAGTCGGCGTCAAGATCGGTTTCGCGATCTTCGCATTCGGCTGGGCCATCTCCAACATGCTGCACGGCCTCGCCACGAGCTGGCCGTCGCTCGCGTTCTTCCGCGGGTTGCTCGGTGCAAGCGAAGCCGCCATCTTCCCGGCGGGCATGAAATCGATCAGCCAGTGGTTCCCGGCGAAAGAACGTTCGGTCGCGACGGGCTGGCTCAATACCGGCACGTCGATCGGCGCGATGATCGCTCCACCGCTCGTCGTCTGGTGCATTCTGAAGTTCAACTGGCAGTTCGCGTTCGTGCTGACCGGTGGTGTGGCGCTGATCTGGGTCGGCCTGTGGCTCGTGTTTTTCCGTTCGCCCGCCGAGCATCCGCGGCTCTCGGTCGACGAAGCCGAGTATATCCGCGCGGGCCAGACTAGAGCCCAGCAGTCGTCTGCGGGCAAGCCATCGTGGAAGGAAGTGCTCAAGCAGCGCCGCTTCTGGGGCATCGGCATTCCGCGCATGCTTGCGGAGCCGGCGTGGCAGACATTCGGCGCATGGATTCCGCTCTACATGGTCACCGTGCGCCACATGGACCTGAAGGAGATCGCGCTGTTCGCGTGGATGCCGTTCCTCGCCGCGGACATCGGCTGCCTCGTCGGTGGCTATCTGGCCCCGCTCTTTATCCGCTGGTTCGGCTGCTCGCTCATCACGTCGCGCAAGCTCGTCATCACGACCGGCGCATGCCTGATGATCGGTCCGGCTTTGGTGGGTTTCGTCGCGAGCCCCTATGTCGCGATCGCGCTGTTCTGCGTCGGCACGTTCGCCCACCAGACCATCTCCGGCTCGCTTTTCACGCTGGCCTCGGACGTGTTCGGACAGCACGAGGTGGCCACCGCGACCGGCCTCTCGGGCATGTTCGGCTACCTCGGCGCGACGATCTTCTCGCTGATCGTCGGCGCAGTGGCTGGCACCATCGGCTATAGCCCGCTGTTCGTCTGCCTGATGCTGTTCGACGTGGTCGGCGCGATCGTCGCCTGGCGTCTCATCCGCGAAGAGGAGAAGACCGACAACGCCGAGATCGCCATCGAGAGCACGTTGAGCGTGCGGGCATGAATTTCGGCCGGCGCCCTTCGGGACGCCGGTCTTTGGCGTTTTTACGAAAGGAAACACCACAGTGAAGAAAGTCGCATTGTCCGGCGCAGCCGGCCAGCTAGGCACCGTGCTGCGCCAGGCGCTCCTCGAGCGCGGCGTGAATCTGCGCTCCGCGGCCGGCTCGAAGCCGCTCACGCCGATCGTCGAGGGCGAAGACGTCATGCACGGCGACCTGCGCCAGTCCGAGGTGGTCGATCGCCTGCTCGAAGGCGTCGATGTATTGATCCACATGGCCGGCACGAGCGTCGAGCGCCCGCTGCCCGAGATCATCGAGAACAACCTGCGCGGACTCGTCGAGGTCTATGAGGGCGCACGCCGCAACGGCGTGAAGCGCATCCTGTTCGCAAGCTCGAATCACGCGATCGGCATGTATCCGGTTGAAGACAAGCTGACGCTCGACTGCGCATTCCGCCCGGACGGCTTCTATGGCCTCAGCAAAGCGTGGGGCGAATCGCTCGCCCGGCTCTACTGGGACAAGCACGGAATCGAGACGGTGTGCGTGCGCATCGGGAGCTGCGTACAGCGACCGACTGAGTTCCGCCATCTGAGCACGTGGTTCGGCCATGAGGATCTGCTACATCTGGTCGACCGCGTCATCAACGTGCCGGAAATCGGTTTTGCGGTCGTGTGGGGCGTGTCGAACAACACGCGCGGCTACTGGGTTCAGACCGGTGCGAACGACGATGCCGAACGGCTCGGCTATCGGCCGCAGCAGAATGCCGAGGACTACGCCGACGAGATCCTCAAGCAGCAGAATCCGCTCGACGCCGTCGCGCAACGCTACCAGGGTGGCAGCTTTGCGAGCTTTGACTTCACGCCAGAAGAAGCGCGCGGCAAGCGCGGTGGGTGATAGCGGCCTGCGTGGCTCATGTTGAAAAACGCCCGCTAGTTCGCTATTTCGTGACGCCGGAAGTAGAACTGCGGCGCACGGTATTCGAGGACAGCGTACTGCCCGTTTTCGAAGCGCAACGGGAGCACGTCGTCCCGGATGAAGCGGGCGACATTGTTGAAGGCATATCTGAGTCCGGCTGCCCCGCTATTCCGGAGGGGCAGCCGTTTCCGTTACGCACTATCTGCACACCGGGTTGACTATCGGAAACCTGTGTCATTGTTGACTTCGCGTCCCTCTTTTCCCGTCCGCCCGGTGCGATCGAACCCTTGATCGCGACGCGACAAAGGGCGAAGACATAAAACAAGCTGTATATCGCCTAAACTACAGAACCACCTGACACGGCGATTTCGCCCGGCCACTGCGCCATGGCACACATCTTCTTCGCTGCATCGATTCAACGGCATGTCCCGACGCCCGAACGTGAGATCGACGCGCGCACGCTGGGCGAAGCGCTCGAGGCGGTCTTTGCCGGACAACCCCGGCTGCGCGGCTATATCCTCGACGATCAGGGTTCGCTGCGAAAGCATCTCGCCGTGTTTGTCGACGGACGGCCGGTACGCGATCGCCAGCGTCTATCCGACGTGCTCGGCGAGGAAACCCGCGTTTACGTCGTGCAGGCGTTGTCGGGCGGCTAATGGCGCCTCAGCCATTGTTGAGCCTTGCATCACAGCAGATGGGCGCGTTGCACTGAATCAGAGTCAGCGCTGAAGCACTAACTCGGTTCGACCGCCCTGCATGGGACACCGGAGACACTCGACATGACCGATCGATTGCTCGTCGCAACCCGAAAGGGATTATTCGAACTCCATGCCGACAATCAGGGCCGCTGGACGCTCGGTGAGCCGCAGTTCATCGGCGAGCCGGTGAGCATGGTGCTGGCCGATCCGCGCGACGGATCGCTGTACGCCGCGCTCAATCTCGGCCACTTCGGCGTGAAGCTGCATCGCCGGCGCGCGGGCATGGCGGACTGGGAAGAGTGTGCGGTCCCCGTCTATCCACCGCAGCCGCCCGAGGAAACTCGCGTGAGCGACGGGGCAAACGCCAGTGCGGACAATGCGGCCCCACCCCGCCCGCCAGTTCCGTGGACGCTTCAGCAGATCTGGTCACTCGAACCCGGTGGGCCGGATGAGCCCGGCGTCCTGTGGGCCGGCACGATTCCAGGCGGCCTCTTCCGTTCTGGCGACGGTGGCGACACCTGGGAACTCAACCGCGCCTTGTGGGATCGCCCGGAACGCCGCGAATGGGCCGGTGGGGGCTACGACGCGCCGGGCATCCATTCCGTATTGGTCGATCCACGCGACAGCCGCCATATCACGGTCGGCGTGTCATCCGGCGGCGTCTGGCAAACCCCCGACGGCGGCGCGACCTGGCGCCAGGGTTCCGAGGGGATGGAGGCCGACTACATGCCACCGGAGCGCCGCGGTGACCCCAACGTGCAGGACCCGCACCACGTCGTGCAATGCGCGGCCAACCCCGATGTGCTCTGGACTCAGCATCATTGCGGGATCTTCCGCTCGACGGACGGCGCGACGCACTGGCAGAGGATTCAGGCGCAGCCATCGAGCTTCGGCTTCGCGGTTGCCGTGCATCCGCGCGAGCCGGACACCGCGTGGTTCGTGCCCGCGGTAAAAGACCAGTACCGGGTCCCGGTGGATGGAAAGTTCGTCGTCACGCGCACGCGCGACGGTGGGCGCACGTTCGAGCGTTTCTCGAACGGATTGCCGGCAGCACCGGCGTATGACCTGGTGTACCGGCACGGACTCGATGTCGATGAGTCAGGCACGCGCCTCGCGATGGGATCGACGACTGGCGGGCTTTGGACATCCGCCGATGGCGGCGAAAGCTGGGATTTGATTTCGGCGCATTTGCCGCCGGTTTATTGCGTCCGGTTTGGCCGAGAGGCGCGGCCACCCTCACGGCGCCGCGCCCTCACCCTTAGAACACTGGATGGCCGCTGATCAGACTCGGCAACCAGGTCGAAAACGCCGGGAAATACGTGACGATATTGATCGCACTGAAGATCGCGAGGTAGTAAGGCCAGGCGATCTTGGTGGTCTCGCCGATCGATACATCACCGATCGCGCAGCCGATGAACTGCACTGAGCCAATTGGCGGGTGCACGAGTCCGAGCGAGCAGTTCAGCAGGATCATGATGCCGAATTGCACCGGGCCGACGTCATAGTGCATCGCGAGCGGCAGAAACAGCGGCGTCGTGATCAGGATGTGCGCGGCCATATCGACGAACGTGCCGAGAAAGACCTGGATGATGTTGATATACAGCAGCATCAGCCATGGCACCGTGGTCGCGTGCTCGAGAATGCCTTCGATGGCGTCGGGAATCGAGAGGTACGCCATCTGGAAGCGGAGCATGTTCGACACGCCGATCAGCAGCAGCACAACCCCCGTCGTCCGCGCGGCGCGCGACAGTGCCGTGAAGAGCTTTGCGCGCGTCATGCTGCGGTAGACAAACAAGGTCAGCACGAGCGAATAGCCCACGGCTATCGCGGCCGCCTCGGTCGCCGTCGCGATCCCCTTGGCCACGCAGCCGAGAATGATAAGGATGACGAACAGACCCGGCAACGCGCCGATGAAGGTTCGCCCGACCTCGGCCCAGCCCGGAAATTTCGTGAGCACGGTGGAGCCATCGGGGCGACGGGGGAAGCCAAAGCGCACGGCTTGCCAATAGGCGGTCAAGAGCACGAAGCCCATCACCCACAGCACCGGAATCAGGCCCGAGAACAGCAGATCGCCGATAGACACACCGCTCACCGAATTGCCGGCCACCATGCCGGTGATGCCCTGCGCGGCCAGCGCATAGATGATCATGTTGGTCGAGGTCGGCATCAGCGCGCCAGCCAGCGACGAGTGTGTCGTCACGTTGACCGCATACGCAGCGCTGTACCCCTCGCGCTTCATCAGCGGGATCACGACGCCGCCCATTGCCGAGGTGTCGGCCGTGGGCGACCCGGACACGCCGCCGAACATCGTGCAGGCCACCACGTTGGCCATGCCGAGACCGCCGCGGAAATGGCCGACCGTGGCCTGCGCAAATTTCAGAATTCGATCGGCGATGCCGCCGTGCAGCATCAGCTCGCCCGAGAGGATAAAAAACGGTACCGCGAGGAACGAGAACGCGTTGATGCCCGAGATCATCGACTGCATCGCGGTCGCGATCGGCAAGCCCTCGTGAAGATAGGTCAGCACGCACGCAAGCCCGAGGGCGAACGAAACGGGCACCCCGAGCACGAGAAGCACAATAAAACTAATGGAAAGGATGGCGAGTTCCATGATCGATCAGGTCCGCTTGCGTGCGAACATATTCAGCAGATGTTCGAGGGAAAAGAGCACGATGCACGCACTGGCGATCATCGGAATGTAGTAACGCGCGGCTTCCGGCACGCCGATGATCGGAATCGGATCGTCGCTGGTGGTGGATGCCATTTCATTGCAGCCCACGATCGCTGCGATGGCGAACGCAATAAGACAAAGGTGCTGGAACGCGACAGCCGCACGGCGACCTTTGGGCGGCAGCTTCGTAATCAGCGAATCGAGGCCGATATGGCCGCCGTCGCGCACCTTCAGTGCAGCGCCGAAGAACGCAATCGCGATCACGAGCAGCAACGCGATCGGCTCGACGAAGTCGGGCGCGTTGTCGAACACATAACGCATGACCACGCCGTACAGCACAAGCACGCAAAGCACGACGAGGCAGATTGCGGAGACAATCGTCAGTCCGCTGGCGACCCAGTCGTTCGGTCGTTTCATGAAACTCATCTGGACATCCTCATCCATCGCGAAGAGCCGGATTAGCCCGCCAGGTTCGCTGGCGTATCTCCGCGCGAAACACAACAAGCGGCAATAAACGCAACAAGCCGGAACGCCCGCCCGCACGGCTGCGGGAATGACGTTCCGGCGCGGCGTTCCCGCCCGTTCCTTTACTTGACCGCCTCGATCTCGTCGACGATCTTCTTCATCTGCGGCGTCGATTCGTACTTCGCCCAGACCGGCTGCATCGCCTTGACGAAGGCTGCACGGTCGATCTGCGCAGCCGGGATGTCGGTCGCACCACCCTTGACGACAGTCTTCATCGCGTCGCTTTCGTGCGCGGTCCAGAGTTTCACGTAGTACGGCACCGAATCGGCCGCCGCCTTCTTGATCGCAGCCTGCTCCTGCGGGCTCAGCGTGTCCCAGATCTTCTTCGAGAACACGAGCACTTCAGGCGTCATCGCGTGCTGCGTTTCCGAATACACCGGCGCGACTTCGTAGTGCTTGGTCTCTGCGTACGACGAGGCGTTGTTCTCCGCCGCATCGACGAGACCCGTCTTGAGGCCCGTGTAGACCTCGGCGAACGGCATCGGCGTCGGCGTGCCGCCCATCGCCTTGATTTCGTCGACCATCAGGTCGGACGGCTGCACGCGCACCTTGAGGCCCTTCATATCGGCCGGCGAGTGGATCGCCTTCTTCGCATAGATCGAACGCGAGCCGCTCTCGTAGAACGCCAGCGCGACCATGCCCTTCGCCGAGAACGCGTCGAGGATCTGCTGGCCAACGGGTCCGTACATGACCTTGCGGAAATGGTCGACGTCGCGGAACAGGAAGGGGAACGACGGAATCACCGATTCGGGCACGATTTCATTGAACAGGGAGCCGTTCGCCCAGACCATGTCCAGCGCGCCGACGCGCACCTGGCTGATCGTGTCGGCTTCCGAGCCGAGCGAGCTGTTGCCGAACACCTTGATCGAATCCTGGCCGCCCGTCGCCTTGCCGAGTTCGTCGCCCATCGCCTTGAGCGTCACAACCGTCGGGAACGTATCGGCGTGCACGTTCGCTGCGCGGAACATGCGCGCCTCGGCGCTACCCGCGCCAAGCGCAAGCGCCATGGCGGCGGCAATCATCGAAACGCGGCACAGCGGAAACTTTTTCATCGTCTCAATCTTCCTTGAAGTAGATCCATCATGTGCGGCCGGAACCACCCAATGGTGCTGGCACTTATCCCCGCCCGGCTGCGTCATTGTTGTATGACAACATCGGATTGTATAGACCTCGATGCCGGCTGGATTCTAGTGAATACCCTCATACCGACTCCACGCAGCCCGCTTTTTCCGATGCGAAAGGTCTATTCAAATGACATCTCGGACAAAAAAGTGCACTCAGCTGGGGCTCAACCCGCCTGATACGCGCCGTATTTGATTGACAACTTTTGCCAATTTGTCGCAGTGGCCCCGCTCCGGCAAGACCAAAGAAAAAAGCGGCGGCACCTTGCGATGCCACCGCAAAACTTTCCATGGAGACTTAGATCAGGTTATTAGAACTGGTGGTTGATACCAACCGTGAAGCCAACCTGGCTACGGCCGCCGCTCGAACCGACGGTCTGGTCGCCCAGGTTTGCCGTAGCATTGACCACCTTGCCGCTAGAGTTCAGCGTCTGGCCATTCGCGCGCTGGTAGCCTTCGAGCACATAGATACGGCTGCGCTTCGACAGGTTGTACAGCTGCGTCAGGTTGAACTGGTTGTAGCTCGCTGCCGAAGTGACACCGTTAGCCGTGGTAGCACGCGTGTAAGCGTAGCCTGCAGCCAGATCCCACACGGTGCTTGCGTGGTAGTGCAGCGCCAGGCCGGCCGTGTTGAAGATCGCCTTCGTTGCGAATGACGAGTTCACACCCGGAACATACTGGACGTTCGAGTACGCAGCCGACACGTCGAACTGGTTGAACGTATAGCCGCCCGTCACCGCGAAGCGGTTCTGTGCTGCCGCGGTCTGGTAGCCTGCGGTCAGGCTGTTGTTACCCTGCTCGCCCGTGCCCGAGTAAGCCGTCGAGTTCGGGCTCCATGCGCCGCCACCCACCGTCGCGTTGTTGAAACGCTCGTAGCCCACACCCAGGCCTGCGCCACCCATCTTGTACTGGGCTGCAACGCTCCACGACTGTCCCTGGCTGAAGCTGCCAGGCTGGCCGCCGAACGCGTACATGCCGGAAACCGTCAGGCCAGCGAAGACCGGCGACGTGTACGTCAGCGCGTTGTTCACGCGGTAGTCGGTATCGAGATTGTCGATATCGCCCGGGTGCGCGCCGAAGTAACCGGTGAGCCACGTGGTCGGGCTCCACGGCGACAGCAGCAGGTAGTACGGGGTGTACTGGCGGCCCGCCTGCAGCGTGCCGTAGTTCGCGTTGGTCAGGCCAACCCACGCGCCGCGATCGAACATCAGGCCCGTCTTGCCCGTAGCACCGTTGGCGCTGTTAAACCCATTTTCCAACTGGAAAATGGCAGCGGTACCGCCGCCGAGGTCCTCACGCCCCTTCAGGCCCCAGCGGTTGCCGCCCCAGACACCCTGACCCATGCCGACGAACGCGCCGCTACTCGTGACGCCGCCGCTCGTGGTCTTCACGTTATTCAGATATGCAACGCTCGTATCGATGATGCCGTACAGCGTCACGCTGCTCTGGGCTTGTGCGCCCATCGCGGCAAGACCGAGCGCCGTTGCAATGACTGTTTTTTTCATCTGTACTCCTACCTTTAGTCTTTGTGGTTATAAAACGCTTTGGTTACTGCTCTTTGAAAATCGCTGCTCTTCGCAGCATGAGGCGCGCCTCGCGCGCCTCATGTCCCGCTGCCGAACCGTTCTCCTTAGTGGATCTCGGGCTCGCCCCCTCCACCGCAACCGCCGCCGGCACCTTCACGCTGCAGGAAATCGAAATCGCAGCCCTTGTCCGCCTGCATGACGTGCATCTGGTGCATCGCGCCGTAGCCGCGCGTGAAGCGCGGGTCGGGTGCGACCCATGCGCCCTTGCGGCGTGCGAGTTCTTCGTCGGAGATCAGCACGTTCAGGCGGCGTTCGGGCACGTTCAGCTCGATCATGTCGCCGTCCTTCACGAGCGCAAGCGGCCCGCCGATGAACGACTCCGGCGCCACGTGCAGCACGCATGCCCCGTAGCTCGTGCCACTCATGCGCGCGTCCGAGATACGGAGCATGTCGCGCACACCCTTCTTCAGGATCTTCTGCGGGATCGGCAACTGGCCCCACTCGGGCATGCCCGGCGCGCCGATCGGGCCCGCGTGCTGCAGCACGATCACGCAGTTTTCATCGATGTCGAGATCCTCGCTGTCGATGCGCGCGGACATGTCGTTGTAGTCCTTGAACACGACGGCACGACCCGTATGCACGTGCAGATGCGGCTCGGCCGCACCCGGTTTGATCACCGCACCATCCGGCGCGAGATTGCCGCGCAGCACGGCGAGACCCGTGTCCGGCATCACCGGATTGCTACGGCGGCGGATCACTTCGTCGTTGTAGATCTGCGCCTCGGCGATGTTCTCGCCGAGCGTCTTGCCGTTCACCGTGCGCTGCGTCCCGTCGATCAGATCGCCCAGTTCCTTGAGCATCGCCATCAGACCGCCCGCGTAAAAGAAGTCCTCCATGAGGAACTTGCCGGTCGGACGGATGTTCGCGAGCACCGGCGTGCGGCGCGCGATGTCGTCGTAATCGCCGAGTGTCAGTTCGACACCGGCGCGGCGCGCGAGCGCGATCATGTGAACGATCGCGTTGGTCGAGCCTGAAAGCGCGAGGCAGGTCGTCACGGCGTTATCGACCGCCTTGCGCGTGATGATGTCCGAGGGCTTGAGGTCTTCCCACACCATATCGACGATGCGCATGCCCGTCTTCGCCGAATACTGCGCGTGGCGCGAATCGGGCGCGGGAATCGAGGCGAAGCCCGGCAGCGTGAAGCCGAGTGCTTCGGCCGCGCTCGTCATCGTCGACGCCGTGCCCATCGTCATGCAGTGGCCCGGCGAACGCGCGATGCCGCCTTCCACGCCCTTCCAGTCCTGCTCGGTGATCTTGCCCGCGCGCAGGTCGGCCCAGTACTTCCAGGTGTCGGAGCCCGAGCCGAGCGTCACGCCGTTCCAGTTGCCGTTGAGCATCGGACCGGCCGGCAGAAAGATCGCGGGCAGATCCACCGAGATCGCGCCCATCAGCAGCGCAGGCGTGGTCTTGTCGCAACCGCCCATCAGCACGACGCCGTCCGCCGGATACGAGCGCAGCGTCTCTTCGGTTTCCATCGCAAGGAAGTTGCGATAGAGCATCGTCGTGGGTTTCTGGAACGGCTCCGAGAGCGTCTGCACCGGCAACTCGACCGGGAAACCGCCCGCCTGCCAGATGCCGCGCTTAACCTCTTCCACACGCTGCTTGAAGTGCGTGTGGCACGGGTTGATCTCGCTCCACGTGTTGAGGATCGCGATGACCGGCTTGCCCGCATATTCCTCGCGGTCGTAGCCCATCTGCGCGGTGCGCGAGCGGTGGCCGAACGAACGCAGATCGTTCACGCCGTACCAGCGATGGCTGCGCAGTTCTTCAGGGGTCTTTCGCTTGTTGCTCATGATGCTTTGCTCCAGGTGTATCTCTTGAGTCTATTAGGGCTGCCGTCGCCGGTCAGCGCTGCTCCTTCACGCGCGACACAAGCTGTGTCGGGCTGACGAACTGCAGCGCCACCAGCACCCACGCGAGCGTGATTGCCATATAGATCATCGCCATGGCGTCGATCGATTGCGGCGCGCGCACGCCCGTCGAGAACACGGCGTAATACAGCGCTACGACGAGGGTCTGCGTGTCGGGTCCGGCGGTAAAGAAAGTGAGTTCGAACATGCCGATCGTGCGCACGAGCACGAGCAGCGCCGCCGAGAGCATGCCCGGCACGAGCAGCGGCAGCAGCACATAGCGGAAATAACGCAGCGTGTTCGCGCCGAAAATGCGCGCGGCGGATTCGAGATTCGGGTCGATCTGCTCGATGAACGGCGTCATCACGAGGATCACGAACGGCAGTGCAGGCACGAGGTTCGCGAGGATCACGCCAGGCAGCGTGCCCGCGAGGCCGACCCGGTACATGGCCGTCGCCATCGGGATGCCGTAGGTCACAGGCGGCACCATCAGCGGCAGCAGAAACACGAGCATCGCGATGCGCTTGCCGGGAAATTGCGCGCGCGCGAGCGCATAGGCGGCAGGCACGCCCAGCACAACCGCGAGCACCACGACGGCGCCCACCACCTCGAATGTCACCCACAGTACGCTCGAAAGCTGGAAATCGCGCCACGCCTGCGCGTACCAGTGCAGCGTGAAGCCCTGCGGTAGCGGGGTGCCGAACCAGCGCGTCGCAATGGAGTTCATGCCGACCGTCGCGATCAGCAACAGCACGTTCAAAAGGAAGAACACGACGCCAGCCCAAACGATGCATTTCCACAGCCGCTGGGGCAACCGGATGGACGCCCTCGACGGCGAAACCGTGGGACGTTCCGTATCCATCGACGCGCCGCCGTGCAGGCCCGCCGTATTGCGTTGAGGAGCGGACATCAGCCCTTCCCTCCGCTCACCGGTCCCGCGTAGAAACAGCGCTTCACGCCGAGCATCGCGGCCACGACCACCAGTTGCACGAAACCCATCACGATTGCGATGGTCGAGGCCAGCGAATAGTCGTAGCTCTCGAATGCGGCTTCGGACGCCGCGATCGAAATCACGCGCGTCGGTCCAGCGGGCGCGCCGAGCAGCACAGCGGACGGAAACACCGAATACGCCTGCACAAACGAAAGGCACGCTGCCATGGTGATGCCGGGTACGAGCAGTGGCAGATAGATCTGCCGGAACTGCTGCCACGGACCCGCGCCGAGCGTCGCGGCCGCGCGGGCGAGCGTCGGGTCGATGCCGGTAACGTACGAGAGCGTCAAAAGGAATGCGAACGGAAAGCCAGAGATGATCAGCGAGATCAGCACGCCCCAGTAGTTATGCGTGAGCCGCACTTCTTCCGTCGTGTACAGATGCAGCGCGTGCAGTGCCTGCGGGAACCAGCCGTTCGGGCCGAAATAGCTGAGCATGCCATCGGCGATCAGCACGGTGCCGAGCGTCACCGGAATCACGAGCAGCATCGTCACGAGCTTCTGGTACGGCGAATTGCGGCGCAGCGCAAAAGCCACCGGCAGCGAAAGCCCGACGTTGATGATCGTCGCGGGCACCGCCAGCTTCAATGTGACGAACACCGTGGGCCACATCGAGAGATCGGAGAAGAACTGCACATAGTTCGCGAGTACTCCACCGCCGTTCATCGGCCTGAACGAGAGCGCGAGGCCATACGCAAACGGATACAGAAACATCGCGATGATGAAACCGAGCGCGGGCGCAACGAGCCAGCCACGCGCGTCGCGCGGCTCTTTTCGCAGTAAGGACGCGAGCGTGCTCACGACGCGCGCTCCGCGTAGGCCAGCACGCGCGACGGCGCCACGCGCACGGTCGCGCGCTCGCCGGCAGCGAATTCGCCGGGCACTCGCACCCACAGCTTGCCAAACGGGGCATTGGCGAGCAGCAGCGAATCCCGGCCGCCGTACTCGACCAGTTCCACTTCGACGTCGAAGGCGTTCGGGTCACCAGGCGCCGCACGTTCGAAGTCCTCCGGACGCATCGCGACGGATACGTCCGTGCCGGTCGCGCGGTCCATCGCCACGCCGCTCAACGTGATGCCGCCAGCCGACAGCGCGAGGTGATTGCCGCGCTCGCCCGTAAGCGTGAACGGAAGCACGTTGCGATAGCCCATAAAACGCGCGACATGCAGATTCGCGGGGCGGCCGTAGATTTCCTTAGGTATCGCAACTTGCTGCACGACGCCCTCTCGCATCACGACGATGCGGTCCGCCATCGAAAGCGCTTCGTCCTGATCGTGCGTCACGTAAATCGTCGCGCGCTCGAGCTGCGTGTGAATACGGCGGATTTCGGCGCGCATTTCGATGCGCAGCTTCGTGTCGAGATTCGAGAGCGGCTCGTCCATGAGCACGAGCGGCGGCTCGATCACGATGGCACGCGCGATCGCCACGCGCTGCTGCTGCCCACCCGACAGCTGGCCGGGCAGCTTGCTTTCATGGCCGACGAGTTGCACCAGTTGCAGCGCCTCGCGCGCGCGGCGCTTCGCCTCGTCGCGCGGCACGCCGCGCATCTTGAGCCCGAAGCCCACGTTCTCCAGCACGCTCATATGCGGAAAGAGCGCGTAGTTCTGGAACACCATGCCAAAGCCGCGTTTTTCGGGCGGCAAGACGTCGATGCGCATATCGTCGAGCCAGATACTGCCGCTCGTGAGCGACAGCAGCCCGGCGATGCAGTTGAGTGCAGTCGACTTGCCGCAGCCCGACGGTCCGAGCAGCGCAATGAATTCGCCGCGGCGGATTTCGAGGTCGAGGCCGCGCAGCGCAGCAAGCTGCGCACCCTCGGTGCTGGTGAAGTTGCGGCACACCGAATCAAGACGCAGCCGATCGAAAGAAGGCTTCATGAGACGTTCCTGATCTGCGTTAGTGGACGGCGCGCCAGAGTGGCGTGCCGTCGTTCACACCGTCGCGCGTTACTGTGACTTGGTCGCCCCAACTTCGCGGTCCCATTTCTGGAAAGCGGCGACCATCGCCTGCGCGGAAAGCGGCACGACGTGCGGATAGGCCGCCAGCCACTTTGCGTACTCGGGACGGCCATACTTTGCGATCACGTCCTGGCTAGCCTGCGGCGCCATGGTCAACGTCACGCCCGCCACGGCCGGCCCCGGATAGAAGTAGCCGTCGTCGTAGGTCATGGCCTGTTGCTGCGGTTCGAGCATGAAGTTCATCAGCTTGAGCAGCACGGCGAGTTTCTCTTTGGAAACACCCTTCGGGACCACCATGAACTGGGCGTCGTTTACCCAGGTCATGTTGTCGAACGACTGCACCTTGAAGTCGGCGGGCACGATGCCGAGTGCACGTGGATTGATGTCCCAACCCGTCACAGTGACGGTCATGTCGCGCGAGCCTTCGCCGAGTTCCTTCATCACCGCCGAGGTGCCGCCCGGGTAGTAAGGCACGCACGCGTTCAGCTCCTTAAGGAATGCCCAGGTCTTGTCCCAGCCGTTGATCGGGTCTTGCGGATTCTTGTCGCCGAGCAGGTACGGCAATCCCATCAGGAACGTGCGACCCGGGCCCGAATTGGCGGGACGCGCATAGATCAGCTTGCCCGGATTCGCCTTGCACCACGAGAGCAGTTGCTCGGGCGTATGCGGCGGATTCGGTACCTTGGCCGGGTTGTATTCGACCAGCGGACCCGCCGGCATATAGGCCACTTCGAGTCCATAGCCTTGCGCCAGCTCCTGCATCTTGCGCGGACCCGGCGCGTAGTGATCGAGCACGCCCGGCAGCGCGGCAGAGTTGTCAGGCAGCAACTTGACCCACAGGTTCTGCTCGATGCCGGCCGAGAGCGCGTCGGTGCCGGTCAGCACGAGGTCGATGTCAGCACGGCCCGCGGCCTGCATCGCCTTGATCTTGCCAGGCAGCTGCGGTGCGGGCGCGTTGGTGTAGGTGATGTTGGAGACGAGGTTCGGGTACTTCGCCTTGAACGCCTCGAAGCCCTTCTGCGTCAGTTGCAGATTGCCCGCGACGTCCACGATATTCAGAGAAACCGGATCGGCATGCACCGCGCTCACGCCGAGCGTCGCAGCAGCCGCCACACACAGGGCCAGGAGTCTGGCCGGCAAGCGTCCTTTGAACATCGCATCTCCTCGCATCTGATCTGGTTATGGAACAGGTTCTTGTGACCCGCTGGCCGGTTTCCTGCTCACCCGCTTACCGTTCCCCGGCCGCAAAAGCAGGATGCCGAACCCCACGATAAGTTGTCAAGCAACATTGGGCGTTTGATGTGCGGCACGCAAGCGCTTCGGCGGCGGCTGGGCCGGCTGTTCACGCCCGCCGGCCCGGCCACACCCTGTGTTGTCTTATCAGTTGCGCACCAGCTCACCGTCGCGCAGACGCCACAGCGCGAGCGGATTGTCATCCTGCAGCGCGGGCGGCAGCAGGTCGGCCGGCAGATCCTGATAGCAGACCGGGCGCAGGAAGCGCTCGATCGCCATCGCACCCACCGAGGTCGTGCGCGCATCCGATGTCGCCGGAAACGGCCCGCCGTGGACCATCGCGTAAGACACCTCGACCCCCGTCGGAAAACCGTTCGCGAGAATGCGGCCCGCCTTGCGTTCCAGCACCGGCAGAAGGCGTCGCGCGAGCGCGTGATCACCGCTGTCGATCTGCAGCGTGGCCGTCAACTGGCCTTCCAGATGCTCGGCGACGCGCAGCAACTCCGCCTCGTCGCGGCATGCCACGACGATTGACGTCGGCCCGAAAATTTCATCGCCCAGCGTATGCTGCTCGATGAAGTCCACAGCCGCCGTCTTGAACAGCGCCGGCCGCGCTGCGCAGTGGGCCTCGGATTCAGCGCCCTGCGCCACGCGCTCGACACCGGCAAGCTGTGCACGCGCGCCAACAGCATCGCGATAGCTCGCGGCGATGCCCGCGGTCAGCATGGTCTGCGACGTCTTCTGTTCGAGTGCCGCTGCAGCAACGCTGACGAAGCGGTCCAGATCAGGGCCATCGAAGCCGAGCACGAGGCCCGGATTCGTGCAGAACTGGCCGACGCCCAGCGTCAGCGATTCGACGAAACCCTTCGCCAGCGCTTCGCCGCGCGCAGCCAGTGCCGCCGGCATCACGAACATCGGATTGACACTGCTCATCTCAGCATAGACGGGAATCGGCTCAGGGCGCTGCGCAGCGATGCGCGCGAGTGCGAGGCCGCCGCCGCGCGAGCCCGTGAAGCCCACCGCCTTGATCGCCGGATGCGCGACGAGCGCCTCGCCCACCGCATTGCCGCCACCGAACAGCAGCGAGAACACGCCTGCGGGCAAGCCGACGTCCGCGACGGCGCGCTGGATCGCGCGACCGACCAGCTCGGAGGTGCCCGGATGCGCCGGATGCGCCTTTACGACGACCGGGCAGCCTGCGGCGAGCGCCGAAGCCGTATCGCCGCCCGCGACCGAAAACGCCAGCGGGAAGTTGCTTGCGCCGAACACGGCCACGGGACCGAGGCCGATGCGTTGCGCACGCAGATCGGAGCGCGGCAGCGGCTTGCGCTCGGGCAGCGCCGAATCGAGCACGGCGCCGCACCAGCGGCCGTCGCGCACGAGCGACGCGAAGAGGCGCAACTGACCGACCGTGCGGCCGCGCTCACCTTCGAGACGCGCCTTCGCCAGAGCCGATTCCAGATGCGCGCGCTCGATCAGTTCATCGCCGATTTCGAGGATGCGCTCTGCGATCGCTTCGAGCAGACGCGCCCGCGTTTCGAGCGGCGCGGCGCGGAAGGGATCGAAAGCCTGCGCGGCGAGCGCACAGGCGCGCTCGACATCGGCGGGGCCACCGAGACCGAATGCCGGCTCGATTTCCTTGCCAAGCGCGGGTGCAAACGCGCGCATTTCGCCCTGTGTGCCGCGTACGGCGTCGGCGCCCAACAACATCGTTCCGGATATCTGCATGTTCGCTCCGTGATTACTTTTACGAGTCAGCGGCGCTTACGCGCGCGCCGTCTGCACGAGCGAGTTCTCGAACGCAAGCAGTGCCTTCGCGGCCTGTTCGACGGCCGGCATGTCGGCGTCGGGCGTGCCCGAGAGGAGCGGCAGAATCGGACCCATGTCGGCGATGCCGGACAGGGTCACTGCATCGTGCAGCACGCGGATCAGCGAAATGTTGTCGCGCAGCGTTTCGAGCGGCATGAACGCGTCGTAAAGGCGCTGCGCCTCTTCTGCGCGGCCAGCTTTGGCTGCGGAGAGAAGCGCCATCACCGCCTTCGCCGCGATGCAGCCCGAACCCGTCGTCCAGGCAGCGAGACCGAAATCGCGCACGTGGACGAGCGCCGGGCGCTCACCCATGCCCGAGACGACCTTCGACGCCGGCACGCTCTGAAGGAGGCGGCGCAGATAGGGGTCGTTCGCCGGGTCCTGGCGCACGATCGCGTACTTCACGGCGATGAGCGTGCCGCGATCGACGAGACGCGCGAGCGTATCGACGTCCACATATCCTTCGCTCTTGATATAGAGCGTGAGCGGAATGCCTGCGGTCTCGGAGATGCGCGTCAGACCGGCCTCCACACCTGCCGGCGTGGTGAAACCGCCGAGCGGCAGCACCATCGCGGTCTTGTATGACGTCTGCGCAAGAATGCGCGCCTGGTCCTGCATCTTGCCGAAGTCCGGCCCGATCGCGGGAATCACGCGGGTATCGGGACCCGCCAGGTCGGCGAGCATATCAAGCAACTCGCGGTATTCGCTGACGGCCACGTGGTAGAGGTTGGCATTGCCGCCATAGAGCAGCGTGCGGATGCCACCCGCTTCCATGTGACGGATCAGCCGGCGGTTTTCTTCGACGTCGAGAGAAAGATCGGAGCGGCGTGCCAGCGGCGGCACAGCCATCACCGTCGACGCAAATTCGCTGACGGCAATCGGGGACACGTTCATGAGGTCTCGTGCGGGAAAGAGGGTTGTCAATAAACCGCACAGTAGCATTCGCCCAGATTGTTGTCAAACAACTTTGGTATTTGTTATGGTTTGTCAGGTAAATGCCTGGCGGATGCCCGCCCGGCAGTCACGCGACGTGCGTGCGCACGCATTGCTCAGACAAATAAGTCGAATCAAGAAGGCGGAGGCCCGCCTCCTTCCAGTCGTGCCACTTTGGCTGCCTGTTGAGCAAAACGTGCTCGCCCACTAGCGCCGTTCAATCGGGATGACAAACTGCCCCGGCGAATCGACTGGTGCTGCACTATTTGAACGTGTCGGCGGCGGCCTTGCACACGGCGGCATCCTGATCCCCGGTGCCGCCGCTGCAACCGATCGCGCCAACGAGCTTCCCGCCTTGCACTAGCGGAAAGCCTCCCGGCGACGCCACCATATCCGGGCCGAACGTACCCACGTAGGTCTGTCCGCTCGCGAACTGATTGAAGAAGACCCGGGTTTCGCGACGGAACTGCGCCGACGTGCGCGCCTTCTTTTGCGATATCGCAATCGACGCAAGTTGCGCCCCGTCCATGCGCTCGAACGCAACGAGATCGCCATGCGTATCGACGACCGCGATGTTCATTTTCCAGTCGCGCTTCTTCGCCTCCGCTTCCGCAGCAGCGATCAGCTGTTTCGCTGCGTCGACGCCAATTGGCGTGCCGTAAGGGATATCGAAGGGCATCTTCTCGGGCGTGCCGCCCGCGGACGGCTGTGACGCAGGCGTCTGCGCTTCGGCGATCGTTGCCACGGTGATGCATGCTGCAAACGCTATCTGGACGATGTATCGCATTGCACTACCCTCCGATTCCTGGACGTGAAAAGTACGCTGAGACCATCTGACACTTTGAGGCCGTTGATCAACAACGTAGTGCTTCGAATGACGTCAGGCAAGAGAGATTTGGTGTCTAAAGACACATGCTTGAAGAAGCGCTCGCGTTAAAGCCGTCCGGCGCGGCAATGCGCATAGAAGGAATCGTCGCTTGCGCAACGAATGCCGCGGTGCCTGCAGTCGCCAATCCGGCGAGCAGTTGAAACGGCAGCGCCTTCCCCGACGTCTTCAGATGCCACTTGCGACGAGGTCAGCCGAGGGAAGAAAAACTCACGCGACAGATATCGCATCGCTTTGCAGTGGGTTGACTCAAAAACTACACGACAGAAAGAATCGTTATTTATTTGAAAGAAAAAGCACGCACGGAACGTTTGCGCCGAATTGCGACAAATACTCATGGCCGCTCTGATTGAATCCGATTACGCGATTGTGCAATGCCCGAATGCGCACCGTCGCCCGACCGGTACGTCACGCCGATACGCAAGCAATCAGTAACGTTTGGACACATATCGTTGCGCATTTGAAGGTCGCTGACGCACACAATACGATCATTGGAGAAACACAATGATCAAACTCTTCTGTGCAATGGCACTGGCCGCTGGCCTTGCGGGTTGCGTGATCGCGCCGCCGTACGCCTATGCACCTGCACCTGCGTATGGATATGCGCCGGGGTACTACTACGCTGCGCCGTCTGTCGCTGTCGGTGTCGGATTCGGTGGGTATGGCCACGGGTGGCACCATTAAACGCGCTTTGCCTTCCGCATTTTCCCTGTGGTTTTAAAAGGGTTTGCCGCTAACACGGCAACCCGCGGCGCGCCCTATCCGTTCTGATAGCTACACCCCGCTTTCGAAATGACTACAGTGGTACACATGCAGTGCACCGTATATAGCTGGGCCGGCGCCACGGGGGCACCTATGACACTCATCGATCAGGAAATAGCGCACATCGCACGCGTGATGATGCCGTCGATGCAGACAGCCAGTGGCATCCCGATCCTGCCCCCAGCCTACTGGCATAAGCGTCTTTTGAATCTGCTGGACCGCGCGTGTCTTTCGCGATCACAGTTCTACGCTGTCGACCGGTTAATGATCCAGATCGAATATGTCCTGGCCAGCGCGATAACGGCCAGGGTGTACACCGCTGCCTGAAACGTAGCGGCCTTTCCAGCGAAGGCCGTACGCGCGAAGTGTTTTCCTGCCATGTCACCCGAGCATGGATCGGCCCGCAACCTCGCGGGCCTTCTTTTTCGCCCACGTCTTGCCGCTCGTTCAGATCCAGATATCGTTGTCGGCAGTCCGCTCGTTGATCTCTTCTCCGGTATTGACGACACCGCGCGGTTCGATCAGCAGCAACCTCACTTCGCGCGCTGCGTAGGGTTTGTGCTCCACGCCCTTCGGCACAACCGCCATTTCTCCCGCACGCAGTTCGATCGAACCGTCACGAAAGTCGATGCGCAGTTCGCCTTGCAGCACGATGAAAGTCTCGTCCGTATCGGCGTGGCGATGCCAGACGAAGTCGCCCTCGAGCTTCACGACCTTGAACTGGTAGTCGTTCATCTCGGCGACCACACGCGGCTGCCAGTGCGCGTCAATGCGTGCAATCTTGTCCAGCAGGTTGATCGTCATGCGCTGCCCGCGCGACGCGGTCGCCTGCCCAGCTTTGTCGGTCATTTCCGGCTCCTTGTGGATCGATCGTTTGAGCCGAGACTACGCCTGCCGTAACACGCTGTCCTGAACGATCGTGCGCCGCCATCGAGCGCCGGCAAAACCGGTTCGGCGCTTCGCAATGAAAAGATCATTTAAGACCCTGCGACGGCCGATTTAACCGGCGCTATTGATCAACGCGCCTGGCGAGTGGTCCGCGCCGGTTGATCTGCGTTAACGCAGATCAACCGGCAACGCAGCGGCGGATTGTGCGCACCGCTGCGGCTTGCGCGTTTCGTCTCGCCGGGAATGCGTTCAAGAATTTCCCCGACATCGTCCTCGCGTAATAGCGTGTCGAACAGTTCGCAAAGATAGGGGACGCAACACCGCTGGGCATGTGAGCAAGAGACATTTGCTGGAAAACTGCTGGAATAGATCCTCAACGGGGGATGTATACGCACATGAAGCGAGCCAAAACAGCGAACCGTGCTCGCGTCGTCCGATCGGCCCGCCCTCTCAGGAGCTAACCATGCGTATCCGTAATGCAGTGTCCGCCGCCCACATCGCACTCGCCTCGGCAGGCTTCGCGTCTGCCGCGTCGGCGCAAGGTTTGTCCCGCGCCGAGGTGCGCCAGCAACTGGTCGTAGCCGAAGCCGATGCGTCGCGTCTCGTCGGCAACGCGTCCTGGCCCGACGTCAGCCGGACAAATCAACAGCAAATCGCGCAAGCAAAACCGGCGGACGGTTATGGCCCCGCCCTGGCAGCTTCAATCGCAGCGCGCAGCGACTTCGCCCAGACCGCCCGTCGCACGGCACAGGATAACTGAGCCGACCCCGTCAACCTCTGCACGATCCACCCCGGCAACTGAGTACAAACGATTTCGCTGTACCCGATGCCATCCATTATCTAAGGAGTCCATATCATGAACAAACTCGTTGCCTTCACGCTCGCACTTAGCACGATCGCCGCTCCCGCGCTGTCTTTCGCGCAATCAAACGCGGCACCCATCACCCGCGCCCAGGTGCGCGCCGAACTGATTCAACTCGAAGAGGCGGGCTACAACATCGCCGGCGGAGAAGACGCGAACTATCCAACCGACATTCAGGCGGCGGAAGCGAAGGTCGCTGCTCACACCGGCGCACAAGAGGCCGCCAGTGCGGTTGGCGGCGTCGCGCCGGGTAGTTCGTCGGAATCGGGCGCACCGATGCGCGGACCGCGCGTTACTGGGTCGCAGTGTGTCGGTCCGGAGAGCTTCTGCAACCTGTATTTCGGCAACTGAAGCAATGTCCGGCCTTGCGCCGGTATCAGGCCAGCCGATCGTTCAGGCACGCCGCCCCGCCTTTCGGGGCGGTCGTCCTGATCTCGGCGCACGGGACGAGCAACGCTACAGCTCCCCGGCTTGCCGGTTGTTCTTCCGCTACGCCTGCGCCCCAGAAATCGTAAAGACGGCCACCGCTTCGCGCAGGCCCGTCGCGCCGCCCGCCAGCGTTTGCGCCGCACCGGCCACTTGCTCCACCAGTGAGGCGTTCCGCTGCGTAGCCTTGTCCATCTCAGCGACGGCGCGATTGACCTGTTCGATATCGGTCTTCTGTGCGCCGGACGCAAGCGCGATCTTGTTCATGAAGCCATTCAATTCGTGTACCGATCGAACCAGCTCCTCTATCGTCCCGCCCGCGTCAGCGACAAACTTCGAGCCGGCTTCCACGTGACGCGCCGATTCGCCGATCAACGCCCTGACCTCTTTGGCCGCGTCCGCACTACGCTGGGCCAGCGTGCGCACTTCGCTCGCCACGACCGCGAAACCGCGCCCTTGCGCACCCGCACGCGCCGCTTCAACGGCCGCGTTGAGCGCCAGAATGTTGGTCTGGAACGCAATGCCCTCTATCACGCCGATGATGTCCGCCACGCGCGCCGAACTGCCCGCAATATCGGCCATCGTGGTCACGACGCGCCCGACGACCTGTCCGCCCTGTACTGCGGCCTGCGAAGCAGCATCGGCTATGACGTGGGCCTGCATGGCGTCGTCGGAATTCTGCGCGACCGTCGAAGTCAGTTCTGCCATGCTCGCGGCCGCCTGTTGAAGCGCCGCCGCTTGCTCCTCCGTGCGCTGGGAGAGATCGATGTTGCCGCCGGCGATCTCGCCCGCGCGCACCGCAATGGTTTCCGCCGATGCTTTAATCTGCGCGACGATCGACATCAGTTGCACACGCATCGATTCGAGCGAAGCCATCAGGCTGTGCCGGTCGCCCGCGCGTAACTTCGCCGACGCGGCGAGATTCCCGGCGGCGATTTCTCCCGCGAGGCGCTGTGCCTCGGCGGGATCCGCCCCAAGCTGCCGCAGAATGCTGCGCGTGATGAGGACCGCCGCCGCGATGCCGAGCAGCAACGCAGCCACCACCGCCACAACCGTGACGACGGCGAATCGCGACCACGTCGTCGCGGCGTCTTTCGCGGCCACTTGCGCACGGCCCTGTTCGAGCGTGAGCAACGCGTCGAGCGTCGCGAGCCACTCAACCTGCTTCGGGCGAACCTCGTTGATCAGCACCTTCAACGCCGCGTCCTGATCGTTTGCGAGCGCCCAGTTGATCGCCTCTTTCTCGACTAGCGGCAACGTCTCTGCCTCTTCTCGCTTGAGCGTCTCGAAGAGACGACGCTCTTCGTCGTTGGTCAGCGGCGAAGCGTCCAGCAGACGCCCCAACGCCTGATAGTTCTCCGCGTAGGCCGCTTCGAGCGCCTTGATGGCCGCCTGCTCGCCGGCCACGTCGCTCTCCTTCGTCATCACGGCCATATTGCGTATCGCAATGGCGATGCCACTGACCGCGCCGCGCAAGTTGGTCGCGCGGGTGATTTTCGCGTCGTGCACGAGCACGACTTCATCGAGCCGCCCACGCATGTTCGCCATGCCGGCCATGCCGGCGACGGAAAAGATAACGAGCAGCGCCAGCGCGATGCCAAAACCCAGTGCAAGCCGGGCGGTAACGGTGGTTTGAGCCATGTTGATATGGATAGCAGGAGCATCGAACCCGAGCGCGATGCTTCACGGCCTGTGACGGCCTGCGCGACTGGGTGAACGTGTGAATTACGCGGGAAACCCGGTGAGATTCAGTGCCCGTGACGAGTGCGGGCGTGGACGACTCTGCTCGTTGTCGTCGGTATAACGGAATGCCTGCTTATTACGCCGGTTCTCATCATTGCCCCCGAGTGTTCGAAGACGGCGCCTTTTCACGCGATGCCGCGCCGCCGCAATTATTGTTCTTCCGGGCCATCGTAGTGCAGACGCAGCAGTGAAAATAACTGTTTTTTTTATATTTTCAGGTTTATTAGCCAGAAAGGCTGTCTCGTGCTCCACTTCGACGCGGCCTTGCGCGCTAGAATCTGGCGAAAGCACTGCCTGCGAGGTTGTTTTCTTGACCGGGTTTCAACAGGGTTTCATTCTCACCCGCCATTGGCGCGACACGCCTACCCACACCGAAGTGGAATTCTGGCTGGCGACCGACGACGGGCCGCGCCAGGTCCGGTTGCGTCCGCAGGAATCGGTCTGTTTTATCGCGAGTGAACAAACGCCACGTGCGCAAGCGGTGTTAAACGCGGAGGCACGGGTAAAGTCGCGCGCGCTCGAATTGACCGATTTTCAGCGACGGCCGGTGCTCGGTGTCTACTGCACCCAGTATCGGCAATTGCTCGGGCTGGTGAAGCGTCTGCGCAAATCCGGCGTCGATGTCTACGAAGCAGACGTGTTCCCGCCCGATCGCTACATGATGGAGCGTTTCATCACGGCGCCGGTTTCGTTCAGAGGCGAACCCGATGAAACCGGTCTGCTACGCAATGGCGAAATGAAGCCCGACCGTGACTATCGTCCTTCGCTGCGACTCGTGTCCCTCGACATCGAAACGAGTGCGGGCGGCGAGTTGTATTCGATCGCGCTCGAAGGCTGTGGTGAGCGGCAGGTCTACATGCTCGGCCCCGCGAATGGCGACGGCCGGCAGATCGACTTTCAACTCGAATACTGTGCGAGTCGCGCCGGGATGCTCGAACGCCTGAACGAGTGGATGGCGCGCCACGATCCGGACGCCATCATAGGCTGGAACCTCGTTCAGTTCGATCTGCGCATTCTGCGCGCGCACGCGGAACAGCTCGGCGTGCCGCTGCGTCTTGGCCGTGGCGGCAGCGAACTCGAATGGCGCGAGCACGGCCAGACGCAAAACCACTTCTTCGCTTCGGTGCCGGGACGGCTCGTCATCGACGGCATTGAAGCACTGCGATCCGCGACATGGAGTTTTCCGTCGTTCAGCCTCGAATACGTCGCGCAGGCATTACTGGGCGAAGGCAAGGCGGTCGACAACCCCTATCAGCGCATGGACGAAATCCAGCGGCGCTTCGACGAGGACAAACCCGCCCTCGCCCGCTACAACCTCAAGGACTGTGAACTCGTTTCACGTATTTTCGAAAAGACCGAACTGCTGTCGTTCCTGCTGGAACGCGCCACGGTGACGGGCTTGCAGGCAGACCGTAGCGGCGGATCGGTCGCGGCGTTCACGCATCTCTATCTGCCGAGAATGCACCGCCTCGGATACGTCGCGCCCAATCTCGGCGATGTCGTCGGCCAGCCGAGCCCCGGCGGCTTCGTCATGGACTCGCGACCCGGCATCTATGATTCGGTGCTCGTGCTCGATTACAAGAGCCTGTACCCATCCATCATCCGCACATTCCTGATCGATCCGGTCGGTCTGATCGAAGGAATGCGCGCGCCCGGCGACGACCAGTCGGTACCCGGCTTCCTCGGCGCCCGGTTTTCCCGCACCGCGCATTGTCTGCCGGCGATCGTTCGTCAGGTCTGGGAGGAACGCGAGAGCGCGAAGCGCCACAACAACAAGCCACTATCCCAGGCGCTGAAGATCATCATGAATTCGTTCTACGGCGTGCTGGGCTCCACCGGCTGCCGGTTCTTCGACCCGCGGCTCGCGTCCTCGATCACGATGCGCGGCCACGAAATCATGCATCGGACACGCGAACTCATCGAGGCACAGGGTTACGACGTGATCTACGGCGATACGGATTCGACTTTCGTCTGGCTCAAGGGTCCGCACGCCGAAGACGATGCGATCGGCAAAGGTCGCGCGCTCGTCGAGCACATCAACGGCTGGTGGAAGCAACACCTGCAGAGCCGCTTCGGCCTCGACAGCGCGCTGGAATTGCAGTACGAAAGGCACTATCGACGTTTTCTCATGCCGACCGTACGCGGCATGGAAGAAGGCAGCAAAAAGCGCTACGCGGGCGTCAGTCTCGCGGCGGACGGACGCGACGAACTCGTCTTCAAGGGACTTGAAACGGTTCGCACCGACTGGACACCGCTTGCGCAGGTATTCCAGCGGGAACTGTACGGTCTCGTCTTCAACCGCCAGCCCTACGCCGACTACATTCGCGATTACGTGCAGCGCACGCTCGCGGGCGAACTGGATGACCAACTCGTCTATCGCAAGCGGCTGCGTCGTCCGCTCAGTGAATACCAGCGCAATGTCGGTCCCCATGTGCGCGCCGCGCGCCGTGCAGACGATTTCAATCGCGAAACGGGACGTCCGCTTCAGTACCAGAACGGCGGGTGGATCAGCTATGTCATGACGTCCGGCGGACCGGAACCGCTGGAAACGCTGCAGTCGCCGATCGACTACGGGTTCTATCTGAGCCGGCAACTGCAGCCCGTGGCGGACGCAATCCTTGCGTTCCTCAACGACGACTTCGAAACCGTGACTTCAGGTCAGGGAAGTCTGTTCCAGACCGGCCCGGCGCACACACCGGATTGAAAAAGGCCGATTGCGATACCAGCACGCAAGCGCCTCATTTTGCCTGTTCCGCGAACACACGCCGTAAAGCGCGGCGACGCTCATCGCCGTCGAAATCGCACTGCGTCCCTACACCTGCGCGTTGAGCAGGTCCTGCAAGGCACGCTTGAGCACGTTCAACTCGTCCGGCAACGGCGCACTCATGTCCCGCTTGATTTCGGCTTCCAGGCGGGCACAATCGGCCGCAAGCGACGCCTGCCCGAACACCGACAGTGCGCCGCGCATGGAGTGAATCTGTGCGAGTGTGCCCGCCACATCGCCCGCAGCCTGAGCCGCATCCATGGCCGACAGCGCATCCGATGTCGATTTCAGGAACACGTCCCACAGCGGCTTCGGTATGGCGCCGCCACGGAACGTCGCCTCATCCGCGCTGGTGAAGCTTGTCAGCTTGACACCCTTGGCCGCAGCGATCGACTCCATCACATCGTTGAGCTGCTGCAGCGAAACCGGCTTGGTCATCACCTGGTCCATGCCGGCGGCTTCGCAACGCTGGTGCTCCTCTTTCGTGGCATGCGCCGTGACAGCGATAATCCGCAAGGCCGGTTTTCGTTTGCGCACGGCCTCGGCCAACTGATAGCCGCTCATGCCGGGCATGTTCAGATCGGTGAGCAGAACGTCCCAGTCATCATCGTCGAGCAGTTCGAGCGCCTGGCGGCCGTTCGGTGCGGCCGAGACCTCGCAGCCGAGCGTCGTGAGTTGCTCGGTCAGCAGCATCCGGTTCGCCGCGTTGTCCTCGGCCACCAGCACCTTGAGACCACGCGTGAGCGCCGACGTGTACGTGCGAGGCAAGCCGCTCGCCGCTGCCAGCGACGTGGGCAAGGGTTCGCCCAGCAAGGTCGCGCGCATACTCGCCTCAAGCCCGGTCAAGCTCAGGCACGACACGCTCACGATCTTTCCCGTGCGAACGGCAACGGCCGGACCGTCCGGATAACCATCGACGACGTAGGGCGCGCTCTCGACGAGTCGATTTTCGTCGTCGGGCCGCCATTGCTCGCGCGTGCCCCAGATCACCAGCACGGCGGCGGATTCGAGGTCTGCCTCCGTGATGGCCGCCGGATGCCGGTACACGCTCACCTGCGCGCCCCACCGTTCGAGATGCCCAACGGCAAAATCGCACCACTCCAGCGCCGAACTCAGAAACAGTACGCGCGCCCCGTCGGTTATGCGAGCGTCGCTGCGCACCGGGATGCCATCGCCGAGCGGCAACTGCACCGTGAAGCGGCTGCCGACGTGGAGCGTGCTCGACACACCGATGCGCCCCTGCAAAGCGCGAACGATCCGCTGGCACAACGCGAGCCCAAGCCCCGTGCCGCCAAAGCGCCGGTTGATCGAGACATCGAGCTGCGAAAATGCCTTGAAAAGCTGATCCCGCTGCTGCGGCGAAATGCCGATGCCGGTATCGACGACCGCAAGAATGAGCCGATGGGTGTCGACTGTCGCCGGCTCAATGTTCGCGAACACAGTAACGGCGCCGTGCTCGGTGAATTTGATCGCATTGCTTAGCAGATTGTTGAGGACCTGCGCGACGCGCGTGGGGTCCCCGCGCATCATCTGCGTAGTGGCGACGTCGAGCCGCGCGTAGAGGCTGAGCCCCCGCGCGCTCGCGAGCGGCTCAAAGATTCCCAGCACACGCTCGATCACCTCGAGCACGTTGAACTCGATATGCTCGAGCACCATCTCTCCGGCCTCGATCTTCGAGTAGTCGAGAATGTCACTGACCACGGCGAGCAGACCGTCCGATGCGGTCCGAACCGTCGTGAGACGATCGCGCTGCACGGTCGTCAAGGGCGAGTTCGCGAGCAGTTCGAGGTTACCGAGGATCGCATTGAGCGGCGTGCGGATTTCGTGGCTCATGGCGGCAAGAAAAGCCGACTTGGCCTGATTTGCAGAGTCCGCTGCCACCATGGCCGCTTTGAGTTCGCGCTGCAGGCGCCGCGTCTGCGTTACGTCTATGAAGACCGCCACCAGCACGTCGATGCCGTTAAAACGCCCCTGCGAGGCACTGCACGCGAATTCGATCTCGCCGCCATCGCGCGTGGGAAAGATCAAGTCCTGACGCAGCACGCCGGCCGGCGCGCCTGCCGGATGATCGTGCTCGAACGTGTCGTAACTGCGCAATAATGCATCCGCGAGTGCCTTCGACTCCCCTACGACACGCGACCCCATTTCCTGTATGTACGGGCTGTTCAGCAGCCACTCACCGGTCTCACGCGATATCAGCGCAAGCCCGACGGGCACCGTATGAACCACTGTGCGACTCAGATGCTCGCTTTCGAATACGCGCGCGGCGTATTTGAGCAAGGGCGCGAAGATGCGGCTGCGAAACACCAGCAGCAGCGTCCACACGACAGCGAGCATCACCGCCGTCGCCGCCGCAGCCGTGCCGACCTGGGGCGCGATCGCAGCCACGATATCGCTCCACGAAAACGCGCTAATGAGCGTCCAGTCCGTACCGGGAATCGGCTCTTTCATCACGAAATAGCCGTTGCCATAGCTCACATCGCCGCTGAAAAACAACGGGCGCCGCACTTGCTGCCCAAAGGCCACTTGCGTGAGGCGACGATCGTCAGCGCCGATCCCTACGCTCGCGATGACACGCCCGTCGGCGCTGACGATCTGGTAGGTGTCGTTCCCGCGATCGGTCAGCAAGCGCAGAAAGGTCTGCGGATCGTATTCGATCACGATCGCCGCAAAAGGCTGGCCCTCGCTCACCGCCTCTGCTACGAGACGCAAGCGCTTCTGACCGGAAAGCGGATCAGTGAACGGCGGCAGCCAGTGCACCACGGGACGAAAGTCAGGCGGACGACGCTGCTCCTGCGGCGCCAGCTTCGCGAAGTCGATCTTCAGCGCCTCGATGATTTCGGTCACGCGAGGAGGTGCCTTCGATTTCATGATCGACGCCGGCATGATGATCAGTTCCTCGTCCGGGGTGTAGATGTAGCCGGCGAACTCCAGGTTGGTGGCGGACGTCGCCGACGCGTTACTCAACGCGAATTGACGCGCAAGCGAGAGATACTGCCGCACGAGAGACTCATTGGCGACGGCACGCTCTGACGCCGCGAAATACACCCCGCCCCCCAGACCCGGCCCTTCGATGAAGAGCTGGTTGCCGTTGCGCCGAAACGCGTCATAGACGGTGAGATCGGCTTTCGGCATCGTCGGCCAGTAAAGCTCAAAAAAGCTGACCGTGCGACGCAGTGACGTTTGGGCTGCGCGCACCACGGTCACGACCTGGCCGCGATCGTCCACGAGGTTCTGGCGTTGCTCCGCCGCAAACTGGCGCAACGCGTAGACGCATGTGACTGCAAACGTCAGGAACGCCACGAACGTGATCACGACGCCGCCGCCCAGCAGTAGCAAGTCCTGATAACGCCGCAGACGCCCCAATGGCGTGGACGGCATGCTCTTCTTCCCCATTTCCTCGTGGATCGACGGACGCGATTTTAAGCAGTTACGGGATAGTGAAGCTCATCAATCAGACGTGTCCTATACATTTTCATGATAATCAGGACATGTCCTAATCCACAACGGAATCCAGCCGCTTAAAGTCGCATGCGCATCACGACAGCACGGCGACTGATTGCTCCGGGGGACAGAGCAGACCAATAGCCATCGTGGTGTACTGTCGGCGTCGATTTCATGCCATCGACGTCCGGGCGCTTCAACATTCAGGGACGCTCGCAATCAAGCTGACCACAATACGCAGGTAGCCACGACACGCTGAAACGTCTAAGTGCCAGCCCGTCTGATCGACGTCGGCACGCACTGGACGCATGTTCTAGTCGCCATCCGCCACCGTCGCGCCACTCCGAAATCCAGAAACCGCGCGATTTATCAGGTAACAAGGAAATCAGCGAGGCCAGTTCGCCCATAGAATCGGCGCGAGTGGCGTCGCATCAAGATTCTGCGGCCAGGCGGCCGAGACACGTGAAGGCTGCGGCTCCTCGCACTCCATAACAGACTGTGCATCTTTCACTTAATAGAACGCGAAGATCAGACACCATCGCGCTTTCCGTTCCCATTCATGCCCGGGCACGGAAATTGTGAATATGTCTTGTAGAACGACAATTTTGATAGGTTAATTAACGTTAAATGCCCTTGCTTGTCGTGATTTCGATTGGGGCAAACGCTATACTTGTCTCAATATGATTATGCGGAATGCCCATAGAAGGACCTGCAATGCAAATCAACGTCGTACTTGCTGACGACCACCCCGCTCTCGTCGCTGGTGTGAAGTACGCGCTTGATTCCGTCAGCACGATCAAGGTTACCGGCACAGCGCAGAATTCAAGCGAAATCGTTTCGTTGCTCGAAACGGTTCCGTGCGATGTCCTCGTGACCGACTACGCCATGCCGAATGGCGCCTTTGGTGACGGCATCGGCCTGTTCTCCTATCTGCGCCGGCGATACCCCGATCTGAAAATCGTCGTATTCACGACCGTCGACAACCCGGCCATCGTGCGGGAAGTCGCGCGGCTCGGCGTGCATTCGTACATCAACAAGGCCGACAATCTCGACCGGCTGATCTCCGCGATTCACGCCGTGTATGCGCACGCGCTCTACTACCCGAATGAAGGCATGCGTCAGCACCAGCCGGCGAAGCCCTCGAGCGGCACCACGGGCGAACGCACAGAATTGTCGAAGCGCGAAGTCGAAGTGATCAGGCTGTATGTCTCGGGCATGTCGATCGGCGAAATTGCGAAGAAGCTCAATCGCAGCAAGCAGACCATCAGTTCCCAAAAGGTCACGGCCATGCGCAAGCTTGGCATCGTTCGCGATGCCGAACTGTTTCGTTATGCGTGGGAAACGGGACTCGGCGGAACGGGAAGCGCCCCGGCGTCGGATGAACACGCGACTGGCGACGTGAGCTGACCAATCCGCAACCGCCTGCGCTCATCAACACACGTGGTTATCACTTCATTGGCGATTGAATCGCCGGTTGTTTCCAACGCGCAGGACGCGTGTCCCGCGCGCCCGATTTCGGTCACGTGCCGTATTTCTACGTGCGAGTCTGCGGCGTCCGGGCGATCTTTATCAACCGTTCGCATGGCGAATTAACACGAGCTGCCTGAAGCAAGCGACATCTTCAAGCTCACGCGTCCAGCGATCGATGCACGAGGACGTGCGGCCCTCGCAGACGGAGACCCGGGCACGCTCCTTTTTCTTCCTACTGCATCGCCAGTTCCGCCTGCTCGACCCTCTCCTTTTCGTCGTATCCGCAAATCTGGGCGCGGCCGTTTTGTTTGGCACGATACATCCGCTGGTCGGCAATCTCGAGCAGTGACTTCCAGTCGCTGGCCTTGTCGACCGTTAGCTCGGCGACGCCAATGCTGGCCGTTACCGGAGTATTACGGGGCGTCACGCCAAAACCGGCTTTGAGCAGTCGCACCAGTGCGGCTTGCGCATGCATCACACTGGTGTCGGGCATGATCACAAGAAACTCCTCACCGCCCCAGCGCACCAGTACATCACTACGACGCAGGTGGCGGGAAACGATGCGGGCCATGTTGACGAGTACCGTGTCGCCCGCTTCGTGACCGTACTGATCGTTGATGCTCTTGAAATGGTCGAGATCGAGGAACGCAACGGCGAGCTTTGCGCCGCTGCGAGAGGCGATGCTGAACTGCAGCTCCAGCACTTCCTCGCCACCGCTGCGCGAAAAAACGCCCGTTAGTGCATCCCGGACTGCCTGCCGTACCAGCCCGATCATGAACCCCAACTGGCTCATACCTGCCAGAACCGACACACCGGAGATCAACACGAGCAACCAGAATTCGCCTGCCATCGATGGCCAGTCCATACCGGTCCAGCGAAACACCGCTGCGATAATCTGGGCAATCAGAATTGGTGCGGAAAAACACATGGTTTCGACCAGTGTGAGGGGGAAAATGGACAGCCCTGCCAGCAGAACAAAAGGCAGGAATGCATAACCGACACTGATCGCCGCTGACAATCCCGTGAGCCGGTAATGGCCGAGAAGCAGATAGGAGGCGACGAAAAAAATTGTTGGAATCGCAAATAACTGCGCCATCGCACGATAAGCGCCGAAAAGGTTCCCATCGTTCGGGCTATACAGCAACAAGCTCGCGAACGCCGCGCTGGCAACCAGTCGTATCAACGCCAGGTTGAACCAGAGATTGAAAGGAAAGACGATCAGATCGACGCCGCTCCACATTGCCGTGAGCACGGCAAACAGAAAAGCAAGCAAGCGAACGCGATTGACGATCGTGCTTGCCCGTCGCCGCGTCAGGAAACCCAGATGGCGATAAGGCGACACCAACCAGTTGTATTCGTTGTATTCCAGTTCACCCGGAATGAGGTCGGCCAGACGTACCATACGATTTTTCAAATGCTGTAGATGGCTATCGTTAAAGAGCTTGCGTTTCGGTGCGGACGTCCGATGCTGCAATCACGGCTTCGATTGCCCCAATCAAATGCGCCTCTCCCGCGCTGGAGCCGACGGCTGTCACATCCCACCGTAAGCTCTCGTCCCTGCACCGCGATTGACAATCCGTATTACACAGCTCCGAACATGATCGATTCGATCAACCGCCGCCGAGCCAGGCGATAGTCCGCACTGCATAGCCCATGCCGCACCGTAGCCGCGATAAAGTCTCTTTCCAGCGTCGAATCGGCAACATCGCTTGCCCGAACGGACTCCGTTTCAACAAAGAACGCCGTAAGCAAACAATCCTGGCAACTCGAATCCTGCGTGGCCGACGGCGCGCAGGCCGGAACTTGTGCATCGGCGGCAGTCTTGACGATGTCCGCCAGACAGTCAAAAGCAGGCTGGTCTTCGGAGATCAGATACAAGCGCTCCTCCTGGATCAACAGGCGGGCCAGTTTTGCCAAAGGACCATTCGCGTTCGGCGTGGCGCGCAAGCCCGGCTGGCGACCCATCCACGCAACGATCTGATGCGCCGGCATCGGGCGAGCGATCCCGTAACCTTGAGCGGCATCGGCGCCGAGAATCGCGATGGCTTCGAGCAATTCCGTGCCCTCGACCCCTTCGACGATCACTTTTTTATCGAGCGAATGACCCAGTCGAGTCAACTGATAGATAAAGCGCAATACATCGAGAGCATCGGGGCCTTGCAAACTCACGATACTCCGGTCGATCTTGATCCAGTCGAACGGCAACTCACGCAAGCGGTGCAAGCTGCTGTGCCCCGAACCTAGATCGTCTTCGGCCAGGTTGATTCCCAGTGCCTTGAATTTCGCCAATTCTTTTGATCCGTCCACGCCGGACAGAAGCGCATCCGTTTCCAGCATTTCCAGCGTCAACTTGCCTGGATCGCATCCGAATTGACTCATGGCCTGCTGCGTGGCTTCGAGATAGCGGATGTCGCTCAATGCACTGGGCGGCAGATTGACGGACACCCCGAGGTCGATTCCGCTGCGCAGCCAGAGCTGTCTGTGCGACAGTGCCTGCCCAAGCCCCCGCACATACAGTTCGAGAAAATCATCCGAGGAGAGTGCCGGAAAGAACTCGGCGGGCGACAAAAGCCGATCGCCGTCCTTCAGGCGGGCAAGTGCTTCGACTTTGGTGACCCGACCTGTTTTGAGGTCCAGCAGCGGCTGATAATGCATTTGCAGCGCGTCCGATCTGAGCAACGTCGTCCAGTTTTTCCGCATCGCAAATGGCACGGTCCGGCTTCGCCTTTCGAGATTTTCAAATCGCGCAACGGCGAACGCCAAAAGCGTCTGCAAAAGTTCGATAAACGCCCGCTGTTCATCGCCTGCATATCCGCCTGGAAGGGCACTGTACAAAATCAGAACGGCCATCGGCGGACAGCCCGGCTGACTCAGCGGAATCGCGACGACAGAGCGAAGACCTTCACTCAACGCGACGTCTTTCCAAAGCGCTCCTTGAGGGTCCGTCCGAAAATTGCGGAGGTGTTCCGGCCTCCCGCTACGCCAGGCCCGGCCAATCGAACCTTGACCGCGCGGACTGTCGTCCGTCGTCGTAATCTGCAGTTCTTCGGAACGCTCAAGATCGGCTAGAAATCTCGCGATGTTCTTCGAGGCAGCCTCGAACCGGAAGACGCCCCGACTGTCCGGCCGCCCCACCGCGCAGCCCGCCACTTCATCGTGCGTACTGAGAATCTCGACAACGTTATCGATCAGGTCGGTGTAGCTGTCTGTTTCCCACGCGAGTCTGGTGATGCGCACCAACACATCCTGTCGCGCGTTCTGCAGGCTTTGCGCGGCCTCTGCCTGCCAGGCCAGGTCGCGGGTGAGCCTTCGCGCGAGGACGCCCACTGCTTCCCCGTGCGCGGTCGCATCCACGTATCTGTGAATGGCCTCGAACAATAATTCGCGAATACGGATCAGGTCTTCCTGGTCTATCCCCATCACGGCGTGGACGCGTCCGGCCCGCAGCGCCATCGCCCGGTGGCCTGTTGCGCTCAGATCCGGTGCGGCAAGGGCGCTCAGATACTCGGTCTGTTGCGACTTGAGATGATCGAGTTCCGGCGTTGAGAGCGCATGCACAATGTGCTTCGATCCCGACAACCGGACCAGATGGTCGTAAAAGCTGTTCCCGATATCAGCAGCGTGATACCGCATTGCCTCGCTTAAAGAGGCGAGCGCCGCTGCCCACGTCGGACCGTAAAGCTGCGCCGCTTCATGCGGCGGGTCACCGCCGCGAACAGGAGCGAAAACGCGGTTTAGCATCGCCACGCTCCCTCCCGAATCAGGCCCATGGGTACGTTCGCGCGCGGGAAAAACCGCAATGCAAGACCCGTTCGGCCTCGATCGACGAAAGTGACAAATTTCTGGAATAGGTGCACGTTACCCGGAGCATCGAGATTACCGACGTTATCCCCATTCGTCGCCGGTTCTATCGATGGCATCGCCACCAGGAGCAACAAGAGCTTTTGCGCAGACGACAGCTTCATGGTTCTTTTAGTATTTGGATCGGAAACGCGGCGCACTTGAGTGAACGTCAAGTGCGGCCAAAATCTCGCGAACTCCAGCCTGAAACCGGCGAAGTGGCAGCACCATTTGACGTTTCAGCAACCTGAAATTCATGCTGCTGACATACGCATAAGATAACACCCGCCTTCCTACTTCCTTGAGCGGCAAATATTCCCTGCGACAATCCATCGCAATAATTCTCAGCTTATCGCATGCGCCCTCAGTTATTGCCATAAATCAATAAAATAGATCGGCAAACGATGTCATCCGGGAAATTTTGCTGATCGTGTCCCACCCTGGACGCTCAGGTTGCATGCTCACGCCGGCGCACGCTTGCGATGTTCGCTCAGACCTCTAGCGCGCCTCCGCTGCATCCGCCAGAACGTCTGTAGAGTCTGTCGAGTTCAACACGTCGGCATAGGTCTTCATGACGTCGCGCCAGCTAACGATTCCCACCGGCCTGAATTCACTGTCGACAATCGGAATACACGAGACCTTATGGTCGAGAAACAACTGGACTGCATCGGCGAGACCGGCTTCTGGATGTAGTGTTTTCGGAGCACGGCTCATGACCTGATGCACACGTTTGCTGAGCGTACTTTTATCCCGGTGTGTTTCCACCACGCTGTCGACGAACGGGCTCAACTCGCGCAACAGATCGCGATCGGACACAACGCCCTGCAACTCTCTGCCCTCTACGACGAGCAAGTGATGAAACCCGGTTTCATCGAAGATCTCCCTGACGGTTCCCAGCGTGTCATCGAAGCCTACCGTCACAATTCGCTTCGTCATGAGGTCTTCTACTTTCATCGCACTGCTCCTTCTTTGTCCGCGTCGTTATTGCAGGGCAGATCGTTCGGCGCGTCGCCACGCAGCGTCTGCCAGATGTTTCAGCAAAGGCTTTGCCCGCGTGCCCTGGCTCGACAATCAATCGGTGAATCGTTGTTCACGAGCGAGAGAACTAACGACGCGAGCGTGCCAGCGGCTACTGCCGTGTTTCCCGGACGCAGACTTCATTCATCAATGCGCCTATCGCGAACGAGCGTTTTAATTCCAGCCCCGTTTTATCTGTTCCGCCAGGACTTCCCGACATTTCTGCATGGTGTCCGAGACGCTATATCGGCCACATGCTGCATTTCTTAACCCGTCTGATTTTGTCTGACAAATGAATGTGATCCACGTCGATCAATCCCCGCGTCTGTGAGAGCGTTGCCCGATCGAGCTGCCGAGGTCGTACGCCGCACCGTCTCACATGGCTTTGGGTTTTCAAACGTTTGCCTATCGCCGCTATTGGCCCGAATTAACGGGGGACAGATGTATTTATGTTCTGGCGCGTGACTTTATATCGGCACGATGAACGCCGATCGGGCGGAAAGTCCACCCCGATGTTCGGAGCGTGTCTCACGCCGATTGCAGGCGAGTCAGTGACGCATCGAGCCAGTCAGGAAATCGAATGCGTTACTTTCGCCCCAGATGGTTTAGAGCGCGTGGACGCTCGGCAAGCGGGGTTCGTGATCCACCCGATACATTCCGATCCGCTATTTCTCACTATATATTTCGCATTACCAATCACTTAGAAAAATAGCGAGGCATCGTCATCGTGCATCGATAATTTCCATGGAGTCAACGCCGCGCTTCTCGCTAATGAACAGTGTCTTCGCATGAAGATCGACTCGCCCCGGATCGTTTTCTTGAACTGCAGTGCAGTGCTGGATTGTCCGAGAGAGATTGCCGGCTCCGCACGCTGCGATCGAAAACCGGAATAAACGAATCAGACGCGATCAGCAATATCCATCGGGAACGGAAACCGCGGCACCGCGCCTGAGCCGAAATATATGTCGGTTCGCGAAAATCTCGAGCTTGGCGGGTACCATCTTCCCGACAAGCTACGTGCGAAGCAGCTCTCGTGGTTGTTCGATCTTTTCCCCGTGCTCGACTCCCGCCAGGGCCAAACGGCGCGAACGCTGTCCGGCGGCGAACAACAGATGCTGGCGATCGCACGCGCGCTGATGACCCAGCCAAAGCTCCTGATTCTCGACGAGCCGACGCTCGGGCTCGCGCCCATCATCCTCGAACAATTGTCGAAAGCATTGGAGTCGCTGCAGAAGTCGACGTCAATTACCGTTCTGTTAGGCGAACATAACGTACGGTTCGCACTTCCCCACGCGGACCGTGTCTATGCGCTGGAGCATGCGCGCATTATCTGGGAAGGCAACGCGGCGCGCTTCGAAGCGGAAATGGGAAGGGGCTTTCTGGAGGCCATACCGCCGGACAACCCACACGCGACGGCATGCAGTAAAACAAGTACTGAAAGTCAGCAGTGACACGCAAGTTTTTAGCGCGTTCTCGACTGCGAGACAGCGTGCGTTCGCACCGAAGCTGCGTCTGCCTCGCCGTCTCTATTCCGATGCAGGAATGTGGGAAGTGAAGCTATTCGCCTTGCGCCGATGAGCCGTTGCGCTCACCGCATCTCCCGCGATCTGGCGACAACGCAATTACATCACGGGAGATCGCATCATCAGAAGGCGGGCCGCGCCAGACTCTGGCGCGTCCACCATCCGCTCGGTCTGAATCCGAACCTGAAAGCACAGGTGATCGGCAGACCTATTTCGCAGACGAACCAACCTGCTCCGGGGAGCCGACACCATCGGTCGAATACGGCACCACCGAATCACCTGACATGGACAACGCCGTATACGAAGTCTCGCCGCAGTGCCCCAGGGACTCGAACGATTTTCCGCCGTCGGTGCTGACAAGACGCGTCCCATTGAGTCCCACTGCAAAAATACGCGAACCGCTCGTCGAAATAGCGGTTATCGAATTCTGTGCAGGTGTGGAAGCCTTGCTCCAGGTCTCACCCCGGTCCGCGCTGACGTAGATGGAGCCGCGAAGCCCACCCACCACCACATTGCCGGCGGCATCGACACAACCAGCCCAGAAGGAGCCTTCATAACCCGTCGACAAATACGTCCACGTTTGCCCCCCATCCAGCGAACGCAACACGTAGCCGTGCTCCGCAGAAATGAACAACGCGCCCTTTCCATCCCCGAAAATATGGCTGAAATTCGGCGTCTTGACTTTCATCCCTTGCTGGACGGGAATCTTGACCGCTGCCCATGTCTTGCCGCCGTCATCGGTTTTCAGGAACAACGACCACAGTCCAACCGCAAAACCATGCTGGTCGTCCAGAAAGTACGTGGAATACAAGGGCTGGTCGACACTTGCATCACTGCGCTGTAACGACCACGTTTCTCCGTTATCGGCGCTATGAAGGACAACGCCCCATTGGCCCACCGCCCAACCCTGTTGACCGACAAACGTCACGGCGTTCAACTGAGCTTGTGTCGGCACGCTACGCGCCTGCCGGAAGCTGCGCCCGCCATCGTCCGATAGCAGGATCACACCATGCTCTCCCACGGCGACCAGACGCTTGCCAGTGTCCGCGGCGCCCAGAATTGCCTCCTGGCTTGCGTACGGCACCACGGCGGCGGGCGCGTGCAGCACTGCGATGTCATCGGCGGCATTCGCCCCGGCCGAATGCCCGGCAAGCATCGCGAGTGTGAGCATCCATGCGGACAACGCGGGACGCAGACGATTTGTTTGCTTGATACTTTTCATCGCGTCACCTCTCAATGAGTAAGAATTCCCGGCACCGAAACAGCTTTTCGCCTCGGGAAAATCCTTTCCAGCCAAACAGCGAGCGCGGGCAGCACAGTCATCGCCATCACCAGATTGACGCCGAACATGATGGCCAGCAGCTTGCCCATGTCCGCCTGGAATTTCAGCTCCGAGAACGACCACGTCGCCACGCCAACCGCCAGTGTGAGCGCGGTGAAGATCGTTGCGATCCCGACTTCGAGGATCGATTTCTCGAGCGACTTGACGATATTCAGGCCGTGACTCAGATGCAGCTGCAAGCGGTTGTAAATGTAGAAGGCGTAATCGACGCCGATCCCCACGGCCAGCACCATCACCGGCAATGTGGCAACCGTCAAGCCGATCTGCAATTCCTTCATGAACCAGTATCCAATGAGACTACCCGCAGACAACGGCAAGCAGCAAGCGACCACCGCGCGAAGATCTTGATACACGACGAGCACCAGGACAATGATCGCGGCATACACGTACAGCATCATCGGCAGTTCGCTGTGGGCCACTGCGTCGTTGACTGCAGCCTGGATGCCCGCGTTGCCTGCGCCGAGCAGCACTTTCGCGTCCGGACTCGGATGGGCGGCAGCATAGCCATTGATCGAGTCGATGACATGGTTGATCGTCGTCGCCTTGTGGTCGGTCAGATACAGATTGGCCGCCACCATGCTGCACGTCTTGTTCATGTAACCGCGGGATCGGCTGATCTCCTCCGACAAACTGGCGTAGTTCCCCTGGTCGGTCGGCACGACGGCCATCATCGGATTGCCTTCGTTGTAGCCCTGGTTATAAATCTTCAGCATGTCGGAATACGACTTCACCGACACGACGCCCGGCACATGACGCATCGCCGTCGAAAACTGGTCGACGTACAGGCCGACATTGACGTTGGAACAATCGGCGCCTTGCGCTTCGACGAACACGGTCAGCCAGTCCTGTCCGGTATCGTATGCACCGGCGATCGACGCTGCATCCAGGTTATAGAGCGCATTGACGCGCAACTCGGGGGCGCCAGGCTGCAGCGTGCCGATAACCCTGTCTCGTGCTTCCCATGCAGCCGTAGCGACCACGACGCCCGCCACCAGCAACACGACCGCGGCATTTCGAGGTTTTGCCAGTGAGGCGATCCAGCGCAACCACTGCCCGCGCTGTTCACCGCGTTGCATTGCGCGCTCGGCAAACTGCGAATCGAACTTCATCATCGATGCCGCGAGCGGCAGCATGACCAGATTCGTCACGATCTTGTAACCGACACCGATCGACGCGGTGATGGCCAGTTCCCGGACCATTTCGATCGGCACCAGCGCCAGCGTAATGAACGAAACGAAAGCCGTCACCAGCGCGAGGACGCCAGGAATCAACAGGCCCGTGAAGCTCGCACGTGCTGCCTCCGCGGTCGTTTTACCGTGCGCGATCTCTCGTACGATGTAATTGATCTGCTGGACACCGTGCGAGACACCGATCGCGAAGATAAGGAACGGAATCAGGACCGCAAGCGGATCGAGTCCATATCCGATCAAATGCAGCGTGCCGAATTGCCAGATCAGCGAGGTCAGCGAACACGCAATCGCCAGCACCGTCAGCCTGACCGAGCGGCAATACCAGTACACCGCCAGAGCCGTCAGCAATAGCGAAATCCCGCAGAACAGCAAGACGTTTTTGGCGCCGTGGGCAATGGCCCCGACCTCTTCCGCGAAACCGATGATTTCGATCTGGAAATCCTTGTCGGAGAACTGCTGGCGCAGCGTCTTCTCGATCAGATCGTGATAGGCCACGTAATCGATCCGCTTGCCTGCGGCGTCGAATTCGTGAACCTCCGCGGTGATCATTGCGCTCTTCTGGTCATTGCCGACCAGCGTCCCGATATAGCCGCCTTCGCGTGCCGCGTCGCGAATTCGCACAATGGCATCCGGCGTCAGGGTCTGCGGAATGACTGACTCTGGAATCACGGGATCAGCGCGGAAACCGCTTTCGGTAATCTCGTTGACGTAGGTGTTAGGTGTCCAGAGCGACTGAACTTCAAGCCGCGTGATATTCGGCAGGAACATGACCGCCTGGGTCACGGAATACAGGCGCGACAAACCTTCCTGCGTCCAGATCGTGCCATTTTTTGCACGAACGACAATACTGAGCCGGTTGGCTCCGATCACGTCGCCACGATATTTCTCGTAAGCCTTGACGTAGGGGTGATTTACCGGCAACTGCTTTTCGAATCCGGCTTCCATGCGAAGCTGCGATCCAAACCACGCCATCACCAGCGTAAATAGCGCGAGCAGGGCAAGAATCAACTTGCCCCGCCGAAAAACGATTGCCTCGAGATAGCGGATAACAGCAGTCAGCACGCCATCGACGGTCTTCGCAGTGGAATTCTTCGACATACCTTTTTCCCGGATTGGCCGGCCCCATCGGAGGGCCGGCCTCGAACGGATCTATCAGAGATTTTTGGTCAGGAATAAACCGACGTAATCCCGACCCAACAACGGTTGCTCAAGTACTCCGGGGCCCCAGAACTTCGCGTAGTTCACGCCAAACGACCAGTCCGCGGGATTCTGAGTGAACGTCACGCTGATATTGGCCGACTTCGCACCCTTCATGAACAGCGCCATTGCGTTCGGCGTATAGCCGGCCACTGACTGGAAGTAGTAAATTTGCGGCGTGACCTGCCAGCCCTTCATCAAGTTGCCGTCATAGGTCCAGCTGAAATCGACGTTGTAGCCCCATGAGAACGCCGTCCCCTTCCCGCCAGCCTGTCCGGTCGTGAAGCCGGATGCGCCTGGCGTATCGAAGCCCCAGCCCCAATAACCTGCAGCGACGGGAACGCCCTGATACGAGTTCTTCAGGCCCGGATAGTCGATGAACGCCGCTTCGGCCATCAGCGTCGCGGTACTGGCATTCCCAAGCATGCGCAGAAGCCAGCCATAATCGCTCGGCGTCATGCTCAGCAGCGCAGTCAGGTTCACCTGAACCTTCTGCTCGTCCACGTAGCACTGGCCGTTGGCGAGACAGCCAAGTCCGTTCACATTGTTCGAGCCCAATGTGTTCAGGCTGACGGCATCGCGCGGACGGTACGAAACTTCACCGCCGAGCGCCCAATCTCCGATCTGGAAATTGGTACTCGCACCGAACAGAACGCGATGCGGAAGATAGTGGTAGAAAGCGCCCGAAAACGTTGAGGGATCCGAGTAACCGATGACCGGCGCTTTATCCGTGTACTGCATCGCGTACAGCGCGAAATTAGCCTGGAGTTCTTCCGGCGAAAAGCGCAGCGCGAGGCCGCCCTGATTGACGGACCACGCCGGATAATTCGTCGATGCAGAGAACGCGCCATAGTGTTCCGCACCCGCGCCAATGGTGGCGGTCGACCAGTAGCTGCCGACGGGCGGGAAGTAGTCTCCGTTCCAACCGGCCTGGATATACGACTCGAGACTCACCCCGTGACCGAACGATACCGAGCCGTCGGCGATCGGCGCCGGCAACACCGCTTCCTTCAACTGCGTTCCCGGCACGGACAGCCGCATTACGTCGACCGAGTTCGTGGCATTGATACCACCGGGGAGAAAGAGGCTCTCACCCCAGTTGAGCACCTGGTTACCAATCTTGAAGCTGGCCGGCTGTCCCGCGATCGAAAACGAATGGCTCACCCACAAGTCAAGCAAGCGCGCCTTGAAGCTGAGCTGGCTTTCCGCACCCTGTGGGAACGACTGACCGATCCCGGCACCGCTAAACGTCCCCGACGGGTTAATCGCCGAGAAATCCTTAATATAGTTAACCCGGGTGAAAAATTGCCAGCTATTGGGAAACCGCAACGCGAGTTCGCTGGTGCCGTCGAGGTAAGTCGTGAACAGGCGGCCAGCCTTGGTATTCAGGTTACCTTGATCGTTAACCATTGAAAGCGCGTCGAGACAGCCGGGAACCGGACCTGATCCGAACGACGGCGCCGGGTTACCCGGGCCGCCGTTCGTACCGATGATCTCGCCGCACGACGGATTTTGCGTACGGATACCCGTTCCCAGCGTGAACGTATTGTTGAACGCGCCGTTGATGTTCCCGTCATCGAGGCTGAATGTGTATGCATTCGCCACCCCCGCATACCCGAGCGATGTCAAGCCGGCGACGAGAAGCGCCGACTTCTTTATTTTTGTCTTCATCTAGTCTCCTCGGCGCCCTGTCACTGCCCACTGATCGTGGAGAGGTTGTCCTGCGTATAGAAGGCATCCGTCGTTTTCGGGCTTCCCGGCTTGGTGATCCAGTGCATGTCCTTGCCCCCGCCAACCGGGTTCATATCGAACACGTAGCGCCCTTCGCTGACGTTGTATTGCGCGAAAGCCGTTGCGTCACACGTGCCGGTCTCATACACGGGAACCAGATAGGACTCGCGGTACTTGAACAGCTTGCCCTGTGCGTCGTAATCCTCGGCAGCAAGCAACGTCCAGCTGTCTTCGTCGACATAGAAAATGCGCTTGGGCGCGATATGCCGGAACCCGGACTTCAGCGTCGCTTCAACCACCCACACGCGGTGCATCTCGTAACGGCGGTAGTCAGGATTGACGTAGTGGTCTTCCGTGACCTTCTTCAGAGGCGTCTGGAAGTCATAAGCGCCGAACGAGTTGTACGGAATGTAAGCCTCGCGCTTTCCGACGATCTTCCAGTCGAAGCGATCGAGCGTGCCGTTGAACACCAACGGCTCGTCCATCGTGTACTGCCCTTCAAAGCCGATTTGCGGCGCATCGTAGGCGTACGAAGGCATCCGGCGCACACGACGTTGACCCGGGAAGTAGTAGTACGTTTCCGAACTGGGTTTGTCGAGGAAGTACTTGACGATCAGAGACTGCCCCTGAAGCGCGGCCGGAGCGGTATAGGCGAAGTACGTTGCGAACTCGATTGAAGGATAGTCCGTCGTCTTGTGCTCGCCCGCCACACCCCACGGGTAATACAGGGTCTGCGTCGACTCGGCGTTGATCCACTGGCCGCCACCCGGCGCCGGCGAAAGGACCGTATTGACATGGGGGAAGTCAACCGCAAGACCGCGGTACCGCAGTTTCGCGTTCCACATGACTTCTGCGCCGGTTTTCGGTTGCGGGAACGGAATACCCGGCGTGTAGGCCTGCTTCATGCCCCACCCATCGGCCTCGAGCGCGGCAAAGCCCTCGTTCGCCTTCGTGTTCTTTGCGACGAAGTCAGGTACGCCGCAATCACGATGAGTGGGATAGATTTCCATCTTGTAGCCGGGGATGGTCTTCAGCAGCGTCATCTCACCATCAGTCAGCGCATCTTTGTACTGGGCGGCATTCGATGCATCGATCGTCATGATCGATTTCTCGCCGTTGTACTTCCACGCCTCGGCCCGGCTCTGCCCGTATTTCCAGCCGCGATCGATACCGTCCGCGCCCGCCCAGGCGGGAACCTTGCCATCGGCGCTGGCCGTCGCATCCGCACCAAGCGGCGTCAGGTTGGCGGCATGCGCGCACGACATGGACAAGGCGACGCAAACGAGGCTCAACGCCTCGCAAATTTTCAGTTTCTTCAGATTGCCCATCATTAGATCTCCTGAATAGACATGTCTATACGAAACGACAGACACGATCTGGACGATTTCGGCAGAGGCCCGCCCCAGACGCCCTCGTCCGGGTAGACGAGGGCAAGGGTTAGCGGGTCAGTCAGCTTCCGTCACCGGCCATCGCGCATGCCGGCAAGGCCAATTAGGCGGTCAGCACCGTTACGACTTTTTCCTCGGTGTAGGCAAGCACGCCGGACAAGCCACACTCGCGGCCGAGGCCACTCGATTTCACGCCACCCCACGGAAGCCGCGGATCGATCGGCGCCCAGCAGTTCACACCAATCGCACCGGCACGCACTGCACGAGCCACGCGGTGGGCACGCGACACATCGCGCGTCCAGACGGTTCCTGCGAGGCCATAGTTCGTGTCATTCGCAAGCTCGATGGCCTGCTCTTCCGTGTCGAACGGAATCACGACACCGACCGGTCCGAAGATTTCGTTCTTCGCGACCGCATGGTCGTTGCGGCCCATGAACACCGTAGGCCGCACGAAGTAGCCATCACCCTTCACTTCGCCACCGGCAAGCATCTTTGCGCCTTCTTCGATGCCGAGCTGAATGAAATGCCGCACGCGCTCGTGCTGCGCCTTGTTCGCGACGGGCCCCATCGTTACGCCTTCCTTTCGGGGATCGCCGACCACGATCGAATTCGCGCGATCGGCCAGCTTTGCCGCGAAGGATTCCGCGATCGAGCGATGCACGAGAATTCGCGTTCCTGCCGCGCACACTTGCCCCTGATTGAAGAACAGGCCGAGCGTGCAGCCCTGCAGCGCAGCATCGAGATTGGCGTCGTCGAAAATGATCTGCGGGCTCTTGCCGCCGAGTTCGAGCGAAATGCGCTTGAAAAGCGGACCTGCGGTGGCCTGGATAATGCGACCAACCTCCGGGCTGCCGGTGAACGTGATCTTGTCGACGTCCGGGTGCTCGCACAACGGTTGGCCCGCTTCTTCGCCGTAGCCGCAGACGACATTGACGACGCCGTCCGGAATCCCTGCCTCCTTGCACAATGCCGCAAGGTGCAACGCGGACATCGGCGTTTCTTCGGATGGCTTAATAACAACCGTGCAGCCCGCCGCGAGCAGCGGACCAATCTTCCAGCACGTAATCATGAAAGGCGTATTCCACGGCACGATCGCCCCGACCACGCCGACCGGTTCACGCGTCGTGTAAGATAGCGTCGGCATGCCCATGTAGCCCGGCGTCGGGATGGTCCGACCCTCGATTTTGTCGGCCCAGCCGGCAGCCGTGCGCAGCGTGCCAATCGCATTCGGCAAGTCCAGAATCTGCGGCTCGATCGGCGGACGTCCGATGCAGGTGGCGTCCATATCCGCGATCAACGCGGCATCCCGTTCGACGAGATCAGCAAGACGGTGAATCAGTTGGCCACGAAGCGCCCCGTCGAGCTTGCTCCATTCGCCGCCATCCAGTTGTCGCTTTGCGGCAGCTACCGCGAGATCGATGTCTTCCTTCGTACTGCGTGCGCAGACAGCGAACGGTTGAGCGGTGACTGGACTCGTCAAATGCAACGTTTCGCCACGGACGGCGTCAGCCTCACGCCCATCGATGAAATTTCGCAGAACTTTCACTAGCACTCCGGTTTTCAGTTGCTCTTAAATAGGTTCAGAGCGTTGCCGCAATCGCGGGCACAACGCCCACAGCCCCTGTGACTACCCGCTTGCCGGATCAGGGCACTGAAATGCGTGCGCACTCGCCGCTTTCATATTCGTAATTAACGAAAAGCGAGTCGCACAATCGATCGACTGCGGCCGCTTCGTCGGAATGGAGAGTAGGTTTTGACGCCGAGAAGGAAAATCGCGTAGATACGCGATAGGGATTACCCTGAATAAATGGAGACGAGTAATTAAATCATCAGAAAAGTGAAATAAAACACATCAATCAGGGCTATCCCTATAGCGTATCTACGCGATTGGCGCGTGGCCGCCATCGACGCAAACTCGGTCCCGATGGGCCAATGAACCGTCTCTCAAGGCCCCGCCATTTCCATCTTCGAGACACTTCGCGACGCCTTATCTGGCGAATCGCGCAAGCTCGGACCGAGCGTAATAAGGAACAACCATGTCACGACGATTAATCTCAGGCGTTGCCGTGCTTGCCACTGTGCTGTTGTCAGCACAGGCGCCGGTCGCATGCGCAACCGAAAAAATCGAAACGATCACGGTCGATAAAGTGCCGGACTGGAATCCGAACTGGATTTACGGCATTGACGACAATTTCAACACGATGGCAGCCGGCACGGTCCAGGTGTACGACGGCCAGAGTCAACATTTCGTGGGCCAGCTCAATTCAGGATTTTCGCTGGACGGAATGGCGATCTCGCCCGATCACGACACGATCTACGTGCCGGGTATCTACTATTCGCGGCTGACGCGCGGTACGCGCACCGACGTGCTCGACATCTTCGACCGCAAGACGTTGACGCACCTGGGCGAAATCACCCTGCCGACCAAGCACGCGCAATCCATCCCGACCGCCCAGGACACGAGCATTAGCGACGATGGACGGTTCGTCTATGTGTCGAACGTCACGCCGGCAACGTCGATTTCGGTTGTGGATACAACGAAGCGCCAATTCGTCGGTGAAATCAACACCGCCGCCTGTCTGCAAGCCTACCCTTACGGCAAGCACGAATTCTTCTCGATGTGTCCGGACGGATCGATCCTCCAGCTCGCACTCGACGATAAGGGTGCGGAACGCTCACGGCAAAAAAGCGCCGCATTCTTCAACGTCGATGAAGATCCGGTGTTCGTCAACGGCCTGCGCAGCGGCAACAAGTACTTCTTCATCTCGTTCAACGGTGTGATCCACACGGTCGATCTTTCGCAAGGCAAGGCGGCGTTCCTGCCGACGTGGTCACTGCTCTCGCAAGAAGATGCGGCCGGCAACTGGCGCCCGGGTGGCTATCAGGTCGGTGCGCTCAACAACAAGACCGGCGAGTTGTTCGTCCTGATGCACCAGGGCGAAATGAAAATGCACAAGGAGCCGGGAACCCAGGTCTGGGTGTACGACGTCGCTTCGCATCGACTGTTGCGCAAGCTCGATCTGACTGCATCGCTCAAGGACGCCAGCCTTATGCCGTTCCTCGGCATACAGGTTTCCCAGAGCGCCGATCACCCGCTGTTGTTCGGCATCACTGCCGACTCGACGCTGGTGCAGATGGATGCCGCGACGGGCAAGATCGCCCATGTCGAAAAGCAGTTCGGCTCCAGCACGATGCAACTGATTAACCAATAAACCCGACAGCCATGTTTACTTCGGATCCTACGGCTCACGCCATCGCAGTCGGCGCGATGAGTATTTATTTTCTCGCCGCCGCGATCGCCAAGTTCTCGAACCAGGCTGCATTCGCCGACGCACTGCGCGGCTACAGCCTGCTTCCGGACTCGTTGATCGCACCCCTTTCGATACTCTTCCCCGCCGCGGAAGCGGGCGGCGCGCTGCTCGTGCTCTATGGCCCGACCTGCGCGCTCGGGGGCATCGTGCTAACGGCACTGGCACTGTGTTTTACGGCCGCCATCGCATTCAATCTGCTTCGGGGGAATACGTCGATCGACTGCGGTTGCTTCGGCCCATTCGCCGCCGTGCAGCCGGCCGACGCTCAACGCATCACGTGGTGGCATGCCGCCCGCGCGCTGGCCGTCGCCGCCATTGCTGCCGCAACCACGATGTCCGTTACCGTTCGCCACCTGACGTTGCTCGACGATTGCGTCGTGCTCTTCGGCATCGCCACACTCACTGTGATTTCGCTGACTGTCGACGCAGTGCTCGCGGTGCCCTACTCCTCTTCCCGCTAAGGTTTAATCATGCTTACCGCTCTCATTGTTTCGTCCGTTCTGCTCTGGATTGGCCTTCTTCTCGTCGCGCTGGTCGGGCTCGCCGTCATTCGCCAGGTTGGCGTGCTGCACGAACGCATTTCGCCGGTCGGCGCCCTGATGATCGATAAAGGACCCGCGGTGGGTACCGTCGGACCGTCGTTCGAAGTCCGCGATATCACGTCGAAGCCGGTCAAGATCGGCGGCGTCGAGGCCAATGGCAACGCGACGCTGGTGTTCTTCCTCTCGACCACCTGCCCGATCTGCAAGAAGCTGCTGCCGCTCCTCAACGATATCGTGCGTAAAGAGGGACCGCGACTCCGTCTGGTTCTTGTCAGCGATGGCGACCTTGGCGAGCATCAGGCTTTCTATGAAAAGCAGCGTCTTTCGGCCCATCCGTACGTGCTTTCCCAGGATATCGGCATGGCTTACCAGATCGGCAAACTCCCCTACGCCATCCTGTTCGATGCCCAAGGCGTTATCCGTGCCAAGGGCCTCGTCAATTCGCGCGAACAAGTCGAAAGCCTGTTCGTAGCCAATGAGCGTGGTGTCGGCTCGCTGCAAGAGTACCTGCGCGCGCAGGCCGATTGATCTCCCGGATTCGATCTATTCCCTTGGTGCTTCCCATGAGTATATTCAACCAGCTTTTCGAGCGCACCGCGCGAAACGTTGCAGTCTCCAGTTCACGCCGAAGCGCGTTGGCCCGTCTCGGCGGAATGGTCGTCGGCGGAGCGATGACATCGCTGCTTCCCGTAGACCGGACCGCGAACGCCCAAACGCCAGGCGGTGCCGCCGGCAGCGACCCCAAGAGCTGCGACTACTGGAAATACTGCGCCATCGACGGATTCCTGTGCGAGTGCTGCGGCGGATCGTCGAGCAGCTGCCCACCGGGCACCACCCCGTCGCCCATCACGTGGATCGGTACCTGCCGCAATCCGGCCGACAACACCGACTACATCATTTCGTATAACGACTGCTGCGGTAAAGGTTCTTGCGGGCGCTGCTTCTGCAATACCAACGAGAATGAAACGCCGCTGTACAAGCTCTCGCGTGACAACGACATCAACTGGTGCATGGGCACTGCCAATGTCAACTATCACTGCTCGGTCGCCGCAGTAATTGGAGTCAAGAAGTCATGAAAGTAATGCAACGCGCCCTGTGTGCAGCGGTCGTGATGTTCGCTGCCATCCAGAATGGAAACGCTGCAGCTGTGAACACCAGCGCTGGTAGCGCTGTGTTCGAATCGCAGTGCGTCGTGTGCCATCAGGCCGGCGCCACCGGCATGGAAGGTCTGGCTCCGCCGCTGACGAAAATGCCCGCAGTCTTCGCGTCGAGCGAAGCCGGACGCGCACACCTGCTTCACACGCTGCTAAACGGCATGGTCGGACCGATTACGGTGGATGGAGGAGATTTCAACTTCAAGATGCCGAGCTTTGCTGCGCTCTCCGATGCAGATATCGCCAACGTGGCCAACTATCTGATCTTCGGCGTCGACAAGGCTCCGGCATCGACCAAGCCCGTTACCGCAGACGCGGTCGCAAAGGCGCGTAAAGCTACGCTTACGCCTGATGACGTCTATGCCGAGCGCGCTCAGGTACACGGCGGAGGCGCACAAAAGTGACAATCCAGTCAGTCAAGCCGTCTACTGCCAGGGCTTCGGGATTTCGCGCAGCTAGCCGGGTGGGTGCCTGCGCCCTCTTCGCGTTTGCCGCGCTGATGTCCGGAGGATCTGCACGTGCCAGCGAACCGGCGAGCGCACGCGCAACGGATCTTCAACTGGGCAGGCAGAATTACGTGCTCGACTGCATGGGTTGTCACGACAGTGGCGGAGCCGGCGATATCGGCCGCATTCCGCCACTGAAAAACACCTCCGCGCGATTGCTGCTCGCGCCGAAAGGGCGCGAGTATATTGCGCGCGTTCCGGGTTCATCATCGGCGTCGCTCAGTGACGATGAACTGGCAGGCGTGCTGAATTACATCATGCTGGACCTCAACCGCAAAATTCTGCCGCCGACCTTCAAACCCTACACGGCGGAAGAAGTGGCACGATTGCGCGCTCCGGAGTTGGACAATCCGGGGAAAGTGAGAACAGAGTTGATCCGCTACCTGCGAGAACACAGCAAACCGAGCCCTACTGCGTATTACTAGCACGATCCGTCAATACGCACGCGCTGCTGAGGGCCGTGCGAAATGGCGCGGGCCTCAGTCCTGAGCGTCGAAAAGCTGACTACCCAGTTTTTGCAGTGCTGTAATCAGTTTTGGCGTCGAATTGACGGCGAGCTTTTCGCGCAGACCGCGCAACTGGTGATCAATGGTCGAAGGCGCGCGTCCAAGCCGGTTTGCTATTTCCTTGTAGCTGCACCCACTCAATACCAGTTGCGCAACGCGCTTCTCGGCAGATGTGAGGGCTACCGCCTGCGGCGCAGGCGTCGTGCTGGGAAGCTGGATCTCGCTGCCTTCGGTAATCGGACGCAGAATGGGATTCAGGATCTGGCCCACCACTGCTGCAAACGTTTCAACCGCAGTCGGCGACCATGCAGGCGCGCCCATACCACGGTCGAGACAAACCAGGCCGACGGAGCGTCCGACGGGTCGCAGGGCCATGGTCAGTTTGCGTTGCACCCCGGCATTCCCCAACTGGATACGCACCGGCGCGCTCACCCGCCAATCCGTTGCGACGTCATCGATCACGACGGGGATCCGCGACGCGATGCTCAATTCCAGCGTGGGATCGGAGAGATCGAAATTCGTCCCGATAACACTCGGCATCGAGGCAAACGCCGGCCGGATGCACTCTTTCATCGGTTGATAGCCGTGCGATCCGAAAGCGATCAACCCGGCGTCGGCACGATCCGCATTCAATCTATCGGTAAGCCACTCCAGAACGACCGTAAGTAACTCTGCGGGTTCGTCGAGGTAGAGCAGCAAATGGGCAGCCAGATCGCGCAAATCGGCCCGTACGAGCCCGCCCTGGCGCAGCAAGCTATCGCGGAGCGAGCGCTGCGCGCCGTCCAGGCCGCGCATGACAGCGGGTTCGGAAATGGCTTGTTCACCACCGCTCGCAACGGGAAGTTGATTGCTGGCCGACGCGAAGCGCGCGCCGATTTCCATCTGTTCGGGCGAACAAATTCCAGCTTTGCCGTTTTCAGTCGCCGACTGCAACGTTCCCATTCCTGCAACTCCTACGCTAAACGCCGAATATCGGCCCACGCAATCGCCGACATCAATGACCCTATGGCGCCAGACCCCCACACACCACCATCGAACGCATCGAGATACGGTATTCGTCGTTCGGGTTCTGCCGGATGTTGGGGATAGTTTGTGGCTTCCATTAAAGTCAGAGTCTCTTATGACTTGCCTGGGCGAATCGCCCGCCTGTCCGGCCATACGCTGCGAACAGACGCGCGTTGAGCGGTGCACGATGGCGGGCTGCCTTCATCCGGTTGCGGATCAAGGCGAAATGTTGACGTACCGGACCAGTACGCGGGACAAACAACCGTGTGCGCCGGGAATCGCGAAGGTCGCACACGCCTCGAAGGGAGTCCCCTTGGGGAATCAGCTGCTCGCGCCGACGCGTGGACTGGGAATTGTGTACGGCGCAACTATCCAGGCACGCTGGTACCGTGACAAATACGCGTTTCGCGGCGTCGGGGTGCAGGCACGCCCCCCCACTGCTGGCGCGCTTCGGCGCCGCTTTGCCCCGCCAGCGCATGGCGCCACTGATGATCGCTGCCGGAAAACGGAAACCGTAGCAACGCGACACACTGTCTTTCATACTGCAATTCCAACCCAAACTGCGCTCGACTTGATATTTCCTAATTTTTGCGTACTTTCGTCACGTTGTAATCCAGGTGTTTACGTCTATTCCCCTACGCAACGAAGGGGCTGTCCACAGACGAACACGGAATCTGCAATAGCGGAAACAAGATGAGTTCGCCGCCGGGGAACCCGGCGCCCCGTTACGGCCGGGGCGGCCCGCAACGGTGGGGGCGTCACGACGCAGTTCATGGTCTGCCGCAGGTGCCAGATCAGGCCGCCCGCCGGGCTAAAGACCAACCGGCGTCACGCTTCCTTCCAGATACAAACATCACCGCGCTCCAGACTCGGCCCGCCAATCACGAACACAGCATCTCGCGGCGCTGGCGCTTCCACAGCTTGCGCACCGAAATTGAACGCGAACGTGAGGCCACCGCGCTGGCGAATCCGCAGCCCATCAGCTAACAGTTGCGTTTCAAGGTCCGCATCGCGCGCCGCTGTTTGCAGCACCTTGCGATGAAGTTCATGCGACAGCCAGCCAGCGACGTAGCGCACGTTGCCGAGCGTCAGCACCGCAGGCCACGCATCGTCGAAGCGCGCAACGACGCGCGTCTCGCCGTTGGCCCGCACATGCTCGCGCCAGTGCAGCGCACTGCCCTGCACGCCCTCGATAATCAGCGCTGGTGCCAGCATCGGCCGCAACGTTTCGACTTCCAGCACCTGGATCGGCAGCACGCGCTGCAATGCGCCGGGCGGCAGATCCCCCGGTATCGCGAACGCGCCAGTCTTCGAGCCGCTGCGCGGTCCGAATACCCACTGCGCGTCGCTGCGCGCAATCTGCTTGACTAGCGCGTGATCGATCACGGCAAGGCTAGGCACGACCACCAGTCTGTACCCGGAAAAATCAGCGTGGCTCGACACGATATCGACGTCGAGGCCGATTTCTCGCAACGCCTCGTAGTAGTCGAACACGAGTGTCTGATAGTCGAAGCCCTTGCCGTGCCTCTGAATCTCGAACATCCACTGCGTCTCGTAGTCGAATACGAGTGCGGTCGCCGCGCCCGCGGGGGCGGCAAGCGTCGATAGCGCCACACTGCCTGCGATTTCGCGCGCCACCCGTTGCACCTCGACACCACCCGGCGACAGCTCGTTGTTCGGCAGATTCAGCCCGGAGTGCATCTGTTCCTGCGCATATGGGCACTGACGCCAGCGGAAATACGACACCAGTTCCGCGCCATGCGCGAACGCCTCGTACGCCCACAGCCGCACCATGCCGCTCGCGGGCACCGGGTTCCATGACGCCCAGTTAACCGGACCAGCCTGTTGCTCCATCACCCAGAACCGCCCGGCACCGATGCCGCGGTAACGGTCGTGATCGAAGGCGGACACATCGGGATGCCCGGTGCGCGCAAAGCGCGCCTTCTGTTCCTCCGGCAGCGCGATCGATTCGGTGCGAGCGATCGGATAGCTGTCCCATGCGGCGACGTCGATCGCACTGTCTGCGGCGAACCGATAATGATCGAACGTCGTGAAGAAACCCATGAAATTGTGCAGCAGGTCCGCGTTTGGTGCATGCACGCGAAGCACCTCGATCTGCTCGCGATGGAAACTCGTCACTTCGTCGGACACGAAGCGACGAAAGTCGAGCAGATGGATCGGATTCGCATCGGTGGGCGTCAGGTTGGGCAAGCCGATCGCGTCGAACGACGAATACTCCATGCTCCAGAACACGTTGCCCCATGCTTCGTTCAATGCATCGATGGTCTCGTAGTGACGCTGCAGCCACGCATGAAACCGTGCCACGGCCGCGTCGGAATAGCTCGGCACCGTATCGTGACAACCGAGTTCGTTATCGGTCTGCCACGCCACGATCGACGGATGCCGTCCGTAGCGCGCCGCCATCGCGGTCACGATACGCACGCATTCGCGCCGGTATATCTCACTCGATACGTCATAGTGACGGCGCGATCCAAAATTCCAGCGCACGCCGTCCGCGCGCACCGGCAGAACCTCCGGATACGCATCGATCAGCCACTTCGGTGGCGACGCGGTAGGCGTGCCGAGCACCAGTTTCAGGCCGGCATTTGCGAGCGTGTCGATCGCTTCGTCGAGCCATTCCCACACAAACTCGCCAGCGCGCGGCTCCAGACGGCTCCACGCGAATTCAGCGATCCGCACGTGGGTGATGCCAAGCTCGGCCATACGTCGCGCGTCGTCGGCCCACATCGCGCGCGGCCACTGTTCCGGGTAATAGCAGACACCTAGTTGCATGTGAACATCTCGTCGTGAATGGGCGGCGAACCCCGCGGGACAGGACCGCGGTTTATTCCTTGCTCGCGCCGAAAGTCAGCCCGGCGACGACATGCCTTTGCATCGCTAACAACATCAGCGCACAAGGCAATACGACCAGATTCCGTGCAGCCGTCCGTTGGCCCGTCGATGAAAAGACGCCCACCGTGACCGGTGCAGCGTCGTCACCCTGTGTGAGGTATAGAGCCCAGAAGTCCCGGTGAAAATCGAGTGCGGACGCCGGCCGTCGAAGCACGGCCGGCGCGGCGTGACTTATTTCTGATAGATGCGCTTGCGCGTCGCTTCGAGCTGGGCGAGCACGCTATCGAGTTGCGACGGATCGCTGTAGAACTGCTGCATGGCCTTCATGCCTTCGTCGGCCATTTCCTTCTGCATATCGCGATCGTAGAACTGCGCGATCCCGCCCTTCGTGTTCGCGAGCGTCTGGAAGCCGACTTTCGAAATCGCATCGTCAGGTTCGGCCGCCTGACTGTTCGACGGCAATTGTCCCCAGCCCTTTGCGAGTTCGGCGTTGATCTTCGGCTGCTCCATGAACGCAAGCAACTTGCGCGCGTCGGCCTTGTTCTTCGCCTTTGCCGGAATCAGCAGCACGTTGACGGGACCGTCCTCCGCCATCGGCACGTTCGGATCAATCACGGGGAAGCGGAAAAAGCCAATCTGATCCTTGATGGACGGCGGAAAGCTCGCCGAGAAAAACGTGCCCATCAGCATCATCGCGGCCTTGCCGTTGACGAGGAACGGCGCGACCGAGTCGACATCGTACGAAAGCGCGTTATCGATGTAGTCGTGGTTATCGATCAGCGTCTTCCAGGTCGTGTAAACCTTCTTCACGCGTGGATCCGTGTACGGAATTTCGCCGGCCATCAGCTTCTGATGAAACTCATTGCCGTTGAGTCGCAGATCGAGGTAGTCGAACCATGCGGCAAGCGTCCAGCTATCGCGCGCAGGCACCGCGATCGGCGCGACGCCGATCGCCTTCAGCTTCCGGTTGGCTTCGAGCAGTTCATCCCATGTTTTCGGTTCGCTCTTGATGCCCGCCTTCTCGAACAGATCCTTGCGATAGAAGAACCCGTACGCGTCATAGCCTAGCGGCGCCGCGTACTGTTTGCCCTTGTACGTCGACGCTTCCTTGACCGACGCGTACTGCTGCGACCAGCCGTTCTTCGCCCAGTCCTGACTCAGGTCTTCGAGCAGCCCGCGCTGCGCGTAATAGGCCATCCGTTCGCCATCGTGCCACGAGACGACATCGGGCGGTTCGGTCGCCAGCCAGCCGCCCATCTGCACCTTGTACGTTTCCTCGGTGACGTACGTGATCTTCATGTCGATGTCGGGATTGGCTTTCTTGAACTGGTCGAACGCATCCTGCCAGGTCGAGCGCTGATTGGCGCGCGCCGAAACAATGACGTTGAGCGTGGCCGCGTCGACCGAGGCACTGACGAGCGCGCCGGCTACCATTGCGGCAGCAATCGACACCCGTGCAAGACGGCGAAGGCGAAGAGCAATCATCGTATGTCTCCTTATCTACCTTGTTGACCGGCTACGCTGGGCCGGAAGTGTGACCCGCTCTGTGGCGGAGTTCTGCATGACGAACCATTGACCCGTCCTTGACGATCGATCAGGCGGCAATATGCGGAAACAGCGAGTCGCGCTGGAACACCCAGACAACGCTTCGCCCGACGGCGGGCACGTCGTTGACGAGACACCCGCCGTTATCCAACTCATATTGAGGGGGGCCTTCGAGACCGGCGATCATCCGCAGCAAGCTGGACTTGCCGCAACCCGACGGGACGGGAAACACGCAGACGGCGTGCCGGGCGATCGCCAGATTTACGCGCGGGAACACTGGCGAGTGGTCGCCATAAGCCTTGCGCACGTTGGTCAGACGAATCGTCGCCATGCTGTCTCCGCCTCGATTTAATCGCTTAAATTTCCGTCGAATATAAAAGCCTGCCTCTTGTGCCGGGCGCATTTAACCGCTTAAATTCGAATTCGACGGAAATAGACATGCTGCGTGTCTTTGCGACGTTTTTCGAAAAGCTAGCAACCTCGCGAGGCATCTGCAACATTTGAATCACATTCCCTAAATGTGGGATCGATCCGCAAATGGTCACGTTATCCGAAGTCGCGAAGCTGGCGCACGTTACCGCTGCCACCGTCTCGAACGTGCTGCGCAATCGCGAGAAAGTCCACCCCGATACGGCCGCACGCGTGTTGAAGGCCATCGACGAACTCGGCTACCGGCCAAACCTGAACGCACGCGCGCTTGCCGAGGGTCGTTCGTCAACGCTTGCCTTGATGTTATCGAACATCTCAAATCCGTTTTACCCGGAGTTTGTGCTGGCCGCCGAGCGCGCGGCACGTAAGAGCGGACACTTTCTGATGGTTTGCAATACTGACGATAATGCAGAAACCGGCCGCGCGTACCTGAACCAGATTGCCGGCACGCTCGCGGACGGCGTTCTCGTGATGAACACGGACATTGCGATCAGCGATCTATACGCATCGGCCATGCACAATGCGCCGATTCTGCTTGCGATGTGGGAGCACCCCGAGTCGCCGCCCACGCTACCGTGCATTGCGGTCGACTTCGCTCGCGCGGGTGCGTTGGCGGCCCACCATTTACTCGAGCTCGGCCATCGCGACGTTGGCCTGCTAATCGGCGACGGCTGCGGCGGTCTGCAAGACGCGCGCTCGAACGGATTTCGCGCCGCAATGCTCGCGGCCGGCATCGAGGCCGATCCGACCGCGGCGCTGCAGATTCGCGACTCGATCGACGCCGGCTACGCCGCCTGCATGCGACTGATGGCGAATCGTCCAGAGTTGAGCGCGATCTTCGCGACCAATGACCTTCTCGCGATCGGTGCGGTGCAGGCGCTAATCACACTCGGCCATGCGGTGCCGGATGACGTGTCGGTGATCGGCATCACCGATATTCAACTTGCGCACCAGGTGCATCCTGCACTGACGACGGTCGCGATCCAGACGGCTGCCGTCGCAGAGTTGTCGATCGAGAGATTGATTGGGTTGATTCAGACGCCGGAGCACGAACCGTCGATGGTGCTGGGTCCACTGCCCGAACTCGTGGTGCGCGCATCGACTGGACCGCGCCGGAAACGCTGACCTAATACGTGTACGGCGTCGACCGCGCTCGCGTTACGGTGATCGGCGATCACGATCAACCGGAATGGCTGATCGTGATCGCTCGGAAGTGAACTACGCGTCTGGCGTGATCGAACGGCAGTCCACCGGTGCAGCCATCAGAACATGTGCCGCATACCGAGGCCCACACCCACGGTCGAGCCGGAGGCTGCGAACAGCGCGTTGCTGACCGACAAGCCCGTGTCCATGGCGCCGCGGTTGTTGACGTAGCCGATCTGACCGTACAGCGTCGTACGCTTCGAGAGGTAGAACTGGGCCTCCGCGGACGTCAACAGGGAGTGGTTAGCGCTGTTGTTGCCGTCACGCGTGTAGTAGACGCCGGCACTCACGTTGAGATACGGTTTGATACGGTAGCTTGCACCGCCGGAATAAACACTGTTGCTAAACCCAGTATTGCGCTGGAAGACAAAATTGTTGAAGGGCGTACTGCCCGTCTTGTACAACGCATACGACGCGTAAATCGAAAGGTCGTTCGCGAAGCGATAGCTTGCACCGAGCGTGCGGCCGATGAATTCGATCGTGCTCGGTGTCGGTGTCGTCGCAGCGCTGCCCCCGTTATTGCCGTTGTAGAGTGCGCCGGTGAGCATGAAGCCGCCGAGGTGGTAGGTCAGGCTCACCGAATACTGACGCCCAGCCTGGAAGTTCCCCGCTGTGCCGCCTAACGCCATCATGGCGGACCCCTCGAGGCCCGCGATTTCCGGTGACGTGTAGCTAATCGCATTGCTGTTGAAAAGACCCGTCACCAAGACGTTATCGAGGTAGCCGATGAGAGCGCTGCCGAAATACGACATGCCGCGCGGATCGGTTTCATAGAGCGAGATGAAGAACGGCGAGAACTGCACGCCAGCCTTCACCTTACCGTATGGACTCTCTACGCCGATCCACGCCTGGCGGCCGAACAGGTTGCCGTTCGAGTTGGCGAGCCCGCCGTTCGCGACGCTGAAGCCGTTCTCAAGCTGGAAGACGGCTCGCATGCCACCACCGAGATCCTCAGCGCCGCGCATACCGAAGAGCGAATTCGTCGTACCGCTGTCGGTAAACGAGAACTGGTGGGCACCGGTGGGACTGGTAGGGGTGATCTGCGTGCGACTTGTGTACAGAAAACCTCCGTCGACGATGCCGTACAGCGTCACGCTACTCTGCGCCTGCACCGCACCCGCCGCGCCCAGCAGACCAGCGGCAACGAGTGTGGACGAAAGCAATCTCCCCGTTTGTTTCCTCTTCTTCATTTCGCTATCCTTATTTAGACTAGACCTGCTTACCAAACCCGATGTACCGGGTCAAATGATGATCCGAATCTCCTATTTGATGGTCGATCATGACGAGACGCTTTGCGTAGTGCGCAAGCGGCAACTCCCACGTCATTCCGATGCCGCCATGTAGCTGAATAGCCTCTTCAGCCACGCGCGTGCCGATCTGGCCGATCGAATATTTCGCGGCCGACAGACTTCGTTCACGCTCAACTCCCGGCGCATCCACCGCCGCAGCCGCGTTAATGGCGGCCGAACGCGCTTGCTCGATGTCCAGCAACAGATCGGCCATACGATGTTGCAGCGCCTGGAAGGTGCCGATCTTCACGCCGAACTGCTCGCGGGTACGCAGATACTCGAGTGTGTGTGCCTTGGCCACTTCCATGGCCCCGACTGCCTCCGATACCAGGGCCAGCAGACCATAGCCGATTGCATGTTCAAGCGTTTCGGCACCCTTGCCTTCGGCCCCGACCAGCGCATCCGCTCCCAGCGTGACCGTATCGAGGACGACTTCCGCCGCGCGCCCGCCATCGACTCGCTGATGCCCGCGCACGCTAACGCCCGGTGCGTCGCGAGGTACGAGGAACAGTGAAATTCCGTCGCGGTCATTGTCCGCGCCCGACGTGCGGGCCGACACGAGCAACAGATCTGCACCCTCGGCCTGTTGCACCAGGCCCTTGACGCCATCGATCTTCCAGCGGTCGCCGTGCCGTTGTGCCCGCGCTGTCACCCTCGTCGATTCGTAACGCGAGGCCGGTTCGTCGTGGGCCAGCGCCACCACCCGGGCACCCTCGATCAGTTGCGCAATCATTTCGCGCTGCTTATCGTTGCCCGACACGGCCAATGCTCGTCCCACCATCAGGGCATCGAGGAAAGGCTCGACGACCAGGCCGCGCCCAAGCGCCTCGAACACCACGGCGATATCGAAGCCCCGCCCGCCAAAGCCGCCTACCGTTTCATCGAAGAAGGCGCCCACGATGCCGAGCTCGCAGAAGCGCTGCCACATGTCGCGGCTGAATCCCTGATCGGAGTACGCGATCTGGTTGCGCGCCTCGATGCCATATTGTTCGGAAATAAAGCGGTCGAGCGAATCCGCGAGCATCCGGCGGTCTTCGGTATGCTGGAAATGCATCGTGCGAGTCCCTTAGAGTCCGAGAATCATCTTCGAGATGATGTTCTTCTGAATTTCATTGGAGCCACCGAAAATCGACAGCTTGCGAAGGTTGAAATACTGCGCGGCGGCACCCGCAGCTTCGTCGATACCCGCAGGCACGATGCCTCCCGGGGTCTGCACGGCTTCGTCAGCCTCCAGCTGTGCATACGGCCCCATGGCACGGCGCAATAACGATGAAAGTTCCTGACGTATTTCGGTACCGCGGATCTTCAGCATCGAGCTTTCCGCCCCTGGCACCCCTCCGCCCGCCACCGCTGCGATCACGCGCAGGTTGGTGGTCTTCATGTTCTCGAGATCGATCTCAACGCGCGCGAGGCGCGCGGCAAACAGTGGATCGTCGATGATGTCGCGGCCGTCGCTGCGGATCTTCTGCGCGATCGTCTTCAGCCGATGCAGTTCGGCCATCGAGAAACCCACGCCTGCAATGTTCGTACGCTCATAAGTCAGCAGATACTTGGCGTACGTCCAGCCCTTGTCTTCCTCGCCAACAAGGTTATCGGCCGGCACCCTCACGTCCGTGAAGAACACCTCGTTGACCTCATGCTCTCCATCGAGCGTGATGATCGGGCGCATCTCGACGCCGGGCGTGTTCAGGTCGATCAGCAGGAAGCTGATGCCGGACTGCTTGCTCACATCCTTCGATGTCCGCACCAGGCAGAAGATCATGTTGGCGTAGTGACCGTACGTGGTCCATGTTTTCTGGCCGTTGACGACGTAGTAATCCTTGCCGTCGATCGTGGTGCGCACCGCGGTGGTCCGCAGCGAGGCCAGATCGGAACCTGCGCCCGGTTCCGAATAACCCTGGCACCACCAGTCTTCGCCGCTCAGGATGCGCGGCAACCAGTACTGCCGCTGCGCCTCGCTGCCGTACTTGATCAGGACCGGACCCAGCATGTTGACGCCGAAAGGCACCACGCGCGGCGCACCCGCGATCGCGCATTCGTTTTCAAAGATGAACTTCTGGACCGGTGTCCAGCCGGGGCCGCCATATTCCTTCGGCCAATGGTTAGCCAGCCAACCCTTCTGGTTCAGCGTGTGGTGCCACTGCTCTATCTCGTCGCGCGTCAGACGTTTGCCAGCGCGCATGCGTGTGGCGATGTCCTCGGGCAGCGACGCCCGCAGGAAATCCAGTACCTCGGTGCGGAACGCTTCTTCTTCGGCTGTGAAATTCAGATCCATGTCTGCCTGGTTCCTCTCGTCGGAAGTGGCCGGTCCGGATTCATGTCGATAACGACAGCCGGACGGCTCCGGTTCAAACCTTCATGCCCGGCAAATTCAGCGAGGCTGTATTCCCGCCGTCGACGGGCAGCGCCTGCCCCGTCACGTAACTGGCTTCGTCGGAGGCCAGGAAGGCGATCACCGCCGCCACTTCCTCCGGCCGTCCAGCGCGCAGCAACTCACAGCGCGAGCCGAGCTTGCCCTCCTTGCCCAGTTCCCTGGCGCGCTCGAACACGCGTGCGGTCATGCCGGTCTCGATCAGCCCGGGACAGACCGCGTTGACGCGGACGCCCCACCGACCGAGATCGCAAGCGCTGGTCTGGGTAAGATTGATCACAGCGGCTTTCGATGCGCTGTATGCATTGCCGCCCGCGCCCGAGCGCACACCGGCCACCGAGGCCGTATTGACGATCGCACCGCGTTGGCGCTCGATCATGCCGCGCGATACGCGCTTCGTGAAATGCACGACGCCCATCAGGTTGACGGCCAGGATCTTCGACCAGAGCCCGATCTCGGTGTCGGCGATGATCGAATAGTCGCCGCCGGCAATGCCGGCGTTGTTGCACAGCACGTCGATTTTCTCGAAGCGGCGCTCGATCTCGTCGATGCATTCGACCACCTCGCCCTCATTCGCCACGTCGACGCCGCCATGCCAGACACGCGCCGGGTCCATGTCAGCCGTGATCGCGGCGAGCGCCTCCGCGTTGCGATCGATCAGTGCAACACAAGCGCCTTCGCCATACAGCCGCTGCGCGGTCGCACGGCCGATTCCGCTGGCCGCACCGGTCACGACGGCGACCTTGTCCCTGAAACGCATCGGTCTCCTCCTGTCGATCACACGAAGATTCAGTGCCCTGGACGGTCTGCTGCAATTCGGACTATCCCGAGCAAATCAAATTGAACAGGACTGCAAATAATTATTCAGACCAGTACCGGCGCGATACGAGTTCGGCGACGCACACCGGCTTCGCGGAGCGCTCACGCTCGACGGTGGCCTCGATGGTCACTTGCGCGCCGTTGTCGAGCGACGAATAAGAAAGCAGCTTGCAGTGGGCGCGCACTCGACTGCCGACCGGCACCGGCGCAGGGAAACGCACGCGATTGAGCCCGTAGTTCACGCCCATCACCGTGCCGTCGACACGAAATGCGCTGGCACATAGCGACGGCAGCAGGCTCAGCGTCAGAAATCCATGAGCAATGGTCGCGCCAAACGGGCCCTCGGCGGCCCGTACCGGATCGGTGTGTATCCACTGGAGATCGTCGGTGACCTCAGCGAAACGGTCGACGCGTGACTGATCGATCGTCATCCATTCACCGACGCCAATCGGCTGGCCGACATGGTCCGCCAGCTCGCGAAGATGTGCAAAAGCCCGCAATCGATGTCTCCTCCGACGATGTGCCGCAGCAAGCTCACATCGCCATCGTTCATTCTGTTTTACGGAATCGTTGCCTGCACAGTGGAATCTACAGGCCCAAAAATGAACCGTCAACGCCTGTTTCCATGACCACAAATAACCCGAATCAAATATTTTTTATGCGTGGATTCGCCATCTGGCGGCGGTTTATGGTGCATTGGATCGCTAAATCGGCCGTCTGGTAGTTTCCCTAACGTGACTGCATGATGGAATCTAATGCTAAATGGGCCCCGGACCGAACTACGTGTAACGCCCCAGAGGTATGCGACCAGCGAACGTCGCTTGCATACCTGATCCGCGGCGACGCTCACCAGCTTTTCGCGTACAGGAGATCAGTGTGGATCTGCTTTTGCAGCAACTGCTCAACGGCATGACCTTGGGGAGTATCTACAGCCTGGTTGCGCTCGGGCTCACGCTCGTCTACGGCATTCTCGCGATCCCCAACTTTGCGCACGGCGCGTTCTACATGGTCGGAGCCTTCGCGTCGTTCTATTTGACCACGCGGCTCGGTCTCGGCTACTGGTGGGCCATGCTGGTCGCGGCAGTCAGTGTTGCGGCGCTGGCGATGATTTCTGAACAGTTGGTGTTCCAACCCTTGCGCGGGGTCAACGAACTGTCGCCGATGATTGCCGCGATCGGTCTGATGCTGTTTCTCGAAGCCGGAGCGCAGGCGCTCTGGGGCGCCGACTTCCACCGCATCGACACGCCTTATCCAGGCGTAATCCAGCTGGCCGGCGTGATCGCACCGATCCAGCGGTTGCTGATCATTGCCGGCGCGTTCGGGCTGGTGGTCGCGCTCGAATTGTTCTTGCACCGCACCGTGATGGGCTCGACCATCCTCGCGGTAGCCCAGTGCCGCGATGGCGCGGCGCTGGTCGGCATCGATCCGAGGAAAGTCGGGATGGCAACCTTCGCGATCTCCGGCGCGCTCGCCGCAGTTGCCGCCGCGCTCTACGCGCCGATCAACCTGGTGTATCCGACCATGGGCGACGTCGTGATCCTGAAGGCGTTCGTGATCATTATTCTCGGCGGCATGGGCAGCGTACCCGGTGCGATCGTCGGCGGACTCATCATCGGCCTCGCAGAAAGCTTCGGCGCGTTCTATGTGTCGCCCGACTATCAGGATCTGATCGCCTTCGTGCTACTGGTCGTGATCCTGTCGTTGCGCCCGCAAGGTCTGTTTTCAAGGGAGATGCGCGCATCATGAGGATTCTGCGCAATCACGGGTGGCTGACGCTGCTCGCGCTCGGTATCGCGCTGCCGTTGGTGGTCCGCAACGACTATTCGCTGACCGTTATGGCCACCGCCTATATCTTCGCGCTAGCCACGGTCGGCTTGAACCTGCTGACCGGCTATACCGGCCAGTTCAATCTCGCGCATGCCGGGTTCCTTGCGGTCGGCGCCTATACCGTAGGTATCCTTACTGTCGATCATCAGGTTCCATTCTGGATCGCGTTCGTGGCGTCCGGCATCGTGACGACTGTGCTCGGCTTCTTCGTCGGGCTCGTCTCGCTGCGGCTCAAGGGCCACTATTTCTCAATCTTCACGCTGTGCGTCGGGTACATCATCTTCCTCGTGATCGAGAAGTGGGACGCCGTCACGCACGGCGTGGTCGGTGTCATCGGCATTCCGGCGCCACCACCGGTCGGTCCGGTCTCGTTCGAAAATCCCGTACCGCTCTACTATCTGACGCTCGCATTCCTCGCGGCCGGCATGTGGCTGATGCGCCGCATCGTCGATTCGCTGCTCGGCCGGACTTTCATCGCGATCCGCAATAGCGAAAATCTGGCCCAGTCGCTCGGCATCAACCTGATGCACAACAAGCTCATCGCGTTCCTGATTTCGACTTTCTATGCAGGACTGGCGGGCGGTTTGTACGCGGGCTTCGTGCGCTTCATCGGCCCCGACATCGCCGCCATCGATCACACGTTCGACATGACCATGTACATGGTCGTGGGCGGCATCGGCACGCTTGCCGGGCCGCTCATCGGCGCGCTCGCGCTGCCGTGGCTGACCCAGACGTTGCAGTTCCTGCAGGCCTACCGCTTCCTGGTATTCGGCCCGCTGCTGATCGTGCTGCTGATCTTCCTGCCGAACGGCATCGTTGGGCTCTACCGGACCATCACCCTGCGACGCGCGGCGCAACGCGCCTCGCAAAGCGCGCCGATTCCCCGCGCCGCCAGCGGAGACAGCCATGCTTGAAATCCAGAACCTGACGCGGCGTTTCGGCGGGCTGCTCGCGGTCAGTGACGTGACCACGCGCGTCGAACCCGGCTGCATCAACGCGATCATCGGCCCGAACGGCGCCGGCAAGACCACCTTTTTCAATCTGATCAGCGGCATGTACCGGCCGAGTTCGGGCGCGATCCTGCTGCACGGCGACGACGTGACCGGCTTGCGCGCGGACCAGATGGCGCAGCGCGGCGTGGCGCGCACGTTCCAGGCGACCGCACTATTCGACCAGGCAAGCGTGCTCGACAACCTGATCGTCGGCCACCGGCTGCGCACGCGTTCGGGCTTGATTGACGCGCTGCTGCGCACGCGGCGCTTTCATGCGGAAGAAAGCATGTGCCGCGACAAGGCGCGCGCCGCGCTCGATTTCGTCGGCCTCGGGCATCTCGAGGAGCGTCCGGCGGGTGATATCACGCAGGAGGAACGCAAGCGTGTCGCGATCGCACTCGCACTGGCGACCGGGCCTTCGCTGCTGCTGCTCGACGAACCGGCCGGCGGCATCAACGCGGAGGAAACCGACGGGCTCGCCGCACTGATCCGCAAGATCGCGAAGACCGGCATCACAGTCTGTCTGGTCGAGCACAAGATGAACATGATCATGAACCTCGCGGACAAGATCATGGTCCTCGATCACGGCGAGAAGATCGCTGAAGGCACGCCCGCGGAAATCCGTGCGAACCAGGCGGTAATCGACGCCTATCTCGGGAGCGAGCATGCTGACGTTCACTGATGTAAGCCTCGACTACGGAAGCTTCCGCGCGCTGCACGAGGTCAACCTGCAGATCAACGAAGGCGAACTGGTGGTGCTGCTCGGCGCGAATGGCGCGGGCAAGAGTTCGATCTTCAATGCCGCGAGTGCGCTGCGCCGCATCAGTGGCGGCCAGATCCGCCTCAAGGACACCGATCTTGCGCGCATGAAACCTGCCGACGTGGTGCGTGCGGGCGTGATTCAGTGTCCCGAAGGGCGCAAGCTTTTTCCGGGCATGTCGGTGCAGAAGAACCTGATGCTCGGCGCTTATCTGCATCGCGGCGACAAAGCGGGCAACCGCAGCCGCCTCGAACAGATTCTCGAACTGTTTCCGATGCTCACCGATCGCCTGAACGATCCGGCCGGCGCACTGTCGGGTGGACAGCAGCAGATGGTCGCGATCGGCCGTGCGCTGATGAGCCGCCCGCGCGTGCTGCTGCTCGACGAGCCGTCGCTCGGTCTTGCACCGTTGGTGGTCAAGCAGATGTTCGACGTGATCCAGCATATCAATCGCGCCGGCACAACCGTATTGCTCGCCGAGCAGAACGCGCACGCGGCACTGCAGATTTGCGATCGCGCGTACGTGGTCGAAGGCGGACGCGTGGTCCTCGAGGGCACCTACGAAAGTCTTTCCGGCAACGAGGCGATGCGTCGCGCGTATGTCGGTGGTTGATGGTTGAAGTACCCGCCCGGTGGCGCAGCGATAGGCGATGTCCGGGATTTCCGAAAAAAAACAAGCATGGAGATACGCATGACGATCAAAGCCTGGTCCCTTCCGCTAGTCGCGGCACTGTGTGCGGCCGGTCCGGTGGCCGCTCAGGAAGTAGTCAACATCGGTTACTCGGGCCCCTTGAGCGGCGGTGCCGCGAGCTACGGCAAGGACGTGCTGGACGGTATGCAGATGGCCGCGGCCGAGATCAACCAGACGGGTTTCGAGGTCGGCGGCAAGAAATACAAGCTCAATATCGTGGCGCTCGACGATAAGTACAACCCGAGCGAGACGGCCATCAACACGCGTCGTCTGGTGCAGGAATCGAACGCGCCGGTGGTGCTGGTGCCGCATTCAGGCGGCGTGTTCGCGGTGCAGACCATCAATCAACAGTTGAAGGTGCTGCTGCTCGCCTATTCGAGCACGCCGCAGATCAGCGCGCGCGGCAATCCGCTGACGATCCGCATCCCGCCGGAATTCACCTCGTATATGAATCCGTTCATCAAGTACGAGATGGCCAAGTACGGCAAGAACGTGGCAATCGCGAATACCGATACCGATTACGGCAAGGCCTGGACCGCGGCATTCACGCCGGCCTGGAACGCCGCGGGGGGCACGGTGGTGGCGGACAGCGCAATGTCGTACAACCGTGCCACCGACTTCTACAGCAGCGTAAGCCGCGTGATTGCGGCGAAGCCCGACGTGATGTTCGTCGGCGGCCCTTCGGAACCGACCGGCCTCGTCATCAAGCAGGCGCGCGAGCTCGGCTTCAAGGGGGGCTTCATTGTGATGGATCAGGCCAAGCTCGATGAAGTCGCGAAGACCGCGGGCGGCTATCCCCCGCTCAACGGCGCAATCGGCGTGATGCCGGTGAGCGAGGATCCGTCGCCGGAGTCGAAGGCCTGGGTCCAGCGTTTCCATGCGGCGTACGGCGACCGGGTGCCGACGCAGGAAAGCTCGCTGAACTACACGGCGGTCTACGCGACCGTCGCCGCGATGAAGCTGGCCGGCACCACCACCGACGCCGCCGCGATACGTGCCGTGTTCGACAAGGCGATCAAGTCGATGCCCGCGAACGGTAATCCGAACGGTATGGCCGGCGTGGACGCGCGCGGCGGATTCGTGACCGGACGCGCGCCGGTGGCGGTCGTCGATGGTGGCCAGATCCGGTCGGTGTCGTCGAACTGAGCGGAGTTTCGCCGGTTAGCGGTTTGATGTTCCCTGCGGGCGGCACGTCGATTCGGCTTCGATGGCGCCGCCCTCGCCCCGGCGATCGCGAAGCCGGGGGACACCGTTCAAGGTGAAACGTCAATGACTCGCGAGCTGAATCTCCTCGTCGAAGGCCTGCGATATACCGAGGCGCCACGCTGGCGCGATGGCGCGCTGTGGTTCTCCGATTTCTTTCTGCATCAGGTGCTGCGCGCCGATCTCAAAGGACATCTCGATGTAGTGGCAACGGTGCCTGCCAAGCCGAGCGGAATCGGCTGGCGGCCGGACGGCACGCTACTGCTGGTGTCCATGCATGACTGCCGGTTGCTCTCGTGCGTCGATGGCGAAACGGCGACTGTCGCCAATCTTTCGGCTTATGTGCCCGGTCCATGCAACGACATGCTTGTCGATTACGCAGGCCGCGCCTATATCGGCAATTTCGGCTTCGATCTGTACGGCCACGAGACGCCCCGCGCGACCGATCTGCTGTGCGTGATGCCCGATGGCCAGGTTCGCGTGGTCGCGAACGATCTGATGTTTCCGAACGGAATCGTGATGACGCGCGACCACCGGAGGCTGATCGTCGCAGAAACGTTCGCGCACCGGCTCAGCGTGTTTGATGTGGCGGAAGATGGATCACTGTCCGGTCATCGCGTCTTCGCGGAACTTGATGAGGCTTGCGGACCGGACGGGATCTGCATTGATGCAGAAGACGGCATCTGGATTGCAGACGCGCGCGGCAAGCGTGCATTGCGCGTGGTCGAAGGGCGTGGAGTTGTGGACGTGGTCAGCACCGGCGATGCCGGCTGCTTCGCCTGCGCGCTCGGGGGTGATGACGGCCGTACATTGTTCCTCTGCACTGCGCCCGGGTTTACCGAAGCTGAAGGCATGCGCGGTGAAGGCCGTATTCTCTATACGCGGGTTGAGGTGCCAGCGGCTGATTGTTGACAGGGATCGGAAGTCAAGCGTACGTCGTCGTGACACAGTCCAATCCCGGTCAGCTGTAGAAAGTTGGACTTGGTCGGACAGACGATGTCGGATCGTCTAGCTCAGTTCGGCCATTCAGAGACAGTCTGCCCCCTCCTCCTGAAATAATTCCTTGCAAATCTCACACGTCTCTTGTCGTCCGCGCTCGTCGTCCCCGCGTTAAAGGACGCAAGCGGCATGAAGCCGCCCTTACCCGGATAGGAGAGAAACATGAAGACCGTCTTTCGTATCGCCGCCGTCGCCGCCTTGGCCTTCTCGTTTGCTGGCGTGGCTTCCGCGGAAACGCACTGGGACGCCGCCCATCCGCGTCGCGCCGAAGTCAACCATCGTCTCGCCAATCAAAACCACCGCATTCACCAGCAGGTGCGCGAAGGTGACATGACGCACACTCAGGCGATGACGCTGCATCGGGACGATCACGAGGTCCGCCAGGAAGAGCGCCTGATGGCTAGCCAGAACGGCGGCCACATTACCAAGCAGGAACAGCACACGCTCAATCAGCAGGAAAACCAGGTCAGCAAGCAGATCGGGCAGTGAGCCAATCATCCAGCCGGGCGCGCCTGCGATAATCAATCTGTCAGCCGCAGTTTCGGCAGCTACGGGATATCGCTGAAGCGCCCACCAATCCGCCGCATCTACACATCGGAAGCCGGGATGTTGTGCCGGCAAAGTCCCGTCGATCCTGCGCATTGAGGTCCCGTTACGGCAAAGCGAAAATAGGTAGACGTGATGCATGGGTGAGGCGTTTTAAGCTAATGGGAACATTCCTTCCTTCGGAAACTTGAATTCCATGAAGATAAAAACACTTTCAATTCTCTTGTGTACCATTTTGGTTACTAACATCGCTCGTGCTGACGAACTTCATGATAAGGCGATGGCTGCAACTCACGATTTGCAGCGAGCCATTGATGAAATGCACGTCATCCAACAAGAACATGGTGGTGAGTTCGGCGGACACATGGCTCGCGCTGAACAGTTGGCGCGACAAGCAGAGCAGGAGCGCAAGGTTGCCTTGGAATACTATCGGGCTGGACATCCCGGCTGGCAGTAAGTTACTTAGGCTCGCCTCAGGAATGCGCCACAACTCGCGCTCGGTGGCGTGAGGCACGCTCGCTGCGCCTGGGCAATTCAGTAGCACAAGCGCGAGTTGAAAGCTTTGCCATGATGCTTCGTTATCGACCGGTCAACCATGGGGTCGACCGGTTGAATCCCCACTCAAGTGCGGCCGTTGCAGCGATCCACGTCTGAACGACGGCTCCGGGTCGACTACGGAAGTTCAGGGGCGAGTTGGGGAAATCGATCGACGTCCGACAACGATCTTTCGGATTCGGCCAGTTTCGGTCGCTCGACACCGTGGGCTGGATCGTTGACAATGCCACCGCGAACGACGTCGAGATTTGAAAAATGGACAAGAATCGAGAATTTTTGCTGCCGTTCGGAATCGAAATTACGATTGAGGACGGATGCACGAGTATCGAATCTCACTTGCCGGAAGTGCTTCCCGCCTTTCGCTTCCCTGTCGAAAACGGTCGCATTGTCGGAGTTATCGAAGGCGTTGAGCAATTGTTGCTTTCGCTCGCGCGTGTCGGTATCGATTTGTCTAATCCGCAGTTCGCAGAGGCGATCCGCGACTGCGTAGCAAACCTTCAATCTGGCTGATCAAGTAGCGTTTGTGACCTGACGGTTCCGGACGCTCCATTCTCGCCTTCGGCATGTCGCCCTGAGATTTCTCCGTGAGCGAATCGATCTTCCCCGTGATATTCGCCTTCGTCGCGATCATTTACTGGATCGCGGTGGCTACCATCATGGCGTTTTGGCCCGAACGCCTGTTAGCGTTTTACTGCAGATCACGCGTCTGGCGATGGCAGTACAGGTTCCTTTGGAACAAGTCTCCAGACGAAATCATGTCAGCGAAAATGGTTCGCCGTACCAGATTCCAAGGGTTGATCGGGTTGGCTTTTGTCGCCATCATACTTTTTGGCGCCCTGCTCAAGTCGCTGAGAACCGACACCCACTAGAACTTCGCTGTGAAACCACGCTTCGTCGGGTAAAGGACCGATTTCGGCGTAGCTGAATGTCTCGTCGGGATCGATTTCCGCCGGGCGTCACTAAAATGGCCGCTCACAAGCCAGTCTGACTGTGAGTACCAAGTCGCGCCTCGACTCACACATTTTTAACCCACCCCTCCCGCAACTCACGTTTCATCACCTTTCCGATCGCACTACGTGGCAACGCATCGACCACGACGAGCTCAGAAATCCGCTGAAGCTTCCCCAGCCGCTCATTGCCCCAAGCAAGCATTTCCGACTCCGCCCGCAAAGCCCCCGCCTTCAGCCTCACAAACGCCACCGGCGTCTCCCCCCAGCGCTCCGACGGCACACCGACCACCGCCGCCTCGGCCACATCCGGATGCTGCATCAGGACCTGCTCGATATCGCTCGGATAAATGTTGAAACCACCCGAGATGATCATGTCTTTCTTGCGGTCCATCAGCACGAGAAAACCGTCCTCATCGAAACGGCCGACATCGCCGGTACGAATAAAACGCTGCCCGTCCGGGCTGTACCACTCTGCTTCGGCGGTCTTGTCCGGTTGCCGGTAATAGCCGGTCATCATCGCCGGCGAGCGCCCCACCACCTCGCCGATCTCGCCCGACGCCACCTCCTTGCCATCCGGATCGATCAGGCGCATCTCGTGGCCCGGCATCGGCCGTCCGACCGTATGCAGTTTGTCCGGGAATTCGTCCGCGCACAGTTCGCACGACGCCCCCCCTTCGGTCATGCCGTAGTACTCGGTCAGCTTGCCCGGCCAGCGGCGCAACACCTCGGCCTTGAGGCCGGCAGCAAACGGCGCGCTAGTGCAGAACTTGCCGACAAAGCTCGACAGATCGTGGCGATCGAAATCGGGATGCGCGAGCAGGCGCTGATATTGCACCGGCACCAGCATGCTGTGAGTGGCGCGATACCGCTCTGCGAGTTCGAGGTAAGCCGCGGCGTCGAATTTCGGCATCAGCAGCACCGTCCCGCCGAGCGCCAGCGTCGGAAAAAAGCTGACCAGCGTGGTGTTCGAATAGAGCGGGGTCGAGATCAGCGTGACCGCCCCGGGACCGTAACCACGCTCGAGGCTGCGCCGCGTATAGGCAAAGCGCATCGCGTGCGACTGCACAATGCCCTTCGGCGCACCGGTCGTGCCGGACGAATAGATGATATTGAAGGCCCATTCGGGCCGGATTTCCACGCACTGCGCAACTGCGCCCGGCGGCGCGAGCCAGGTGTCGTAACCATCGGGCGTATCGAGCGCGATCATGCGGACTGGCGGGGGCGCCTTCGCGGCAGCCAGCAGCTCGCGCGCCTGTGCATCGACAAATGCGATACGCGCGCCGGAGTTATCGATCATGCCGGCCAACGCATCCGGCGACGATGACGGGGCCAACGGCGCCACCGCCACCCCTGCGCGCAACGCGCCGAGAAACACCGCCGCATAGTCGATCGAACCAGCCGCGCAGATCGCAATCACTTCCGTTGGCTCGACGCCATCGCGCTGTAACGCGGCGGCAACCCGCTCGACCAGCGCATCGAATCCGGCATACGTCACGGTCCGCCCTTCGCAGACCAGCGCCACCTGCGCGCCTCGCGCAGTAGCGTTCATACGAATCAGGTCGGGCAGACTGATAAACGATGCATCGGCTACGACTGAGAGCAAATCCACGAATCACTCCTCCGGATGCACGATCACCTTGCCCTTGATCTGCCGGTTTGCCATGCGCGCAATGGCATCGGTGGCTTGCAGCAGCGACACACACTCGGTGATGGCCGGCTTCACCTTGCCCGCTGCGAACCATTCGCCGAGCAAACGCATATTCTCCATGTGCTGCGCCGGATCGCGGCGCATCGCGTCGCCCCAGAACACGCCGAGGATGTCGCGCTCCTTCAGGAGCGCGAGATTCATCGCGATGCGCGGGATCTCGCCATTCGCGAAACCGACGATCAGGAAGCGTCCGCGCCAGGCCGTGGCGCGCAGCGCGGCTTCGGTATATTTGCCGCCGACCGGGTCATAGACCACGTCGGCGCCTCGGCCACCGGTCAGTTCGTCGACGCGGCGGCGCAAATCCTCGGTCGCGTAGTTAATGGTTTCATCGGCGCCCGCTTCCCTACATAGCGCGAGCTTGTCGTCGGTCGATGCGGCCGCAATCACGCGCGCGCCGAGCGCCTTGGCGATCTCGATTGCCGCCAGCCCGACACCGCCCGCAGCGCCGAGCACCAGCAGCGTCTCGCCGGCCTGCAGTTGCGCGCGCTGTTTGAGCGCGTGCAGCGAAGTGCCATAGGTCAGCACGAATGCGGCGCCCGCATCGAAATCCATGCCGGCCGGCAGCGCAGTCAGTCGCTCTGCATTGGCCAGACACTGCTGCGCAAAGGCGCCGAACCCGGTCGATGCAATCACCGCATCGCCGACCTTCCATCCCTGCACGCCCTCGCCCAGCGCATCGATCACGCCGGCCAGCTCCGCGCCCGGCGAGAACGGCAGTTCAGGCTTCATCTGATACAGACCCTGCACGATCAGCGCATCCGGAAAATTCAGCGAGGCGGATTTCACGCGTACACGCACCTGGCCCGCTGCGGGTTCGGGCGCGGGGACTTCATCGATTTTCAGCGTCTCGATCGGCCCGAACGCGGTGCATAGCAATGCCTTCATGCTTTGGTGTCTCCCGAGGCTGCATTTTTTGCGGCGTCCTGCTCCTGCAGCACGCGCCACATGATCTTGCCGGTGCCGGACTTGGGCAGTGCCGTCACGAACTCGATGAGACGCGGTGCCTTGTAGGCAGCCATGTTTTCGTGCGCCCAGGCCATGATGCTCTCGGCAGTGACGTCCGCCTGCTTCGGATCCAGCACCACGCAGGCCTTGACCGTCTCACCGCGATGCGCGTCGCGCGTGCCGATCACGCACACTTCCTGGATTGCCGGATGCCGGTACATCATGGCCTCGACCTCGGCCGGCCAGACCTTGTAACCGGACGCGTTGATCATGCGTTTGAGTCGGTCCGAGATAAAGAAATAGCCGTCCTCGTCCACGTGACCGAGATCGCCGGTGCGAAGGAACCGCTTGCCGTCGATTTCGACAAAGGCGGCGTGCGTCGCTTCCGGATTGCCCCAGTAGCCCTGCATGAGCTGAGGACCATGCATGATGATCTCGCCCGACTGCCCTTGCGGCACCGGTTCAAGCGTTTCCGGATCGACCACGCGCGCATCGACGCCGAATATCGGAATCCCCAGGCACTGCGGCTTGGGACGGTCGGGCGGGTTGATATGCGTGGCGGCAATGGTTTCCGACATGCCGTACCCCTCGACATACTCGATCCCGAGCTTGTCACGGAGTTTCTTGACGATCGCATCAGGCATCGCCGCGCCACCGCCGCGCATCCAGCGCAGGCTCGACAGATCGTAATCGTCGAGTTTCGGATTCGACAGGAAATCGACCACCATGGTCGAAATCGACTGCCACCCGCTCACGCGATAGTGCTCGATCGCACGCGCGGCTGCATCGCGATCCCACCGCGGCAGCACCACCACGGTGGCGGCGCTGTAGATCGCGCTGTTCATGCCGCCCTGCATGCCGGTCACGTGAAACAGCGGCAGCACCGACAGCGAAACCGACTCCGGCATGCCGCCAAACCAGTGAACACCGCCAATTGCCGTGCACATCACGCTGCGGTGCGTATGCATGCAGCCCTTGGTTTTGCCCGTCGTGCCGGAGGTGTACGGAATCACGCAGAGGTCGTCGGGCCCGGCCGTGAGTGGCCCGGGCACGAGTTGCGCATCGAGCACGTCGGCCCAGTGTTCGACACCGGGACCCTCGACCGAGCGCGGCGCACTCACGAAATCGGGCGGCGTAATGCTTGTCGGCTGCTTCGCGTAGTCGCTGTACGTGATCGCCACCAGATGTTTGAGCCGGTTGTCCGCCTCGCCGACCAGCGGCGCAATGCGCGGATACAGCTCTTGCGCAACGAACGCCGTGCGCGCGCCGCTGTCCTCGACATAATGCTGCAGTTCTTCGGTCATGTTCATCGGATTGACCGGTACGACCACCGCATTCGCTCGCAGGATGCCGTAGTACGCGATCATCCACTGCGGGCTGTTCTGCGCGTACAGCAGCACACGGTCGCCGGCCTTCACGCCGCAGCGCTGCTGCAGATAGCCGGCGATACGCTCCGCCTCGTCCCTGAACTGCGAGAACGTGACGGTCGTGTCGTAAAACAGAATGAACGGTTTGTTCGGATAGCGCGTGGCCGATACTTCCGCGTTATAGAACAGGTTCGTCTCCGGCAGCGTAATCTGCTCGGGTAGATTCGACGGCCAGAAAGGCGACTGAGTGACAGACATAGGTGGATTCCGTCCTTCGTCAAGCGTGAAAGGCTACAGGTAGGCGGCGAGTTCCATCTTTGCGATCGCGTTGCGGTGGACCTCGTCGGGACCGTCCGCAAGTCGCAAAGTGCGCGCATTGGCGTAGGCGTGCGCCAGACCGAAATCGTCGCTGACGCCAGCCCCGCCATGCACCTGGATCGCCCAGTCGATCACCTGGCACGCCATGGCCGGCGCCGCCACCTTGATCATGGCGATTTCCTTGCGCGCTTCCTTGTTGCCGAGCGTGTCCATTTTCCAGGCCGCGTGCAGCACGAGGAAACGCGCCTGGTCGATCATGATGCGGGCCTCGGCGATGCGCTCGCGCGTCACGCCCTGCTCGGAAAGCTTTCGGCCGAACGCCACACGCGACGAAGCGCGGAGGCACATCGCCTCGAGCGCGCGTTCTGCACGGCCGATCAGGCGCATGCAGTGGTGAATCCGGCCCGGCCCGAGGCGGCCCTGCGCGATCTCGAAGCCGCGTCCCTCGCCGAGCAGCGTATTGCTGACCGGCACGCGCACATTTTCGAACAGCACCTCGGCGTGGCCGTGCGGTGCATCGTCGTAGCCGAACACCGGCAGATGGCGTAGCACCGTGATTCCCGGGGTATCCAGCGGCACCAGGATCATCGACTGGCGGCGATGCGGATCGGTATGGTCGGGCGACGTTTTGCCCATGAAGATCAGGATCTTGCAACGCGGATCGTTGGCGCCCGAGGTCCACCATTTGCGTGCATTGATCACGTAATGGTCACCGTCGCGCTCGATACGGGCGGCAATATTCGTGGCATCCGACGACGCCACCGCGGGCTCCGTCATCGCGAAGCCTGAGCGGATCGAACCGTCGAGCAGCGGCAGCAGCCATTGCTTCTGCTGCGCCTCGCTGCCGTAGCGCACCAGCGTTTCCATATTGCCGGTGTCCGGCGCCGAACAGTTGAACGGCTCCGCGCCGATCATCGAGCGGCCCATGATCTCGCACAGCGGTGCGTATTCCAGATTGGTCAGCCCCGCGCCCAACTGCGATTCCGGCAGGAACAGGTTCCACAGGCCCGCGGCCTTCCCTTTCTGCTTGAGCGACTCCATCACGGGTGTCGGCTGCCAGGGATTGCCGGCCTTGCGTGCCGCGGCCATCTCGGCTTCGAACTGCGCTTCCGCCGGATACACATGCGCGTCCATGAATTCGATCAGGCGCTTCTGCAGATTCTTTACCTTGTCCGAGTGTTCGAAATTCATTGCTATTTTCCTTTGCTGTATGGGCCGGAGATAGCGATGCCGGTCCGTGGTTTTCGTGCGCGGCTCAGCGCGCCGCGTCGATTTGCTGTGCGAGTCCCCAAGCCTGCTCGGCCAGCGGCCGTGTGCGCTTCCCGACCTCGAGCGCCATGTCACTCGATGCATTCCCTTGCAGCGCGCGCGCGTACACGCCTTGCAGAATGCCGACCAGCCTGAACATGTTGAAGACCAGGTAGTACCACCAGTCCGTTTCTGAAACTGACTCGATCGACGGATACAACACGCGCTGCCGGTAACGTTCGAAATAAGCCAGTTCGTCAGGAATGCCAAGCGCCTCCAGATTCAGGCTCGCCATACCCCGCCCCTGATGCGTAGCGATGCGCCAGGCCATGCAGTGGTACGCGAAATCGGCTAACGGATGTCCAATTGTCGACAGTTCCCAGTCCAGCACCGCAAGAATCCGCGGCTCGGTCGGATGGAAAATCACGTTGTCGAGACGGTAGTCGCCGTGCACGATGCGGCTCTCGCCGTCGGCGGGGATGTGTTTCGGCAGCCATTCGATCAGGCAATCGGCAGCTTCGATCCGCTCGGTCTCCGCCGCGCGATACTGCCGGGTCCAGCGGTCGACCTGGCGTTCGATATAGTTGCCGTGCTTGCCGTAGTCGTCGAGACCGACCGCAGCCGGATCGACCGAATGCAGCGCCGCGATCACGCGGTTCATCTCGTCGTAGACCGCCCCGCGCTCGCGGTTCGCGAGCCCCGGCAGTCCGGCGTCCCAGAAGACCCTCCCTTCGACGTACTCCATGATGTAAAACGCCGTACCGACCACATCGGGGTCCTCGCACAGCGCATAGGTGCGCGCCACCGGCACGTCCGTCCCCGCCAGTGCACTGATCACGCGGTACTCGCGCTCGACCGCATGCGCCGAGGGCAGCAGCACGCCCGGCGGCTTGCGGCGCATCACGTAACGCTGTCCACCGGCTTCGAGCAGGAAGGTCGGATTCGACTGCCCGCCCTTGAACTGCTCGACATGTAGCTCGCCCGAAAAGCCGTCGACGTGAGCGCGCATGAAGTCGCGCATCCGCCCGACATCGAATGCATGAGCCTCGGCGACCGGCCGGGTGCCGCTGAAGCTGCTTTGCACGTCTTCGCTCATGTTGCCGACGCCCCGCCGTCGATGGCCAGATACTGGCCGGTCACGTGGCGCGATGCCTCGCTCGCGAAATACACCAGCGCGCCCTTCAGGTCCTCGTCGCCACCGAGCCGTTGCAGCGGCGTGCGCGAGATCACCTGTTCGCCGATCGAATCAAGCAGGCCCGCCGACATCTTCGACGGGAAGAAACCCGGGCAGATCGCGTTCACGTTGATGCCGTAATGGCCCCACTCGGTCGCCAGCGCGCGCGTGAAATTGATCATCGCAGCCTTCGAGGTGTTGTACGCAATCGTGTTCACGCCTCGCCCCATGCCCTTGAGGCCCGCGACCGAGGCGATATTGACGATCTTGCCCGTCCTGCGCGGGATCATGCTGCGTCGACCGATCTCGCGAGTCAGGAAGAACGGCGCGTTGATATTGAGGTTCATCACCTTGTTCCAGGCATCGTCTGGATACGACTCGGCGGGCGCGCCCCAGGTGGCGCCGGCATTGTTCACCAGGATGTCGATATGCCCGTGCGCGGCCAGGACTTCGTCGACGAGCGCCGGAATGCCGTCGAATTTCTGCAGATCGTTGACGACCGTGAGCGCTTCGATACCACGGCTTTTCAGATGCGCCCGGGCCTCTGCCAGCTCGTCCGCCTTGCGCGCCGAGAGTGCAACCTTGCAGCCCATCTCGCCGAGCGCCTCGGCCATCTGCAGCCCGAGACCGCGCGAGCCGCCCGTCACGAGCGCGACACGCCCGTCGAGTTGAAAAAGTTCCTTCACTGACATGGCATCCTCATTGAAATCAGCAGACTTCGAACAGGCCGGCGGCACCCTGACCGCCACCGATGCACATCGTGACCACCACGTACCTGACGCCGCGCCGCTTGCCCTCGATCAGCGCGTGGCCGACCAGACGCGAACCCGTCACCCCGTACGGGTGGCCGACTGCGATCGCCCCGCCGCTCACGTTCAGACAATCATCAGGAATCCCTAATTTATCGCGGCAGTACAGCACCTGCACCGCGAAGGCCTCGTTCAGTTCCCACAGGCCGATGTCGTTCATCTTTACACCGGTACGCTCAAGCAGGCGCGGGATCGCGTACACCGGGCCGATGCCCATTTCATCCGGCTCGCAGCCGGCGATCGCGAAGCCCCGGAAGATGCCGAGCGGCTGCAGCCCGCGCTGCTCGGCCAGCTTGCTGCTCATCACCACACAGGCCGAAGCGCCGTCCGAGAACTGACTCGCGTTACCCGCCGTGATCACACCGCCGGGCAGCGCCGAACGGATCTTCGACACGCCTTCGAGCGTAGTGTCGGCGCGGATGCCTTCGTCAGCCGAAATGGTCACTTCCCGGGTCGTGAGGCGACCGGTCGCCTTGTCGGCCACCGCCATGGTGGTCGTCATCGGCACGATCTCATCGTTGAACCTGCCGGCGGCTTGAGCGGCTGCGGCGCGCAGCTGGCTGCGCACACCGTATTCGTCCTGCGCTTCCTTTGCAATGTTGTAGCGCTTCGCCACCGTCTCGGCGGTCTGCAGCATGCTCCAGTACAACTCGGGCTTGTGCTCGACCAGCCATGGGTCGAGCCTCATATGTCGGTTCGTCTCGTTCTGCACGCACGAGATGCTCTCGACGCCACCCGCGACGATCGCAGGCGCGCCTTCGAGAATTACGCGTTGCGCCGCCATTGCGATGCTCTGCAGTCCAGAGGAACAAAAGCGGTTGACGGTTACGCCGCCGGTCGTGACAGGCAGGCCGGCACGCAGCGCAATGGCGCGCGCGATGTTACCTCCGGTGGTGCCTTCGCTGAGCGAGCCCCCCATGATCACGTCTTCGATCTCGGCCGGATCGAGGCCTGAGCGCGCCACCGCGTGCTGCACGGCATGCGCGCCGAGCGTCGCACCGTAGGTCATGTTGAACGCACCCTTCCAGCTTTTGGCGAGGCCCGTACGCGCGGTGGAAACAATGACTGCGTCAATCATGTCGATATCCCGTCAGTTGAAAGTGCGGCCTTCTTCGGCCAGCTTCACGAGCAGGGGTGCGGGTTGCCACCAGGCATCGGCGCCCGGCTCCGCGGCGAAGCGCTTGAGCGCGCGCACCACATTGGCGAGGCCAACGGTATCCGCGTACAGCATCGGACCGCCACGATGTCGCGGAAAGCCGTAGCCCGACAGGTACACCACATCGATATCGGAAGCCCGCGCGGCAATGCCGTCCTCGAGAATGCGCGCGCCTTCGTTGACCAGCGCGTACATGCACCGCTCGACGATCTCCTCGTCGCTGATCTTGCGCGGCGTGATGCCGGCATCCCGGCGGAACTGCTCGATGATGGTTTCGACCACCGGATCGGGAATCGCGTCGCGCTTGCCCGCTTCGTAGCGATACCAGCCCGCCCCCGTCTTCTGCCCGAAACGGCCCGCCTCGCAGATCGCATCGCCCGGCACGCGCGGCAGGGCACCCGCGTTCTCGGCCGCCCGGCGCTTGCGGCCGGCCCAACCGATATCGAGACCAGCCAGATCGCCGACGCGGAACGGCCCCATCGCCATCCCGAAACGCTGAAGCGCGCCGTCGATCTGCTGCGGCAGAGCACCCTGCATCAGCAGCAGGTTCGCGGCCGCGCCGTAGCGGGCCAGCATGCGGTTGCCGATAAAACCGTCGCAGACACCGGCCACCACTGCGGTCTTGCGGATCCTCCTCGCGAGACTCATGCAGGTCGCCAGCACGTCCGGTGCCGTCTGCTTCCCGCGCACGATCTCGAGCAGCTTCATGACGTTTGCGGGACTGAAGAAGTGCAGACCGATTACGTCTTTCGGCCGCTTCGTGAACGAGGCGATCTCGTTCAGGTCCAGCGCCGACGTGTTCGACGCGAGGATCGCGCCGGCCTTCGCGACTTCGTCGAGACGCTTGAACACATCGCGCTTGACATTGATTTCCTCGAACACCGCCTCGATCACCAGATCGACCTCCGCCAGCGCCGCGTAATCGAGCACCGGCGTGATTCGCGCGAGGCGCTCTTCGAGCTGCTCCTGGGTGAGCTTGCCCTTCTTCATCGTGGTCTCGTAGTTGCGACGGATTGTGGCGAGACCGCGATCGAGCGCCTCCTGACTGGTTTCGAGCAACACAACCGTGACGCCGGCATCAACAAAGGCCATCGTGATACCGCCGCCCATGGTGCCGGCGCCGACCACACCGACCGTGCCGATCTCGCGCAACGGCGTGTCGGCCGGTACGTCCGGCAATTTGGTGGCGGCCCGCTCGGCCGTAAAGATATGACGCAGCGCGCGCGATTCAGGCGACGCCAGGAGGCCCACGAACAGTTCCCGCTCGAGCCGCAGGCCTTCGTCGAACGGCTTGCCAACCGCGTTCGCGACCGCTTCCACACACTTGAGCGGCGCCGGAAAGGCCTTCGATACGGCCGCAACATTCACGCGCGCGAACTGCAGGAACGGTTCGGCGTGCGGGTCCTTGATCCTGATGTCGCGCGCCCGCGTGGCCGGACGCTTGTCGGCCATCACCTGCCGGGCAAACGCGACGGCCGTGTCCACCACATTCGACTCGACCAGTTCGTCCACCAGCGGCGTGCCGGCAAACTGTTTCGCTGGCACCCGCAGTCCCGACACGATCATGTTCAACGCAGTCTCGACGCCCACCAAACGCGGCAGACGCTGCGTGCCGCCGGCGCCCGGCAGCAGACCGAGCGTGACCTCCGGCAGACCGAGTTGAGCATCGCGCCGCGCCACGCGGAAATGACAGCCCAGTGCGAGTTCGAGGCCGCCGCCCAGGGCATGGCCCGCGATCGCTGCCACCACCGGCTTGGGCGACTCTTCGAGCGCGCGAATCACCGCAGGCAGATTCGGCGCGCTCGATGACTTCGGCGTGCCGAACTCACGGACATCCGCCCCAGCACTGAAATTCTGCTCGCCGCCTGTCAACACGATTGCTTCGATCTGCGGATCGTCGAGCGCGCGATCGAGTTGCGCGAGGATCGCGGTACGCAAGGCCAGCCCCAGTCCGTTGACCGGAGGATGGTTCATCGTGATTACAGCAATGGAACCGCGTTGTGCGTACTCGGCAGCGCTATTCATCGACATGGAAGCCCCTTCGGAAAAGTGAGCGATGTCGCAATGCGCAATCCCGATAAGCCCATCGGATGTTGCTGTGGGCCGTGAATTCTGCATTGCAGACACAACAACCGCATTGCAGGATGCTATCGCACGAAATCGGGCAGGCAAAGCGCGCTCAGGCTGGTGAAAACCCCTACAGGATGTCTAACGACGTGATTTGCAAAGGAAATCGCAGAAAAACCACCTCGCTGCGGATGTGCCTCCGATCAACGATTCTGCATTGCAGACTATCATTCCACAAAACAACCACCACGGATGACCGATATGCGCGACTCCACGATCGTTGACCGGCGTGATCTCGAATTCCAGCTCTTCGAGCTTTTCGACGCTGGATCGCTGACGCAGCGGCCCCGGTTCGCCGAGCACAGCCGTGAAACCTTCATGGCCGCGCTGGACGCCGCACAGGCGATCGCCGAGGAGAAGTTCGCGCCGCACAACCGGACCAGCGACGACCACGAGCCGCAATTCGACGGCCAGCGCGTCTCAATCATCCCGGCAGTTCGCGAAGCGCTGCAGGCGTACTGCACCGCGGGCATGCTGGCGGCTGGCAAAGACTACGAAGCTGGCGGCATGCAGTTGCCCGCACTCGTCGCGCATGCCGTCCAGTCGCTCTTCAAAAGCGCGAACATCGCCACCAGCTCCTATGTCGGTCTGACTATGGGCAACGCGAACGTGATCGAGCGCTTCGGCTCGCCCGCGCAAAAGCGCAAGTACCTGGAGGCACTGCTCACGGGACGCTTCTTCGGGACCATGGCGCTGACCGAACCGCAGGCCGGTTCGAGCCTCGCCGACCTGACCACGCGCGCCGTGCCGCGCCCGGACGGCACCTATGCGCTCACCGGCAACAAGATCTTCATTTCCGGGGGCGATCACGAACTGAGCGAGAACATCGTCCATCTGGTGCTCGCGCGCATTCCGGGCGGGCCGCCCGGTGTCAAAGGCATTTCGCTGTTCACGGTGCCGAAATATCACGTCAACGACGACGGCTCGCTGGGAGAACGCAACGACGTCGCGCTGGCTGGATTGATCCACAAGATGGGCTGGCGCGGCACGACGTCGACCATGCTGTCGTTCGGCGAGCGTGGCGAATGTATCGGCGAACTGGTGGGTGACCCGCACCACGGCCTCGCCTATATGTTCCAGATGATGAACGAGGCCCGTATCGGCGTCGGCATGGGCGCGGCGATGCTCGGCTATCGCGGCTATCTCGCCTCATTGCGCTACGCCCGCGAACGCGCCCAGGGCCGCCTGCCCGGTGAAAAGCGACCCGATGCCCCGCAGGTACCGCTGATCGAACACGCGGATATTCGCCGCATGCTGCTCGCGCAGAAGGCTTATGTCGAAGGCGGCTATGCGCTATGCCTGTATGCCGCGCGCCTCGTCGACGAACTGCACACCGCGGACTCGGACAACTCGCGCAACGAAGCCGGGCTGCTGCTCGATCTGCTGACTCCGGTCGTCAAATCGTGGCCGTCGCAGTGGTGCCTCGAAGCGAACAGCCTCGCGATCCAGATTCACGGTGGCTACGGCTTTACGCGCGAATATCCGGTCGAGCAGTTCTACCGCGACAACCGGCTCAACCTGATCCACGAAGGCACACATGGCATCCAGGGGCTCGACCTGCTCGGCCGCAAGGTGATGATGCACGACGGCGTCGCGCTCCAGCTGCTAACGCGCGAAATCGACGCGACCGTGACCGATGCCTGCCACGACGCGAACGTCAGCGCCGAAGCTGAGGCACTCGCTCACGCATGGCGCGAGATCGAAACCACGGTCGCGACGCTGCGCCCGGTGCTTGCCGGGCAGACCGCACGGGTGCTGTCACAGGCCAACGCTTTCCTCGAAGTGTTCGGGCATGCGACGGTTGCGTGGCTGTGGCTGCGCCAGGGGCTTGCCGCCTCGCGTGCACTCGCCAACCTGCCGAATGCCGGCGACGAAGCGTTCTATCGCGGCAAGCTGCACACCTGCCGCTGGTTCTTCCGACACGAACTGCCTCGCATGCAGACGCACCACAGCCTGCTGCGCCGCCTCGACGATACGACATTGACGATGGCGCCCGAGTGGTTCTGACGAGCACACGATGACAGCCGACACCCTCAGCATCCTGCCGGAAACGGACGACCCGACCGGCATGGCACCGGTTCCGCCCGGCTATACGAATCTCGAAAGCGGCGGCGCGTATTTCCGCGCGCTCGGACCGCTGTATCAGCGCCGGGCCGGAGACGGCAGCATCGTCATCGCGGTGCGCGTGAACGAGGATCACGCCAACGTGATCGGCGTGGCGCACGGCGGCATGCTGCTGACGTTCGCAGATAGCGCGATGGGTCTCAATGTGCATATATCGACCAGCGGCGAACGGATGAAACAGTCCGCCGTGACCACCACCCTGTCGAGCGAATTCCTGTCCGCCGCAAGAATGGGCGAGTGGCTTGAAGCGCACACGCGGATTCGGCGGCGCGGCAAGCGCATGATGTTCGTCGATTGCACGCTGAAGGTCGGCGAGCGCGAAGTGTTGCATGCGAGCGGCACGTTTTTACCGATCTGATTTCACGCCCAAGTGAAAAGGGCCGCACAAATGCGGCCCTTTAACGATTAGAGAAAGCGTCGGCGCTCAGCGGTCCTTCAAGGTGTCTTCAAGCTGCGCAATCACGCGCATCAACCTCGGCCTGACTTCCTCGAGCAAAAATTCCTTCGACAGGCTAAACGACGGGCCGCCAACGTTGATCGCCATCGCCGGCAAGCCGCCGCCGGGCTGGAACGCCCGGGCGATGCCGTTCACGTCGGCTTGCCAGTCGCCGAACGAGCAGGTGACGTTGAGCGTGCGATAGTCTTCGATACCGCGCTCGATACCGCGCTTGATCCCGGGCCACGCCACGTCATCGAGTTCGCGAATCTGCTCCATCACGTCCGTGCGTTCGCGCTCCGCGACCGCGGCGAGCCAGGCGCGACCGATGGCCGAGGTCGCGAGCGGAATTCTCGAACCGACGTCGAGCGTCAGCGCCAGCGCCGACGAACTGCGGCAACTCTCGATATAGAGCATGGACAGACGGTCGCGCACACCAAGCGACACCGTGCCATGCGAAAACTCGGCCAGCTCCTGCATCATCGGCCGGGCGATCTTGCGCACGTCGAGGCGCGCCAGCATCGAACTGCCGAGCGCGAGGCACGCGGTACCGAGGCGATAGCGCCCGCTGTCCTCGAGATGGATCAGATAGCCGAGTTTCGTCAGCGTCATCGTCAGGCGCGACACCGTCGAACGCGGCAGCTTGCAGCGATGCGCGATTTCCTGATTGGTAAGCGCTGTATCGCCGCCACGAAAACAGGCCAGCACCTCGAGCCCGCGCGCGAGCGCCGTCACGAAGTGACGGTCCTCCTTGTGCGCAGGACTGACGCTCTTTTTCTTCTCGGTATCTACCATAGATCGCAAAATAAAATGTCGCCCATATCAGGCGTATTACGTGTTCCAGCAGATCTTCAGCGCCCCCTCGGCAGGGCGACGAATGTCCAAAGTCCAGACCCGGATAGAAAGAGTATACCGAACCCCGATCATGCGAGCCGTATGCCAAAATTGTATTCTGCATTGCAGATGTCTTGTTGGCTTTTGTTCTGGATTTCAGGCTGAGGATTTGACGCCGAAATCCACGCGTACGAGTGCCAGATAGGCAGCTGCAATGGCTGCTTTTTGTTTCCGATCACTCCGGCGCACCATTTCGCGTGATCGAGGATGCAGGCACAGCGCCCCAAAGGCGACGCTACAATTGGCAGAGTAGTTGTCACGGCCGACGGATCGGGCGCTATTCGATCTGGACTGGGCGCGACACCGGTGCCCCACGACTTTGCCACGAAGAGTCGCGTGCCTGGCTGCCGTGCTCGCGGAGGGAATCAAAGCGGTGTAACACACCCCTATAACAAGTAACCCGGACCAACGATGAGCAAGAAAAACCTGATGCTGCATATGCTGCTGTTGCTGACGGCGCATCCTGCATTCTCGGCGGAGTGCGGCTCAATGGATTCCGCAAAGCTCGCGCGCATGAATCCGGCCGGGCTGACACGCTATTACGGTCAACTTGGAGAAATCAAGAACACGTGGCTGGTCAATTCGGGAATGAGCCAGCCAGATTGGTACGCGCAGGTTCAGAAATGTGACCGGGAGGCTGACAGGGTTCAGCAGGTCGCGATAAAGAAACACATGGATCTTTTCCAGCTTGAGACGTCCGGCAGGCATACCGGTCTTCTCGGCACGGATTCGGCTGCGGGTGCGCAGCAGCCCTGACACCATAGACAAACGCTGTAACCCGAATAATGAAGTCGTGTCGCAAACGACATCAATTGCTGAAGTCCACAGCATCGGGGGTGAGCAAAACTGACGATCGGCGGAAAGCAGCCGGAGTCGAACCGACCTGGGAACGGCTGACGTCCCCAACTGGATTTGAAGTCCAGCCGTACCACCGGATACGAATGCCTTCCTGCGTCAACGGTGTGCCGCTAAGCATAAAGTGCCCACCTGGACAGGTTATGCTTTATTTCACGATGGGACACATTATGCTTTATCGCAGAACGGTGGTAGTTTAAAACGCTTTGCTTCGAAAGCCCACGATAAAACGAAAGGCGTGTTGATCTGCAGGGAATCCTGACCCACCGGGGGTCAGGATTCCCTGCAGATCAACAATTGGAAAATATGAAGGACCGTTGAGGGTCGACTACGGAAGCTCGACACGGCACAGGTGTCAGCGTCCGCTTGACCGCTATCGGATTTCCGGCCTTGGCCAGGACTGGTCATTCACGCGTGCCGTTGCACGGGCACTCAAACGTCTGAAGTACATCCTGAAGCAGCCAGCCCGCTCGCTGCGACGAACGCATACCTGCAGTCGAATCGGCGCACCTCTGCAAGAGGCTGCCATCACCATATTGGACCTAAGTCCTATTGCGCAACGCGCGAGTCTGCCAAATATTGTTGGCACGACGATGAACCGGGAGCCCGGTCGGCCAGGCAGAGGTGGTGAATTCGACCGTAGCCATTGATGGAGGTAATGATGCGCAGACGTTCTGTTCTGAAGACAGGTGCCGCGACGCTAATGATCGTGGGACTGTCGCTGACCGGATTCCCAGCGACAATGACTGAGGCCGTTGCGGCGGAGTCCGACGCAGCGAAGCGTCACGAAATCGACGCAAAGGTCAACGCGACACTGTCGCGGCTGTTCGAGACAGTCAAAGGCTCAAAAGAACTTGTCGGCAAGGCGGATGGCGTACTTGTATTCCCAGCCGTTATCAAAGCTGGCTTCGTCGCCGGGGGAGAATACGGTCAAGGCGCTCTGCGGGTCGGCGGGAAAACGGTCGGCTACTACAGCACGGCGGCGGGCTCATTCGGCTTGCAGGCTGGTGCGCAATCCAAGGCCGTCATCTTTCTCTTCATGACCCACGATTCGCTTAACAGCTTCCGCAACTCGAAAGGATGGTCAGTCGGTGGCGAAGGATCGGTTGCTCTGGTGACGGTTGGAGCGAACGGCCAGATCGATACGACAACGGCTACCGCACCGGTTCAAGCCATTGTGATGACCAACGCCGGACTGATGGGTGATGTTTCGTTGTCTGGCACCAAGATTTCCCGACTGAAAATCTGAGGTTGCTCGCACTTGCGTAGTCGGCCAGTCCCCCGCCATCACGCCTGCAAGAGCCCGCCGACACACGAAGACCAGAAGCACGAACCCGATTGCCCGAGGGTGCCTCGATGAACCGCACCCGGACTCCGGTGCCAGTCATCTTCTGCGCCTGAGTATGCGGAGGATGTGCGGGAACGTCGTCAACCGTCGGCTTGCCCGGATATCAGGACCGCGCGGTGACACGCACTGAGCGTGGCGTGCAGGTCTCGACAACCGTGCTGTCGCTAGTGGAAAGCGCGACGATTCAGGGCGTTCCGCTTCTGGACCCGGTCCAGGTAGCAGCATCTGCAATGCATATTGGATTGAACCGCGATGAGCAGACGTTCCGCTCACTGGAGTTGTGTTTGGTCCTGCGTCGCTGTTGTGCTCTGGCAGGCGAATTCCCTGCACGCGCAAGAGCTGGAGCCGCGCACCTATTCCCCTTCACCCGTCGGCACGAACTTCGTCCTCGCGGGATACGCCCATGTGAGCGGTGATGTGCTCACCGACCCCTCCCTGCCGATAACCGGCGTCAGCACGCAACTCAACAACTTCGTGCTCGGCTACGTGCGCACGTTCGCATTGGCAAATCGAACGGCGTCGATCGGCATTGTCCAGCCCTTCGTGAGCGGCAATCTGAGCGGGCTCGTCATTGGTGCGCCGACCGCGGTCCACCGCGCCGGCATCGGCGACACGCAATTGCGCTTCGCACTGAACCTGTTTGGCAATCCCGCGCTTCAGCCAGAGGCATTTGCACGCGCAAAGCCTGCCACTTCGCTTGGTGCGAGCCTGACCGTGCAGGCTCCGACAGGTCAATATGTACCTTCGCACCTCGTGAACGTAGGCAACAATCGCTGGGCGTTCAAACCTGAGATCGGGTTATCGCAACCTTGGGGAGACTGGTTCTTTGAGGCTTCGGTCGGCGTCTGGCTCTTCACGAACAACACGGACTTCTTCAACGGTCAGATCAAGCGCCAGGCACCACTCACGGTCACGCAACTGCATAGTGGCTACAGTTTTCGGCCGGGGCTCTGGCTCGCCGTCGATCTCGGCTATGCCCTCGGAGGCGTCACCAGCGTCAATGACGCGTCGAACAGTCCCCGCCAGGCGAATGCACGCGGCGGCGTCACGCTAGCGGTCCCGCTCGGTCACGGCTGGTCTGCCAAGCTCGGTTATTCTCGCGGCTTCGTTACCCGCGCAGCGGGTGACTATCAGATCGTTTCGGTCGCGGTTCAGTATCGTTGGTTCGATCATTGAACGGCGCGCTTTCGAGCGGTCGTGGCCCCTTTCGTGGCTTATGTTTTATTTCGTCACGTTAGGATAATTATGCTTTATCGAGCTGTCAGCCTTGGTTGATAGGCCATGAAAAACGGACAGGTTATGCTTTGTTCAGCGGACAAGACATGCTTAACGGCACAGAGAACACGCCCGCGACAGCGGCGCAACGCTCATAGCACTTCGCTTAACCGGCTATCCGCACGAAGCAGGTGCTGGTCGCGCTGGAAGCGAGTAAATCCAACGCGATCGAAGAACTCCAGAATCTGGATCGCGCGTTTGCGTCCGAGTCCCGTCATGTCACGAAACGCAGCGGCGCCCACCGTGCCGTCGTGCGCCTGCGCAATCTGCGCGACAAGCCGTGCGAGTTCATATACCACCGCACGATCGTAGAACAGATCGCGTACAACCTGATACAACTCTCCGAGACGAGAAAGTTTGCGCAGCAACGCACGCACTTTCTCCTCGGGTTGCCGCGTCTCGCGTGCGAGGTCGCGCACCCATGGCGGATCGTAGCGTCCTTGCACGATCAACGGCCGCAACAACGCCGCCAGCGCTTCTTCATCGGCGTCGAGCCGCACAGCGTGCGACGGCAAATGCAACCACGGCCCACTACGCGCGATGCGCCCCTCCTGCACGAGCGAATCGACGACCGCGCGCCACACCGCGTCGCTCGCGAGGGGCGCTGCAATGCGACGCAAACGCGCCGCGTCCGGACCCTGCTCGTCGGGCATGCGTGCGTGAAATTCGGCCAGCGTTTCGGTCACGCGCGCCGCGATCTGTTCCCAGTGATGGCGCGCCATGACCACGCCATCGTCGGCGCGACCCTGCGACGCGATTTCGACAGCGTCGGTGGGCAGAGTGAGCTCATCCACAGCGTTGCCGGTCAGTTGCGTCAGCGCCGATCTGGCGATACCGCGCGGCGCCTGCGCGATCAGCGGCTCGATACGCCCTTCGTCGATCCATACGCGCAGCGCATCCAGCCACGCAAAGCGCTCCGCAGTTCGCCGATGCCGCGCGGGTGCGAACGGATCGAGTACGCGACCGCCGCCCACCGTGCGCGTCGCCTGTGCGTTGCGCACGATGAAGCGATCGCCCGGCAATGCGTGCATCGGCGTGTCGACTACGAGTTGCACGCGCGAACGTTCGCCCGGCGCGAGCGTCTCGCCTTCGAGCAGCACGACGTTTGCCACGCGATGCGTCGTGCCCAGGTGCACGTGCAGTGGCGACCAGTGACGCAGCGTGACGTTCGCATCGTCGAGCAGCATCAGTTCGACGTCGAGCCGCATCGAAGGCGCCGCGAGCCTCGCGTCGACGATCCAGTCGCCGCGCGCAATCTGGTCCTTGTCGACGCCGGCGAGATTCAACGCACACCGCTGCCCGGCACGACCAGAGTCTGCCGCACGATTCTGCGCGTGAATGCTACGCACGCGCACCGGCAAACCAGCTGGCGCGAGCAGCTGTGAATCTCCAGTCTGGACGCAGCCCGAGAACACCGTGCCAGTCACTACTGTGCCCTGCCCCGTCAACGTGAACACACGATCCACCGCAAGCCGGAACAGCCCGTCGTCGCGCCGTCCCTGCCACGCCATCGCACGCTCGCGCAAATACGCATCGAGTCTCGCAACGCCCGGATCACCGGGTTGCGTGGCGTTCGTCTCGAAGCACGGCATGTCCCCGAGCGACGTCGCCGCGAGCCACGCGCCGATCTCCGCTCGCACTTCAGCCAGTCGCGCCGCGTCCACGCGATCCGTTTTCGTCAATGCAACCGCGCCCGCGTTCACGCCCAGCAATCGCAGGATCGCGAGATGCTCACGCGTTTGCGGCATCACCCCATCGTCGGCGGCAATTACGAGCAGTGCGAAGTCGATGCCGCACGCACCCGCGGCCATCGTATGAACGAGCTTCTCGTGACCCGGCACATCAATGAAGCCGAGCACATCGCCATTCGAAAGCGGTGCGTAGGCATAGCCTAGTTCGATCGAGATGCCACGCGCCTTTTCTTCCTTGAGCCGGTCGGTATCGACTCCGGTCAACGCGCGAACCAGCGTGGTCTTGCCATGATCGATATGGCCCGCCGTACCGATGATCACAGGCGCAGCTCCGGGAGTTGCGCAATAAAGGCCGCTTCGTCCGTAGCCTCCACGCAGCGCAGATCGAGCCGCAATGCGTCGTCGGCAATGCGTCCGATCACGGGGCGCGGCAGCGCCCGCAATGCACGTTCGAGCTTCATCAGCGCGCGGCCGCTGCCGCCCTTGCCCGCGTGACGCACGACAAGCCCGTAGCTCGGCAACACATCCACGGGCAATGCGCCGCTGCCGATCTGACTGAACATCGGTTCGACGCCAACCGTATACGCCTCGCCCAGCGCGCGCTGCAGCACCGGCGACGCACGTGTCGCGGCCTCGTGCATCTGCGTGGCGGGACGTGCCAGGAGACGCAGCGTCGTGAGCCGTTCGCCCAGAAATTCCGGAGCCTGGTAGAGCTTCAGCACCGGCTCCAGCGCAGCGAGCGTGAGTTTGCCCACGCGCAGCGCGCGCTTGAGAGGATGCTTCTTGATCCTGGCGATCAATTCCTTGCGGCCCACGATCAACCCCGCCTGCGGCCCGCCGAGCAGTTTGTCGCCGCTGAAGGTCACGAGATCCGCACCGGCCTCGATGGTCGCGTGCACCGTGGGCTCGGCGGGTAGTCCCCATTGCGTGAGATCGGTCAGCGTACCGCTGCCAAGATCCACAGCGACCGGCAAGCCGTGTGTGCGAGCCAACGGCACAAGCTCAGCGAGTTCGACGCTCTTCGTAAAGCCGCTGATCGCATAGTTGCTGCAGTGGACCTTCATTAGCAGCGCCGTGCGCGCATTAATCGCCGATTCGTAGTCCTTCAGATGCGTCCGGTTGGTCGTACCCACTTCACGCAGCCTCGCGCCCGCGCGGGCCATGATGTCCGGAATACGAAACGCGCCGCCGATCTCGACCAGCTCGCCGCGCGATACGATCACTTCTTTGCGCGTGGCGAGTGCGGAGAGCGAGAGCAGCACGGCCGCTGCGTTGTTGTTCACGACCGTCGCGGCCTCTGCGCCGGTTAGCTCGCAGATCAGGCCGTCAATCAGATCGTCGCGATCGCCGCGCTTTCCCGTTGCGAGATCGAACTCCAGATTCACCGGTTGCGTAAGCGCCTGCACCACCGCCCGCACGGCTTCGTCGGGCAGTATCGCGCGGCCGAGGTTCGTATGGAGCACGGTTCCGGTCAGGTTGAACACAGGACGCAGGCGGCTTTGTGCTTGCGCGTCCAGAAGACGCGAGACGTCGTCGAGAACGCGCTCGGGCGCGAACTGCCCGGTGTCGTCCGCAGCAACGCTCAGCGTGCCCGCCTGCGTCCCCCGCCGCCAGCCGTCGAGCGTCGCGCGAATGGCCGCCAGCACCTGCGTACGTCCGAACAGCGCAATCAGCGGTTGCGCCGTCACAGAGGCAATCACACGCTCGACCGACGGCATCTTCGCGAGCAGCGCGTTCAATGCCGCCGAGTCCTGCTCTGCCTCATGTCCCACGGTATCGCTCATCGTGCGCTCGCTGACTTATTGATCGGCGGACACTTCCGGCCACAACAGCGGATTCGGGCTCGCGCGCTGGTAACCCGCATCGCTCATCAAAAGGTCGAGCGTGAGGCTCGCGAGATCGTCGGCGAGTGGTTCGAATTCGAAATCCTTCTCCTGATAGCCGATCTTGCGGTACGTGTGGCACTCGTCGCACGATTCGGCCTTCAGCGCAGCACTGCCGCCTTCGATGCCGTGATAGGCGATCCCTTTGGTCGAATCGCAGTTCGTGCATTTCACGCGCACCACGTGCGCCTCGGTGCCGCACAGGCTGCACTGCGTGTAGCGATAGCCCTGAAATGCGCCGCCGATGCGCACGATGCTCGCAACCGGCGGCACGCCGCACACCGGGCACACGCCGGGCGCGTCGACGTAGGGCACATCCGTTATGTCGAGCCGGCTCGCGAGATCGGTCCAGACCACCTGCAGCGCGGCCATGATGAACGGCGCAGTCGCGGGTGCGATTTCGGTGTAGCGCTGTGCGAGCAACGCATCGGCTTGCGTATCGAGTTCTGCATCGCTCATTGCGCGCACGGTATCGAGCACTTTGGCGAGCGCGGGTGTGATCGGACCTGCCGCTTCGACGCGGTCGATCAGCCGGCGCAGCACGTCGCGCCACTGTGGATCGCGCTCACTGGACAGGGCGGGCACGATCGGCATCGAATGGCGTTGCGCGTTCTCAATCGCGTCACGCGCCGGCATCTGCGCACTCAAGTGCTCCAGCGCATTGTGCTGTGCGTCGACGAGTGCTGCCATCAGCCGCACATATCCGCCAATCGGATTGTGGTCCGCTAACTTGCGCAGCCTTGCGGCGCGCTCGGCAAAATGCGTCGTGCGCTCAGGTAGACGGATACGCGGAATCGCCGAGGGATCGAGCGCCTGAATCTCACCGGGATCGAGAATGCGTTGCGTCACGACAGATAGTCTCCAGAACAAAAAAGCCGCCGCGCCCTGCGGGGCCGGCAGCTTGCTCGCATGCGCGGCCGCCCCGGGAGGAGGCGGCACGCGCCGTGCCTGTTACTTGATGCTCTCGCGGAACCAGCGCGGGTGATGCTTCCTCGCCCACCCCCACGTCACCGTGCCGCGCGTCATCGCGCCGAGCGAACCCTTCACCCAGAATCCCGCATACGCGTGGACGATGATGGCGATAATCAGAACAAACGCCACCAGCGCGTGCACAACCGAGGCGAGACGGATGACCTCGATCGGGAAATAGAACGAGAAGTAGCGCCGCCAGATCACAATGCCGCTCGCGAACAGCAACACGAGACAAACCACCAACGTGAAGAATATCAGCTTCTGGCCCGCATTGTAGCGGCCGGGCGCCGGCAGTTTTTCCTCGCGGTTGGCAAGCACGTCGCGGTACTGCTTGAGCCATTGGACGTCGGATGAGTCGAGGTAGTTGTGATGCCAGAAACGCATCACCAGAACCAGGAACGACGCGAACATCACGACGCCGACGAACGGATGCAGTATGCGGACCCACTGCCCCCCCCCCAATACGGCGGCGAGCCAGAACATCGCTGGATGGAACATCGAGAGACCGGATAGCGCGAGCAGCACGAACGCAATAGCAGTAATCCAGTGATTGGCGCGTTCGACTTCGGTGTAACGCACGATCAGGTTCGGTTCATCTTTCATCGTTGCGCTCCTCGGTTTCTCCCTTGATGCGACGCGCTTCCTCGCGTGCCGCCTCTTCGTCCTCGGCTGACACTTCGTTCGGGCCATTCGTGGCGTAGTGGAAGAAGCCCATCAGCGCCGCGAACGCAATGCCCGCGAGCGCAATCGGCTTGGCCACGCCCTTCCACAACTGCACGAACGGACTGATGCGCGGATTGTCCGGCAGACCGTGATAGAGCGACGGCCGATCGGCGTGATGCAGCACGTACATCACATGCGTGCCGCCCACGCCCGGCGGATCGTACAGGCCCGCGTTCTCGAAGCCGCGCTCCTTCAGGTCCACGATGCGCTCGGCGGCGTGCTGTTGCATGTCCTCCTTGGTGCCGAACACGATCGCACCGGTGGGACAGGTCTTCACGCACGCGGGCTCCTGACCCACTGCGACACGGTCCGAGCAGAGCGTGCACTTGTAGACGCGATGATCCTTTTTCGACAGCCGGGGAATGTTGAATGGGCAGCCGGTGATGCAATAGCCACAGCCGATGCAGTTTTCCTCATGGAAATCGACGATGCCGTTCGTGTACTGCACGATCGCGCCCGGCGACGGACACGCCTTGAGGCAACCCGGATCCGCGCAATGCATGCAGCCGTCCTTGCGGATCAGCCATTCGAGGTTGCCGTTCGGATTGTCGTACTCCGTGAAGCGCATCACGGTCCACGAATGCTCCGTGAGATCGTGCGGATTGTCGTAGACACCCGTGTTGACGCCGATCTCGTCGCGCAGGTCGTTCCACTCCATGCACGCCGTCTGGCAAGCCTTGCAACCGATGCACTTGGTGACGTCGATGAGTTTCGCCACCTGGTCCACGGCCGGCTCACGCACGCCGGGTGGCGGCGTCGTGGTCGCGGAAACGCGCAGGATGTCGAGTGATTGAAGTGCCATGGCTCGCTCCCTACGCCTTTTCCACTTTCACGAGGAACGCCTTGAACTCGGGCGTCTGCGAATTGCCATCGCCGACTGGCGGCGTCAGCGTATTCGTCAGATAGCCCGGTTTCGTGAGTCCCGTGAAGCCCCAATGCAACGGCACGCCGACCGTGTGCACTTTTTTGCCGTCGATCATGAGCGGTTTAATGCGCTTCGTCACGACGGCCACTGCGATCAGGTAGCCCCGATTGCTCGACACCTTCACGCGATCGCCGCGTGCCACGCCGATTTCCTGCGCCAGCTCCTCGCCGATTTCGACGAACTGCTGCGGCTGGATGATCGCGTTGAGGCGCGCGTGCTTGGTCCAGAAGTGGAAATGCTCGGTGAGCCGGTACGAGGTTCCGACGTGCGGGAACGACTGCGCCGTTCCGAACGTCTTGCGGTCGTTCGGGAACACGCGCGCGGCAGGATTGCTCGTGGCCTGCGAATTCTTCGGATGGAACGGGTTGTAGCCGAGCGGAGTCTCGAACGGCTCGTAATGCTCGGGGAACGGCCCTTCGTTCATGCCGTCGCGTGCGAAGAAACGCGCGACGCCTTCCGGATTCATGATGAACGGACCCATGCCGTGTTCGGGATCCTCATCCGCCTTGAAGTCGGGTATGTCCGCACCGGTCCAGGTCGCGCCATTCCAGCCAATCAGCTTGCGTGTGGGGTCGAACGGCTTGCCGGCCGGATCGCACGACGCGCGGTTATACAGCACGCGCCGGTTCGCCGGCCACGCCCACGCCCAGTTCAGCGTCTGGCCGATACCCGTGGGATCGGCATTGTCGCGCCGGCCCATCAGGTTGCCCGCCTGGGTCCACGCGCCGGCGAAAATCCAGCAGCCGCTCGACGTGGTCCCGTCGTCCTTCAGCTGTGCAAAGCCCGCGAGCTGTTCGCCCTTCTTCACGAGTACCTTGGTCGGGTCCTTCGGGTCGGCCTGGTCCGCGAGCGCGCGGCCGTTGTACTCCTTCGCGATTTCCTCGGGCGTCGGGCTCGACGGATTGGAGTACGGCCAGCTCAACTTGACGATCGGATCGGGATACTTGCCGCCGTCCTTCTGATACGCGGCGCGCATGCGCAGGAACAGACCCGACATGATCTCGAGATCGCTCCTCGCCTCGCCCGGCGGCTCGGCGCCCTTCCAGTGCCACTGCAGCACTCGGCTCGAACTGACGAGCGAGCCGTTTTCTTCCGCGAAACACGTGGTAGGCAAACGGAACACTTCGGTCTGGATCGACGCTGTATCGACATCGTTGAAGTCGCCGACCTTCTTCCAGAACTCGGACGTCTCCGTCGCGAGCGGGTCCATGATGACGAGCCACTTCAGCTTGCCGAGTGCTTCCACGGTCTTCGCCTTGCTCGGCGACGACGCCATTACGTTGAAGCCCTGGCAGATGTAGCCGTTTATCTTGCCCTGCTGCATAAGCTCGATGGTCTGGAGCAGGTCGTAGGGCTTGTCGAGCTTCGGCAGGTAGTCGTAACCCCAGTTGTTGTCCTTCGTCGCGTTATCGCCCCACCACGACTTCATGAAGCTGACGAAGAATGCACCGTAGTGCTGCCAGTAGCTCAACTGGTTCGCCCGCAGCGGCTGCGTCGCGCGCTTCTTGATGTAGCCGTCGTAGTCCTGCTCGGCTTCGGACGGCAGCGTCATGTAGCCCGGCAGCAGATTCGACATCAGCCCGAGATCGGTGAGCCCCTGGATATTGGAGTGGCCGCGCAGCGCATTCATGCCGCCACCGGCGATTCCGATGTTGCCGAGCAGCAATTGCACCATCGCGCCGCAGCGAATCATCTGCGAGCCGACCGAGTGATGCGTCCAGCCGAGCGCGTACATGATCGTGCCCGCGCGCCCTGGCACCGAGGTGCTGCCGAGCATTTCGCACACCTTCAGGAACTTGTCCTTCGGTGTGCCGCAAACCTTCTCCACCATTTCGGGCGTATAGCGCGAATAGTGCTGCTTGAGGAGGTTGTACACGCAGCGCGGATTCTGCAGCGTCTCGTCGGTCTTCACGAAACCGTCTTCGCCGATCTCGTAGTTCCACGACGACTTGTCCGGATACGAATTCTTCTGCGGATCGAAGCCGGAGAAAATGCCGTCGTTGAAGGCGAAATCGTCGCGTACGATGAACGTAAAGTCCGTGTAGTTCTTCACGTACTCGTGCTGGATCTTGTCGTTCGTGATCAGGTAATTGATCACGCCGCCAAGGAACGCAATGTCAGTGCCGCTGCGGATCGGCACGTAGAAGTCCGCCACCGATGCCGTGCGCGTGAAGCGCGGATCGACCACGATCAGCCGCGCCTTGCGGTGCGCTTTAGCCTCGGTGACCCACTTGAAACCGCACGGATGTGCCTCGGCCGCATTGCCGCCCATCACCAGAATCACGTCCGCGTTGCGAATATCGACCCAATGGTTCGTCATCGCACCACGGCCAAACGTCGGGGCAAGACCTGCCACCGTCGGGCCGTGTCAGACACGCGCCTGGTTGTCGAACGCGAGAAGGCCCATGCTGCGGGCCACTTTATGCGTGAGATACCCGACCTCGTTGCTGCCCGCCGAAGCGGCCAGCATGCCGGTGGTCAGCCAGCGGTTGACCGTCTTGCCGTCGTCGGTCTTCTCGACGAAGTTCGCGTCGCGGTCCTCCTTGAGCAGCTTCGCCACGCGGTCGAGCGCCTCGTCCCACGAAATGCGTTTCCACTCGTTCGACCCAGCCGCGCGATATTCGGGATACTTGAGACGGCTTTCGCTGTGGATGAAGTCGATCAGGCTCGCACCCTTCGGGCACAGCGTGCCGCGATTGACCGGGTGATCGGGATCGCCCTCGATGTGAAAGATGCTCGTGGTGACGTTTTTCGCGCCGTCACCGAGACCGTACATCAGGATGCCGCAACCGACCGAGCAATACGGACAGGTGTTGCGGGTTTCAGTGCTACGCGCCAGTTTGTATTGTCGGACTTCGGCGAGTGCGGTGTCGGGCGCGAAGCCCATCAACGCAAGACTGGAACCAGCCAGTGAGGTCGCCGTGACCTTGAGGAACTGACGCCGGGACATTTGCAGCATGATGTGTCCTCGGCTATTCGAGTTGTGGGTGAAAGAAGTATATGCGGATTTCGGCGCCGGATCACGGAACCTGACACCGGCACGCACCGCCGGTGCGGCCGGGAATTGCGCTTGCTATATTGAGATGAATTGAAGGGGGATGCTGCGCCGCAACCAGCCCGCGCCGCGCTACTCGATACGGCTGCGGATCGCCGTTAAGGCCGATCGCAGAACGGACATCATGGCTACTACGCTTTCACCTGAACGACTGCAATCCGCCGCGCGCAAGGAAGCATCCTGGGTCGTCGGCGCCTGCCGCCAGTTCTTCGTCGACCGTTGCCCCGAGATGGCCGCGAGCATTGCGTTCTACTCAGCGTTCTCGCTCGCACCCACGCTCGTGATGGTGATCGCCGTGGCGGGCTGGTTCTTTGGCGCCGATGCCGCGCGCGGTGAACTCTTCCACCAGGTGCACAAGGTACTCGGCGACGACGCCGCAGCGGCTATCACGACAATCCTGGCGAACGCCTATCGGGCAGGCAACGCGAGCGGCATCGCGACCATCATCTCGCTGTCGATTCTCGTGGTCGGGGCCTCAGCGACGTTCTCCTCGCTGCATTCCGCACTCAACGTCGTGTGGCCACCCGACGCAACGCGCACGTCGAGCGTCCTCTCGCTCATGCGGGCACGGCTGGTTTCGTTTTCGCTAGTGCTCGGCGTGGCGTTCCTGCTGATTGTCTCGCTCGTGCTCGATACCGCCGTCATGTTCGTCGGCCGATGGCTGTGGGGCAACTCGCCTTTTTTGATCATCGGAAACCTGTTTCAACTCGCCATCGGACTGATCGTGCTGACCATCGCGTTCGCCGCGCTACTGCATTTGCTCCCCGACGCCAAGGTGCACTGGCGACACGCCCTGGTAGGGGGAATCGTCGCGGCAGTGCTTTTTTCGACCGGCAAGAAACTCTTTGCGTTCTACCTCGCCCACGCGGGCATGGCGACGGCGTTCGGCGCTGCAGGCTCGCTCGCCGTGCTGCTGATGTGGCTGTACTTTTCGGCCGCCGTGCTGCTGCTCGGCGCGGAATTCGCGGCAGCCCGCGCTCGCCTGCACGACCCGCGCGGCGCCTGGGGCTTCCTCACGCAAACCCAGCCGGGCTGCCGCGCCAAGCTTGCGTCGGTACTGGCCGCGTCCACTATTGCACGACCGCCCGAGCGTCAGGCGGCCCCCGGCCCCGCCCCGTCCGTTCCGATCGGAAACACGGTGGCTGGCGCCAGCGAAGTGCCTATATATATGGCAAACGCATCGGGACAGATTGACGCACCGTCGGAAACGCCGCTGCAGGCCACGGCACCGGCCAGCGCAACAATGATCCAGTCGGCGCAGCGTGACGGCGCTGTGCCGTCAACCCGGCGCACGCCCGGAGAAAGGATGGAGGACGGCGCGACGTATGCCGCGGCGCTGACGCTGGTCCACGCCGGCCGCACGGTCGTTGCTGCCGACCGGTACATCAAGCGTCATCCATGGCGTTCAGTGCTGCTCGCGGCCGGGGCAGCGATTGCCATGACAACGGCTGCCGGGCGGCGCCGCGGCGAACCACACGGCAGCGAGCCGGCCGACGGACAGACCGACAGTCCGTCAGCCAGGTAGGAAGCAGGAAGCGATCAGACGTTGGTTTGTATCAGAAACAACAATAATGCGGCGTTAGCAAACCAATATTGCGAAATTTCGAATAATCCCTCAATTCCCCGTCACACAAGGGGTTACGGTCTTGTGTCAGGTTTTTGCGACAGTCTTTTATTTTCGTTTCGTAAGTCTGTAGGTGCTACGTTATTCTCCACCGCGCAACAACTAATTAAACATCTGCGTGGAGTAAACAGAATGAAACGAGTCGCACTCTCGACCCTCTCGCTGGCGATGCTGGCAGCCACCGGCGTGGCGCATGCACAAAGCAGCGTGACCCTCTACGGTTTGATCGACGAATCGGTCCAGTTCGTGAACAACGTGGCGACCAGCCCGGCTGGCACCAACCCGCCCACCGGCAACAAGAACCAGTTTGGCCTGGGCGGCAGCAACCTCCAGGGCAACCGCTGGGGCCTGAAGGGCACGGAAGACCTGGGTGGCGGCCTGAAGACTGTGTTCCAGTTGGAAAGCGGCTTTAGCCTCAACACCGGCAAGCAATCCGTGGCTGGCAAGCTGTTCAACCGTCAAGCGTATGTTGGCCTGAGCTCCGACCAGTACGGTGTGGTTACCCTCGGCCGCCAGTACGACACGACGACCGACCTCGTTCAGGGCCTGACCGGCGACGGCTACTTCGGCAGCCAGTTCGCGACCCCGGGTGACGTCGACAACAACGACAACAGCGCGCGCTTCAACAACGTCGTCAAGTACACCTCGCCGGTTCTGAACGGCTTCCAGTTCGCAGGCATGTACGCACTGGGCGGCGTCGCTGGCGCGACCGGCTCGGGCCAGACCTGGGGTGCAGCAGCTACGTACGGCATCGGTTCGTTCAACGTCGCCGCTGGCTACCTGATGCAGAGCAACGCTGCAACGACGGTGGCCCGCACGGGCTGGACGTCGACGACGTCGGACGGCGTGTTCAACGGCCAGGTCAACGTCAACGGCCACTACGACACGGCTCGCTCGGTCGGCATCGCCCAGATCGCTGCGCAGTACGTCGCAGGTCCGTTCACGATGTCCGCACGTTACAGCAACGCCCAATACAAGCCGGACGCACTCTCGGGCTTCACGTCGACCCAGCGCTACAACGTCGCCGGCGGCTATCTCGGCTACCAGCTGAACCCGGCAATCCTGCTTGGCCTCGGCTACACGTGGACGCACGGTTCGGGCGACTCGTCGAACACGTACAACCAGATCAACATCGGCGCAGACTACAGCGTCTCGAAGCGCACCGACTTCTACGCTGTCGCAACGTATCAGCACGCCAGCGGCCAGCAACCGGGCGCAGCGGCTGGCACGACGGCCGGCGCATCGGTCGGCTCGTACGGCATCGACTCGGCGTCGAACAACCAGACGCTGGTCAACGTCGGTATCCGCCACAAGTTCTAATAGAACGGCACAGCCGGGCTTCGGCCCGGTGCTGGAACCGGTCCCTGACCGGTTCCAGCTGTGTGAAAACGGCGTGGCCGCTAAAAACCACACGTTGTACCAGCCAGCCCTCGGCGCAAGCCAGGGCTGGTTTTTTTATGGCCGCGCCCATTCGCGCCGGCCCCGAGTGCTGGATCCGTGCGGCTCTGCCCGCGTAGACCGTCGATAAGACGCTAAAATCAGCGCAGGTGGCCCAGAACCGTCACAACGTGACGAACGAACGCATCGGCCACCATCGACTGCGACTGCTCCGCAAGACGCGCAACGTGAACCGTTTCCGGCAACACCGGCGAAAACCGTTTCACCACCACGCGCGCCGCCGCGCCTGCGGCACTCAACGGATCGACCAGCGCGATCCCCGCCCCCGCCTCCACGAGCGCCACAATCGACTGTGCAAGCGCCGCCTCGACGCCCATTTGCCGCGTCACGCCGCTGTCCGCAAAGATGCGGTCGATCTTCGTGCGTGGTTCACTCAACTTCAGAAAAGAGACGAACGCTTCGCCTGCACAATCGGCGGCGGTCACGATGCGCTTGCGCGCGAGCCTGTGTCCGCGCGGCACGATGCACCGCATCGGCCATTGTCCGAGCGCTTCCAGCCGCACCTGAGGATGCGCGATCAACGGCACGACGAAGCCAAGATCGCAGCGCTGCGCGCCGACGTGCTCGACGACAGCTGCCGGTTCGAGCGCGAGCAGTGACACATCGACGCCATCGTGCTCGCGGGCGAACAACGCGATCACCCTTGGCAGGAAGTCGGCGGCGAGATCGAACGTGCCAGCGATGCGCAACGCTCCGCGCCGCCGCTCGCGAATCTGCCCCGCCGCCTGCGCCACCCGTTCGAGTCCGATGAACGCGCGCTCGACTTCTTCGTTCAGCACGTGGGCCTCGGCGGTCGGAACGAGCCGGCCTTGCCGGCGCGCGAATAGCGCAAAACCGACGCTCGCTTCGAAGTCGGCCAGCAAACGGCTGACCGCCGGTTGCGAGACGCCCAGCGATTCGGCGGCCCGTGTCACGCTGCGCTGCTGCATCACGGCTCGAAAAGCTTCAACTTGACGAATGCGGAGATCGACGGTTGTCATAACATTTGAGAATGGATATTTTCGACGCGGTCAAGCCATTAGCAACTCACCGCGTATACATTCACAAATTATGCACAAATTCAGTATAAACATGCGGCACAACATCTCATAACATTTTCGTATGAGTTGATCGCCTCCGGCAGATCTCGCGCGTTCGTCCTTCCGTCCGGCACATCGCGAAACAAGCGCCCATGAAAAATCCCCGCGGGCATGACACCGGCGGGGATTTTCTGGGTACTTCAGGTGCACCGCAACCCGAAGGCCGCGGCGCCTGGCAATCAGGCAGCGGCTGCGTCCTTCAGCTTCTTCAGCGCACGAGCCTTGATACGCACCGATGCCGGCTTGGCCGGGAACCAGCGCTCTTCGCCCGTGAACGGATCCTTGCCGAAGCGCTTCTTCTTCGCCGGCACGGCCTGCACGACGATCTTCAGAAGACCGGACAGCGTGAATTCGCCAGCGCCCTTCTTGTGGACCGAACCGAGGATCGTGTCTTCCAGTGCGGCGAGGACGGCCTTGGCGGCCTTCGGCTCGACGCCTGCACGCTCAGCGACGTGAGCAGCCAGCGAGGCCTTCGTGAAGGTGTCCTTGATCGGCGACGGGGCGCCGGACGCCTTCACGGCGACCTTCTTAACTGCAGCCGTCTTGGCGGGCGCTTTCTTTGCGGCAACCTTCTTGGCCGGGGCAGCTGCCTTTTTGGCCACTTTCTTTGCGGAAGTCGGCATGTTTCTCCTACCAGTGTTGGTCAGTGAATCGACGAAGCACCGCGGAATGCATGTGCTTCAACGGCGGATTCTACAAGCGTGCAAGCGTTTTGCGTGACTCTTTTGCATCGCCAATGCAAATTTGTTGCGCGGCGCTGACTGCCGTACTCATTTTGACGCCTGTTTACAGGGGTAAACGTGCGCACGGCATACCCGGGTATCCCGCCTGGGAGACATCTTGCCGCCCGCACTCATCGCAAAAACTCCAACCGTATGGCGTTTTGCGCACGCTCGACGGTTAGCCCGACCGCATCAGCGACGCGAGCGACGCCATCGCGGCATCGATCTGTCCGACGTCGACACCGCCATAGCCGAACAGAAAACCCCGTTGCACAGGGGACTTCACATGAAACGGCGCCAGCGGGTGCAACCCGACCGACGCCGCACGCGCGGCCTCGACGAGTGCCGTTTCGTCGACGGTTGAGTCGAGCCGTGCCGCGAGGTGCAGGCCCGCCGTGTTCGGCATCACCGGTTCGAGCCACTGCGCAAGCGGACCGCCCAAGTGCGCCAGCAGCCTTTCGCGCCGCGCCGAATACGTCTGGTGCATTCGACGCAGGTGCCGCGCGAAATGGCCGTTGAGCATGAAGTTCGCGAGTGCAGTCTGCGTGAGCACACAGCCGTGCCAGTCGCCCACCTGACGCGCACGCACGAGCGGTACCGCGAGCATGGCGGGCGACACCAGGTAGCCCACGCGCAACTCCGGAAAGATCGTCTTCGAAAACGAGCCGACATAGGCGACGAGCCCCGCGTTGTCGAGGCTCTTGAGCGGCTCAAGCGAGCGGCCTTCGAAGCGATACTCGCAGTCGTAGTCGTCCTCGACGACGACCGCGCCGCGCGCCTGCGCCCATTCGAGCAGCGCAACGCGACGCGCGAGGCTCATCGGCATGCCGAGCGGAAACTGATGCGACGGCGTCACGTAGACGAGGCGCGCCGCATCCGGCAGCCTGGCAACAACGAGACCTTCGCCGTCCACCGGCACGGACACTACCTTCGCGCCACGCGCCTCGAACACGACGCGTGCCGGCGGATAGCCCGGATCCTCCACCGCAACCACGTCGCCGGGACGCAGCGTCACGCACGCAAGCAGGTCGAGTGCATGCTGCGCGCCCTGCGTGATGATCACGTCCTCCCAGTTGCACTGCACTGCGCGACTAAACGCCAGGTAGCGCGACACGGCGAGTCGAAGTTTCTCCTCGCCCGCTGGATCGCGGTACATGCCGAGGCCGCGCGCCTGAACGCGCAGGGCGTCGGTAATGCAGCGCCGCCAGACGTCGAAGGGAAAGCGCGACTTGTCGGTCACCCCGCCCGCAAAATCGCACGCAAGCCGCGCATCGGGACGCGGCATCGGCACAGCCTGCGCTTGCGCTTGCCACCACGGTTGCGCCTGTGCGGCACGCGACGCGTTCGCCACGCGAGCGCTTTCGGTCGCGGCGCGGATCTGCGCATTGGGGTGGCCGCGCTCACGCGCGGGCAGACGTTCGAGCGCTTCGGCGACAAACGTACCCGAGCCGCGCCGCGCGCAGAGATAGCCTTCCGCTAGCAGCCGTTCGAACACGTCGAGCGTCGTCTTGCGCGAAACGCCGAGCTGAAGCGCGAGATCGCGCGTGGACGGCAGCCGCGTACCACCCGCGAGCCGCCCGTCGACGATACCCGCGAGCAGTTGTTTGTAGATCTGGCCAGCCAGATCGCGACGGCCCGAGACCGTGATGTGGAGTTCCATGTAGGCGGTGACGAACAGGTCGATGCGGCTGTCGAAGTGGTCACCCGAAATATTGCCAGAATGGCTATATGAGCGCACCATCCGCAGGCCTAAAGTCACTCCCGTGGTCTTCCGATTAGCAGTTCAACCCGCTGTCTCCAACGAGGTGAATGGTCATGCAGGCACGTCTGGACTTCTATAAAGTCAGCCCCGAGGGCACGAAGGCAATGATTGCGCTCGAAGAGCGCGTGAGCAAAAGCTCGATCGAGAAACCGCTCGCGGAACTCGTGAGGCTGCGTGCCTCGCAGATCAACGGTTGCGCGTTCTGCGTCGACATGCACACCGCCGACGCGCGCAAGGGCGGCGAAACCGACCGGCGGCTCGCGACGCTATCGGTGTGGCGCGAAACGCCTTTCTTCACAGAACGCGAGCGCGCGGCCTTCGAATGGACCGAAGCGGTCACGCTCGTTTCGCAGACACACGTCCCCGACGAGGTCTGGGAGCGCGTGAAGCCCCACTTCACCGACCAGGAGATCGCCGATCTGACCATGCTCGTCATCGCGATCAACGGCTGGAACCGCATCGCTATTTCGTTCCGCAAAACGCCCGCGTAAACGCGTCGGTGCGTACCCGGACGCGTACCTGGACGATCAGGCGTCTCTACGTGCAGCACGTTGAGGCGCCTTTTTAAGCATCGTCTGAACGCGGCCGCGCGTGTCCGCCCGGTTCATCCTGAGTTCCCACTTTCACGCTGCATGCGCGAAGCGTTGCGTTGGCGCGCGCCGGCCACAGGGCGCTCACGCACAGCGTTGGTCGTGGCAGCTTTTACGCGTCTTTTGGCACAAGCGCGCCGGAGCGCGGCGATACAGTGGACATCGACGGGCAGCCGCAACCCGCTCTGCCTCCCCTTCCACAGGACTTCGCCATGGCGCTACAAATAGGCTTTCTCCTCTTTCCTCGCGTGCAGCAGCTCGACCTCGCGGGGCCCTACGACGTGCTTGCGTCGATGCCGGACACATCGGTCCGGCTCGTCTGGAAAACGCGCGATCCCGTCACGTCGACCACCGGCATGGTGCTCACGCCCGACACGACCTTCGATGACTGCCCTCAGCTCGACGTGCTCTGCATCCCCGGCGGCAGCGGCGTCGCTGACCTGCTCCTCGACGAAGCAACGCTCGCGTTCGTGCGCCGCCAGGCCAAACACGCCCGCTATGTCACATCGGTTTGCACGGGTGCGCTCGTGCTGGGCGCCGCGGGCCTTCTGCACGATCGACGCGCCACGACGCACTGGGCGTTCCATGAACTGCTCGCGCCGTTTGGTGCCGTCGCCGTGCGCGAGCGCGTCGTGCGCGACGGCAATCTGATGACGGGCGGCGGCATCACGGCGGGAATCGACTTCGCGCTGACGCTCGCGGCCGAACTGATCGGCGTCGAGGGGGCCGAGGCGCTCCAGCTGGAACTCGAATACGCGCCAGCGCCTCCGTTCGATGCGGGCAGCCCCGACACCGCGCCGCGCGCCGTGGTCGAGCAAGTGCGGCAGGCCAACGCGGCATCGCTCGCTGCGCGCCGGCGCATCGTCGAGGAAGCGGCTGCGAAACTGTGAGCGGCGTTTGCGCGAAAAACGAGCGGGCTATCCGGGCGGCCGATTGGCACACAGCCCGGAAACCGCGCGCGTTGGTATCGTTTTCATCGCTCGCGCGACGCCTGCACCCGTCATGCCGCTGCGCATCTCGCGACTCCACTCCACTCGGGCACTGAGCGAGCAATATAAAGACCACGACGGGCCGCTCGATAACTTCGTCCAACATCGAGCCGACTCTCGCTACATCCAGCGTCCGCGATCTCTCCATATCGCCCGCAAAGCCGACGGCCTGCGCTGCACGACGCCAACGCGCACGTGCCCGCCAACCACGCGTAAGACACACACCTGGCACGCGCCAGACACGAAGCTCTCATCGAGATCGAAAATCGTGTATTAACAAATCGACAGCACAGTACGCGACGCCAGCGGACACGACTGCGAACATCCGGCGTCCGGCCGGAAACGAGGCCGGCACGTATGCCGCTGCTCTTGCGGAGCGAAAATCTCGCGCCGCAATGGGCCGCTTCGCCTGATCCACGCAAGCGCCACGGATGCAATAGCCGCTTCGTTTGCGGGCCATGCGCCTGCGAGGCGTTGCGGGAAGGCCGTTGCCCTCGACACGGCGCACGGATAACCCGAGTAGTCCGTGCGCCGTGTTCATCATGGAGCCCATGTCATGAACGCATCGAAACCGGGCGCTGCCGCCACGTCCGAGCAGAAGAAAGGCATCCCTGTCGGGCTGATCGTCAGTGTCGTCGTGCTGGTCGTCGTTCTCTTCATGCCGCTGCCCGAGAGCCTGCCGCCAGCCGGTCACCGGATGCTCGCCATTCTCTCGTTCGCGGTCGTGATATGGCTCACGGAAGCCGTGTCGTACGAAGCGAGCGCCATCATGATCACCACGCTGATCGCGTTTCTTATCGGCACCGCGCCCACCGTCGACGATCCCTCCGTCCTCTACGGCACGTCGAAGGGCATCAACATGGCGCTGTCCGGATTCTCGAACTCGGCGCTCGCGCTCGTCACGGGTGCGCTGTTCATTTCGGTGGCGATGACCGTCACGGGGCTCGACAAACGTATCGCGCTCGTCACCCTCTCGCGGATCGGCACCACCACGCGGCGCATTCTGATCGGCTCTATCGCGGTGACCATCGTGCTCTCGCTCGTCGTGCCGAGCGCAACCGCACGCAGCGCGTGCGTCGTGCCGATCATGGCGGGCGTGATTGCCGCGTTCGGCGTGGACAAGCGCTCGAATATCGCGGCGGGGATCATGATCGTGGTCGCCAACGCGACGAGCATCTGGAACGTCGGGATCCAGACCGCCGCCGCACAGAATCTGCTCACGGTGGGTTTCATGGACAAGATGCTCGGCGCGCGCGTGACCTGGCTCGACTGGTTGATCGCCGGTGCGCCGTGGGCCATCATCATGTCGGCGATCCTGATCGTGGTGGTGCTGAAAATGCTGCCGCCCGAAGCCGATTCCATCGGCGGAGGCAAGGACGCCATCGAAAAATCTTTGCGCGATCTCGGCCCCATGACCGGCCCGCAAAAACGGCTGATGGCGGTGTCCATCGGACTGCTGTGCCTGTGGGCCACCGAAGGCAAGCTGCATCCGTTCGACACCACCTCGGTCACCTACATCGGCCTCGTGATATTGATGCTGCCTCGCATCGGCGTGATGGACTGGAAGACGCTGCAGAGCCGCATTCCCTGGGGCACGGTGATCGTGTTCGGGGTTGGCATCAGCCTCGGCACCGCGCTGCTCACAACGAAGGCAGGCCAGTGGCTCGGCGATATGGTCGCCTATCACACGGGCCTCGCCAGTGCCGGGCCGTTCATCGCCTTCGCCGTGCTCGGGGCCTTTCTGATCGTGATTCACCTTGGTTTCGCAAGCGCGACGGCGCTCGCCTCGGCTATGTTGCCGATCGTCATCTCCGTCCTGCAATCGATGTCGGGCGACTTCAACCGGCTCGGCGTGACCATGCTGCTCGCGTTCACGGTGAGCTTCGGTTTCATCCTGCCGATCAACGCGCCGCAAAACATGGTGTGCATGGCCACCGAAACGTTCACCCCGACGCAGTTCGCTCGTGTAGGCATCGTGCTGACGATCATCGGCTATATCCTGATGCTGGTGTTCGCCCTGACGTGGTGGCGCTGGCTCGGGTTGATCTGATTTCCCTGCGCCTTCCGCGCGAAGCGCAACCGGCAAGGAGCCGCTGATGGAAGTCGCAATCGATGAAGCGCGCCGCTTTACGATGGACGTGCTGACGAAGCTCTCGGTGCCCGCGGACATTGCCGCCGACGTGGCCGAACACCTGATCGAAGCCGATCGCGTAGGCTATGCGAGCCACGGTCTGTCGATCCTGCCGAACTACCGGCGCGGACTGGCCGGGGGTTTCGTCACGGCGGACGGCCGCCCCGAGCGCATCGTGGACCGCGGCGCGCTGATCGGCTACCACGGCCATAGCGGCTTCGGGCAGCACGTGGGCAAGGTGGTGATCGACGATGCCATCGCTCGCGTGCACGAGCACGGCCAGTGCATCGTCACGCTGCGCGACACCCACCACCTCGGACGCATGGGGCATTACGGCGAGCTCGTCGCACAGGCGGGTTATGTGCTGCTCGCGTTCACGAATGTCGTGAACCGGCCGCCGACCGTCGCGCCGTTTGGCGGGCGCGAGGCGCGCCTCACGACGAATCCGCTGTGCTTCGCGGGACCGCTGCCAGGCGGGCGGCCGCCATTCGTCGTGGACATCGCGACAAGTTCCATCGCCGTGAACAAGGCGCGCGTGCTTGCCGAAAACGGACGGCAGGCGCCACCCGGCTCGGTCATCGACGCAAACGGCAATCCGACCACCGATCCGGGCGTGCTCTTCGAGGATCCACCCGGCGCCCTGCTGCCGTTCGGCGCGCACAAGGGCTATGCGCTCGGGCTCGTCGCGGAACTGCTGGCCGGGGTGCTATCGGGCGGAGGCACGATTCACGCGGGCAATCCACGCAACAGCGTCGCGACCAACAATATGTTCGCGATCATGCTCGATCCGCAGGTCGATTTCAACCAGACGTGGCGCTCGCAGGAGGTGGAGACGTTCCTCGAGTATCTGCTGGCCTGTCCGCCGCAAAATCCCGCCGAACCTGTCCAGTACCCCGGCGAATACGAAGCGGCGAATCGCGCCCGCCACACGCTGACGATCGATCTGCCGGATTCGGTTGAGAAACGATTCGGCGATCTCGCCGCGGAACTGGGCGTTGCGACGATCAGGCCAATGAAGGCAGTTTGAGCGACCGGAAAGAGGGAGCGGGCCCGCCGGTCCTGCGCCGGTGATGCCAACCTCGGCGCGCACGGCCGCACGACGTGTGTCCCGTGCGAATTACACGCTCACTTAATAGCGACGCGAGTGCAGCGCAGCAGTGGCAAACACCCGTCCCGGAACGACTGGGCAACCCCTCAGGCACGACATTTGACGCACGCGTCACGCGCAGCGATCGGCACCGGCGAGACGCGTCGGCTACCGTCCCCGCTGGGGCAATTGCACGTGATGCACGCCACGTGCCAACGGCGTATGCTGGTGGCGACCACGACAACATTCCGCCCGGCTCGCGCCGCTCGACTGCGATGAAAGCCTCCGCACATGCCTCTGGTTCCCAGCCCGTGCCACGCGTGACTGTGGTCGTGCTGACGCGCAACCATGTCCGCCAGACCGTCGATACCGTGGCTCGCCTCGTCGCGCTGCCGGAGCATCCGAACGTGATCGTGGCCGACAACGGCTCCACCGATACCACCATCAGCCTGCTCGCCTCGCTGTTTCCGCAGGTGCGCATCGTGCAGGGGCTGCGCGATCTCGGCATGGCCGGCTTCAATCGTGCCGTCGCGCTCGCGCGCACCGAATACGTGGCGTGCTGCGACGACAGCACATGGTTCGCCGCGGGTGCACTCGCGCGGGCGGCCCAGTTGCTGGATGACAATCCGCAGGTCGCCGTGCTCAACGCACGCGTGGCAGACGATGCCGAACGCGAAATCCATCCTGCGTGCCTGATGTTGAGCGCGACATCCACATCACCTCGCGGCGACGGCCTGCCCGGCCCGGCGCTCGCGAACTTCATGGCGGGCGCATGCATCTTCCGCGCCGGCGTGTTCCGCGAACTCGGCGGCTACGAGGAGCGCCTCTCGCGCGGCGGCGCCGAAGAACTCGCGGCCCTCGACGTGCTCTCGGCGGGCCACGCCATCGTCTATTGCGAGGAGGCGCTCGCGCATCGCGAGCCGCTCTATCGCTGGTTCACGCGCGCGCAGCATTGCATGCTCGCGCGCAACTCGGCGTGGGTCGCGTGGATGCGTCTGCCGGTCCGCGACGCGCTCGCCGCAACCGGTCGCGCGCTCGCCGTCTTTGCGCGTCAACGCTCGCTCGGTCCCGCCGGTTTCGCGCTGCTACGCGGCGCATTCTGGACGCTGCGCCGTCGCCGCGTGGTGCCGCCACATGTCGTGGTGCTCACGCGCCAGGTGAAACGTGCCGAGCGCCAGGTGCGCGCAGGCATTCCCGCGATGGCTGAAAAGTACGATCGCTCGGGACAGAGCGCCTGGTAAGCAGGCCCGCGTGCGCGCAATGCGCCCCGCGCAATTCGCCCGCGCGGTTCGCCGATGTTTCGCGCAACATGACGCGACGACGAACACGAATAGCTGGAAAGGTCGGCGATGCGCTCCGCTGCCATGCCCGCCCACGAAGCGCGTAACCCGCACGCAGTGCAACTTGCCCGCGAACCGCGAGCCAACCAGGCAATTCACATCGGCGCAACAGGCACGAACTGCCGATAATCCACCTGCGAACCACGCACGACGATAGCGGTCGCCTCGGGCACCTCAGCCCAGACGTCGGCCAGATCGACGAGCGGCTCCGAGACGATCAGATAGGCATCCTCACCCGCCGCCGTGATGCGCGGATCGTCGGGATAGAGTTCGTGAAGGTGCCTGAACGACGTGCTGTGAAAGAGCGAGCGCGAATTACCTTCGCTGGAGTAGCGCACGGCCACCAGTTGCTCGCCATCGCTCGCGCACACAGTCATGTTGAGCGGATCGTCGATTCCGTACTTCTTCGCAGTCGCCTCGACGAAACCGGCCATGCGCTCGAGCGCAGGCACGGGTTCGTGTTCGAGCCCGAATGTCATCGCAAGATAGAACATCACTTCCGAATCGGTCGAACCTTCGAGCGCACTGAAGCGCCCCGGATCGATCGCGACGAGCAGATCGCGGCGCACGAGCGGGAAGTTCTGGATCAGCCCGTTGTGCACGAACAACCAGCGCCGATGGCGAAACGGATGGCAGTTGGTTTCCTGCACCGGCGTATGCGTCGCGCTGCGGATGTGCGCAATGAACATGGGCGCCATCACCGCGCGCGCGAGTTCGCGCAGGTTGCGGTCGTTCCACGCGGGCTGGGTGCTGCGATAGCGATACGGAATGTCATGCGGATGCTGGTACCAGCCGAGCCCGAAGCCGTCGCCATTGGTGGTCGTCACGCCGAGCTTCGAATGCAGACTCTGATCGATCAGCGAATGGCGCGAGCGGAACAGCACGGTTTCGAGGTGAATCGGATTGCCGGAATAGGCGAGCCAGCGGCACATGATGCACTCCTTCAAAGACACGCGCTCACGGTGCTGCGCGCAGTGCCGCAATCGGCGTGAGGAAGCCGGTCAAGCCGGTCAGAATGATCTGCACACCGATACACAGCAGCAGGAACGACGATACCCGCATGGCGACACGCGTGCCCTCCACGCCCAGATAGTTCGACAGGCGCGCTGCACGGCTGTAGACGTAGTAAATCACGAACATCACGAGCACCGAGATCACGACCGACGCAATACCCGACACCACCCAGTCGGAGAGTCTGTGCGTGCGGTTCGCGTTCAGCGCAATAGCCGTCGCGATCGAGCCGGGGCCGGTGGTGAGCGGCACCGTGAGCGGGAAAAAGGCCTTGCTGGTACCCGATTCCGCAACCGACTGTCTGACTTCGGGGTCGCGGGCCTCGCGCGGCGCGGCTTCAGGCGCGTTGAGCATTTGCCAGCCGGCCACGGCGACGGCGAGGCCCCCGCCGATACGCAGCGCCTCCATCGAAATGCCGAAAAAATGCAGGATCGGCGTACCGGCAAAGAACGCAACGAGCAGCACGAAGAATGCATTGATCGCGATGCGTCTCGCGAGTTGGCGACGCGCCTCGTCGGAGAGCGTCGGCGTGCGGTCGAGAAAGACGAACGCAACGCTGAACGGATTGATGATGCTGATCAGGCCGGTGAAACCGAACAGGATGTCTGAAATCAGGCTCTCGATCATGAAGTCGATCCGGTTGAGGCGGCAAAGGTGACCATGGGTGAGCTCCGGTGGCGTCCGCCGGGCTGCGTGAAGTGTAACTGCATTGGATGTCTGCGTACCGCGTCCGTGCATCCGATGCGATGCCAACCGTCTGTCGCGCCGATTCACTTGTTGCGTCGCATCAAGCTTTCAAAATTCCGTCAGCAATATTGGCCCCTTTACGGCGCGCATCGAGTCGGCATAGAGTGCAGCGATTGCGCCCGGTCGTACGTTCCCCTTTGATAAAAAAGGAGTCGTCCATGTCACTGAGGTTGCTCGCTGCCCTACCCTTCATCGGCATCCTGCTAGGCGTGCCGTTCGTCAACCGTGTCGAGCCGCTCGTGCTCGGCATGCCACTCGTGCTCGCGTGGATCGTCATGTGGGTCGTGCTGGCCGCCGTGATCATGGGCGTCATTTACCGGCTCGATCCCGTGAATCGTCCGCGTGAGACGGAGGTGCGATCATGAGCGCACTGATCCTGATCGCAGCGGTCACGCTCCTCGCCCTCGTTCTCGGCGTGCGGGCGCGAGGTGGGCACGACATGAACCTCGAGCAGTGGTCGGTCGGCGGACGCAGCTTCGGCACCGTGCTGGTGTTCCTGCTGATGGCCGGCGAAATCTACACGACGTTCACGTTCCTCGGCGGGAGCGGCTTCGCGTATGGCAAAGGCGCGCCCGTCTATTACATCCTCGCCTACGGCACGCTCGCCTACATCCTCTCGTACTGGATGCTGCCGCCCGTCTGGCGCTTCGCCAAGGCGCACCGGCTCGTCTCCCAGCCGCACTTCTTCGCGCGCAAGTACCAGAGCCCCGCGCTCGGCGTGCTGGTCGCCATCGTGGGCGTGACGGCGCTCGTGCCGTATCTCGTGCTCCAGTTGAAGGGCCTCGGCATCATCGTCTCGACCGCCTCGTATGGTGCGATTCCGTCTACGGTAGCCATCTGGATCGGTGCGATCGTTGTGACCGCATACGTGATCGTCTCGGGCGTGCGCGGTTGCGCCTGGAATTCGGTCGTCAAGGATCTGATGATTCTCGCGGTCGCGATCTTCCTCGGCATCTACTTGCCGATCCACCACTATGGCAGCCTCGGCGAGATGTTCCGCGCTATCGACGCCGCGAAGCCCGGCTTCCTCACGCTCCCCGCGAGAGGCCAGGGCGTGACGTGGTTCCAGTCGACCGTGCTGCTGACGGCGCTCGGCTTTTTCATGTGGCCGCATACGTTCGGCTCGGTCTTCACCGCGAAAGACGAACGCATCTTCCGCCGCAACGCGGCGATCCTGCCGCTATATCAGTTGATCCTGCTATTCGTGTTCTTCTGCGGTTTCGCCGCGGTGCTGAAAGTGCCGGGTCTCAAGGGCGGTGACATCGACCTTTCGCTTTTCCGTCTGGCGCTTCAGACCTTCGATCCGTGGTTCATCGGCGTAATCGGCGCGGCGGGCGTGCTCACCGCGCTCGTGCCAGGCTCCATGATTCTCACGACGGCATCGACGCTGCTCGCCAACGATGTCTATCGCGGCGCCCTGGCCAGAAACGCCGACGATGCCCGCGTCGCCCGGCTCGCGCGTATGTTCGTCCCGGTGGTCGCGCTGGTTGCGGTGGGCTTCACGCTCAATGGCGGCACAACCATCGTCGCGCTGCTGCTGATGGGCTACAACTTCGTGACGCAGCTATTTCCGGCGCTCGTGTGCAGTCTCTTTGCACACAATCGCGCCACGAAGCAAGGCGCGTTTTGCGGGATCGTGGCGGGTGTGGCGGTCGTCGTAGTGACGACGCTTCTGCATGTCAGCGTCGAGCAGCTCATTCCGTTCGCGCCCGATGCGGTCAAGGACATCAACATCGGTTTTCTCGCGCTCGGCATCAATGTCGTCGTGCTTGTGGCCGTGAGCGCGGTGACGCAGCCGCGCACGCGCGCGGATCACGAGCACGCAGGCGCGCACTGACAAGGCGACCGACACCGGGCGCGTCGTGCGTCCGGTGAAAGCGCCTGGCGCGTGTCGCGCGTATGTCATATCGGCGATGCTGGCCGGTGCGCTGCCCTGCCATGACTTCTGCGTGATGCAGCAACCTGAAGCACTGGTCAGCCATATAGAGCACCTGAAATACGCGGCGCCGCACAATCTCGTAACGGCATTCCACAACCTGACTTCTTGCTCGAACCTGTGGAGACCCGGCCGCGTACTGGCGATCGTGCGCGTACGCAGACCGCCAGGGGAGAAGCATCGCCCAACTAATTGAATTATTGTCGCCACATACCGTAAACGCAGTAGAGCCAGCATCTATCCGGAGCGCGCCGATGACGCCACCCGAAGAGTCTGCAACGCAAGCTGCCGCACTTTCACTTTCCCCTGATGCGCTGCCACTCGGCCAGCCGCTCGCATGGCCTGTCGTCGACCGCGACGGCAGGCTGCTGATGGAGCGCGGCTCGATCCTCGTGGGCGAGCCGGAGCGCCGGTTCCTGTTTGCGCATTTCCAGCCGCAGCGCGGCGATTTCGAAGGGCCCCTCGCGGCATCGGCAGACACCGACGACCCGGCCCCGGCCGCGCAGCCAGGCGCTCGCGACATGCATCTGGCGCTCGGCGCGCTGATGGGACTGCGCACCCAGATCGGCGGCAGCGGCGCGCCCGTGCAGCCATGCCGCCTCATTGGCATGGCCCCCAACGACATGCTGTTCGTCACGCCGCCTGTTGATGGCGGACGCAAAGCCACGCTGATACAGGGCGAAAACGTCGAGGTCATCGCCGTCGCGAGCCAGGCTGTTTTTCGTTTCGTGTCTTCCGTCGAGGCGATCTGCCAGTCGCCAGTCGAGTGTCTCGTGCTCTCGCAGCCCGCCGCGATCCGACGCCTACGCGAGCGCAAGTCGATCCGCGTGCGCGCACGCATCCCCGTGCGTTACCGACTCGCCGAAACGGGCGACGGCTACGATGGCATCGCGCTCGCACGGGGAATCAGCACATTCGGCCTCTCGATTTGCGCGCCATGGGCGCTCGGCAAGGTCGGCGAGCGGATCGCCATCGCGTTCGGATTGCGCTCTGGCGCACTCGACACGGCAATCGCCACGAGCGCGATCATTCGCAACGTGCAGCTCGAAGCCGGCGCCGATTCGCCAGCCACGCTGGGCCTGGAACTCGACCAGCTCGCGGCCGCCGAGCAGATGGCCATGAAGTCCTACGTCTTCGACCGCCAGGACGACGTGTTGTACTGGACGGACTCGGAGCGCTGACGCGAGGCGCCACGAGCAGCGCACCGGCTTCGACACCGCGCGCCATCCACGCCCCGCGCGAAGGTGCTGCGCGCCGCTCGACCGGCACGGGCCGACTGTGGCCGCTCACCTGGATGCACGTATACTGACGGTCGTTCCTACGCCGCTTTCGCCGACTCACTTTCCCATGGCCCAGCCCTTTGACGAAGCCGAACGCGCGGCGGTCTACCGCGCGATTTACGAACGACGCGACATGCGGCACTTCGTGCCCGGCCCCGTTGATCCGGCGACGCTGCAGCGCCTGCTGGACGCAGCGCACCATGCACCGAGCGTGGGCTTTATGCAGCCGTGGCGAATCGTCCGGATCACCGACGCGGCATTGCGCGAGCAACTTCACGCGGTGGTGGAGCGCGAGCGTCTTGCCACCGCCGATGCACTCGGCAAACGACACGACGAGTTCATGAAGCTCAAGGTGGAAGGCCTGCGCGAGTGCGGCGAAGTGCTCGTGGTCGCGTTGATGGATCACCGCGAGTCGCATATTTTCGGCCGGCGGACGTTGCCGGAGATGGATCTCGCGTCAGTCGCGTGCGCAATCCAGAACATGTGGCTCGCCTCGCGAGCCGAAGGGCTCGGCATGGGCTGGGTGTCGATCTTCGACGTCGACGATGTGCGTGCGCTGCTCGCCATGCCGGCGGGCGCAAAGCCCGTGGCCATTCTTTGCATCGGCCACGTCGAGGCGTTCTATCCGCGTCCGATGCTGGAAACGGAGCGCTGGGCCGAGCGCAAGGCGCTCGGCGATTGCATCTACGAAAACCGTTGGGGCGAGGCAGCGCCCACACCGGGTGAGTCTCCAACCGCCTGAGCGCCGAACAGGGTTGCCATCGTGATCGAAGCGACGCGATGGCACTCAAACACCGGCTTGCGTGACAGCAAGCGGCCTGGCCTCAGCAACTGACAGCTTATTGCGGCTGCGGGACTGGCTTCACCGATACGACTTCCGGCATCGCGCGCGCTGCAGCGTCGCCCGCCGCACCCGGCTCCCGCAACTGCACGCGCCATTGCGGCGCACCCGCATAGGGCAACCGCGCCAGCGCGCCCGCTACGAGATAAGGGAGCGCCTGCTCGGCGTCACCATTGCGATCGCGCTTCTCCACGCTGACGCGATAGGCCTCCGTACCCTGCGGCAGCGCGAAAAAGCGCAACGTCAGCGTATGCACGTAGGGGTGCCCAAACCACGGAAACAACGGCTGCCCGGCAGGCGCACAACCCTCCGCGCAATCGCCGGACGCGGCGACCGTCACCCCGGCGGGGCGCGTCGCCCACGCCACCGAAACGAGGTAACGCGCCGTGTCCGGTTTGCCCTCCACGAAGCCGCGCTTCGCGAGGCCGTCACGCAGCATCGATTCGGCGGGCGAGCTCGCACCCTTCTCCACCTGAACCGGCGATTGCGCGAAACGGTAGTTCACGGTGCCCTGCGCCGGCTCGGGCAGGTCACCGCGCGCGTTGACGTCGGCGGTCACGCCTGCACAACCGGCCAGCGCGCCAAGCATCAGAACAGCGCAGATCGTCAGCGGAAAATTCACGGAAAACTCCTTCGGGATTGTAGGCAACCACAGTCGGTTGCAGGCAAGCTCACACATTTTCACGCACGGTGACGGTAGCCGCGATACTGCCGCCGCGCAGGCGACGGGTACTAAACGGAAACCAGGAGGGCACCAAGCGGGAACTAAGCGGAAACTAAGCGGGCGCGTCGAGCGCGGGAAGCTCCATGGTCAAGGTGGTGCCAACACCGGGTTCGCTCTCGACGCTGACTTCGCCGCCATGACGCGTCACGACGGTTTTCACGAACGCCATGCCAAGCCCCGCGCCGCTGACCTCGGGCCGTTGCGCGGCATGGAATCGCCGGAACGGTGTGAAGAGATTCGCCTGGTCCTCGAGCGCAATGCCGTAGCCCTCGTCGCGAATCGAACAGATCACGCGCGGCGCTGCCAGCATCGCCTGGCGGACGGTACAGACAATTCGCGTATTGGGCGGGCTGTATTTGACCGCATTGTTCAGGACATTCACCAACGCACGGGTCATCAGCGAGCGATCGGCGTTGATCCAGCCCATCTCATCTCCTTCGAACTTCGTATCAATCCGGATTTGCTTTGCACTCGCCTGCGGCCACACCTCATCGCTCGCGTTGATCACGAGGTCGGCCAGACTCGTAGGCTCCAGGGCATACGCCTGCGACTCGGCACGCGCCAGCTGCACGAAATCGTCGGCCAGCGTGAGCGAGCGCCGGGCATAACGTTCGATGCGGTCCATCACGGCGCGCACCGGCCCGGCGTCAAGCGTGCCGCGCTCGCGCTCGGTCTCGACCAGCGCGACGATCGACGCCTGCGGCGAACGCATATCGTGCGAGAGAAGCCGCAGCGCGTCCTCGCGCTGCCGCTCTGCGTCATGCAACGCAGTGACGTCGACGAGACCCGCGATCCAGCCGACCGCCTGACCCTGCGCGTTCATACAACGCGCGTAGCGCAGCAGATAATCGCTGCCGTCGGGCGAGCGCACTTCAACGCCGCGCTCCATGAGTTCCGAAAATTCCTTGCGCGCCGGATCGAGCGGTAAAGGCCAGTGGGCGTGAGCGAAGGCCATCGTGTCGGAATTCGGATCGATCGGTTTGACGAACGAAAATCCACCGAACACCTCCGCGACGGTGCGCCCGTCCGCCGCGCCGACACCCATCCGGTTGAGCGACTCGCGCGCTGCATGGTTCGCGATCAGCACGACACCCCGCAGATCCGCGACGAGAATCGGCTCCGGCACCGCGTCGAGGCTGTCCCATACGAAGCGCCGCATGTCCTGCAGCCGCTGCGCGGCCGTCGCCATCAGTGCCATCTGCTGCGCGAGCGCGTCGCCCGCGTATTCCCGGCGAGGAGTCGGGACCTCGGGCAGCAGATAGGGTTCATCGGCCAACTGGTGCAACGACTTGCGAAAATGCGCCATCGTCATTTCCAGGCGCCGCCAGTTCCACATGGGATAGACCACCACCAGCGCCACCACGGCAGGCACGGGGCTCAGCCATACGCGTGCGCCGTAAAGCAGCGCCGCGCTCGCGGCAAGCGACGCAGCACCGAGCCCCACGGACAGCAGCAGCGCGCGCCACGGCGACAGCACGAGAAAGCCCGCCAGCATAAGCGCCAGCGGAACGAGCGACGCCAACACGATCCACGGCGTGGAGGCGGGCTTGATCGCGGTGCCGGTCAGCAGCGCATCCAGGACGTTCGCGTGAATGTAGACGCCCGGCAACGTGCCGAGCGTGCCCGAGAGCGGCGTCGCGAAACGATCGTAGAGACCCGACGCGGTGACGCCGACCAGCACCACACGACCGCGCAATACCTCGGACGGCACGCGGCCGTCGAGCACCTGCGCGAACGACACCTTGCGGTACGCGTGCTCATTTGCGCTGAACGGGATGAGAAAGCGCGCCTCGCCGTCCGGACCGCCCGCGCGGCTGAGATCCGCGCCATGCATGGTGTTCGGCACGCCGCCGGCGAGCTTGATCGTACCCGCGTAGACGGCGCGCCAGACGGTCACCATCAACTGCGGCCAGCGCTGATGCGCGTCGCCTTCGAACATCGCTACGCTGCGCACGATGCCATCGTTGTCGACTTCGAAATTGATGTGCCCGAGGCCCGCCGCCGCTTTCGCGAGCGGCGGGACGGGCAGATCGACCACACGCATGCCCGAATCGTCGGCGGAACTCAGCAGGATCGGCAGGTAGGTGGGCCGCTCGGCGATTGCGTGCGCAAACGCGTCATCGTCCGGCGACGGTTCGGTAAACAGGACGTCGTAGACGATCGCCGCCGCGCCCGCGCGCGCAAGTTGATCGGCGAGCCGCGCGTGGACGCTGCGCGGCCAGGGCCAGCGCCCGAGCGCCGCGACACTCGCGTTGTCGATTTCGACGATCACGATGTCCGGGGACACCGGATGCGGACGCTTCGTGAGAAAGAAATCGTAGACAAGATCGTCCGGACCCGCCGTCCAGTTCCAGACGATGCCAAGGAGCACGACAACGATACCGGTGAAGCCGACACCGGCCCATTCGTACAGGAACCGGCGCCCCACCGAGCGGCCAAGACGCAGACGCGGCCTGACGCTCATGGCCGGCTCCGTCACCGGTCTAGCCGGAACGACTCGACCGGACTGGCCTTCTGGAAGTAGCGGCCGTTTTCGAACTGCTCGGCGATCACCGTCCAGTAGTAGACGCCTTTCGGCAGATCGTTGATCACGATTTCGCCCGTCTTGATGTCGGTACGGTCGATGACCGGTGCGCGCAGGTCAGGCGTCGTCCCGAGCACGAAGCGAAACTGCGTACCCGACGCATCGCGATCGACGAACCAGCGGAAAGCATAGGCGCGTGAGTTGGCGACCCGGCCCGCCGACGTGCCAAGCGCGAGGCTGCGGCGCTCGAATGCGTAAACGTTCGGCATCCCCCGCAGACCGTTCGCATCGATCGAAGCAACGCGCGCGAAGTACGTGCCGTCGGGCAGCGGGCCTGCGTCGACGCGGGGCGAATCGGACCGCAAGTCGCGGATCATGTCGAGCAGACCCGCGTCGCGCCCGATCTGCACGCGGTAGCCGTGCGCGTCCTGCGCTGGCACGATGTCGAACACCACGCTGGGGTTGTCCTGAATCTTCGAGGGATTCACGAGGGACGGCGCATCGAGCAGTGCCACCGGGCTGCCGATTGCACCTCCGGCCCGGGTCAGGCTGCCGTGGCGCGCGGCGACGAGCTGGCTCGAGTCCGCGAGCGGGACGCCCGGCGCCGGCGCACCTTTGCCGGATGCGGCCGCATCGACGCCGACGGCCCCGTCCAGCACTTCCACGGCCGTCGAGCCGTTGCTGCCATCATAGTTCACGCGAAAGCGCGTGCCGCGCACACCGGCGACCACCGAGGGCGAACGGATCTGGAAGCGGTCATCTTTCTTAGTGGCGTGAGTGACTTCGCTATCGACTTCGCCGCGCTGCAGATCGACAACGCGATCGGTCGTGCCCGTGAGCGCCGTCTTGCGCAGCGTCCTGAGTTCGAGCGACGTGTTGGGCGGAATGACGAGATGGGAGCCGTCGGCAAACTCGAGCGTAGCGAAACCGTCCTTGCCAGTCCGCACCCGATCGCCCTCTGTGAGCGTCCCGCCAATGACGAGCGGCAACGCCGGCGTAGCGCGGTACGCGTGTTGTGCGGAGCCGCTAGTGGCAATCACTTTCGCAGTGAGGCTGTCACGGCGCAGCAGCGCGACCGGCACGCGCAACTCGATGCCCGGCTGCAGATGGCGCGGATCGCGCACGTTGTTCAGACGTGCGATCTGTGCCCAGTCGTCCGGATCGCGAAGATAACGCTGTGCAAAATCGTAGAGGGAATCACCGGCTCGCGTGACGTAAATAACCGTCTGCTGCGCGGTGCGCTGAGGCTTGATAGACGGCCGCGCCTCGACGCCCTGCGTCGCAAAGAGGGCTGCGCAGACCAGCGCGCCAACGATCCGCGGCGCCACCCGGGCGGACACACGCGCCACCCGCCCGTTCCCGGCGGGGTGCATCGAGCGGGCGGGGATCACTCGTCGTCCCCTTCGATACGTTCGAGACGATAGCCGTAGCCGTAGATCGGCGTCAGACGATAGCCGTTTTCGGGCCGCAAACCGAGCTTGGAGCGCAGCACCGAGACGTGCGTATCCATCGTGCGCGATGGAATGTCGTCCGACTGTTTCCAGATCACGTCGAGAATGTGTGCGCGCGAAAGCGGCCGGCTCAGATGCTGGAACAGCAGCAGAGCGAGATCGAACTCCTTCTGGGTGAGCGCGACCGGTTTGCCGCTCACTGACGCCTGGCGGGACTTCAGGTCGAATTCATATTCGCCGAAGACTTCTTTCACCGCAGGCGAATGAAGCTGATAGGCCCGGCGCAGCAGCGAGGTCACGCGTGCCAGCAGCACAAGCGGCGAAACCGGCTTGACCACGTAGTCGTCGGCGCCGCTGTTGAGCATCTGCGCGATATCGACCTCGCGGCTTCGGCTCGTCATGAAAAGCACCGGCAAGCCCGTCGAGAGGCTCTGGCGCACCCAGTGCAGAATCTCGTCGCCCGCCATATCGGGCACGTTCCAGTCCAGCACCAGCAGGTCGAACGTCTCCCGCCGCAACTGCCGCACGAGATCGCCGCCCTTCGCAAACGCGTGGCATGTGTGGCCAGCGGCCGTCAACGTTTGACAAACGAAGTCGGTTTGTGCCGGATCGTCATCCAGTACCGCAATTCTCATCATGCCCCGCATCTACATTTGCTTTCATTTTTTCGGGATGGGCTCGCACTCTGACCGCGTCGAATTCCGGAGCACGTTCGCGCCCCTCCCCACCATCACGTCCCGATGCATGCCGCTCCTGCCGCTGGGTATCGATCCCCCAATAGGCTCATGCGCGCTCGGAACGAGACTGTCGCTCCGTCTTAAAAATAATGGAAGGGCACCGCGACTGTCGTTGCCATGGAACAGGGTCTGGCCCATGGTAGACCAAAAAATCTTTGCCCGACTCTGGGTCGCCACGGACGTCACCGCGAAACGTCCCCTTCGCCTTCGATCAGAATCGCCAGCCTGCCTGGCGCTCGCTCTTGCGCCAACGCGAGCCCGTCACCGCACACGCGATGTGCGACGCCTTGCGACGAACGCATACGTGCTCCTGGGTGGCAAGTGCGCCAATCCTGTCGAATTGGCAGCAGCGTATAGACACCCGCGTCCGGGTAAATAAATCGCACTCCTGAATATATGACACCCGCGATGGCGGCTCATCGACGCTCGAAAGAGCGGCACCCCGGACAACGTAAAGGTGCCCAGCGTTGCTCAGTCAGCACGGGCGCCCGTCGCCGGGGCCCGCATATGAAGCAGATGAAGGAAGCTGCCGCGTCAGTACTGCTGGCGGTTGTCGTTGCGGCTGCTATTTCCCTCGCTTGGCGCGTGCCCACCCTGCGGCGCGCCTTGCGGGCGCGCAGCGGGTGCCGGCGCCGGTGCCGGGGCACGCTGACCGCCGGGCTGTCCGTACGCCCCGTGGCCATAAGCGCCCGCAGGCGGCTCAGAAGGACGGCCGCCATATTGCGGCGGCGGAGCGGCAGGCCGGGTCGCGGCCGGCGGTGGCGCAGGCTGGCGCGGAACGTTGGTCATGGGCGGCGGAGCGGACGGTCGCCCACCTTCACCTTGCGGCGCCGGCATACGCTGCGGCTCAGGACGCGGTCCACTGGTGGAAGGCGACGGACGATACCCCATTCCGGGCGGCGGCGCTCCATGTACTGGGGGCTGCCCGCCCCGCACCGGCGGCCGACCCGGCGGGCGCTCGCCAAAGTGCGGCGGCGGCACATGCGCCCAGCGATCGCGATCGCCATACCACGGACGGCCGCGATAGAAGCTGTCCCAGTACGCACCGAGCGCGAAGGTCACGATCGGAAACCCGATCGTTGCGCCATAGCCATAGACCGGCACATAGCTGCCCTGGTAGGGGTAAGCGAGGTAGTCGGCATAGACCCAGCCGCGCAGATCCGGCAGCGCGACGTCACACCACGAGTAGTCGCTCACGCAACCCATCACGGTGACGGGCACATTAGGCCCGAGTTGAGACACGACCGGATAGTCGCCGGACGGTCCGGAGAAGACATCGACGACCTCGGTCGTATAGGCCTGTTGCTGCGCAAACGCACTGGGCGCCGCCAGACCAAAACAGGCAGATGCCGCCGCGACGGCGAGCACCCGCGTGCGCATCGTTTTGCGCTTATACATTGTTTCCCCCTATACCACTTTCATATTTGCCGAAGCCGCACGTTTTGTGCCCGTATTATTCGTTTTCTTCGAAGTAATGGCCGAATTTGACCTGCTTGGTGCGGATATAGCGCTCGTTTTCCTCGCGCGTCGGAATGGCCAGTGCGACGCGTTCGTGCACGGGGATGCCATGCTTCGACAGCGTGTCGAACTTCTTCGGGTTGTTGCTCATGAGACGCACCGACGAGACGTTCAACAGACGCAGGATCGCAGCGGCCGAATCGTATTCGCGTGCGTCGTCGGGCAGGCCGAGGTCGAGATTGGCTTCGACGGTATCGCGCCCCTGCTCCTGCAGCGCGTACGCGCGGATCTTGTTCGACAGGCCGATACCGCGGCCCTCGTGGCCACGCAGGTATAACAGCACGCCGCGGCCCTCGGCCGCGATGTAGCGCAACGCGAGATCGAGCTGCTCGCCGCAATCGCAGCGATACGAGCCGAGCACGTCACCGGTCAGGCATTCGGAGTGGAGCCGCGTCAGCACGGGCTCGCCGCTCCCCACGTCGCCCATCACGAGCGCGAGATGCTCCGCACCGCCATCCTTCACGCGATAGACATAGGATGTGAACGTTCCATAGCGGGTCGGCAGCGAGGCGGTCGCGTCGAGTTCGACGCATTCATTGGCGTTATCGCCGTCCGCGCAGGACGACTGGTCAAGCGTAGGCATGTTCTGGTGCAAAGGCCTGTAAAAGCGGCGCACGGCCGTATTGAAGTTCGGACACGAAGTTTACCGCCATTTGGCCTCCCCCGCCGGGCAGGCGCAATGTGTCCCTCCGTGCAGACCCCGACGCCGCGATGCGGGCCGCCCACCTATACTGGAAGTGCTTTCCGATGGCATGCAGGGTGTTTTGCCCGGCGTGCTGCGCCACGCAATGACTGAAGGACTGAAGGACGAACCGGAGGGAGTCGCCCTATGACAAGCGTTGCACAGGTACTCAAATCGAAGCAGGCACAGGTGGTCTACACCATTGCCGCGTCCGATTCGGTCTATAACGCAATACGCCTGATGGCCGAAAAGCAGATCGGCGCGCTCGTGGTGACCGACGACAATGCGATCGTCGGCATCGTCACCGAGCGCGATTACGCGCGCAAGATCGTGCTGATGGACCGGTCGTCAAAAACGACCGCCGTGCGCGACATCATGAGTCCACACGTGCGCTTCGTGCAGCCCGACCAGACCACCTATGACTGCATGGCGCTAATGACCGAGCGCCGCATGCGGCACCTGCCCGTGCTGGACGACGGGAAGCTGATCGGGATGGTGTCGATCGGCGACCTCGTGAAAGACATCATCGCCGAGCAGCAATTCACGATCGAGCAACTCGAGCACTACATCACTGGCCGCCCCGTGGTTTGAACCCCGCGCCGCTGCGCAACAAAAAAAGCCCAATCCGGCAGGGTTGGGCGAAGCCGCCTTGCAGCGGCGGAGGTTCTGCGCGTGAAAATCGCGTGATGCGTCGCGTACTCGCGTGTCATCAATCAGAGCGGGCTTTGCGCCGCCCTGAATGTGTCGAATCAACCACCTTCGGGATAGGACCAGATGGAGCGGCTCGGCGTCGCCGGTTGGCCGGTCTGCACCTTGCCGGCCGGCACCGTGCCGTAGCCACTTGTGTCGGCGGCGGGCGTCGTCGTCTGCGCCATGCCTTGCTGCTGCGTCACGCGGGCTTCAGCGGCCTGGATGTCTTGCGGATAATTGGCCTCGTCCCCGCTAAACGGGTTGTAGCCGGCCTGTTCGAGCTGCTGCAGTTCGGCCTTCACTTCGGCACGGGTCTTGGGTGCGTTGGCGCCAGTGTCGGCCTGCGCGAATGCGAGAGCCGGAGCAGCCACCATCGCGGCCACGAGCGTGGCCTGAATCAGCTTGCGGGATTGCATGATCACTTACCTCCATCATTTCCTTAGCCGGGTCGCTGGCGATCCGCCGGACCTCTGCTAAAAGTCTAAGGAGATAAGTGACCAGGGCAAATACCTATTTGGCCAAAAGACACTTCCGCGTGGGACAACAATACGTCGTACGTTCCGGCGCTGTGCGTCTCACTGTGTATCGCCAGCATCTAGCCCACACCGGCAAGCAGTTTGCGTGGCCCGCTGACAAACCGGCTGCCCGCCTCGAAAAATCGCAACGGCCGCTCAATTTCGCGCGAAAGCCCGATGCGCGTGGTCACGCCGACCCGCCGCGCGGGTTCGTCGATACGCCCGATCCACAGGCCACGTCCAGTACACAGCTCGACACCATCGAAGGCCGCGCCGATGCCGAACGCGCGCGTAAGCCGCCCGGGCCCGCGCGCGAGGTCGCGCAGCGCCACGCCAGGACGGCGCGTCGCTATTTGCGCGAGACCTTCGAGCGGCTCCACCGCGCGAATCAGCACGCCAGCGCCGACGCCCGTGTCCTCGCTCGACATGTTCAGCATGTACGCGCTGCCGTAAGTGAGCCGAACGTAGGCATGGCCGCGTTCGAGAAATAGCGAGGCGTTCCACGTCCGCCGCCCGATGAACGCGTGACCCGTCGAATCGCCGACCGGATAGGCCTCCATTTCGACGATGCGCCCGCTGACGCGGCCATCCGCGAAATCGTGGACCAGATACTTGCCCACCATGAAGCGGGCGAGTTCGACGGTATCCACGGGCAGATCCGCGCGGCGCAGCGCAACGATCGGCAACGTGGACGGCTGTGTTAGTGCAGGTACGGAGCTGGACACAGACGCCCGCGCACGCCGTTCCCCCGGCGACAACACCCCGCGCCCCTCCGCCAAACCGGCCTTCTTCGCTGCATTCGCTGCCATCGTGCTAGTCCGGTCAACATGGTATCTGCGTCGGCCCGCGCGGTTTCGCAATGCGCAGGACACACGAACGCATCGCTCGACTGCCCGCACGCCCACCCCTCGAAAACCGGTCGAGTGTAGCGCCGCCCCCGAACGCGCGCAGGACGCCGTCCGGCCTGTCCCGCACAGCTCGCGACGGCGCGCAGCCATTGCGTTACCATCGTCCGCACAGCCCGATGTCCCCAGCGAAGGAGCCGCAAGATGAACGAACAACGCGCGATTCAGTTCCTCAACGATGTCCGCAAACCGCTCCTCACGGTGCACAAGGCAATCCTCGATCACGAGCGCGCCACCTACGAGCGCGAGTTCGGCCCGGTGACGCCCGCGGCATTCCTGCAGGTGTTGATCAACGGATCGGGCTTTCGCTGGATTGCACCGCTGTCGACCGTGATCACGAATATCGACGAATCGCTCGACGCGAAGGACTCAACGGGCGACGACCGCATCGCCGCCGCGCAAGCGGTTCGCGCACTGTTCTCGGGCGAGGAGTCGGTGGAGTTCTTCGAGCACTATCAGGCGCTGCTTCAGGCGAGTCCCCATGTGCTGCAGTTGCACGGACAGGTCGTGCAGTTGCTGCGCGGCGTTCAGAACGCCTGACACAACCGGTCCGCCCAGCCCCGTCACGCGGTCCGCTTGCGCCTCACCGGAACGGCAGGCGCCGCGGTGCCTGCCGCGGCCGCCGTGCCATTGACCTCCCGCGCGGCGGAGAGACGACGCCATAGCGTCGTCTTGCTGATGCCGAGCAACGCGCACACGCGATCGCGATCGCCACCACAGGCCTCCAGCGCCGCGCGGATCTCATCCGCTTCCACGCTCAAGCTGCGCTCGCGCAGCGTCAACGCCGCATCGCCTGCCGCGTGCGATTCGAAGACTTCCGGCGCTATCGCGCGCAGCACCTCGGGCGTCAGCGCGTCGTCTTCCGTGTCGGCCAGCTCGACCACGATCCGTTCCACCACATTCTGCAGTTCGCGCACGTTGCCCGGCCAGTCGTAGTGCGCGAGCAAGTCGCTCACGGGCGCGAGCACCTGCGCGGCCGCATCGCCCGTGCGCACGCGCAACGCCACGCGCGGCTCGCGGCGGGCGGATTGCAGCAGCAGTTCAGCCGCGAGCGGCACGACGTCGGCGCCGCGTTCGCGCAGCGGTGGAATCACAAGATTGAGGATATTCAGCCGGTAGTAAAGATCGGCACGGAACTCGCCGGTCTCCATTTGCCCGGCGAGCGAGCGGTGCGTGGCCGCGACCACGCGCACGTCGACGCGCGTCGGCTCCGTCGCGCCGAGACGCACCACTTCACGCTCCTGCAGCACGCGCAGCAAGCGGCTTTGCAGCGGCAGCGGCATCTCGCCGATCTCGTCGAGAAAGAGCGTGCCGCGATGCGCGGCCTCGATGAGCCCCACCTTGCCGCCGCGCCGCGCGCCCGTAAATGCGCCCTCCTCGTAGCCGAATAGTTCGCTTTCGAGCAGCGTCTCCGGAAACGCGCCGCAATTGATCGCGACGAACGGAAAATCGCGCCGTGCACTCTCGCGGTGGATGCCTTGCGCGACCATCTCCTTGCCGGTGCCGCTCTCGCCGCGAATCAGCACCGTAGCGTCCGACTTCGCATAGCGCTTGGCCAACTGCCGCACGCGGGCGATGCCCGACGTCGCGCCGCTCAGGTCGTCGATCGCGTAACGCGCCACGAACTGCGGCGAGCGCTGGCGCGTTCGCAATGTGCGGTCGAGCCGCTCGACGGCACGCGACTCCTGGAACGTCAGCACGGCGCCGGTCGTCACACCGTTGTCGACGAGCGGCCCGCGATGCACGACGTAGCTCACGCCACGCACGGTTTCGAGCGATTCGCCATCGGCTTCGGGCAACGTAAAGGCAATATCCGGCGCGAGTTCGGCGAGCGATTGTCCGGCCGCCGCCGCGGGATCGATGTCGAGCACAGCCGCGAGCCGCTGGTTGATCGCCTCGACGCGGCCCTGCGCGTCGAGCGCGACGACGCCGTCACGCAAATGCTGCAGCACGCTGTCGAGCCGCTGACGCCGCTGGGTCTCGCGCCACGTGGCCTGCACGACTTCGAGCGCATTGTCGAAGGCCGCGCGCACCGAAAGGCGTGAATAGACGAAGAAGGGCACGAGTCCGAGCCGCGCCGCGAGATCGTTCACGAGACCGGGTCCCACGACCGCCCCGACACCACGATCGCGCAGGTCAAGCACGCAGGCCTGGGCGTCTTCAACGGTGCGGTACGACGCGAACACGACATCGAGCCCGAACGCGCTCGCGAAGCGACGCGCTTCGACGGGTGTCTCGCCGTAGGTGACGAGCGCCACGAGATCGGCCTCCCGGCGCGCGCGGGCGAGTGCCTGCATCACGTCGAAGCCGGTCGGCTGCAGGAGCACGACAGGCACGTCGACGCGCGTCTTCAGATACGTACCGTTCGAGCCCGCCGCGACGACGACGTCGGGCCGCTGACCGGGCGCCGCGGCGGCAATCTCGGCGGCCGCTTCTTCGAAGCCGCGCGCGACGACGCGCACATCGGCGAGATCGTCGTATTCGCGGGCAATATCACGGAACAGGTCGCGCAGGCGACTGATGCCCATTGCCCAGACACGGGGTCGGAACTGGGACGGGGCCGGGAAGCGGTTCATGGCTGTCAGATGTGACCGTCAGATGCAGTGAAACGGGAGGTTCACATTATCCCTCGACGATTTCAGATTTGAAATCAACATTTCACCGCAGAAATACCACCGCCGGATACGTCGCGACAAATCCAGCGCAAAATCAACACGTTATCCGTGCCATTCCGCGCTGGCACGGTATCTGCAATACCGGAGCGCGATTTTCCCGGAGACGTACACATGACCAACAGAACCCCCGCCAGCGCCGGCGCGAAATTTCGTGCCGCAGTGGCCGCAGAACAACCGCTTCAGGTAGTCGGAGCGATCACCGCGTATGCCGCCAAGCTCGCACAAGCCACCGGCTTCAAGGCCCTCTACCTTTCGGGTGGCGGCGTGGCCGCCAACTCGCTCGGCGTGCCCGACCTCGGCATCAGCACGATGGACGATGTGCTCACCGACGCGCGCCGCATCACCGACGCCGTCGACATCCCGCTGATGGTCGACATCGACACCGGCTGGGGCGGCGCATTCAACATCGCGCGCACGATCAAGTCGTTCATCAAGGTAGGCGTCGCCGCCGTGCACCTCGAAGACCAGGTCGGCCAGAAACGCTGCGGCCATCGCCCGAACAAGGAAGTCGTCGCGATCGACGAAATGGTGGACCGCGTGAAAGCCGCCGTCGATGCACGCACCGATGACCAGTTCGTGATCATGGCACGCACGGACGCGGCCGCGGTGGAAGGCATCGATTCGGCCATCGAGCGCGCAGTGGCCTACGTCGAAGCGGGCGCGGACATGGTCTTCCCCGAGGCGATGAAGACCCTCGACGACTACCGCCGCTTCAAGGCCGCGGTGAAGGTGCCGATCCTCGCGAATCTGACCGAGTTCGGCTCGACCCCGCTTTACACCCTCGACGAGATGAAGAGCGCGAACGTGGATATCGTGCTCTATTGCTGCGGCGCGTATCGCGCGATGAACGCGGCGGCGCTGAACTTCTACGAAACAGTGCGCCGCGACGGCACGCAAAAGGCTGCCGTTTCGACGATGCAGTCGCGTGACGACCTCTACAAGTACCTCGGCTATCACGCCTACGAAGACAAGCTCGACGCGCTTTTTGCCGCGAAGAAATGAATCTGGCCCATTAAAGAGACACGAAGGAAGACACCATGAGCGAAGCAGACAAGAGCGTCCCCGCAGCGGGCGCTTTCAAGCCGAAGAAGTCGGTTGCCCTGTCGGGCGTGACGGCGGGCAACACGGCGCTGTGCACCGTCGGCCGCACCGGCAATGACCTGCACTACCGCGGCTACGACATTCTCGATCTCGCCACCGCGTGCGAATTCGAAGAAGTCGCGTACCTGCTCGTGCACGGCAAACTGCCGAACGCGGCTGAACTCGTCAGCTACAAGACGAAGCTCAAGGCACTGCGCGGCCTGCCCGCCAACGTGAAGGCAGCGCTCGAATGGGTGCCCGCCTCGGCGCATCCGATGGACGTGATGCGCACCGGCGTGTCGGTGCTCGGCACCGTGCTGCCGGAGAAGGACGACCACAACCTGCCGGGCGCACGCGATATCGCCGACCGCCTGATGGCGTCGCTCGGCTCGATGCTGCTGTACTGGTACCACTATTCGCACAACGGCAAGCGCATCGAAGTCGAAACCGACGACGATTCGATCGGCGGCCACTTCCTGCACCTGCTGCATGGCCGCGAGCCGTCGAAGTCGTGGGTCGACGCGATGCACGTCTCGTTGAACCTGTACGCCGAGCACGAGTTCAACGCCTCGACGTTCACGGGACGCGTGATCGCGGGCACGGGCTCGGATATCTATTCGGCGATCACCGGCGCGATCGGCGCGTTGCGCGGACCGAAGCACGGCGGCGCAAATGAAGTCGCGTTCGACATCCAGTCGCGCTACGGCAATCCGGACGAAGCGGAAGCCGATATCCGCCGCCGCGTGGAAGCGAAGGAAGTCGTGATCGGCTTTGGCCATCCGGTCTATACGATTTCGGATCCGCGCAACAAGGTCATCAAGGAAGTCGCGCGCAAGCTCTCGAAAGAGCAGTCGAACCTGAAGCTCTTCGACATCGCCGAGCGCCTCGAAACGATCATGTGGGACATCAAGAAGATGTTCCCGAACCTCGACTGGTTCAGCGCCGTTTCGTATCACATGATGGGCGTGCCCACCGCGATGTTCACGCCGCTCTTCGTGATCGCGCGCACGGCAGGCTGGAGCGCGCACATCATCGAGCAGCGCGTCGACAACAAGATCATCCGCCCGAGCGCCAATTACACCGGGCCGGACAATCTGAAGTTCGTGCCTATTGGCAAGCGCTAAGCGCTGATCCCCGCCGCTGGCCGGATGGCTCCGTTAGCCGTCCGGCCAGGTGGGAGCCGCAGGTAAAGCGGCGTAAAGTGGCGCCATCGCGTCCCCCGATCCACACTCCATTCGTCCCCAAGCCGTGAACTCCGCCTACCGCAAGTCCCTTCCGGGCACCCGGCTCGATTACTTCGACGCGCGCGAAGCCGTTGAGGCCATCCAGCCCGGCGCTTATGACACGTTGCCGTACACCTCGCGCGTGCTCGCCGAAAACCTCGTGCGCCGCTGCGACCCGGCTACCCTCACCGCCTCGCTCAAGCAACTGATCGAGCGCCGCCGCGACCTCGACTTTCCGTGGTTCCCCGCGCGCGTCGTGTGCCACGACATCCTCGGGCAAACCGCGCTCGTCGACCTCGCAGGCCTGCGCGACGCCATCGCCGATCAAGGTGGCGACCCGGCGAAAGTGAATCCGGTCGTGCCGGTGCAACTGATCGTCGATCACTCGCTCGCTGTGGAGTGCGGCGGCTTCGATCCCGACGCGTTCGCGAAAAACCGCGCGATCGAAGACCGTCGTAACGAAGACCGCTTCGACTTCATCAACTGGACGAAGAAGGCGTTCAAGAACGTCGACGTGATTCCGCCCGGCAACGGCATCATGCACCAGATCAATCTGGAGAAGATGTCGCCCGTGATCGGCGTCACCGATGGCGTCGCCTACCCCGACACCTGCGTCGGCACGGACAGCCACACGCCGCACGTCGACGCACTTGGCGTCATCGCCATCGGCGTGGGCGGTCTCGAAGCCGAGAACGTCATGCTCGGGCGCGCGTCGTGGATGCGGCTGCCCGATATCGTCGGCGTGGAGCTGACCGGCAAGCGTCAGCCGGGCATCACCGCCACCGACGTCGTGCTCGCGCTCACCGAATTCCTGCGCAAGGAAAAGGTCGTCGGCGCGTACCTGGAGTTTCGCGGCGAGGGCGCGGCGAGCCTCACGCTCGGCGACCGCGCAACGATTTCGAACATGGCGCCCGAATACGGCGCGACGGCGGCGATGTTCTTCATCGACGGCCAGACGCTCGACTATCTGCGCCTCACGGGCCGCGAGGAGCAACAGGTCCAGCTCGTCGAGACCTACGCGAAAGCCGCGGGCCTCTGGGCCGATACGCTGAAGCACGCGCAATACGAGCGCACGCTCACGTTCGACCTGTCGAGCGTCGTGCGCAACATGGCCGGTCCGTCGAATCCGCACAAGCGCTTGCCGACTTCCGCGCTCGCCGAGCGTGGCATCGCTGGCCAGTGGGAAGAAGTGCCGGGCCAGATGCCGGATGGCGCGGTCGTCATCGCCGCCATCACGAGCTGCACGAACACGAGCAATCCGCGCAACGTGATCGCAGCCGCCCTGCTCGCACGCAATGCGAACGCGCGCGGCCTCACGCGCAAGCCGTGGGTGAAGTCGTCGCTGGCTCCTGGATCGAAGGCTGTCGAACTTTACCTGGAAGAGGCAAAGCTGCTGCCGGATCTGGAGAAACTCGGCTTCGGCATCGTCGCGTTTGCCTGCACGACGTGTAACGGCATGTCTGGCGCGCTCGATCCGAAGATCCAGCAAGAGATCATCGACCGCGATCTGTACGCGACCGCCGTGCTCTCGGGCAACCGCAACTTCGACGGCCGCATTCACCCCTACGCGAAGCAGGCGTTCCTTGCGTCGCCGCCGCTCGTCGTGGCCTATGCGATTGCGGGCACGATCCGCTTCGACATCGAAAAGGATTCGCTCGGCACGGATCAGAACGGCAAGCCCGTCTACCTGAAGGACCTCTGGCCGACCGACGAGGAAATCGACGCGATCGTCGCGCAGAGCGTGAAGCCGGAACAGTTCCGCAAGGTCTACGAACCGATGTTCGCGGCCACCGCCTCGAACGGCGAGAGCACCGATCCGCTTTACGACTGGCGCGCACAGAGCACGTATATCCGCCGCCCGCCGTACTGGGAAGGCGCGCTCGCGGGCGAGCGCACGCTCAAGGGCCTGCGTCCGCTCGCCGTGCTCGGCGACAACATCACGACCGATCACCTCTCGCCGTCGAACGCGATCCTGCTTAACAGCGCGGCGGGCGAGTACCTCGCGAAGATGGGCTTGCCCGAAGAGGACTTCAACTCGTACGCGACGCACCGCGGCGACCACCTCACGGCGCAGCGCGCGACCTTCGCGAACCCGACGCTCATCAATGAGATGGCGGTCGTAGATGGCGCCGTGAAGAAGGGTTCGCTTGCGCGCATCGAGCCGGAAGGCAAGGTTACGCGCATGTGGGAAGCTATCGAAACCTACATGGACCGCAAGCAGCCGCTCATCATCATCGCGGGCGCGGATTACGGTCAGGGTTCGTCGCGCGACTGGGCGGCCAAGGGTGTGCGTCTTGCGGGCGTGGAAGTCATCGTCGCGGAAGGGTTCGAGCGCATTCACCGCACGAACCTCATCGGCATGGGCGTGCTGCCGCTGGAGTTCAAGCCGGGCACGAACCGCACGACGCTGGGCATCGACGGCACGGAAACCTTCGACGTAACCGGCGAGCGCACGCCGCGCGCCGACCTCACGCTCGTGATTCGCCGCAAGAACGGCGAACGCGTCGAAGTCCCCGTGACCTGCCGCCTCGACACGGCAGAAGAAGTCTCGATCTACGAAGCGGGCGGCGTGCTGCAACGCTTCGCTCAGGACTTCCTCGAATCGTCGAAGTCGGCCGCGTAAGCGCGCGCTGGCCCAAGACGGAAAGATCGGGCGGTACGGCGACGTACCGCCCCTCCTATTTCAGGACTCGACATGGCACACCAGCCCCAGATCAAAATCCCCGCCACCTACATGCGTGGCGGCACCAGCAAAGGCGTGTTCTTTCGTCTGCAAGACCTGCCCGCAGCGGCGCAGCAACCCGGCGTCGCGCGCGACAAGCTTCTCATGCGCGTGATCGGCAGCCCCGACCCCTACGGCAAGCAGATCGATGGCATGGGCGGCGCGACATCGAGCACGAGCAAGACGGTGATCGTCGCGAAAAGCAGCCGGCCCGATCACGACGTCGACTACCTGTTCGGCCAGGTCGCCATCGACCGCGCGTTCGTCGACTGGAGCGGCAACTGCGGCAATCTCTCGGCGGCAGTCGGTCCGTTTGCAATCAGCAACGGCCTGGTCGACCCGGGCCGCGTACCTGACAACGGCATCGCCGTGGTGCGCATCTGGCAGGCGAATATCGGCAAGACCATCATCGCGCATGTGCCCGTCACGAACGGCCAGGTGCAGGAAACGGGCGACTTCGAACTCGACGGTGTGACCTTCCCCGCCGCTGAAGTGCAGCTCGAATTCATGGACCCCGCGGCCGAAGAAGAAGGCGCGGGCGGCGCGATGTTCCCCACAGGGAATCTCGTCGACGACCTCGAAGTGCCGGGCGTTGGCACGCTCAAGGCGACGATGATCAACGCAGGCATCCCGACCATCTTCGTGAACGCCGAGGCAATCGGCTACACCGGCACCGAACTTCAGGAAGCGATCAACAGCGACGCCGCAGCGCTCAAGAAATTCGAGACGATCCGCGCCTACGGTGCGCTGCGCATGGGTCTCATCAAGCAACTCGACGAGATCGCCACGCGCCAGCACACGCCCAAAATCGCGTTCGTCGCGAAGTCGCAGGCCTACACGGCGTCGAGCGGCAAGCGCGTAGGCGTCGAGGACGCCGACCTGCTCGTGCGCGCAATGTCGATGGGCAAGCTGCACCACGCCATGATGGGCACGGCCGCCGTGGCGATCGGCACGGCAGCAGCGATTCCCGGCACGCTCGTCAATCTCGCTGCGGGTGGCGGCGAACGCAGTGCGGTACGTTTCGGCCATCCGTCGGGCACGCTGCGCGTGGGCGCCGAGGCGAGCGAGGAAGGCGGTGAATGGGTGGTCAAGAAGGCCATCATGAGCCGTAGCGCACGTGTGCTGATGGAAGGCTCGGTGCGCGTCCCTCAAGGGGACCTGCTCTAAGGCGTGCCGGTTGGCGCGTTCCGACGCGCCCCGGTCGCGAGACGAACGAACGCCGCCCCCGCGGGTTGTCGCGGGGGCGGCGTTTTCGCATTCAGGAGAGGTTTCGCGCGCCGGGACTCAAGCTCCGGCGCCCGACGATCAACTCTGCGGCGGCAGGTACGTCATCGGATTGACCGGCTTGCCGTCGCGGCGCACTTCGAACAGAACGGCAACGCGATTGTTATTCTCGCTGCCCATCTCCGCGATCTGCTGCCCCTGACGCACCGTGTCGCCGGTTTTGACGAGCAGGCGGCGGTTGTGCGAGTACGCCGTCAGAAAGTCCTTGTTGTGCTCGACGATGATGAGGCTGCCGTACTCGTTGAGACCCGTGCCGGCGTACATCACCTTGCCGTCGGCCGCGGCGCGCACGGGGTCTCCCGCCTTGCCCGCGATCTCAATGCCGCGCGTCGTACCAGCCTGGAACCCTTCGACGATCTGTCCCTGTGCGGGCCACACCAGCGCAACGCTGCGCGCATGACGGTTGACCTCGGCCGCCACTGCGCGGCTTTCGGCCGGACTCGTCGACGCACCGCCCGTGGACGCACCGGCCGCAGCCGTGGCCTGCACGGTAATGGTCTGCTTCGACACGATCTTCAGCGACTGCCCCGTACGCAGATGGCCCGACTTGATATGGTTCCAGGCCTGCAGGTCCTTCACGGAGCAGCCGTGACTCTTCGCGATCTTCGGTAATGAATCGCCGTGCCGCACGCGATAGAAGGTCGTCTTCATCACGACCTTCGTGGTCGGTCCAGACGCAGATGCGGATGCGTCCGCCTGAACCCCACCGGACGCCGCGTCAGCCGCTGGCCCCGAAGCCGGGTCGGCCGACGCAGTCGGGTCCGGCTGTGGCTGCGGCGGCTGTTGCTGCTGGTCGATATTGGCACAACCAGCCAGCAGGGCCGCGATTCCAATGCCGGCCCAGAAAGTCTTCAGACCGTTGGCACGCTGGCCGCTACGATCTTTGAACATGTTCGCCTCCTGCTGTAGAAGCGGCGGACGATGCGCGATGTGCGGGTAGTCGCGGTGCGGTGTGCTGCGTCTGGCGCGCTCCCGTCGTGACGTCGATCCGGCGTTCACCCCTGCCCGGCCCGCATCTATCTGCATCCAAATTGCCTTCTTTCTTCGAAAAGAAGGCCTCTTCCACCGCAAAGTCACCCGAATCGAACAAGCGACTGCAATCTCAAAATTGACTCGGCATTGTAAAGCAGATTTCACATTGCCCAGACAACCCAAAACACTCTGATACCTCTGATACAAACGCCACCAACCGCAATCTGCCGATCGTGACAGCACGCCGGAAAGATGCGGCGCGTACGCCCATTAAGTCCTTATCGGCACAAGCTCCGCGGAACTTGAATAGACATGCGCCGCGCTGAAAGCTTTTTGAGATCAATGTAGCATCGCCTTAACTCAGCCCAAGCGGTGAGTAGGTTCTCCGGAACCCTTTCTTCGCATTCCGGTCTTTCGTCTTCACTCGTTCGCTCCACGGCCAAACCAGCCACTCCATCGCGATCCCCGGCGCCTGACGGCCGCTGCCCATCGCAGATAGACACGGCCCGTTTGCCAGATCCATGTCACAGTCCTCCAGTCGTCTCGTAGAACTCGATTTTTTCCGCGGTCTCGTCCTGCTCGTCATCGTCGTCGATCACATCGGCGGCAGCATCCTCTCGCGGGTTACGCTCCACGCCTATGCACTCTGCGACGCAGCCGAAGTCTTCGTCTTTCTCGGCGGCTACGCGACAGCCACCGCCTGGGCCTCGCTCTGCGCGCGCAAAACCGAGGCCGTCGCGCGCCGGCGCTTCATTCGCCGCTCGTTCGAGATCTACCGCGCCTTCGTCGTCACCGCGGTGCTCATGCTGGTGGTTTCCGCGATCCTGCTCGCCTGCAACGTCGACGCCCCCAACCTCACCGTCGACGACCTCGACGATCTGACGCTCGCCCCCGCTGCCGCGTTGCGCGACATCGTGCTGCTGCGCCGTCAGCCGTATCTGGCCGGTGTGTTGCCGATGTACGCGTGGTTCGCGCTCGGCGCACCGCTGGCGCTGCCGCTCGCGCGCACGAAGCCCTGGCTGCTGCTCGCGGGGAGCCTGGCACTGTGGGCGCTCGCGCCGCTCGTGGCCCCGCATCTGCCGCACGTCGAAGACATGCAGTGGGACTTCAACCCGCTCGGCTGGCAGTTGCTGTTCGTGCTCGGCGTCATCGCGCGGACGCAACCGGTCTTTCAGCGCGTGAGCGCGCACCGGTTCGGCTGGATCGTGACGGTCGCCGCACTCGGCGTCGTCGCGGCGGCTGCGGTGTATCGGCTGCACCTGGGCAGCGACGGACTCGACGCCGAATTCAAGCGCAATCTCGCCTGGTTCCGCGTCCTGAACTTCCTCGGCGTCGCGTGGCTCACGGCGCATCTGATCCGCCACGGCTGGGCGAAGCGTCTCGCGCGGGCGCTGCCGTGGATCGGCCTCGTCGGCCGCAAGGGGCTGCTCTCGTTCGTGGCGGGCGCGGTGATCTCGCTCGTCGTCGACTCGATGCTCTACTGGTACACCGACGGCTATCTGAACGTGCCGCTCGGCCTCGCGGCAGATGCGGTCGCGCTCGGCAGTCTGCTGCTCGTCGCGCGCGCCTCCGACCCGCTCAGGCGCCTGCTGCCTGCAAAGGCCAAGGCCTGCGCGTAACGTTGCGCTGGCCCATCGCACCGTAGGGCTGCTAGCATAATGACCCCGCGCCCACGGCGCCTCACATGGTCTTGCTACCCCGCGATGCGCAGAGTCCTTCGAACAGTGCTGCTGGCTTTGTCGACACTCGGCGCCGCACTGTCCCTGCCCGCTCCGGCCAGCACGATCGCCACGCACACATTCCATTCGACGGCGCTTGGACGCGACTGGTCATACGTCGTCTATCTGCCGACCGGCTATTCCGCCAACGGCACGCGCTATCCCGTGCTCTATCTGCTGCACGGCAACAACGGCGACGCGATGGACTGGGTCACGCACGGCGACCTGCAGGCCACGACCGATGGGCTGATCGCACGCCACGAGATTGCGCCGGTCGTGATCGTGATGCCGCAGGGTGGCACGGACTGGTACGTCGATCGCAAGGAGAAAATGGAGACGGCGTTCGGCGCGGACCTGATACCGGAGATCGAGACACACTTCGCGGTGTCGAACGAACGCAGCGGACGCGCGATCGGCGGCGTATCGATGGGCGGCTTCGGCGCGCTGCGCTTCGCGCTCGAACATCCCGACGCGTTCTGCGGTGCACTCCTGCTCTCGCCTGCGATCTACTCGAACGAACCGCCGCCGGATTCCTCGGCGCGCCGCGTCGGCGTATTCGGCGAGCACCAGTTCGATTCGCGCGTCTGGCACGAACTCAACTACCCGGCGTTATGGGACCGCTACTTCGCGCAGGCCTCGCGCGTGCCGTTCTTCATCGCCTCGGGCAACGACGACCTCGCGATCGTGGCCGAGTCGTCGCTGCTCTACACGCGGCTGCGCGCGGCGGGCAATCCGGCGTCACTGCGCGTCATCGATGGCGGACACGTCTGGCCGGTCTGGCGCGAACTATTGCCCGCGGCACTCAAGTACGCGCTGGCGTGTGTGCGCTGAAGCGCGAAGCCGCGCGCCAGAAACCGCCCGTAGCGCCGTGGCACCTGCACCCTGCCGAGCGTGAGACAGCGCCTTCCCGCCCGGCTCTCAACTCACTGTGACCAGTTGGTCCAGAGCACCATGAGCACGGTCATCAGCGCGACGAGAACCAGCGCAGCAAACAACGTCGCCGAGGCGGCACGCTGGAATCTGTGTTCGTTTGCCGGGTTCGGAGCAGACGGGCGTTGAATCATGTAACCTCGCTGGAATTCGACGGACCGGCGCCCAGCCAGTTCGTACGCGATTGACGCAACTGTCTATCTGCCGGATTGGGTACGATCAGCGCGTCGCGCCGGACGCGTCCGGCGTTGCGGTCGGCGTCAGAAAGCCCACTTCCGACGGCCCGCCCGGGCCACCTGGACCGCGCCAGCATCCTCCTCCGGTTTGCGCGTTTCTCAATCCGTCCCCTCCGCCCCCGCCGCGCATTTCATGTCGCACCAGGGACAACACTGCGTTGCACAAACTCAGGATATTGACCCCAATTCCGCTCAAAGCCCCATTTCTTCGTTAATTGCAACGTGCCGCACCCGTATTGTTGCTAATTGCGGAATAGTGTTTCAACCGCGACATCATGGTGCATGTCGTCGCACAGGACTACAGTCCCGGCACCCCCCATCTACGGAGCCGAGAATGAAATCCAAAGCGTGCCTCGCGCTAGACGGTGCCAACGGTGAGCGCATCGAAGTGCTCGAACAGACCGACGGCGCGCTCGTGATCCGCTGGGTCGAACCGGGGCGCTGCCATTATGGCGAGCAACGCTGGCGCCGGCGTTCGGCGCACACGTCGGGGACATGCGCCGTGTCGCGCCGCAAAATCCGCCGTGGCGACGCCGTGTTCAAGCCGGCCGAACGTCCCGCCCCGCTCAACGCGTCCGTGATGATTGCCGCCGAGGTGTTCAGCGACCTCGCGGTCGAATAAACCGCTTCTGCCCGCCAATCCGCCGCAACGGCGCGCCGGCTCCGCCCAGACTTCATCGGTCTCCCGCGCGACCAGAACACGCGGTCCCGTCCTTACTGTGAACGGGGCGACGTCAGTCCGATGGGCCGGGCCGCGTGCTTCGGCGCGAATCTGGCGTCGGCGGCCTGCAGCGCGGCCACGCGCGCCAGCACATCGGCATCGAATGCCACAGCGCGCGGGCCCGACCGGTCTACGTGCAACAACAGTTGCTCGCTGGCAGACACCGGCTCGACACCCTCATCGGAATACATCTCCAGATACACGCGAACGCGCTTCGCGTCGTGCTCCAGCACGCGCACGTCGACGCGCACGCGCGCGCCCTCTTTGATCTCACGCAAATAGTTCAAATGCGCCTCGAGCGTGTACATCGACCGACCGCGCGCGTCACGCTGCGCTGTATCGAGTCCGATGGCGTCGAGCAACGCATCGGTCGCATAGCTGTAAATCAGCATGTAGAACGCGTCGCGCAGATGGCCGTTGTAATCCACCCATTCCGCACGCACGGTGTCCCGATACACCACCCGCGCCTCGTCACCCGCCCGCTCCCGCTCCGCCATCCTGCCTCCCCCGTTTCGCCTGCAGTGTAACGGTAGCGCAATGTCAATGCGGCTACTTACTGCCGTGCACGCAGCCCTCTGCTGCGGTAAGGTTTATCCCACACGCACGGCGTCCGGCACGGTCGGCCGCCGATGCCCGTCAACCGCCGCGCGGCGTTTGCGCCCGGCGCAACCCAGGGACCAGGCACATGGCCGAGAACGAGCCGCATCTCCCGCAGCGAGTCACCCCGCAGCAGTTTTCAATTGACGTGATGCTCGAGAAGTACGCCAAAGGCGACGAGCGTACCGTCGACGACATTTACCTTCGCGTCGCGCGCGGCGTCGCACTGGCCGAGCCGCCCGAGCGCCGCGCTGAAATCGAGGCGCGTTTCGCCGACAACCTTCGCCACGGCGCACTCGGCGCGGGGCGCATCATGAGCGCGGCGGGCACCGGTATCGCGGCGACGCTCATCAACTGCTTCGTGCAGCCCGTCGGCGACAGCATCCAGGGCACCGACACCGAAGGCCGCCCGGGCATCTACGTCGCGCTCCTGCAGGCCGCCGAAACGATGCGGCGCGGCGGCGGCGTGGGCTACAACTTCTCGGCGATCCGCCCGCGTGGCGCGCACGTCCACTCGACCGGATCGAGCGCCTCGGGGCCGTGCAGCTATATCGACGTGTTCGACGCCTCGTGCCGCACAGTCGAAAGCGCGGGCGCGCGGCGCGGCGCACAGATGGCCGTGCTCGACTGCGATCACCCCGATCTGCCCGAGTTCATCGAGGCCAAGCACTCGAAGGGGCGCTGGAACAACTTCAACGTGTCGGTGGCCGTGACCGACGCGTTCATGCGCGCCATCGAAAACGACGAAATGTGGCAGCTGGTGCATCGCGCCGAACCCTCACCCGCGCTGCGCGCCGCCGCCGACGTACGGCAGCGCGAAGACGGCCTGTGGATCTACGCGCAGAAGCGCGCACGGGATCTGTGGGACACGATCATGCGCTCGACCTACGACATCGCGGAGCCCGGCGTCGTGTTCATCTCGCGCATGAACGAGGACAACAATCTGCGCTCGCTGGAATCGATCCGCGCGACGAATCCGTGCGGCGAGCAGCCGTTGCCGGCGTATGGCTGCTGCAATCTCGGACCGCTCGATCTCACGCGCTTCGTCGTCGATCCGTTCGTCCAGCTAAAGGGTGGCACACCGTCATTCGATTGGGACGCGCTCGCGGAGCGCACGGCCACGCAGGTGCGCTTTCTCGACAACGTACTGGACGTCACGCTCTGGCCGCTCGATGAGCAGCGCGCCGAGGCCGCGGCGAAGCGGCGGATCGGCGTGGGCTTTACGGGGCTCGGCGATACGCTCGTCATGCTCGGCATCCGCTACAACTCCAAGGACGGTTGCGCGTTCGGAGCACGCGTGGGCCGCACGATGCGCGATGCGGCCTATCGCGCATCGGTCGAACTCGCGCGCGAGCGCGGCGCGTTTCCGCTGTTCGACTCCAGGACCTACCTTGAAGAAGGCACCTTCGCCTCGCGCCTGCCCGACGACATCAAGGAAGCCATCCGCACGCACGGCATCCGCAACAGCCACCTCCTGTCGATCGCGCCGACGGGCACCGTGAGCCTCGCCTTCGCCGACAACGTTTCGAACGGCATCGAGCCCGCGTTCTCGTGGACCTATCAACGCACGCGCCGCATGAACGATGGCACGAACGAGACGTTCACCGTCGAAGACCACGCGTGGCGCCTGTATCACACGCTCGGCGGCGACGTGAACGCGCTGCCGGGCTACTTCGTGAGCGCGCTGCAAATGAGCGCGCAGGAACACATCGCGATGATGGCGGCCGTGCAGCCGTTCGTCGACACGTCGATCTCGAAGACCGTCAACGTGCCCGCCGATTATCCATTCGAGGCGTTCGAAGGACTCTACCTCGACGCGTGGCGGCGCGGCCTGAAGGGACTCGCCACGTACCGGCCGAACGAGACGCTCGGCGCCGTACTGCAGACGCTGCCTGTCGCCGAGGACACGCTCGCCGAGCCGCTGCACGATCCGCTGCGCGTGGCGATCGATCACCGGCCCAAAGGCGAGTTGCCGGCCGTGATCGAAAAGATCGAGTACCTCACGCAGACCGGCAAGGTGTCGCTCTACGTAGCGGTATCGTTCCTCGAAGTGACGGGCCAGGTGGGCGGCGAATCGGTGACGATCGAGCGCCCCATCGAGTTCTTCATCCCGGTCGGCCAGCGCGACGAGTCGCAGCAGTGGATCACGGCGACCATGCGCTCGCTGTCGCTCGCCGCGCGCGGTGGCTTCGTCGCGCGCAACCTGCAGGATTTGCGCAAGGTGTCGTGGGATCGCGGCCAGGTGCGTTACGGCGAAACGCAGCGCCTCGACGGACAGCGCACGCCACTCTGGCACGACTCGGAGGTGGCGGCGATTGCCTACGCGATCCAGCAGATCCTGCATCGGCGTGGCTTTCTCGACGCTGAAGGGCGCCAGGTGCCAACGCGGCTGCTCGCGCAGCAGTACAACGAAGTGCGGCGAGCCAATCGCCCGGCGCAAGCGCAGGCGACCGCGCGCGACACGCTGGCGCGATCCGGGGAGCAGGTGCTGGACGGCGCCAACGCCCTCCCGTCCGACGCCACGTTCGGCGCGCCGCACGCGATGCTCGGGCGCAAGTGTGGATCGTGTGGCGCGAATGCTGTGATCCGCAAAGACGGCTGCGATTTCTGCACGGCGTGCGGCGAGATCGGGGCGTGCGGATAGGGGTGTTGCGGAGGGGTATGGCGGCGCGCTGCACGCGCGCCGCGCCATCTCGTCAGACCGGCGTAGCCCTCGCGGCCGCCACCATCAACCGGCGCACCGCCGAATGATAAGCGTCGCTGTTGCGCCCGTCGGTCAGCATGGCACGCAGTAATCCGCGGCGCAGGGCATCGCGCCCATCGCTCGCCGGCAGAATGCCGTCGAACCCGGCGAGCGTGCGGACAAACTCTTCGGACGCTGAATCAGGCGCCCGCCGCGCCATCGGCGTGCCGAGAAGCCGCTGCGTCACGCCAGGCACCCCCGAAATCAGTGCAACGCGCTCTTCCCATACCACGAAGCGCGCGAGACGCGCCAACAGGCTCTCGCCTTGTGGCGCACAGGAATTGTCCGGCCAGTTCGCCATCCACTCGCGCAGACGCACTGACTCCATCGGCTTCGCAATCACATAGCCCTGTGCGCCATCGACGCCGAGTATCGTCAGCGCGCACAGCACGTCGAGCGTATCGATGCCCTCCGCCAGCACCAGTTTGCCGAGCGCGTGCCCAAGGTGGGCGAGCTGATAGATGAAACGCAGCACGTCGAGCGCGCCGTCGCCGCTGATGCGCGCGATGTCGCGATCGATCTTGATCCAGTCGAACGGCAGTTCGCGCAACCGGGCGAGTCCGCTATGGCCCGAGCCCAGATCGTCCTGCGCGAGCAGTACGCCGAGCGTGCGAAAACGCGCGAGAATCGCGCGTCGTCCCTGGCTCAGCGACAACGCTTCGTTCTCCAGAACTTCCAGTGTCAGTTTCGCAGGCGGACACCCGTGTTCCGCGAGCGCGGAACACGTCGCTTCGAAGTAGCGGATATCGTTGAGCGCCGCAGGCGGCAGATTGACCGAAATTTCCAGATCGAGTCCGTCGGACAGCCAGCGCTTGCGGTCCGCGAGCGCTTCGTCCACGCCGCACGCGAACAACACGAGCAGATCATCCGAGGTGAGCGCAGAAAGGAATTCGTCCGGCCCGAGCACACGCTGGCCGTCGCGCAGCCTCGCGAGCGCTTCCACTTTGCCCACCTGCCACGTGTGCAGGTTCAGGAGCGGCTGATAGTGCATCTGCACCGCGCCCGCGCGCACGAGCGCGGCCCAGTGTTGCCGAACGCTGACCGGCACCGCCTGGCTCTTGCCGTCCAGGGTCTGGAGGCGCATCGCAGCGCACCCTAGCAGCGCCTGCAGCAGATCGATGAACGCCACCTGGTGCGGGCCGACGAAACCACCCGGGAACGCGCTGAAGATCACCAGAACCGCCATGGGCGGCTGGCCCGGCGCCGCGAGCGGGATCGCCACCGAAGAGCGCAATCCCTGCTGCTGCATGACGACGCGCCATCCCTCGACGTGCTGATCGGTCTGGTAGTTGACCACGCGCTCGGCGTTGCCGCTGCGCCACGCGCGCCCCACCGCGCCCTGCCCGACGGGAAGATCGGCGCGCACGCTGATCGGTACGCCCTGGGCGGTCAACACCTCGACCAGACCGGCGCCGGCCTTGCCGCCTTCTCCGGCCTCGTGGTGAAAGATGCCGTGTTCGTCGGGCCGCCCGATGACGCTGGCCGCGATCTCCGCGTGGCCCGAAAGCGCGCTGGTCAGTCCGTTGATGAAATTGGTGTAGCTGTCCGCTTCCCACACGAGGCGCGTGACTCGCAGCAAGACTTCCTGCTGCGAGTCCTGCAGGTCCTGATACGCCTTGAGCTGCCACGCGAGATCCGTCGTGAGGCGGTTCGTGTAGAGCGAGAGCGCGTCGCCGCTTACTTTTTTGCCGATCAGCTTGTGGAGCGCTTCCTGAAGAATGCCCCGGCTGCGCGCGAGCTCTTCCTTGTCGAGGCCGACGATTGCATGAATGCGGCCGATACGCTGCGCCATCTCGGCGTGGTCTTTCGTGGTCAGGCGGGGGTTGGCGAGCGAAAGCAGATTCTGGATCTGCTTTTCCTTCAGATGGGCGCGCTCGTCTGCCGACAGCATTTCGAGGATGCGCCGGGACTTTGGCAAACGCGACAGTTCCTCATAGAACCGGTTCACCACGAGGACCGCATTCTCGTGTAGCGCCGAGATCAATGTTTGCATTCGTCGAACCTGCTGAGCCCCGTCTGGCGGTGAGGCAGCGCGATCGCGTGCTGCGCGGAACGACTCCATACGACCAGTATGAAATGATAGGGCAGTGCAACCGTGCTCGCGCCATGTCCGCGCCGGCCTCACGATCAGTCGATGCCGCTCGTCGACCGGGGCCACGTCAGAGAGCCGGAGAAATGGAGCGGGATCAAGGATAGCCGGTGCGGCTCGATCGCATCACCATCCTTTCGCTCTACGAATGAGTGACGGCTTGCCGTACGCCCGTCAAACCGCCGTCGCATAGCGCTGAGCGGGCGGCACCGCGCGCAGCTCAGGAGGTTCAGTTTCGCCGCGCGCGCGCCGCTGCTCGTCGGTGGGGCTCAGGCCGAACAGGCGCTTGAATTCGCGGCTAAACTGCGACGCGCTCTCGTAACCCACCCGCCTCGCCGCCACGCTTACGTTGAACCCGTCGTGCACGATCAACAGTCGGGCGTGATGCAAGCGCGTAGTCTTGACGTACTGCATCGGCGACGTGGAGGTCACGGCCTTGAAGTGGGCGTGAAAGACCGCAAGGCTCATACCGGCCTCGCTCGCGAGCGTATCGACGTCGAGGTCGGCGCCATAGTCCGCGTGGATGCGGCACAGCGCCTTCGCGATGCGGCCGAAGTGATGCTGATGCGCGAGCGCCGCGCGCATCGCGTCGCCCTGCACGCCCGTCAGCACGCGATAGAGAATTTCGCGCACGATCGACGGGCCGAGAATGCGCGCATCGTAAGGCGTTGCGAGCGCTTCGAGCAGCCGCAGCACGGCGCCGGAAAGCGGCGCGTCCAGCGGCGTCGCGTAAATGCCGCGCGGCTCGGAAACGGTGTGGCCGCGCGACTCGTTCAGCGCCATCAACAGTTCCGCGACCATCGTGAGATCGACGCGAATCGAAACGCCGAGCAGCGGCTCCTCCGGGCTGGCCTCCGTTTCGCATTCGAGCGGCAGCGGCACCGAGAGGACGAGGTAGTGCTGCGCGTCGAAGACGTGCACTTCGTCACCGAGAAAACCGCGCTTGCGGCCCTGGCAAACGATGAAGATGCTCGGCTCGTACAGGACGGGTGTGCGCGGCCGCGCAACGCTCGCGCGCATAAGGGTCACGCAGTCGAGCGCGGAGGGATTGGCGCCGTCCTGGCATGTCAGTTGCATGAGCAGTTCGGCCATGCGGTGCTGGGTTTCGTTGCCGTTCACGCGAGGCTGGCTCGATTCGTCGCTGCCCGGTACGGCGGAACTGAAGACGTGTGGCATGTCGTGTTCGCCCCGTCTGGCAAGGCGATAGAGAGAAACAGGCTTGAAATCTAGCACCGATCGGCCGGGCGTGCTGACGGCCAGGAGAATCAGGCAAGTCTTCGATAGATTCAGGTATTCCCTGGGTCAGGCCGGGTCCTTAGGATGTGAACCTTGCCGCTATTCCAGGTTTCGCAGGTTTCGTCGGCACGCAACAGAACAGGAGAGGAGAGGAGTGACCATGTACCCCACTTACGGATATGCCGCCCGCGGCAAGGAAACACCGCTCGCACCGTTCGAATTCCATCGCCGTGACCTGCGCGAGAACGACGTGCGCATCGACGTGCAGTTCTGCGGCGTGTGCCATTCCGATCTGCACGCGGTGCGCGATGAATGGCACAACACGATCTACCCGGTCGTGCCGGGCCACGAGATCGTCGGCCGCGTGGCCGAAGTGGGTACGGGTGTCACGGACTTCAAGGTGGGGCAACTCGTCGGCGTGGGCTGTCTTGTTGACTCGTGCCGCACCTGCGCAAGCTGCGCCGAAGGGCTCGAACAGTATTGCGAAAACGGCTTCGTCCTCACCTATAACGGCAACGACCGCGTAAGCGGCGACATCACCTACGGCGGCTACTCGAACCAGGTCGTCGTCGATGAGGCCTTCGTACTGCGCGTGCCCGAGAATCTCGACCCCGCGGGCGCCGCACCGCTACTTTGCGCGGGCATCACCACTTACTCGCCGCTGCGCACGTGGGGCGCGGGGCCGGGCAAGAAGGTCGGCATCGTGGGACTCGGCGGCCTCGGTCACATGGGCGTCAAACTCGCGCACGCGATGGGCGCGCACGTCGTGCTGTTCACCACGTCGCCGTCGAAGATCGGCGATGGAAAACGTCTCGGCGCAGACGAAGTCGTGATTTCGAAAGATCCCGAGCAGATGAACGCTCACGCCAACAGCTTCGACCTGATCGTGAATACCGTGGCCGCGACGCACGACCTGAACCCGTTCCTCGGACTCCTGCGACGTGACGGGACGATGGTCCTCGTTGGCGCACCCGAACACGATCACCCGTCGCCGCAGGTGTTCAACCTGATCTTCAAGCGCCGGCGTCTCGCGGGCTCGCTGATCGGCGGCATTGCAGAAACGCAGGAGATGCTGGACTTCTGCGGGCAGCACGGCATCACATCCGATATCGAAATGATCAAGATGCAGGACATCAACACCGCCTACGAACGGATGCTCAAGAGCGATGTGAAGTACCGCTTCGTGATCGATATCGACACACTGCGCGAAGCCGCCCGTTAAGACACCGACGCGACCCGACCCACCGGGCCGTCGGTTCCCGACGGCCCACCCGCCTTCCGCACCGCGTCAGCGTCCGTCTCTGACCTGCCGTGCGCCCTTCTCCGCAGACGCCGACACCGCGATCCGCCTCGACGGTCTCGCGGCTCAACACTTTCTCGCAGCACTGCGGATCTCTCAAGTCAGCACCAGCGCACCACGATAGGAGCTTGCCCGTGATCGACCGTTTTCAGGCGATGCGCACGTTCATCCGCATCGTTGACACCAACAGTTTCACCAAAGCCGCTCAGTCACTCGACATGCCGCGCGCAAGCGCGACGACGATCCTGCAGAACCTCGAAGCACTGCTCGGTACGCAGTTACTCGTGCGCACCACGCGGCGTCTTTCGCTCACGTCCGAAGGCGCCGCCTACTACGAACGCTGCGCGCGAATCCTCGCCGACATCGACGATGCCGAGGCCAGCGTGCGGCAAACACCCGGCGGCGTAGCGGGCCGGCTGCGCGTGGAAATGCCGGGGCTGATCGCGAATGCAATCGTGCTGCCCGAACTCGACGACTTCCACGCTCGCTATCCGCAGATCGACCTCGTGATTGGCGTGAGCCTGCGCAACGTCGATCTCGTCGGGGAAGGCGTCGATTGCAGCATCCAGCTCGGCGAATTGCCCGACTCTGGGTTTGCCGCACGGCGGCTCGGCGTGCTCGAACACGTGACATGCGCGAGCCCGGCGTATCTGGAGCGCCACGGCGCACCGGCATCGTTCGACGAACTCGCGCGGCATCCCGCGGTGAATTTTCTTTCGCCGCTGTCGGGGCGTCCGCTCGAATTCGACTTCGAGGTGGACGGCAGCCCGACGAAGGTGAAGGTGGATGGCTTCGTCAACGTGTGCGACGAACTCGCCTATCTCACCTGTGGCCTGCAAGGACTCGGCCTGGTGCAGCCGCCTCTGCTTGCGGCGCAGCCGTATCTCGACAGTGGTGCGCTCATCGAAGTGCTGCCCCAGTGGAAGCCTCTCCCGACGCCGGTGTCGGTCGCCCTTGTGAAGACGCGCCAGGTGTCGCTGCGTGTACGCGTGTTCATCGACTGGCTCACAGAGCTGTTCGAAGGCGCCGGTACCGTGAATCGCGATCTGTCACGTGTCAGGCAATTGTTGGGCGGGCTGCAGCCAGCGTGAGGGCCCGGCCGCGCGAAAGCGCGCGCGGGGCCGAGACCGGCCAGCGCGCACGGGGCGGCGCTCCCGGCCAGATTCATCTGGCGTAGCGACATGACTGCGGCATCTGGTTTGTCAGAAAAAATAATATTGTTGAAATGTTTAGTCTCACCAAATAGAAAGCTATTCTCAGTTTGATGATCGTTACTATAAAAAACATTTAATTCCCTCCCGTCCCCCATCCCCGTAGAGTCACCAACCGCAACCTCAGTAACGGAAAGTAATGCAAAGGCTCATCTGCTTTCGGTTACCCCAACATCAACGTTGATTCGTTGTCCTGATAACAAAGAATTAGAGTTGGAGACAATATGAAATCTTCTCGCCTATTAATAGGTGAAGGCATCGTTTTGCTTGCGGGTTTATCAACGGGGGGCGGCGGGCTCGCGTATGCACAGGCTCTACCCGACTCGAACAAGGCGGAGATTCAGGAGCTTCGCCAGCAACTAGTCGCCTTGAGCAAACGGCTGGACGAACTGACCGCGAACCAGTCCCGATCAACGGCACAGGGCGCAGCGCAAATCCAGAAAACGTCCTCCATGCAGAGCGCGCAAGTGTCGCCCGCAACTGCCCAGCCCGTGACCGCTTACGCACAAGCGACCGTGGCAGCGCCGGGCACCGTCGCCGAGGAGGGTAGCTCCGACTGGGGCCACGACATGCCTCCGCGTGTCAAGCAGGTCCTCGCTGCGCTCGGCAACATGGAGTTCTACGGAAATCTCGACCTCTCCGTCGACTATGCGACCAAAGGCCTGCAAAGCTCATACGTGCGTCCCGACGGGACCCGCGTCTTCCCGCAAGGCAATATGGGCTGGATGCCTGACGTTTCGTCGAACCTGTCGTATATCGGCGTACGCGGAAAGCACGACTTCGGATCGCCCCAGTTCTCGTTCATCTACCAGCTGGAAACGCAGCTCGATGTCTCGGCGACCGCGGGCTCGGCCAACTCGAACTCCGCGCAGGATACGACCGTAAAGGGTGCGCTGACATCGAGAAACAGCTTTGTCGGATTCTCGTCGCCGACGTGGGGCGCGCTGAAAATCGGTAAGACCGACGCGCCCTACAAGAACTCGACGCAACGCATGAACCCGTTCTCCGGCATGCCCGGCGATTACGCGACCATCATGGGCAACACGGGGGGCGACAATCGCGTGGAATTCGGCACGCGACTCGATCATGCGATCTGGTATGAGTCTCCGAATTTCCACGGCTTTACGTTCAATGCGCTCGTTTCTCCCGGCCAGAATCGCGGATGGGATAACTCGACGCAGGCCATGGGCGAATCCGACTGTACCGGTGGCAACGTCCCTGGTAGCGGCGGCACCCCGGCTGCCTGTAACGACGGCAGCTACGGAACGGCATACAGCGCGAACATCGCGTACACACACGGCCCGCTCTACGTAACCGCTGCGTATGAATTGCACCGCGACGTCAACCGGACGAGCGACGTCATGAACACGCCAGCCGCAGCCGCTTCTGCGGACGGCACCGATCCTAACGACGTCGGTAACGAATGGGCGTTCAAGGTCGGCGCGCAATATACGTTTCCGACGGCCACCACGGTCAGCGGCATCTACGAATGGATGCGCCGCGAGATTCCTGCTTATCTGGAGGCGCAAAACGAGCGTAGCCGCAACGGATTCTGGCTGGCGATCACACAGGTGTTTTCGCCGAGGGATTCCGCGAGCTTCGGCTGGGCGCACGCAGGCAGCACGCCAGGCGACCCCGGCCAGCACAACACAGCGCCCGCAGATCCCAACGCGATCGGAATTGCCAATCCGCCTAATGCCGCCAACATGTTCACGTTCCTGTACCGGCACTCGTTCGACAAGTATCTGTCCGTCTACGCCAACTACGCGTTCGTGATCAACGAGGCCAATGCGCACTATGCGCTCGGCGCGGGCGGGCGAAGCGTGACTTACGATTGCCACGACGGCAGCTCTATCTCGCAGGGCGCGCCATTCTGCTTTGCCGGGGGGCATCCGATGGCCGTCTCCGTGGGTGTGAACTACAAGTTCTGACTTTCTATCGACGTTTAGCTCACAACACACCATGCAGCACGCGCCGGCCAACTGCCAGACTGAATCTCACCTGGCGGCGCCGGCGCCAACAATTCAATACCGGTCCTCACTTCCACGAGAGTCCCTGCGAGCGGTCGACCTGTAAGCCGCTTCGTCGCGAAGGCCGGTTTTCTGCAGTCCACTCCACAAATTCCCCCGGGCACACCGAACACGGCGATGCCGGTCCGCGCCCAATCGACGTGTTCATGTTCGTGCGGCTTGCTCAGGAAAGCGCCCCACGCGGGCACCACCGATCGTTCTCCACTCGCAGTGTATTTAACCGGCCGGTCATTCGTGCCCCGCTGGCTGTGTCCAGCACGCCGCGACAGCCGCCCTTCAATCAACCGCTTTCCGCCCCCAAAAATTGTCACAACATGGTTAATTGATGCGTTTAGAATACTGTGCGCATCGCGGACTCCCGGCTAATCACAAGCCCACACCCGCGCACCATAATCAGCCGGACACTGAGTTTTCGATCTCCCCCAAGGCATGTCGAACGTTGCACACCCAACCGACTCGACCACGGTCGCGGAGCGCGTGCGTGAGCTGATGAACCGTCACGGCATCGGCAAGCGCCAGCAAACCACCGAGCTTTGCCGGATCCTCGATCTGAGCTTCTCGCAAGGGCATCGCAAGCTGCGCGGCAACAGCCCGTGGACGCTCACCCAGATCAAGCGAGTGGCAGAGGCGTTCGGCGAGCCTGTCGGTCAGCTTTTCGCCGGGCAATTGCTCGATCCCGGCGTGCTCGGCGCCAGCGCGCAGGAAGCGCTGCTCTGCGTGAGCGTGGCCGAACTGCCCTGCACCGCGTGGATCGGTGCGCCGGCCGAAGCGGGTAGCCGGCCCGAATTCGTCGCGTATGAAAAACAGGGGCAGTGGCGCGTCGTGCGGCCCGACGGCTCGCTGTACCAGAACGCCCACGAAGTCCACAAGATCGAGATCTACCCGCGCCGTGCCGAGGCGGACAAGCCGGTGATCGCGGTCGTCGACGACGACCGCGCGTCCGCCGACAACCTGCGCGACTACCTCGAACACAGCGGCTACGCGGCCCAGGCACTCTACGGCCTTGCCGCCTTCGACGAGGCGCTGGAAAGCCAGGTGTTCGACGGCGTGGTGATCGACTGGCTCTTCGGTGGACAAACCGCTGCCGATTCGATCCGCCGCGTGCGCTCGTCTGAGAACCCCGATGCGCCGATCTTCGTGCTGACCGGCGAACTGCTGACCGGCAAGGCCAGTGAATCGGAGATCAGCCAGGTCGTCCGTCACTACGACGTCGCCTGCTATGAGAAACCCGCGCGCATGGCGATTCTCGTCGCCGATCTGTCGAAGCGGCTCAACCGCAGCTGACACAGCCTGGCGCGCCACCCATCCAGCCTCACGCACGACCTCGTAAGCCCCGATACGCCTGGCGCGCCTCAGTCGAGCGCGGCGCCCACAACGCGCGCTGCACGGCGGCGCGCAACACCTCGTAGTGAACCGGCTTTGTGAGGCACTCGAAGAAGGGACTGTCCTCGCCGCACGAAGTGAGTGCCGCGACGTCCGCACTCACGGCGATCACCGGCGGGCGCGGCCCCGCCGCGGCGCCCGCATTGAGCCCAGCGATAAACGCGTAACCATCGCGGCCCGGCATGTGCAGGTCGAGCAGCACCACATCGCACCGATGCGTGGCCACCAGCGCGAGCGCGCCATCAACATCGCCCGCCACGAGCGCCGCGTAGCCCATGTGCGCCACCATCTCGCCAAGCGAATCGCGCACGAGCGGATTGTCGTCCACGATGAGCACCCGGGGACGCTCGCCCGCGCCGCCCACCTGCTGCGCCGTGCCGCCTGCCTGCGGCGCGGCGACCGGCGCGACCGGCACGGTCACCGTGAACGTCGTGCCTTCGCCCACGCGGCTATCCGTCTCGATCGACCCGCCGAACAGATCGACGAGCCCGCGCACGATCGCGAGCCCCATCCCCGCGCCCTCGTAGCGGCGCGAGCGCGACGTGTCGAGTTGCGTGAACTCCTTGAAAATGAGCGGAATCTGCGATGGCGGCACGCCCGGCCCCGTGTCGCTGACGACGATTGAAAGCGATCGCGCCTCGAGCGCAAATTCGATGCTCACCTTGCCGCGCTCGGTGTAGCGAATCGCGTTCGTCACGAGATTGTTCGCGATCTGACGAATGCGATGCGGATCGGCCACGACCGGCTGCACGGCCCCGTGCCATGCATGTTCGAACACGAGACCACGCGCCATCGCGGCGCTTTCGTTTTCGTCGACGATCGACTGCAGCAGTTCGTGCGGATCGAACGGCTCCTCGCGAAGTTCGAGCTTGCCCGCGCCGAGCCGCGCGTAGTCGGTGAGGTCCTTCATCTGTGCTTCGAGCTGGCGCGCGGCCGTTTCGAGGCGCTGAATCACCTTGCGGTCCGCCTCGGAATGCGAGTTGAAGCCGAGCAGTTCGATCGACGAAACGATCGCGTGCAGCGGCGTGCGCAACTCGTGGCTGATCATGCCGAGGAACGCGTCCTTCGCCGAGCTGGCCTCGCGCGCGGCGCGGCTCGCCTGGTGCTCGGCTTCGAGCAGCGCCCGCTGCTGACTGATGAGGCGCGAGCGCCGGTAGCCGTTCATCACGAGCAGCACCGCCGCCGCCGCCGAGAGCACCAGCATCACGATCCCGGCAGCAAACAACTCACGGCGCTTCGCGATGAAGTCGCGACGGATGGCGTCGCGCTCGGTGACGTCGGCGAAACGCCGGTTCAACGCGAGATCGTTGATCTCGGACCAGTGATCGCGCAGCGACTCCTCCATCGGCGCCGCGCGCCACGGCTCGTCGGCGAGCGCCGGTATTTGCGACTCGAATTGCGAAACGGCGGCGTCGAGCGCCGCGAGATCGGCCTGCTGGCGCTCGGTGAGTCCGGGCAGCCCGCGCAGTTCGTGCGTGGAGCCCTTCACGATGTTGAGCTTCGACTGCAACAAGGCGTAGCGCAGCCGCACCCTTTCGACGTCACGGTCGATGCCGTCCGCGTACAGCGACAACTGGCTCTCGAAACGCGCGTAGGCGATCTGCAGTTGGGCAGCGTCCCAGTACAAGCCATCGTAACTGCCGCCGAGGCGCTGGACCACGCGCGGATCGAGCAAGTTCGCGTACAGCAGATAGCCGACCCCCGCCACCGGCGGCAGCAGCGCAATGAACCAGACCAGCACGAGCACGAACCGTCGCAGCGGACCACGCATCACCGGCCGCTCACCGCTTGATGGTCATCGACTTGATCTGCCACGCGAACTTTGCGTCGCCGGCAGCGCCGACCAGTTCCTGAGGATACTGGTCGCGCGGATAGATCAGGAACAACGGACCGTAGTTGCTCACCTTGAGGCGCTGGCCATTCATGGCGTAGGCGAGCACGACGCCGTAGCGCTCGGCGTCGGCGACCGGAACGTCGCAGACGTAGTCGTCGAGCGTGTGGATCTCGATCTCGTGCCCATACGCGCCCACGGCCTTGAGCACGTCGGAGAGCAGCGGACCCGTGAAGGTCGAGCGCGGGGTCCAGGCGGTGGAGGTGGAAATGGCGTGAACCGGCAGCTTCAGCAACTGCGCTTCGGTGAAGTGATAAGCCGTGTGCGCCGCGTTATTCGTGACGTGCACCTCGCCATCGATATCGAGCGAGAGCGGCGTGGCAGGCGCGGCATCGCCAGCGTGGACAGCGGTTGCGCTGGCTGCCACGGCCAGAGCGGCAGAAAAGCGCCGCCAGCCAGAAGGTTCCGACATCGCTTTTAGCCCCCTCGTGCGTGGATTCGTTGATTCGATTCGTTATAGTCGCGCGCGCCGTGGACCTCCCCGTCCGGCGCCAGCCCGCCCGGCGCGGCCAGCAGGCGCGCGCGAGCATAGGCATAATATCGTCAAACCTTGAACCGACAATAGCCATCTTCGTCGCGGGACACGTGCGACGAACCCTCCCTGCCCCGCTATTCCCGTTTCCGACCCGATGAACAAACCCGTCGTGCCGCTCACCTACGAACAACTCGATCAGTGGATCGAGTCGCTGCAGCCCGTGCTGGCTCGCGAGGAATTTGCCGCCGTTATCGGCGTCCTGCGGGGCGGCGCGCCGCTTGCCCTGATGGTGTCGCACGCGACTGGCGCTAGCGTCGCGTTCCTGCGCTACGAGCGTGCGACGCGCGCGGTCCGCTGGGACTCGACGCTTCCGATGCCCGAGCCCGGCTCGAAAGTGCTGCTGTGCGAGGACATCGCGGGCCGCGGAAACACGCTCGTCGACTGCATCGCATTCCTGCGCGAACACGGGCTGATCGTGCGCACGCTCACGGGCGCCTACGACGACCTCTCGCGCCTGCGCCCCGATTTTTCGATCGACGCGAGCGGCTATTTCACGCTGTTTCCGTGGGAGCGCCAGGCGTACACGGACCGCTATCGCGCGGACTGGGCCCGCGAAGGCACGCGCGACGGCGCACTGATGGCCGACGACCACGAATACGCGGTGTACGCGATCGACCTCGACGGCGTGCTGCTGCCCGACGTGCCGCTCGCGCGCTACGAGGAAGACCTCGATGCGGCACTCGCCGAACGCGACGCGCTGCTGCCGTTCGAGCGCATTCCCGGGGTGGACATGCAGCGCACGCGCGCGATCATCACGGGGCGGCCGGAGATGGACCGTGCGCGCACCGAGGCGTGGCTCGAACGCCACGGCTACGGCCATCTCGAACTCGTGATGCGCGCGGCCGACGAGCACGACGACACGCCCTCGGGCGCCGCCGCGCACAAGGCCGCGGCGGCGATTCGCTGCGGCGTGACGCATTTCATCGAAAGCGATCCGATGCAGGCGATCTTCATCGCCCAGCGCGCGCCGCTGTTGCGCGTGATCTGGTGGAACGCGCATACGCGCACCGGCACGCTGATCGGCGCTTCGGTCTGGAGCTAAGACCGCGACGCTCCCGTCCTCAGGCAGGAACCGGACCGAGCCCCAGCGCACGTGCCGCGCGCTGCGACGCCACCACAATCAGCTTCATCGTCGCGCGCGTCGCCCCGACGAAGAGCTTCCGCGCGGCGCGCTCGTCGAGCGTTTCGAAGTCCACTTCGGTCAGGATCACACAGGGCGCAGACTGCCCCTTGAAGCGATAAACCGAATCGAGCAGCACATCGCCATCGCGATACTGCGGGTTGCCGAACAGGTCGTATTGGCCCGTGAAACTGCGCAGGCGGTGCGGGCCGAGATGGTCGAGCGGCGTGAGCTGCGAATGCTCGCGTCCGCGAAACGACAGCACCACGATGTCCTGCTTGCGAAAACCCAGCGAGAGCGCCTGAGTGATCGCGCGCTTGGTGGCGGCCACGACGGGAAGCTCGCCGTCCGTCGCGCTCGCGGCTTCATCCCACGGCGCGAAGGCCACGCCTGAGCCGTCAAACGGACTGCCCGCCGCAAGCTGCGCGAGCGCGGGTGCGGCCGGGCCGGCAGCGTCGCGCAGGAAGTCGAGGATGTCGCGCGGACTGCGATAGTTCGTGCTCTCGCGCAGCACGGTCCAGCCCGGCAACGCAACCGGCTCGCGCAGATAGAGGTTCTGCAGCGGATCTTCGAGCCACCACCACGCCGCGCCTGGCCGCAGCAGCCGCTCCAGCGCGTCGACCCAAGCCTGCTGGAAATCCTGTCCTTCGTCGACGATCAAGACGTCGAAGCGCCAGCGTTCATCGATCGGCGTTTCGACGAAGCAGCGTTCCAGATCGTCGAACACGCTGGGGCCTTCGAAGTCGGGCACGCGGCCGCCGTCGCGCGCGATCGAGTCGCATAGCTGGTGATAGTTGGCGACGAGCGCACCGGACGGCGCGACCTTGGCGATGTGATCGGCGAGCGGCCGGTTGAAGCACACATAAAGCGTGCGTTCGCCGCGCGCGAGCGCATCCTTCATCACCTGCACCGCCAGTTGCGTCTTGCCCGAGCCCGCCGTCCCGATCACGCGCAGCCGGAACGGCGCGAATTCCAGCCGCCGCGCCCACGTCGCGAGTCCGCCCGCGAGCCGCGTAACAAGCGTCCCGGCGGCGCCGACTAGCGCACTCGCGTCGGGCGCGAGCGACAGTTCGTCGGAGAGGAAGTGGTGAATCCTGGCCGCGCTCGGCAGGCGCGGCTCGTCGGCCGGCAACGCATCGAGCACGATCGGCACAAGTTGCGCCTTGCGCGTCGCATCGACGATGCGCGCGGGGTTCACGCCCGCGATGGCCGGGTCGCGCACGACATGATCGGGGCAATAAAACAGTTCTTCGAGAAAGTAGGTGCCCGCGCCGAACGCGGCAGTAAAGCGGCGATGCAGGCCCTCGAGCGTGCGCGCGAGCGCCACGGCCACGTTGCGTTCGGTCTGCAGATGCGCCTTGACGAGACCGTCGCGCGTCTCGCGCAGGAAGCCGGTCTTCTGCTCGACGATCATCACCCGTCCCGCCGGACTCACGATCACGAAATCGACTTCGCCGAACACCGAAAAGCCTTCGGAGAGCCGCGTCCAGTGGACGCCGTGATAAACCGTGTAGCCGTCGGGCAGGCCGCGTTCGAGGAGCGCGAGCGTTTCGCGTTCGCGCGCGGCGGCGCCGGTGGCTTCGAGGTGCTGCCAGTCGTCGGGGACAATGCGGGCCATGGGCGGATCTCGTCGATTAGCGTTCCGGGGGGCAGCGGCTATTCTACGAGATGGAGGGTCCGGTAATAGTCGCGACGGATCGCGGATCGTGTCGCCCGACCGCCCTTTTTCACTTCAAGGAGAGTGCATCCGATGATCACGATCTGGGGACGCGCCAATTCGGTCAACGTCCAGAAAGTCATGTGGTGCTGCGACGAACTGGTGCTGCCGTTCGAGCGCGTCGACGCAGGCGGGCAATACGGCCGGCTCGACGAACCGTCCTTCCTCGCCATGAACCCCAACGGGAAGATACCGACGCTCGTCGACGGCACTTTCACGCTGTGGGAATCGAACGCCATCCTGCGTTACCTGGCGATGGAATACGGCCCGTCGAGCCTGCTCTACCCCATCGACCCCAAGGTGCGTGCGCTGATCGAACGCTGGCTCGACTGGACGCTCGGCACGCTCGCGCCCGCCGAGCGTCCAGTTTTCCACGCGCTCGTGCGCACCCCCGCCGATCAGCGTGACATGGCGAAGCTCGCCACCGACCTCGACACCCTCACCCCGTTGTGGAAGCGGCTCGACCGCCATCTGCAAGGCCGCTTCTTCCTCGAAAACGAGCGATTTTCGCTCGCCGACATCGTGATCGGCTCGCTGGCGAGGCGCTGGTTCGGCCTGCAAGGCATCGAGCGTCCGGCGCTGCCGAATCTGGAGCGCTGGTATCAGCGTCTCGCGGAACGCCCGGGCTTTCGCAAGTACATCGATCTGCCCCTCACCTGATCGATCTCCGGTAAAAAGGGGGCCGGGCGCGTCGCCGACGCGCCCCGTATAATCGCAGGATGAAGACAGCAAAACCGTCCCCGGAAACGGCGACCCCGCACGATCACCATCACGACGACGATCACGCGCATACCCACGCGAACGTGCAGGCCGTGTTGCGCACTTCGCCTGCTTCGCCCGCGTCGCTGGATGCCGCGCTCGAAATGGCGGAGGCCTATTGCCGCGAACGCGGCGAAAAGCTCACGCCGATCCGCCGCAAAGTGCTGGAATTGCTGCTCACGTCGGGACGGGCGACCAAGGCCTATTCGCTGCTCGACGAAATGCGCCAGATCCATCCCGGGTCGGCGCCCCCCACGGTCTATCGCGCGCTCGACTTTCTGCTGTCAGCCGGACTCATTCATCGCATCGAGTCGATCAACGCGTTTGCCGTCTGTCACGATCTCACGCAGTGCCAGCACGGCATTCTCGTCGTGTGCCAGCAATGCGGCAACGTCACCGAACTGCACGAGCCGAAGCTGCGTCAGGCGCTCGTCGCGCAGATCGAGGCGGCCGGTTACCGGCTTTCGGGCGACGGGATCGAACTCAAGGGGGTCTGTGCGCAATGCCAGGCCGCTCAGCCGTCACCGGCAGAAGCCGCCGCGCAGTCCTGACGCCCCGACCGCACGCGTTCGCGCGACGCGACGCGCCACGATTCCCTCACGCTGGTGCCTACGCGTGCCGCGCGTCGATCGCGCCGCTCAGCAGTGCCACGAGTTCGTCGGGCCGTGCGGGTTTCGTCATGAAGTAATGAAAACCTTCGCCGATGCTGCGCAGACGCCAGCTTTCGTCGGTGTGTCCGGTGAGTGCGACCGCGACGGCCGGCGAGTGATCGCTGCGGATTTCGTGGTCGCGCAGACGCTGGATCAAATAGAAGCCGTCCATCTCCGGCAGATCGAGATCGCAAACCACGGCATCGGGAAGTAATTCGAGCGCCGCTTCGACGCCGGTTTCGGCATCTCCCACTGCCACGACGCGCGCCCCCTCCGATTCGAGCAGCGAAGTGAGTGACGCCCGGCTTTGCGGGTCGTCTTCGACAAGGACGATCGTCGCCCGGTCGAGTTTGAGTACTGCGTTCATTGTGTTCGCTTGAAAGCTGTTCCGACTGTGTGGGTAGCCGCGCCGTGCGCTAACGCCGTCGCGGGCTGCCCTCCATGCGCAATATTAATGCCGCCGCTCGCGGGGCGCTGTGTCCCGCGCTGTGTCCCGTTACGAGACGCGCCGCGCACGATAATCCGGAGATAAGTCACGCGGATGAAACGCGTACTCGCCGCTTCGGATCGACGCGAATGCGTGCGGCAACCTTGTTCGCCCGCCAGTTTTCCTGCCTTTGCCAACGCTTCGAGTGCGCCGGCGGACGCACCAGTGCTTCGACGACCGGACACGGCCAGTCGTTCCCGAACCGCACGCCTGCAACACCGAAACACTACGCCTTCGCGTTCCATACCTGATGGATCGGCGCGCCGGGCGGAACTGCCGGGTCCGTCACCCAACGCAGCTCGCGCGTCGAGGGCGGGCCAAAGCGGGCCAAACGAGCAGACCAGGCTCCCGTCCCTGCAGATTCGCATTTGCATTGAATGTGCGGAAATACGGTGTCACATCCACGGACGAATCGTGGCTCATTTCCTCCGCTTGCGACGCGGATTGATCAGAGCAAATCCGCGCGACGTGCTGCGCACGCAATGTGCCAGCGATCGCGTTCGCGAGGCAACCAGGCGTTACACCGCTAGCGTGTTTTTGTAGAACCGTCCGTCCTTCATGACTATCCGCAGGTTTTTGTCGGGACTGGCGAGCAGGTCGAGATTGTCGAGCGGATTGCCATCGACGAGTAATAGATCCGCGTACGCATCCTCTTCCAGAACGCCCAGTTTGCCCGGATACGGATTGCGCTTGCCCGAGAGGGAAAGTAGCTGCCCGTTAATGGCGGTCGCCATTTTCAGCACCTCGCCCGACGAATACCAGCGGGCCATGTGGGTCAGCATGACGCCCTGACGTTGGGCCAGCGCCGGTGAAAAAATAAGGTCCGTCCCGAAGGCCGTTTTGACGCCGTGCTTGCGCGCGAGCTTGAACATAGTGTCCGTACCCGCAATGACTTCCCGGAATTTTTCGAGGCTTGTCCCCGTCAGCTCGCCTGCATCGTTTTCGTTGACGAATGGCTGGGTACTGAGCCACGTTCCGTTTTTCGCCAACAAGGCAGCGGTCTTGTCGTCCATCAGATGCCCATGTTCGACGCACTGGGCGCCGGCAGAAACGGAACGTTGAACCGCCTCCGGCGTGTACGCATGCACGAGGACGTAGCTGCCCCAATCCGACGCCGTCTCGACCGCGGCGCGCAATTGGGGCTCGGTGAAAGTCAGCATATCGAGCGGGCTGCGCGGCGTGGATACGCCCCCGCATCCAACCAGCTTGACCTGAGTGGCCCCTTGCAGGAACTGTTCGCGCACGCGAAGCCGGACTTCGTCTTCCGTATCGGCGATCGCAAAGCCGCCTTCCTTTTCGAGTCTGCTGAGCTGGCCGCCGGTTCGCGGAACGTCCGCGAGCGCGCGGAAATCGCCGTGCCCGCCAGTCGTGGTGATCATCGGACCGGATGGATAGATGCGTGGGCCGGAGATCATGCCGCCGTCGATCGCCTGCTGGAGAACGAACGCGGGCCCACCCACGTCGCGGATCGTCGTGAAGCCTCGCAGCAACGTTCGCTCGGCTTCGGCGCTCGCCGCAAGATAGACGAGGCCCATGTCCGCCTGGAGGACGGTCTGGACCGGAAGCGCCGCCAGCAGCGCATGCCAGTGCATGTCGATGAGGCCGGGCATGATGACTCGGCCGCCGCAGTCGATGGTGAGCGTTGCGTCGGTCGAAGCCGCGGGGCCGGTCCCGATGTGGCCGATCCGGTTTCCGTCGATGGACATGGACAGTCCATCGCGCAGCGTGGACGACTTGCCGTCGAAAAGCCTGAAGTTCGTGAACAGGACGGGACGTGCGGGCGCGCCAGGCGGACCGCCACTTTGAGCCTTGCTGAGACCCGGCAATATGAGGCTCAACATCGAAACTGCCATGCCGGTGACGAATCCGCGGCGAGACAGGTCGGCACTGATGCGTCGATTCGCGTACTGCGCCTGCGACTGGGCGCATAGGCACCATTGGGATGAACTGATCGCCGTGGTTCCGCCATATTTCCGCCAGGACATGACGCCCCCTTGAACATAGGCCACCCCGCCGATAGTCGGAGACCGAAAACGACGAGGCGTAACGAGCAACGAATCCGCAGAGAAGTATGCCGAAATCCGGATTCGGATGAGGCGACGGTGTAGAGGCCGGCATCGCTGGGTAGTCGAGCGCACGCATGCCTGGTTTGCGGGTTTCGGCAAACTGCGCATTCGCTTCGAGCGTCGTCTCGACATTCACGCGCGTTGCTTTTCCTGGCGGCTGCCGTTATCTGTGCGCGCCTGGTTGACGACTTGTGTTTGCGACCCCAGCAGGCTGTTGAAATACATCTTTCCGCCTTCGCGCAGCTTGTCGCAGAAGCGAACGAAAGCCTTACGCACCGGCTACTGCCCCCCTGCTCTTTCACCCCATACCTGTTGCGATGCGCGGTCAGTCATTCCTGAGTGGCTGTCAAGTTTGGGATGCTCAGGAAACCCCAGCGCTGGCGCGACAATGAACGAAGTTACGGCATCCACCACATGGGTCGCCTCCAGAATCTTTTGATGCCCGAGTCCATGAACCTGCATGAACCTTGCATCGGGCCACGCGTCCGCAATTTCCTTCCCGTAAGTGGGCGAAAGCGTCCGGTCGTCGTCGGAATGGATAATCAGGGCAGGCACATCGAGCGATTTCGCAGCCTCTGGCGCGTTAAGAGCGCCTACATCGGCACCCAGCGCGCGCAGTTCACCGATCATCTGCATTGCGCCGTGGCGCCCGAGTCCCGCGACCATTCCGAATTGCAGCGCTATGTCCAGATAGCGTGCCAGCGGACTGATTAACACGGCAGCCTTTGCAGAGCACCCGGTTTTCAGTACCTCCACGATCACCGGGCAGCCTGCCGAATGAGCAATGACGGCATGGATGGCGCCAACATGTTCCAGTACGTGGCGCACTGCATGAACGCATTCATTCAGTGATACGGTCGTGCCCTCGGACGCACCATGAGCTGGCAGGTCTATCGCCGCGACAGAGAGCCCTGCGTCGAGCAGCGGCGCAACGAAAGGTTGCATGTCCGCGGCTGTCCCTTGCCAGCCATGTACCATCAATACCACCGGCCCCGCGCCTGCACGCCATAGCACCAGTTTCTTGTCCAGGAACTCAAGATCGATTCTTTCTGCCTGGGGAAAGGGGGGGGCGTCGGATGTGCCTGCCTTGCGTCGCGGCTGCAGGAATAGTTTCGCGGCGTCGGCTGGGCGAATGAATCGCATGAGTGTGGTATCTCCTTATGGCGGGCTGTCGAGTTCCGGTCTCGTATCTGCGGGTTTGACGGACAGGCGTTATGGATAGTCGTGTTAGTGCTCAGACACCCTTCGGGCGTTTCAGGCTCTGATAACCGTTGCCTGCAAGGGCCCGGTCGCGCAATGTGTCGGTTTCGCTGGTGTAGGTCCCAAACAGACGATCGAGAAACACGAAGGAAAATCCGTAATTGACATTGAATCGTGCGTGGTGAAGGGCATGGACGCTCGGCGTGGCGAGGCCAAGCCTTTGCATCGTTCTTGAAATGAAAGGGAATTCAGTATTGCAGTGCCCTCCGATCACGATGACGTAGTAGTAAGCATAAAACGCTGCTATTCCTGACATGGTGATGTTCATGAACCACGACAGGGCTGCCATGAAGCATGTAGCAAGTGACAGCAAAACCACTTTTTCGGACATGGATGACGCAAAACCGCTATAGGGCGTGTTGACTACAGAGCGGTGATGTTCGCGGTGAATCGGCCTGAGCCACTTGAAGGAATGCATGGCCCAATGAACGCAGTAGAAATAAACTTCAACCCAGACAACAAATATCAGGAAAGTTATCAGCGTATCCGGCCACGTAAATACGGATGGCCGCAACAGTCCGGTATACAGAAATATATAAAGGACGATGGAATCCAGAAACACATGCCACGAATGGATGAATTCACGTCTACGTTGTCTTGCGGGAATCGGTACGTCGAAGATGCGCCCACTCCTGAAAATTCTGCTTTGCGCGACGTAATTCATTATTATCATTATCAATATCTGCCCTAGCAGGATCCAGCCTAGAGCGCCAAGCGCTTCCGCGCCGAATATTTTTGCCGGGAAGATTATTTCCCGCAAACTTTCGAGATAATTCATGGTATTAACCTCGTGGAACATGAACCGCGACAATCAATAAACAAGCGGAATCAATCGCCATGTGCGACGCTTATATTCCGTATAGAGATCGCCGAAGTGCTCTGACAGTACAGTCTCTTCGACCGCAATCCGCCTGCTGAATGCAAGGAAAACCGGAATGAACACTGCAACGAGACTGATCCAGTTGTTCAGTGCGACTCCGTAACCGAAGAACGAAAATAGCAGTCCGGTATAGGAGGGGTGACGCAGCACCCGGTATGGTCCTGATCTGATCAGTTCATGACCGTCGCGTAACGCCACGTTGTAGGTAAAAAACCGGCCTAGCATGATCATCGACCATATTCTCAGCGCCATTCCAGAAATAATGATCAACATTCCGAAATATCGCGTTTCTGGCATGCGCCAGATTGGAAATTCGGAAAACAACGCGACCGCGGTGGCGATCGTGGTTGCCGAAACCGTAGCGGCATAGATCACGGCGAGGGTCCGGCTATCCCGGTGACCACTTTCCCCTTTTCCTGCTCGCATCCTCCATGACAACACGAGTTCTGAGCCAATCCATACGACAAAGACGAAGACAAACGCGATGTTCATGAATCGTCATCCGGAGTTATTGCAGTTGGACCATGGCTGGTTGAGCCATCTGGCTACCAGGCTGCGCACGGGCGATCGGACCATTCGGCAGCAAACACACCTTGCCATGTCGCCCCGCTTCTTCAGCGCGACCGATAGCTTTTCCGATTTCGTCGAGCGAATACGTACCCGCGATTTCGGCGTGCAGAACTCCCTTGGACAACAGATCGACAGCATCGAGGATCAACGCGTCGGATTCGGCGCGGGACATGTACAGCATCTTCTGCGCCAGCCAGAATCCCTTGACGCTGATATTGTGAAAAATCGTCTGGTCACAACCGATGGATATAGGTTGACCTGACAGCATGCCGTAATTGATAACCGTACCCCCAGGTGCGAGAAGCCCGGCGAGACGCGAAACGCCCTCTCCGCCTACCGCATCGATCGCAAGCGGCATCGGCGCATGTCCGACGATTTCCAGAGCCGCCTGCATCATGTCTGCGCCGTCCTCGATCGCGGCGTCGCCGCCGGCCTCAAGCACCTCATCTATCGCGCTGGCGCGGCGCACAATGTTGAGCGTACGCACGCCGTAATGGCGTGCGACCTGCATGACGGCCCGCCCGACACCCGATAACGGCGCAGTCTGCACCAGCCAGTCGCCACGTTTGAGCGGAACCTGGCGTCGAACGAGTTCAAGTGCGGTGCAGGCGTTGACCTTGAGCGTTGCCAACTGAAATACATCGAGATCGGCTGGTACTTTTAACGCCAGCGTTGCTGGGATGCGCTGCCTCTGACACCAGTTGCCATTGGCTTTCACGATGACGCGGTCTCCCACTTCCAGACCGTTCACCTGTGCTCCGCGGGAAACAATGCGCCCGACGCCCTCCAGGCCGGCCGTGGCGGGCAGGCGTGGCAATTCACCGTATCGTCCCGATAGTCTGGAGAGATCGGCAGGTGAAATCGTGCTGACCTCGATATCGATCAACACCTCCCATGGTGATGGTTCGCCAGGGTCTGCAACGTCGCAACAGCGTGCAACCTGAGCTGGCACACCAAAACGGTCGATACGTATCTGCTTCATGGATTCTCCTTGCTGACCGGCACCAGAATGTCCAGGGGCGGTGCCAGTCGGGATGTCGCGGCAAGCGATGATTCGCAGCCCTCGCGGCAGGCAGCGGGCCAGAATCGCCTTGCTGCCTGTGTCTTTATGTTGCGAGCGCGGCGTGCTCGTGCGCGGCTTCACGCTGCAGAACAACCGGTTGCGAAACCACAGAGGCATCGCTGTTTCCAAGTCCCCAATTGTTCAGTGCCTCGTTCGTAATCATGCGGATCGTCATGCCGTCACCGATTTCGAGTACCGACACCATGATGTTCAGATCTTCACGCAGCAATAACTGGATCTCGGTGGCCATCAACGAATCAATGCCGAAATCCATGATCGGGCGGTCGATCGAAATGTGATCGGCGGGCATGTCCAGCAATCCGGCGACCAGTGCGCTCACGCGGCTGGCCAGTACGATCAGGCGCTTGCTGGCGGGCAACCCGGCCAGTTCGGCACGCAGCAGTTCGCCTGCAGAATCGTCCGATACAGCGTCCGACGCCACCAGCTCGGCAACGCGTGGAGACCTGGCCCCAAGGGTTTCGTAGCTGCCCCATTCCGACCACGTTGAAATCAGCGTGATGCCCAACTGCGTGACATCACGGGCCAATGCGCGTTCGAGCCAGTTCAGCGCGTCAGCCGACTGCATTCCGCGCAAACCGGTATAGCGCATGAACTGCGCGAGCTTGTCATCGAGCGTGACGACACCCACATCGGCAATCGCCCCCCAGTTGATACTTGTTGCTGGCAATCCCAGCGACCGCCGGTGCCATGCCAGTCCGTCCAGAAACCCGTTTGCACTGACATAGCTGCTCTGGCGGCTGCTGCCGATTTCGGCCGCGATCGACGAATAGAGCACGAAGTAATCAATGGGTAGTCCACGGGAGTACTCGTGCAGAAGACGCGCGCTTTCGGCCTTGCTACGCATGACCTCGGTCTGTTCTTGAACGTCTATATCGAAAATCGGGTTGTCAATGATGACCGCCGCCGAATGGAATATGCCTCGCAGCGGAAAGGCCGTATCGCGTAGCGTTGCGAACAGATCTCGCACCTCGCTTTCATCGGAAAGATCGCAGGTCACGCATGTGACCTCTGCCCCCCGCTGGCGCAATTCATCCACAAACGCCGTGCGTTCGGGCGTGCTGGCTCCAGTGCGACCCACCAGCACAAGATGACGCGCGCCGTGTTCGACCAGCCAGATGGCCGTTTTCTGGCCGAAGCCACCGAAACCACCGGTAACCAGGTAGGTCGCATCAGCTCTGAAACAGACTTCTTCATGGACCTGCACCGGAAGTGACGCGAGATCAGCGTCGAAATCGACGACCACTGCGTCTCCAGCGGCCGGCAATTCCAGTTTTTTGGTCACCAGTTCCGTGATTGACACTGGCCGGAGTGTGTCCGAGCCGCACGGCTGCTCGCCGATACGTGCGATCACGTTTTTCAGCGCGGTGATAAAGCGTCCGGCGCGCTGCGTCAATACCGACAGGTCCGCGCGCACAATTGCAGATGCCGCAGTCGGGACAACAAACGAATGAGGGGCTTCCGCCGTATCGATCAATACGCCACCGGTAGCAAGCGCGCGCCAGCCGAAGTGTTGTCCCCATTCCGCCATTGGTCCGGCGAATGCAGTAAACCCACGGCCGCCTGTGTATTCGTCGACCGCTCGCTCAATCCCGGCGAGCGTGGTGGCCCCCCTGAGCATCGGGGAAACGCACGCATGATCCTGGGTCGGCTGCGTGTCATGGCAGGCAAGCAGCACAGTGCCGATGCCGCGGCGGCGTAATGCAGCGTCAATCGCCAGCCCGAAGGCGTCAGCCTGTACCAGCACGCATGCATCGTGATCGAGATCGGCCTGCTCGACGAGACATTCCGCGGCCGCTTCCCTGACACCTCGGCACAGTAATGATTCGGACTGTGTATCATCGTCGATCGCAACCAGATGAAAGGCATTGCGTGGACCGCAGATATGGCTGGAAAAATCCGCAGGTGCCAGACCATAGACGCGCTGTCCAACGTGAAGATCGTCGACCTGAACACCTGTACGCGCGACAGTCGCGACGACTTCTACATAACCGCTTCCGGTAGCCTCCGTGTCGGATGTGCGCAGGACCTGATCCGTCAATACCATGCTCACGATCTTCAACTCTATGTCACCGTCATCCAGTGGAGCACGAGGAATCTCGATCAGGCTGACGCTGCCCGCCGCGTCGTCCTGGTCAGCGAGACGGCGCGCCTTTACCACGCGGTCTCGCAACGGCACGGACTTGACGAGCGGCTGCGTCAACCACGGCCTGGCGGTCAAGCGGCTGAACAGGCGGCGCCCACGACGGATCGCGACTTCATCCTCCGGTGCGTCGCATACCAGTTCAAGAACAGCTGATTCGATATCCTGATCGGTGGCATCGTCCGGAATGTCGACGGCGCTAAACTGCAGCCCGTCGATTTCGTTGAATGCAACCCTTGCGAAGCCGTTCAGCGCGGTCTGCGCAGGCTGCACCGGATTGTCGACGTCGCTGATGCGGAACGCACCGCGTGTCAGCACGTAAGCGCGCGGTCGTTGTTCGATTGGCAACGCTGCCAGACACTGCGTGACCATTAACATGAACTGCAGTGCCTGAATGCCGGCAGGATCCGTACCGGCAAGCCGTGCGGCCGCACCGTGAACGAACACCACGCCGTTCAACGGGCCGGCGGCCTCAAGCGCCGCCTTCACGTCGTCGGCGTTGGGCCGCACGGTCAAACACATCCCCTGCAGGTCGAGCGCCTCGCCTTTGCGCAGGTGCGTGCACACCGTGGCATGTTTGCGTATTCCGGTGGCGATCTGATCGGCCAGATTCGCGGCGTCACCCTGGCCGTCCTCGACGACCAGCCAGCCGCCAACGCGTGTCGCAGTCGTCAGGTATCCCGCTGGCGCCCATTCGTGGCGAACCATCTGCAGCTTGACCGGTTCGCCGAAGGAGTCGACGCTCTCCCGTTTTGCTGACATAGCGGTCAGGCACATGCCACGAATCACCATCAGCACGGCGCCGCTATCGTCGATCAGCGTCAGGTCGGCCTCGACTTGGCGCCCGGTGGCCCGTGTCTTGATTGCGTGACACCAGAATCGCGCCGGCAACGCGGGAACCAGCATGCGCAATTCTCGAAGACCGGTCGGCAGAAAGGTTCGATCAGTGCTTCCGAACATGCCGACCAGCGACTGAAAGCAGGCATCGAGTGCTGCGGGATAGGCTCGATACCCCTTTGAATACAGTTCAGGCAAACACTCGATCAGCGCGAGTACGCGCGTTTCGTCCCGGGAAATCTGCAGTGTGCGCACCAGCTGAAATTCTGGTCCGTATTGCAGCCCGATACCTGATAGCGCACGATAGAAGTCCTGCGGGTCCCGGTGAACACCCAGCGATGCTTTAAGCGCGCCCAGATCGATATCGCCCGCTTCGGCAACAGGCAAGGGGGCAATGTTGCCGTCCAGATGCAGGGTTCCCTGCCCGATCCTGCCGCTTTCGATGCTGCGAATCTCCGCATGTCCGCTCCGGTAGTCGTAGCTCGATACGTAGCTGGTTGCACGGTCGAGCGGGATCACCATCGGCGCGTGAATCGTGACGTCGCTGACGCGCCAGCCCGGTGCATCGGCATGGCGTAATCCAGCAATTTCGAGCAGCGTTTCCAGATAGCCGGCGGCGGGCATGACCGGGGTACCGGACACGACATGCTCTTTCAGCCAGGCAAGTGCTTCGTGTTCGACGTCGTTCACCCAGGTGTTGACAGCCGGATAGTTCTCGATACCAAGCATCGGCAGCGCGGTTGAATGTATACGCGTATGCGCGGACAGTTCGGTTTCGAGCCAGAAACGCTCACGCTGCCATGGATAGTTGGGCAATGCAGCAGGCGTACCCTGGCCATTCAGCGGCATCCAGTCGATGTCGCAACCGCCCGCGAATACATCGGCGACGGCACGATGGATCCGCGCGCATTCGTGCTCGTTGCGGCGCAGGGTTTCGACGGTATGGATTTCCTTCGCGCGGGCTTTCGCGCAGTCGCGCAATGCACTGGAAAGAACCGGATGCGGACCGATCTGGACGAAAGTGGCGAAGCCATCGTCCAGCAGCGCCTCGATAGCGCCCATGAAGTTAACCGGCTGGCGTACATTCTGCGGCCAGTAGTCCGCACCGAACGCCGACCCTTCGACACGGCGTCCTGTCACGGTCGAGTACAGCGGGATCTTCGGTTCGCGGGCGACGATCGCATCAAGCGACATTTCGAGCTCGTCGAGGATCGGCTCCATCAGGTAGCTGTGGTAAGGCACTTCTACCGTGAGGGTGCGATGGAAGATGTCATGCGTTGCAAGATTCGCGGCAAGTGCGTCAATAGCTGCGGTTTCACCCGACAGTGTGATCGTATTGGGACCGTTCACGGCTGCGATCTCGATGCGACCTGCGAAAGGCTCGATCCATGACGAGGCCGACTCCGGTTCAAGTCCGGCAGCCAGCATGCTGCCAGTGCCCGCCGTACGCGCTTGCAGCCGGCTTCGTTCGTAGATGACACGCAGCGCATCTTCGAGACTCAACGCACCGCTGATGCAAGCGGCTGCCACCTCTCCGACGCTATGTCCGACCACCGCGCCTGGCACCACGCCGGCCGCACGCAACACGGCAACGATCCCCAACTGGATAATCAGATTCGCACACTGTGCGTTAACCGTCTGCGTGATCTGTGAACTGGATTCGTCTTTCAGCATTTCCGCGACGATGGAAAATCCCGCGATCCGCTGGAAGATCGGGTCAGCCTCATCGACGGCCATGCGATAGGACGGCTCGTCGCGATACAGCTCTTGCCCCATCGCCCACCACTGCGGTCCCATGCCGGTGAAAACCCATACGGGCAACGTCTGTTCCTGCGAAACCTGATGGCCTGTGATTGTGCGGCTGGATTTCTCGCCGTGCGCGAGCGTTTTCAGTCCCTCGCGCAACTGGTCCGCGTCGTCGCCCAGCACGACTGCGCGATGACTGAGCGGCGCACGGTACAGCGCCGCCGAATGCAGAACATCCGTGAAATCGGCATCGGGTTGCGACATGCGATCCAGATAGCGTTGCGCGAGCGCCTGAAGTGCCGCGGAGCTACGCGTGGACAGCGGCAGATAGAGTGGAAAGCCGGCGGGACGTTTGCCGGCAGCCACGGCGGGAACCGTGGCGGTGCGAGCCTTGCCGGTTGCCGTGGCCGGTGGTGCCGAGCGCAGCACGACATGCGCATTGGTGCCGCCATAACCAAAGGAGTTGACGGCGACCATGAACGGCTCATCCACTTCGGCAAGCCGGATCGAACGGTCGGCAAGCCGTACGCCCAACTCCTCGAACGGGATGCCAGGGTGCGGTGTCTGCAGATTGCCAAGCGGAAACGCTTCGCGATGCTGAAGTGTCAGTATCGCCTTGATCACACTCGCGACACCTGCTCCCGCTTCCATATGTCCGACATTGCTTTTGATCGAACCGAGCACCACTCGCGCGTCATCGTGGCGGCCCGCACCGTAGACCGTTCCGATCGACGTCGCCTCGATCGGGTCTCCCACCGCGGTGCCGGTGCCGTGGCATTCGACATAGCGCACCTGCGCCGGATCGATGCGGAAGCGTTCGCATACGTCGCGAATCAGCCGGATCTGCGCATCGGCGCTCGGCATTGAGATACCGGGTGTGCGCCCATCGGAATTGACGCCCGCTCCTGCAACCGTCGCCAGAATCGTGTCGCCGTCGGCAAGAGCACGCTCCAGCGTCTTGAGCAGCACGATGCCACCGCCCTCTGCTCGACCGTAGCCGTCGCCCCGCTCGTCGAAGGACTTGCACTGCCCGTCGCGCGACAGAAATTGCCCCTTGCACATGCCAATCGCGTACTCTGGCCGGCTCATAACGCTCGCGCCTCCAACGACTGCCATATCACACACTCCGGCCCAGATATCGTGGCATGCGTAACTAAACGCAACCAGCGACGACGAGCAGGCGGTGTCCATCGACAGGCTTGGACCGCGCAAATCAAACATATGTGAGAGCCGGGCCGCCAGCATGGTCATCATCATCGCGGCCGCAGTGCTGGCATTGCTATACGCACGATTCGACTGCTGCATCAGCGTAAACATGTGATCGAGCATGAAGCCGCCGACATACACCCCCACGTTGCGTCCCGCGTGAGCAGGCAGCGACAGGTGTGCGTTTTCGAAGGCTTCCCAGATCAACTCCATCAAGAGGCGCTGTTGCGGATCGAGATTCTCGGCAACACGGGCGGGCAGATCAAAAAACTCCGCATCCATTGAGCGAATGTCCTGTTTCAGGAAATTGCCCTGATTGACATAGGCCTTTCCCTTGGCATTCTCATTCGTTGAGTAATAACGCGCTGCATCCCAGCGATCCGACGGTATCGGTCCCACGGTCAAAATGCGCTGGCGCAGCGCAGTCAGCAACAAATCGGGATTATCCAGGCCTCCCGGAAGTCGGCAAGCCATTCCTACTACCGCGATGTCATTCATAGAATTCCATATATTCAACACATCATCAGAAAATGATGAACTGAAAAATAGGAGCAGCCAAGAATCCAGATAAAACGCGATGAAAGTAAACTCAAATTTCAGAATAATCTTAGCTTTACTGTTTTTCACATCTCGTTGTAGTGCTCGTACGCGATGGTCAGATTGTGTGCAGCAGTGGCGGCGTCCGGCTTCAGCATGAAGGCGAAGTAATCGCACCTCATCGTTTTCACGAAGCGTTCACCCATTCCGTTACTTTGTGCGCCGAACGTGAAGTATCCGTTCGCCGACGGCGGTAGACGACCGCACGGCGCTGATGGCTCCGGCGGCAACGCTTGATCTGATCGTCGAGCCAGTACGTCACGATGAACAGCAAACCGGCTTTGCCGTGTCGCTCCGCTAGCGTCGACGGGTCCGCGACTATGAGCAACGCACCGGCTGTCCGACGCCACGATTCATATCGCGATGGGGAACCCGTTACTACGAAGAATCTCCTATCCGTGATCTTGCAGACGGGTTCCTGGCAGGCTGTTGAAATAGCTCCCCCGTAGTCATCCGGGCCGGAGCGGTAAATGTTGAAACGAGGGACCCGACAACATTGAGATCGAATCTATGCGCGGAGCGGACGGCTACACCGAGGCGATGTTCACAATGGCGAAGCGGGACGACTTCGTGCCTGCCAACCACCCGTTGCGTCCGATTCGTATCTGGCTGAACGACGCGCTCAAGCGCATGGAAGCGGTGTTCGCGCGCATGTACAAGAGTGACGCGAAGGGTGGCCGCGCGAGCATCGCCCCGCAGAAGCTGATTCGCGCATTGCTGTTGCAGGTACCGTATTCGATTCGAAGCGAACGCATGCTGACGTTGAAAATCTCCTGCGACATGCAGTTTCGCTAGTTTGTCGGCATGGCGATGGACGATGTGGTGCGAGACTCGCTGGGTAGTCGAGCGCACGCATGCCTGGTTTGCGGGTTTCGGCAAACTGCGCATTCGCTTCGAGCGTCGCCTCGACATTCACGCGCGTTGCGATCCGTGAGGCGAACGCATAAGCGACTCTAAAATGGGGTCTATCAACAACAGCGCAGCCCGTTGCAGGCCGCAGCGGCGTTTTCACACGTTACCGGACTAATCCTGCGCGCCCCCGGCATCACGAGCAGGACCGACGCCCTGCGTGATGAGCGCCACCGCATGCCGCGCGATCTCGCGTGCGCCCAGTTCGCGGCGCACCGGATCGTTTCGCCAGACGCGCGATGTCGCGAGCGGCAGCAGCGTAAGACCAAGCAGTGAATGGAACAGCAGTGTGGGCTCGAGCGCTGCGTTGAGCCGCCCTTCGCGCTGCCAGCGCGCAATCGCGGCGTGCGCCGTCACCTGATTCGACTGACCGTAACGCTCGTGCATGCGCTGACGAAGCAGACCGCCTTCGCTGATCACTTCGCGGACCCACAGCGGTGCGAACCACGGATACCGCTCGCCGACCTCGACGAACCGTTCCGTGAGCAAGGTGAGCGCGGCCACGGGATCGTCGGGATGGTCCTCGAAGATACCGCCCATCGCTGCGCGCACGGGCACGAAGCGCTCGTCGATCAACACGTCGATCAGTTGATCGCGCGTCTTGAAGTAGTAGTGCACCATCGCGGGCGTGACGCCCGCCTCGCGGGCAATCGCGGCGAGCGAGGTGTCGAGGATGCCCTGGCGAGCGAACAGCGCCAGCGCCGCTTCGATCAGACGCGTACGCTGCTCCGCACCACCCGCGCCGCCAGTCGGCCTGCCTGGGCGGCGCGCGGCGGGTGTTTCCGGCGCTTCGGGTGCTGCGCTCACGCAGCCGGCCGTATCGGAGTCGTTCATCCTGTAACTCGCTCGTAACACCGCGGCCTTTGACCGCATGGGGGAATTCGACTAATATTAACTTTTGCGTTAATTAATTTCAAGCCAAGCCGATGGTAGCCGCCCCGGAACGCCCCATGCCGCACCCAAAAGACGCCGCAACTGCTTCCGGCCATCCGCCGATCCGGCTTCTCTTTCCGGCGCTGCTGCTGGTAATGCTGCTCGCAGCGCTCGACCAGACCATCGTCTCGACTGCGCTGCCCACCATCGTCGGCGAACTGGGCGGGCTCGACCGGCTCTCTTGGGTCGTCACGTCCTATCTGCTCACTTCGACCATTGTCGTCCCGCTTTACGGGAAGTTCGGCGACCTGTTCGGCCGCAAGATCGTGCTGCAGACCGCGATCGTCATCTTCCTGGTCGGTTCGGCGCTGTGCGGCATCGCGCAGGACATGATGCAACTGATCGTGCTGCGCGCGGTACAGGGCATCGGCGGCGGCGGGCTCCTCGTCGTGACGATGGCCGCCATCGGCGATGTGATCCCGCCCGCGCAGCGCGGCAAGTACCAGGGCCTGTTCGGCGGCGTATTCGGCCTCGCCACGGTGGTCGGGCCGCTGCTCGGCGGCTTTCTCGTCGAGCATCTGACGTGGCGCTGGATTTTCTATATCAACCTGCCGCTCGGCGCCGTGGCGCTCGTGGTGATCGGCGCCGTGTTCCGGCCGCACACCGCACACGTCAAACACGTGATCGACTATGCGGGCGCAGCGTGGCTCGCCGCCGCCCTCACCTGCCTGATCCTCTTCACGAGCCAGGGCGGCACCATCCTGCCGTGGACCTCGCCGCAACTGTGGCTCACGCTCCTGCTCGGCTGCGTTTCCGTAGCAGGGTTCATTCACGAGGAAAAGCACGCCGTCGAGCCCATCATGCCGCTCGAACTGTTCCGCCATCGCACGTTCCTGCTATCGAGCCTGATCGGCTTCATTGTGGGCGTCTCGATGTTCGGTTCGATCACGTTCGTGCCGCTCTATCTCCAGGTCGTGAAGGGCTCGACGCCTTCGGTGGCCGGCATGCAGATGTCGCCGATGATGGGCGGACTGCTCGTGATGTCGATCGCCACCGGGCGCATCATCAGCAAGATCGGCAAGTACCGCGTGTTTCCGATCGTGGGGACTGCGCTCGTCGGCATCGCGATGGCGCTGCTCGCGCGGCTTTCGATCGATACGCCGGTCGAACGCATGTATGTCTATCTCACCCTGCTCGGCTGCGGGCTCGGCATGGTGATGCAGGTGTTGATCCTCGCCGTGCAGAATGCCGTCGAGTTCCGCCACATGGGTGTGGCCACGTCGGGGGCGACGCTGTTCCGCTCGATCGGTGGATCGATGGGCGTGGCCGCATTCGGCGCCGTGTTCTCGCACGGGCTTCAGTCGCGGCTCGACAAAGTGCTCGGGCCCGATGTCGAACTGCCGAAGCCGCTCACGCCCGAGGTGATCCGTCACTTACCGCCCGCCCTGCATGCGGACTATCTCAACGCCTTCGCGGGCGCGTTGCACACCGTCTATCTCCTGGCAGCGTGCGTCGTTGTGTTTGCTTTCGCATTCGCCTGGCTGCTCCAGGACATTCCGTTGCGCAAGAAGCACTGACGACAAGGGGCCTGCGCCTCGCCGTCAGGCCGGTTGTGCGCACCGCTCCATCGCGCGCTGAAGTGTTTCGTACACCTTAGGGCGATTGCACTGCGAGACATTGAAGCGCAGAAAATCGCCCGCGCTGTGCGAGACACTGAACACATTGCCCGGCGCGAACACCACGCCCTGCTTCAGCGCTTCACGCGCCACCTCGGCCGCATCGAGCCCATCAGGCAGGCGCGCCCACACGAACATGCCCGCCTGCGGCTGCGTCCATGGCGTGACACCCAGCGCACGCAGACGCCGCAGCGAATCGCCCATCGCGTCGGCGAGCCGCGTGCGCAGCGTGTCGAGATGGCGGCGCCAGGTGCCGTCCACGAGCAGCCGGTAGACGAGGTCGGAAGCCAGTTCTCCGTTGCCAAACGACACAGCGAGCTTCAGATCGACGAGCGCCTCGACCCAATCGGCGCGCGCGGCGATGAAGCCGCAGCGCGCCGCCGCCGTCATCGTCTTCGAAAAGCTGCCGATCGTCACGACGCGCGCGAGGCCGTCGAACGCGGCGAGACGCGGCGCGGGATCGGTCTCGAAGTCGGCGAAAATATCGTCTTCGACGATCAGCAGGTTGTGCTCTTCCGCAAGCTTGAGTAGCCGGTGCGCAACCGTGGGCGCAAGCGTCGCGCCGGTGGGATTGTGGATCGCCGAGTTGGTCACGTAGAGCCGTGGGCGATGCTCGATCAGCGCGTGCTCGAACGCGGCGAGATCGGGACCGGTGGGCGTGTAAGGCACACTCGCCACACGCACGCGGTGCGCGCGCAGGAGCGCCTGAAAGTTGAAGTAGCACGGGTCGTCGACGAGCACCGTGTCGCCCGGCTCCAGCAGGAAGCGGCACACGAGGTCGAGTGCCTGGGTGCCGCCGTCCGTCAGCAGGATCTGCGCGGGGGCGGCCTCGACGCCATGCTGTGCGAGTCGCCACGACAACTGCTGGCGCAACGCGGGCAGGCCGAGCGGCGATGCATAGTCCGTGAGCGGCGCGTTCGGATCACGGGCGATCGCGCGCAGCGCACGCCGCACGGCGTCCTGCGGCAGCCACGATGCCGGTAGCCAGCCGCAGCCGGGACGCAGCGCGCGCGTATCGGTTTCGAGCGACTGGCGCGTGAGCCACAGCGGATCGATCTCGCGGTCGATACGCGGCCCGAACGCGCCGAGCGCAAGCGGCGGCGCGTGGCACGCGACGTAGAATCCGGAGCCGCGTCGCGCGACCAGCGCCCCCTCCGCGACCAGCCGTTCGTACGCCTCGACCACCGTCGATTTCGACACACCCAGTTGCTCGCTCATAGCGCGAATGGACGGCACGCGCGCGCCTGCCGCAAGCGAGCGCGCGGCGATGCGCAAGCGCAGCGTTTCCATGACGTGTCCGACGCGCGTGGCCGCGCCAGTCGCAGTGTCTTCCATCTGTACTGCTCCGTGTCCAATACAGTTTGAACAAATTGTACTGATCTGTAGCTTACATCGGGTGCGAGCTTCGCGCATCATCGTCCGCAGGCTCCATCACTTCCGGACGATTGCACCGCCCCACTGGACCATGCGCAAACCTCTCAACTCCACGACCGACGGCTGGCTCTGCGGCCTCGCCGGCGTCCTGATCTTCAGCGGATCGCTGCCCGCCACGCGCGTCGCCGTGCTCGGCCTCGCGCCGCTCTTCGTCACCGGCGCCCGCGCCGCCATCGCGGGCGCGCTCGCCGCACTGCTGCTCGCCCTCTTTCGCGCCGCGCGGCCCGAGCGTGGCGAAATCGTGCCGCTCATCGTCGTAGCGCTCGGCGTGGTCGTGGGCTTCCCGCTGCTCACCGCGCTCGCGCTGCGCCACGTCAGCTCGGCGCACGCCATCGTCTTCATCGGATTGCTGCCGCTTGCCACCGCAATCTTCGGCGTACTGCGCGCCGGCGAACGCCCGCAGCCCGCGTTCTGGATCTTTTCGGCGCTCGGCAGCGCGGCCGTGGTCGCGTTCGCCGTGCGCCACGGCGTCGATGCTTCGCCGATCGGCGACGCGCTGATGCTCGGCGCGATCGTCGTCTGCGGGCTCGGCTATGCGGAAGGCGCACGGCTTTCGCGGCGACTCGGCGGCTGGCAGGTCATCTGCTGGGCGCTCGTGATCTCCTTGCCCGTCATGGTTCCGCTGGCGTGGTGGACGCAGCCCGCGGCCTTCGACACCGTAAGCGCCGCGGCGTGGTGGGGACTCGCCTACGTGTCGCTCTTCAGCATGCTCATCGGCTTCGTGTTCTGGTATCGCGGACTCGCACTCGGCGGCATCGCGGGCGTCGGGCAACTGCAGCTGCTTCAGCCGTTCTTCGGCTTCGTGCTCGCAGCGCTCGTGCTGCACGAAACCGTGCCGCCCGAGATGATCGGCGCGACCGCTGCCGTGATTGCCTGCGTAGCCGGTGCGCGCCGCTTCGGCCGTGCGTCGCCCGTGGCCGCCGTGGTACCGCGCGCCTGAGCCTTTGCCCGAGGCCGGGCGATATTTTTGGCGCGCTTTGAATCTGCCGTCGCGCAAGGCATAGTGGACGGCGCCGGTGTGACTCAGCGCGCCGGCGCCCCTGCCACTGGACTTTCGACGTCATGCCCCCCTCTACCGTCGACGAAACGCACCTGCGCGACGCCACGCCCGACGACTTCCCCGCGATCGCCGCCATCTACGCGCATCACGTGCTGCACGGATCGGCCTCGTTCGAGGAAACGCCGCCCGATCCCGACGAACTCCTGCGCCGCCACGCCACCGTGCGCGGCAATGGCCTGCCGTGGATCGTCGCGGAAGTTGAAGGCAAGGTGGCGGGCTACTGCTACGCCACGCCCTACCGGCCGCGTTCGGCGTACCGCTACACCATCGAAGATTCGATCTACGTCGATCAATCGTGCCGCGGGCGCGGCCTCGGCCGCATGCTGCTCAAGGCGCTGATCGAGCGTTGCGAAACCGGGCCATGGCGCCAGATGATCGCCGTGATCGCCGACCCGCGTGGCGGCTCGGTGGCCCTGCACGGGAGCCTCGGCTTCGAGATGGTCGGCACGCTGCACGCAGTCGGATTCAAGCACGGCCAATGGCGCGACACGACGCTCATGCAGCGCGCGCTGGGCGCGGGCGCCGCCACGTTGCCCGAAGTCTGAGCCACAAGCCGAGGTCCTGAGCCGCCGTTCGTGCCGCTGGCGCCGCTAGAATAGTCCGTTCGTCCCGTGCCGGCCGCACGCCGGCACGCTCCCGCCACCGTGCGCCCGCGAGCGAGCGCCGACGACAAGGACACGCCGATGGAATACCTCCTCAACCAAGTTCATCCGTCCAACTGGAGCTTCCTGTGGGACGCGCTCAGCGCCTTCGGGCTGCGCCTCGCTGCTGCGCTAGCGATCCTGTGGATCGGATGGTGGATCGCCCGCCGTATAGGCCGCTGGTTCTCCGGACAAACCGGCATCGACGCCACGCTGCGCCCGATCGCGCGGGACTCCGCCGCGTGGGGCGTGCGCATCGTCGCGTTGATCGGCGCGCTGTCGCAAATCGGCATCCAGACCGCGAGCATCGTCGCGGTGCTCGGCGCGGCCGGTCTCGCCATCGGCCTCGCGCTGCAGGGCACGCTGCAGAACATCGCGGCCGGGATCATGCTTTTGCTGCTACGGCCGTTCAAGGTCGGCGATTTTATCGACGGCGGCGGTGCGGGCGGCGGCAACGTCGCGGGGACAGTCGAGGAAATCAATCTCTTCACGACGCGCCTGACGAAACCCGACGGCATCTGCGAATACGTGCCAAACAGCGCGCTCTGGAGCAACTCGATCCGCAACTTCAGCCGCAACCGCACGCGCCGCCTCGACCTCGAAGTCGAGGTCTCGGTGCGCGACGATGTGAGCCGCGCGATCGACGCGCTGCGCGCGCTCGCCGACGCCGACCCGCGCGTGCTGCCCACGCCCGCGCCGCAGGTGATGGTGATGCGCTTCGACGACAGCACCGCCGTGCTCAACATACGCGTCTGGTCGAATACGGACGTGTTCTGGGACTTGCGCTGGGATCTGTCGCGCAAGGTGCGTCAGACGCTCAACGACGCGCAATGCTCGCTGCCGCTGCGCACGCGCGAGCTGCATATCGTGCAGGCGCAACAGACGCAATGAGGCGGCCTCCCTCACGCAGCGCAAGACGCGTCGCGCGGCGGGCTGACCGCTGCAGGCCGGGCTGCTAATATCGCGTCAGCCCGGCGCCTGCGCGCGCCGCCCTACGTCTCTACGTATTCGCATTCGCACCGAACCGGCAAGCCCTCGGCGATACCTTCGATGACCCCGATCCCCCTGCCGCACCAGCCGGACGCGACCCCACCCGCCGCACACGCGGCCCGAAAGCGATGAACACGCTCGTGAACCGCTTGCGCCGCTTCGCGGGGCACGCCGCGCCGCACGGCTATCTGGCGGTGCTGCTCGTGATCAACGGACTGATGCTACTGCGCCCGGTTGCCGAAAAGGCGCTGCTGCACACGCGCGGCGGCTGGTTCCATGACTGGATCACCCTCTTCGATGCGTTCGGCCTGCTCGCGCTGCCTCAGGCCGTGATCGCCATGGGCCTCACGATCATGGCGATCGGCGTCGCGCTGCGCGCACGCCTCGCGTGGGTCCTCTCGCTGATATTGCTAGCGGCCGCGGCTTTCATAAGCGTACGCGGCGACTATCGCAGCCTGCCGCTCCTTGCTTACACGGTGGCGCTGGCCGCCGCACTGCTCTACTACTGGCGTCAATTCGACCGCACGAGCCTCGCCGCCAGCACATTGTTCGCCATCCTGAGCATCGGCTCGCTGATGATCTATGCGGTGTTCGGTTCGCTCTACCTGGGCGAAGACTTTACGCCGCCGATCCGTAACATGACCACGGCGTTCTACTTCTCGATGGTGGCAATGTCCACGGTCGGATTCGGCGATATCACACCGCACTCGGACACCGCGCGGCTCTTCACGGTATCGGTAATCGTGTTCGGCATCACCATCTTCGCCACGTCGATCACCGCCGTGATCGGCCCCGTGATCGGAGGCAAGCTCAAGCACATCGTGAAGGGAGGGATTTCCAACGTGACCCGCAAGAACCACTACCTGATCGTCGGCACGACGCCGCTCGCGCATAACGTCTACGCGGGATTGAAAAAGCGCGGCTATGCGGTCACCGTGATCGTCTCGGCAAACACGACGCACACGTACCCCGAGAGCGCCGATCTCGTCGTCGGCGACGCCAGCGACACCGCCATCCTGCACAACGCAGGCGCGGAGGCCGCGCTCGCGGTGCTAGCGCTGCGCCTCGACGATGCCGAGAACGCCTTCGTGATCCTCGCGATCAAGGACCTGGCGCCGAAGGTGCGCACCGTGGCGCTCGTGAACGACAGCCGCAATCTGCAACGGCTGCGACTGCTGCAGCCGGACATGGTGTTCTCGCCGCAACTGCTCGCGGGCGAACTGCTCGCGCGCACGCTCAACAACGAGACCATCGACAACGACCTCATCGAGCATCTGCTGTTCGGCAAGAACGGCGCTCACGCAGCCGCGTCGACGCCGCCGAAGTCTTCCGCGTGAGGACCGTCCGCAGCGTCAGCGCTTGCGTGCGGGCGGCGGCAGGCGTCGAAAGAGCGTGGGATAGTCGATCACGAGGCCGTCCTCGTCGACGCGCAGGTCTGCTGTGAACTTGCGGAAGATCCCTTCGTAACGGTATTCGCGATCGGGTTCGATGCAGACGTAGGCCTGCTCGACGCGCACGGGCCGCAACTCGGGCGCGGCGATGTACACCACCTGGATCGGACGACGCTCGCCGCGTTTCAGACCGAGGCGGCGGATGGGCAGCGAGTTCGTGAACGGCGTGGCGGCGATGTCGATGTCGATGCAACCCTCAAGTGCGTCCAGCGTTCGCCCTTCACCGTCGCGCCAATGGCCCTTGCCGTCGCCGTGGATCGCGAGCGACGCGCCGCCCATCACGCGAAACGCCGCGTAAGTCGCGCGCCATTGTGCGTCGCAATGAACCGTGTAGCACAGGCCGTAAGCCTTGCCGTAACGCTGCCCGATCACCACGCTCTCCACGCGGATCGCGTCGCCGCTCGCATCGAACGCCAGATGCTCGATGCCCTCGCCTTCCTCGGATTCCCAACGCACGTGGCGCATCGTCTGTCTCCTCGTTGGCCGTGCCGCGTTTATCGTAGCTCACGACGCGCCGCGCGGCGCAGCAAGTGCCGTGCTTCCGCTACTGACTGTCGTGGCCCAACCCTGAGTGCCCGCGTCCACGCCCACTGAAAATGGGCGGCATGCTGCAGGTGCCGGCGCCGCTGGCGGACGCGGAGCGCACGACCGAACAACTGCGCGACATCGCAGAAATCTGAGGACCGGCACGCGCCGATCCAATTCCGGGGCAGCGCATTCTTATATAGGTAGCATTCCTTATATATTCAAATGGCATACGGGAGCCCGGTGCAATTCGCGCGCGGATGCAACTCACCCGTGACCGCCTTATCGGAATCCGCCGCCACGAGGGCGGATTGATTCCCCTGCGCCGCAGGGTGGCGTATTGCCACATAGTCCGCTTCGCGCCGCATCGAGCATTCCGCAATAAACTGATCGCTATCAATGCGTTATCGCAGACCTCCGCGACCAGAAGGTTGACTCGTGCGGCAACCTGGCACACGCCTGCGCACAACAAAACGCTTGCAGTTCACCTACCCTTACGCGTATCTGTAGTACGTTGCACTGCTCGCGCGTCCGACATCGGCTGCAGTGCAGGGTTTTCCCGGTAGCAAGCATCAGGCATGGACATGTACACGGCATTCCCGGACTTCACACAGCAAATCGACGCACAAACCCCTCCCATCCGCCCATAAGGAGGCAAGCCAGAATGGATGTGACCGTCATCTGGGCCGCGATCATCGCGCTCGGCGTGTTCACGTACGTCGTACTGGACGGCTTCCATCTGGGCATCGGCATCGTGTTTCCGTTCTTTCGCGACGAGCACGATCGCGATCGCATGACGAACACCGTCGCCCCGGTCTGGAACGGCAACAAGGCCTGGCTTGTGCCGGGCGGCGCGGCGCTCTTCGCCGTGTTGCCGGTCCTGTACTCGCCTCTTCTCTCTACGCTTTATCTGCCGCTCGCGTTCATGCTCGCGTGCCTGATTCTCCGCGGCGTTTCGATCAGGAACCGTGCGAAGGCCGATCGCACGAAGCCACTGTGGGACCGCGCGTTCACCGGCGGATCGGCGGGCGCCGCGTTCTTCCAGGGCATCGCGCTGGGCGCATTCGTGCAAGGTATTTCCGTCGATACCGGCACCCACGCCAGCATCGCCACGGGGTGGCTCACGCCATTCAACCTGTTCGCGGGGTTCGGGGTTGTCGCCACCTATGCGCTGCTCGGCAGTTGCTGGCTCTTCGCCAGAACCGACGCGAATCTGCAGCGCCGCCTGCACCGGCTCATCTGGCCACTCACGATGGTGCTGCTCGGCTTCGTCGTGCTCGTGAGCGTGTGGACACCGCTCGCGCACGCGTCGATTGCCACGCGCTGGTTCGATGCGCGGCTTTTCTTGCGGCTCACGCCGGTGCCGTTGCTCGTGCTCGTCTGCGGCTACTGGATGCACCGCGCTATACGCGCGCGCCATCGCAGCACACCGTTCTTCGCGGCGCTCGGTCTCGTGGCACTCGGCTATCTGGGGATACTCGTCAGCGTCTGGCCGTACGCGACCGCGCACAGCGTCACCCTCCGGCACACCGCCGTGCCGCACTCGAGTGAGATGTTCGCGCTGTCCGGTGCACTCGTCATGCTCCCCGTCGTGATGTCGTACACGACGTTGGGTTGCCGTGCCTTGCGCGGCAAGGTACGTCACGGCGGTACCGGCCGCTATCTATGACCGGCGTCTGGCCGGCGCGGCCTCGCTAGCCGCTCACGGTCCCGAGGCGCCTCACACTGTTTGCGCAGAAGTGAGCGCAAATGCCTGCGCGACCATCCCGCGCCCGCGCTAGACTGTCGACCATCCGCCACTCCCGCGACAACAACCATGCAACAGATGACCTTCGGCGAATGCGTGAAGCGCACATGGGCCAGCGCCCGCGAAGCCGCCACGCAGATGCCCCTCCTCATGCTCGGGGCCTTCCTGGTTTATACGGTGCTCGCTTGCGTGGCGTTCGCCGGACGTCCCATGCCCGGCGAGGGCGAAATGCCATCGGGCGGGCTTGTGTTCGCGGCCAACATCGCGTCGCTGCTCAATTCGATCGTCTATATCGGGTTCATCGTCAAGATCCACCGCTTCGTGCTGCTGCGCGAAGGCGCCGTGCCGCTGCTCCCGCTCGGCGGCAAACCGCTCGCACGCGTGTTCGGCGTGGGTCTACTCATTACGCTCGCGCTCGTCGTGAGCGCGCTTGTCCTCTATGCCGTGCTGCGGCCGCACTATGCCGGGGGTGTCGCGTTTATCGGAGTCGTCGTCGGTGCCGTCTGGATCTTCGTCGCGGTGCGGCTCAGCCTGCTCTTTCCCGCGATCTCCACCGGCAGCCGTATCGATCTGCGCGGCGCCTGGCACGACAGCAGCGGCCACTTCTGGACCCTCTTCGGCGTGCCGTTCGTCGCCGTACTGCCGCTCGTGGCATGCGCGATCGTCGCGCTGATTGTCCTCGGCGTGGCCGGTGTCACGCCCGCAGCCATCGCGTCGCCGTCATGGCTCCTGCTGCTTGCCGCCGGTCAGAGCGTAGGGAATATCGTATTCGCGCTCATCACGTCGGCGGCGCTCGCATTGCTCTACCGGCGCTACGCCAACCGGCTGCCCGCGCCGCCCGACGCTTGATGCGGCCAGCCGGAGGTTGCCGCGTTCCGAAACCGTAGCCTGGATCCGTTGCGCCGTCCTCGATACTTATACCGAAGCGGCGCGCTCGCCAGTAAGCCGATGCAATCCCCTCACTACGACGAGGGTTTGGGTCCGGATACGCGGCAGCGCAAGCGAACGCCTCGCACGAGGTTGCTGTACTACCAGATCCCCGGCACGAATCGATAGCGCACGCGCTGCAGATACTCGCGATAACCGGGCAATCCCTCGGCGAGCGTGCGCTCTTCCTTGACCGCGCGCCAGCCGATACCGGCCACCATCAACGGCACGCACGCGAGTCCCCACCACGAGCCAAGCATGAGCGGCGTGCCGGCCAGCAGCAGGATCGCGTAGGAATACATCGGGTGCCGGATGTGCGCGTACGGACCGGAGTCGCTGAGCGTGTGCCCGCGCTCGCGCTGGATTGCGACGACGGGCGACGCGTAGCGATTCGCCGCGAATACGCCACGTGTGAAATAGATGTCGAGAAACACGCCGATGGCGCCCAACACCCTGAGCCAGAGCGGCACGTGCGACCAGGAAAAGCGCACGGCGTCGAAGCCGATCAGGCACAGCCACGCGCACCAGCCGACCGTCACGACCATCATGAACACCCGGTCCCAACGGCTCTGGCCGCGCTGCGCGAATGGCGACATGCGCTCGGCGAGCAACCCCGGATCGACACGCTGGAGCCACACACCGATCCAGATACCGCACGCGGCCCATTCGAGCAGCCAGAGCCATGCCGCGAGCCACGCGAGCGTGCCCGCCGAGCCGAACAGCAACACGCCCATCCACGTGAACCAGGCGGCCGTCAGCCAGATCATGCGTCCGATCATCGTTTCCTCCCCGATGGTCCGTCGTGCCTGCAACGGCGCTCAGTAGCCCGCGCCACTTCCCGCCGTTCGCGCAAGGCGCGCGCCTGTGCCGAAACCCGGCGTGCCGACACAGTTGCCGCAGCGCAGCACGGAACGTCATAATCCGTGCGCACGAAGTGGCGACCGGGATCGCAACGGCCACTCGCATCAGCCCTGAACACCCGAACCCACGAAACCGGGACACGCACAGCAAGCACGAGCGTTCATCGTTCGATGATATTCGACTTCCGACGACCAGACGCATGCCCCGCTGTCCGACGTTCGAGGCCTGAGAACACGCACAGACAGGCTTCTGTCATTTTCTGGACGGCTCTCCGTATTATTTATACGAATCATTCTCATTTGCATTGCGCGACTCGTCACTGATGACTACAATGGCTTTCGTCCGCTCCCGCGTTCCCGCGGAGTGACTAGAGAATTCATATGCAGCGGTGCCTGCGTCGACGGCATCGACATAACCAATAAGGCTCTCGATGAAGTTCTCCTCTTCCGCTCGTCCCGCCGCATCGCACGGCCACGGGGTCCAGCGGCATCAGCCGGCGCTGCGCAGGCTCGCGTTGTCGGCGGCCTTCGCCACCCTCGCAAGTGGCGCCGCGCAGGCGCAATCCACGCCCGACGCCGCCCCCGAAGCCCCCGAAGCCGATCTGGCCATCAAGGCGCAGCCGTCCGGTTTCTGGACCGGCTTCTGGACCCGCGAGAACATGCTCGGCGACATGGGCGGCCTGCGCCCGTGGCTCGGCAAGTACGGCGTTTCGTTCCAGTTGACCGAGACCAGCGAATATCTCGCGAACGTGCGCGGCGGCCTGAATCGCGGCGGCACGTATGATGGCCTCACCACGGCGACCGTCCAGGTCGACACGAGCAAGGCGCTCGGCATTCCGGGCGGCCTCTTCAATATCAGCGCGCTGCAGATTCACGGCACCAACCTGAGCGAGCGGAACCTCGGCACGCTGAACACCGCGAGCGGTATCGAAGCGCCGGCCTCCACGCGCCTTTGGGAGATGTGGTACCAGCAATCCTTCCTCGACAACAAAGTCGACGTGAAGATCGGTCAGCAAAGTATCGACCAGGAATTCATCACGAGCCAGTATTCGGCGCTCTTCGTCAACACGATGTTCGGCTGGCCCGCGCTGCCCTCGTACGACATGCCGTCGGGCGGCCCGGCTTATCCGCTCGCGGGACTCGGCGTGCGCGTGCGCGGCAAGATCACGAACTCGCTCACCGGTCTCTTCGGTGTGTTCTCCGGCGATCCGCTCGGCAACGATCCGGATAACCTTAGTGGTACGAACTTCAATCTGCACAACGGCGCGCTGTTGATCGGCGAGTTGCAGTACGCGATCAACCAGCCCGCCGAAGGCGACCTCGTGCGCGCGTCGGGTCGCGGCCTACCGGGCACCTATAAGCTCGGCTTCTGGTACAACAGCAACTCGTTCGCCGACCAGCGCTTCGACAACACCGGCCTCTCGCTGGCCAATCCCGCAACGACCGGCATTCCGGCCCAGCACCGCGGCAACTACAGCATCTACGCAGTCGCCGACCAGACCGTGTGGCGGCCGAATCCCGACGAGCCGCGCAGCATCGGCGTGTTCGCGCGCGTGATGGGCGCGCCGGGCGACCGCAACCTGGTCGATTTCGCAGCGAACCTCGGCGTCGTGATGAAAGCGCCGTTCGCGGGCCGCGACGACGACAGCATCGGCCTCGCCGCCACCTATATCAAGGTCAGCAATTCGGTCAACGGCCTCGACCTCGACAACCGCTTTTTCCTGAATACCCCGTATGGCGTGCGCACGCAGGAAACGACGCTCGAGGCGACCTATCAGTATCAGGTCACCCCGTGGTGGCTGTTGCAGGCCGACGCGCAGTACACGTTCAACGCGGGCGCGGGCCGGAACCCGGTGAATCCGCAGGCACCGTTGCCCAATACGTTCGTGATCGGCATGCGCACCAACATCACGTTTTAAGCCTGCGCCGGGACAACCGATCGATACACATTCGATTTCCAACAACAGGTCTCGCGAGTCGTTGCTTGCTTGAACGCTACCCTCGCGAGGCACGGAGAGTCACAATGAAACACGCAACGCGAATGCTCCTGCTGCGAACGACTCACGCCGCCCGAGCGGCGCTCGCGCTCGCGGCTGCCGCCACGCTCAGCGCCGCGCCGCTCGCCGCGCACGCCGATCCGCAGGGCCTGCTCGAATCCATCCATCACCACAGCACGCTCATCAACACCGTCCCCGACAACGGCGACCAGAACCCCTATGCGATCGTCGTCGCGCCGGTCAGCGCCGGTACGGTGAAGCAAGGCGACGTGCTCGTCGACAACTTCAACAACGCTGCCAACCTGCAGGGCGCAGGCAGCACGATCGTCGACTATCACCCCGACACGAAGCAGATGTCGCTCTTCGCATCGATCCCGCGCGACCTCAAGGAATGCCCGGGCGGCGTCGGCCTTTCGACTGCGATGACCATGCTGAAGTCGGGCTGGGTGGTCGTCGGCAGCACACCGAGCAACGACGGCACGACGAACACCAAGGGCGCCGGTTGCCTGATCGTTCTCGACAGCAACGGCAAGATCGCGAAGGCGATCAGTACGCCGAATATCAATGATCCGTGGGGCAACATGGCCGTCGTCGACAACGGCGACCATGCCACGCTGTTCGTGAGCAACGCGGGCTTCGGCGTGGGCGCGGCAAGCGACGATCCGCCCGTCTTCAAGCAGGCCACGGTGCTGCGTCTGGACCTCGACATCCCGAGCGGCCAGGCGCCAGTCGTGAAGCGCGAAACGGTGGTGGCGAGCGGCTTTGGCGCGCAGGCCGACAAGGGCGTGTTCCTCGTCGGACCGACGGGCCTCGCGCTGTCCGCCGACAACAAACTGCTCTATGTCTCCGACGCGATCGGCAACCGCATCAACGTGATCGAAGATCCGCTCACGCGCGACACGAGCGCGGGCGTCGGCCGTCAGCTCACCGCGGACGGCCTGCTGCATCGTCCGCTCGCGATGATCGCGACGCCGCAGGGTCACCTGCTCGTCACGAACGCGCTCAACGGTCAGGTCGTCGAGATCGACCCGGTCGAGGCAAAGCAACTCTACGCACGCTGGATCGATACGGACAAAGCGCAGACGCCTCCGGGCAACGGCGACCTGTTCGGCATCGCCCTGACGCCTGCGGGCAATGGCTTCTACTACGTGGAAGACGACGTAAATACCCTTGTTCTGGCCCAGTGATCATGTCCTCCAACAACTTCAACGACACACCGGAACGCCCCGCGCGGCGGGGTTTTCTGAAGGCCGGCGGCGCGGCGGTTGCCGCTGGTGCCACACTCGGCGCGACGAACATCGCCCACGCGGCCGTGCACGCGAAGCAGGACGCAGCCATTGCCGATCCGATGCTCGCAGTCGAGCCGTTCTACGGCGAGCACCAGGGCGGCATCGTCACACCGCAGCAGGCCCACACCTATGTGGCCGCGTTCGACCTCACGACGACATCGCGCGACGACGTGATCAACCTGCTGCGCCAGTGGACCGACGCCGCCGCGCGTATGACGCAGGCGCAACCCGCAGCAAAGCTCGACGGCGTCGGCGACGATCACCCCGCGCCCGACTCCGGTGACGCGCTCGGCCTCGGAGCCGCCGGGCTTACGGTGACGTTCGGCTTCGGCCCCGGCCTCTTTACGTCCGAGGGCAAGGACCGCTACGGCCTCGCGCACAGGCGCCCCGCCGCGCTCGTCGATCTGCCGCGCTTCAACGGCGACCAGCTGCTCGCCGAAAAAACCGGCGGCGACCTGTACGTCCAGGCTTGCGCGAACGATGCACAAGTGGCCTTCCACGCGGTGCGCCAACTCGCACGCCAGGGCTACGGCATCTTGCACATGCGCTGGGGGCAGGCGGGCTTTCTCTCGGGCCCGCGCGCCCAGACGCCGCGCAACCTGATGGGCTTCAAGGACGGCACGAACAATCCACCGACTGCCGACCCGAAGCTGATGAACCAGTTCGTCTGGGCCACCGACGCCGACGCACCGTGGATGCAGGGCGGCACGTACACGGTGGTGCGCCGCATCCGTATCACGCTCGAGCACTGGGACCAGATGGAGCTCGGCTTTCAGGAGCAGGTGTTCGGCCGCCACAAGTACAGCGGCGCGCCGATCGGCAAGCAAAAGGAATTCGACGCGGTCGATCTGGACGCGCAGGACAAGGACGGAAATCCGCAGATTCCCGAGAACTCGCACGTGCGTCTGTCGAATCGCGCGTCGAACAATGGCGCGCAGATCCTGCGCCGCTCGTACTCGTACAACGACGGCACAGACTTTTACATCGAGCGCTGGCCGCCGTGGCGCCAGGAAACGGAATATGACGCGGGCCTCATCTTCGTCGCCCACCAGAGCGACCCGCGCACGGGCTTCATTCCCATCAACGAAAAGCTCGCGAAGTTCGACATGATGAACCAGTTCACGACCCACGTAGGCAGTGCGATTTTCGCGTGCCCGCCGGGCGCGAAGCCGGGTTCGTTCATTGGCGCGGAACTGTTCGCAGCCTGAATGCCCGAATAGCCGATGCTTTTCATCATCAACGGATAACGACACATCATGAAAATTTCGATCCCCGGCGCGCCACTGCGCGCTGCCGCCCTGAGCGTTGCGCTGACCGCTGTCGCTACGCTGCCGCTCGCGGCCCACGCTGCGTCGATCACGTTGTACAGCGCACAACACGAGCAGGTCGTGAACCAGCTTGCCAAGGACTTCGAACAACAGACCGGCATCGACGTGAAGATCCGCAGCGGTGAAGGTCCGGCACTCGCGGCCCAGCTCGTCGCCGAAGGCAACAAGACGCCCGCCGACGTCTACTTCACCGAAAATTCACCGGAGCTGATGCTGCTCGAAGAAAAGGGCCTGCTCGTGCCGGTCCAGAGCGCAACGCTTTCCGTCGTGCCCACGCGCTACAACTCGCCGACCGGCCAGTGGGTGGGCGTGACCGCACGCGAGAACGTGCTCGCCTACAACACGACGAAGGTGCAGCCGACGCAATTGCCGCAGTCGCTGTTCGATCTCGCGAAGCCGGAATGGAAGGGCAAGGTTGGCATCGCCCCTTCCGACGCCGACTTCCTGCCGCTCGTCGACGCGGTGATCGCCATGAAGGGCGAAGCCGCGACGCTTCAGTGGCTGAAGGGCCTCAAGACCAACGCGCAGATCTTCGACGACGAAGAAGGCGTCGTGGCCGCTGTGAATCGCGGCGCGGTCGCGACGGGCATCATCAACAACTACTACTGGGACCGCCTGCACGCCGAGATTGGCGACAGCAAGACGCGTAGCGCCGTGGCGCACTTCGCGGACGGCGATGTCGGCGCGCTGGTGAACGTCTCGGGCGCGGCGGCGATGAAGTCGGCGCACAACCCGGACGGCGCGCAGAAGTTTCTCGCGTATCTGGTAAGTGATCGAGCACAGAAGCTGATGGCACAAGACCACATCAGCTACGAGTATCCGCTGCGCCCGGGCATCGCTAGCGACCCGATCAACAAGCCGTTCGAACAGCTGAAGCCGCCGTCACTGACGATCCAGCAACTCGGCGACGACAGCCAGGCCGGCAAGCTACTACGCGAAGCCGGGCTTCTTTGATCGCAACCGTAAAAAGCCAGCCTGATCGTGAGTGAAGCCATCACCACGGCGCCAGCCATAGAGGAGCCGGGTCACCCCACAGCGCACGTCGCCGCACGTCGGCGAATCCCTTGTGCGCTGTTGGCGGCCGCGCTGCTCGGCCCGCTCCTCGTGCTGCTGCCGCTCGCGCTGACGTTCTCGCGTGCGTTTTCGTATGGATTCGCCGACGCCGCCGATCTGATCTTCAGGCCACTAGTCGGCGAACTGCTCGTGAACACGCTAACGATCACCGTCTGCGCGACGCTCGCGAGTGCCGTGCTTGGCACCGCTATCGCGTGGTTCGTCGAACGCACCGATGTGCCCGGCCGCCGCGCGTTTGCCCTGCTCGCCGCCGCGCCGCTTGCCATGCCCGCGTTCATCACGAGTTACGCGTGGGTGTCGCTGAGCCTCGATTTGCAGGATTTCTTCGGCGCGTTCATCGTCATCACGAGCGCCTATTTTCCGCTCGTCTATCTGCCGGTCGCCGCAGCGCTGCGCGGACTCGACCCCGCGCTCGAAGAAACCGCGCGCGCGCTCGGCTGCAATCGTTGGGCGACTTTCGTTCGCGTCGTGCTGCCGCAACTGCGGCCCGCGCTTTTCGGCTCGATGCTGCTCGTCGCGCTCGGCGTGCTCTCCGAGTTCGGCGCGTTCCAGATGCTGCGCTTTCGCACCTTCACGACCGAGATCTACGCCGAATACCGCACGAGCTTCGATGGCGGCGGCGCGTCACTGCTCGCGTGTGTGCTGATCGTGCTGTGCCTCGTCTGTCTCGCGTTCGAGTTTCGCGTGCGCGGACGTGCACGCTATGAACGCGTCGATCGCGGCACGCGGCGCGCGGCCGTGCGCCACGCGCTCGGCCGCTGGCGCTGGCCGGTCGCGGCGGGCTTTCTCGCGCTTAACGCCGCGACGCTCGGCGTGCCGCTCGCGATGATCGGCTACTGGCTCACACAGCCCGGCGCCGCTGCGATCACGCCCGCCGACGTCTCGCCCGAATTGCTCTTCTCGGCCACGTTCGCCTCGCTGCGCCTCGGCCTCATCGCCGCCGTCTCCACGACGCTGCTCGCACTACCACTCGCGTTCCTGCTCGCACGCTATCCGGGCCGTCTCGCGACGTTGCTCGAACGCACGGCGTTTGTTGCGCAAGGCGTGCCGGGACTCGTGATCGCGCTCGCGATCGTGTCGCTCGCAGTGCGCGCCCTCACGCCGCTCTATCAAAGCACGGCGCTTCTGATCGTGGCTTACGCGATCCTGTTCCTGCCGCTCGCGCTAGTGAGTGTGCGTGCGGCGCTATTGCAGGCGCAGCTTCGTCTCGAAGACACGGCGCGTTCGCTCGGCCTCGGCTGGTTCGAGACGATGCGGCGCGTCGTACTGCCGCTCGCGGGGCCGGGACTTGGCGCGGCGGCTTCGATGGTGTTCATCGCCGTCGTCACCGAACTCAACGCGACCCTGCTGCTCTCGCCCATCGGCACGCACACGCTCGCGACCCAGGTCTGGAGCGACACGTCGACGCTCGCGTTCGCGGCCGCCGCGCCCTATGCCGCGCTGCTCACGGCGCTATCGCTCGTCGCCTCTGGCCTCCTGTTCACGTTCGCGGGCAAATCGGCGCTGGCCGCGCACACGAGTACGAGTGCGCCGCCCGACGCCTCCTGATCGCCCAAACGGAATCGCCCTATGAGCACGCTTCGAATCTCCAGCCTGCAAAAATCGTTCGACGGCCACCCGGTGCTGCACGGCGTCGATCTTTCCGTGAAATCGGGCTCGCTCGTCGCGCTGCTCGGGCCTTCGGGCAGCGGCAAGACCACACTTCTGCGCGTGCTGTGCGGCTTCGAGCACGCCGACGCGGGCACCATCGAAATCGACGGCCGCCGCGTCGCAGACGCTGGTCTCCATCTTCCGGCCGAGCAGCGCCGCATCGGCTACGTGGCGCAGGAAGGCGCACTTTTTCCGCACCTCTCGGTCGCGGACAACATCGTGTTCGGCCTGCCGCGTGCGCAGCGTCGTGCGCGTCATCGTGTGGCGGAGCTGCTCGAACTCGTCGGACTTCCGGAGTCCTATGCAACCCGTGCGCCGCAGCACCTTTCCGGCGGCCAGCAACAACGCGTAGCGCTCGCGCGAGCGCTTGCGCCATCACCGGGCCTCGTTATGCTCGACGAACCGTTCTCGTCGCTCGATGCTGCATTGCGCGTCGAGACGCGTGAAGCCGTCGCGCGCGCGCTCGCCGCCGCCGGCGCGACCGCCGTGCTCGTCACGCACGACCAGGCCGAAGCGCTTTCGCTCGGTGACGAAGTCGCCGTGTTGTGGAGTGGCCGGCTCTTGCAGACCGCCGCCCCGCAGACGCTCTACCGGCGCCCCGCCACGCCGGAACTCGCGGCGTTCATCGGCGAATCGGTGCTGCTGCCGGGCCACATCGTCGATGGACGCGCGCAATGTGTGCTCGGCGCACTGCCCGTGGCGGCTGGTGCGAATCTTGTCGATAGCGTGGTCGACGTGATGCTGCGCCCCGAGCAAATCGAAGTCCTGCCGGAAACGGCGCAGCGCGAAGGCGCGCTCGACGCGCTCGTGCACGACATCACGTTCCAGGGGCAGGATGCCGCGCTCACGCTGCAGCTCGTCGAGTCGCAGACAACCGTGCGTGCGAGGGTGCCCGGCTATCGCACGCCGCGCCGCGGCGAACGCGTGCGGCTCGCGGTCGGCGGCGAAGTGAGCGTCTACCCGCGCTGACGCGGCACCGCGAGATCCTGCGCCATCTGCTGCGCGAGGTAATCGCAGATCGGCCGGTTGGACTTCACGCTGCGCGCGACGACGATGTCGAGCGGTTCGATCTTCGGCAGCCCTTGCGCCTCGCCGAGCACGACAAACCGTGGCGGCACGCTGCAACGCGTGAGCGCCACCACGGCGATGCCGGCCTCGACGGTCGCCATCAGACCCATCAGACTCGCACTGCTGTAGGCCGCGCGATAGCGGATGCGCGCCGCGTCGAGCGCGGCCACGGTATGAGCGCGCGCCACGCTGCCGTGCTCGTAGAGGCCGACGGGCAGAGGCGACAGCGTCGCCGTTGCCGGGTCGGTCGCGGAACCGACCCACACCATGTCCTCGCTGCGCACGAATTCGCCGCGCAGCTTGCGGTCGCGCGTGACGAGCGCGAGGTCGATCTTGTTGTCCGCCAGCATCGGCCCGAGCGCGACGCTCTGCGCACAGACGATCTCGATCTCGACATGCGGATAGAGCGTCGAAAAACGGCGCAAAACGGGCGACAGCAGCGCAGCCATGTAGTCGTCGGGCGCGCCGAGCGCAACGCGCCCCGTCACTTCCGGGCGCACCAGCGCCGACCACGCCTCCTCCTGCAGATCGAGCGCGCGCCGCGCGTATTCGAGCAGCGTATTGCCCGGCCGCGTAAGTGCCAGATTGCGCGTGTCACGCGTAAAAAGCGTCGTGCCGAGCATGAGTTCGAGCCGCTTGATCTGCATGCTCACCGCAGCCTGCGAGCGATGCACCGTGACCGCCGCCCGCGTGAAACTGCCCGCGTCGGCCACGGCGACGAAGCTGCGCAGCAGGTCCAGGTCGAATTCGGGGTTCATGCGCGGCTCCTGATTCATCAGCGGCGTTGATGGAATTCTTCAATTTAATTCGTTTGCCGACACCCCGCAACTGGCGAATACTGGCCCGGTTTTCACTCTCCCTTTGCGTCACCGATAACAGCCATGAAAGCCGACCACCACGCCAACCAGAAGCAGGGTGTCCTCATGCTCGCCAGCGGCGGGCTGCTGATGGGCACGATCGGCGTGTTCGTCGAAGAAGCGCGGCTCGGCGCGATGACGCTCGTGTTCTTCCGCTGCCTCTTCGGCATGCTCGCGCTCGCCGCGTACTGCCGGTACAAGGGATGGCTCTCGCCACGTCAATTCACGCGCCGCACGCTGGGGCTCGCGCTAGTGACGGGCGTGCTCATGGTCACGCAGTGGGTGGCTTTCTTCGACTCGATTCATCGCACGAGCATCGCCGTTGCGACGGTCGTGTTCCATGTGCAGCCGTTTTGGGTCGTGTTGATCGGCGCCGCACTTTTCAACGAGCGGTTAGGCGCGGACCGCCTCGGCTGGATCGGGATCGCATTCGTGGGGCTCGTGCTCGCTTCAGGCGTGCCGGCCGTTGGCAGTCTTCAAGGCCATCAGCGCTATCTGATCGGCATCGGCGAGGCACTGGGCGGATCGGTGCTCTACGCAAGCGTCACGCTGATCGCGAAACATCTCCGCGATCTTCGCCCGCATCTGCTCGCGCTCACGCAATGCGCGGTTGGCACGGTTTGCCTGCCGCTCATCGCGCCGTTCTTTGCGCCGCTCGAACTCACGCATATTTCGGCCGCGCAGTGGGGCTGGCTCATCGGCATGGGTGTCCTGCATACCGGCCTTTCGTACGTGCTGATTTACGGCGCCCTGCCGAAGCTCACAACGCCCGTGATCGCCGTGTTGTTGTTCGTCTATCCGCTCACGGCGATCGCCGTCGATGCGCTCGTCTACGGACGCGCGCTGAGCGTCGCCCAACTCGCGGGCATGGTGCTGATCGTGGTTGCGAGCCTCGGCGTTAATCTCGGCTGGCGCCTGTTTCCGCCGATGCTCGTGAAAACGCGGCGCGAGATGCCGCGCGCAGACGTTTAGCGTAGCTTATGTGGACGTCTCCCGCGCGTCAGATCCGCGTTCGATGAATCAGAGAGTTTTGATCGAAAGTCATTAACGAGGCGCGGACACAGATGGCCGCAGCGAGGAGGAGCAACGCAATATGAACCCCGACACCGCTTGAAGCGAAGGCAACATCCAGGCGCGGCTAGCGATGTAAGTATCCGGTACACCCTGCCCGCTTCGAGCGGGGTGTAGATTGTTGTCACGGATTAGATCTACATCCGGCTAGGGATGACTGCTTGTTGAAAAACGAGGGATTTATATCGTGACTATATACTTCTATACAACCGGCAATGACGGTCAGCAGCACGTCTTTGACAACAGGAACGATGCTGATGATTTCACGCGAAGCGAGTATAAAAAAATTCATCCTGACGCACCAGATGAAAGCCATATAGATAACTCCTGGGACGTAGCCAAGAGGGGCTTCACCGATACAGTGAAAAATCCGGTGGGACAGACGGTCTCCCAGATTGCCAAGTGGTCAGGAGCCGACCCGCAGACCCAAAAACAACTGTACGACGCAGGTGACAATCTTCTGGGTAAGGCAGCCAGAGCATTTGCAGCGCAGATCGGCGCTCCCAAGTACGTGCAGGACGAGTTTGAAAAAGCCGGCAGGTATGCGGAAAATGCTATCCCTGTCTGGGGACAGGCAAAGTACTATGGAAAAGTCATTGGGGATGCGGTGGAGGGAACGCCCCCGTCACCGGAGGACACCGCTAACCCGGTGCAGGATGCCCGATCGATTACTGGAACCGAATCACCGTCTGGTTCTTCAACGGGTAAAAAAACTGCACAGGACAACGCAACCCGCCAGAACGCGACGAAGCCTTCATTCAATCCTCCCCAGAGACTGGAAGACGGAAGGATCGGTTACCCGTTAAGTCCGACGCAGCCACCAAAGTTGCCTGCCTCGGACAAAAATCCGACGCAGTCCAGTGCCGACAACGCTACGCTCGAACATCCTGCCGAAACAAGCGACGCACGATCTTCAGGAAAGAGGCCGGCCGATGCTGGGCCAGATGAAGCGCCGTCAACAAAGCGGCCGGCTTCATCACCCGCTGAAGTAGAAAACAGCGCACACCCGCAGCGGCCAGCAGATTCAACTACCGATCAGCCTGTTACGTCAGGAACTAACCCGACAGACAAACAATGGCAGTGGGAGTGGGACAGCTCAAGCCCGCTTTCCCCAACGCAACTAGACCAACTAGGGCAGTGGGATAGTTCAGACCTGCTTTCTATACTGGATGGACTGGAAAAACCTGGCATCCCTGAAGGAACAGCAGTCAGCGCGGGCTCGCCACGCCAAGGCCCTTCAGGTGTCCCACAGAATAGTCCGGAATCGTATCCGGCCACTTATCTGGACCTCGATAGCGGCGCAGTCTACGTTACGAAGGGCGTCGGCCAGCAAGCAGGGCAAACTGGCGTCAATCCGTCCACCAGTTCCATAACGGCAGGCAAACCTTCCGACATCAAGCCTGATACGCACTCCGCGCCTGAACGCACCTCGCAAGCCGATAACCCTGAATCGAATCCCACGTGGACCGGTGGAGACGTCCGGGATCTGAAAATCGATGCCCGGCACGGTAACGCGGATTGCGGCCAGTTCGCGGCGGGAAACGCAACGGGCGGCTACCGGGTTGGGTCGCTCGACCCCGTCGGCACAAATCACCAGGTTCCCGATGTTCGGTCCCCGATGGGCTTTAATCCGGCCCATGGTTTTTCCGCGAATGACATGATCGCCGCTCCAGTTCCGATTATGGCCGAGGGCGTCGCATATGTGGACCTCAATACCGGCGCGTTCCACTACGGAAAACTCGTCGGCCAGTCGATCATGCAGACCGACGCTAACCAATACGGCAGGTATGGAGTAGGCGGCACACTTTCCCACTACAAGATGAATAACGGCAGGTTGGAGTTCATCGGACAGCGAGGCATCCAGCCGGTACGCCATTTATCTTCTATTAAAGATTTTGTCCAATACTGCCGGACTCACTATGACATGAGTAACGCATTGTTTTTTTTCTGCCGCTTCCATAAAGATGGCGCTTGAAATCCGGTTTTTTTCAAATGCTGCCCGGCCTGTCCCTGTGACAACGACAATTAGCCTGGCCGGTTTGACGACAGTTAGTTTGGCCTGTGGGGCGGTGGCAGTGGCGGCGTAGCCGCCGGAGACACCGCCCCACGACGGCGCCGCATGGAGGGAGTTTCAGGACTATGGCCTTCACGGCTCCACGTCCAGGTTGTGTTCGCCCCTCTTATCCCGGCAGTACCTCACCCTTCGTTTCCGGCGCGAACGGAATGATGAACAGCCCCACGACGAACGCGATTGCCGTCAGTGCGACCGGCACGCCCAGCGTGTGCATGTTCAGCACGGCAGCGCCGAGCACGAAGTTCACGCCCGCCCCGACGAAACGCCCAACTGACGTGCAGAACGCAAACGCCGTGGCGCGCACGCGCGTGGCGAATTGCTCGGGCAGCCAGAGACTGAAGAGCGCGAAATTCCCGCCGAAAAAGCCGAGCACGAAGAGCAGCGCCATGAACGGCACAAGCCCGTTTTCGAGGTAAAAGGCCCAGCCGAAGCTCGCAGCGATCGACACGGCCATGCCTGTGAAATAGATCGCAAGGGTCCACTTGCGGCCGATGCGTTCGGCCATCGGCGGCAACGCGAGGCAACCGAGAATCGTGCCGATGGACAGAAGGCCCGTCGCGATTGACGCCGTGCGCATCGCGTCGGCCTTGCTCGCACCGGCCTTCGTCGCGAGCTGAATGACAGCGGACGGCTCGTAGACGGCGCCTGCCCACAGACCGATGATCGCGATGGTCAGAAGCGCGCAGGCCACAAGCGTACGCTTGCGATACTCCGCGCTGAAGATCTCGCGCAGCGGACTGCCGCGATGCACATGGCTCGCCTCCGACTTCTGCCACTTGGCCGGTTCCTCGACGCGCGTGAGCACGAGAATGGCGACGACGACCGGAATCGCACCGGTCAGGAACATCGCGCGCCAGCCAAAGTGCACGCCGACCGTATAGTTCAGCGCTGCCGCAATGAAGAAGCCGGCGTAATAGCCGGTCTGCAGATAACCCGCACCCATCTTGCGCCGGTCCTCCGGCCACGACTCGGCGACATACGTGCCCGCCAGCGCCCACTCGCCGCCGATGCCCACACCCGCGAGAAAGCGATAGATGCCGAGCTCCCACACGCTGTGCGCGGTCGCAGCGAGACCTGTGAAGATCGCGAACATGAAGATCGTGCCGGCCAGCACGCGCGTGCGCCCGAAACGGTCGGCGAGCGGCCCCCAGATGAAAGACAGTCCCCACCCGACCAGGAACAGCGCAAAAAGAATCGAGCCCGCGAGCCCGATGTTGGAGGGCGTGGCCGCATAGCCCGAGCGCGGCAGCAACTCGGTCAGCGCGGGCGTGAGCACAAGTGCGTAAATGAAGGAGTCCATGCCATCGAGCGTCCAGCCTGCCCAGGCACCCCAGAAGCCCGCGATCTGCGAACGGTTAAGCGGCGTCTTGCCAGACGTTCGCCCCACTACCTCGGTTACTGAATTCATGTGGTCCTCTCTCTCCTTTGCGCAAGCCGTCTTGCATCAGGCGGCGGCGCAGGTTTATCTGCATTTCTATTTGTATGAAGAAATCCCTGTTCCCTGGTTTACGGCACCATCTCGTCCAGCTTGACGGCTTTCCGATTCGATTTTTTATATATAATATGTGATCTTATGAGCGACACAACGAATGGTTTTCCCCTGGACGGCGACGATGCGGCGCCCGGTCTGCCGGCCGTGGCAGCGCCGCGCACGAGCACGTCGCGCATGATCGCGGACGCCCTGCGCGACGCCATCGTGTCGGGTGCGCTCGCGCCCAACGCGCCGCTGCGCCAGGACGCCATCGCGCGACACTTTTCGGTCAGCGCGATTCCCGTGCGCGAAGCGCTGCGCCAGCTCGCGAGCGAAGGCTGGGCGAAGATCGAAGTGAACAAAGGCGCGAGCGTTGCGCCGCTTTCCGCGGACGAAGCGCGCGAGATCTACGAGATCCGCTCGGCGCTGGAGAGTCTCGCGCTCGGACTCGCGATTCCCAATCACACTGCGCAGTCGCTGCGCGAAGTGCGTGCGCTCGCCACGGCGGCAAAACGCGAGCGCGATCCATCGCTTTACGTGGCGCGCAACGAGGCCTTCCACATGGCGCTTTACGCGCCTTGCGGCCGCCCGCAACTGCTTGAGATGCTCGCGTCGCTGCACCGTCGCGGCGAGCGCTATCTACGTCTGAAATTCGACTTTCCCGAGTACAAGGGCGAGTCCGATGCCGAGCACGCCGAAATTCTCGCCGCTGTTAAGCGCGGTGACATCGCCGCCGCTCAGGCGCTCGCGGCCGCGCATCTGCTCGGCACGGGTGAATTGCTCTATCGTTTCCTCACCGAACGCGCCGCGGCCAAGACCGTTACAGAGAAGCCGCGCGCCAAGTCTTCCCGCTCACGGAGCTGAATCGCCGATGAAGCCTCTCGCCGTTACGACCGACCAACCCGAACTCGCACCGCGCTCGTGGACCACGCGCCGCGACGAGAAAACCCGCCGCCTCGCCGCCGTCGCCGGCTGGCTCGAAGATGGTGTGCTGCCCACTTCGCGCATGACCGAAGCGCTGGAACTACTGATCCGCCCGGGCGACCGCGTCGCGCTCGAAGGCGACAACCAGAAGCAGGCCGACTTCCTCTCGCGTTCGCTCGCCAAGGCGGACCCGGCGAAGCTCAACAACGTTCATCTGCTGATTTCAAGCATCAGCCGCCCCGAGCACCTGACGCTCTTCGAGCGCGGCATCGCGCACCGCGTCGATTTCGCGTTCGCCGGTACGCAAAGTCTGCGTGTCGCGCAACTGCTCGAAGACGGGCAACTCGAAATCGGTGCGATTCATACTTACGTCGAGCTTTACGCGCGCATGTTCGTCGACCTGATTCCGCAGGTCGCACTGCTCTGCGCCGAAAAAGCCGATCGCCACGGCAATCTCTACACGGGCCCGAACACCGAGGACACGCCGACCATTGCCGAAGCCGCCGCATTCAGCCAGGGGCTAGTCATCGTGCAGGTGAACGAGATCGTCGATGAACTGCCGCGCGTCGATATCCCCGGCTCGTGGGTCGACGTCGTCGTGCAAGCCGATCGCCCGTTCGCAGTAGAACCGCTCTTCACGCGCGACCCGCGCCACATCGGCGATCTGCAGGTGCTCACGGCGATGATGGTCATCAAGGGCATCTACGCGCCGTATGGCATCACGGCGCTCAATCACGGCATCGGTTTCGACACGGCCGCGATCGAATTGCTGCTGCCTACGTATGGCGAATCGCTCGGGCTCAAAGGCAAGATCTGCCGCAACTGGACGCTCAATCCGCACCCGACGCTGATTCCCGCCATCGAATCGGGCTGGGTGGAGAGCGTGCATTGCTTCGGCAGCGAGGTGGGCATGGAGGCGTACATCGCCGCGCGCCCCGACGTGTTTTTCACGGGCAGTGATGGCAGCCTGCGTTCGAACCGCGTGCTGTGCCAGCTTGCCGGGCAATACGCCGTGGATCTGTTCATCGGCTCGACGCTGCAGATCGACGCCGACGCCAATTCTTCTACCGTCACGCGCGGGCGGCTCGCGGGCTTCGGCGGCGCGCCCAACATGGGCCACGATCCGCGCGGCCGCCGTCACGCGAGCGAAGCGTGGCTCAAGCTGCTCAAGAACACCGGCCCCGTATCGCGCGGCCAAAAGCTCGTCGTCCAGCTTGCCGAGACGTGGAAAAAAGGCGGCGAGCCGACGTTCGTCGATGAGCTCGACGCCATCGCGGTCGGCGAGAAAAGCGGCATGCCGGTCGCGCCGGTGATGATCTATGGCGACGATGTGAGCCATGTCGTGACCGAGGAAGGCATCGCGCATCTGCATCGAGCAGAAGGTATCGACGAACGGCGCGCGGCACTCGCGGCGGTCGCGGGCGTGACACCGATCGGCCTGCGCGCGCAGGCGCAAAAGACCGAGGAATTGCGCCGCCGCGGCATCGTACAGTTCCCCGAGGATCTCGGCATCCGCCGCGGCGATGCGAAGCGCTCGCTGCTCGCGGCGCGCAGCATCGACGATCTCGTGACGTGGTCGGGCGGACTCTATACGCCGCCCGCGCGCTTTCGCAGTTGGTGAGCGCGATGCGTACGCTTGCGCTGGACACACACACCGAAGGTTCCGCCGTACCGTTTGCGCGCGATCCGCACGCGGGGTTCGTTTCGCTGGATGCCGCGTTCTGCGCTGACGCGGAACTCGCACGCTTCGCGCGCGATGCCCTGATCGACGAGGCACGCCTCACGCCGAAACCCGCGCTCGTCGACGCGCGCGGCAGCGGCGCGCATAGCGACCTCGATCTCGTGACGATGCTGCGTTCCGCGCACGCGCTCGAGCCGACGTTCCGCGCGCTCGCGCGCGCTTCGCTCGGCGCGGCGCCAGGCGTCGCGTTGCGCACCGATCTCGCGCGTATCGGCCGCGCAGGCGAAGTCGCGATGATGCGCGCGACGAACGGCAGCAATGCGCATCGCGGCGCGATCTGGATTGTCGGTTTGCTCGTGGCGGGAGCGGCGATCGTGCATACGCCATTCGCCGCCGATGGCAGTGCATACGCACACGCGGCACTCATCTGCGAAACGGGCGCACAGATCGCCCGTTTCGACGACCTGCTCGCACGCCCGTCCAACAGCAACGGCGAGCGCGTGCGGCTTCAGTACAACGTGGGCGGAGCGCGACGCGAAGCGCAAGACGGTTTCCCGCATGTGATGCGTGCGGGGCTGCCTGCACTTCATACCGCGCGCACGCAAGGCCACAGTGAGAGCACCGCTCGCGTGGAAGCCCTGCTCGCCATCATGGCATCGCTCGACGATACCTGCGTGCTGCATCGCGCCGGGCTCGCGGGCCGCGACGCGGCTCAGGCGGGCGCACAACGTGTGCGCGATGCTGGCGGCATCGCCACGCCAGCGGGCCGCGCGGCATTCGACGCACTCGAACACTCACTGCTCGCGCTCAACGCTTCGCCCGGCGGCGCAGCCGATCTGCTTGCCGCGACGCTATTCATCGACAGACTGGTTCAGCACCGCATCGGCGGTGTTGCATTGGAAGAGACATCATGGAACAACTGACATTCGACTATCCGGCGCAACGCGCCGTGACGACGCGTGCGCACGTGGGCGTCGTCGGCTCGGGAGATCTCGAAGTGCTGCTTCAGCCAGCGGACACCCTGCGCGCGCGCGTCGTCGTGCATACGAGCGTGGATGGCTACGGGCACATCTGGAAGAGCGTGCTGGACCGCTTCTTTACCCGCTACGACGGTGCCGCGGACATCGAAATCAACGACTTCGGCGCAACGCCGGGCGTCGTAGCGCTGCGGCTCGCGGAAGCGGTTGAAGCGGCGCAGGACGCGGCGCAAGGGGCACAGTCATGAACGGCTCGCCGCAAACCGCGACCCGCGCCCTGCTGCGCGAAAGCTATATCGAACTCACCGCGCGCGAGCGCGCCCGCGCCGTCCTCGACGCGGGCTCGTTCCGCGAGTTGCTCGGCCCGTTCGATCGCATCGAATCGCCGTGGCTGCCGCTGCAGGGCATCGTCTGCCAGGCCGACGACGGCGTCGTGATCGCCCGCGGCACCATCGACGGCGAGCCCGCCGTGGTCGCCGCCATCGAATCGGCGTTCCAGGGTGGCAGCATCGGCGAGGTGTCGGGCAGCAAGATCGCCGCGGCGCTCGAACTCGCGCTCGCCGACTGCGAGCGCGGCAAGATCGTGCGCCCCGTCGTGCTGTTCGAAACCGGCGGCGTGCGCCTGCAGGAAGCCAACCTCGGCCTCGCGGTGATCTCCGAGATCCAGGCCGCGATCGTCGCGCTGCGCCGGCACGTCCCCGTCGTCGGCGTGATCGCGGGCATGGTGGGGTGCTTCGGTGGCATGTCGCTTGCGGCGGGTCTATGCTCGTATCTCGTGATGACGAAGCAGGGACGACTCGGCATGAACGGCCCCGAGGTGATCGAGCAGGAAGCCGGCATCGAAGAACTCGATGCGAGCGACCGGCGCCATGTGTGGCAGTTGATCGGCGGTGAGCAGCGCGCTGAAACCGGTTTCGCTGATGCGCTCGTCGAAGACGCGGTGGACGATGTGCATCGAGCCGTGCGCGAAGCGTTCGCGTGCGGCGTACCTGAAGCCCACCGCACCGAGCAGGTCGAGGCCTGGCTTGCAAAGCTCGCGCAGATCGATCCTGCAACCGTCGCGCCCGAAGCAATGCGCGCCACGTTCGGCGCCACGCCCCTCACGTCCCGCGGAGAAACGGCATGAACGATACGACTCTGACCCGCGGCGCGCGCTGGCTGCACACCCTCGCAGGCGAGCGCGCTCACGAAGGAAACCGCGGCCCCGTGCACTACGCCGATGCGCCGCTCGGCGGCGAAACGGCGCGCTTCATCGCTGTCGTGCCGGACCACGAAAACCGTTTTGTGCGCGCGCGCGACAACGTCGTGGGCCTCGAACAGGGTTGGCGCCTTGCGCAGGCCGTGCGCTCGGCCATCGCCGAAGATGCGGCCGGTCAAACACGCCGGCCCATCGTCGCGATCGTCGACGTGAAGAGCCAGGCATACGGTTATCGCGAGGAAATGCTGGGTATCCACCTCGCCTGCGCCGCAGCCGTCGATGCGTATGCCAGCGCGCGGCTCGCGGGGCATCCCGTGATCGCGCTGATCGTTGGACCTGCGATGTCGGGTGCGTTTCTGGCGCACGGCTACCAGGCCAACCGCATCGTCGCGCTCGACGCCGAAGGCACGATGGTTCATGCGATGGGCAAGGAAGCTGCGGCGCGCGTCACGCGTCGCAGTGTGGAAAGCCTCGACGCGCTCGGTGAAAAGATCGTGCCGATGTCCTACACGATGGCGTCGTTCGGCAAGCTCGGCTTGCTCGACCAGTTGATCGAAGGCGTCGATGCGGATGCGCCGGACGCAGAGCAAGTCGCGCGCGTACGCCACGTACTTGCGCAAATGGTGCGCGAGGCACGCGCGGACAAGCGCGATCTCTCGCACCGTCTGCGAAACGACGCGGCAAAGCGCACGCGCGTGGCCTCGATCGAGGTCCGCCAGCGCCTTGCGCAGCAATGGGACGCTAACTGATGCGCGAGTGCGCCACACCGCCGTTCGCCGCCGACGCACCGCGCGTCGACGATGCACGCTGGCGCGCGCACGACCTGCTGCGCGTTACGCGACGGGCCCGGGCGGACAACGAGCCCGACTGGGTGCGCGAAGCGCTTGTGCGCGCGCCATGGGCCGTCGTGCGACGTGCCCAGGCGGCGGATGGATTCGTCGCCGTCGGCATACGCGGGGCGACGCGTGCGCAACGGTTCGGAACGTGGCTGCATCATCAGGATGTCGAAACAATCTGTTCACCCGAAGATCTGCTGAGCACCTCGCCTTCGGATGACCGTGCCGCATTGCCGGCGTTCGCTGCGCTCACGGTGCTGCGTGCGTCGCCGTCCGCACTCGACGAATACACCTGGGGCCCAACGGGCAGCGCGGGCTTCGAACTCGCGACCGGCGCACCGACGGTTTCTGCGTCGAGCGATCTCGATCTGCTGATCCGTATGCCCGAGCGCCCCGCTTCTGCTGCTATCGACGCGCTCGCGGATCTGCTCGCCCGTGCTGCCGAGCGTACTGGCACACGCGTCGACGTCCAAATCGAAACACCGGCGGGCGGCGTCGCATTCGTCGAACTTGCCGCGCGCAAACCGCTCGTACTTGCGCGAGCCAGTGACGGCCCGCGGCTAGTCGAAGACGCCTGGTGCACACCATGACACTCGCCTGCCTCTTTCCCGGCCAGGGCGCGCAAAGTCCCGGCTTTCTGCATCGACTGCCTTCGCATGAGGCGGTGCGCACGACGATCGAAGAAGCTTCGGCGACGCTCGACATCGACGTGCTCGCTCTCGACAGCGCGGACGCCTTGCGATCCACCGTGGCCGTCCAGCTCGGGCTGACAGTCGCCGGCGTCGCCGTTGTGCGCGCGCTCGCGCACGAAGGACTCGTGCCGCACTTCTGCGCCGGTTTGTCGGTGGGCGCCTATCCGGCTGCCGTTAGTTGCGGCGCAGTTGCGTTCGGCGACGCATTGCATATGGTGAAGAAGCGCGCCGAACTCATGGAGACCGCGTGCCCATCGGGGTACGGGCTGACCGCGGTCTCCGGACTCAGCGAGACACAGATCGAAACGCTCGTGGTCCAGCAGGTCAAGGAAGACGGATTGCGCGTGTACATCGGAAACGTCAACGCCCCGCGCCAGATCGTTGTCGCGGGGGCCGATGCCGCGCTCGATGCCTTCGCCGCCCGCGCGCTCGCGGCGGGCGCTCGCAAGGCGCAACGAATCGATATCGCCGTTCCTTCGCATTGCGAACTATTGGCTTCTGCTGCGGATCAGCTAGCGGCGTGGTCGAAGGACATCCCGTTTCACGCCCCGCACGGCGTCTATGTCGACAACCGGGGCGGCCGCCCGCTCCACAGCGGCGACGCGATCCGCGCCGACCTCGCCACCAACATGGGCCATACGGTGCGCTGGTTCGATGCACTCACGGTGATGATCGAATCGGGTGCGAACGTGCTCGTCGAGGCGCCGCCCTCGCAGGTCCTCACCGACATCACACGCGAGCAGTTTCCGGACGTCACCGCGCTGGCGGCTTCCACCTTGCCGTTCGAGCGATTGACGGCAATCGTGCATCGGCGCCTTAACGACGCCGCCTGAATCCACGCCGAGGATTGCGCATTTATGCGCATAAAGTTTTATATTTTTTCAAGCGCCGAAATGCGGACACACGGACCAACCGCGCCAACTCACGCCGTTCTCCACCGAACTGACGATAAATTGCTCACTTCGCCCGCAAATCAGGCATAACAACCCGGAACGTCAGATTGACCCTCTCCCCGCTCACGGCAGGTTCCTTCGGCACACGATGACGCCACTGCGTCTGCGTCTGACCGCGCATCACAAGCAGGCTACCGCTCGTAAGCCGGAACGAGCGCACGATGCCGGTCGCGTTGTGGCGTAAATCGAAACGCCGTGTCGCACCGAGACTCACCGATGCGATCACCGGCTCCGTCCCCAGTTCCGGTTCGTGGTCGGCGTGCCAGCCCATGCTGTCCGCCCCGGTCCGGTAGCGGTTCAGAAGCACGCTGTTAAAACGGACGCCGCAGACGGCGTCGACTGCGTCGCGCAATTCGGCCACCGCCGGTGTCCACGGCTGCGGAATATTTCGGATACCGGAATAAATGTAGACGGCATCCGGCTCGCCGAGCCACGCCGTGAGCCTCGGCTGGTCAACCCAGCCGCCGGGCGTGCGAATCCGTTCCTGCCGCCACTGCGTTTCGGCGACAATGCGCGCAAGCATGATCGTCGCCTGCTCAGGCGTGAGCCACGCGGGATGCCAGGCGACGTCGGGCTGTGGTGCGTCGTCGAAGAGATCGAACATCGGAAGTGCTGACTTGAGAGCAATTAAGGAAGTACGTGCAGTGTCGCACAGCAAACACCGCAAGCACGCCGGGCGCCCCGCCCCGGCACGCGAAAGCTGGAGGGCGGAAATGCGCCACGCTCAGCTCAAGAGCGCAATGTAGAACAGCACGGCACCGACCACACCGCCGACGAAGCAAAAGCCCTCGGGCGTAGCATCGCTGGTGCGGGAGCGCAGCCAGCCACCCACGAAACCGAACAACCCCGCAACGCCCAGCGTGACGAATACCATCACGACGTAGAACAGCGCACTTCGGCCAAGCTCGGAGATGTCGATGGTCTTCACGGCGAGATACAGCGCCAACGCCATCACCGACAACACGACCATCGGCAGCATGACATGGCTGCTCTCGTAACCGACATGACGACCGTGATGCCCCTGCTCAACAGGCTTCGTAATTTTCATGACCTGTCTCCCCCACAGCGCCCAACATTGCGCGGGTGTCGATTCGAGGATAGTCCATGGAAAGGGGGCGTTCAATGGACGTTTAATAGTCCGACTTACAGCCTGCAAACACGGTTCGCGAGATGCAGTTCCACTGCGTTTCCCAAGGCCACGCCGTCACGCTGATGCAGCGCCGCACGCACCGCTCCGCCGGCAAATTTTACGCGGTAGTGTGATACCAGGGCGCTGAGCGTCGGACCGTTAGTTGCAAATTTATCGACATAGAAGCGCGCCTCCCGCCAGCCGCCTGGCCGGCCCCGGCACGTGAGCGCGCTTGCCGGTAGAATGCTTCGCAGCCGGCGCTGCCCGGCATTTCGCACGCCGTCTTTCTCGCGCCTTTGCGTCCTTCGGCCCGCCATGCCACGACTCTCATTCTTCGTCCGCTTCATCACCATCGGCGTGCTGCTGCACGTCTATGTCGGCCTCCGTCTGATCCCCGATCTGCCCACGCCCGCGTCGGGCAAGTGGCTCGCGGCGCTGTGGCTCGTGCTGTCGTGCCTGCTGATCCCGCCGGGCATGCTCGCGCGAGCGATCAAGCACCCGCTCGGCGACCGCCTCGCCTGGGCCGGCATGCTCGCGATGGGCTTCTTTTCGTCCCTGCTCATGCTGACCATCGCGCGCGACATCGTGCTGGCCTCGCTGATGAGCGTCGACGCGCTCTGGCCGCACAGCGTGAATCTCGCGACCTGGCGAACGGGTAGCTCGGCAACAGTGATCGGCCTGGCGCTGCTGTCGAGCGCATTCGGGTTCTTCAACGCACGGCGGCGCGCACCGGTGCGTACCGTCGACGTGCCGATCCGCGGCCTGCCCGCTGCGCTCGACGGCTTCACGATCGTCCAGTTGAGCGATATCCATGTCGGCCCGACCATCAAGCACGATTACGTCGACGCCATCGTGCGCGCCGTGAACCAGCTCGACCCGGACATCGTTGCGATCACGGGCGACGTGGTGGACGGCAGCGTCGCACGGCTCGCGCACCACACGGCGCCGCTCGGCAAGCTGGCTGCGCGCCACGGTGTCTACGCGGTCACGGGCAACCACGAGTACTACTCCGGCGCCGATGCGTGGGTCGCCGAATTCCGCCGCATCGGCCTTACCGTGCTGATGAACCAGCACGTCGTGATCGAGCACGGCGGCGCGCGCCTCGTGCTGGCAGGCGTCACCGATTACACCGCGGGCCACTTCGATCCCGCGCAGCGCAGCGACCCGGCGGCGGCACTCGCGGGCGCGCCGGACGACATCGGCACACGCGTGCTGCTGGCCCACCAGCCGCGCTCGGCCCACGCAGCCGCCGATGCGGGCTTCACGCTGCAACTGTCCGGCCACACGCATGGCGGCCAGATCTTTCCGTGGAATTTCCTCGTGCGCCTGCAGCAGCCGTTCACGGCAGGGCTCGCGAAACTCGGCAGCCTGTGGGTCTACACGAGCCGCGGCACGGGATACTGGGGGCCGCCGAAGCGGCTCGGCGCGCCATCGGAGATTACGCGCGTGCGGCTCGTCGGCGGGAACTGAATAGCACAGGGATCGCAAACCGCGCCGTGTCTCCCACGCGCGCGTTTGCGCGACGGTCCGCGTGGATGAGCCGCTATCATGGGCGGCAACGTCACCCATTTGCCCCTTGCCCGGCCCGACAGGAATCCATCGCCCATGAACGGCAACAAGAGTCTCCACCAGGCGTCGTTCTATCTTCTGCTGCTCGCCGTTTCCATCGCGCTTTGCTTCGTCCTCGCGCCGTTCTTCAGCACCGTGCTGTGGGGCACCATACTCGCGCTGATCTTCCAGCCCGTGCAACGCTGGCTCGTCGCGCGGCTCGGCGGTCGCCGCAATCTCGCTGCCCTGCTCACCCTCACGATCTGCGTCGTGATCGTGATCCTGCCGCTCACATTCGTAGCAGGCACGCTGATCCGGGAGATTTCCCACGCGTATGCGCAGGTGAGGTCGGGCAGTCTCGACGTCGGTGCATTCTTCAGCCAGGCAGTCCGTGCTTTGCCGCAGTCGGTGCAGAATCTGCTCGAACGTTACGACCTGATGGACCTGCCCGGCCTGCAGCAGCGTCTCTCGGCCGGTGCCGCGCGAATCAGCCAGTTCGTCGCGACGAGCGCGCTGAGCGTCGGACAGATCACGTTGCAGGTCGTGGTGAGCTTCTTCGTGATGCTCTACATGTTCTTTTTTCTCGTTCGCGACGGACGCGAAATCTCACGGTCCGTGCGCGACGCCATTCCACTCGATGAACTGCACAAGCAGCATCTGATCCGCAAGTTCACCACGGTCATTCGCGCGACGGTGAAAGGCAACCTTGCGGTGGCGTTCGTGCAGGGCGCGCTCGGCGGCATCGCGCTGTGGGTAGTGGGTATTCAGGGCGCCGTGTTGTGGGGCTTCGTGATGATGCTGCTGTCGCTCTTGCCCGCCGTGGGCGCGTTCCTCGTGTGGGGGCCCATCGCCATCTACCTCTTGTCGACGGGCGCAATCGCAAGGGGGCTCGGCCTCGCGATCTTCGGCGTGCTCGTGATCGGCACCATCGACAACATCCTGCGCCCCGTGCTCGTGGGCAAGGACACGCGCCTGCCCGACTGGGTCGTGCTGATCTCGACGCTCGGCGGCATCTCGCTAATCGGCGTCAACGGCTTCGTGATCGGGCCGCTGGTCGCCGCTCTATTCATCAGTTGCTGGGATTTGCTGCGCCGCGACCTGCACGCACAGGAAGGCACCGACGTCGATAAAAATCCCGAGTGAGCCACACGCCCGCGTGCGTCACGGCGAGACGTGCAACGGCAGTCCCGCGCGCCCGCGGTGCTCCTTTTCCGACTCGAACGCCGCGGCTACCGGCGTGCCGTCGACGGCCACGGAGAAGCCAAACGTATTGACGCCGTTCGCGCTGCGCACGAACACCGTGCCGCCATGCATTTCAGCGACCGCTTTCACGATCGACAAACCGAGCCCGTGATTCTCGTGGCTGTTCGAACGTGCCTCCTGGATGCGGTAAAAGCGGTCGAAAATGTGCTCTCGCACGACCGGATCGAGCGGCTCACCCGGATTCGACACGGCGATTTCGACATGGCCGTCCTGCGGCGCGATGGTCGCCTGCAGCGTCATGCCAGGCGCCGAATGCTGAATGGCGTTGACGAAAAGATTGCTCACCGCGCGCCCGATCAGCGATGTGTTGACCCATGCACGCGCATCGCCTTGCACCTCGACGTGTAGTAGCGCTTCTTCGAGCGGCATTTCCAGGAATTCCAGCATGCGTTCCACTTCCGAACGCAGTGACACCTCGGCGAGATCCGTCGCGCGCTCTCCCCGATCGCTGCGCGAGAGGAACAGCATGTCGTTGACGATCACGCGCAATCGTTCGAACTCCTCCAGATTCGATTGAAGCGTCTGGCGAAGTTGCAGCACCGAGCGGTCTCGCGTGAGCGCAACCTGCGTCTGTCCGATCAGGATGCTGACCGGCGTGCGCAGTTCGTGGGCCACGTCGGCGTTGAACGATTCGAGGCGTCCGTACGACTTGTCGAGCCGCTCGAGCGCGCCGTTGAAGGAACTCGCCAGTTCGTGCAGTTCCTCGGGCAGTTCGTCCGTGCGCAGGCGCTGCCGCCGGTTCGACGGACTCACTTGCGCCGCCTCGCGCGAGAGCCGCGTGAGCGGCGCAAGGCCGAATCGGGTGACCACGCGGCTCAGGAGCGCGACCGCGATCGTGGACATCGCGATCAGCAATCCAAGCACGATGCCGAATCGCCTCAGCATCAGTTGCGTGCGCTCGCAGTCGCTCGCGACGACGAGCCTCACCTCGGGCCGGTCGCCGCTGGCGGGCACCATGAAGCTCGTCATGAGCACGTCGAAGTCGCTGCCGGGCGGCCGCACGCGCTGGTGATTCGCGCCCATGGTGTCGACCACCTCGCCGACGATCGGTGTGCCAAAGCGAAAACGTGGATCGGGTCCCTCGACGTAGTAATGCATGCGGCTGTCGGCGGGAGACAGGTCGCGCAGCTTCTCCTGCACGAACGCCCACTTTTTCACGTCGGGCGCGTGCGCCACGATCAGCGTCGCGATACGCGCGCGTGTATCGAGTGTCTCGCGCGCCTCGTTGAAAAGCTGATTCTTCATCAACAGGAACAGGCCCGTCCCCGTGAGCGTGAACACGACGAGCGACACCGCTGCGAACATCGCCGAAAGCCGCAGCGAAATCGAGCGTTTCATGATGCCTGGCCTCCGTCCTCGCGCACTTCGAGCACGTAGCCCATTCCGCGAATCGTGTGCAGCAGCTTCCCAGCGTGCGGGCCGTCGAGCTTCGCGCGCAAGCGCTTGATCGCAGTTTCGACGACGTTCGCGTTGCTCTCGAAGTTCACGTCCCAGACGAGTTCCGTAATGAGCGTCTTCGAGAGAATTTCGCCACGTCGCCGTGCCAGCACGGACAGCAACTGAAACTCCTTCGCCGTGAGATCGAGCCGCACGCCGTCGCGTGTCGCGCGTCGGCTGATGAGGTCCACCTGCAGATCGCCCACCGAAATCAACGTCGACTCCTGCGCACGCGCGCGGCGCGTTAGCGCGCGCAGCCGCTCGACGAGTTCGAGGAACGAGAATGGCTTCGTCAGATAGTCGTCGGCGCCGTCGCGCAGACCGTGCACGCGATCGTCGACACGATCGCGCGCAGTCAGCATGATGACCGGCGTGTCCTTCTTCGCACGCACCGCGCTGAGCACGCCGAACCCGTCGAGCTTCGGCAGCATCACATCGAGCACGATCACATCGAAGTCGTACTCCGTGGCCATCCACGCGCCTTCCTCACCGTCCAGCGCGACATCGACGATCCAGCCCTGCTCGCTCAACCCGCTGCGCAGGTAGTCCACGACCTTGCGCTCGTCTTCGATAACCAATACCTTCATGCCCATTCCTCCTCTTCGCGCGGCCGCTTGTGTCTGCTTGCGCATGCAGGTGTGCGTCACGCATTTGCCTCACGCAACGGCGATGGCCAGAACGCCCCGCGCGCTAGCGCGATTCGAGCGCCGCAGCCAGCGAGGCATCGCGCGTTGCGGTATCCGCTGTGTCGTTTGCGCCCGCCTTTACGTTCGCTGCGCTTACGTTCGAACTCCGAACCCCCGCCGCCAGCGCGCGCACGTCAACACTCCAGCCGCCGCCGAGCGCCTTCGCCAGAAAAACCACGATAGCCACCTGCTGACCATGAATCTGCACTTCCTGACGCTCGCTGGCAAGTAATTGCTGCTCGGCATTCAGCACGTCGATGAACGCGACGAGCCCGCCCTGGTAGCGTGCGTTCGCGAGTTCGAATGACTGGCGCGCGTCGTCCACGGCCGCCTGCCCATCGCCCGATGCGCGGTCCAGCACCGAGAGGCCCGTCACCGCATTCTGAACCTCCTGGAACGCGGTCAGCACGGTCTGCCGGTACGTGGCCTGTGCCGACTCGTAGCCAGCCTGTGCAAAATCGACGCCTGCTGCACGCTTGCCACCGTCGAACAGCACTTCTCCCGCTGTCGCGCCAAGCGACCACATGAGGCTCGGTACGCTGAACAGATTGGCGAAACGCGTCGATTCCCAACCGATACTGGGCGAAAGCGTGACATCCGGGAAGTACGCCGAGCGCGCCACGCCGATCTGCGCGTTGGCCGCTGCCATCGCGCGCTCGGCGGAGGCGACATCCGGCCGCCGCTGCAGCAGTTCGCTCGGCAGGCCCGCGGGCAGCGCCGGCACCGGCAGCGGCGTGACGATCGGCGCAATCGCGAACACGGGCGCGGCCTTGCCGATCAGCAGGGCGATGGCGTGCTCGTCCTGCTGACGCTGATTCTCCAGCAAGTGCACCTGGGTCTTCGTCGCCGAGAGTTGCGCCTTTTGCTGCAATACATTGAGCCCCGACACAGCGCCGAGATCGTGCTGCGCGTTCACGAAATCGAGCGCCTTCTGCTGCAATCCCACGGAGCGGTTCACCACGTCGATTTCGTCGTCGAGTTCGCGCAGCGCGAAATAATCGGTCGCGAGTTCGGCAGTGAGGACGAGGCGCGCGTTTGCGAGATCGTCGCCGGCCTGCTGCGTCGATGCCTGCGCCGATTCGACCATGCGCCGGATGCGCCCGAACAGATCCAGCTCGTAGCTGGCAGTGGGGCCGATTTTCAGATCGTTCTGCACCGTCGACATATTCGGTGTCGCGTAGCTCATTTGCGGACGGTTCGCCGAGACGCGCTCGCGTGCAGCGCTCGCATCGAGCGCGACTTGCGGCGCCTGTTGCGACGACACCGAAGCCAGCGTCGCGCGCGCCTGCGCGTAGTGCGCGGCGGCGATGCGAAGCGTCTGGTTTTCGGCTAGCGCCTGCTGTTCGAGGTCGTTCAGTTGCGCGTCGTCGAACGCCTTCCACCATTGCGGATCGAGCGGCGCGTGCGAGGGCTGTGCCGCTCGCCAGTACGCATCGGCTGGATCGACGCGCCACGCCGCCGGACTTTCCGTCTGCGGCGCACGGTAATCGGGGCCGACCGTGCAGGCCGTGAGACCGATCGCGGCGAGCGCTGCAAGGCTGCCGCGAACGGGTGCGCCGAGGTGCGCCTTCGCTTTGCACACCGCTTTCAAGTCGTGCTCCGCTTCGCTGCTGCGCCGGCGCTGCCTGGCGCGTTCGGACCCGGCGTAACCACGGTAACGCTGTCACCATCGGCGATCGAATCGCTCGGGTTCAGCACCACGCGATCCGCCGCGTCGAGTCCATGCCCGATCACAAGCGTCTGTCCAAGATCCTGCGCGATCTCGACGCGCTTGAGCTTCACTTTCCCGTTCGCCCCCACGACGGCGAGGTGCGGACCTTCCGCGCGGAAGAGCAACGTGTTGCCCGGCACGCTCAAGAGGCCCGTCGAATCGGTCTTGAGCGCCGCCTCGACGTATGCGCCCGGCAGGAGTTTGCCGTCAGGATTCGGCAGCGTGATTTCCACTTGCAGCGTGCGCGTCGCGACGTCGATTGCCTGCGACGTGCGCGTGACCGTGCCCGCGAACGTCACACCCGGCATCTCCTGCTGTGTGACGCTCACTTGCTGACCCACCGCGACCTGATGCGCGTAGGTCTGCGGCACGTCGACGTAAAGCCGCAACGGGTCCGACTGCGCAATGGCGAAGAGCGCGCGACCCGAACCGCCGTTGCCCGCGTTCACGAGGTCGCCGATATCGACGTTGCGCTGCGTGATGACGCCCGTGATAGGCGCGACGATACGCTGGAAGCCCTTCATTTCCGTTAGCCTGCGCACGTTGGCATCGGCGGCAGCCAGACTCGCGACGTCCTGGTTGTACGCGCCCTGGCGATCGTCGAGTTCCTGCTGCGAAACCGCATCGCGCTGCCGCAATTGCTGTGCGCGATCGAAGGACGTCCTGGCGAGCGCGAGCGTCGAAGCAGTCTGATCGCGCTGTGCCTGCGCCTGCGCGAGTTCCTGATCGATCTCGGGCGTATCGATCTGGGCGAGCAACTGACCCTGCTGCACGTGCGCGCCGATGTCGGCATACCAGTGCAGCACATAGCCGTTTGCGCGCGAAAAGATCGGCGCCTCGACAAAGCCACGCAAACTACCTGGCAGTACGATGCGTCCGTCCGACCCGGCGGCGACCGGTTGCACGACGCTGACGTATTGCGTTGCGTTGCGCTTCGTGACGTCGGCGAGATGATGCGCGTTCTGCAGATTCGAGACGATCGTGCGAGCCGCGCCCGCTGCGAGCAGCAACGCAACGGCGATCACCGCCAGCCGCGCGCGCTTGCCCGCCTGATGTCGACCGGGCAGATCCATGCCGTGCTGTCCACCGCCCACGGCGATGTCGAGGGATGAATGATGATGAGGTTCTTCCATGTCATCGACCAGAATAAACGTAACCGGATTGCGTAATGTCCCGCTTCAGTGGCGACCGCGGTTTGCCTCGCGTTCGCGCTTCGCGGCGGCGCGGCGCGCGAGGTGGCCGTGCACGGTCGCGAACATCAGCGGAACGAAAAGTAGAGTGGAAACCGTGGCAAACAGCAGGCCGCCGATCACTGCGCGACCCAGTGGCGCGTTTTGTTCGGCGCCCTCGCCCAGGCCGAGTGCCATCGGCACCATGCCGATCATCATGGCGAACGCGGTCATCAGCACGGGGCGGATCCGCGTCGCGCCGGCTTCGAGCGCCGCCGCGAGCGGGGACACGCCTGCGGCGAGGCGCTGCCGCGCGAACGCCACGACGAGAATACTGTTCGCCGTCGCGACGCCGACGGTCATGATCGCGCCGGTCAGCGCGGGCACGCTCAGATGTGTGCCGGTGATGAACAACATCCACGCGATGCCCGCGAGCGCCGCCGGCAGCGCGCTGATGATGATGAGCGGATCGGCCCACGACTGGAAATTCACGACGATCAGCAGATACACGAGCACGATGGCCATGGCGATGCCCACGCCGAGACCGATGTACGACGAGCGCATGGTGTCGATCTGTCCGCGCATCGTGATCGTCGTGCCGCGCGGCACGCTCGCCTGGGCGGACTTGATGAGACCGTCGATGCGCGAACCCACCGAGCCGAGGTCGCTGCCCTCCACGCTGACGAGCAGGTCGATCACGGGCCGGATGTTGTAGTGCGTGACGATCGCGGGCCCTACGTGCGGCTGCAACTGCACGAGGTTGCTGACGAGTTGCAGCGGCGCATTGGGCCGCGCCGAGACCGGTGTGCCCATCACCGCGTTCACGGAGGCTTCGCGATACTGCGGTGTCTGCACGGTGACCGGATACTCGACGCCGTTCTGCGGGCTCACCCAGAACGCGGGCGAAGTCTGCGAACTCCCGGACAGCGCGATCAGTACGTTCTGCGCGACGTTCTGCGGGCTCAGGCTCAACTGCTGCATGCGCGTGCGGTCCATCGCGAGCATCAGCGCCGGTTCGTCGTTGCGTTGCTGGATACGCGCGTCGACGGCGCCAGGCATCTGGCGCACCGCTTTGAGCAGATGGCCTGCAACCGCCATGTCCTGATCGAGATTCGCGCCGATCACTTGCACGTCAATCGCGGCGGGCTGCCCGAAGTTCAGGATCTGCGTGATGATGTCCGCAGGTTGAAAAAAGAACTCCACACCGGGGAAACGCTGTGGCAGCAGTTCACGCAGCTTGTCGATATAGATGCGTGACGGGTCGTGATCGGGCTTGAGCGCGATCTGGATTTCGCCGTCGAGCGTGCCGATCGTCCCTGCATTGCTGTACGAAAGGTTGATGCCGCTGTACGGCAAACCGAGGTTATCGACGATCGTTTCCAGCTGGTCCGGCGGCACGACCTCGCGTATTGTCCGTTCGACTTCATCCGCGAGACGCGCGGTTTCCTCGATGCGATAGCCGGTCGGCGCGCGCATATGCAGGCGAATGTTGCCCGCATCGACGGACGGGAAGAAGTCGCGGCCGAGGAAAAAGACCAGCACGAGCGATAGCAGACAGAACGCGAGAAATGCACTGCCGAACAGGCGCCGTCGCGCAAGCAACAAGCTCAGTAATGCAATGTAGTTCGCGCGCACGCGTTCGAACGCATGGTTAAAGCGCTCGTGAATACGAGCGAACGGCGAGCGTGCCGGGCCCGCGTGCGGGTGGCCGATATCCGGCCCGCCATGCGTGAACAGCAGCATGGCGAGCGTCGGCACGAGCGTACGCGAGAGGATGTACGACGCGATCATCGCGAACACCACCGCCTCGGCGAGCGGCACGAACAGGAAACGCGCGACGCCCGTGAGGAAGAACATCGGCACGAACACGATGCAAATGCAGATCGTCGAGACGAGCGCGGGCACGGCGATCTCGCCCGCCCCTTCGAGAATGCCGTCGTGCAGGTTCGCGCCCAGGTGAAGGTGACGCTCGATGTTCTCGATCGTCACGGTCGCATCGTCCACGAGAATGCCCACCGCGAGTGCGAGTCCGCCCAGCGTCATGATGTTGATCGTCTCGCCAAGCGCGTAGAGCGCCAGCAGCGACGCGAGAATCGACAACGGAATCGATACCGCGATGATGAGCGTGCTGCGCCAGTTGCCGAGGAAGAGCAGGATCATCGCGGCGGTGAGCGCGGCGGCGATCAGCGCCTCGCGCACCACGCCCTGCACGGCGGCCGCAACGAAGATCGACTGGTCGAAGAGCGGCTTGATGACGAGGTCGGCGGGCAACGTGTCGCGTACCTTTGGCAACAGCGCCTTCAGGTCGTTCACCACCTGCAGCGTGGAGGCGTCGCCGCTCTTGAGAATCGAGATCAGTACACCGCGCGTGCCGTCCTGGCGCACCACGTTGGTCTGTGGTGTGAAGCCGTCGCGCACGTGCGCGACGTCGCCGAGGTACGTGGTCGCCCCGTTGACCGTCTGCACCGGAATGCGGTTCAAGCCCGCGATCGTTTCCGGCGACGCGTTGGTATCCACGCGATATTCGGTCGGCCCCAGTTTTGCCGTGCCGGTCGGCAGGATCAGGTTCTGCGTGTTGACCGCGTTGACGATATCGCTGGGCGTGAGCCCCTTCGAGATGAGCGCGCGCGTGTCGATATCGACCGAAATCACGCGCGACTTGCCGCCGTACGGATACGGCACCTGTGCGCCCGGAATCGTGATGAGTTGCGGGCGCAGAAAATTCAGCGCGACGTCGCCCAGCGCCTGCTCGCTCATCATCCTGCTGGAGAGGCCGAGCTGGATCACCGGAATGCTGGACGCCGAGTAGCTGATGACGAGCGGCGGCGTAGCGCCCGGCGGCATCTGTCTGAGCTGCGCCTGCTCCGACGCGACCGTCTGCGCGATCGCGGTCTGCAGGCTCGCACCGGGCTGCAAAAAGAGCTTGATGACGGCGATGCCGGGCAGCGACTGCGACTCGATGTGCTCGATGTTACTGACCGTGGTGGTGAGGCCGCGCTCGTTGACCGACGTGATGCGGCCCGCGACATCCTTCGCGGAAAGCCCGGTATACGACCAGATGATGCTGATGACCGGGATGTTGATGTTCGGTAACACGTCTGTCGCCATCGACATCAGGGCGAACGGCGTGGCCAGCACGATCATGATGGCCATCACGATGAACGTGTACGGACGCTTCAGGGCGAGATTGACAATCCACATACGACTGCTTCAGACAGGCTTGAAAGACTTCCGGCGAAGGACACTGCCCCGGACGCATTTCCGGGGCGGTGCCGAATGATAGGCAACGGGGGTGGCGCTCTGGTGGCGCCAATATGGCGAAATTGTCAGGCTGGGGACGGACCCGCTAAACACGCGGACCAATCAGCGCCCGGACGCCGCAAACGGGCGCCGAAGAAAACAATCAACCGTCCTCGCGCGGCGCGTGGCAACTACGTCAACCGCCCGCCTCAGTTCACGAGCTGCAGCCGCTCCAGTTCGCGCGTGCCCCGTACGCGCAAGGGAGCGGCGAGGCGCCTGCGCGGTGCCTCGGCATCGCACGCGCTCAACGCGGCCTCTTGCTCGGCGAGTACGAGCGGGACCTTCTCGCGCAGGAAGTCGACGAAGGTGCGAATCTTCGCGTCCACATAACGGCGGGACGCATAGAGCGCATAGATGTTCAATTTCTGCAGACGATGAGTCGGCAAGACACGCACGAGCGAGCCGTCGGCAAGGCCGGGCAATGCCACCGGAACCGGCAGTGGCCCGATACCCATGCCTTCGCGAATCGCCAGTGCGAGCGCCTCGGGATTGTTGACCTGGAACGGTGTCACCGCGGTATGGCGGAACGTCTCGCCGTGCGGCCCTTCGGAGATCCAGTGACACGCCGGAAGACTCGCATCGGTGAGATGCAGGCAGGTGTGGCCATCGAGATCGTCGAACGAGTGCGGCACGCCACGCGTACGCAGGTAGTCCGGCGAGGCACACAGAATGGCGGCCGTGCTGCCAAGATGCTGGGAAATCAGCGCGGAATCGTCGAGTTCGGATGCCACGACCACCGCCACATCGAAGCCTTCCTCGATGATATCGGGCATCTCCTGCGCGATCGTCAGGTCGACCGACACTTCAGGCAAATGCTTCTGGTATCGCGCAATCAGCGGCATGACATAGTGCTGTCCGAAGCTCGTGCCGCCATAGACGCGCAGCTTGCCCACGGGATTCGCAAGCGCTGCCGCGGCTTGAGCCTCGGCCTGCTCGATGTCGGCGAGTATGCGTTTGCAGCTTTCCAGATAGCGCTCGCCAGCCTCCGTCAGCGACATGCGCCGCGTGGTGCGGTTCAGAAGCCGCGCACGCAGACGCGACTCCAGGTCTGTGACCGCGCGCGAGACCTGCGCAGTCGTCATGGTCTCGCTCGAGGCAGCACGCGTGAAACTGCCGGACTCCACCACTCTCACGAAGATCCGCATATTGCGCAGCGTATCCATCAATTGCTCCTTTCCTTTCAATCCGACTTGCTCAGCGACGCACGAACGCCTTTAGTGTGAGGGAAAACCCGTGGCCAAACGCTGACCTCCAAATGGCAGTGCCGACAGCTTGGTTAACCGGATCACGCCACATATCATTCCCGGCGGCCCCAGTGCAACGCTTTGCCATTGCCCGCGCGGCTGCAAAGCTGCTGCTTCCATGACAAGACAATGACTATCGAATTCACCCTGCGCCTGCTCGCGGCGTTCGCGTGCGGCGTCGCCATCGGTCTGGAACGCCAGATTCGCCAGCGCACGGCGGGCCTGCGCACGATCACGCTGGTGGCGAGCGGCGCTTGCCTGTTCGTGACGCTCGGCGTGTTGACGGGGAACGGCACATCCGGCATCACGCAGATCGCGGCCTATGTGGTTTCGGGGGTCGGCTTCCTTGGCGGCGGCGTGATCATGCGTGAGAAAGGGTCGATCCAGGGGATCAACACCGCGGCGACACTGTGGTGCGCGGCGGCAGTCGGGGTGCTATGCGGCGCGGGCCATTACGGCCCGGCGGTGGCAGGCACGGTCATCGTATTGGTCATCAATACCGTGCTACGCGAGGTGAGCCGCATGATCAACGCGACCCCCGTGTCGGCTGCCGATCTCGTGCGCCAGTACGTGCTCACAGTGGTCTGCCGCGAAGAGGACGAAATCCATATCCGTACCGTCCTCTCCAATTCACTGTACTCGACACCGCTCTCCTTCCAAAGCCTGACCAGCGAAGATTTGCCCGGCGACCCGCCACGGTTGCGCGTGACCGCGACTATGCGGCTGCATCCGAAATACCAGTCGAAGCTCGAACTGATGGCGAGCCGGCTCAGCATGGAAAAAGGCGTATCGAGCGTGAGCTGGACCGCCGCGGAAACCGAGGTCGCGCCGGAATGAAACGCCGAAGTGTTTTCTTACGTTCTGGCTTCCAGATTATTGCGTTTCATTGAACGATGCGCCGCTGAGTTTAATAAGTGTCAATTCTCGCCGCTTAACGTGGACGCTCCCCCGGCCTTGGTCTAAGCTGCACTCACCGTGGATCTTTCACGCCAACAAGAGGAGTGCTCAACCATGCAACACGGCCTTATCGCCTGGCTCATCATCGGTGCAATCGCGGGCTGGCTCGCCGGCGTGCTCGTCAAGGGCGGCGGCTTCGGATTGATCGTCGATATCATCGTAGGGATTGTCGGTGCATTCATCGGCGGATGGCTTGCGGGAGTCCTCGGAATCTCCGTTGGTGGCGGCTGGATCAGCTCGATCATTACGGCCATCATAGGGGCGGTGATTCTGCTCTTTATCATCCGGCTGTTCCGACGTGCATAGCTCTGGCACGCAGCAAGTGCGTGCCACAAAAGCAAAACGGGCGTGCCGTTACCGGCACGCCCGTTTTTTTCATTCGTCTACGTTGCGTATCTGAAACGTCAAGCGTTCGCTACGTTACCGACTGCGCCCTCGGGCAACATCGAGCCCGTCGCGTTGTAGCGCAGATGCATCGCGAACACGTTCGCAAGATCGTGCGGTGTCTGACCGCCGTGCTTGAGCGCGTCGCGATAGTAGTCGCGCAGAACGTCGCGATAGAGCGGATGCGTGCAGTGATCGATAATGAGCGTCGCGCGCTCGCGCGGTGCGAGACCGCGCAGGTCTGCGAGACCCTGCTCCGTCACGATCACGTCCACATCGTGCTCGTTGTGGTCGACGTGCGGCACCATCGGCACGATGCTCGAAATGCAACCATCCTTGGCAATGGCCTTCGTTGCGAAAATCGCGCACGAAGCATTGCGCGAGAAGTCACCCGAACCACCGATGCCGTTCATCATGTGCGTGCCACCCACGTGCGTCGAATTCACGTTGCCGTAGATGTCGCATTCGAGCGCGGTGTTCAGCGCGATCAGGCCGAGACGGCGAATCACTTCCGGATGATTGCTGACTTCCTGCGGACGCAGTACGAGCTTGTCGCGATAGCGGTCGAGTTCGGAGAGCACCTGCTCCTGACGCGTCGCGGAGAGCGTCATCGACGCGCCGGACGCGAACACCATCTTGCCCGCGTCGATGAGATCGAACGTGGAGTCCTGCAGCACTTCCGAGTACATCGTGAGCGCTTCGAACGGCGAATCCACAAATCCCGAGAGCACCGCGTTCGCGATCGTGCCGATGCCGGCCTGAAGCGGCGGCAGTTGCGCGTTCATGCGGCCATGCTTGACTTCGTGCTTGAGGAACTCGATGAGGTGTCCAGCGATGCGCGCCGTCTCTTCGTCGGCGGGCAGCACCGTCGACGGGCTGTCCGGCTGGTCGGTGATGACGATGGCTGCGATCTTTTCCGGCGGGATGTCGATCGTGAACGAACCGACGCGGTCCTCCGGACTCATGATCGGCAGCGGTTCGCGATGCGGACGACGGCCCGGAATCCAGATGTCGTGCAAACCTTCGAGCCCGAGAGGCTGCGCGAGGTTGATTTCGACGATCACCTTCTCCGCGAGGATCGCGAAGCTGGCCGAATTACCGACCGACGTGGTGGGCACGATGCCACCCGATTCCGTGATAGCGGCGGCCTCGATGATTGCGAGGTCCAGCTTGCCGAGCAGATTCGCGCGCAGCATTTCGACTGTTTCGGACAGGTGCTGGTCGACGAACATCACTTCGCCGCGATTGATGGCCTTGCGCAACGTGGTGTCGACCTGGAACGGCAGACGGCGCTCGAGCACGCCCGCTTCCGTGAGCAGACGATCCACATCATGACCGAGCGACGCGCCCGTCATCAACGTAATGCGCAGCGGCTCTTTTTCTTCTCGCGCCCGGCGTGCCAGTTCGATGGGCACAGCCTTCGTGTCGCCCGCGCGCGTAAAGCCGCTCGCGCCAACACGCATGCCATTGCGCACAAGCTGGGCCGCCTCTTTGGCCGTGGTGATCTTTCCGCGCAGTGCGGCACAACGAATACGATCTTCGTACATCCAAGTCTCCAGAAATGCCCGTCCGCCAATGCTATTTTTGGGATCTTGCTCAGGCGGCGGTCGTAGCGGTGCGCGACCGGGATATACGGCACGCGCCCTCATGTACAAACGCCGCGACGCCTTTTATGAAGATGTCGCGGCAAAAAGCCAGCCTGCGCGGTCACAATGTCGGCGCGCCGTCAAGTTCAGCTACCGAAGTAAGTGATGCAGAAACCTGCGGGGCCGACGCAATCATCTTTGCGCGCCGGCTTGGAGTTTTCGCCTTGGGAAGGTGTCGCCACAGCGTGCGAAGCTGCGGTTTGCGTCCCCTGCGGAGGAACGCTCGCTGCTGGAGCCTCGTTTTGCGCCTGGGCCGCAGCCGCCGCGAACAACGAACAAGCCAGAACAGCGATCTTCACGTACTTCATCCTTCTCTCCAGTACACGCGGGTGCTGCGCTGGTAGCAGCCCGAATATATGACCCCGCGTCAATTTGATTAACACGTCAGGTTGGAAGGGACCCTTCCAAAACCAGACACAATTAGGCGGAACTTTTGCCCAAACCATTCAAGCCGCCTTGCACAATTGCCCGTCGACACGCGGCCGACGCCGCGCTAGCGTACCGAGCGGTCCATCGCGATCAAGCAGCGCGCTCCTGATGAAATGGAGATAGCTCAGAAGCCTGTCCACGTTATGACGGCGATCACGTTCGTGGCGGACGACATCGTGCAACTCCTGGGCCACCCATGTCGCGGAACGCACCGATATCAATGCGCGATCAACCATCTGTACGTCGGGGTTCTCGAACAGCCCGGCGATATCGGCTTGCACGCGTGCAAAGGCTGGCTCCCAGCGCGCATCGAGTTCGGCCAGCCAGGTTGCCGTGTTTGCCTCCTGACGCAAATCAACCATCGCGTGCCCGACTTCGAGCGTGAGCAGCATCCAGCGCAGCGCCCGCCGATGCTCGTGCTGCCTGCCGTTCAACAGCAGGCGCAGCTGATGCATCAGGTCGTGTGTGCCCGACTGGAATCGCTGACCGAGCCCATGCAGTTCATCCCTGCACGCGATCACGACCTGGCCGCGCAGTTCGCCACACATGCGCTCGATCAACCATTTCGTGTGAGCAGGAAACAACACCGCGAACACGAGCGCTGCGAACAGCATCGTCGTGACGATCGCAATGCCGTTGTTGATCAGCAGATCGGGTGTGTAGGCGATCACGTTGTCGGGGCCCGCAAGCAGGCAGAAGAACACCGAGAAACCCACACCGTAGCCGGCGATGCGCGCCCGTGTGGCCAGAAAGGCACCGACCGCCAACACTGGCGCAAGCGCCGCGCAGAGCAGCGGAAAGCCGTCGACGTTCGGGTACACGTAGCAAATAAAGAGATAACCCACGATCGCAGCACAGATGGCGCCGACGGCCATCTGCACGGCGAGACGCGTCGCGTTCGATGCCGACGACGTGAGCGCACAGGTCAGCGCCGCAGCGATCATCGCCATGCCGCCGCTCGGCCAGTCGGTCTCGACCCAGAACCATCCGATCGCCGACATCACCACCGCGGTGCGCACGAACGTAAACACGACGACGTACCAGCTCGTGCGTGGCACGTAGTGCGTAGCGGGCGGCTCCGGCGTGAGCGCCGGGTGCATGACCGATGCGTAGGTGCGGCTGTAGCAGACGATCTCGGTCGTGAACCGGTACAAGAGTTCGGCCGAGGTATCGAAGTCCTGCAGCGCTTCGGGCAACGCCGCTTCGAGCGGGCGCCGTGCCTCGCGCACATCCCTCGGCAAGGTTCGCTGCCATGTCTCCAGTGCATCGGCCAGACGCAGCACCCAGGTACGATCGCTCTCGTTGCGACGCTGCCCCTGTGCGAGCAATGCCGCAAGTTCAGCGAACCGGGGTAATAGCGGCGCTATCGCGGCGGTATTGCGATGCACGCGCTTGAGTAACTGGCGCAGAGCATGCAAACGCGCACACGCGTCCATGAACTCGCTGTTCAGACGCGCAAGCAGCTGACTGCGCGAACGCATCGTCGGATCTTCGAAAAACGAGAACGCACGCGTCGCCTCGAAACCGACTACATCGTCGACGAGACCCGCAAAACGCCCTTCGAACGCACGGCGCTCCAACCCGCCCAACAGCACGCCGGAGGCAAACGCAGTAAAATTGACATACCGTGTGCGCAACGTTCGCTCGAGCAGCGCACCGGTCTGCTGGGGCACGATCACGGCGCTGACCATCCCCGAACAGAGAATGCCGACTGCCACTTCAGCCCCACGTCCGAGTGCCGCGAGAAAGAGCCCGTTGGGCTGCGTCACGAACGGAATGCCGATGAGTGCGGCGGTGTAGCCCGCGAGCACGAAAGCGTACCAGCGAAAATGTCGATTCCTCATGGCAGCCGCAGTACAGGCGGCCACCCATCCGGTCATGCCGAGAATGTAAAGTTCGGGCTGCTGGACAAATACGGCCCCGAGCACGACCGCCGCGATCATCCCGACGACCGTTCCGACGATCCGGTACACGCTCTTCGCGAACACCATGCCCGAAAGCGGCTGCATCAACACGAACACCGTGGTCATCGCAATACGCGGCTGCGGCAAGTCGAGTAGCATCGCAATGCCCATCGCGAGCAGGCCCGCCATGACTGTCTTCAGAAGATGCAGCCAGATCGCACCTTCCGCGGACGGCCAGTCGCGCAGTGCGCGCCTCGCAGCGCGCCAAAACACCTTCGCACTGCGAGGTGAATCGAACGCTCGATGAATCGCTTGGTGGCCACTCATGAAAGGTGCACTACGCTCGGGCTGTAATGAAGAATGCTGCTTGCGCAGACAGAGATTGATGCGCCGATTGTAGGAGCGTCATCCGGGTGAATTAATGGCATCGACCGGTAACGTGCCTTCCAGATCACTCAACAATGTCGAGGTTTGTGCGGCGGACAATATGGTTTCTGTGCCGAACAAGAAGGTTTGATGGATACGCTACAAAACATGCGGGTATTCGTCCGCGTCGTCGAAGCTGGCAGTTTCACCGCAGCAGCCCAGTCGCTTAATTCCACGACCGGCGCGATGTCACGCGCCGTGTCGGAACTGGAGGCGCATCTGCGCACGCGGCTGCTCAATCGTTCGACGCGCCGCCTCGCGCTGACGCCCGCTGGGGAACGGTATCTCGTACGCTGCACACAGATTCTTGCCGACGTCGACTGCGCCGAAGAAGAAGCGAGTTGTGCTCACGAACGGCCTGCTGGCGCGCTACGCATGCATAGCTTCGCCAGCATCGGGCAACAATACGTACTGCCGGCCATTTCACGCTATCGCGCGCTGCATTCCGAAGTAACAGTGGACCTGACCCTCTCGCAAAACATGCCTGACCTGTTCGAGGGCAGCAGCGACGTATCGGTTGTGACGGCTTCGTCACTACCGAATTCCGAACTGGTTTCACATCAGTTGGGGTCGACCTACAGCATCCTGTGCGCGTCACCGGATTATGTGCATATGCACGGCTCCCCACGCACGCCCGCAGACCTCGCGCACCATGACTGTCTGATACTGAAGACTCCGGCATCTCCGGCGCACGAATGGACGCTCGAAGGACCAGAAGGCAGTGTGGAGATGCACGTCGACGGGCCGGTGCAGGTGAACATTGCGGAATCGCTTGCGGTCGCAATTCGCGAAGGCATGGGGATCGGCGTCCTGCCGGTATACGCAGCGATCGAAGGGTTGCGCAACGGGACCCTCGTGCGCGTGCTGCCGCAGCACAAGTTGCACAAGACGAACGTGTACGCGCTCTATCCGTCACGCAAGTTCGTCGATGCCAAGACGAAGACGTGGGTGGAGTTTCTGCGTGCGCATCTCCCGGAGGTCATCGCTCGGGATATGGCGCTACTCGAAGAATTAACGCAGGAGCAGTTCGCCGGCTAAGCAAACGATTTGTCGGCGTCGGAAATCGCATCGACAGCGGCTGAGAGGGTGTCGCACTGATGCAGTGTGGGTAGTTTAGCGAATTAAAAAAGCCGTCCTTCGGGACGGTTTTTTTTGGTGGGATTCACGGCGCGACCTGCCGGGTCAGCGTCCCGGGCCTGGGCCGGGGTGTGTGCCCGCTACGGTCCTGCGCCCGGGCAAGCCGTTCCTGAAGCGTTTGAGCGCGCGTAAACGCCGAAACCCCGGCTCTCTTTCGGAGAGGCCGGGGTTTGGACTTGCAGCATAAGGAGCCTGACGATTACCTACTTTCACACGGGCAATCCGCACTATCATCGGCGTGGAGTTGTTTCACGGTCCTGT